>NZ_FOXV01000038.1 GCF_900115815.1 Roseivivax halotolerans | reverse complement strand
GCCAGTTTGCGGAGGTTCTGGGCGGCTGCGGCGAGTAGGAATTCGTCGTTTGCGCCGTATGGCCCGCGTAATCGGAGCCGATTGAGGCCGAGGATTCGCTTGAGGTGGGCAAACAGCATCTCGACCTTCTTCCGTAGCTTCATCGAGATTACGTATTGGTCGGTCTTGGCGATCTCGCGGGCGACCTGGCGGGCGTCTTCATGTTCTTCACGAGTGATGGATCTGGCATCAGCGTTCGGGCAGCATTTTGCTTTGGATGGGCAGGCCTGGCAGGTCAGTTTCAGGGCACGGTACTTCGCTCTACCCTGTCCGGTCGGCCCCCGGTTCGGGTCGGAATAGTTCCTTCGGAATTGCTTCAGTTCTTGCCCCTCAGGGCAGATGTATCGGTCGTTCTCGGCGTCCCACTCGAAGTCCGCTCGGCTCCAGGTGCCGTCGGTGCGCTCGGACTTGTCCAAGACCGGAATATGCGGCGCGATCTTGCGGTCGACCAGCCAGCCCAGCATGGGCCCAGTGCCGTAGGCCGTGTCCGCGATCAGCCGTTCAGGATGCAGATCGAACCTGGCCTTCACCCGGTCCAGCATGGTCTTGGTCGAACCAACCTCGGCTTGCCGGATGGACCTGGTGGCTTCGAAAGCCACGATCACGCCATGATCCGTGTCGATCAGATAATTGTCGGAATAGCTGAAGAATGCCGGGCCCTTGCGGGCTGCCGTCCACTGGCTGGCGGGGTCGGAATGCGACGTGAACTTGGGCTGCACCTCGCTGGCGGCACCGAACGCTACCTCGTCCAGGGTGTCGAGATACTCGCGAACGGCCCGCGATGCGTCGGCGGGATCAATCTGCTCCGCATCCCACTCTTCCTTCGGCGTCGAGTTTTGTTTGTTCGCATCCGCCTCGATGAGGCTTGCATCAACGGCCATGCGCTGGCCGCTGACGAGGCCTTCGTCGATGCAGCGGGCAACGGTCGTTTCGAACAGGTGGCGAAGCAATTCGCTGTCGCGGAATCGCCCGTGCCGGTTCTTCGAAAACGTCGAGTGATCCGGGACCCTGTCACTCAGATCGAGGCGGCAGAACCAGCGATATGCCAGGTTCAGATGCACCTCTTCGCACAGCCGCCGCTCTGACCGAATGCCGAAGCAATAGCCGACCAGCAGCATGCGGATCAGCAACTCGGGATCGACCGAGGGGCGGCCAGTGTGGCTGTAGAAATCTGCAAGATGGGCGCGGATGCTGCTCAGGTCGACAAAGCGGTCGATGGATCGAAGCAAGTGGTCTTGCGGGACGTGATCCTCAAGCGAGAACTCGTAGAACAACGCCGGTTGCACCTCCTGCCGCGGTCCCATCATCGCCGATCCTCCCACC
>NZ_FOXV01000003.1 GCF_900115815.1 Roseivivax halotolerans | reverse complement strand
GCTATTTGGGGAGCGCGCGCGCCATGGCGCTCAGCACCCCGACACTGGCCTGGTTTTGCGCCGCCACGTGGCCGGTTATTACTCCGCCGTTGACAATTGGGACCGACGGGTCCATTTGAAGCCTGCAACACCACGGAGATGGATGACAGGGTGGCCGAGATGATGGCGCTCGATACGTCCATCTACCTGCCCGATGACGTCCTTGTTAAAGTCGATCGCGCGTCGATGGCCGCGTCTTTGGAGGTCCGGTCTCCGCTTCTCGACCACAGGGTGGTCGAATTGGCATGGTCCCTACCGAACGATCTGCGATTTGATGGCCGCGTCGGAAAGCTGGTTCTGCGGAGGCTGCTGGAACGACGCGTGCCTCCGGCGTTGTTCGACCGTCCCAAGCAAGGGTTCGGCATACCCATCGAAGACTGGATCCGTGGTCCGCTGCGCGATCTGGCGGCCGACGCGGTTTCACCCGAGAGATTGTCAGTGCTCGGTGTCGTCGATCCTGACCGCGCCGCAGCCAAGTTCGATGAACACGTGTCGGGGCGCCGTAATTGGGGACGACATCTCTGGACCCTGATCATGCTCGACGCCTGGCAGGATACCTGGCTCGGCACGCAAGACAGCAATCGTCACCAAAGACGGGAAGCGGTGTGTTGATCCCGCGTTTCCTGGCCTCTCGCCGCCTCCACTCAGCCAATCCGACCTAGTTGCTCGTGGAATCGGCCGCCCGTCGCTGAACGCGCAAGATGTCGCCCGGTCCGATAGGGGTATCGCCGGTGACCTGCACTTCGGCCCCATCAGTTGTACTGCGCGTGATGAAGAACTCCGTAGAGAACTGCCTTTCGGACTGGGGAACGCCGACGCTGAAAAGGTCCAGCATGGAAATGAGCAGTTTTGAACGCTGCGCCCTGTCTTCCAGCTCCGCATTGACGCGCTGAAGTTCGGCGGTCACCTGGGTTAGAAGCTGGGTCTGGATTGAGACAATGTCCCGCTCAGCCTCCTTGATCCCTTGTTGCGCGCGAAAGATGCCGTTCTCCAGGTCGATATCCTGGCTCTCGAGCTCGAATATCGCGCGTTGCGCGTCGCGCAACTGGTCTGCACGTGCGAGACCACGGTCGCCGAGCTCGGCGAGGTTGTCGCTGACCTCCCGCGCCGTGAGGATCTGATCCGCCAGCCTTAAACGTTTTGTCTCAAGCTGGGAAATCTCCGTCGCCAGAAGGATTTTGAGCTCTTCAAGGCTCTGCCTTTCCAGAGCACGTGCTTCTTTCCGTGTCGCGAAAATCTCTGTCTCGTCCGAGATCAGGCGATCGAGCGCTTCGGACCCGTCCGGGTGGCGGAGCTCCACGTCGATCTCGAACGTATCCGCGCCGCGCAGCTCGGCGTTCAGGCGGTGCGCGAGAACCTGCAGGCGCACTTCCTCCCTGCGGATGCGCGAAAGGTCACCGGCATCCCGCATCACGCCGCGCAGATCATTGGATTCAGCTTCGCGCAGATATGGCGCACCGCCCGCCAGAGCGTAGGCTTGCATGACGCCCAGACCAGGGGTCGCTTCGAAGGCTCCGGGCCGTTCCACATCGCCGATCACATAAAACGGACGGTAGGTCTCGATCTCGATCACGACAGAGGGCGTCTCGATCAATTGTACGCTTTCGTTCAGCTTGGCCGAAACTTCCTGGGACAGCTCATCGAGATCTTTGTCCAAGGTCGAGAAAGTCCCTGCCAGCGGAATGCTCAGCGTGCCGTTGCTCGAGATGGAGAAACTGCCGCTGACCGCATCCCATTCCACGAAGTCGAGCTCCTGATTGTCCCATCTTACGACGCGGACAGATAACCTGTCGCCCGGGCCCAACTGATAGATTTCATCCGGCTCGGCTTGCGCCGGCGTCTGGATTGTCGCCAGAAGAAGAATTGAAACTGATATGACGAGCAGGCGCGCCACACTTATTCTGAGCGCGCGCATTGAACTCTTCCAGAGCTCTCGGGTCATAGAAGCACCGGTCACGTGGTCCATGTCGCCGTCTCGTGTCATCATCGGTGTCACTCGCGTGGCTTGCCCGCTTTCGGCTAAGCTTCGTACGGAGCCACCCGGCTTGGCAAGTCAGTTCCGCGTCATTCCTCTCGTCTGATTTCGCGGCATTTTCCTGTCCGAATGTGGAGCGAAAAGCTGACTCGGGGACAATCGCCGACGGCCGGAAAGACAGCTTAAGAAAATCCACGGGGCACGCTGGTCCGGCGACAAGATAGGTATGGGCTAAAGAGAAAAATGCAGGCTTCTGTTGCCAGGTGCCTGCGAACCCCGCCAGCCCTGGCTAGAGGACTGGACTTAAGATTTCGGTCTTTCGCGCAGCATTAGGCTGCGAGAGCGACCGGAGCACGATTGTCGTTGGCAATTATGCTTAACGGACCGATTACGGTGGTACCTCACCGGGACAAAGCTACCCCTTTACACGTTCGTCGATCCTGTTTCGGCCCCAAAGTCCCCCCAACGACGGGATGATTGGTGGAGCCGCCGGGTACCGCCCCCGGGTCCGATCCGCTTATTACGAGCGCGTTTATGCCCATAGTCCCGTTGCCGAGACAGGCTTAAGATAGGCGTTTCTGGCGCGCTTGCAAAGAGGCGCAGGCGAAATCTTCTCGAAGATTTCGCCGGTTTTCCGCACGCTGAAAACATGGCCTCTGTGGCGGCGCTGGTCTCTGGACACGAAATCCGCGTCGGATTTCAGTCCAGGTTTCGCGTGCGAAACCGGCCTAGACCAGCACGCGGACAGGCTCGTTATTGCAAAATATGATGACTTGCCCGCCATTCTCTATCGCCCGGTAGCCGCGCCGGCCAACCTCGGACAGAAGCCGTTCAAGGCCGGCGTAGCGGTCCACGTCGCGCCGCGCGCGTCGGATGACCTGACCGCGCATGGCGGATTTGCTCGAGAACACGCCTTCGATCCAAGCTTCGGGCGAGAGGGGGCCATAAAGTCCGGTCATGTCGTCACAAGACACGAGACCGGTTAAGGTCAGGTAAATCTCAGAGCAGATTCACGATCACCAGCCATGCGCCGAACCCCGCCTCGCAGGCGAAGAAGATCCAGGCTTTCGGCTGCGGCGGCTTGTCGGCGAGGATCGAGACGATACGCCCGGTGCCCGCGCCCAGATATGCGACGCCGGTCATGCCGTATGCCCAGGGGGCGCCGGACAAAAGTGCCACAAGGCCCAGCGCAACGAAAAGCCCGCCCGCCGAGGCGCGCAATTCGCTCATGCCCATCGTGCTGCCGCGAAAATCGAGATCGAGCACATCGGCCGTGTAGCGCGGCGCGAGAAGGCCGAATGCACCGAGCGCGATCGTCGCCAGCGCCAGGATGATGTTAATGGCGTCGACCATACCAGGGCTCCTTTCACTACCACTGCGTGAGCTAGTCTGGCCGCGCCCCGGGAAAAGCGCTCCGGCTTGCCAGTCACGCAGAAGGATGCTCGACTGCTCCCAATGGTGACGGAGGGACCGCCATGATCGACGCAAGTTTCACTGTCCAGATGGCGCGCTACAACGCCTGGCAAAACCGCCAGCTCAAGTCGATCTTCAAAGAGCGCGGCGAGGCGTGGCTGCGCGAGACGGGGCAGGGTTTCTTCGGCTCGATCTTTGCGACCGCCAACCACCTGTTATGGGCGGATACTATCTGGATGGCGCGCTTCACGCAGAGCCCCGCTCCGAAAGGCGGCATCGCGGAGAGCATCGCGTTCACCGATACGCTGCCCGATTGGGACATCGCGCGGTTCCGCATGGATGCGCGCATCCTCGACTGGGCGGAGAACCTGCGCTCGACCGAGCTTTTCGGTGATCTCACCTGGTATTCGGGCGCTCAGGGACGCGAGGTGTCGCGGCCGCGCGCGCTCTGCGTGGCCCACATGTTCAACCATCAGACCCATCACCGCGGCCAGATCCACGCAATGCTGACCGCGGCCGGTGCAACCGCACCGGTCTCGGACCTGGCCTTCATGCCCGAGGACGGGCCCGTGCTGTAACGCTGCGGGTTGCGCGGTAGCTCGCACAGCCGACACTTATTGAGGAAGAGAGGACACACATGTTCAACGCATTGCTCGTCGAGAAGGACGAAGAGAGCGGCAAGACAAGCGCCGCCGTCAAACAGATCTCGGAAGACGATCTGCCCGAGGGCGAGGTGACGGTCGCGGTCGAGTATTCGACGCTCAACTACAAGGACGGGCTCTGCATCGGGCCGGGCGGCGGGCTTGTCCGCAATTACCCGCATGTGCCCGGCATCGACTTTGCCGGAACGGTCGAGAGCTCGAGCGACGATCGATACAGCGCCGGCGACAAGGTCGTCCTCACAGGCTGGCGCGTCGGGGAGGCGCATTGGGGCGGCTATGCCGAGAAGGCGCGCGTGAAGGCCGATTGGCTGGTGCCGCTGCCCGAGGGCCTCGACACCCGGCAGGCGATGGCCGTCGGCACGGCGGGCTTCACGGCCATGCTCGCGGTGATGGCGCTCGAGGATCACGGGATCAAGGATGGCCCCGTTCTCGTCACCGGCGCGTCCGGCGGCGTCGGCTCGGTCGCCACGGCGATCCTCGCCGCGCTCGGTCACGAGGTCGCTGGCGTGACGGGCCGCCCGGACAGCGCCGATTACCTCAAGGCGCTCGGTGCGACCGAAATCGTGGCGCGCGAGGATCTTGCCGAGACCACGAAGCGCCCGCTCGAAACCGAGCGCTGGGGCGGCTGTGTCGACGCCGTGGGGGGCGCGATGCTGGCGCGGGTGCTGGGCCAGCTCAAATACGGAGCCTCTGCCGCGGCGGTCGGACTGGCGGGCGGAGCCGACCTTCCGGCCAAGGTTGTCCCCTTCCTTTTGCGCGGCGTGAACCTTCTCGGCATCGACAGCGTCATGCAGCCCTACGACAACCGGCTGCGCGCCTGGGAGCGGATTGCGAAAGATCTGCCGATGGAGAAGCTCGACGCGATGGTGCAGCCGGCAACGCTCTCCGATCTGCCGAAACTCGGGGCGGATATCCTGAACGGGCAGGTTCGCGGCCGCGTTGTGGTGGACGTCCGCGGCTGATTGTCATACCCTTCAGAACGCATTTGTCTCCACCGCTTGTCGGCACGACCGCTCGCGGTGGGCAAATCATCGCCAAGCGGCGCAAGATCGCAAGTCGCGGAATGCAAAATACAAGTAGGGAGCCCCTCGCATGTCAAACGAGGACATCACGGCCGAAGGCATACCAACGCCAGAAGGCCATACGAACCTCATCGAAACCGATTACGATGTCGGCCAGGACAATATAGACGGCAAACTCGGGCCATTCGGTTTCGACATTCACAACCCGGTTTTTGTCATTTCCGGCGCCTCCGTGATCCTGTTCGTCGTTTATGCCCTGATCTTCCGCGAGCAGGCATCGACCTTCTTCGGCGAACTCAGGCCTTACCTGACATCGACCTTCGACTGGTTCTTCCTGTCGGCGGCCAACTTCTTCGTTCTTTTCTCTTTGTTCCTGATCGTGAGCCCCTGGGGCGGCGTCCGTCTCGGCGGGACGGAAGCCACGCCCGACTTCACCTATGCGGGCTGGTTCGCGATGCTCTTTGCGGCGGGCATGGGCATTGGTCTGATGTTCTTCGGCGTGCTCGAGCCGGTCTATCACATGGCTGTCTCGTCACCGCTCGGCGTGCCGTCTCCGTTCGCCGAGGACGGCAGCGTGATCGAGGCGAATGTCGCCGCGGCGCGCGAGATCGGCCTGGCGGGCACGATCTTCCACTGGGGCCTGCACCCTTGGGCGATCTATGCGATCGTGGCGCTGAGCCTTGCGCTCTTTAGCTACAACAAGGGTCTGCCGCTGACGATCCGGTCTGCCTTCTATCCGATCTTCGGGGACCGCGTCTGGGGCTGGACCGGGCACATCATCGACACGCTGGCGGTCTTCGCGACGCTCTTCGGCCTTGCGACCTCGCTCGGCTTCGGCGCGCAGCAGGCGGTCGCCGGTCTCGAATTCGTCTATGGTCTGCCCAACACGATCACGAGCCAGGTGGTGTTGATCGTGGCGATCACGCTGGTCGCGCTGGTATCGGTCCTGCGTGGCCTTGATGGGGGGGTGAAAGTCCTCTCCGAGGTCAACATGGTCGTGGCGGCGCTGCTGTTGCTTTTCGTGCTGCTGGCAGGCCCGACTGTGATGCTGCTGACGGGCTTCGGCGAGGGGCTTCTTGCCTATGGCCGCGAGCTCTTGCCGCTGTCCAACCCTGTCGGGCGCGAGGATGACAGCTATCGTCACGGATGGACCGCGTTCTACTGGGCCTGGTGGATCTCCTGGTCACCGTTCGTGGGCATGTTCATCGCCCGCGTCAGCCGCGGCCGCACGGTGCGCGAGTTCATCACCTGCGTGATCCTGATCCCGAGCCTTGTCTGCGTCCTCTGGATGGCGGTGTTCGGCGGTGCGGCGATCGACCAGGTTCTGAACAACCCCGACAGCCTCGTGAAGGCGAACGTGATCGACAGCTACAGCCCCGAGCTTTCGCTCTTCGGGATGCTGTCGGAATTGCCGATGGCGGCAATCACATCGACGATCGCGGTGATCCTCGTCATCGTGTTCTTCGTGACCTCGTCCGACTCCGGCAGCCTCGTGATCGACACGATCACAGCGGGCGGCAAGGTCGACGCGCCGGTCCCGCAGCGGGTGTTCTGGTGCATCTTCGAAGGCGCGGTCGCCATCGTGCTCCTGATCGGCGGCGGACTTGGAGCGCTCCAGGCGATGGTGATCTCCACGGGCTTGCCCTTCACGATCGTGCTTTTGCTGATGTGCTGGGCGATCATCGCCGGCCTCAGAAGCGAAAAGCGCGGCTGATCGCGTCACATGATGCGGCCGCGACGATCCGGCCGCAAACCACGCCAGACACGCCCCGGACCCCTCGGTCCGGGGCGTTTTCATGTCTGGAGGAAGAAAGATCGCGCACGTGAAAGGCTGCGTGATCTCGGGTTTGCGGAATGGGATGGCAAGGTCAGTCGCGGAAAAGGTTGCCCCTATCTCAGCGGCTTAGGCCGCGCATGAGAGAATTATGTGCCAGAAATACGGTGTTACGGGTTGTCGCAGGTCCGTGGGCTCTACTTGAGATGTTGAGCAAGAAAACGCCAACAACGGAGGTGCGACATGACCGACGCTTCATCGGAGTCGGAAGGCTTGGACATTCCCAGTCCCGACGGCGACGTCAACACGATCGATACGACCTATAAGGTCGGCCAGGACAATGTGGAAAAGAAGATCGGCCCGCTCGTCTTCGACATCCACAACCCGGTCTTCCTGATCTCGTCTCTGACAGTCCTCGTCTTCGTCCTTGTCACCCTGATCTTCCAGGAATCCGCGTCGGCCGTCTTCAACTGGCTCTTCACCTTCGTAACCACGACGTTCGATTGGGCCTTCCTCTCGGCGGCGAACATCTTCGTGCTGTTCTGCCTCTATCTGGTGGTCAGCCCGCTCGGCAAAGTGAGGCTCGGCGGCACGGATGCGACGCCGGATTTCGGCTACCTGTCGTGGTTCGCGATGCTGTTCGCCGCTGGTATGGGCATCGGCCTCATGTTCTTCGGCGTGCTTGAGCCCGTCTATCACATGCAGGTGTCGAACCCGCTCGGTCTCGAAGGGCCGATCAACACCGAGACCGGTGAGATCGACCAGGCGCAACTTGCAGATGCGCGTGGACACGGGCTGGCGGCCACGATCTTCCACTTCGGCCTGCACCCCTGGGCGGCCTACGCGGTGGTTGCGCTCGCGCTGTCGCTTTTCACCTACAACAAGCAGCTTCCGCTCTCCATCCGGTCGGCATTCTACCCGCTGATGGGCGACAGGGTCTGGGGCTGGCCGGGCCATATCATCGACATCATCGCGGTCTTCGCGACGCTCTTCGGCCTGACGACCTCGCTCGGCCTTGGGGCGCAGCAGGCGACGTCGGGGCTGAGCTACGTGTTCGGCGTGCCGGACTCGCTCAATACCCAGATCGTCGTGATCGCGGGCGTGACCGCAGTTGCGCTGTTCTCGGTTATTCGGGGCATCGACGGCGGCGTGAAGCTCCTGTCGAACGTGAACATGTGCTTTGCAGTCCTTCTCGTGTTTTTCGTATTCTTCGCGGGGCCGACGATGCAGATCCTCCGGGACGTCTGGAACGGTCTGTCGACCTACGTGATGGACGTGGTGCCGCTGTCGAACCCGATCGGTCGCGACGATGACAGCTTCCGCGAAAGCTGGACCTCGTTCTACTGGGCCTGGTGGATCTCCTGGTCACCGTTCGTGGGCATGTTCATCGCCCGCGTCAGCCGTGGCCGCACGGTGCGCGAGTTCATCACATGCGTGATGCTGATCCCGACCCTCGTGGGCGTCTTCTGGATGGCGACCTTCGGCGGCACCGCGATCACTCAGGTCGCGGAGATGGGCACCGAGAGCGGCGTATACCAGAACGTCATCGCCAACTATAACGACTCTCTCGCGATGTTCGCGATGTTCGGGGACATGCCCCTCACGACGATCACCTCGTCGCTGGCGATCATCCTGGTGCTGGTCTTCTTCATCACCTCGTCGGATTCGGGAAGCCTCGTGATCGACACGATCACCGCGGGCGGCAAGACCGAAGCGCCGACGGCGCAGCGGGTCTTCTGGGCCACGATCGAGGGCGTCGTTGCGATCACGCTCCTGATCGGCGGCGGTTTGACGGCGCTTCAGGCGATGGTGAATGCCACGGGCATCATCTTCACGGTGGTTCTCTTGTTCCTCTGCTGGGCCATCTTTAAGGGCCTGCGGACAGAGCCGCGGTAAAGACAATCACACCGGGCGGGGCCGATCCCGCCCGGTGATCCCATCCTACCGATCATCGCTGTTATGCACTGCGCGCAGATGGGCCATGTCAGGCGCACTGCGCGAAATGCCATATACAGAGGGCGCAGTTCGCGCTATGAGGCGCAATCTCCGCCCCCCTTTGGCGGACTGCGAGCCTCTCGCGGCACTTCTCAAGATCGGTTTCCCAGAATGATCCAGACCCTTTCCGATGCGCTCGAAGAGCGTGGCTACACCACTTTGACGCCCGTTCAGGACGCGGTGACGGATCCGGGTCTTGATGACGCGGACCTTCTCGTTTCCGCGCAGACCGGCTCGGGGAAGACCGTGGGGTTCGGCCTCGCCATCGGGCCGACCATCCTTGAAGAGGGCCGGGTGCCGATGCCGGCCTCCGCGCCGCTCGCGCTGATTGTCGCGCCCACGCGGGAACTGGCCTTCCAGGTCAGCCGCGAGCTGACATGGCTCTATGCGAAGACCGGCGCGTCGGTTGCGACCTGCGTCGGCGGCATGGACATGCGCGACGAGCGACGGGCGCTTGAGCGCGGAGCGCATATCGTTGTCGGCACGCCGGGCCGACTGCGCGACCATATCCAGCGCGGCTCCCTCGATCTGTCGTCGATCCGCGCCGTCGTGCTCGACGAGGCGGACGAGATGCTTGATCTGGGATTCCGCGAGGATCTCGAATTCATGCTGGGCGAAGCGCCTGAGGATCGCCGCACGCTGATGTTCTCGGCCACCGTGCCGCCGATGATCGAAAAGCTCGCCTCCGAATACCAGCAGGATGCGCGGCGCGTCGTGACAAGCTCCGGCTCGAGCCAGCACACCGATATCGAATACCAGGCACTGCGCGTCGCTGAGCGCGATGCCGAGAACGCCATCATCAACGTCCTGCGCTTCCACGATGCGGAAAACGCGATCGTCTTTGCAAACACGCGGGCGACCGTGAACCGTCTGACGGCGCGGTTTGCAAATCGCGGCTTCGCGGTCGTGTGCCTGTCGGGCGAGCTTAGCCAATCCGAACGCAGTCATGCGCTTCAGGCGATGCGCGACGGGCGCGCGCGGGTCTGCGTTGCAACCGATGTCGCCGCGCGCGGGATCGACCTGCCGAACCTCGAACTCGTCGTGCATGCCGAGCTTCCCAAGACCTCCGAAGGTCTTCTGCACCGCTCTGGCCGGACCGGCCGGGCAGGGCGCAAGGGCATCTCCGCGCTGATCGTGCCGCCGAAAGCCGTCAAGAAAGCCGAGCGTCTGCTGAAGACCGCGCGCGTCACCGCCGACTGGACCACAGCGCCCGGCGCGGAAGACATCCTCGCGCGCGACGAGGAGCGGCTGTTGGCCGATCCTGACTGGGCGAGCGAGATCACCGAGGAACAGGCGTCCTTCGCCGCGAAACTGCTCGCACAGCAAAGCCCCGAAGCCGTGGCCGCTGCCTATCTGCGCCTCTACCGCACCCGTCATTCCGCGCCCGAGGAGCTGTCCGCTCCCGAAGAGCGCGCATGCCCGAAAGACCGCCCCGTGAAAGAGCGCGCGCCGTTCGGGCCGAGCGTATGGATTTCCCTCTCGGTGGGCCGCAAGGACCGCGCCGAGCCGCGCTGGCTCCTGCCGCTGCTGTTGCGGACCGGCGGGCTCGACAAGGACGCGGTCGGCGCGATCCGCGTGCAGGATGCCGAAACCTACGTGGAATTGGCCGCACCCAGCGCCGAGGGCTTTCTTGCAAGCCTCGGTGAGGGCGGCGAACTTGAACAGGGCGTGATCGCGCAGAAGCTCGACGGTGTGCCGGATATGAGCCGCCCTGCGCCCGCGCCGAGGCGCGCGCCGGGCAAGCCCGAGCGTCCGCGCGGCGACAAGCCCGACTGGAAGGCGAACAAGTCCGACCGCCCTCGAGGCGACAAGCCTGAGTGGAAGAAGGACAAGCCCGCGCGCGCGTCGGCCCCGCGTGAGGAGAAAAGCCGCGAGCCAGGCGATAAACCCGCTTGGAAGAAAGACCGGCCTGCGCCTGCGGCGAAGCCCCGCGAAGAGCGCGCGGCGCCTGAGGCTCGCAAGCCCGCCAAGCCCGACTGGAAGAAGACGACTTCCGCCGGCGAGAGCGCATCCAAACCCGCGGGCAAGAAGCCGTTCGGCCAGAAACCCGATGCGAAAGCCGGGCGCCCGAAAAAGCCGAAGGACAAGCCCGAGGCGGCGACCGCGCAAGCGAAACCCCGCAGCAAGGCATCCGACACCTCCCAGCGCTTCACCCCGCCGCATCGTGCGGGCAAGGGGCCGGGCAAGCCGGGACAGGCGCGGGGCACCGCGCGCCGTCAAGGCGGAGGTCAGCCGCCGCGCCGCTCCAAGGTCTGAGGCCGGGTCATGACGCGCGGGGTCTGTTGACCCTCGCGCGCCCACGCTAGCTTTCCCGGAACATGCGCCGCAATTCCGGGAGAGACCTTTGGCCGACACGCGACCCACGATCCTTTGGCATCGCCGCGATCTGCGGCTCTCGGACCATCCGGCGCTCGACGCCGCGGCCAGGCGTGGCGGTCCGGTCATCCCGGTCTTCATCCGCGACAACCTGGTCGACAAGCTTGGCACCGCACCGGTCTGGCGGCTGGGCCTCGGCCTCGGCGTGCTGGGCGAGAGCTACGCGGAGAAGGGCAGCCGGTTGATCCTGCGCGCAGGCCCGCCGCTCGAAGTCTTGCGAAAGCTGGTGGAGGAAACCGGGGCGGGGGCGGTCTACTGGATGCGCGCCTACGATGCGGACAGCGTCGAGCGCGACGAGCGCGTGAAGTCGGGGCTCAAGGATGACGGGCTCGAGGCCAAAAGCTTCGCCGGACACCTGATGTTCGAACCGTGGAGCGTCGAAACCAAGCAGGGCGAGTTCTACAAGGTCTATACGCCGTTCTGGCGCGCGGTGAAGGATCGCGAGGTGCCCGAGCCGATCGCGACGCCAGGCAAGATCCCCGCGCCAGCTGACTGGCCCGCGAGCGATGCGCTGGACGAGTGGAGCCTCGGGGCGGGCATGGATCGCGGCGCGGACGTGGTGCGCCCCTATGTGCAGCTCGGCGAGAGCGCGGCGCAAGCGCGGCTCGGCGCGTTCGTGTCCTCGAAGATCGGGGCATACAAAGCGAACCGCGACATCCCGGCGGTGGACGGCACCTCGAACCTGTCGGAGAACCTCGCGCTCGGAGAGATCACGCCGCATCAATGCTGGGCCGCGGGCATGCGCGCCCTGAACGATGGCAAGGACGACGCGCAGACCTTTCTTCAGGAGCTCGTCTGGCGCGAGTTCGCCTACCACCTTCTCTGGCACACGCCGCAGCTCGAGACCGGCAATTGGCGCGAGGAATGGGATGCCTTTCCCTGGAACGAGGACGAGCGCAAATCCGAGGTCATCGCGTGGAAGCGCGCCCGGACGGGCATGGCGTTCGTCGATGCGGCTCTGCGCGAGATGTACGTGACGGGCCGGATGCACAATCGCGGCCGAATGATCGTCGCCTCCTACCTCTGCAAACACCTCATGTGCCATTGGAAGATCGGCAAGGAATGGTTCGAGGATTGCCTGATCGACTGGGATCCGGCCTCCAACGCGATGGGCTGGCAATGGTCGGCGGGCTCCGGCCCCGACGCGACCCCCTATTTCCGCGTCTTCAATCCCGAAACGCAGGTGGACCGGTTCGACAAGGACCGCACATTCATCAATCGCTGGATCGCCGAAGGGCAGAACAACCCACCCGAGACGGCTCTGTCCTATTTCGAGGCCATTCCGCGCAGCTGGAAAATCTCGCCGGATGACGACTACCCCGAGCCGATCGTGGGTGCGAAAGAAGGTCGGCAGCGCGCGCTTGACGCCTATGAGAACCGTGACTTCTGAACGCATGTCCCGGCGTCAACTTGCGGGGTGCGGCCTCCGCGCTATAGCTTGCCGTGAAACGGGACACACCCGGCGCCCGTGTCTGGAGCGTCGGATGAAATGGGGAACTCGATGGTATTGACCTCGACGCAGGGCCAAGACGGCCTGCCGCGGTATTTTGCGCAAGTCTTCGACATGTCGCAAAAGATGAACAATGGACGCATCGACTTCGTGATGCCGGATGGGCGCGTTTTCCGCGCAGACGGGCGCAATCCCGGACCGGTCGCCGAGCTGCATCTGCACAATCCCGATCTCTTTGCGCGCCTCATCCGTGAGGGCGATCTGGGGTTCTGCGACGGCTATCTCGACGGTTGGTGGTCGACGCCGGACCTGCAGGCCTTCATGGATCTCGTCCATGCGGACAACGAGGACATCTACGACGGATTTCCCGGCATGGGGCTCCTGCGCGCCTACGAGCGGCTGCGGTTCTGGTTGAAATCCAATTCCAAGACCCAGGCGCGTCGCAACATCGCGCAGCACTACGATCTCGGCAACGAGTTCTACCAGCTCTGGCTCGATGACACGATGACCTATTCCTCGGCCAAGTTCGATACCGGCCAGGAGAGCCTCGAGAAGGCGCAGATCGCCAAATACGCCTCGATGGTGGACCAGATGGGCGCGCAGCCCGGTGACCACGTGCTCGAGATCGGCTGCGGCTGGGGCGGCTTTGCCGAATATGCCGCGAAGGAGCGCGGCCTGCGGGTGACGGGGCTCACCATCAGCCAGGCGCAATACGACTACGCCAAGGAGCGCATTCGGCGCGCGGGGCTCGAGGACCGGGTCGAGTTCAAGTTGCAGGATTACCGCGACGAGCGCGGGCTTTATGACGGCATCGCCTCCATCGAGATGTTCGAGGCGGTCGGGGAGCGCTACTGGCCGGTCTATTTCAACACCGTCAAAGACCGGCTCAAGCCAGGCGCGACGGCCACGCTGCAGGTCATCACCGTCGATCACCGCCGCTGGGACGTCTATAAGCGCGGGCCCGATTTCATCCAGAAATACATCTTCCCTGGCGGCATGCTGCCTTCGCCGGTGGTGCTGCGCGACGAGATCAAGCGCGCCGGGCTCGAGGTTCTACGCAGCATCGAGTTCGGCGACAGCTACGACCAGACGCTCCGTCGCTGGCATGACACGTTCAACCGCAAATGGGACGAGGTGGCGCAGTTAGGATTTGACGACCGCTTCCGCCGCATGTGGAATTTCTATCTGACGTCCTGCGCCGCGACCTTCGCGACGGGGAATTGCGACGTCACGCAGATCACGTTGTCTCGTCCGGGTTGAGAACACATGCCCACGGCACCGAAACTTGTCGCGGGCTTGTTGCTCGCAGCGCTGGCCTTCGTGGTCACCGAAATGGTGAAGGCGGGCCTGCCTAGCTCGATCACGGTCGGGGCTGTGTCGGAGGTCAACGCGCTCATCGCTTTCTTCGGCGGCTGGAAGTTCATCGGTGCGCGGGTCGGCAAGGGCACGTCCGCTGCGATCACCAACGGGATCACGGGCACCTTCGCGACTACGGTGGTCTGCCTCTTCGTGCACGCGGTCGAGCAGATGGTCGCGGATTCGATGGACCGCAAGTACCGGACCGTTTTCGAGGCGATCGACGGCGCAATCACGTATTTCCTCGAATACGGTTCTTTTCTGCTGACGCTCAATATCCTGGGATTGATGGCGATCGGCGCGATCATCGTGGCCGTTGCGGCCGAAGTCGCGAGCCACTACTGGCGCTGACATGACTAGGTATTTTCTTTACGGCACGCTCCGCCATCCGGAGCTGTTTGAGCGCGTCGCGGGCACGCCCGCCAAGGCGGAGCGCGCGTCGCTGGCCGGGCACGCGGTCCACTGGGTTGCCGGTCAGGCCTATCCGGTTCTGATCGCGAAGGATGGCTCGGACGCGGACGGCGTTCTGGTCGATGTCTCCGCCGAAGCGGCGGCGCGGCTCGACTTCTTCGAGGAAGGGTTCGGCTACCGCCCAGAGACCGTCACTGTCGAGACCGAGACGGGGCCGCGCGAGGCGAGGGTCTACCTGTCGGATACGCGGCCGGAACTGGGCGCGCTCTTCGATATCGAGGATTGGGCGTCTCGCTGGGCGACGGTGATGGTCTCGGCGGCCGAGGAGGTGATGGCGCGGTACGGCAAGACCGACGCGGACGCGGCGCACGCGCTGTGGTCCGTTTTCTGCGCCCGCGGCTGGGCCCGCGAGATGGCAGCGGAGGGCGCGCCGCACGCGCTTCGAACTGATATGGGGCGGGGGGACCTGCCGCGCCTCGAAATCGCGGAAGGCGGGCATGACGGGTTCTTCCGGCTGCGGCGCTTTACAGTCAGCTACCCGCAATATCGCGGCGGCTATTCGGAGGCGGTGACGCGCGAGGCGTTCTGCGCCTTCGATGCGGCGCTCGTTCTGCCGTATGATCCGGTGACGGACCAGGTGCTTCTGATCGAGCAGTTTCGCTACGGCCCGCTCATGCGCGGCGATCCGGGGCCTTGGGTGCTGGAACCCATCGCGGGGCTTGTCGATGCGGGCGAGGATCCGATGGAGACCGCGCGGCGCGAGGCGGTCGAGGAGGCACGGCTCGAGCTTTCTGACATGCGCCCCATGCTCAAGGTCTATGCCTCCCCCGGTTATTCGACCGAGTATTTCCATTGCTTCCTGGGGCTGGCCGATCTGGCCGGACGCGGCACGGTCCTTGCCGGGCTCGACGAGGAAAACGAGGATATCCGCAGCCACGTCATTTCCTTCGACGCGGCGATGGGGCTCGTCGAGACGGGCGAAGTCAATGCCGGGCCGCTCGCGATGATGCTGCTCTGGCTTGCGCGGGAAAGGCCCGCCTTGCGCACGGGCGCTTGAGTTCGCCCGACCTGCGCCCTACACCCAAGGGCAACCGAGCGGGACAAGCAAAGGAGACCGCCCATGCGTATCGCAAAGGACATGGCTGACGCGATTGGCCGCACGCCGCTCATCCGCCTTCGCAAGGCGAGCGAGGAGACCGGCTGCGAGATCCTCGGCAAGGCGGAATTCATGAATCCCGGCCAGTCGGTGAAGGATCGCGCGGCGCTGTTCATCATCCGTGACGCGGTGGAGAAGGGTCTGCTCGAGCCCGGCGGCACCATCGTCGAGGGCACGGCGGGCAATACCGGGATCGGCCTCGCGCTCGTTGGCGCGTCGATGGGTTTCAAGACGGTCATCGTCATTCCCGAGACCCAGAGCCAGGAAAAGAAAGACATGCTGCGGCTTGCGGGTGCGGAACTCGTGGAGGTGCCGGCCGCGCCCTACAAGAACCCCAACAACTACGTGCGCTATTCGGGCCGACTGGCGGAAGAGCTTGCCAAGACCGAACCGCATGGCGCGATCTGGGCGAACCAGTTCGACAATGTTGCCAACCGCCAGGCCCATATCGAGACGACCGGACCCGAGATATGGGAGCAGACAGGCGGCAAGGTCGACGGCTTCATCTGTGCCGCCGGATCGGGCGGGACGGTCGCGGGTGTCGCGGCGGCGCTGCAGCCAAAGGGCGTGAAAGTCGGTCTTGCCGACCCCGAGGGCGCGGGCCTGCTCAAGCTGATGACCGGCGAGGAAAACCCTGGCGATTCCATCACCGAAGGGATCGGGCAAGGGCGGATCACCGCCAATCTTGACGGTTACACGCCCGATTTCGCGTGCCGCGTGCCCGACGCCGAAGCGCTGCCCATCGTCTTCGACCTATTGCAGCATGAAGGGCTCGTGATGGGCGGCTCGACCGGGGTCAACGTCGCGGGCGCGATGCACATGGCTCGCGAGATGGGGCCGGGGCATACGATCGTCACGATCCTCTGCGATTACGGCAACCGCTACCAGTCCAAGCTCTTCAACCGCGAGTTTCTCGAGGCCAAGGGCCTTCCGACACCGCCGTGGCTCGACAAGGCGCCTGCCTCCATTCCGGGCGTTTTCGAGGACACATGAGACGCATCGCGGCGATCCGCCGGCTCGCCGCAGCGCTCGTCCTGTGTCTGGCATGGCTGCCGGTCGCGGGCATCGCACAGGAGCAATCCGCACCCGCCGAGGCGGCCACCGAGGGCGTCGAGGCACTGGGCGAAGCGCTCACCGGGCCCGACCCATCCGACGAATTGTCCGACATCGCGCCGCCTGACGACGCGCTCGATGTCGATTTCTCCGCCTGGAGCGATACCGCGGAGCGGATCGAGAGAACGCTCGCGGATGGCGAGCCGCCAACCGGCCTTCTGGAGCGGATCCGGGGCGACCTCGTCGGGTATCGTGACCGTTTCAGCATCCTTCAGAATCAGCAGAACGCGCGCATCCAGACGCTTGAAGCGCAGCTGAACGCTCTGGGGCCCGCACCTGAGGAAGGCGAAGAAGAGGCGCAGGATGTGGCTGATCGCCGGGCCGCGCTGAACGCCCAGCTCGAGGAGGCGCGCGCGCCTATCGTGACCGCCGAGGAGGCCTTCACCCGCGCCGACGGTCTCATCCGCGAGATCGACGCGCGCATCCGGGCGCGTGCGGCCGAGCGGCTCTTCTCGCAAGGTCCGACGCCGCTCAATCCCGCGCTCTGGCCCGGCGCCCTCGAGGAACTTGCGCGCTCGATCCGGGCCTTCTGGGACGAGGCGGAAGGCGAGATCTTCGCCGGTGACGACGAGCTTGACCGGGAGCGGCTGCCGGTCGCACTGGGCATGGGGCTCTTCGGCATCCTGCTCCTGGCGCGCGGACGGGCCTGGGCGGAATCGGGCGTGCACTGGCTCCGCAACCGCATCTCGCGCCGCGCCTCGGGCGTGTGGCGCTTCATCGCGTCGCTCGGCATGATCATCCTGCCGCTGACCGGCATCATCCTGATCGCGCTCGGTCTGGAATATACCGAACTGATCGGGGAGCGCGGCGAGGTGATCCTGCGCCGATTGCCGATCTGGGTCGGCGTCTTCGTCTATATCCGCTGGCTGGCACAACAGACCTTCTCGCCGGACGATGACGAGGCGACTATGCCGCTCGATTCCGCGCGGCGGACGGAGGCGCGCTTCTATTTCAGTGCGCTCGCGATCCTCGTCGTGCTGAGCGGTGTGCGCTCCGTTTTCACCGAGGTCGACGACTATTCCTCGGAAGTGGCGGCGGTCCTCGCCTTCCCGATCATCGTGGTCGCCAGCGTTCTGATGTTCCGCATCGGGACGATCTTCAGCCGCGCGGTGCTCGATACCGAGATCGACGATCCGGAATCTCCCGATCCGATGGCGTTCCGTATGCGGATCGGCCGCGTGTTCGGGCGGCTCGTGGTGCTGACGGCCGTCGCGGCACCTGTTTTCGCGGCTGCCGGATACCTGCAGGTCGCGCAGGCGCTGACCTTCCCGATGATCGCGACGCTGGTGCTCGCGGGCACGGTGCTGGTGCTTCTGCGGTTCGTGTCGGATCTCTATCTGCTGGTGGCGGGCAAGACCGTGCAGGAGGCCAACAGCCTCGTGCCGGTCTTCGCGGGCTTCCTTCTTCTGCTGACCGCGCTGCCCGCGCTGGCGCTCATCTGGGGCGCGCGGGTCTCCGACCTGACGGAGCTCTGGGCGACCTTCACTGCCGGCTACCAGGTCGGAGACAGCCGCATCCGCCCGGCTGATTTTCTCTACTTCATCGCCGTTTTTCTGATCGGCTACGCACTGACGCGGGGCCTTCAGGGCGGGCTGCGCTCCAGCGTCCTGCCGAAGACCAAGATCGATATCGGCGGGCGCAACGCCATCGTCGCCGGCGTCGGCTATATCGGCGTCTTTACCGCCGCGCTGATCGCCTTCGCGGCGGCGGGGATCGATCTGTCCTCCATCGCGCTCGTCGCCGGTGCGTTGTCCGTCGGCATCGGCTTCGGCCTTCAGAACATCGTGTCGAACTTCGTCTCGGGGATCATCCTTCTGATCGAGCGGCCCATCGGGGAGGGCGACTGGATCGCGGTCGGCGACAACATGGGCTTCGTGAAGGACATCTCGGTGCGTTCCACCCGGATCGAGACCTTCGACCGGTTCGATGTGATCGTGCCGAACTCGGACCTCGTGACCGGCACGGTGACAAACTACACGCGCGGCAACACGTTCGGCCGCCTGATCGTGCCGGTGCGCGTGGCCTACGGCTCTGACACGCGCAAGGTCGAACGGATCCTGTTGTCCATCGCGCGCGCGCATCCGCTCGTGTTCATGAACCCAGCCCCCTATGTCTGGTTCAAGGGCTTTGCCGACAGTGGCATCGAGTTCGAGATCCGCGTGATCCTGACGGATATCCTGGAGATCTTCGAAGTTCAGACGGAGATGAACCACCAGATCGCCGAGCGCTTCGCCGAGGAGGGGATTCAGATCCCGTTCCCGCAGCGCGATTTGTGGCTTCGCAACGCCGAAGAGCTCACGGGGCGCGGCAGCGCGGATCATCGCGGGTTTGCAGGGCAGGACCAGACACCACAAAGCATGGACGAGCGCGCCGCGATGCCGGCTGCGATGAAACGCAGCACGGGCGGCGGCGATCCCGACGGAGAGTGACACGAGATGACGGACTTGCTGTTTCGGACCGATCCTTATCAGCGCGAGGCCAGTGCCCGCGTGGCCGGGCTGACCGAGGAAGGCGGCATCGTGCTCGACCGCACGCTGTTCTACCCCACGGGTGGTGGACAGCCCGGCGATAGCGGCACGCTTCTCTCGGAGCATGGAGAGATTGCGATCGCGACGGCGGTAAAGGGGCAGGGTGACGCGGTGGTGCTGGTGCCCTCCGAGCCCGTCTCCCTGCCGCCCGTGGGCGCAGAGGTGACCCAGCGGCTCGATTGGGACCGGCGCTTCGCGCATATGCAGATGCACACCGCGCTGCACCTTCTCTCCGTCGCGATCCCGCTTCCGGTGACGGGCGGCCAGATCGGCGCGGGAAAAGGCCGGCTCGATTTTCTCATGCCCGAGCCGCCCGAGGACCGCGATGCGGTGGAGGCGGAGCTCAACGCGCTCATCGCCCGCGATCTGCCGGTGAGCGAAGACTGGATCGACGAGGCGGATCTCGACGCCAATCCGGGCCTTGTGAAGACGATGTCCGTCCAGCCGCCGCGCGGCGCGGGCCGGATCCGGCTGGTCCGCATCGGCGAAGGCGATAGCCAGGTCGATCTGCAGCCTTGCGGCGGCACGCATGTCGCCCGAACCGGCGAGATCGGCCCCGCACGGCTCGGCAAGATCGAGAACAAGGGCAAGCAGAACCGCCGCTTGACCCTTCACATCGGCGGCTGAGCCGGCTCACGCGGCGTCGCCATGTCCGAGGAAATTTATCGCGCCGAGGCCCTTGCACCTGCCTAGAGACTTCCGCTAGACCGCGCGGCGGAGAGGTGGCCGAGTGGTCGAAGGCGCACGCCTGGAAAGTGTGTAGGCGGGAAACCGTCTCGAGGGTTCGAATCCCTTCCTCTCCGCCATACACCCCTAAAATTAAACGACAATTTTGATTGCTGGGCTCACTGCCCCTAAATCGCCCCTAAATTCGCTTCGCTTGCGCGCGGAAACCCCCGGACTAGCGTGCGTCGGAAACAAGCGGGGACGAAATGCGGATAATTGTTGCGGTTATCATGTCGATGCTGGCGGTTTGGCTGATCGTGTCGGGCGTTCAGTTGGACAGATACGACAACAGCATTTGCCGAATGGGGCCGTGCCTAAGCCCCGAACGCATCGCTGCCGGGGCCAGTATGGGTCTTACAGCCTGGGCTCTGTGGTCGAGGCGCTTGGATTTCTCTGGCATTTTCCACGTGGCGCAGAAGCCTGCCTTGTCGAAGTGGCTTCTTCGGGCGTTGGCTGTCGCTTTATTCTTCGTAGCCATACTGCTTGGCGCAATTGTGGCGCTCGTGCAGAGTGACGGGCACATAAGTTCCGCTCCTACGCTCGCGGGCGCTGCCGTTGGCTTCTTTCTTGCCCGGTGGGTGTGGCAGGAGTCGAACCGGGCGAACACCCGCGCTTTACCCCCCTGGCACCCCTAAATTCGCCACGGTTTTAGTTGTAATGCAGCGAGACCAAAATTGGGTACGCCAACCTAAAATTAGGGGGTGTCCGCAATGTGAACTCGCTGCACGCCCTCTACGGCAGCTGCATCAAGACCTTCTCCGGGCCAGTTATAAAGAACCTGAATGGCTACATCTGGTGGCTGGAAGTCCGGATGGAAGGGATGCAACCAGCAGAAATGATGCTTGCCTCATACGCTTGGTGCTACTGTGGTCAGACGTCAGCTTCGAGCCCAAACTGACCGCGTCCACCGTCACGGCTCCGCAGTTGCAGCATGGGCACGCCTTTCGCTGCCAGGCCAAAGCAGCCTTCCAAGCTGCCAAACGACTGCTGCGATGCAGCAATTTGGAGCTGTAATTCCCTTCACCCGCTCGACATGATCGCGCCTGACCTGTGGGACGACGACATTAGGTGCGTGAAACATCACGAGCTTCAAGAGCCTGCATGGACATTTTTGATACTTTTCATCATATGCAAAAGATAGCGTTATGGTGCGGCGCTAACATCTCACGTTGCATCGGATGTGAAGTGGACACATGGAGGGCTTGGGATGGATAAAAGAAAAACTATCAGCAAGATTTTTATCTCGGGATTCAAGTCTATTGATCAAACACAAGAAATTGAGTTAACGGGACTCAATGTTGTTTTGGGTGCCAATGGCGCAGGAAAAAGCAGTTTTGTGGCATTCTTCAAGTTACTATCCGAGATGATGAAGGGAAACCTTCAAGTCTGGTCTGGTCAGCAGGGCGGCGCTGACCGCCTCCTAAGCTACGGTATAAAGCATAGTCAAGAAATTCGTTCGAAAATTAGATTTGGTCTAAACGGGTATGACTTTAAATTAGTACCCGTAGATAATGGTGGACTTATATTCCTAAGTGAGGATATTTATTTTAATGGGCGCTACGGGGAAAAGTGGATAAACTTGGGGAATGGGCACGCAGAGGCAAAACTCCCAAAATCTCATTACGAGCGAGAGTTCACTGGGACTGAGGGCGATATGATATCATATGCCTACGAGTCTATATCGCACTGGCAGATCTATCACTTCCACGACACTAGCGACACCGCCTTGGTAAAAAGATATGGCGCGGAAGATGACAATCTATTCTTGCGACACGACGCTGCGAACCTCGCTGCTTTTTTGTATCGCCTAAAGAAGAAAAATAAACGTTGCTACAAGAGCATTGTAGATACGATTTCTCTAGCAATACCGTTTTTTGATGATTTCCACCTTGAGCCAAGAGAGTTGCCAAGCCAAGAACAACAAATAAATCTTCGGTGGCGCCAAAAAGGAAGTGACTACATTCTCTGGCCGTCCCAACTATCGGACGGATCAATTAGATTTATCTGCTTGGCTACGGCATTACTCCAGCCCGATCCACCCTCGACCATTATTATTGATGAGCCAGAATTGGGACTCCACCCTTACGCCATTACACTGCTGGCCTCTCTTTTTCAAAGTGCGTCCAATCGAATGCAAGTTATTACATCAACTCAGTCTACAGAGTTGGTGAACCATTTTTCACCAGAAAATATCCTAATTGTTGAGCGTGATGGTGGCAGCAGCACCTTTGGGAAACTGGATGCTGATCTTTTGCAGGATTGGCTTGAAGAGTACTCTCTCGGAGAACTTTGGAATAAAAATATCCTCGGCGGGCGTCCTGGACATGAGTAGAGTTATTGTTATCTGCGAAGGGCAGACTGAGGAGGCGTTTGTCAAGAAGGTTTTGTCACCATATCTTGCCCCAAAGCAGATATATGCTTCGCCTTCATTGCTTGGTCGCCCTGGTCGCAAAGGGGGGAATGTTAACTTCGCCAGAGTATTGCTTGATGTAAAGCTGACCTTAAAAACCGATCGGGCGGTGTTCTGCACTACATTCTTTGATTACTTCAGGATGGATAGTGATTTCCCTGGATATAGCGAAGCCTGCCGTGGTGGATCAAACTCGCAGGAGAAGGCGTGGATATTTATGGAAGAGTTCGAGAGTCAAGTTCGTGATAAAATCGGCGAAGATCTCTCCGAAAGATTTATTCCCTACGTTCAAATGCATGAGTTTGAGGCGCTTTTATTTTCGGACGTTGAAGTGATATCGTCGCTTATCGGCGATGAGCATTTGCCGAAACTTTGGGAAATAAGGAATTCCTACGAGACGCCTGAAGATATCAACAACGGCGCGCTCACCGCACCAAGTAAAAGGCTGATATCCATTCACAGTGGGTATAATAAGGTAGTGAATGGAGAGTTAATTTCCGAGGGGATTGGAGTTGATAAAATCCGCAAGGAATGCCCGGGGTTCGATGTGTGGCTAAAAAGTATCGAGAGATTGTGACTCTCATTCAGATCATGGGGCAAACTTCCACTTTGTCTCACTCCGGCCTGGCGATAAGGAGATCACATTGATCTATATTCATGTGTCGTCTTGATTTCTCGCGGATTTTAGCTTGACGCAGATCACCGCAAACACTCCCAGATCGTCTTTCTGCCACGTTTACCGAATTGTACATTGTGACTGACGGATTTCCTTTCTTCGTGGTTTTTCCAAATAGAAACTTTATCGAAAGTCTTCTGTGACGAGTGCTTGGTCCGTTTGGTTGCGCTCCTTGGAGGTTCGTTTGACCCCCCACCCCACGGCGAATGGCAGCTCTCCACCGTTCCGTCCGAGTGATTTTTCAGTGGAGTGCAAGCTGAGCAGTTGCTGCGAACGGCGGAAACGTCCCGCTGAGCCGACCAACACAGTTTGCGAAGACCCCCAAAATTAATCTCCTACATAGTTAAAAGCTTAGTGTCGTATTGCACGGCTTTGCAAAGATCGCCCCTAGAGGCGCAAGGTGCGAATAGTGAGACGATGTGGTATCTTGTATGGCGACAGTGCTGGCGCGGGGCAAAACTGACATGCGCGACAAGACCACAAACCGCCGAATAGGTGATCTGACCCGTGGGCAGTCTGGTCGGCCCGACCCGGATGCGATCGACCCTAAAGCTCGCTCGCGCGAGGATTGGCACCACGAGGCAAGAGCTGCGGCGCGTAAAGTGATGCAGTGCCGCGCGGCTGGGCTCCACCGGAAGGCATGCGGTGGATATTCTTGGGGCACGCCCCCCGTGGAAGCCTTGCAAGCCGGTTTGGCGAACGCGCCACGATGCACCGCCGAAACGCGGACGGGTGCTCGGTGTCGTCAAGCATGCGTCCGGGGCTCTGACAGATGCCGCGTACATGAAGGCATTGAGCGCGCTCCTGGATCTGCGGCTGCGGGCAGGCTTTATCTCAAGGGCAAGCTGCGCCCGCCGCGCAACCGATTTCGGACTCACCCTAGCGCCGTGCCGGAAACGAATTGAGGGCCTCGCTGGGCCTCCTAGTCACCCGTAGCGCTTAGCCTTGTGGCCAGATTGCGAGCGATTCCGCATTTCCATCTCAGGAACGCGGCACGCAACTTTAAAATCGCCATTTGAGCATTTATACTGGCGGCAAAACATTTGAACGGCTTGCTATCTGTTACCAACGCTGTGGACGATCAGCTGTTGCTGTGTAGCCTGCAAAACTCGCTCGCTGCTTATATCATGAGGCGGAATTTATGGATTGCATTTTCAATGAGAAGGTTGGGCATGGACGGTAAGGTGAGCCGACATATTCCGGCGGAGGTGCGGCGACAACTGCGGCAAGAAGCGTACTTTGGATGCGCGAAATGCGGTTCTCCAATCCTTGAGTATCACCACATTGTTCAATTTTCTGAGCAGCCGCATCATGATCCCAATGAAATGATTGCATTATGCCCAACTTGCCATCGTAGCCTTGGTAAGATGCGTCGTGAGCGTTGCTACGCGCTTAAGGAAAATCCATGTAATAAGCTCGCGGGAAAAGTTCGAGGTGAACTTGGAAGTGATGCCGACACCACTTCTTTTATGGTTGGTTCGAACACTTTCATTGATACTCCGGTCATCTTCTCGTACTACGAGACACCAATTATCCAGTATTCGTTGGACGACGGTCAGGCTCTACTTGATATATATATTCCAAAAGAAGATATGTGGCCTGATATATTGGTTGAAAAAAACGACCTGATGGTAAATTCGGGTGATAAATGGGACGTTGACTTCCGAACCAACTTTTTGCGCGTTCAGAAAGTACGGGGGAGTAGCTACTTTCAACTAGATCTGCGAAAAGAAGTTGCTGAAATAGAAGGACAGTGTTCGATACTTGGGCAGGAATTTAGGTTCAATCCCACCTCAACAAATCTTGGTACAGCTTTGATTTCGGGGGGCAGATTTATCCGCTGCGGCAGCGGGATTTCAGTGGGTGATCGTAGGCATAAGCTGCACTGGCCAAACTACGGCATGGCGCACCCAAGGGCGATCTTCATGCCGTACGGGTGATGCATCACTAATGTACTCGCTGCGGTTCGCGTCCTGGGCTTCGGTGTCTTATAGCGGGTAGCTGTAGGCGCGACAGGCAAGGTTGATCTATGAGATCGCAACTAGCTTAAAGTTCTTGCTCGCTGCCCGTTATGCGAATGGCCGCTGTAGAGAAGCTGATTGGAAAGCTTGCGTTGTATTCAGGCACAAGATCATAGTGATATAAACACTAGTTTTGGCGATATTTGTCTTAGTTAGCCTCTAGTTTCCGAGCTATCGAGGCTGTTGCGCCCGGCTTCCGACCCCCTGCCAACCCCCTTCCGACCCCGTTCCGACCCACCTTCCGCCCCCCCCCCTTATACCCCCCAGGGGGTGGAACACCCCTTTGGGTTTGGGTGTCCCACCCCCTCGACCAACTTGAAACTGACTGACTTAGTTACTCGCTAGATAACGCTCGGGGCTCGATCTCCCCCGTGGTGTCTGAAAGCCCATTTTCTCCGGCGGCCCCTGTATCGCTCGTCTCGGTCTCGTTGCTTGATGCTAGCGCCAAGTGCTTTCGCGATCTGGTCGGGGAGCCGTGTTCAGCTTCGACTATGCGCCCCTTCTTGAGCAGGGACTGCATTGCGCGGCGGAACGCTTGCTTGGGGACGTTCTCTGCATCCGAGTCGTTTGCGAATGTGGATGGGGCATAATTGGACCCCCCTTTTGCGTTCACGTGCTGCCCCCTGGCTTGGTAATCGTTTAGCAATTTGAGGAACACGCGCTCGGCCTCCGCGTCGGGCGCGCTGGCTGAGCCCCCCGTGGAATGCATCGGCACAAACACCCCGTCATCCCACCGGATGCGGATTTCCCCGCCGACCGGGCCGTAGTTGGCCTTTTTCGTGCTAAGCATTCGCGCGTCCGGGTCTGGCTCGTATCCGTCCCGAGTGTCCCGCGCGAGATATAAGCGTGAGCGGACAGAGCCGTTCCAAGCTGTTGAGCCCGAGGTTCCAGCCCCCGTCGAAAGCCCGTGCTGGCTGGGGTGCGCCAGAAGCAACACGGCGCTGTCCGTCGCCATTGCCAGCCCCCTCAGCATTCCGATGAATTGCCGCGCCTGCGCCCGGTCGTTTTCATTGCCCGGGAACAAGTCTGCGAGCGTGTCCAGAACGATAAGCGACGGCTTCTCACGGAGCGCCGCGCGCTGCACAGCACGAAACAGAGGCGACGTGTTCAGCCTTCCCATTTTGTCCGGCCCGGTGGCGAGTAGAGCATCCTTACCGGCGAGGCTGCACAATGACAGCTTATCCAGGGCTGATAGCGATGACCCCGCTGCGTGCGTGATCTTGTCTAGCCGCCGATGCAATTCGGCCCTGTCGTCCTCGGCGGATAGGTAGACCGCATTTCCGCTCGCAGCCGATCGTTCAAGCCAATTCTGGCCAAGCACCACCGCAACGGCCAATTGCAGCGCGAGAAGGCTTTTGCCGGTGCCCCCGTCGCCACCCAGAAGCGTGACGGTCCCCCGTGGTATCATATCCGGAACGAGCCATTGTCTCGCCGGGACGGCTTGGCCGTGCAAGTCGGACGCGGGAAAGAAGATATTGCCGGAAGCTGGCCCCGATGCATTGGGGCTGATACCCAGCGCTTCCAAGTCTCCCGGCCCGATCGCGCTGAACACGTGCGGCGCGGATCGCCACCCGTTCTTTTCGGCCTCCGAGAATACCGTGGCAACCGTGACGCCACCCTGTTGAGAACTGTCGAAGCTCCCCCAGCGCTTTTCGTTCTGGCTTTGGTCCCCGCCGATCTCGTCGCACCAGTTTTGCCAAATGTCTTGGGCAACGTGTTCGCCCAAAGTGTCGCTAGCGCTGTGGATCGCAGCGCTAATCCGCACCCACTCGTCGTCAGTTTCCGGCGCAGGGACGCGCTGCAGCGCCTCTGTGAGTGCAGCGGCGCGGTTCCGGGTGGGTATCCCCCGCCAGGTCGAGCGGTTGGACTCCTGGTGCCGCTGTGCGCTCGTGTCCACGTCGGCCCCGGTCTCAGCCTTTCCCTTCGCCGCTCCGTGTTCCTCGCGATATCTCAGCACACGATCCTTAAAGGTGGCAGCTTCTTTGACCTCACAAACGCCGTTGTAGTTGTGACCGGTGACGGTGCAGAACTTCTTTCCGTCTGCGAATAGCCCGACGCCCCCGTGTTCAGCACCGTTTACCTTCTCGTCTCCGTCGCTTCGCGCGATCAGACCACGCAGTCCGGTGCCAGACGGCGAGATTTCAACATAGGTTCCGGCGTCTTCGACAAGCGCCGCGATCTCTGGCCGAAGGAATAGCCCGTCGGCGTCGAATGCATCGTCAATATCAACGGCAACCATAGCTGAACCGGGGCGGGGCAAGTAGCCGATGCCATATCCGCCCGCTTCGCCTACGCGGGCAAGCGCATCAAGCGCTTCCTCGTGGGTTAGCGTTGCGGCCTTCTCTCGGTGCACGGAGGTCACCCCCGTGGGATTTACGGGTATCTTGTCCCGGTGCAAAAGCCAGTTCCGTTCTTTCTCTGCCTGCTTCCACACGGTGCCGGAAAGGTTGAAGCGGGGCCTTACTGTGGCGTGCCCCGAACTCATTGGATCGCCTCCGCGCCTGCATTCGATTGCCTAAACGCACGTTCAAGCAGCTCAGCGACGTGGCGCGCGACAGCGGATGGCGGGTTTGTAGGCGTCATGCCTTCCAAGAGCCTGAGGCGATCCACGTCAGAAAAGCCGCTCTCGGGCGCATTGATGAGCGCGATCAGCTCGCCGATCGCACTCGGATTGCGCTCCGCAAGGCTTTGCATCTTAAGCGGCAGGCCAGGGAATTCGACATTTCGCGCCAGCATGATCTGACACGTGGTAAGGACGGCCAACGCGCTTTCGAGCCAATGAGACGCCACCATTTCAGGAGTGTGCTCCCCCAGCATGGCCTCTATTTTCTGGGTCAATGCTTTTGCGTGTTCAGCATCGCCAGCGAAGCGAATTCTATTGCCCTGGCCGAATTCAAGTTCGTAGAGGGGCCAGGATATTTCCAGAAGGGCAGAGCCGGTTTGGCGGGCCTCGATAGCGCTCCTTCCCTGTATCAAAGCCGCCGCGATCATTGCGGCGGCGGAGCGCCGCGCTTCACCGCTCCGGAGTTTGTTTTGAAGCTCGTGGGCTCTGGATTGCGCCTTCTTGCTATCTTCGCGGGTGAGGGTATATGTTTTAGGCATGTCAAATACTCCAATCGCGCTGGTTCCACCTTGGACCGTGGGGGCTCAGCGCGTTTCAGATATTCGGCGGCTCGTTTGGGCCGCCGTTTTCATTCGGGTGGTAAGCTTATTGGCGCTCGCACTTGCGATCTTCGATCCAGCTCAAGACTTCGCTTTCGGGCCAGCGTGAGCATCGGCCAAGCTTGATTGGGCGAGGAAATGCACCTGTCGAAATCATCGCGTAGACCTGACTGCGGGCAAAGCCGGTCATATGCGTCACTTCCGGCATTTTGAGTAGCCGCTCGGGGCTTGCTTGATTGTAGGTCGGGCTCTGCATGCCATGCCTCCATGGGATGCCAACCAGCTGTTTGTTCAGCGGTTGTGAGTTTCCCCTCCCATCGGGAACTGCGCGGCGATGGCGAGAGGTTTAATGGCGGTCTACACCGCGACCGGGGCTTCGCAGTCTCAGCTTATCCGGCTACGTCCCACAATATCTGGAGTGGGTATAACTACGCAAGCGCACCAAGAAGAATTATCGAAAAAAATCGTTTATTATCAGTCGCTTTGTATCTTTCGTGTGTTTTTCATGTAGCTTCGCATTTGGCGTAAAATGATTTTAGACTTGCGTTCAATGACTTGGGCGGATCGGTGAAATGAAAGCTTAATGGGCGCTCAGCGACACTTGTTTGCCCTCTTGCTGCTCGGCGTGACTGCCGTTCAGGTGACGCGCCCATTCCTCCATCATGCCGCGCCGCCGCTCTACGGTGGCCTCTCTGAGATATGCGCCCTCAACGGCTCCAAGCTGGTGGGCCAACTGTTCCTCGATCAATTCGCGCGGAAACTCTGTGCAAGTCGCGGCCCAGCTTTTGAACGTCGCGCGGAGCCCATGTACGGTGTAGCCGCCGAAATCCATCCGCTTGAGCTGCATCATCGCCGCCATTTCGGACAGAGGCATTCCCTCTCTCGGGCCGGGAAACAGCCAATCATCTTCGCGCGCCTCGCGGCCAAGGCGTCGTTTGGTTTCCGACAGGATGGCGGCCATGCGCTCTGTGATCGGCGCTACATGAGCCCGCCGCATTTTCATGCGCTGGGCAGGGATGGTCCACGTCATACGTTCCAGGTCGATTTCTGACCACGTTGCAAAGCGCGCCTCGCCAGTGCGGCACGCTGAAAGGGCAATCCATTCAAGCATGAGCGCGGCCATGCTCTCCGTTTGTCTGGCCCTCAGCTTTTCGATGAAAGGCGCAATCTCACGATGCGAAATGCTGGCGTGGTGCCCTTTCGTCAGCTTGCGCGGCGCGGGCAGGGTTGCATCGAACTGACGCCATGCGGCGGGGTTATCTCCAACATAGAAACCGTTTTGTGTCGCGTGGCTGAATAGTCGCTCGATGCGCTCACGGCTTCGGCTGGCAGTGACGTTCTTCGTCGCCCAAATCGGTTCCAACACTGCCAGAATATCCTCCCGCGTTATCGCTGCCAGCGGCTTATCCTTGAGCGTGGCGGCGTGGCGTCGAAACGTTGCCTCCCATTGCTGAACGTGGGCAGCGTTGGAAAATCGGGGCAGCACGGCGGGAAGAAATACCTCGTCCGCGTAGCGACCAAATGTCATTGCCTCAGCTTTGGCAGCTTGTGCTGCGGCTTTGGCCTGGGCGGCTTGTTGGTCGGCAGCTTCTATCGGGTCTTGGCCCTGGGCAATGCTTTCGCGTGCTCGCGCCGCCTTTTGCCTCGCTTGTGCCAGCGTTGTGGCCGGGTATGAGCCCAGCCCCATTTCGCGCTGGGGCATGCCCCGCATCTTGTATCGGAGAACCCATCGCGAAGCGCCAGAGCGGCCACATCTGAGTGACAGACCGCCGCCGTCTGAAAGGCTCTTGCCCGCCTCTGCGTTTTCAATCTGCTTGGCTGTTAGCCTGTGGATGCCACGGGTCATGGGAGGTCTTTCTGCGCTTGGCTGGTTGGCTTGGCTGTTCAACCAAGCTGCGTCATGTGCTTGGCCGGGTGGGCCGCCAGTTCAATGGAGCTTGGCTGGCTCCACCGGGCGAGGCTCAATATCCAACTCGGCGCAGATGGCGTTTGCCGCGAGGCGGATGGCTGAAACCCGGTCGGGATCGCCCAAGCTGTGAGCTGCTTGCACGATCGCAGTATTCAACTGTTCCGCGTCCTCTGCCTCGATCTCTAAAGTGAACGGACGGGACGAACCGGCAAAGCACCGAAGCATGGTTTCCAAGGGGCGTTCATTGCCGCGATTGATACCAGCGGTAATCCGTGTGGGGTGCATGGGGCAGCCTTCTTTCATGTTGTGACGCCCCTACGCTGCCCCTAAATTTTAGGGGCTGTCAATGGATAAGTCTGGACTATAATGGACAAGTAGCGGCCATATTTTAATGTAACCACATGATTTGGATGCTTTAAAAAATCACCCCTGGACTTCTCTGGACGGCAGTGTACCGGACTTCCTCTCCGCCATTTCCCTTGCAGCGCTATCGCGAATTCGCCTCAGCCGGAATTACTGCACATGTTCTGGCGCTGGGTCGCTTGGCGCAAGCGCCCGGCCCATTCCTGCAATTCGACCATCATTCCTTCGATCGACTATATCGTCCCAAGAGGTCAAAGACCTGCGCCGCGGCTGGGGACAGCGCCTCTTCCGTGCGGGTGACGATGCCATAATCGCCCACGGCCATGTCGGAGGCGACAGGCAGGATCGAAAGGCGGCTTCCGAGACCGCCGCGCTCGATGAAGAAGCTTGCGACTGCGCGGGCGAGGGGGGCGATGGCGTTCGTCTCGTTCACATGGGCCAGCGTGAAGAGGATCGAGGTCGTGCCGAGAACGCGCCTTGGAAGCGGCCTGCCGCGCTCCAGAAGATAGGCTTCCGCCGTGCGGCGCAGAAGGCCGCCCGGAGGCTGCATCACCCAATCGAAGGGCAGGCAATCGTCGATCGTGAGACCCGAGCGTCCGCTCAGGGGATGGTCCAGACGGACCACGAGGCTGATGGGCTCGGGGCCGATCGTCTTGATCGCGAAAGGGCGCGCATCGGCCTGGTCCGGGATCCGGCCTATATAGAGATCGAGCTCATCGGCGATAAGCCCCTCCGCCAGCCGGTCCGACGTGTCGATGTTCACGCTCGTCTGGATGTCGGGATAGGCGACCCGGATCTCGCGCAGGACGGGCAGAAGAAGGTCGAGCGAAGGGCCGGTCACAGATCCGATCCGCACATGGCCGCGCGTGCCGCTCGCGATCTGGCCGATCTGCTGATGCGTCCGGTCGAGATCGCGCAAGGTGGCGATAGCCTGGTCTGCGAGCGTCCGCCCCGCTTCGGTCAGAACGACACCTTGTGCGTGGCGCACGTAAAGCGGCGTTCCGAGCATCGTCTCGAGCTGTGCCAGAAGCCGCGAGGCCGCAGGCTGGGTCATGCCCGCATGTTGCGCCGCAGCGCCGATTTTCCCGGTTTCGCGGAGCGCCGCGAGGATTCGGAGATGCGAGAATTTCAGCCCGCTTCGAATGAGTTCAGTCATCGGTCTGCCTCTGGTCTCCCACGGAAATAACATATCAGAAATGATATATCTATCTGCCATTTAATCATTTGACTGATATATATCCGTAGCGCAAGTGTGGGCGCGAGCCGCTCGCTTGCAGCCCGTGAGGAGACACGGATGGCACGAGGGGCGGCCGATGTGGGGCAGTCCGCTCCGCCTGTCTGGGAGGATAACATGACATTCACGAGACGCGCCCTCGGCGCGACCGCTTTGGCTACCCTGATCGCGATGCCCGCCTTCGCGCAGGATTCGGGAACGATCGGCATTTCGATGCCCACGAAATCTTCGGCGCGCTGGATCTCCGATGGAGAGAGCATGGTCGCCCAGTTCGAGGAAGCCGGCTACGAGACAAACCTTCAATATGCCGAGGACGACATTCCCAACCAGCTCGCGCAGATCGAGAACATGATCACCACGGGCGTCGACGCGCTGGTGATCGCGGCGATCGACGGCACGACGCTGACGAACGCGCTGGCCAACGCCGCTGCGATGGACATTCCGGTCGTGGCCTATGACCGTCTCATCCGCGATTCCGGCGATGTCGACTACTACGCCACCTTCGACAATTTCCAGGTTGGTGTGCAGCAGGCGACCAACCTCGTGAACGGCCTCGAAGAGAGGTTCCCGGATGCCGAGCAATGGAACGTCGAGCTTTTCGGGGGCAGCCCCGACGACAACAACGCCTATTTCTTCTACGATGGCGCAATGAGCGTTTTGCAGCCGTTGATCGATGACGGCTCGATCCAGATCGTGTCAGGCCAGATGGGCATGGACACGGTGGGCACCCTGCGCTGGGACGGCTCGGTGGCGCAGGCGCGCATGGATAACCTTCTCTCCGCGAACTACACCGATGCGCGCGTCCACGGCGTTCTGTCGCCTTACGATGGGCTCTCGATCGGCATCATCTCGTCGCTGCGCGGTGTCGGCTACGGCTCAGGCGACATGGCGATGCCCATCGTCACCGGGCAGGATGCCGAGATCCCCTCGGTCAAGGCGATCCAGCGCGGCGATCAGTATTCGACCATCTTCAAGGACACCCGCGAACTTGCGCGCGTGACCGTTGGCATGGTGGATGCGCTCCTGCAGGGCGGCGAGCCCGAGATCAACGACACCGAGACCTATGACAACGGCGTCAAGGTCGTCCCCTCCTACCTCCTGGAGCCGGTGCCGGTGACCGAGGAGAACATCACCGAAGTGCTGATCGACTCGGGCTATTACGAGGCCTCCGAGCTCGAGTGATCCTCCCTGTGGCCGCGCTTCGGCGCCGGTCACGAAAGCCCCCCGGCGGCGCGCCGGGGGGACGATCAAACACAGGACATCGCGACATGTCGACGATCCTCGAGATGCGGGACATCACGAAGGAATTCCCGGGCGTGAAGGCGCTCGACCGGGTGAACCTGAGCGTCAAGACGGGAGAAATCCATGCGCTGGTCGGAGAGAACGGCGCGGGAAAGTCCACGCTGATGAAGGTGCTGTCGGGCGTCTACCCGCACGGAACCTATGACGGCGAGATCGTCTTCGACGGCGAGGTGCAATCCTTCCGCACGATCCGCGACAGCGAGGCGGTCGGCATTGCCATCATCCACCAGGAACTGGCGCTGGTGCCGCTTCTGTCGGTGGCGGAGAACATCTTTCTCGGCAACGAGCGCGCCGCGGGGGGCATCATAGACTGGCGGCAGACCGAACGGCGGGCGGCCGAGCTGCTCGAAAGGGTCGGGCTGAACGAAAGCCCCAAGACGCCGGTCGGCGATCTTGGCCTCGGCAAGCAGCAGCTCGTGGAAATCGCCAAGGCGCTGTCGAAGGATGTGCGGCTCTTGATCCTGGACGAGCCGACTTCGTCGCTCAACGAGCAGGACAGCGAGAAGCTGCTCTCGCTTCTGAAGGAATTCCGCCGGCAGGGCGTGACCTCGATCCTGATCAGTCACAAGCTCAATGAAATCAGCCAGGTGGCCGATACGATCACCGTTCTGCGTGACGGATCGACGGTGTCCCGGCTCGATTGTTCGGGCGGGATCAGCGAAGACGACATCATCCGCGACATGGTGGGGCGCGCGCTCGACGACCGCTTCCCGCCGCGCGAGCCGACCTTCACCGAAGAGGTCGCGCTGGAGGTCGTGAACTGGACCGTTCATCACCCCATCGACGCTGACCGCATCGTTGTGCGCGACGTGTCCTTCCATGTCCGGAAAGGCGAGGTCTTGGGGATTGCCGGTCTGATGGGCGCGGGCCGGACTGAACTGGCCATGAGCCTTTTCGGCCGGTCCTACGGGCGCGACATCTCGGGCAGCGCGAAGATCAACGGCCAGCCGGTCGACCTGTCGAGCGTGCGACGCGCGATCAATGCCGGGCTGGCCTATGCCACCGAGGATCGCAAGACCTATGGGCTGGTGCTCGAGGATACGATCCGGCGCAACATCTCGATGGCCAAGCTTGATGCCGTGGCAGACGGGATGGTGCTGAATCGCGCCCGCGAGACCGAGGTCGCCGAGCGGTACCGCGAGCGGCTCAACATCAAGTCGAGCTCGATCGAGCAGGAAACGGTGAACCTCTCGGGCGGCAACCAGCAGAAGGTTGTCCTGTCGAAATGGCTCTTCGCAGATCCGGATATCCTGATCCTCGATGAGCCGACGCGCGGCATCGATGTCGGCGCGAAATTCGAGATCTACACGGTTATTCGGGATCTCGCCAAACAGGGCAAGGCGATCGTCGTGATCTCCTCCGAGATGCCCGAGCTTCTTGGCATCACGGATCGTCTTTACGTCATGAACGAGGGCCGCTTCGTCGGCGAGATGCCCACCCACGAAGCCAGCCAGGAAAAGATCATGGCCCGTATCATCAAGACAGGGGAGCGCGTGACATGAGCGAGACCGTAGACCGCGGAGGAGAGGCTCCGGCGGCGAAACAGGCCAGCGCGAGCTGGCGGTTTCTCAAGACCCATCTGCGCGAATACGGGATCCTGTTCGCATTGATCGCGATCATGGCCTTCTTCCAGATCGCCACCGGCGGCATTCTCTTGCGTCCGGTGAACCTCACCAACCTGATTTTGCAGAATTCCTATATCATCATCATGGCCGTGGGCATGTTGCTCGTGATCGTCGCGGGGCATATCGATCTGTCTGTTGGCTCGGTGCTGGGATTCATAGGGGCGCTTGCGGCGGTGATGATCGTCAACTGGGACATGCATTACCTTCTCGCAGGCATCCTGTGCCTCGCCGCGGGCGCGCTTATCGGGGCGGCGCAGGGTTTCTGGGTCGCCTATTTCCGCATTCCGTCCTTCATCGTGACGCTTGCGGGCATGCTTGTCTTCAAAGGGCTGACGCTGTGGCTTCTGGCCGGGCAGTCGGTCGGTCCATTTCCACGCGAGTTTCAGCTGATCTCGTCAGGCTTCATCGGCGATCCTTTCGGAATGGAGGGGTTCAACCTGCTCTCTCTCCTGATCGGCCTCGGGGTTGCGGCTGTCCTGACATGGCTTGCGATCCGGAACCGGCAGGCCGAGGCGCGCACCGGCGTTCCGGCCGAGCCCTTCGCCTTTTTCGCCGCGAAGACCGCGCTCATCTTCTTCGGTATCGTCTGGATGAGCTGGCTCATGGCCGATTTCCGCGGCCTGCCGAATGTCTTCATCGTCATGGCGCTCCTGATCGCGGTCTATTCGTTCATCACGAGCCGCACGACGATCGGCCGGCGGATCTACGCCATTGGCGGCAACGAGAAGGCGGCATCGCTGTCGGGCATCAACTCGCAGCGGCTGACCTTCCTGACCTTCGCCAATATGGGCATGCTGGCCGCCCTCGCGGGCCTCGTCTTCGCTGCGCGGCTCAACACCGCGACGCCGAAAGCGGGCGCGACGTTCGAGCTGGACGTGATCGCGGCGGTCTTCATCGGCGGCGCGTCGATGGCCGGCGGCGTGGGCACGGTCATCGGCGCGGTGATCGGCGCCTTCATCATGGGTGTCATGAATAATGGCATGTCCATCCTCGGGATCGGCATCGATTACCAGCAGGTCATCAAGGGCCTGGTGCTGCTCGCTGCGGTCATCTTCGACGTCATGAACAAAAAGAAGGGCTGAGCCGATGCATCTGTCCCAATACCGCACATCCTCGGGAAGCATTCAGGTCGTCGCGCGCGACGGGTCCGAAGCCTACGAGGTGAAAAGCGAGCTGTCGCTTTACGACCTTGCCATGCGCGCTCTCGAAGAGGGCGTGGGCCTGCGTGACCTTGTCTTGTCGCTTGGTCTCAATGGCGCGGTCAATCTCGAGGTTCTGGCTGCCGAAGGACGCCTCCTGCCGCCCGTGACCCATGCCGACCCGGCGCATCTGCACCTCACCGGAACGGGCCTGACGCATCTGGGGTCGGCCTCAACGCGGGCCTCGATGCATGCCAAGAAACCCGAGGACGAAACCGACTCGATGAAGATGTTCCGCATGGGCGTCGAGGGCGGTAAGCCCGGCAACGGCGCGGCGGGCGTGCAGCCCGAATGGTTCTACAAGGGCACCGGCGCGGCGCTCGTCGCGCCCGGCGCGCCGCTCGTAAGCCCGCCGTTCGCGCTCGATGGCGGCGAAGAGCCCGAGATCGCAGGGATCTACGTGATCGCGCCGGACGGCGCGCCCGTGCGCCTGGGCTTTGCCCTCGCCAATGAATTCTCGGATCACGTCACCGAGCGGCAGAACTACCTCTACCTCGCCCATTCCAAGCTGCGCCCCTGCGCCATCGGGCCGGAACTCCTCGTCGGCGAGTTGCCGCAGAGCGTCGAGGGCACGAGCCGGATCCGGCGCGGGGAGGAGGTGATCTTCGAGAAGCCCTTCCTTTCGGGAGAGGCCAACATGTCCCACACGATCGCCAATCTCGAACACCACCATTTCAAGTATGACATCTTCCGCCAGCCGGGCGACGTGCATGTCCATATGTTCGGCACGGCGACTTTGTCCTTTGCCGACGGGGTGCAGCCGAGAGATGGCGACGTCTTCGAGATCGAGGCCGCAGCCTTCGGTCTTCCCCTCAGAAACCCGCTCTCCTTTGCCCCCCTGGGCAAGGCGGAGCCGATGACGGAGGTGCGCCCGCTGTGACGTTCAAACCTGCAGAATGGCCGAGAAAGCTGCGCAGCCAGGAATGGTATGGCGGCACCAGCCGGGACACGATCTACCACCGGGGATGGCTGAAGAACCAGGGTCACCCGCATGATGTGTTCGACGGGCGGCCGGTCATCGGCATTCTCAACACCTGGTCGGAGCTGACGCCCTGCAACGGCCATCTGCGCGAGCTTGCCGAGAAGGTGAAGGCCGGGATCTGGGAAGCGGGAGGCTTTCCTCTCGAAGTGCCCGTCTTCTCGGCTTCCGAGAATACGTTTCGCCCGACGGCGATGATGTACCGCAACCTCGCGGCGATGGCCGTCGAGGAAGTGATGCGGGCCCAACCGATCGACGGCGCGGTGCTGATGGTCGGTTGCGACAAGACCACGCCTTCGCTCATCATGGGCGCGGCCTCGACCGATATTCCATCGATCGTCGTCACCGGCGGGCCGATGCTGAATGGCTGGTTCCGCGGCGAGCGTGTGGGGTCGGGCACGGCGCTCTGGCAGATGTCGGAGGATATCAAGGCCGGCAAGATGACCCAGGAGGACTTCCTCGAGGCCGAGCAGGCGATGTCGCGCTCTACCGGCACCTGCAACACGATGGGCACGGCGAGCACGATGGCGAGCATGGCCGAGGCACTGGGCATGGCGCTTTCGGGCAATGCGGCGATCCCGGCCGTCGACGCGCGGCGCCGCGTGATGGCGCAGATGTCCGGCCGGCGCATCGTCGAGATGGTCAGGGACGATCTCAAGCCGTCGGACGTGATGACCAAGGCGGCGTTCGAGAACGCGATCCGCACCAACGGCGCGATCGGCGGCTCGACGAACGCGGTCGTGCATCTTCTGGCGATGGCGGGGCGCGTCGGCGTCGATGTGACGCTCGACGATTGGGACAGGCTCGGCCGCGACGTGCCGACGATCGTCAACCTCATGCCCTCTGGCCAGTACCTGATGGAGGAGTTCTTCTACGCCGGAGGCCTGCCGGTCGTGCTGAAGCGGCTGGGCGAGGCGGGCATGCTGAACAAGGACGCGCTGACCGTCTCGGGCGGGCCGATCTGGGACGAGGTGAAGGACGCGGTGAACTGGAACGAGGACGTGATCCGGCCAGCCGACAAGGCACTCGCGACGAGCGGCGGCATCGCGGTTCTGCGCGGCAACCTCGCGCCGGGCGGCGCGGTCATCAAGCCGTCGGCCGCCTCAGAGCACCTGATGGTTCATCGCGGCCGCGCCGTCGTCTTCGAGGATATCGATGACTACAAGGCGCGTATCGGCGATGACGCGCTCGAGATCGACGAGACCTGCATCATGGTGCTGAAATATTGCGGGCCCAAAGGATATCCCGGCATGCCCGAGGTGGGAAACATGGGGCTTCCGCCAAAGCTGCTGAGGAAAGGCATCACCGATATGGTGCGGATCTCGGATGCGCGCATGTCGGGTACGGCTTATGGCACGGTCATCCTGCATACCGCCCCGGAGGCGGCGGTCGGCGGCCCGCTGGCGGTGGTCCGTACCGGCGACATGATCGAGGTCAACGTGCCCGACCGGCGCTTGCATCTCGATATCTCCGAAGAGGAGCTGGAACAGCGCCTCGCCGCGTGGCAATCCCGAGTCGAGCCGCCCGCCAGCGGTTATGCCAAGCTGTTCCACGATCACGTGGAGGGAGCCGATACCGGGGTCGATTTCGACTTCCTCAAAGGCTGCCGAGGACGGGAGGTGCCGCGTGACAGTCACTGACATCGCCCTCGTCGGCATCGGCAAGATCGCCCGCGACCAGCATATCCCGTCCATCGCGGCCGATCCGGCTTTCTATCTCGCAGCCACGGTCAGCGGCTCTGGCGGCATAGTGGGCGTCGAGAACCATGCCGAGATCGGCGCGATGCTGGCGGCGCGGCCCGATATCCCGGCCGTCTCGCTGACCATGCCGCCGGTGCCGCGTTTCGCCGCGGCGAGCGCCGCCTTGGGCGCAGGTCGCCACGTCATGCTGGAGAAGCCGCCCGGCGCCTCGATCGCCGAGGTTCTGAAGCTTGAGCGTCAGGCGCGCGCGGCGGGCAAGACGCTCTTTGCCACGTGGCACAGCCGCCATGCGGAGGCCGCCGACGCAGCGCGGGACTGGCTTGCAGGCAAGGCGATCCGGGCGGTGCGCGTCGATTGGAAGGAAGACGTGCGGAAATGGCATCCGGGCCAGGACTGGATCTGGCAACCGGGCGGGCTCGGCGTGTTCGATCCCGGGATCAACGCGCTCTCGCTCTTGTCGAAGATCCTGCCCGTCTCGTTGCATCTGACCGGTGCCACGCTGTCCTTCCCCGAGAACCGTGCGGCCCCGATCGCCGCCGATCTGACCTTCGCCGGCCCGGACGGGCTTCGCGCCGAGGCTGTCTTCGACTGGCGGCAGGAGGGCGGCGAGATCTGGCAGATCGAGATCGAGACCGACAGCAGCACCTTGAAGCTGACCGAGGGTGGCGCCCGGCTTCATGTCGACGGCGCGGAACAGAGTGTCGAGGCGCCAGGCGAATACCCCAGCCTCTACCGGCGTTTCGCCGAACTGATCGAAGCCGGCCAGAGCGATGTGGACGTCGAACCGCTCGTTCATGTCGCTGATGCATTCATGCTCGGACGTCACATCGCCGTTGCAGCTTTTCACGACGACCCACAGGAGATTTCATGACCGACCTGACAGGACAGCATTACATCGACGGAAACTGGGTCTCGGCAGGCCAGACCTTCGAGTCCGACCCGGTGTCCGGTACGCCCCTGCATGTCCATAGCGGCGGCAAGGCCGAGATCGACGCGGCGATGAAGGCCGCCGAGGCCGCCTTCGAAACCTATGGCTGGAGGTCCCGTGAGGATCGGGCGCTGTTTCTCGACGCCATCGCCGAGGAGATTGAAGCGCGGGTCGATGCGATCACGGAGATCGGTATGGCCGAGACCGGCCTGCCGGAGCCGCGCCTGCGTAGCGTCGAGTTGCCCCGCACCGCCAACCAGCTGCGCCTCTTCGCGACCCATATCCGAGACGGCGCTTATCTCGACCGGCGGCACGACGAGGCCCTGCCAGACCGCCAACCGATGCCGCGCCCCGATCTTCGGATGATCCAGCGCCCGCTCGGGCCCGTTGCGGTCTTCGGAGCTTCGAATTTCCCGCTGGCCTTCTCGACGGCAGGCGGCGACACCGCCGCTGCGCTCGCGGCGGGCTGCCCGGTGGTCTACAAGGGCCATCCGGCGCATCCCGGTTGCGGCGAGCTTGTCGCGCGCGCCATCGCTGCGGCGAGCGAGAAGACGGGAATGCCGGCCGGGGTGTTCGGCTTCATCCAGTCGAACACGAACGAGGCAGGAGAAGCGCTGGTCACGCATTCCATCACACGCGCTGTCGGCTTCACCGGCTCGTTCCGCGGGGGCAAGGCGCTGTTCGACCTCGCGATGGCGCGCCCCGAGCCGATCCCCTTCTTCGGAGAGCTGGGCGCGATCAATCCCGTCTTCGTGCTTCCGGCGGCGCAAGCCGCGCGGGGCGGAGAGATCGGGGCGGCCTGGGCCGGCTCGCTTACGATGGGCGTCGGTCAGTTCTGCACCAATCCCGGGGTCGTTATCCTGACCGAGGGCGAGGGGGCCGAAGCGTTCCTCACGCAGGCTGCCGAAGCGCTTGGAAAGGTTCCGGCGCAGCCGATGCTGACTGCGGGCGTGGCGAAGGCCTATCGCGGCGGGGTCGAGGCCGTCTCCGGCACGGACGGGGTCGAACGGATCCTCGCGGCCAGTTGCGAGGGGCGGCAAGGCGCGCCGGCGGTTTTCGCGGTCTCGGGCGATGACTGGCAGGCCCACCCGGTGCTGGCCCACGAGATCTTCGGACCCGCGGGCATCGTGGTGCGTGCGAAGGATGCCGGTCAGCGCCGTGCCATCGCGGCGGATCTTGCCGGGCAGCTCACCGCGACCTTGCAGATGGATGACGGCGATACGGACGACGCGAAGGCGCTCATGCCGATCCTCGAACGCAAGGCGGGCAGGGTGCTCGTGAACGGTTTTCCGACCGGGGTCGAAGTCGCCCACGCAATGGTGCATGGCGGACCTTTCCCGGCATCGACGAATTTCGGCGCGACGAGTGTCGGAACACTGGCAATCCGCCGTTTCCTGCGGCCGGTCTGCTACCAGAACATGCCTCAGGCGCTCTTGCCCGAGGATCTGAGGGACTGAGGAGCCCTCTTACAAGATGGCCGGACCCGGGCGGTCTCCCGGACCCGGCCAGACAAAGGGGCTTGCACCGAAACGGCGGTCCCGTTCATCAAAGGGAGTGAGATAATGAAACGTATTCTTCTGACAAGTGCCGCGCTGCTCGCGGGCACCGCGGCGAGCGCGCAAACCGTCGGTTTCTCGCAGATCGGCTCGGAATCGGGCTGGCGGGCGGCGGAAACGACGCTGACGCGCCAGGAAGCCGAAGCGCGCGGGATCGATCTGCGCTTCTCGGACGCGCAGCAGCGCCAGGAAAACCAGATCGCGGCCATCCGGTCTTTCGTGGCGCAAGGCGTCGACGCCATCCTGCTCGCACCGGTTGTCGCGACCGGCTGGGACAGCGTGCTCGAGGAAGCCGCAGAGGCGGACATCCCGGTCGTGCTGCTCGACCGCCGGGTGGACAGCTCCGAAGACCTGTACCTGACGGCGGTGGGCTCGGATCTTGTGCATGAAGGCGAGGTCGCCGGGCAATGGCTCGTCGACAACAAGCCCGAGGGCGAGTGCCGCGTCGTCGAGTTGCAAGGCACGACCGGCTCGTCGCCGGCTATCGACCGCGCGACCGGCTTCCGCAACGCCATCGACGGGGCGGAGGGCATCGAGATCGTCCGCAGCCAGACCGGCGATTTCACCCGCTCGGGCGGCAAGGAAGTCATGGAGAGCTTCCTGCAGGCCGAAAGCGGCAACGAGATCTGCGCGCTCTACGCCCATAACGACGACATGGCGCTCGGTGCGATCCAGGCGATCAACGAAGCTGGGATGAACCCCGGCGAAGATATCCTGATCGTCTCCATCGACGCGGTGCCGGACATTTTCCAGGCGATGGCCAATGGCGACGCGAACGCGACCGTCGAGCTGACGCCGAACATGTCGGGGCCGGCGTTCGATGCGCTCGAGGCATACTGGGCGGACGGCACCGAGCCCGAGAAGTTCATCCAGACGGAATCGCGGCTCTATACGCAGGACGATGATCCGATGGCGGAATACGAGGCCCGCAAGGATCTGGGTTACTGAGCGAACGAGCCGGGGCGCATCGCCGCCCCGGCCCTGACACGGGACAGACGTCATGCTTCTGACCATCCGCGACCTCAGCAAGTCGTTTCCGGGCACGAAGGCCCTCGACAGCGTCGATTTCGATCTTGCAGCGGGCGAGGTTCACGCGCTTCTGGGCGAGAACGGCGCGGGCAAGTCCACGCTCATCAAGTGCCTGACTGGCGCGTATCGGCGCGACGAAGGAGATATCCGTCTCGATGGCGAGCCGATCTCGCCAGGCAGCACGGCCGAGGCGCAGTCGCTCGGCATCGGGACTGTCTACCAGGAGGTGAACCTTCTGGATAACCTCACGGTTGCCAAGAACCTGACCTTTGGACGCGAGCCGCGCCGCTTCGGGTTGATCGACGGACGGGCGCAGCGCGCCGAGGCGCGGCGGATGCTTGAAGGATACGGGCTCGATATCGATGTGGGGCGCGATCTTGGCAGTTATTCCGTGGCGATCCGGCAGATCGTCGCCATCGCCCGTGCGGTTGAGCTGTCCGGCAAGATCCTGATCCTCGACGAGCCGACTGCGAGCCTTGATGCGGCCGAGACGCGGATGCTTTTCGATGTGGTCCGGGGTCTGCGGGATCGCGGGCTCGGCATCGTGTTCGTCTCGCATTTCCTTGACCAGGTGTTCGAGCTGACGGATCGGGTCACGGTTCTGAGGAACGGCGCGAAGATCGTCACGGAAAAGACCGCCGAACTCGACCGCGTGGCCCTGATCCGCCACATGCTGGGACGCGAGCTCGAAGAGGTTGAGGCGGAGCAAGGGGCGGATCACACCCGCAGCGAGGCGCGCCGGACCGTGGTGGACTTCAAGGGATACGGGCGCGACGGGCTTGTAGACCCGTTCGATCTGACCGTGCGCGAGGGCGAGGTGATCGGGCTCGCCGGTCTTTTGGGGTCGGGCCGCACGGAAACGGCGGAGCTGATGTTCGGCATCCGCGCCGCGCAGCGCGGAGAGGCCAAGGTCGACGGAGAGCCCGTATCGCTGACCAGCCCGCGCGAGGCCATCGCGGCCGGGTTCGGCTTCGCCCCCGAAGAGCGCAAGACCGACGGCATCGTTGCGGACCTGTCCGTGCGCGAGAACATCATACTGGCGCTGCAGGCCCGGCGCGGATGGGCCAAACCGGTGCCGCGCGCCGAACAGGCCCGGCTTGCCGAAACCTATATCAAGCGGCTCGATATCCGAACCTCCGATGCGGAGAAGGCGGTGGGCGAGCTGTCCGGCGGCAACCAGCAGAAGGTCGTCCTCGCGCGCTGGCTGGCGATGAACCCGCGGTTCCTGATCCTCGACGAGCCGACACGCGGTGTCGATGTCGGGGCACATGCCGAGATCCTGCGGCTGATCGGAGAAATCACCGAGGGCGGCATGTCGGTCCTCGTGATCTCGTCCGAGCTTGACGAGCTGGTCGCGGCCTCCGACCGTATTATCGTCGTGCGGGACCGCGCCCATGTCGCGGAGTTGAGCGGGGTGGAGATCACCAGCGGCGCGATCGTGACTGCCATCGCTGCGCCAGATGCAGGGAAGGTCGCGTGATGACCCGTGCGCTCCGCCGTTGCCTGCCGCAGATCCTGACGCTCCTGGCGCTTGTCGCGCTCGTGTCGATCTTCTTTCCGCAATTCCTGGCGATCTCCTTCGAAAACGGACGCCTGACAGGGCCGGTCGTCGATATCGTGAAGCGTGGCGCGCCCGTGGCGCTACTGGCGATCGGCATGACGCTGGTCATCGCGACGCGAGGCATCGACCTCAGCGTCGGTACGGTCATGGCGATTTCCGGCGCTGTGGCGGCCTGGACGCTTGCCGCCGGCTGGGGCGTGTTCCCGGCTGTCCTCCTGGCAATCGTCGCAGGGCTGACCTGCGGTCTCTGGAACGGCTGTCTCGTGGCCTATGTCGGCATCCAGCCCATCGTCGCCACGCTGATCCTGATGACCTCCGGGCGCGGGATCGCCCAGCTTATCACCGAGGGGCGGATCCTGACCTTCTCGGACCCGGCCTTCGCCTGGATCGGGTCGGGAACGGTGGCAGGCGTGCCCGTTCCGGCCCTCCTTTGGCTCGTGACGGGGATCGCGGTCGCCTTCATCATGCGGCGCACGGCGCTCGGCCTTCTGGTCGAAGCCATCGGCATCAACCGCTCGGCCTCGACCGTGGCCGGGATCAACGCGAGGGTGCTGCTGATTGCCGTTTACGCGGCCTCGGGCTTCTGCGCGGCGTTGGCCGGCATTGTCGCCACTGCCGACATCCGCGGTGCGGATGCCAACAATGCCGGCCTCTGGCTGGAGCTCGATGCCATCCTCGCGGTCGTGATCGGCGGCAATTCCCTTCTGGGCGGGCGCTTCTCCGTCGCGGCCTCGATCCTCGGCGCACTCATCATCCAGACGGTGGATACCGGCATCCTGCTCGCGGGCTTTCCGTCGGAATACAACCTCGTGATCAAAGCCGGGCTCGTGCTTGTGATCCTGCTCGTCCAATCGCCGAACCTGTCGCAGCACTGGCATTGGCTGCGAATGGAGATCCGGCGCCAGCGCGAGCCGAAACCCATTGGCAGCCGAGACACCAGATGAGACCCAATCCACGCCTCTACCCGCTGCTTGCGACAATCGCGATCTTCTTCACAGCCTACCTGTTGTGCTGGCTGCAATTTCCGTTCATGCTGTCGACCCGCGTCGTGGGCAACCTGCTGACGGACAATGCTTATCTCGGCATCGTCGCCGTCGGCATGACCGTCGTGATCCTTTCGGGCGGCATCGATCTCAGCGTCGGGTCGGTCATCGCCTTCTCGGGCGTCTTCATCGCGGTGATGCTGAGGGACACAGGGCTTCATCCGATCATCGTCTTCGCGCTGTTGCTGGTCGTAACGACCGCGTTCGGCGCCGTGATGGGCGCGATCATACACGGGCTCGCGATGCCCGCCTTCATCGTCACGCTGGCTGGCATGTTCCTGGCGCGCGGCGCGGCTTACATGCTCACCATCGATTCCGTGCCGATCGATCATGCCTTCTTCGAGGCGCTGCAGGACAGCCATTGGCGTATGCCCGGTGGCGGACGGTTCACGCTGATCGGGGCGTTGATGCTGCTCGCCATAGCGGGCGGCGCTCTCGTTGCCCATCGCACACGCTTCGGGGCGAGCGTCTTCGCCATCGGGGGCGGGCCCGACACGGCGCGCCTGATGGGCGTCGAGGTTGGACGCACGACGATCGGTATTTACGCATTCTCTGGCTTGATGGCCGGCCTTTCGGGCATCGTCTTCGCGATCTATACCGGTTCGGGCTATCCGCTCGCGACGGTCGGAACCGAGTTGACCGCCATCGCCGCGGTCGTGATCGGGGGCACTTTGTTGACCGGCGGGGCCGGTTACGTCGTCGGCACGCTCTTCGGTGTTCTGACAATGGGGCTTATCCAGACCTACATCGTCTTTGATGGTACGCTCTCGAGCTGGTGGACGAAGATCGTGATTGGCGTGCTTCTTCTTTGCTTCATCCTCTTGCAGAAGAGCCTTCTGCGGATCGCGACGCCCGTGCGCGCCTCAAGCGAAGGCTAGGGGTCCAAGCGGTCAGGACCGCTCGGGCGTGGCGTCCGTCTCGTCGTCCTCCGAGGTTTTCACATCCGGGTCGTTGTAGGCGCTTGGGTCAAATTCATCGGGATCATAAGCGTCTTCGTGATCCGCAATGCCGGTGACGTGGCTCGTTCCCGTCTCTTCGTCGAACATCAGGCCGTAGGTTGCGCGTCCTTCGGTCTTGTAACGGCGGTATTCGTGATAACCGGCATAGATGAAGATAAGAATGAAGGGTGTCACGATGATCAGTGCGATGAGTTGCGGTGCCATAAGAGCGCTCCTTTCCTTCATATGACGAGCTAAGCCTGTAGGTTGGCGTTTCAAAATCAAAGGCGATGAAAGGATCCGTGATCGAGGCTTGCGATAGCCAGCGGGTTTCGTTGAGTGAACAGCAATGCAAAAATCTGGATTTGACGCCCTCAAAGGGAAATTGGCGGCTTGCGCGACGCCTCCGGCATCTTCACGGTCCGGTCAGACATATCGATTTGCACGAAAGGGAACGTGTCATGGCCCGTGAGACCAAGCTCATCCTTTGTCCGGTGAACCTCAGGCACGCGGCCGTGGATTTCGCTGCCTATGACGAGGCCGTTGAAATGGCCCGCCGCCGCGGGGCGAAGCTCATCGTGACGACGATCGCCCCGGAGATGGAGCGAAATCTGAACATCCGGGATTCCGAAGCCTTCTGGAAGCAGGAATTGCAGAAATTCATCCGCAGCCATCCCGCGGAAGGGATCGAGGTCGAGCTCGTCGTCAGGAAAGGCTCGACCCACCGCCAGATCGTGAAGCTCGCAGACGAGCGCAAGGTCGACATAATCGTCATGGAATCGGCGAACCCCAAGGTGAAGGATTACCTGCTCGGAACCACCGCGAGCCATGTTGTGGCCCATGCGGACTGCTCGGTTCTCGTTGTCCGAACCTGATCGCGCCGGGTGCCGGGACGCGACTTCGACGCCGTTGGTAGGTGCCTCGATGATGGCTCGGAAGGCTCATCGCGCGCGCATAGCGGCTTTTGCGTCAGGCGCGTGAAAATCGCGAGCTGGCCGCTGCGTCATCTCGTCCTAGGTTTCAATGAGACACCGGTTGACGAATTCCGTTCGAGAAAGAGCGCTGCAGGGAGATTTCTTGATCGCCATTGAAACTCAGACATGCTCGGCCTTGCGGCAGGCGAATGGTGCCATGTCGATAAAACCAACACGGATTGGAGGGCCTTTATGTCTTTAGGAGTTCTCATCAGCCTGGCGGCTTATTTCATCCTGATGCTCGGGATAGGGATTTACGCCTATCGAAATGCCACTTCGAGTTCCGAGGAATACATTCTCGGCGGACGCAATCTTCCCCCGGCCGTCGCCGCGCTGTCCGCGGGCGCGTCGGATATGTCCGGTTGGCTATTGCTCGGGCTTCCGGGGGCGCTTTATGCCTCTGGTCTCGTGGAAGCCTGGATCGGGATCGGCCTTTTCATCGGGGCACTGGTCAATTGGATCGTCGTTGCGCCGCGCTTGCGCGAGCAGACAGAACGATATGACAACGCGCTGACGATCCCGGCCTTTCTGGCCAATCGCTTCCCCTCGCAAGGCGGCACGCTGCGCATGGTCTCGGCGGTCATCATCGTGGTCTTCTTCGCAGTCTACACCGCCTCGGGTCTCGTCGCAGGCGGGAAACTCTTCCAGAGCGCATTCGACGGCAGCTACCAGTTCGGGGTCTGGCTGACCCTCGGCGTCGTTCTGGCCTACACTGTCGTCGGCGGGTTCCTCGCCGTATCGCTCACCGATTTCTGCCAGGGTCTCATCATGATGCTGGCGCTGATCATCATGCCCGCGATCGTGCTTTATGCTGGTGAAGGCGGCGGTTTCGGTCAGGCGCAGGAGACCCTGTCGGGCGTCGAAGGCTTCAGTCTCAACCTCTGGACCGCCGACATGACCTTCATCGGGTTCATCTCACTTCTCGCCTGGGGCCTCGGTTATTTCGGACAGCCGCATATCATCGTGCGCTTCATGGCCGTGAAAAGCGTCGCGGCGGTTTCGACCGCGCGCAATATCGGCATGGCCTGGATGGGCATCGCGCTTATTGGCGCGGTGGGCGTCGGCATCTTCGGCCGGGCCTATGTCGAGCGGAACGGCGTCGAGATCGGGGACAGCGAGACGATCTTCATCTATCTCGCGGAGAACCTCTTTCCGGGTCTGATCACCGGCTTCCTCCTGGCGGCGCTTCTGGCGGCGATCATGTCGACGGTGTCGAGCCAGCTTCTCGTCTCGTCCTCCTCGCTGGCGGAGGATTTCTACAAGCTCGTCCTGAACAAGAACGCCTCCGAGACCACGCTGGTAACGGTCGGACGTATCGCGGTCGTCGCGGTCGGCATCGTCGCCGCACTGATCGCAGGTGATCCCGAGAGCCAGGTTCTCGGTCTTGTCGCCAACGCCTGGGCGGGGTTCGGCGCGGCGTTCGGACCGCTCGTCATCTTGTCGCTCACCTGGCCCCGTATGAACGGCGCCGGGGCCGTGTCGGGTCTCGTTGTGGGCGCCGTGACCGTCGGGCTCTGGATCTTCACGCCGCTCAAGGCCGCGACCGGGCTTTACGAGATGATCCCCGGCTTCGCGCTGTCCTGGCTCGCAATCTACGTGGTCAGCCTTGCCACCGAGGATAAGGGCGAGTTCCGCGCAGCGGAGGCATCGCCGGCCGAATGAGCCGGTTCGGCAGGGGCCGGAGTGCCGGCCCCTGCGACCCCGGTCTTGGTATCGCGCTTGCGCTCAGGGCCCCCAGACGACCGAGGTCTGGTGGCGTTCGATCGCAGCCCGCAACGCGTCGAACTCCTTGAGAATATGCGCCACAAGATGCTCGGCCGCCGGTTGCTGCGCCTCGCGGGCGCGCAGGATGCCGAGGGATCGTGGCGGCTGCGGGATATCGAGCGGCAAAACCGTGACCTTGCGATCCTTGCGGTGCGCGAACGTCACCGAATGGGGCAGGATCGTCAGCGCGTCCGTCTCTTCAAGATAGTTCAGCACCGACAGAAGCGACCCGCCGGAATAGCGGATGGAAATCTCCTGCAGGCCGAGGTTCAGGAGCACCGTGTGCAAATCGGCCATGAGCGGCGAGCCGGGCAGGGGAGCGACCCAGGGAAAGTCCGCAACGTCGGTGCGGTTCAGCTTCTTGCGCCGCAGAAGCGGATGCCCCTGACGGCAGGCGATCACGTTGCGCGCCTTGAGGATCGGGGTGAAGCGGAACTCCGGCTTGGGCTTTATCGCGCCAAGCGGACAGATCGCCAGATCGAGCCGCTTGGAGGCGATGCCGTTCTCGAGATCCTGAAGGTTGCCATACCCCTGCTCCACGAGGATGTCCGGCTCGATCCGCTGGAAGCCGCCGATCATGCCGCTGATGAAGGCGTCCATGAAGAAGGGAACGCCCGCGATCCGCACCTTGCCTGAAGATCCCGACCGAAAGCTCGACATGGTCTCCGCCGCCTCGCGCGCCGCCTCGAGGATGACGCGGCCGTGACGACCCAGCTCCGCGCCGATCACCGTCGGGCGCAATGGTCGCCTGCCGGGTTGAAAAAGCGGCTCGCCCACCCGTTTTTCGAGCGCCGACAAGGTGCGTGAGACGGCCGGTTGCGACAGTCCCAATTGCTCCGCGGCAGCGGTGACGCCACCGTATTCGATCACGGCGGCCAGATGGACCAGGTGCTTTTCCTCGAACTTCATGAGGAATTGTTATGCTGCCGATATGAAATTGCATAGCCCTGCCGTGCAGGCGGCGTATCGTTCCATCCGTGGAGACACCTGTCCGCGCCGCTTTCCGAGCGCCGCAGCCGTGTCAGACCGAAGATCAGGGAGGAGGGCCCATGGCGCAGATCAAGGGGTATCATCATTTGACCATGAGCACCGACGGGGCTCAGGAAGACTTCGATTTCTTCACCAAGACGCTGGGGCTCCATTCCGTAAAGCGCACGGTGCTCTTCGACGGAACGATCCCCGTCTACCATCTCTACTACGGATCGAAGAACGGCGACGAATCGACGATCATCACGACCTTCCCGTTCCGCAAGCCGGGCGTTTATGGACGGCGCGGAACGAACCAATCCAAGATCGTGCAGCAATCGATACCCGTAGGTGCGTCGGATTACTGGGTGAACCGTCTCGGCGAGCACGGCATCGAGGCCACGAAAAGCAACCGCTTCGGTATCGACCGGGTCGATTTCCGCCATCCTTGCGGCATCGAGATGCAGCTCGTGGAGAATCCGGGCGATCCGCGACCGTCCATCGTCAGCGAAGAGGCGGGCGTCACTGCTGAGCATGGCATCAAGGGCATCTATGGCGGCGTCGTCGCGGTGATGGACAAGACCGCGATGGACGAGTTCCTGACCATCGCACTTCCCCTCAAGAAGATGGCTGACGACGATCATGGCATGGCCTACGAGGTGCCGAACGCCAATGGTCCGACCAGTGTCGTCGAAGTCATGGAGATCCGCGACGAAGCGCAGGGCTCCTGGACGCTCTCGGGCGGGACGATTCACCACTTCGCGCTAAATACCGGCGATGAAGAAAACCAGATGAACCTGCGCGCCCATATCGAGGGGCTCGGCTTCACCGATATCTCGGAGCAGAAGGACCGGATGTATTTCAAGTCCTGCTACGTCCGGAGTCCCGGCGGCGCGCTGTTCGAACTGGCATGGACGGTTCCCGAAGGCTGGGCGCGGGACGAGCCTGCCGACGCGATCGGCCAAACGCTGGTGTTCCCGCCCTGGTTCGAGGACCGAAAGGCGGAGCTCATCGAGGGGCTCGAGCCCGCCAGCTTCCAGGACGCCTGAACTCTTGTCCGACTTGGTCACACAAGGCGCAGGTCCCGCGGCGGCGAAAGCCGTCGCGTTGGTGCTGCACGGGCGCGGGCAAGCGCCGGACTACATGCTCGATAACCTCGTCCGCCGTCTGTCCGTGGAGGGCGTGCGCTACGTGCTGCCCGCATCAAAGGGCGAGGGCTGGTATGACGCCAAGGCCGTCGAGACGCTGACCGAGGATACTGAAACGCAGCTTCGCGCGGCGCTAAAGGTTGTCGCCGATGCCGAGGCTGCGGCCCGCGCGGACTGCCCGGATTGTCCGGTTGTGCTGATCGGTTTCTCGCAAGGGGCGTGCCTCGTCATCGAACATCTGATGCGTGGCGGCCTCGCGGATGCGGCCGCGATGTTGACCGGATGCCGCGTCGGTGCGGCAAGTGAAGATCTGCCCCGCGCGGAGCTGCCCGGCCTGCCGATCTATTGCAGCAATGGTGACGAGGATCCTTGGATTCCGGCCTGGGCTTTCCAGGATGCCGTCTCCGATCTCGTGGCGTGCGGTGCGCGCGTGCGGAGCGACGTGCTGCCCGGCCGGGATCACGAGATATCGGCGCTGGAAGCGTCAGTCGTCGATGCGCTCCTCTCGGATGTCGTGCGCGGCACCACCGTCTTTGGAGGAGCGCAATGACCCCGTTCGTCTTTCCCGGCATCTCGACGCGCGTCGTCTTCGGAGAGGGCACCTTGGCGCAGACCGGGGATGAGCTCCGCCGGCTCGGCGCCTCGCACGCCTTGGTGCTTACCACGCCCGAACAGGACGCGGCGGGAGAGACACTCGCCAAGCAGCTCGGAGATCTCGCCGCGGGCACCTTTGCCGAGGCTGCGATGCACACGCCGGTCGAGGTGACCGCCCGCGCGCTCGACGCCTATGACGCGGCCGGTGCGGATTGCGTCGTCGCGCTGGGCGGCGGCTCGACCATCGGGCTCGGCAAGGCCATCGCCACGCGCAGGGGATGCGACCAGGTTGCGATCCCGACCACCTATGCCGGCTCCGAGATGACCGATATTCTGGGCGAGACCGAGAACGGCGAGAAGACCACTCGCCGCGATCCGTCGATCCGGCCCGAGACGGTGATCTACGATGTCGCTCTGACGCTCGATCTGCCGGTCGATATGTCGGTCAAATCCGCGCTGAACGCGGCGGCCCACGCGGTCGAGGCGATCTATGCGCCCGACGCGAATCCCGTGACGACGCTGATGTCGCTGGATGCGCTTCGCGCGATCAAGGCCGCGTTGCCGGACCTGCGGAAGAGCCCTCGCGATGCCCAGATCCGCGCCCGGCTCCTTTACGGCGCATGGCTGTGTTCCACCGCGCTCGGCTATGTCGCGATGTCGCTGCATCACAAGCTGGCGCATGTGGTGGGCGGCTCTTTCGACATGCCGCACGCCAATACCCACGCGATCCTTTTGCCGCATACGGCGCACTTCAACGAGACCGGCACGGCCGCTCTCGATCCGGTCGCCGAGATCTTCGGCGGTTCTGTCGGCGGCGGGCTCTGGGATCTGGCGGAGGCGTCGGGTGCGCCGTTGCGGCTGGCCGATCTCGGCCTGTCCGAAGCCGATCTCGACCGCGCATCCGAGATCGCGTTGAAAAACGAGTACGAAAATCCCCGTCCCTTCGATCAGAAGGATATACGGGATCTGCTGCAAGCGGCTTGGGAGGGCCGGCGGCCAGACGCATGATGACGCTCACACCGAGGGAGGAGAGACCACGATGCTGACCAGAAGACGCCTTTTGAAATCCGCTGCCGCGACCGGCCTTGTCACCAGTGCGGGAGCGCTCGCCGCGCCTGCGCTCGCACAGGGCGCGCGCGTCCGCATCGGCTATGTGAGCCCGCAGACGGGCCCGCTTGCCGGGTTTGCCGAAGCCGATGCCTTCACGATCGACGCCTTCAACCGCATCGCCGCGGATCAGGGGCTCGATGTCGAGGTGATCGTCAAGGACAGCCAGTCGAACCCGAACCGTGCCGCCGACGTGGCGCAGGAGCTGATCATCGACGACGAGATCCACCTGATGCTGGTGGCCTCCACGCCCGAGACGACGAACCCAGTCTCGACCGTGGCTGAAAGCGAAGGCATTCCGACCATTTCGACCATGGCGCCGTGGCAGCCCTGGTTCATCGGGCAGCAAGGCAATCCGGGTGATCCGTCGGGCTGGCGGCCCTTCGACTACACGTTCCACTATTTCTGGGGGTTGGAAGACGTCATCGCCGTGTTCACCAACATGTGGAACCAGCTCGAGACCAACAAGGTTGTCGGCGGGCTCTTTCCGAATGATGCCGACGGCAATGCTTGGGGCGATCCCAATGTCGGTGTCGCGCCCGGGTTCGCCGAGGCCGGATACGAGACGATCGACCCGGGGCGCTACCAGAACCTGACCGACGATTTCTCGGCGCAGATCAACGCGTTCAAACAGGCCAATGCAGAGATCGTGACTGGCGTCGTGATTCCGCCCGACTTCACCACCTTCCGCAACCAGGCGAGCCAGCAGGGCTTCACCCCGAAGGCGATCACGGTGGCGAAGGCGATCCTCTTCCCGCAATCGGTCGAGACCCTCGGCGAGGCGGGGCACAACCTCTCGTCCGAGGTCTGGTGGTCGGCGAACCATCCCTTCACCTCCTCGTTGACGGGGCAGGGCTGCGCCGAGCTCGCGCAAGCCTTCACCGATGCGACGGGCCGGCCCTGGACGCAGCCTATCGGCTTCATCCACTCGCTTTTCGAAACGGCCGCCGACGTCATCCAGCGGGCCGGAGACCCCACCGATCTCGATCAGCTCACCGACGCCATCGCATCGACCGATCTCGACACGATCGTCGGGCGGGTGGCCTGGAACGGCGAGGGCGTGCCGGATTTCGCCGCGCAGAACGTCTGCAAGACACCGCTCGTCGGTGGGCAATGGCGGCGCAACGAGGATGGTACGTTCGATCTCGTCACGGTCGACAACACCACCGCGCCCGACATCCCGACCCAGGGCGAGATGCAGCCCCTTTCGTAAGGCACTGGCCTGCCCGGATACCCGTCCGGGCGGGCACCCTCCGAGATATGCGGTTTCCATGACGCCCATCCTGTCGTTGCAGAATGTTACGAAGAGCTTCGGTGCCCTGACGGTCGCCGATGGCGTGTCGTTCGACGTGCCGAAAGGGCAGGCGCTCGGCATCATCGGACCGAACGGTGCGGGCAAGTCGACCCTGTTCAACCTGATCACGGGCAACCTGTCGCCGAATGCAGGGCGGATCGAGTATGACGGGCGCGACGTGACGAAGGCACCGCCGATGCAGCGCTGCCTTTCGGGGATCGGACGGTCTTTCCAGATCCCGCAACCGTTCGACCGGATGACCGTCTTCGAGAACCTTCTGGTCTCGGCCACGCATGGCCGCGGCTTGCCGGAGCGAGCCGTCACCGACGATTGCGCCGAGGTGCTGGAACGGACCGAGCTTATCGAGGTTGCGAACCGTCCGGCGGGCGGGCTCACGCTCCTGCAGCGCAAGCGGCTCGAGATGGCGCGCGCGATGGCGACCCGGCCCAAGCTGCTCCTGCTCGACGAGATCGCCGGAGGGCTGACCGAGGCCGAATGCGTGGCGTTGGTCGAGACGATCAAGGCCATCCATGCCGAAGGCGTCACGATCATCTGGATCGAGCACGTGCTTCATGCGCTCAACAGCGTGGTCGAGCGGCTACTGGTTCTCGATTTCGGCAAGGTGATCGGGATCGGCGCACCGGACGCGATCATGGCTTCCAAGGAGGTGCGCGAAATCTATCTGGGGATCGAGGTCTGATGGCGCTTCTGGAGACCAAAGGGCTGACGGCTTTTTACGGCGACTTCCAGGCGCTGTTCGGTGTCGACGTGTCGCTCTCCGAGGGCGAAACCGTCGCCGTGATCGGCGCGAACGGCGCGGGCAAGACGACCCTGATGCGCTCCATCTCGGGCGTGATCGCGCAGGCGCCCGGCATGGTCCGGTTCGAGGGCCGGGAGATCGGCGCGACGGCGGCCGATGACATCATGGCGGCCGGAATCGCGATGGTCCCCGAGGGCCGCAAGCTTTTCCCTTCGCTCAGCGTCGAGGAGAACCTCCTGATGGGCTGCCACCGTCGCAAGGTGAACGGGCCCTGGACGCTGCAAAGCGTCTACGAGTTGTTCCCCATCCTGAAGGAACGCCGGGATCGGCCCGGAACGGCACTCTCGGGCGGGCAGCAGCAGATGGTATCGATCGGCCGGGCGCTGATGTCCAATCCGCGCGTTCTGTTGTGCGACGAGATCAGCCTCGGCCTCGCCCCGGTGGTCATCAAGGACATTTATGCCGCGTTTCCGCAGATCCGCGCGACCGGGGCCAGCATCGTGGTCGTGGAGCAGGATATCGGGCAGGCCATGAAGGTCGCCGACCGCGTCTATTGCATGATGGAGGGCCGGGTCACGTTGTCCGGAGCGCCCGCCGATCTCAGCCGCGAAGAGATCCACGACGCCTATTTCGGGACTGCCGCATGATCTGGATCGATACCATCCTGCAGGGCATCCTGCTCGGCGGCCTCTACGCGCTCTTTGCGCTCGGGCTGAGCCTCGTTTTCGGGATCATGCGCCTGGTGAACCTCGCACACGGCGATCTCATCGTCTTCGCGGCATACCTGATCCTCGTTCTCGTGACGCTGCTGGGGCTCGGGCCGTTCCTCGCGGCGGCCATCGCCGCGCCGATCATGTTCGCGCTCGGCTTCGCGTTGCAGCGGCTGGTGCTGAACCGTGTGCTTGGCACCGATATCCTGCCGCCGCTTCTCGTCACGTTCGGCCTCTCCGTTCTCTTGCAGAACGCGTTGCAGGAGGGCTTTTCCGCGGATAGCCGCCGCATTCCCGCTGGCTGGCTCGAGACCGCATCGGTGCCGCTTGGGCCGATCTCGCTTGGCGTCATGCCGCTCATGACCTTCGCCTCGGCGATCCTGGTGACGCTGGCGCTGCAATGGCTGTTCTACCGCACATCGCTTGGCCGGGCCTTCCGGGCGACCTCGGACGATCCGGTCACGGCAAGCCTCATGGGCGTGAAGCCGGCCTCCGTCTTCGCCAAGGCCACGGGCATCGCGATGATCGTGGTGACGATCGCCGCGCTTTATCTTGGCACGCGGGCAAATTTCGACCCGACCACGGGCCCTGCGCGTCTGATCTACGCCTTCGAGGCGGTCATTATCGGGGGGCTCGGCTCACTCTGGGGCACGCTGGCGGGTGGCATCATCATCGGCGTGGCGCAGACCGTGGGCGCGCAGATCAATCCAGAATGGCAGATCCTCGCAGGCCATATCGCCTTCCTCGTCGTCTTGCTGATCCGGCCACGCGGCCTCTTTCCGAGGGCGTTCGACTGATGGCGGCGGGCAAGTATACGGTCGTGACGCGCACCGCCGCGTCGCAAGCCGCGGCTCTGGCGGCGCTGGCGCTGCTGGTGATCGCCGTGGCGCTTCCTGCCTTCGCCTCGCGCTCTCTCATCCAGGACATGTTCTTCATCCTGACGATGCTGACGCTGGCGCAGTTCTGGAACCTCCTCGCAGGATATGGCGGGCTTGTCAGCGTGGGGCAGCAGGCTTTCGTGGGCCTTGGGGCCTATATGCTCTTCGGCGGAGCGATCCTGTGGGGGGTGAACCCGGTGGCGGGGCTGCTGCTGTCGGGGGTCTTCGCTCTGCTCCTCGCCATCCCGATGGCGTTCTTCGCCTTCCGCCTTCAAGGGGCCTATTTCGCCATCGGCACCTGGGTGGTGGCCGAGGTCGTGCGGCTCAGCGTCGCGCAGTGGAAGGCGGTCGGTGGCGGCACCGGGACGTCCCTGCCACGCGATGCGCGCGATGCCATGTGGGGAGTGGAGTGGATCGAGATGATCTTCGACACCCGCGCGTCCGCTGCGCGCGACATCCTCGCCTATTGGCTGGCGCTGGCACTTGCGGTCGCGACGATCGGCGGGATCTATCTTTTTCTGCGAACCAAGCGCGGCCTCGCGCTCGCCGCGCTCCGCGACAACGTGGAGGCTGCGCGATCGGTTGGTGTCGACAGCGCGCGCATGAAATGGCTGGTCTTCCTTGTTGCGGCCTTCGGCACTGGCATCGCCGGCGGGCTCATCTTCATGCAGAACGGGCGGATCAGCCCCGACAGCGCGTTCTCGATCATCGACTGGACTGCCTTCGTCATCTTCATCGTGGTGATCGGGGGAATCGGCACGATCGAGGGACCGATCGTGGGCGTCCTGGTCTTCTTTGCCCTGCAAACGCTGCTGGCCGATTTCGGGGCGTGGTATCTGATGGTGCTGGGAGGGGTCGGCATCGCCGTGATGCTGTTCTCGCCGGGCGGCCTCTGGGGCCTTGTCTCGGGACGCACGGGCATCGAGCTCTTTCCGATCCGGAGGCGTCTCAACCGCAGGGACTGAGACCGACAATTTGCAAGACGCCGCACGCGGCGAAGGGAGGAAGCAGACATGGCCGAGATTGAAACCGATGTCCTGATCGTCGGAACCGGACCCGCCGGCAGCGCGACCGCCGCGCTTTTGTCGAGCTACGGGGTCGAGAACGTTGCGATCAACCGCTACCGCTGGCTCGCCAACACGCCGCGCGCCCATATCACCAACCAGCGCACGATGGAGGTGCTGCGCGATCTCGGCCGCGAGGTGGAGGACGAAGCCTATATGCACGCCACCGAAGGCGATCTCATGGGCAACAACGTCTTCTGTGAGAGCCTTGCAGGAGAAGAGCTGGGCCGGATGCTGTCCTGGGGCAATTCGCCCGAGAGCCGGGCCGAACATCTGCGCTCCTCGCCGTGCCACATGAACGATCTGCCGCAAACCTTCATGGAACCCTTGCTGTTCAAGACCGCCTGTTCGCGCGGCACGCAGGCGCGGCTGCAGACGGAATATCTGAGCCACTCGGAAGACGAGGCCGGAGTCACGACCCGCTGCCGCGACAGGCTCACGGGCCGCGAGTTCGACATCCGCTCGAAATACCTTGTCGGTGCGGATGGCGGCAATTCGGGCGTCGCCGAGACCGCTGGCCTGCCCTTCGAGGGGCAGATGGGTATCGGCGGATCGATGAACATCCTGTTCCGCGCGGATCTCTCGCGCTTTGTCGCGCACCGCCCGTCCGTTCTTTACTGGGTGATGCAGCCCGGCGCGAATGTCGGCGGGATCGGCATGGGCCTCGTGCGGATGGTTCGGCCCTGGAACGAATGGCTTATCGTCTGGGGCTATGACATCAACGAGCCAGCCCCGGAAGTGGACGAGGCGATGGCGACCGAGGTGGCGCGTCAGCTCGTCGGCGATCCCGAGCTCGAGATCGAGCTTCTCTCCGCCAATACCTGGACGGTGAACAACATGTACGCAACGCACATGCAGACGGATCGCGTCTTCATCATGGGCGATGCGGCGCACCGGCATCCGCCGTCAAACGGGCTCGGCTCAAACACGTCGATCCAGGACGGCTACAATCTTGCCTGGAAGCTCGCGCATGTGCTGACGGGCAAGGCCGGTCCGGGGCTGCTGACCAGCTATTCCGAAGAACGCGCGCCGGTGGCAAAGCAGATCGTGACCCGCGCCAACCAGTCGATCGGCGAATTCGGCGCGATTTTCGAAGCGCTGGGCCTGACCGAAAGCACCGATCCCGACGTGATGCAGGCCAATATGGACAAGCGCGTCGAGACCAGCGCGGCGGCCGAAGCGCAGCGCGAAGCCCTCCGCAAGGCCATCGAGTTCAAGAAATACGAATTCGATTGCCACGGTGTCGAGATGAACCAGCGCTACGACAGCGGCGCGGTGGTCCGGGACGGACAGCCCGATCCGGGGTTCGCGCGTGATTCCGAGTTGCATTACCAGCCGACGACCTGGCCCGGCGCGCGCCTGCCGCATGCCTGGCTCTATCGCGCGGATGGCAGCCGTGTCTCGACGCTCGATCTTTGCGGCAAGGGGCGCTGGGCGATCTTCACCGGCATCGGCGGCGAGGTCTGGGCCGATGCGGCGCGCAACGTCGCCGCAGAGACGGGACTCGCAATCGACGTGCATGTGATCGGCCCCCGCCGCGAGATCGAGGATCATCTCGGAGATTGGGCGCGGCTGCGCGAGACGTCCGACACGGGGGCGGTGATGACCCGGCCCGACCAGCACGTCTGCTTCCGAGCCGCTCAGATGGCCGAAGATCCCGAAGGAGAGCTGCGCCGCGTCTTCTCCGCGATCCTGCAACCCGAAAGCGCCGCCGCGCGTCAGGCCGCCGAATAGGAAGAATGCTATGACCGATCCAGTCGAACAGGGCTATTTCACCGAGGAAAGCTCGGCCGATGTCGTCGTCTCGCGCAATGCGACCGCCGAGGACGCGCGTCTCAAGGAGGTGATGGAGACGATCGTCCGGCATCTGCATGCGGCCGTCAAAGAGGTCGAACCCACGCAGGATGAGTGGATGAAGGCGATCCTGTTCCTCACCGACACGGGACAGATGTGCAACGAATGGCGTCAGGAATTCATCCTTTTGTCCGACGTCCTCGGAGTGTCGATGCTCGTGGACGCGATCAACAACCGCAAACCTTCGGGTGCGTCCGAGTCGACCGTTCTCGGGCCGTTCCATGTTGCCGATGCGCCCGAACGCGCGCTCGGCGACGATATCTGCCTCGACCAAAAGGGCGACCCGATGCTGGTCAAGGGCCGCATCCTCGACATCGACGGGCATCCGATCGCAGGGGCGAAGATCGACGTCTGGCAGGCCAATGACGAAGGCTTCTACGATGTCCAGCAGAAGGGATTGCAGCCCGATTTCAACCTGCGCGGCGTCTTCCGCTCCAACGAGAAGGGCGAATACTGGTTCAGGGGGGTGAAGCCGAAATTCTACCCGATCCCGGATGACGGACCGGTGGGCAAAATGCTGGGCGCGCTGGGACGGCACCCGTTCCGGCCAGCGCACCTGCATTACATCATCGAGGCCGAGGGGTACGAGACGCTGGTCACCCACATCTTCGACCCGGATGACCCCTATATCCACTCGGACGCGGTCTTCGGTGTGAAGGAAAGCCTTATGGCCGAATTCATTTGGGTAGAAGATGCGGCCAAGCTAAGTGCCGCCGGTCAGGATGCGCCGTATTTCGAGGTCGAGCACGACTTCGTGCTGGCGCGGGGCTAGGGGCAGACTCGGCCAGGGCGGGCGACCGGGCTGGACGAAAAGTGCCGATGGATTGATCTCGACGGTCCCGTCACGCACGCGTTACGCAAGGGTATTATCGGCCGCGGCACGGAGTGTTTTGACTTGCGCCGCGCGGCTCGCCAAGCTGACGTCATCCAACCTGAGGGAGACAAGAATGAAGGCCCGTATTCTGACAACGACCTGTGCACTGGCATTGACGGCCGGCACCGCGCAGGCCTGGGACCTGACCATCCTGCACACCAACGATTTCCACGATCGCTTCGAGCCGATCAACGCATACGATTCGACTTGCGCGCCCGAGGATAACGAGGCCGGCGAGTGCTTCGGCGGTATCGCCCGGATGGTCACCGCAATCGAGGCGGCGCGCGAAGAGGCCGGCGACAATGTGCTGCTGCTCGACGCGGGCGACCAGTTCCAGGGCTCGCTTTTCTTCACCGAATATGGCGGCGAGATCTCGGCCGAGTTCATGAATCAGATCGGCTATGATGCGATGGCCGTGGGCAACCACGAATTCGACAACGGGCCCGAAGGTCTGGCGGAGTTCCTCGATCTCGTGGACTTCCCGGTCCTCTCCGCCAACATCGATGTGAGCCAGAACAACATGCTCGCCGACAGGGTGCAGAAGTCGGTGACGCTCGATGTGAATGGCGAGCAGGTGGGCGTCATCTCGGTTCTTGCCGAGGACACCCCCGAGACCTCCTCTCCGGGCGATACGGTGATCTTCTCCTCCATTATCGACGCGGCACAGGCGCAGGTCGATGCGCTCACCGAGCAGGGCGTGAACAAGATCGTCCTCCTGACCCATGTGGGCTTTCCCGCCGATCGTCGACTCGCGGAAGAGGTCAGCGATGTCGACCTGATCATCGGCGGCCACAGCCATACGCTCTTGTCGAACGACGATGAGGACGCGGCGGGCAGCTACCCGACCGAGGTCAACGGCGTGCCGATCGTCACCGCATACGCCTACGGCAAGTACCTTGGCGAGGTGAAACTGACCTTCGACGATAACGGCGAGGTCACCGAGATCTCGGGCGATCCGATCCTTCTCGACGCATCGGTTGCCGAGGACGAAGAGGCGGTGGCGCGCATCGAGGAACTGGCGCAGCCGCTCGAGGAGCTCCGCAACGAAGTCGTCGCCGAGACGGGAAGCGCCATCGAAGGCTCCCGCGAGGTCTGCCGCGCCGGCGAATGCCAGATGGGCAACCTCGTCACCGACGCCATGCTCGACCGCGTGTCCGACCAGGGCGTTGTGATCGCCTTCCAGAACGGCGGCGGCCTGCGTGCCTCGATCGAGGCGGGTGAGGTGACCATGGGCGACGTCTACACCGTGCTGCCGTTCCAAAACACGCTTTCCACGTTCGAAGTGACCGGTCAGGATCTGATCGACGCGCTCGAGAATGGCGTGAGCCAGATGGAAGAGGGCGCCGGGCGGTTCCCGCAGGTCTCGGGCATGTCCTTCACGGTCGATCCCTCGGCGGAGGTCGGCAGCCGGATCTCCGAGGTGATGGTCGGCGACGAAGCCATCGACCCCGAAGCGACCTACGCGGTGGTCTCCAACAATTACGTCCGCAACGGCGGCGACGGGTATTCGATGTTCGTCGATGCCGAGAATGCCTACGATTTCGGTCCGGACGTTGCCGAGGTCGTGGCGGACTACCTCGCCGAGAACACGCCCTACGAGCCCTATACCGACGGGCGCATCACGGTGATGGGCAACTGAAAAAAACCTGGCCCTCGGGTCAGCGCTGGGGGCGTCCTGCCGGGCGCCCCTTTGTTTTGCCCATGCGGAGGAGTTTTAGCTGCCTGGGCTCGGCATGCGGTCCCGCAGATCGCGCTGCTGACCGCACATGCTCCGAACGCGTTATTTCTGGGAGAACCGAACGAGCGGTGTATGGCGGAGAGAGAGGGATTCGAACCCTCGGACCCCGTGAAGGGTCAACGGTTTTCGAGACCGCCCCGTTCGACCACTCCGGCACCTCTCCGCGGGGGTCTGTGGATGGGGCATGTAACGAAGCCGCGGGGGCTGTGCAACCCGGGCAGACGCAAAATTTCACGTCTGCGTATTGTGGTTGGACATGATGCGGGCGGTGCGTATCTCTAATCGGGACAGACAAGGGATCGTTCACTATGTTTCACCGCGCTTTTGCCGCCGCATTCGCCGTCTCGCTCGCCAGTCCCGGGGTGGCCCAGACCGCCGACGACCTTCTCGATGCGCTCAAGATCGAAGAGACGGTTGCGGTGATGCAGGCTGAAGGGCGCGATTACGGACGCGATCTGGCCGACAACATGCTCGGCGGCACGAGCGAGAGCTGGGAAGCCTCGGTCGCGCGGGTCTACGATGTCGAGGCGATGGAAGAAGCCGTGCGGACGGCCTTCCGCGAGGCATTGCCCGAGGATATGGCCGCTCCGCTTCTGGACTTCTTCACCTCCGATCTCGGCCGGGAGGTCGTCACGCTCGAGATCGAGGCGCGCGAGGCGATGGTCGACGAGGATGTCGAGGACGCCGCGCGGGAGCGCTACCGCGATCTCGAGGGCGGCGACGACGTCCGCCTTGGGCTCGTCGAGGATTTCGTCGAGGCCAATGATCTTGTCGAGCAGAACGTGTCGGGCGCGCTCAACGCGTCCTTTGCCTTCTACAATGGCCTCGCCGATGGCGGCGCGCTCGAGATGAGCGAAAGCGAGATGCTGTCGGAAATCTGGAGCCAGGAAGAGGACACCCGAAACGATACGACAGAATGGGTGCATGCCTACCTTCTGATGGCCTACGGCCCGCTCTCCGAGGACGAGCTGACACGCTACGTGGAGCTTTCCGAAAGCGAGGCGGGACGGGCGCTCAACCGGGCGCTGTTTGCCGGGTTCAACGCGATGTACAACGACATCTCCTACGCGATGGGATTGGCCGCCGCGTCCGAGATGGCGGCGACGGATCTTTAGCGCTCAGAAGCCCGCGACACTGCTTGACAGGACAGGGCTGCATCTGCATAAGCGCGGTTCTGACGATGGGGCTTACGGCCCCGCTTGTCATTTTTGAACGCAATGACGCTCCGCAATTCGGGGCGCGCTGTTCGAGGCGGGGGCGACCCCGGAACACCCGCGGGGCGGGGGCCGAAGAACGCGAGAGAGAACAAGGAAGACGCGCATGTTCGCGGTGATGAAGACCGGCGGCAAGCAATACAAGGTCCAGGCGGGCGACACGCTTCGGATCGAAAAGCTGGCTGCCGATGCTGGAGACAAGGTCCAGTTCAACGAGATTCTCATGCTGGGCGGCGACGACCTCACGGTTGGCGCGCCCCTCGTCGATGGTGCGGCCGTGCAGGCCGAGGTCGTCGATCAGATCAAGGGTGACAAGGTCATCCACTTCGTGAAGCGCCGCCGGAAGCATTCGTCGAAGCGCACCAAGGGCCACCGTCAGCAGCTGACGATGATCCGCGTGACCGACATCCTTTCCTCGGGTGCGGACAAGTCCGGCGTGAAAGCGGCCGTCGGTGCGGGCACGCTGCCCCGCGGGCTCGGCGAAGAGCGCTACACCGCCAACCGGGCGGAGCAGGCCGACATGAAGGCCCGCGTGAAGAACGACGAAGCCGAAGAGAAGCCGACTCCCGCGGCCGGTGTCTCCGAAGGCGCGAAGGACGATCTCAAGGAAATCAACGGGATCGGCCCTGCCGCAGAAAAGAAGCTGAACGAAGCCGGGATCACGAGCTTTTCCCAGCTTGCAGCACTCGACGCCGACAGCTTCGACGCTGTTAAGTTGAAACCCGAATGGATCGAAGAGGCGAAGGCGAAAGCCTGAGCCGCGATTGAGACAGGAGACTTAACCAATGGCACATAAAAAAGCAGGCGGTTCCTCCCGCAACGGTCGCGACTCCGCCGGCCGTCGTCTGGGCGTAAAGCTCTACGGTGGCGAGCGCGCGATCCCCGGCAACATCATCGTGCGTCAGCGCGGCACCAAGTTCTATGCAGGCAATGGCGTCGGCATGGGCAAGGATCACACGCTGTTCGCAACGGCCGAAGGCTCCGTGACCTTTTCGAAAGGTCTCAAGGGACGTACCTTCGTATCCGTTCTTCCAGTGGCCGAGGCCGCCGAGTAAGCCGACCCCGTCGGGCACGAATAACCAGGGGATCGGTGGAAACACCGGTCCCTTTTTTCGTTCTCGACATGGCCGGAAACGGCTTGGTCATTTCGGTGCAAGATAATCTGGACATCGCACGGACCGAGACCAATTTAACATGCATGCCGGCATCAGCTTTGGAGGAATGCGCGGGCATGAGTGGAGGAGAGACACAATGAGCCTCGACCAGGTCATCACGCAGCCGGTCATCGAGACGGCGCGCTTCGATCTGCGCCCGTTACGCATGTCGGATCAGGGTCTCATCGCCCATCACGCCGGCGACAAGCGCGTGGCCTGCATGACCGGCGCGATCCCGCATCCCTATCCGCCCGGCGCGGCCGAAGCCTACGTCACGCGCGCCAATGCCCCCGATCGGACCGAGGATATCTGGGCGATCGACGGTCAGAAGTCCGATCTACCCGAGCTCATGGGCGTGATTTCTCTCAAGCGGATGGACCGCAACCAGTCCGAGATCGGCTATTGGGTCGTGCCGGCCTTGTGGAATACCGGCCTTGCCTCGGATGCGGTCGAAGCCTTGGTCGCGGCCAACCCGATGCGAAATGGCACGATGTTCGCCAGCGTCTTCCAGGACAACACCGCTTCGGCGCGTGTGCTGACGAAGCTCGGCTTTGAGTATATCGGCGATGCGGAGACGTTCTGCGTCGCTCGCGAGGCCAAGGTTCCGACCTGGACCTACATCAAGAAGCTCGCCTGACGCGCATGAGCAGAGGGGTGTGCGACAGGCGGTATGATCGCCGCCTGTAAGCCGATCCCTTGAGGCCGGCGCGTTTTGGACGTATCGGCGAGGGCGCGACAGGAAAGGCCCGGCTCATGAAATTCCTCGACCTCTGCAAGGTCTATATCCGCTCCGGCTCCGGCGGGTCGGGTGCTGCGAGCTTCCGGCGCGAGAAATATATCGAATACGGTGGCCCGGATGGTGGCGACGGCGGCTCGGGCGGGTCTGTCTGGGTGGAGGCCGTGGACGGGCTCAACACGCTGATCGACTTCCGCTACCAGCAGCATTTCTTCGCGCAGAACGGCCAGGCAGGCATGGGCCGTCAAAAAACGGGCCGCGACGGCGAAGACATCACCCTGCGCGTGCCCGTGGGGACAGAGATCCTTGATGAGGACCAGGAGACCGTTCTCGCGGACCTTACCGAGCTTGGACAGAAGGTCGAGCTTGCGCGCGGTGGCAATGGCGGCTGGGGCAACGTCCACTTCAAGAGCGCCACGAACCAGGCGCCGCGCCGCGCCAACCCGGGTCAGCAAGGCGTCGAGCGGACGATCTGGCTGCGGCTCAAGCTCATCGCGGATGTGGGGCTCCTGGGGTTGCCGAACGCGGGCAAGTCCACCTTCCTTGCCGCCACCTCCAATGCGCGGCCGAAGATCGCCGATTATCCTTTTACCACGCTGCATCCCAATCTTGGGGTCGTCGGCGTCGACAACGTGGAATTCGTGGTCGCGGACATTCCGGGCCTCATCGAGGGCGCCCATGAGGGACGGGGCCTCGGCGATCTGTTCCTGGGACATGTGGAGCGCTGCGCGGCGCTCTTGCATCTCGTGGACGGCACGTCCGGCACGCTCCTTGAGGATTACAAGACGATCATCAACGAGATCGAGGAATACGGATCGGGACTCGCCGACAAGCCGCGCATCACCGTTCTGAACAAGGTCGATGCGCTTGACGAGGAAGAGCGGACTTTCCTGCGCGAGGAACTGGAGGAGGTGGCCGGATCCCGCGTCTTCGTGATGTCCGGTATCTCGGGCGAGGGCGTCACCCATGTTCTGCGCGCGCTGCGCGCCGAGGTCGAGGCGACCCGTGCGCTGCGCCGCCGCGAAGAAGCGGGCGACGAGGAGGAGAGCGGCGGATGGCAGCCCTGAGCGACGCGCGCCGCGTCGTCGTCAAGATCGGCTCGGCGCTACTCGTCGACAAGGAAACCGGGGCGTTCCGCGACGCGTGGTTGCGCGGTATGGCCGAGGATGTGGCGCGGCTGCGCGCGCGGGGCGCTGATGTCGTGTTGGTCTCGTCGGGCTCCATCGCTCTCGGGCGCGGCGTGCTGGGCCTGCCGCGCAGCGACCTGCCGCTCGAGCAGAGCCAGGCGGCGGCGGCTGTGGGTCAAATCCGGCTGGCCCGCGCCTGGGAAGAGGGCCTCGCGCCCCACGGCATCACCACCGCGCAGGTGCTCGTCACGCTCGAGGACAGCGCCGATCGCCGACGTTACCTCAATTCGCGCGCCACGATGGAAGCGCTGCTGGCGCATGGCGTCGTGCCTATCGTGAACGAGAACGATACCGTCGCGACCGACGAGATCCGGTATGGTGACAATGACCGGCTCGCAGCGCAGGTCGCCGTGACGGTCGGGGCGGACCAGCTGATCCTGTTGTCGGATGTCGACGGGTTCTACTCGGGAAATCCCGCGCTCGATGCCGGCGCGCGGCGCTTCGACGTGATCGAGCGCATCACGCCAGAGATCGAGGCCATGGCCGGCGATGCGGGGTCAGGTCTGTCCAAGGGCGGCATGAAAACCAAGATTCTCGCGGCCAAGACGGCGACGGCGGCCGGTTGTGCGATGGCGATCACCGAAGGATCGGGGGTGAAGCCACTCAGCGCGCTCGAAGCGGGCGCGCCTGTGACATGGTTCACGCCTCAGACCGACCCGCATACCGCCCGCAAGCGCTGGATCGCGGCTATGAAACCCCGCGGCGCCCTCGTTGTCGATGCCGGCGCGGAGACCGCGCTCACGGCGGGCCGGTCGCTTCTGCCCGCGGGCGTGGCCAATGTCGAAGGCAGTTTCGGTCGGGGCGATCCGGTTGCGATCAAGACTGTGGGCGGCGCGATGCTGGGCTATGGGCTGACGCGATACACCGCGGCCGAGGCGCGCGCGATCCGGGGACACAAGTCCAACGAGATCGAGGCGATCCTCGGCTATCCGGGCCGGGCCGTGCTGATCCACAGGGACGACATGGCGCTTTGAGCCATGTTAGGCTTGCGCTGCCAGAGAAGAGGGCGACAGAGATGAAAGACCACAGCGATATCGCCGCGACGATGGACGAGATCGGCGCACGCGCCAAAGCGGCGGCGGCTGAGCTGGCCTATGCCACACCTGCGGCCAAGACCCGTGCCCTGACCGAAGCCGCGGACGCCATCGACGCGCAGAAGGCCGAGATCGTTGCCGCGAACGCCCAGGATCTGGAGTTCGGCCGCGAAAAGGGTCTTTCGAATGCGATGATGGATCGGCTCATGCTTGACGATGCGCGCGTTGCGGCCATTGCGGCGGCGCTGTGCGAGGTCGCGGCGCTGACGGACCCGGTCGGATCTGTCATGGCCGAATGGGACCGTCCGACGGGGCTCCATATCTCGCGCGTCCGGACACCGCTCGGTGTGATCGGCGTGATCTATGAGAGCCGCCCGAACGTGACCGCCGATGCCGGTGCGCTCTGTCTCAAGGCGGGCAATGCGGCGATCCTGCGCGGCGGTTCGGAGAGCTTTCATTCCTCCCGCGCGATCCATGCCTGCCTTGTCCAGGGCTTGCAGGCGGCTGGTCTGCCGGAGGATGCCGTCCAGCTCGTGCCGACGCGCGACCGGGCGGCCGTGTCGCATCTTCTCGGCATGACGGAGTATGTGGACGTGATCGTGCCGCGCGGCGGCAAGGGTCTTGTCGGTCTCGTTCAGCGCGAGGCCCGGGTGCCGGTCTTCGCGCATCTCGAGGGGATCGTGCATATCTATATCGACAAGGACGCCGACCCGCAGAAAACGCTCGATGTCGTGCTGAATGCGAAGACCAGGCGCACAGGCGTGTGCGGCGCGGCGGAATGCCTTCTGATCCACGAAGACGTGGTGGAAACGATCGGGCAGGGCGTGATCCGTGCACTGATCGACAAGGGCGTCGAGGTGCGTGGCGACGAGCGCCTTCAAGCCATCGACGGCGTGACCCCTGCCGATGCGGAGGATTGGGGGCGCGAATATCTCGATATGATCGTGGCCACCCGGGTCGTGCCGGATATCGACGCGGCCATCGCGCATATCGCGCGCTACAGCTCCTCGCATACCGAGTGCATCCTCACGGAAGAGCCGAGCGCGGCGGAGCGGTTCTTCGCGCGCGTCGATTCGGCGATCCTAATGCACAACGCATCGACCCAGTTCGCCGATGGCGGCGAGTTCGGGATGGGCGCTGAAATCGGGATCGCGACCGGCAAGATGCATGCGCGGGGCCCCGTGGGCGTCGAGCAGCTGACCTCGTTCAAATATATCGTCGTCGGCGACGGTACGGTGCGCGCCTGATCCTGCCGGTCAGATGAAAAGCGTGACCGCTTCGGCATCGACGTCGAGCCGGATGTCACGCCCTGCTGTCCGCGCAGCCTCTGCGAGAAGCGCGAATTGAACCGTCGCGGGCGTGACCTCTAGGGTCTGGCCGGGGGCGGTCAGCCCACCCCAGAGCGCCTTGTCGAGACGGGGGAGGGCGCCTTGGGTCAAGAGCTGCCACCGGCCGCCCTCATGGCGCATCTCCACCGAGCAACGGCGCGGCAGGGCCGTATCGAGGCAGAGATACGCCAGAAAACCGAACCGCAGCTCTGCGCGAGACAGGGCTGTTTCGACGCGCCAGACCGGGCTTGTGCGGCCATCCCTCGCAAAGTCCGCGATCAGGCGGCCGGCGTCGGTCGGGGCGATCAGCGCATCGGCGCCGGCAGGCCCGAAAACCACGCGAAAAAAGCCGATGCGCGCGACGCAGGCGCGCTGGCTTTCCGCGACAAGTGTCATCTCGGGCGCGTGGGCGCTTGCGCCGGACAGTTCCAGAAGTTCCAGCCCGTTGCCGATAGCCCCGATCGGAGATATCAGGTCATGACAGATGCGAGCGCCGATCAGCCCGGCAAGATCAACGTCGCGCCCATCGAGAGTGGCGAGTTCAGACACAAGAGTCCCCCATGTCCGAAGACCTGAATTCGATCCTCGAGCCCGGCATGATCGTGGAGCATCCCGACAAGCCCGAATGGGGGCGCGGGCAGGTGCAATCGAATATCGGTGGGCGCATCACGGTCAACTTCCGGGAAGAAGGCAAGGTCGTCATCGACGGCAAGCGCGTGTCGCTTGTGCCGATCTTCGGCGAAGACTAGCCGCGCATCGTTAGCAAAGGGTTAACGGCCGAACCCTCGGACCGGCCTCGAGTTGCAATCGGGTCCCCTGCTGTCCTAAACGGGCGCGAAACGACGATCAGGCAGTTCATCTCGCGATGTTCAAGACCGCTCCTCAGTTCCGCGTGGCCCTTGCCGAGAGCGAGGCCGATCTTCGTGCCGCGCAGCGCTTGCGCTACGAGGTGTTCGTCGAGGAGTTGGGCGGATCGGGCGCAATGGTCGATCACGCGGCGCGGCTCGAGATGGACCGGTTCGATCCGATCTTCGACCACCTTCTGCTATTTGACGATGCGCGTCCCGCAGATCCCGTTGTCGGCGTCTACCGTCTCTTGCCCGACACGCAGGCCCGCGAGATCGGCCAGTTCTATTCCGAGGACGAGTACGACCTCTCGCCGCTCCACGCCTCGGGCCGCCGGTTGATGGAGCTCGGGCGCTCGTGCCTGCACCGCGATTATCGCGGCGGGCCTGGGATGATGCATCTCTGGCAGGGGCTTGCCGATTATGTGGAGCGTCACGGGATCGAGATCCTTTTCGGCGTTGCCTCCTTTCATGGCACCGATACCTCGGCGCTGGCTCAGCCGCTGTCCAATCTTCACTACAATCACCTCGCACCCGAAGTGCTGCGTGTGCGCTCCCGTGCGTTCGAGCGGATGGATCTGGTTCCTCAAGACGCGCTGGACCGGCCACGGGCCGTGCGAGAGACCCCGGCGCTGATCAAGGGCTATCTGCGGCTCGGCGGTGCGGTAGGCGAGGGCGCGTTCGTGGACCGCGCATTCAATACCGTCGATGTCTGCCTCGTGATGGACACAGCGACGCTCGAGCCGATGCGGCGGGCGATTTACGCCAAGGGTCGCGCATGAGCACCTGGCACGGTGCACCCGAGCCGCCGCAGCCGATCTTCGGACCAAGCGACTGGCTGAGGATCGCGCTGCGCGGCGCCCCGATGGGCTGCGTCGTCTTTGGCGGGCTGGCGCTGACGCTGGTTCTGCGCCTCATCGAGCGTCCGCTTTTCGGCATGCGTCGGCCGGTGACGCCCTCGATCACGCGCTGCGTGTGCCAAGCCTCGCTCGCGATCCTCGGGATCAAGGTCGTGCGCGAGGGCACGCCTTTGCAAGAGCCCGGCGCGATGGTGGCCAACCATGCGTCCTGGCTCGATATTTTCGTGCTGAACGCCGCGACAAACCTCTATTTCGTCTCGAAGGCCGAGGTTGCCGGCTGGCCGGGGATTGGTTGGCTCGCCCGGGCAACGGGCACCGTTTTCATCGAGCGCGACCGCCGTCATGCCGCAGCGCAGGCCAGGCTTTTCGAGGCGCGGCTCCGCCACGGGCATCGTCTGCTTTTCTTTCCCGAAGGCACGTCCACGGACGGGATGCGGGTGCTGCCCTTCAAGACGACACTGTTCGAAGCGTTCCGCACCGAGGGGCTGAGCGAGCGGATGCATCTGCAATCCGTCGCGGTCATCTACCACGCCCCAAAATCGGCGCGGCCTGACTTCTACGGGTGGTGGGGTGAGATGGATTTTGGCCCGCATCTTCTGCGGATGCTGGCGGCAAAGCGACACGGCTCCGTCACGCTTGTCTTCGCACCGCCCGTCGCCGTTGGGGATTTCGCGGATCGCAAAGCGCTTGCCCGGCATCTCGAGGCCGAATTGCGCGCCCGGCACGAGGCAGCCCTGCGGCAGGAGCGCCTCTAGGCGCGGTCCGCCCGATCGATTATATCTTCGCTGATACCCTTATTTCCGAGGTGACATGGCCCTTACGTCGCTCAAGAAGAAACGCCGCATCCAGATCGTTGCCCTGACAGCCGTGGCGCTGGTGATCTCCACCGCGCTCATCGGCTATGCCATGCGCGACGGGATCAACTTCTTCCGCTCGCCGAGCCAGGTCGCCGAAGAGCCGCCCGCGCCGAACGAGGTGTTTCGCATCGGCGGGCTTGTCGAGGAGGGCAGCCTCGTGCGCGGGCAGGGGGAGACGATTTCCTTCCGCGTCACCGATGGCGGTGCCAGCGTGCCCGTCACCTATACCGGCGTGCTTCCCGACCTGTTCGAAGAGAACCAGGGCATGGTCGGCACCGGGCGCTACGTGAATGGCACCTTCGAGGCGAGCGAGATCCTTGCCAAGCACGACGAGACCTATATGCCCAAAGAGGTGGTCGACGCGCTGAAAGAGCAGGGTGTCTATCAGGAAAGTGCGCCCGAGAGCTGAGGGCCGGGCAGGAGCGGTCTCGGTAACGCCGCGGAAGGCTGGAAGCCGCCCTCTGGCTCGCGCAGTCTGGTCCCGCACGTAGCGGGAAGGGCTCAATCTGATGTTCAGGAAAATCTTTGCCGGGGTGATTGGCGTCATCGTCGTCGCGGCTGTCGGGCTCATCGGGTTCCTTTTTGTCGCGCCGCCGGACCTTCTGCGGGTCGGCACGAACTATTCCGCGAAGATCGTCTGTTCCAACGTCTTCCTCGCCGGTCGCGATGCGGGCGAGGTGCTGGCCGAAGACGTGCAGGCGCCTGGCCACCCTCTGCTGCGGCACATCTCCGTCACCGTGGATGAAGACGAGCGTGCCGTCGACGCGCGCCTGTTCCGGTTCTTCGCACCAGCGCGCTCGGAATATCGGCCGGGGCTTGGTTGCACCAATGTTCACGGCGCGGCGCTCAGCGATGCCGAACTCGAACCCGTAACCGCTGACGTTCAAGGGCTCTGGCCCGAAGGCAACGAGGTCGCGCCCTCGCAGGATCCCGAGATAGACGCCGTTCTGTCGGACGAGGCGCTGCTCGGCCCTGGTTACCGCGCGATTGTCGTCGTGCGCGGCGGCCGGATCGTTGGAGAGACATATGCCGAAGGATTCGACGCCGAGACGCCGCTTCTTGGCTGGTCGATGACCAAGACCGTGACCGCCGGTCTGATCGGCACGCTGATCGCGTCGGGAGAGATGACGCGCGACGGCGATCTCACGGGCAGTTTCCCGGCCTGGTCCGAAGACGACCGGTCGGCGATCACCGTCGAAGACATGCTGGCGATGTCGAGCGGGCTCGAATGGAACGAAGGATACGGCAACGTCACCGACGTGACCTCGATGCTCTACCTGACCGATGACATGGCCGGTTACGCCTCGAACAAGCCGCTCGCGGCTGAGATCGGCGCGGAGTTCACCTATTCTTCCGGCACCTCGACGATGCTATCGCGCCGCTGGCAGGACGTTGTGGGAGACGGCAGCCTCTCTTATCCGCGCGATGCGCTTTTCGGTCCCCTCGGCATGAATTCGGCCGTGATGGAGACCGATGCCGAAGATACCTATGTCGGCTCGAGCTACATGTACGCGACCGCGCGTGACTGGGCCCGGTTCGGCCAATTCCTTCTGCAGGATGGTTCCTGGGGCGGCGCGCGGCTTCTGCCGGAAGGGTTCACGGATTGGATGGAAGCGCCTGTCGCCGCGTCCGAGGGACGCTACGGGCAGGGACATCTCTGGCTCGAAGGGACCCGGAACGGCGCGCAGTTCGCAGACGCGTTCTGGATGCGCGGTCATGACGGGCAATCGGTCGGCATCTTCCCGTCGGAAGACATGGTGATCGTGCGGCTGGGCCTTACGCCGTCAGACCTCGGCTATTCGGCCCTGCCGCTGGCCGAGGCATTGATCGCCGCCTTCGAAGGCTGATAGGAGGCGGGCGACCACAACCGCCAGCTTCCGTGTCATGGTACGCAGCCTTCTTCCTCTGACGGCCCTCTTGATGGGGTCCGCGTTCCTCCTCTTTGCCGGTGGCCTCAACGGGTTGATCCTGCCGGTCCGGGGTGAGGCGGAAGGCTTCACAGCGGCTTCGCTCGGCCTGCTCGGCACAGGCTGGGCCATTGGATATGTCGCGGGCTGTCTCGGTACGCCGAGACTCGTGGCGCGGGTCGGCCACATCCGGTCTTTCGGCGCGATGTGCGCGATTGCCGCGATCGCGGTCTTGCTGTCGCTGCTCCTCATTACGCCTTGGGTCTGGATCCCGGTTCGGGCCTTGTCGGGCTTTTGTTTCGCGGGCGCGGCCATGATCGTCGAGAGCTGGCTGAACGAGCGCGCCGAGGCGGGCTCTCGCGGGCGGATCTTCGGCGTCTACACGATGGTGAACCTCTTCGCCTCCACCGCCGGACAGATGTCGCTGACCCTCGGCGATGCGTCCGGTTACGTCTTCTTCGTGATCGCCGCGATGGTCTATTGTCTCGCGCTTCTGCCGACCGCGATGAGCGCGACGATGACGCCGAAACCGCTGACGCAGGTCTCGCTCAATCTTCGCGCGCTCTGGCGCAATTCGCCGGTCGCGGTCTTCTCGGTCTTCATGATCGGCATCGCGAATGCTTCGTTCGGCACGCTCGCGGCGGTCTACGGCGCACGGATCGGCTTGTCGCTGTCCGATATCGCACTCTTCGCGAGCATTCCGATCCTGGCGGGCGCGGTGGCGCAGATCCCGGTCGGATACCTTTCGGACAAGTTCGAGCGGCGCAAGGTGCTGATCGGAGTGGCCCTCGTCGCGGTTGTGGCGGACGGGCTCTTTATCATGGCTGGAGAGCCGGGGCGCACGTTGGTCCTCGCGCTCGTTGCGCTCTTCGGGGCGAGTGTCTTCGCGATGTACCCGGTGATCGTCGCCCATGCGAACGATCACGCCGAGCCCGGATCGTTCATCCAGGTCAGCGGCGGGCTGCTTCTGGTGTTCGGCCTGGGGTCGATTCTTGGGCCGACCCTCGCGGGCTATGCGATGACGGCTTACGGCGCGGCGACACTCTTTGCCGTGATCGGGGTCGCACATGTCCTGCTGATCGTCTTCGCGATCCTGCGGCTCAGAACGACGGCGGCCGTGCCGAAGGCGCAGAAGACCGATTTCCAGGCGGGTCCGCTTGCGCGGTCCCAGACCCCGGAAACCCTTGCCCTGGCGGCCGATCCCGAGACCGGCCAGCCAGAAAGCACGCCTTAGCGCTTCAGGATCGAGCGGCCGGCATAGATCGCCGTCTCGCCGAGCGCTTCCTCGATGCGGATGAGCTGGTTGTACTTCGCCAGCCGGTCCGAGCGCGCGAGGCTGCCCGTCTTGATTTGTCCGCAATTCGTCGCCACCGCGAGATCGGCGATGGTCGCGTCCTCGGTCTCGCCCGAGCGGTGGGACATCACGTTGGTATAGCGGGCGCGGTGAGCCATATCGACCGCCGCCAGCGTCTCGGTGAGCGATCCGATCTGGTTCACCTTCACCAGCATCGAGTTGGCGACGCCGCGCGAGATCCCGTCCGCAAGGCGCGTCGGGTTCGTCACGAAAAGATCGTCGCCAACGAGCTGGACGCGTTCACCGAGTTTGTCCGTGAGGATCTTCCAGCCGTCCCAATCGTCCTCCGAGCAGCCGTCCTCGATGGAAATGATCGGATATTCGTCGCAGAGCTTGGCGAGGTAGTCGACGTTCTCTTCGGGCGTGAGCGAGAGGCCTTCGCCCTTCATCTCGTACTTGCCGTCCTTGAAGTATTCCGTCGAGGCGGCGTCGAGCGCGAGATACATGTCCTCGCCCGGCTTGTAGCCGGCCTTCTCGATGGATTTGAGGATGAAATCGAGCGCATCGCGCGTGCCCTTCAGCTCAGGCGCGAAGCCGCCCTCGTCGCCGAGGCCCGTGGACATCCCCGCAGAAGAGAGCTCTTTCTTCAGCGTGTGGAAAACTTCGGAGCCCATGCGGACCGCCTCGCGGATCGAGGTCGCGGCGACCGGCATGATCATGAATTCCTGGATGTCGATCGGGTTGTCGGCGTGCTCGCCGCCATTGATGATGTTCATCATCGGCACCGGCAGAACGCGCGCCGAGGTGCCGCCCACGTAGCGATAGAGCGGCTGCTCGGTGTAGTCGGCGGCGGCCTTCGCGACCGCGAGAGAGACGCCGAGGATCGCGTTCGCGCCGAGCCGGCCCTTGTTGTCGGTGCCGTCGAGCTCGATCATCGTCTGATCGATGCTGACCTGTTCGGTCGCGTCCATGCCCAGAAGCTCTTCGGCAATCTCGCCGTTGACCGAGGCGACGGCGTCCATCACGCCCTTGCCCTTGTAGCGGCCGGCATCGCCGTCGCGCCGCTCTACCGCCTCGTAGGCGCCGGTCGACGCACCCGAGGGGACCGCGGCGCGGCCCATCGTGCCGTCCTCGAGCGTGACGTCGACCTCGACGGTCGGGTTGCCGCGGCTGTCGAGGATCTCTCGGGCGAAGATGTCGATGATGATGCTCATGGGTGGGCTCCTGTCCCTTGTCGCATGTCGTTGCCTTCGACCTATACCAGCCTGCCGCGCGCTGTAAACGCAGGCGGGCTCAGTGATAGCGGGCTTCGCGCCTTCGCGCCTCGATCCGGCCCAGACGGCGCTCGCGCAGGAACGTGTAGAGCCCCGAGCCGATGATGAGCGCCGCGCCGAGATAGGTGGCAAGGTCCGGCCTCTCGCCGAAGATCGTGACGCCGATGAGAAGCGCGAAGAGCATGCGAGAGAAGCGGAAGGGCGTGACCACCGACACCTCGCCCGTGCGCGAGGCCGAGGTGATCGCGTAATACGCCAGCATCCCGGTCAGGACCGCGCCTGCCAGAAGGAGCGTCAGCCGCCCGTCCGGCCAGACCGGCGCCTCGCCCGATGCGAGGATCAGGATGAGGCCCGTCGGGATGAGGCTCAGGAACCCGTACGCGGCCAGCTGAAGATGGGGGATACCTTTCGGGACCGCCCGCGCCGCGAGGTCTCGCGCCGCGAGCCCGAACACAGCCAGCACCGCCCAGAGCGCATTGGGGTCGAAGACCTGAAGGCCCGGACGGATGATGACGAGCACCCCCACGAGGCCCGCGAGGATCGCGGACCAGCGCCGCCAGCCGACTGCCTCGCCGAAGAACACTGCCGCGCCGAGCGTCACGACGAGCGGCATCGCCTGCGCGATGGCAGAAGCGGTCGAGAGCGGGATGGTGGTGATCGCCGTGACGAACCCGATCGTGCCCGCGATTTCGGAGAGATTTCGCAGCATGACCGGGCGCGTGAGAAGATCGCCTGTCAGCAGCCGGATGCCCCGCCGCCGGGTGATCGCCCAGAAGACCGCACCGCCCACACATCCGATCACGATCAGGATCTGACCCGTCGGCATGTCCGTCGCGGCGGTTTTGATGAAGGCGTCCTCGACCGCGAACCCCGCCATGGCGAGGATCATCAGGAGCGCGCCGCGCACATTGTCCATGAGGGCTCCGCTAAGTTGCGTCCTCGGGCTAACCCGCTTTCGACGGCTTGGCCAGTAGCCTCACATCCGCGCGCGCCGCTTCGGCCGGGCGAGATAGATTGCGAGCGCGCCGACCACGATAGCCCCCCCGGTGAGCATCCGGGAGGTAGGGGCTTCGCCGGTCCCGATCCAGACCCAGAGCGGCCCGAGCACCGTCTCGAGGAGCATCAGAAGGCTCACATTGGCCGCCGCTGTGTAGCGTGACGCCAGAGACAGCGAGAAGAACGAGATTGGCAGGATGAGAAGCGCGGTCAGGAGGATCGCGGGCACGTTTCCCACAGGCATCTGCGCCGGGCCGGTGACCGAGATCCCGATCATCCCGGCGCAGAGCGCGCCCAGCCCCATCGCCAGAAGGATCGGCACCTCGCCGTGAAAGCGCAGCGTCGTGAAGTTGAGCGCCAGAACGAAGGCGACCCCGACGCCGCAAAGCGCGCCGAGCGCCGCACCAGGCGAGACGGCGAGATCGCCCTTGCCGGTCACGGCGATGGCGATGCCCGCGAGAACCAAGCCGATGGTGATCCATGTCGCCCGGCCCGTCGTCTCTCCGTAGAGGAACCGCGACAGGAGCGCGGACCAGACCGGCGCGGTTGCCACGCCGATCAGCATGACCGCCACCGGGGCAAGCGCGATGCCGGTCGGGAAGAGCATCGCATTCAGAACCTGCGCGCCCACGATGGTCAGACCCGCGCCGGTGCCGAGCATCGCGATGTCGCGCGCGCGGTTCCTGCTGGTCAAAGCCCACGCGATCAGGAAGAGCGCGCCCATGGAGGTGCCGCGCCAGGAGACCATCTGCATCCCGTCCATGCCCGAGAGGCGCATGAAGAGTGCGTCGGGCGACAGGACCAGCGCGCCGAAGGCAGCCAGCCCGATCCCGAAGGCCGGGTGTCTGGAGGTCATGCAGGCTGGCTCAGACGTAGAGCGGCTTGTTGCCCATCTGGACATGCAGCGCGTTCACCGTGGGCTCGTCGAGCCCCAGCGCCTGCGCCAGCCGGTCTAGATATTCGGCTTCCTCGTCCGTATCGACGCGGATCGTCATCAGCGAAGCGGAGTAGACCGGCATCTTCTGCGATTCAGGCGTGGCGTCGGCGAGGCCCTTGATGTCGATGGGAGCTTCGAGCTCGGCCTTGATGAAGGCGAGGTCTTCCTCGGTCGCATCGTCGCCCACAAGCTCGAGAATCTTCGCCTTCTCCTCGGCATCGATATGACCGTCGGCCTTGGCCGCCTGGATCATCGCGCGCAGCATGAGGCCGGCGCTCTTTTCGAGCTCGGGCGCGGATTTCTCCATGTTGAACTGGTCGAGGAGGGCGCCCGCGCCCTTGCCGCCCATCGCCGCCGCGCCACCGGCCGCGGCCAGCATGCCCGCGAAGCCACCGCCGCCCGTCGACGGCATCGAAGACAGAAGGCCCTTCTGCGCGCCGCCTTGCCCCGCCTGGTTTCCTTGCCCGCCCATCATCGAAGACAAATCGAAGCCCGCCGTGCGAAGGTTCGCCAACAGCGCCTGCATCGGGGCGGCCGCCTGGGTCGCGCCCTGCTGCATCTGGTCCGTGACCTGGCTGCCCGCCTTGGTCGCGGGATGCGCGCCCTTGATCTGTGCGCCGCCGCCGATCAGTCCTTGCAGGCCCTTGCCGCCCGACATCCGGTCGACGCCCCGCGCGGCGGCATATCCCAAGGCGACTTTGGTGAGAGTTTTCATCAGGCCCATGGCTTAGCTCCTGTTCGAGGCGTTTGGGTGAGAGGGTTGCACAAAAGATGTGGCAGCGCAGCCCATAAGGTTAGAATAGTCGGAAGGCGCGAAGGACAAGGAAGACCCCGCCTCCGAGCGCGATACTGCCGAGGGTCAGAAGCGCAAAGGCCGAGGGCGTCTCGACTCCGGGCATGCCCGCGACGTTGACGCCGAAAAGCCCGGTCAGGAACCCCATCGGCAGAAAGACCGCCGCGACGATGGAGAGGGCGTAAGAGTTCTTGGCGAGCCGCAGGTTGCGGGCCTGATCGAGATGATCGTTGAGCGCTTCGAGCCTGTCACGGGTCGATTGCACTTCCTCGACGGCGCGTTCGGCGCGGTTCGCGATCTCTTCCAGATCCTCGCGCGCCTCGGGTCCGATCAGGCTCATGTCGGGCCGTGCCAGGCGTGCAAGCGCCTGCGCCTGCGGTCCGAGAAAGCGGCTGAGACGGATGACCGTGCGGCGCATCTCGGGCAATTCCTTCGAGGACGGGTCGCGGTCGTCGAGGAAAAGGATGTCCTCCAGCGTATCGACACGGTTTTCGAGCGCGACGCCATTTTCCTCGATCCGGCTTGTGAAGTTCTCGGCCAGCGCGACGAGCAGCATGTCGGCACTGGCGGGCAGGTGGCCGGCCTTGCCGCGCGCCTCGAGATCCTGCGCGGCGAAGACGCGGCGCCGACGCACGGTCACGAACAGCGTCTTGGACGCCCAGATCCGAAGCGCGACCATGTCGTCGCGATCCTCACCCTCATTAAGGTTCAACCCGCGCAGCACAGCGATCACCCCACCATCATGCGCCAGTGCGCGCGGTCGGGTTTCGGGCTGGACGAGCGCTTCGGCGGCGCGCTCGGGCAGGTTGGCGAATAGCCAGTCTTCGAGCGCGGGATCGCCTAGATCGAGATGAATCCAGCGCAGCGCGCCTTCGGGCTGCGGTGTGAGCGGATCGGCGGGCTTGGTGCTGCCATCCTTCGCAATATCAAAAGCGCAGACAGGCTGAATCGTGCTTGGTGGCAAGCGCATTCCCCCTCAGGTGCCGCAGAAGGTCGCCGGGACAACCTCGTCTGGCAATGGAGCGCGAGCCAGATCCTCCGCCTCGGGCTGATCGTCGAACGGACGGGCAAGCACGGCGTTCATGCGGTGGAAGGGCGCATCGTCGCCGGCAACGGCCGAGGCGATCATCGCTTCGATCCGGTGGTTGCGGGGGATGAAGGCGGGATTTGTGCGGCGCATCAGGGCTTCGGGCTCGGTCTCATCCGCGATCCGCTCCTGCCAGCGCTTTGCCCAGCCGTCGAAGGCGGCGCGATCCGTGAACTCGTCGCGGCCTGCGCCTCGGGAGAGGGCGCGGAAGGTGTTGGTGAAATCGGCCTGGTTCTCCTGCATGAGCGTCAGAAGCTCGGCAACCAGCATCTTGTCCTCGGCGCGCGGCTCGGAGATGCCGATCTTGGCGGCGAAGCGCGCCTCCCATTCGGCGCGGATGAGATCGGGCATGGCATGCACCTGGTCGGTGAAGCGTTTGACCGCCGCTTCCTGATCCTCGCACAGCGGCACAAGCGCCGTCGCGAGCTGCGCCATGTTCCAGACGATGATATCGGCCTGGCTCGCATAGGCGTAGCGCCCCATCCGGTCGATCGAGGAGAAGACCCGGTCCGGGTGATAATCGTCCATGAAAGCGCAGGGGCCGTAATCGATGGTCTCGCCCGAGAGCGTGCAATTGTCGGTGTTCATGACGCCGTGGATGAAGCCGACGCTCATCCATTGCGCGACAAGGGCTGCTTGTTTCGCGATCACACGATCCAGAAGACCGTGCGGATCGGCGGCGTCCGGGTAATGCCGTGCGACGGTGTAATCGTAAAGCGCGCGGAGCGCGTCGTAGTCGCGGCGGGCGGCAAAGATCTGGAACGTGCCGACGCGGATATGACTCGCCGCAACGCGCGTCAGGACCGCGCCGGGCAGGGGGCCTTCGCGAAGGATGTTCTCGCCGGTGCGGACCGCCGCCAGTGCCCGCGTGGTCGGCACGCCAAGCGCATTCATCGCCTCGGAGACCACGTATTCGCGCAAAACTGGCCCGAGCCAGGCGCGTCCGTCGCCCATCCGGCTATAGGGTGTGCGGCCCGATCCCTTGAGCTGAATATCTCGGCGGATGCCGGATCTGTCGACGACCTCGCCCAGAAGCAGCGCGCGACCGTCGCCGAGCTGCGGGTTGAACGTGCCGAACTGGTGCCCCGCGTAAAGCTGCGCGAGGGGCTCTGCGCCCTCCGGGTTCTCGTTGCCGCCGAAGATGCGCGCCAGCGTCTCGTGATCGGCCTCGCCGATGCCGAGCTCGGCGGCCAATTCGCTGTTGAAGGCGACAAGCGACGGCTCGGTGACCGGCGTCGCATCGAGCCGGGTGTAGAAGCCATCGGGCAGGCGGGCGTAGGAATTATCGAAGGGGATCGCGAAGGTCATAGCAGGGATATAGGCCGGGCATTGCAGCTTCGCAAAGGGTTGGCTCTTTGGCGGGGCACGCTAGCTCCTTGAATTGACCGAGAAAGAAGGAGATCCCTCATGGCTGCGACGGACCGTGTCGGAATGGCGATCAAGGATCGTCCGGAATTCAAGAGCAAACCCAAGCCCCTGACCATGCCCGAAGGCGAAACCGTTCTCGCCGCGGTGAAGGCGATGAACGAGAAGAATTACGGCTCGGTCATGATCGTGGACGAGGGCAACAAGGTGATCGGCGTGGTGACCGAGCGCGACGTCATGCGAAAGATCGTCGGGTCCGAGAAGAACGCGGCCGAGGTCAAGCTCTCCGAGATCATGACCCGCGATCCGCGCGTCGCGAAAGAGGACGACGATCTCATCGACTGGCTTCGCATCATGTCGAACGAGCGCTTCCGCCGCCTCCCGGTCGTGGATGCCGAGGGACGGATCAAAATGGTCTTCACGCAAGGCGATTTCGTCAGCTACACGTGGCCGGATCTCATTTACCAGGCCAAGGAGCTGGCCAAGGCGAGCGTCGGCAGGAACTACCCCGTCTGGATGATCGGGGGCGGGATCATGCTCTACTCGATCCTCATGGTGATCGTCGTCGCTTCGATGAGCTGACCGCTCACCGCAGGATGCGCGACATGAACACGTAACCGTCGCGCGTCTTGAACCGGGCGCGGGAATAGAAGTTTTGCGCCTGGTCGTCCGATTGCGCCACCTCGAGATGCAGAGCGTGGACGCCCGCATCCTTCAGCGCCTTGGCGATCTCGTTGAGCGCCTCGCCGCCCATGCCGCGGCGGCGCACTGCGGGGCGCACGTAAACCTCGTCGACGATGGCGTCGAGCCCGCCGAACTCGACCGACCAGCCGAAGGTGATGACGATATAGCCCACCGGGGCCTTGCGCGGCCCCACGAGCCAGATTGCCCCGTGCGGCGAGCCGTCGAGGAGCGGCGCGATCGCCTGCGCCTGATGCTCGGCATCGGTGCCGAAGCCCATTTCGGTATGGAACGCCGCGACGAGAGGCAGAAGCTTTTCCGCGTCGCCGGGACTGGCAAGATGAAGCGATTTCATGGGGGCCTTTCCTGCGCGCCGCTTTGGGCTGTGCACTAGGCCATTCGCCCCGTCTGCGAAAGGGGGCGACCCTGCGATCGGCGAAGCCCCGCGGCTCAGGCGGGAAAGAGCGCCTCGGGCCGCGTCTCGACCGGCAGATCGCGCATCCTTGTCAGCCATGCCGCCATCGCGGCTGACGGGGTCTGCCCCGCCTTCTCGACCCACTGGACATAGCCCCAAACCGCGCAATCGGCGATACCCGGCGCGTCGCCGTGGAAGAACGGCGCATCGCCGAGCAGAAGATCGAAGCGGTCGCGATCCACCGCGAAGCGGCCCTCGAGCCACGCGACAGCGCCGGGCGGCAAGGGGGCCGCTCCGGTCCTGCGCGCTTCGATCAGCTGCGGCAGGCACATGCCGATCCGGTTGGCTTCCCAGAATAGCACCTCCCGCGCGCGGCGCATCCCCGCCGCGTTGTTTCCGCCCAGGCCGGTCAAACGCTCTCCAAGGTCGAGCAGGATCGCACCCGATTGCACATGCGGCGCACCGTCGATCATCAGGCAGGGCACTTCGGCGGCAGGGCTGGCGGCAAGAAACGCTGCATCCCGCGTCTCGCGTGGGGCCCAGATGTCGATGCGCTTGGTCTCGTGCGCTTGGCCCGCAAGGCGCAGCGCCAGCGCGACCTTGCACGCATGGCCCGAATCCGGGTGTCCATAGAGTAGAAAGCCGCTCATAGCCGCCCAATCCGGTCCGTCAGCAGCGCGAAGAACCCGTCCGCATCGAGATCGCCCATGAATGTGGCGTTCGGCGGTCGGCCGGAGACGCCCCACCAATCGGCGACCGTCATGCCGAGTGTCAGCTCGGAGGTGGTCTCGATCTCCACGTTGATGTGGCGTCCCGAGAAAAGCTCGGGCTTGATGAGATAGGCGGTCACGCACGGATCGTGCAGCGGCGCACCTTCGGAGCCGTATTTCTCCTTGTCGAACCTCTCGAAGAAATCGGTCATCTCGGCGACCGCGACCCCGGCCGGGGTGCCGAGCGCACGGAAGGCGTCGTTCCGGGGCTTGGTGACCAGCGCCTTGTGCGTGACGTCGAGCGGCATGACGGTGATCGGCGCACCGCAGCCGAAGACCTGTTTCGCCGCCTCGGGGTCCACGTAGATGTTGAATTCGGCGGCGGGGGTGATGTTGCCCACCTCGAAATAGGCCCCGCCCATGAGCACGATCTCCTTGATGCGCGGGGCGATGTCGGGCGCGCGGTCCAGTGCGGTCGCGATATTGGTCAGCGGCCCGAGCGGGCAGAGCGTGACGCTGCCTTCGGGTTCCTCGCGAAGCGTGTCGATGATGAAATCGACCGCATGCCGGTCCTGAAGCGGCATGGTCGGCTCCGGCAGGGTGGGGCCGTCAAGACCCGTCTTGCCATGCACATGCTCTGCGGTCACGAGATCGCGGCCAAGCGGGCGGTCGCACCCTGCGAAGACGCGGGTGTCCGGTTTGCCCGCGAGTTCGCACACGATGCGCGCGTTCTTCGTGGTCAGCTCCAGCGGCACGTTGCCCGCGACCGTGGTGATCCCGAGCACTTCGATCTCTTCGGGCGAGGCCAGCGCGAGCAGGATCGCGACCGCGTCGTCCTGGCCTGGATCGGTGTCGATGATGATCTTGCGCGGCGCCATGCGTATCTCCGATCGGTATTGTCGCAATGTGGTGGCATGGCCCGTCTCGGACGGCAAGCGCGTCAAGGCATTAGACAGGGCGGCCAAGTTGGGCTAACCCGTCAGTGCGCGTGCGTTAGCGCTAACTAAATCGCGTCCTTTCCGGTCAGGGCATTGCGAATAGACGCATCTGCCGGGCAGGAAGGGCACAAGACAGGACGAATCGGAGCAACGGTCCATGGTATCCCGCGTCATCCCGGTCGACAGTTTCGACCTCGTCATCTTCGGCGGCACCGGCGATCTGGCCCGCCGCAAGATCCTGCCAGGTCTTTTCCGCCGATATTGTGCCGGACAGGTTCCGCCCGAGGCCAAGATCATCGGCGCCGCACGCTCTGAAATGAGCGTCGAGGAATTCCGCGAGATGGTGCGCGCCTCGATCGAGGAATTCGGATCGACCCCGCACGAGCCCGGTCAGCTTTCGAGCTTTCTCGAGCGTGTTCATTACGAAGCCGTGGATGCGACAGGGGATGACGGCTGGGAGGCGCTCAAGAGCCATCTGCGCGACGACACTATCCGTGCTTTCTATTTTTCGGTCGGCCCGTCGCTGTTCGGCGCGATCGCAGAGCGGCTTCGCGACAAAGGTCTCGCCGACGCGGAAAGCCGGATCGTGGTGGAAAAGCCTTTCGGTCACGATCTGGCCTCGGCCAAAAGCCTGAACGCAACGCTCGCCCAGCATTTTGACGAGACGCAGATCTACCGGATCGACCATTATCTCGGGAAGGAGACGGTGCAGAACCTCATGGCCGTCCGTTTCGGCAACATGCTGTTCGAGCCGTTGTGGAATTCCCAATACGTCGACCATATCCAGATCACCGTGGCCGAGACCGTGGGTGTCGGCGGGCGCGGATCCTATTACGACAAGTCCGGCGCGATGCGGGACATGGTGCAGAACCACCTGATGCAGCTTCTGTGCCTTATCGCGATGGAACCGCCCGCGAAATTCGACCCCGACGCGGTTCGGGACGAGAAGCTCAAGGTGATCCGCGCGCTCGATCCGGTGGAACCGCACCACATGGTGCGCGGCCAATATGCCGCCGGCGGGGACGAAGAGGGCTACCGCGTACACGTCGAGAACGAGAAGTCGCGCACGGAAAGCTTCGTCGCGATGCGCGTGAATATCTCGAACTGGCGCTGGGCAGGCACGCCCTTTTACCTGCGTACGGGCAAGCGGCTGCGCGCACGAACCTCCGAGATCGCGGTCGTCTTCAAGGATGCGCCGCATTCGATCTTCGGCGCGGATGCCGGACGGCACCGGAACGTTCTGTCGATCCGGTTGCAGCCGAACGAGGGCATGACCCTCGACGTGACGATCAAGGAGCCGGGCCCCGGTGGCATGCGCCTTGTGGACGTGCCGCTCGACATGACCTTTGCCGACGCGCTCGGCCCCGATACCGAGGCGGTGCCCGACGCTTACGAACGGCTCATCATGGACGTGATCCGGGGCAACCAGACGCTGTTCATGCGCGGCGACGAGGTGGAGGCCGCCTGGGCCTGGACCGATCCGATCATCGAGGGATGGGAGGCGCGCGGCGACGTGCCGAAACCCTATGATCCGGGTGGGCCGGGGCCAGAGGACAGCCTCATGCTCCTGCATCGTGACGGCCGGCGCTGGCGCGAGATCAAGGCATGACGAGGGCCGGTGCGGGCTGTTAGCCTCACCGCGACGTAGACACCGGTTCGGACGGAGAGACCCCAATGGAGTTCATCAGCTATCCCGACCGCGAGGCGCTCGCGATCAACCTGGCCAACAAGATCGCCGGCGAGCTGCGCTCGGCGCTGTCGCAGGCCGAGCGCGTGACCTTTGCCGTGCCCGGCGGCACCTCCCCGGGGCCGGTTTTCGACGATCTCTGTTCGGTGCAGCTCGACTGGTCGCGGGTCGACGTGATGCTGACAGACGAGCGCTGGGTGCCCGAGGACAGCGAGCGTTCGAACACGCGGCTCCTGCGCGAGCGCTTGCTGGTGGAGAAGGCCGCCGACGCACGGCTCCTGCCGATGTACATGCCCTGCCAGACACCGGAAGAGCGTCTGGACGAGATCGCGGAGATCATCGCGCCCGAGTTGCCGCTGTCGGTCGTGCTTCTGGGAATGGGCGCTGACATGCACACGGCATCGCTTTTTCCCGGCGCGGACCGGCTGGAGGATGCGCTCGACAAACGCGCGCCGATCCTGATGCCGATGCGGGCCGAAGGTGCGCCCGAGCCGCGCGTGACGCTGACCGCGCCCGTGCTCAATGGCGCGCTGTCGAAACATATCCTGATCTTCGGGCAGGAAAAGCGCGAGGCGCTGGAACGGGCGCGCGGGCTGTCGCCCTCTGAGGCTCCGATCAAGGCCGTCCTTGGCGGCGCAACCGTGCACTGGGCGGAGTAGAGCCATGTTCGAAGACTTGCAGGCACTGGCGAGAAAGACCGAAGATCGCCGGATAGAGGGCCTTTTCGCCGAAAATCCGAACCGTGCCGAGGAGTTCAGCCTCAAGGCCGCGGGCATGCTCTTTGATTATTCCAAGACGCAGGCGGACGAGCAGATCCGCGCCGCGCTTCTGAACCTTGCAAGCGCGCGCGGCGTCGAGACGCGCCGCACGGCGATGTTCACCGGCGAGCCGATCAACGAGACCGAGGGCAGGGCGGTTCTGCACACGGCGCTGCGCAATCTCTCCGGCAGCCCGGTGCACGTCGATGGCGAGGACGTCATGCCCGAGGTTCTGGCAACGCTCGAGCGGATGGAAGCGCTCGCGGAGGAGCTGCGCGGCGCGTCCGTGACCGACGTCGTCAATATCGGCATCGGCGGCTCCGATCTCGGCCCGGCAATGGCCTACACGGCGCTGTCGCCCTATGCGGAAGGCCCGCGCTGTCATTTCGTCTCGAACGTGGATGGCGCGGATATCGCCGATACCTTGCGCGGGCTCGACCCCGAGACGACAATGTTCATCGTCGCCTCCAAGACCTTCACCACGATTGAGACCATGACCAATGCCCGCACCGCGCGGGCCTGGCTGATGGATCGCGGCGTGGAGCCCGAGACGCGTTTCGTCGCGCTGTCCTCGAACAAGGAAGAGGCCGCCGAGTGGGGCATCCCCGAGGCGCGTGTTTTCGGTTTCGGCGACTGGGTCGGCGGGCGCTACTCGATGTGGGGGCCGATCGGGTTGTCGTTGATGATCGCCATCGGTCCCAAGGCGTTCCGGGCCTTCCTGAGCGGCGCGGAGGAGATGGACCGCCACTTCCAATCGGCGCAACTGCACGAGAACATGCCGGTGCTCCTCGCGCTAATCGGCATCTGGCACAACCAGGTGCTCGGGCACGCGACCCGCGCCGTGCTGCCCTATGACGACCGGCTCGCCCGGCTTCCGGCCTACCTTCAGCAGCTCGAGATGGAGAGCAACGGCAAGTCCGTCGCGATGGACGGAACGCCGCTGCCCTACAACAGCGGTCCCGTCGTCTGGGGAGAGCCCGGCACCAACGGGCAGCATGCTTTCTATCAACTCATCCACCAGGGCACACGCGTGATCCCTTGCGAATTCATGGTCGCTGCGAAAGGGCACGAGCCTGAGCTCGGACACCATCACGACCTTCTGCTCGCCAATTGCCTCGCGCAGTCCGAGGCGCTGATGCGCGGGCGCAGTCTCGAGGACGCGCGAGAGACCGTCGCGGGCAAATTCGAGGGCGCTGAGCTCGAGCGGCAGGCGCGCCATCGCGTGTTCCCCGGGAACCGGCCGTCGACGACGCTGATTTACGGTCAGCTCACGCCCGAAACGCTCGGCAAGATTGTCGCGCTCTACGAGCACCGGGTCTTCGTCGAGGGCGTGATCCTCGGAATCAACTCCTTCGATCAGTGGGGAGTGGAGCTTGGCAAGGAGCTGGCCTCCTCGCTCGGACCTGTTGTGACGGGCGAGCGATCCGCCGAGGACAAGGATGGCTCCACCCGGCAACTGATCGAATTCGCGTCGCTTTACCGCGACTGACGCATGATCCGCGCGAACGCGTGAGGCCGCTCACTGTTCCGTGAATTTCGTGAGTATTTTTTGCTCAATAAGCGGAACGCCGCTCCCGATTTCGTGTTCTTTGCTCAGATGCACGAGATTGAAAGGAGTATCTCATGACACGTCTTATGACGTCCGCACTCGCCCTGACGATGGTTGCGGGCACCGCGTTCGCCCAGGAATCCGACGACAACATGGACGACGCCGCTCAGAATGCCGAGCAGGCGGTCGAGAACGCGGGTGAAGCGACCGAAAACGCCGCTGAGGACGCGGCCCAAGCGACCGAGAACGCAGCTGAAGATACCGCTCAGGCAACTGAAAACGCTGCGGAAGATGCCGCTCAGGCGACCGAGAATGCCGCTGAGAACACCGAGCAGGCGGCCGAGAACGCCGGTGACGAGATCTCCGAAGAGACAGCCGAGATGACCGGCAACGCCGAGGACGCGCAGCTCATCCGTACGCGCGACATCACCGACGGACCCGTCTACTCGGTCAACTCCGAAGAGGGCGTCGAGAACTTCGGCGCAGAGACCTACGAAGAGGTCGGCTCCGACTGGAACCAGATCGGCACCATTGAAGACGTGGTCCTGACGCGGAGCGGTGAATTTCGCGGGCTCGTGATCGAGGTCGGTGGCTTCCTCGACCTTGGCGACAAGCACGTTTTCCTGGAAATCGACGATGTGCAGCTCGTGCCCGTCGATGACCGCAGCTACGCGCTCGCCATCGGCCAGAGCGAAGAGCAGCTGGAAGAGATGGAAGGCGTCGATGAAGGCTTCTGGAATTAAGGTTCCACGTCTCTCACGTTATCAAGGCCGGGCCCCAGCGCCCGGCCTTTTTCATGCGCCAGGTATGTCGAACCCTTCCGGTGCCAGCTCGAACCCTTCGAAGCGGAAACCGGGCGATACCGTGCAGCCGACCAGCGTCCAGTCTCCGGTCGACCGCGCCGATTGCCACGCCCTTTGCGGCACGGTGATCTGGGGGCGCTGGCCGGTCTCGAAATCGGACCCCAGCGTGAACTCGGTGACCGGGCCCTGATCGGTGTCGGCGATCTTCAGTGTCAGCGCCGCGCCGGCATAGAAGTGCCAGATCTCGGCGGCATCGACGCGGTGCCAATGGCTCACCTCGTCTCCTTTAAGAAGGAAATAGATCGCCGTGCCCGAGGCGCGTTCCTCTCCGGGCCCTTCCCAGGTCTGCCTGTAATGTCCGCCTTCGGGATGTGGCTCCAGCCCCAGAAGCGTAATGATTTCATCCGCGTGCATGTCGCCATCCCCTGATCCGTGCCGGCTGCGAACGCCGATGGAGCCCGCTATTAACCCGTTCGCGCGAGCTTTGCCGCCTCACTATCCAGAGGCAAGAGGCAAATCCGATGAGCTCACCCAAGTCCGACGTCCGGCGCATCGCCGAAGAGATCGTGGCGCGTGAAGGCGGCTACGTGAACGATCCGGACGATCCCGGCGGCGCAACGAAGTATGGCGTCACCCTTCACACGATGCGCCGGCTCGGCCGCGATCTCGATGGCGATGGCCGTGTCGGGGTGTCGGATGTGAAGGCGCTGAGCCGCGCCGAGGCGACGGAAATTTTCCTGCAGCACTATTTCCACGCCCCAGGCATCGCGAACCTGCCGGAGCCATTACAGGCAAGCGTCTTCGACATGCAGGTGAATGCCGGGTCCAATGCGATCAAGATCCTCCAGCGACTTCTCTGCGAGATGGGCTGGCGCGTGGCGGTGGATGGGGCGCTTGGCCCCGAGACCTGCGGCGCGGCGCGCGAGGCCCATGACCAGGCAGGTGCCTATTTCGTCGATGCCTACGGAATCGCGCGGCGCAACTACTATTTCGCGCTGGCGGACCGCCGCCCGGCCTCACGCAAATACGCCCGGACCCGCGCTGGCGGGAAGGGCGGCTGGATCTCGCGGGCGGAAGAGTTCATCGCGTTGCGCTATCACCTCAGCCAGCGCGACTTCGAGCGGAGGGTCGCGGCATGGGGATGATGGAGCTGCTGTTCGGCACCGGCCGGAACGTCGTCGCGGAAACCGTCGAGGTGTTTCGCGCCAATGCCGAAGGCGAAGCGGAACGCGGGCAGGCCCTTCGCGAGGCCGCCCTCAAGCAATTCGGCGCGGAGTTTGCTTTGCCGAGGAAAGGAGTATTCGACCAGGTGATCGACGGGCTCAACCGTGTTCCGCGCCCGGCGATGGCCCTGGGCACGATCGGGCTCTTCATCGCGGCGCTCGTGGATCCGGTTTGGTTCGGCCAACGCATGGCGGGGATTGCACTCGTGCCAGAGCCGCTCTGGTGGCTTCTGGGCGCGATCGTCAGCTTCTATTTCGGAGCGCGTCACCAGGCGAAGGGACAGGACTTCCAGCGCGACGTCGCGCTGACGATGGCGGCCGCGCCGCGCGTGATGGCGGATATGAAGGCATTGGAGACACTTCGTGCCGCTGAGCCTGAGAGGCCCGAGGAAACGCAGCCCCTGGAACCGAATGCAGCGCTTGCCGAATGGCGGGCCCGCGCCGGCTGAGACGCGCGACAAGTTGAACCGGGGCGGGCTGCTCCCCATTGGCCCGCCCCATTTTTCGTGCCTATAACAGGGCATGATTACAGAGCTTGGCCATTTCGCCCTGATCCTCGCGTTCCTCGTGGCGCTCGTGCAAACGGTGGTGCCGCTTGTCGGCGCGCACAAACGGTGGAGCGGCTGGATGGCCGTGGGCGAGCCAGCGGCGACGGCGCAATTCCTGCTGGTGGCCTTCTCCTTCGGCGCGCTCGTCCATGCCTTCGTGACGTCGGATTTCTCGCTCAACCTCGTCATGCAGAACTCGCATTCGGCCAAACCGATGCTCTACAAGATCTCCGGTACCTGGGGGAACCACGAGGGTTCGATGCTGCTCTGGGTGCTGATCCTGGCATTGTTCGGGGCGATGGCCGGCTGGTTCGGCGGCAACCTGCCCGAGACGCTGAAGGCCCGTGTCCTCGCGGTGCAGGCCTCGATCGGTGTGGCGTTCTATGCCTTCATCCTCTGGACCTCGAACCCCTTTGCGCGCCTTGCCGTGCCGCCTTTCGACGGACAGGATCTCAATCCGCTCTTGCAGGATCCCGGGCTCGCCTTCCATCCGCCATTTCTCTATCTCGGCTATGTCGGTCTATCGATCTGCTTCTCCTTCGCGGTTGCCGCGCTCATTGAAGGGCGCGTCGATGCCGCATGGGGCCGCTGGGTTCGACCCTGGACGCTCGCGGCCTGGATCTTCCTGACCATCGGCATCGGCATGGGCTCCTGGTGGGCCTATTACGAGCTTGGCTGGGGCGGCTTCTGGTTCTGGGATCCGGTCGAGAACGCGTCCTTCATGCCCTGGCTTTTCGCAGCGGCGCTGCTGCATTCGGCGATCGTGGTCGAAAAGCGCGAGGCGTTGAAAGCCTGGACGATCCTTCTGGCGATCCTCGCCTTCGGATTCTCCCTGATCGGCACGTTCATCGTGCGCTCGGGCGTGCTCACCTCGGTCCACGCATTCGCGAACGACCCCGAGCGCGGCGTCTTCATCCTGATGATCCTCATCGCCTTCACCGGCGGCGCGCTCACGCTTTTCGCCGCGCGGGCGAGCGCGATGCAGGCCAAGGGCGTCTTCGGGATGGTCAGCCGGGAATCCGCGCTGGTGGCCAACAACATCCTACTGGCGGTCTCCTCGCTCGTCGTCTTCGTCGGCACGATCTGGCCGCTCATCGCGGAGATGGCGTTCGACCGGAAGCTCTCGGTCGGCCCGCCGTTCTTCAACGCGGCCTTCACGCCCTTCATGCTGATCCTCGGGCTGATCCTGCCCTTTGGCGCGATGATCTCCTGGAAGCGCGGCAAGCTGGGTCGCATCGGGCGAAGCCTTCTGCCGGTGCTGCTCCTGGCCTTCGCCATCGCGGGGCTGGCCTGGGCGATGCAAACCGGACGCTCGCTGCTGGGGCCGGTCGGGCTCTTCCTCGGCGCCTGGCTCGTCGGCGGCTCGGTGGTGGATCTCTGGTCGCGTACCGGACAGTCGCGCGATCTCAAACGGCTTGCCCGCCTGCCGCGCGCCGATTGGGGAAAGAGCGTGGCACATGCGGGGCTCGGCATCCTTTTCGTTGGGGTCGCCGGACTGACGGCCTGGGAGTCGGAGGACATCCGCACGGCGCAGATCGGAGAGACCTTCGATGTCGGAGCCTTCACGCTGACGCTGAATGCCGTGGATCGCGTTCAGGGGCCGAACTACGTCTCCACGATGGCGAACGTGACGCTGGCCAAGGATGGGCGCGAGGTGGCTGTTCTGACGCCCGAGAAGCGCAATTACCCGGTGGCGCGGATGCCCACGACCGAGGCTGCGATCGACTACCGCTTCCTGCGCGATGTCTACGTTGTGATCGGCGACCGTCAGGATGACGGCGGCTGGGTCGTTCGGACATATATCAAGCCCCTCGCAAACTGGATCTGGGCGGGCTGCCTCATCATGTCGCTCGGCGGCGCGCTCAGCCTCTCGGACCGGCGTTTCCGCGTGGCCGCCGGGGCGAAGAAGACCTCTCGGTCTGCGGTGCCGGCGGAATGAGGGTCGCGCGCTCATTCACCCTTGCGGCCGTCTTCGCGGCGTCTCTGACATCGACCCTGCCGGCAGTGCAGCCCGATGAAGTGCTCGACGATCCGGCGCTCGAAGCGCGGGCGAGGGAGATCTCCGAAGGTCTGCGCTGCCTCGTTTGCCGCAACGAATCCATCGACGAATCCAACGCCTCGCTCGCGCGGGATCTGCGTCTGCTCGTGCGCGAGCGGCTGGAAGCTGGCGATACCGACGAGGAAGTCGTCGACTTCATCGTGGAGCGCTACGGCGAATTCGTTCTCCTGAACCCGCAGGCCGATGGCTGGAACTGGCTCCTCTGGGGGGCGGGCCCGCTCATGGGGCTTATCGCCCTCGGTCTTGGCCTCGGCTATTTGCGCGGCCGCTCTCGCGCCGAGGCGCAGGCAGAAGCGGGACTGAGCGACGCAGAGCAAGCCCGCCTCCGTGAACTTCTGGACGGCGACAGCCGCTGATCCGCCCTTCCGTGACGCCGCGTTGCGCTTTGCCTTTCCCCGCGGGCGCGTGTTTGATGCGCGCGACAAGGAGGACAGGGCCCATGCAATACGAAACGCTTTCCTACGAGGTCGCAGACGGGGTGGCTGTCGTCACCATGAACCGTCCCGACGTGATGAACGCGCTCAACACCCAGATGCGCGCCGAGATCACCCACGCCGTCAAGCGCGGCGGAGAGGAGTCGCGCTGCGTCGTCCTGACCGGCACGGGCCGGGCCTTCTGTTCGGGTCAGGATCTTGGAGATCGGTCCAATGCCGCCAATCTCGATCTCGAACGCACGCTTCGCGACGAATACGTGCCGATGCTACGTGCGATCGTGGACAGCCCGGTCCCGACGATCTCGGCGGTCAACGGGGCGGCAGCGGGGGCAGGGGCCAATCTTGCGCTCGTTGCCGATGTGGTCATCGCCACCGAAAGCGCCTTCTTCAGCCAGGCCTTCACGCGGATCGGGCTCATCCCCGATGCGGGCGGCACCTGGGCACTGCCGCGGCAGATGGGGCTCGCCAAGGCGATGGGCGCGGCGCTTTTCGCTGAGAAGATATCCGCGCGGCAGGCTGACCAATGGGGCATGATCTGGGAAGCGGTCGCGGATGATGAGTTCGACGCGCATTGGCGCGCGCGGGCGGCGCATCTCGCCAAGGGGCCGACCGCGGCGTTTCAGAAGGTCAAACAGGCCATGCATGCGAGCTTCGAGAACGATCTCGAGGAACAGCTCGCGCTCGAGGCGAAGCTGCAGGGTGAATGCGGCCAGACCCGCGACTTCAAAGAGGGTGTGCTCGCCTTCCTCGAAAAGCGCCCCGCTGCCTTCGAGGGGCGCTGATCGCTCAGAACCGATAGGTGATGCCGCATCCCGCGACGGTCGCGAGCCCGTCGCGGAGCGAGGCGTCTCCCGGTCCGCGGATATCGGCCATCTCCTTGGCGACACCGGCCAGCAGCGTCACGCCGCACGCTTCCAATGGATCCAGACCGTCCGCCTGTCCGATTTCCGTGATCGCCCGTCCGGCGAGGAAATGCGCCCGCTTGTCGTCTTCGGGCAATGCCATGAGGCCGAAGGCAAGGAAAACCAGCTGTTCCATTCCGCAAACTCCACTGACTGCCCCGAGCGCGGAATAACAGAATGTGATGGTTAAGCGGATTGTAATCTTAACAATGGGTTAACGGCGCTTCTGGTTCGCCGAAACGATCGCGCCCGGAGCAGGAGCCCCGGGCGCGCTGTCTTGGGCAGGAGTTTGGATTATGCGTATTCGTACGCGTCCTCGTCCTCGCTCTCGTCCTCGGCATCCGCGTAAGGATCGGCGTCCTCGTCCTCTTCGTCCTTGAAGAGAATGTCGTATTGGTCGCCTTCGCAATCATCCTCCGGAATGTAGCAGAGATCATCCACCGCACCGGAGCCGACGAGGTTCACGTCCATGTAGCTCACGCCTTGGGTGTTGATCTCGAGCGTTTGTTGCGAGTTGTCGCGGCCCGCGGGGATTTCAAGCGAGTTCAGAACGTTACCGTCCGCGTCGAAGAGATCGATCGTGCCGCCATGCTCCTCGACATCGAGGATGCTGAGGCTCTTGACCTCGGACGGTCTGGTGAACTCGAACGAGATCGTGCCGCCGTGGGCGTTGTCGTCCGGATCATGCGCGTCGCCATCTTCGGAGATGATGATCGCATTGCCCTGATCGGCAAAGCCAAGGTCGTAGTCCCAACCGGTCGGGTTCTCGGTGTCGAAGATCATCGCATCGTCGGCTTGCGTCGTGCCAGCCTTGGTCGCGGTGATCTTGAGGTTCTCGAACGCATCGAAGGGATCGTCGCCGGCCTGCAGACCGCTGAAATCCTCGCAGATTTCCTCGCCATCCTTGCCACCGTCGTCGTCGCACTCCGCTTCCTCGGTGAAGGCGAGGTTGTCGATGTGGACTTGCTCGTTGGATGCCGAGAAATCCGCATCAAGCACGAGCTGCATGCTCTTCGCGCCTTCGAGTTCACCGCCCGAATAGCTGATCGTCTGGCTGTCGGAGGTGATCGTCTGGCCGGTCTTGTCGCCGACCAGGGCCGTGCCCTCATCGTTCACATGGAACGTGTCGAGCAGAACCCATTCGTGGCCGTCCTTGAGAACCCAGACCTCGAGGCTGTCTTCCATCCAGCCGTTATTCTCGAAGTAATGCGCGTTCGGCGTGGAGGCGTCGAAGGAGATCGTGGTATCGTTCGGCGTCTCGACCGTATCGAACCAGAGATTGCCGTCCTTGCAGCCATCGGCGACGAGCTTGCCGTCTTCGGCATACCATTTACCGGCATGTTGTACGCTTTCGGCGTGGCTGGCGTAGCGGAGGCCGTCGAAATCGTCTTCGGCGATCACGACGTCTTCGTCGTCGCAATCATCGCCGTCACCGTCGATGATAACCTCGTTCTTCGCGACGATCTCGACATTGTCGATCCCGACATATTCGTTGCTCGCCGTGAAGTCGGAGACGAGCCGAAGCTGCGCGCTTTCGCTGACGCCGTCGACCTCGTAGGTCAGGGTATTGCCGTGGTTGCCGAAGGTCTGACCCGTCTCGGAGCCGACCATCGCCGTGCCCTTATCGTTCACGGTGAAGACATCGAGCGTTTGCCAGGAGCCGTCATCGAGCTTGACCTGAACCTCGAACGTGTCCTTCGAATGGCCTGAATTCTCGAAGCAGGCCGCGTTCCAGGTCATGGCGTCGAAGGAAATGGTGACGCCGGAATTCGCTGCGACTTCCTCGAAAACGAGCTTGCCGTCCCGGCAGCCGTCGGTCCACGCCTTGTTGTCCCAGATGTACCAGCCATCGTTGCCCACGATGTCGTCGCTGTCTTCGGGGCGGTGGATGTGGTTGAAGTCCTCGGAGACCGCCACTTCCTCGACGATTTCCGTGGTGGTGGCGCCATCGTCGAAATCGCCGGAGGGATTGCCGACCAGCGCTTGGCCGTTGCCCGTATCGCTGTTCACGACGAGGGTGACGTTCGTCAGGTCGAGATCCGCGAGCGTGATCGCGTCGATGCCTGAGCCGAACTTGGGCTCGATCGTGAACATCACGGGCGCTTCGGTGTAGCCGGCGGTGCTGTCGGGCGCATTGCCGAACTGGATGCCGACATCGTAGTCGCCCTGGACGGTCGCGCCGTTGTCGAGATGGTCGACGCTGTTGGCCTGAGTGTCGAAGCCGGTGATCGGTACCGAGTTTTCACGCGGCCATATATCGATCTGATCGGCGAGCGCGTCGTTCTGAAGGTTCAGGAACAGCCCGTCGATATCGACATCGGCGGACGGATTGATGAGACGCACGACGAGCTTGTTGCCGTCCTCGACCACTTCGAGGTCAATGGTCGGATCGCATCCGAGCGTCACGATAACAGTTTCACCAGTTGCCATATTCGTTACTCCAGCGGTTGAGGAAAGCCTCGCCAGACATGGCCTCAAGCTTGGGATATGTGGCAAGAAAAAGGTGGTAAAACGCCAGATTAACGCCTTTTTTCAGGGGCTTGGCCGCTCCATTGTCTTTGGCTTGGTGACAATGTTTGAGGATGTCTCGGGATTGTCGCGGTCGGGCTTACCAAGTCCACGGGACGGGCGAATCGAAACGGCCGCCCGGTTTTTCGGACGGCCGCACGATGTCGTGTGCGATACGGTTCAGCGGTTTTCGATGTCCACGTAGTCGCGCTGGGTGTTGCCGAGATAGAGCTGGCGCGGACGGCCGATCTTGTTCTGCGGATCGTTCAGCATCTCTTTCCACTGGCTGACCCAGCCAACCGTGCGCGAGAGCGCGAAGATCGGCGTGAACATCGAGGTGGGGAAGCCCATCGCCTCGAGAATGATGCCCGAATAGAAGTCCACGTTCGGGAAGAGCTTCTTCTCGGTGAAGTAGGGATCGGCGAGCGCCTGCTTCTCGAGCTCTTTCGCGGTGGCGAGGATCGGGTTGTTCTCGACGCCAAGGAGATCGAGCACCTCGTCGGCCGATTGTTTCATCACCGTCGCGCGGGGGTCGAAGTTCTTGTAGACGCGGTGACCGAAGCCCATGAGGCGGAACGGATCGTTCTTGTCCTTCGCGCGCGCGATATATTCAGGGATCTGGTCCGGGGTGCCGATCTCTTTCAGCATCTCGAGGCAGGCCTGGTTCGCGCCGCCATGTGCCGGACCCCACAGGCAGGCGATCCCCGCCGCGACGCAGGCGAAGGGGTTCGCGCCCGAGGAGGAGGCGAGCCGCACTGTCGACGTGGACGCGTTCTGCTCGTGATCCGCATGCAGTGTGAAGATGCGGTCCATCGCACGGGCGAGGATCGGATCGACCACGTATTCCTCTGCCGGCACGGCAAAGCACATGTGCAGGAAGTTCGCCGCGTAGGACAGATCGTTGCGCGGATAGACGAAGGGCTGTCCCACGGAATACTTGTAGGCCCAGGCCGCGATCGTCGGCATCTTGGCGATCAGGCGGTGCGAGGCGACCTCGCGCTGGTAGGGATCCGAGATGTCGGTGCTGTCATGATAGAAGGCCGACATCGCGCCGACGACACCGACCATGACTGCCATCGGATGCGCGTCCCGGCGGAAGCCACGGAAGAAGTTGACCATCTGCTCGTGCAGCATCGTGTGCCGGGTGATCGTGCTCTCGAAGATCTCGAGTTGCTCTGCGGAGGGGAGCTCTCCGTAGAGAAGCAGGTAGCAAACCTCAAGATAGTGCGATTTGCCGGCGAGCTGATCGATCGGGTAGCCGCGGTGCAGCAGCTCGCCCTTGGCCCCGTCGATGAACGTGATCGTCGAGTCGCAGCTCGCCGTCGACGTGAAGCCCGGATCGTATGTGAAGACACCGGCATCCGAATAGAGCTTGCGGATGTCGATCACGTCAGGTCCGGCCGTGGGCGAATAGATCGGCAGATCCCACGATTTTCCGTCGATGGAGAGCGTTGCGTTTTTCGTGCTTTCAGCCATGGCGTCGTCCCTTCAAGCTATCCCTGTCACGCCGCGGGCGCGGCGCGCGAATGTCGTTTGGCCGGGACGAGGTCGGTCTGGCGACCGTGTCTCAGTCCGTTCGGCCTGCTGCGTCGTCCAGCCGCGCGATAGTTTCATCGCGTCCCAAAACGAGCATCATGTCGAACACACTTGGCGTGACGGCGCGCCCTGCGAGTGCGGCGCGGAGCGGTCCCGCAAGTTTGCCGAATTTAATTCCGTGCGCTTCCGCCGAGGCGTTGAGAACAACCTCCAGATTGTCGCGCGACCAATTAGCATTTCGCAGCTGCGGCGTCAATTCTGACAGTATACCTTGGGATACATCGTCCAGTGCCTTCGCCGCTTTCTCGTCCGGGACAATCGGGCGTTCCGCGAAAATAAATTGCCCCTTCTCAAGGAGTTCAGGGAGTGTCTTGGCGCGATCTTTCAGGCAGTACATGCCCTCCGACAAGAGCACGCGCTGCCCTTCGGTCAGGGCGGGGCGCCCGGCGGCATCCAGAAAAGCATCGATTTCTTGCAGCAGTGCAGCATCCTCCATCCGGGCGATGTGATGACCGCAAATGCTTTCCAATTTCTTGAAATCGAGCCGCGCCGGCGATTTTCCGATTCCGGTGATGTCGAACCATTCGAGCGCCTCGGCATCGGAGAAGACCTCGTCGTCTCCATGGCTCCATCCGAGCCGGGCGAGGTAATTCCGCATCCCCTGCGCGGGGTAGCCCATCACCTGGTATTCCTCGAGCCCGACCGCGCCGTGCCGTTTCGACAATTTCTTGCCGTCCGGCCCGTGGATGAGCGGGATATGCGCGTAGACGGGCACATCCCAGCCCATTGCGGTGTAGATCCCCATCTGCCGCGCGGCATTGTTCAGATGATCGTCGCCCCGGATCACGTGGGTCACGCCCATATCGTGATCGTCCACGACCACGGCCAGCATGTAGACTGGCGAGCCGTCCGAGCGCAGCAGGATCATGTCGTCGAGCTGATCGTTTCCGATCCGGACATCGCCCTGCACCTCGTCTCGGATCACCGTTTCACCGTCGAGCGAGGTCTTGAGACGGATCACGTAAGGCGCGTCTTCGGGATGCGTGGACGGATCGGCATCGCGCCAGGGTGAGACGAAGAGCGTCGAGCGGCCCTCGGCGCGGGCGGTCTCGCGGAACGCCTCGATTTCCTCCTGCGAGGAAAAACACTTGTAGGCCGCGCCCTTGCTCAAGAGATCGCGCGCCACCTCGGCATGACGATCCGCGCGGGCGGCCTGGCTGACGACGTCGCCATCGTGGTCGAGCCCCAGCCAGGAAAGACCCTTGAGGATCGCGTCGGTCGCCGCCTCGGTGGAGCGGGCCCGGTCGGTGTCCTCGATCCGCAGCAGGAATTGGCCACCTCTGCCCCGCGCGTAAAGCCAGTTGAAGAGCGCCGTGCGTGCCCCCCCGATATGCAGAAACCCCGTGGGAGACGGGGCGAAACGGGTGACGATCTTCTCTGCCATCGGCGTGTATTAACCCTTCGATAATGATCCGCGCGCATTCTTGAGCGGAGGCTTAACGGTGCAGCGATCAGAGGACAAGCATGGCCCGTATCGAGGCGCGGCTGGAGGCCTGGCTCGGGCGACAGACCGGCGCGCTGTTTCCTTGGGCTGTGGTGGCGTTCGCCTCAGGGATCGGGTTCTACTTCGCCTTACGTGTCGAACCGCCGATCCCGGTTCTGGTCGCGGCGGCCTGTCTCGGGGCCTTGGGCCTCGTCACCGCCTCGCGTGTCCCGCCGGTCCTCGCCGTGCTGGCGCTGGCGATGTCCTTGCCGCTCTTCGGCCTCTCGGTCGCCGGTGCGCGCGCGCATCTCGTCGCGGGGCCGCTCATCGAGGGGCGGTATTATGGTCCGGTGGAAGGCCGGGTCGTCGGGATCGACCGCTCCGCCTCCGACAAGATGCGTCTTACGCTCGACCGCGTGGCCTTGCCCTGGATGCCTCGAGAGGCCGTGCCGCGCCGTGTGCGGATCTCCCTTCACGGCGATCAACGCTGGATCGATCCAAAGCCCGGTAGTCTTGTTATCCTCACGGGGCATCTTTCCGCACCGAACGGGCCCGTCGAGCCGGGCGGATTCGATTTCCGTCGGCATGCCTGGTTTCTGGGAATTGGCGGTGTCGGCTACACCCGCAGCCCGGCGCTCGCGCTCGCCCCGGCGGAGCCCGGCAGCTTCCGCATCGCTCGCCTGCGCCACGCGATTTCCAACCGCGTTCGGGCCGCCATGCCCGAGACCTCGGGTGCGGTGGCAGCGGCGCTCCTGTCAGGCGACCGAAGCGCGATCGAAGCAGGCACCACGGAGGCGCTGCGCGCGTCCAACCTCGCGCATCTTCTGGCGATCTCCGGTCTGCATATGGGGCTGGTGACCGGCATCGTCTTCGCCGCTCTGCGACTTGCGCTCGTTCTCTTGCCGGGTTTGGGGCTGGTCTGGCCCGTGAAGAAAATCGCCGCCGGGGGCGCGCTTCTGGCGGGGGCGGGATATCTTGCGCTGTCGGGCGGGAATGTCGCGACGGAGCGGGCATTCGTCATGGTCGCGGTGATGCTGCTCGCCGTTCTTGCGGACCGGCGCGCGCTGTCCCTGCGCTCGGTCGCGCTTGCGGGGCTGGTGGTGCTCCTCCTGCGGCCCGAAGCGCTGCTATCGCCCGGGTTCCAGATGTCCTTCGCAGCCACCACAGCACTGGTCGCGGCGTTCGCGCTCTGGCGCGATACCGGGATGGAGCGGCGCCTGCCGCCTTTGCTGCGCGGCGCGGCGGCGGTTGTGATCTCCTCCGCCGTCGCGGGAGCGGCCACAGCTCCCTTCGCGATGGCGCATTTCAATCAGGTTGCTCACTACGGATTGCTGGCCAACCTTCTTGCCGTGCCGCTCATGGGCGCGCTGGTCATGCCCGCCGGCTTGATCGCACTAGCGCTCATGCCGTTCGGCCTCGAGGCTTTGCCGCTCTGGGTGATGCGCCTCGGTCTCGACTGGATCCTCGGGGTCGCGGACTGGGCGGCCGCGCTGCCGGGCGCGGTGGGAAAGGTCGTCGCGCCGTCGGGCGCGGTTCTGCCCCTCGTCGCTCTGGCCGGTCTCATCGCGGTGCTTGTCGCGGGGCGCGGGCGCCTCGTCGCGCTCGGACCAGCTGCCCTTGCGGGGCTCATGTGGTGGCAGACGGAGCGGCCTTGGCTTTTGATCGATGCAAACGGCGCTCTTGTCGGCGAGATGACGGCAGTGGGGCGGGCGCTGTCTCGAGAGCGCGGGGCGGGGTTCGCGGCAGGCCTCTGGCTCGAGAACGATGGCGATCCGGCGGATCAGGTGCAGGCCGCCGCGCGCTGGCTGCAAGAGACCGCCGTGATCCACATCGCCGACAAGAAAGGGGAGGCCGCGTTCGGCGGGTGCAGCGACCAAGAGATCGTCGTCAGCCGCTACACGCTACCCCCGGACTTGCCTTGCCTGGCCTTCGGCCCCGAGGAACTCGCCGCTACCGGTGCTGTCGCGGTGGCCCGCCGCGGGCAGGGCTTCCTGATCCGAACCGTCGCGGACCAGACCGGCCGCCGGATATGGGCGGACCGGATCGAGCCCCATGGCCCGTCCGGTCACGCTGCCCGTCAATAGGTGCGGATCAGCCCGACCAGCCGTCCTTGCACGCTGACCGATCCTTTCGGCAGCACGCGCGGCTCGTAGGCGGGGTTCGCGGCTTCGAGGATGATCATGTCATCCTTGCGCTTGAAGCGCTTCAGCGTCGCCTCGTAGCCTTCGACCTGAGCGACCACGATATCGCCGTTCTGTGCATCGCTCGTCTCGCGGATCACCACGACGTCGCCATCGTTGATCCCCGCCTCGATCATCGAGTCGCCCTTGACCTCGAGCGCGTAATGCTTGCCCGACCCAGACAACATCTGACCCGGCACCGCGATTCCCGGAGGCGCATCGTTGATCGCCTCGATGGGCTGACCGGCGGCGATCCGGCCCATGAGCGGCAGCTCGGTCGCATGTGCCGTTTCGATGGGTTGCGCGGCCAGCGGCTTGCTGTCGGGGCGGTCGCCGTCGATCACCTTTGGCTGGAAGCCGCTGGCGAGACCGCCAAGGCTCTCGGGCAGCTTCACGATCTCGATCGCGCGGGCCCGGTGGGCCAGCCGCCGGATGAAGCCACGCTCCTCCAGCGCGGTGATCAGGCGGTGAATGCCGGACTTCGACCGAAGGTCGAGCGCCTCTTTCATTTCGTCGAAACTCGGGGGCACGCCATCGCGCTGCACGCGGCGGTTGATGAAGTCGAGAAGATCGAGTTGTTTCTTGGTCAACATGAGATGATTTCCTTCACCCGTTCCGCTTTGTTCTACGTGCGTTCGCGTTTTGTGTCAACGCCCGTGCGAATCAGCGATCCGATCCACGAGGCTTTCGATGCGGTCAGAACATGCGCCGGTCATCGGTATAGACGGCGGCGGCACAAGATGCCGGCTCGCGCTGCTCGAGGCGGGTGAGCGCACCGAGCTTGAGGTCGGACCATGCAATCTTTCGAGCGATTTTAGACGCGGTATCAATGTATTGTGGGGCGGTCTTGACCTTTTGTCAGACAAGGCCGGACGCGCGCTGACAGACGTTCCGACCTATTGCGGACTCGCTGGCGTCGTCTCGGATGCGCTCGCACGTGAGGCTGAAGCGGCGCTGCCGCTGACGCATGTGAAGGTCGAAGAAGACCGGTTTTGCGCGGTTGAAGGTGCGCTCGGTCCGGGGAATGGCTGCGTCCTTCATTCCGGCACGGGGTCTTTCGTCGCCGTGCGCGATAACGGCCCTCTTCGCTTCGCCGGCGGATGGGGCGCGCGCCTTGGCGATGACGGGTCCGCCTACGAGGTCGGACGCGCGGCGCTCCGGCACGCGATGGCGTTCTTCGAGTGCCGTGCAGCCGAGGGGTGGTTGAGCCGCGCGATCCGAGATCGGATCGGTGATCGCGCGGCGATTATTCGCTTTGCGGCCGGTGCGTCGACCGAAGAGGTCGCCGCGCTGGCGCGGCTCGTGACGGAAGCTGCGGCCAATGATCCTGCTGCTGACGGAATTCTCATCAATTCCGCAGAGCAATTATATGATGTGGCAAAGGAAATTGGCTTGTCTCAAGACGCCCCGATATGCCTGACGGGCGGGCTCGGCCCGAATCTCGCATCGCGGCTACCGGAGCGTGCGCGTCATCGCGTCATCGAGCCTGTGGGCACGCCTCTCGACGGAGCGCTCTCTCTCGCACAGCGTTGGATCTCGGGGGCGACATGGAACGCGTAACCTATCACGGCGGCCGGGTCTTCGATGGTCATGTCCTGCATGAGAATGGCGCGATAACTATCGAAGATTGTTATATAATCGAAGGCGCTGAGGGGCATCCGATAGACCTCTCCGGCGATATCCTCGCCCCGGCATTCGTCGATCTGCAGGTCAATGGCGGCGGCGGTGTGCTCTTCAACGATGATCCGAGCGTGGAGACCCTTCAGCGCATCGCAGATGCCCATATCGCGCTCGGCACAGGGTCGCTGCTGCCCACGCTCATCACCGACAGGCCCGAGATTACCGCAGCCGCCATCGACGCTGTCGCCGAGGCCCGAACCCGCACTATGACCGGCATCGAGGGTCTTCATCTCGAAGGCCCCCACCTTTCCGCCGCGAAGCACGGCGCGCATGCGCCCGAGTTGATCCGGCCGATAGAGACAGCGGATCTCGCTGCTCTCATCGAGGCGAAAGCGCGGGTCGGCTGCCTCAAGGTCACTGTCGCGCCCGAGACCGTGACGACCGATCAGATCGCGCGGCTCTCCGAGGCCGGGATCTATGTCTCGCTCGGCCACAGCGCGTGCGATGCCGGGACCGCCCAGCGTGCATTTGCTGCTGGTGCGCGTGGCGTCACGCATTTGTTCAACGCCATGAGCCAGATGCAGTCGCGCGCACCGGGCCTTGTCGGCGCAGCGCTCGCGTCCCAAGCATGGGCGGGGCTGATCGCGGATGGCGTTCACGTCGCGCCCGATGTGATGCGCGTTGCGCTGGCTGCGTCCCCAAAGATCTTTCTCGTATCGGATGCGATGGCGGTGGCCGGCACCACACTGGACCACTTCACGCTCAATGGCCGGAAAATTCTGCGCCGGGACGGAGAACTGCGCCTTGAGGATGGCACGCTCGCGGGTGCCTACCTCGATATGGCGCGGGCTGTCACCGTGCTTGTGCGGCAGTGCGATGTGCCGCTGTCCCGCGCGCTTGCCATGGCGACGCGACTTCCCGCCGAGGCAGCCGGGCTCGCGCCGCATATCGGCTGTCTGAAGGCCAGGGCGCCGTGTCGCGCCATCCGCCTCAGGGAAACGGCGGATGGCTTTCGCGTGGTGCCACTCGACGCTTAGCGCAGCGTGTTGAGGAGGGCCTGCGACGGCTCTCCTGTCACGGCAAGACCGGCGCTCGCCTGGTAAGCCTCGATCGCCTCGATCGTATTGGGACCGATGACCCCGTCGGTGCCGCCTGTATCGAAGCCGCGCGCCGTCAGCCGCTCCTGCAGAAGTCGGCGGTCCTCGACGGTCAGACCGTACCTGTCGGGACCAAACGACGCCGACAGCGGCGGCCCGCCCGCGATCCGCGAGGCGAGGTATCCCACGCCGAGCGCGTAATTCTCCGAGTTGTTGTAGCGCAGGATCACGTCGAAATTCCGCGACACGAGGAAGGCCGGGCCCGTGCTGCCATCGGGCCGCAGAAGCGCTGCGTCGCCGAGCGCGGGCAGGCTGCCCCCGCGCGCAGGCGTGACCCCCGAGGAGGCCCAGCTCGAGACCGACCGGCGCGTGCCGCGCCCGACTGGCAGACCGCTTGGTGCGTTGACCTCAAGACCCCAGGGCACGCCGCGCCGCCAGCCGCTGTCCGAAAGGTAGGCCGCCGCCGAGGCCAGCGCGTCGGTCGGATCTTCCGACCAGATGTCGCGCCGCCCGTCGCCACGGAAATCGACCGCATGGGCCTGGTAAGTCGTGGGAATGAACTGCGTATGCCCCATCGCGCCTGCCCAGGACCCCTGTAGCTGGCCTGCGCTCGTATCGCCGCGCTCGAGAATCCGCAGGGCCGCCAGAAGCTGCGCTTCGAAGAAATCGCCCCGCCGGCCGTCATAGGCGAGGGTGGAGGTGGCCGAGATGACCGAGATATCGCCACGCCGCGCGCCGAAGCGGCTCTCGACGCCCCAGATGGCGCAGGTGATCTCGGGCGGCACGCCGTAGCGGTTCGCGATCTCGGACAGGATGCCGCCGAACTGGCGAAACTTCTCCCGGCCCGTGGTGACGCGTGCTTCGCCTGCGACGATGTTGAGGTAATCCTCGAAGCTTCGTTTGAACTCGGTCTGGTTGCGATCGCGCTCCACCACGCCGGGCAGGAAGCCCGCGCTGCGGAAGGCGGTGTCGAGCGTGGTGTTCGAAATCCCGCTCGACGCAGCGCGGCTCCGGAACGCCGCGACCCACTGATCGTAGCCCGAATTCGGAACCGGACGGAGGCTCGGATCCGGGGCGGGGGCCGGCCCCGATCCGCTGCCGGCCGGCACGCCGCCGCATGCCGATAGGGCCGCCATCGCGGCGAGGGATGTGAAACCGCGTCGTGTCAGTCGTGTCATTCTGCTCGGCCTCCTGCTTCGAAGCTTTTGCCGAAGCATGACCGCGCGGCCTCATATCGGCAAGAGCGCGCTGAGCCGGAGGCGGAGAGGCGCCGAGCTATTCTGCGCGCCGGATCAAAACCCCTGAGCCGCCGCCACCGCGCGTTGCCAGGCGGCGTATTTCTCTTCCCGCCGCATCTTATCCATCGCTGGTTCGAATTTCCGGTCGAGCTGCCACATATCCGCAAAACCTTGCTGGTCCGGGTAGATCCCGGCCTGCATTCCTGCAAGCCACGCAGCGCCCATCGCCGTCGTCTCGAGCACATCCGGGCGGTCCACATTTGCGCCGATGATGTCGGCGAGGAACTGCATCGCCCAGTCGGACGCGCTCATGCCGCCATCGACGCGCAGGGTGTCGGCGGCGTTCTCGCCCTGCCAGTCGGCGCGCATCGCATCGAGAAGATCGCGGGTCTGATAGCCAACGCTCTCGAGCGCGGCACGCGCGAATTCCTCGGGGCCCGAATTTCGCGTGAGGCCGAAGATCGCGCCACGGCATTCGGCGTTCCAGTAGGGTGCGCCGAGGCCCGTGAACGCGGGAACGAGCACGACGTTCTGCGCGTCGTCCGCGCGTTCTGCCAAGGGCTGCGTCTCTTTTGCCTCGCGGATGATCTTGAGCCCGTCACGCAGCCATTGAACCACGGCGCCCGCGATGAAGATCGATCCTTCGAGCGCATAGGTCGGCGTGCCGTTCAGCTGGTAGGCCACTGTCGTCAGAAGCCGGTTTTCCGACCGGACCGGCGTATCGCCCGTGTTCAACAGTGCAAAACACCCCGTCCCATAGGTCGATTTCAGCATGCCGGGCTTGAAACAGGCCTGACCGATCGTCGCTGCCTGCTGATCCCCCGCCACGCCGAGGATCGGGATCTCGCGCCCGAAGAGATCCGACCGTGTCACGCCGAAATCGCCGGCGCTGTCTCGGACCTCGGGTAGCATCTCCATCGGGATATCGAGAAGCTCGCAGATCGAGGAGGACCAGCGGCCCTTGAACGTATCATACAGCATCGTCCGGCAGGCATTGGTCGCATCCGTCGCGTGGACCTTGCCGCCCGTGAGCTTCCAGATGAGGAACGTGTCGACTGTTCCGAACAGGAGCTTGCCCGCCCGCGCCTTCGAGCGGTCCGGATCGACCTCATCCAGGATCACCTTCAGCTTGGTCGACGAGAAATAGGGATCGAGCAGCAGTCCCGTGCGATCCGTGACCATCTCCTCGTGGCCCGCGGCCTTCAATTCCTGGCAGAGCGCGGAGGTGCGGCGGTCCTGCCAGACGATGGCGCGGTGGACCGCATGGCCGGTCTCTGCATCCCAGACCACCGTTGTTTCTCGCTGGTTGGTGATCCCGATAGCAGCAATGTCGCCCGCGCCGATCTCGGCCTTCTCGATCACGCCCCGGCAAGTCGCGGCGGTTGTCGTCCAAAGGTCGGAGGCCTCGTGCTCGACCCAGCCGCTCGCAGGGTAATGCTGGTCGAACTCCTCCTGCGCTATGGCCGTGATCTTCAGCGTCTCGTCGAACAGGATCGCCCGGCTCGAGGTCGTGCCCTGGTCGATGGCGAGAATATGGGTCATGCGGCGCCTCCCGTGTCTGCCGATGTGCCTGTTGGCACAAGACAACCGCATGACGCGCCGGGGTGCAATGGGCTGGGGCGATGCGCGCCTTGCCCATGATCTGGCCGAAAATACTCCGGGGGTCCGGGGGCAGCGCCCCCGGCGTTCCCCGTCAGGCGAATGTCACGGATCTGTTGAACGGCATCTCCCGGAGGCGCGTGCCGGTCGCGGCGAAGATCGCGCCGGCAAGCGCCGGGGCGGCCGGCGGCACCGGCGGCTCGCCGATGCCCCGGACCGCATCGCCGTTCTCGAGCCCCCGCACCTCGATCTCGGGGGCCTGCCAGATCCGCATCCCCGCATGGTCGTGGAAATTGTCGGGCTGCGCGACGCCGCCCGAATAGGTGATCTCGGAGTTCATCGCGTGCCCGAGGCCCCAGATCACGCCGCCCTGGACGAGATTCTCGAAGTTCACCGGATCGACGATGCGGCCAACTTCCGCGGCCACCCAGACCCGTGCAATACGGAGCCCCGCTTCGGTATCCCGGACCTCGACCACCTGCGCGCAATGCACGCCGAAGGACCGGGTGAGTGCGACGCCGCGGCCGAGCCCCGCCTCGGGCGTCGGCCCCGACCAGCCCGACATCTCGCCCACGGCCTCGAGCGCCGCGCGCGCCAGCGGATCCGAAACGAGCCGCAGCCGCTCCTCCAGGGGATCGGCCGCGGCAGCATGGATGAGCTCGTCGAGCGCGCAATTGTAGAAGAACCCGTTCGACGACGCGCCGACCGACCGCCAGGAGGACACCGGCGCAAGTCCCGTCGCCCGGTAACCCGTCACGCGCTGATGGGGCAGGGCGAAGGGCTGCTCGAACGCGCCCGCAACGATCTGGCTGTCCGGCCCCGGTGCCGAGAGCCCCTGTCGTCCCATCTGCGAGGACATGACCGAAGGCTGCGCGATCGACAGGTCCAGCGCCTGGACGCGGCCCTCCGACACGCGCCCGCGGATCCGGCCCATCGCGATGGCGCGGGGATAGTCGTGGATCATGTCCTCCTCGCGCGAATAGGTAAGCTTGACCGGCACGCCGGGCATCTGCACCGCGATCTCGGCCGCGTGCTTCACCACCTCGTCCTCGAGCCGGTGGCCGAATGAGCCCCCCATCATCTGCGCGTTAACAATCACGTTCTCCGCGTCGATCCCGGCGATCCGCGCCACGTTGTTCTGCAGGAAGCGGGGGATCTGCGTGCCGGTCCAGACCTCGGCGCTGTCGGCGTTCACGCGCACGATGGCCGAGAGCGGCTCAAGCGGCGCATGCGCGAGGTAAGGCGCGCGGTATTCGGCTTCGATGACCTCGCCTTCAGCCAGCGCGGCCTCGACATCGCCATCATCGCGCTTGCGGCTGTCGCGGGCCTCTTCGGTGAAGGCGGCCTCGAGCGCGGCCCAGTGGCCCTCTTGCTCCGCCGGAAAGTCTGGTGCGCCCCATTCGGCGGAAATCGCCCGCGCCGCCTTGAAAGCGCGCCAGGTGTTGTCCGCCACGATGCCGAGCCCGCCGGTGATCGGCACGATGTCGGTGACGCCGCGCATGGTCAGCGCCTCGGCCGCGTCCCAGTCTCCCAGATCGCCGCCTTGGGCGGGATTGAGAAGCACCGTCGCGTGGACCATGCCCTCGACCTCGACATCGATCCCGTAAGTCTGCGTACCGGTCGATTTCGCGACGATATCGAGCCGCTGCATGGGCTTGCCGATATAGCGCCAATCCTCCGGCGCACGCAGCGGCACGTCCTGCACGACGGGGGTCTCGGCCAGCTCGGGCGCGAGATCCGGGTAGGCGATGCGGCTGCCATCGGGCAGGATCACGTGCCCGCTTTCGGTCTCGAGCAGCGTCACATCCACGCCCGACCGCGCGGCGGCTGCCGATTTCAGCGTCTCCCGGGCGGAGGCGCCTGCGGCGCGCAGCTTGTCGAACCCGTCCGGCACCGAGGTCGAGCCGCCGGTGATCTGCAGCCCCATCAGCTTCATCGCGGCGGTCACGACGCCTTCGGTCGCGTTGTGCATCGCCCCTTGCGCGGGCACCATGAATTCGGCGGCCTCCGCGCCAAGCGCGGTGTTCCAATAGGCGGGCGCGGGCGGGCCGGGATCGATGGCGATCGCGTCCAGATCGACGTCGAGCTCTTCGGCGATGAGCGCGGCCTGCACGTGGTAGACCCCCTGACCGCTATCGGCGCGCGGCGTGATGAGCGTGACCCCGCCGCCATCGATCCGAACATACGGCGTAATCGCGGCTTCTCCCTCGCCGGTCTGTAGCGGGTTGGGGTGGGGCTTTCGCGCGGCATAGACGCCGAAGGCCGCCCCGCCGACGACGGCAACGCTGCCCACGAGGAAGGTGCGGCGGGCGATGGTTCCGATACGGCTCATCTCAGACCTCCTTCATCGCCTGCGCGGCGCTGCGAATGGCGGCGCGGATGCGTGGATAGGTCCCGCAGCGACAGAGATTGCCGCCCATCGCGTCGTCGATGTCCTGATCCGTCGGATCCGCCACCTGCGAGAGAAGATCGGCGGCCTGCATGATCTGGCCCGACTGGCAGTAACCGCATTGCGCGACCTGGTGCTCGATCCAGGCGGCCTGAAGCGCGTGAAGGGCATCCGGCTGGCCGAGCCCTTCGATGGTCAGAACCTCCGCGCCCTCCGCCGAGCCCGCCGGGATCTGGCAGGACCGCGTCGCGACGCCATCGAGATGCACCGTGCAGGCCCCGCATTGCGCGATGCCGCAGCCGTATTTGACGCCCTTGTAGCCGAGCTCGTCCCGCAGAACCCACAGAAGCGGCATGTCTTCCTCGACATCCACCTCGTGCGACGTGCCGTTCACGGTGAGTTTCATGCGATGCACCCCTCCTCATCACTTGGCGGAAGGATAACATTCCGTTCCATAAACGCCATGACGGCGCGCTCACCTTCCCGCGCGCGGAACGCAAGGTCACGGCAAGGTGCGCGTTCAGACGGGGAACCGGGCGGCCGGTTTGCGCGCTTTTCCCGCATCAAAGACAAACAATTTTCATAGGATACACCATGCCGAGACCCGAGATCGACGCCGATACCCCCATTCTCGTGACCGGCGCGACCGGCTACGTGGCAGGATGGATCGTGAAGCGCCTTCTCGAGGCGGGCGCGACCGTCCATGCGCCCATCCGCGACGCCGGGAACTCCGCCAAGACCCGCCATCTCGACGCAATCGCCGAGGACGCGCCGGGCACGATTCGCTATTTCGAGGCCGATCTTCTGGAAGAGGGCTCTTACGCCGAGGCGATGGCAGGATGCGGCGTCGTCTTTCACACCGCCTCGCCCTTCACCTCCGATTACGACGATCCGCAGAAGGATCTGATCGACCCGGCGCTGAACGGCACGCGCAACGTTCTCAGCGAGGCCAGCAAGACCGAAACCGTGCGTCGGGTCGTCGTCACATCCTCCTGTGCCGCGATCTACAGCGACAACACCGAATGCCAGGATGCGCCGGGCGGCCGGCTGACCGAGGATGTCTGGAACGAGACCGCCTCGCTCGACTACCAGCCCTACAATTACTCCAAGACCGTCGCGGAGCGCGAGGCATGGCGCATCGCCAACAATCAGGACCAGTGGCGGCTCGTGACGATCAATCCGAGCCTTGTGGTCGGTCCCGCGATCGGCGGCACGCCGAGTTCCGAGAGCTTCTCCATCGTCGCGCGGATCGGGAACGGCGAATTCAAGCAAGGCGCGCCGCGTCTCGGCATCGGTGTCGTCGATGTGCGCGACGTGGCCGAGGCGCATATCGCCGCCGGTTTCCTGCCGGACGCTCAGGGGCGTCACATCACGAGCGGGCACGACACCGATCTCTTCTCGGTGTCGCAGGAACTGGTGCCGAGCTACGGCGAGAGTTACCCGATACCGACGCGCGCCGCGCCGAAATGGCTCGTCTGGCTGATCGCGCCCAAGGCGGGGCTCGAACGCGGCTACGTCAAGCGGAATGTCGACGTGCCGTTCCGTGCGGACAATTCCAAAAGCCGCGAGAAGCTCGGGCTCGAATACCGCCCGCTCGGGCTCTCCATGATGCAGATGTTCGACTACATGATCCGGCACGATTACTTCCCGCGCGCCTGAGCCGGAGCCGGCGCGCGGGTAGGGAGTTACGACGCTTTCCGCATGCCGTCCTCGGCCGCCTCGGTCGGCACGAGGGCGGTGACGACGTCGCGCATGGTCAAAATGCCGGTCTGCTTGCCGTCCTGCATGACGCGGTAGGACAGGTCCGCATTGCCGCGTGACTTGGCGATGACGCTTTCAAGCGTGTCGTTGCCGTCCACTTCGCCGGAGGTGTCGCCCGGATTCTCCGAGGTTTTCTTCATCACCGTCCGGGCGCGCAGAACGCGGGCGCGGTTGATGTCGGAGATGAAGTCCACGATGTAGGGATCGTTGGGGTTCATCAGGATATGCTGCGGCTCGCCCTGCTGGACGACCTCGCCATCCTTGAGGATCACCAGGTGATCGGCGAGCTTCAGCGCCTCGTCGAGATCGTGGGTGATGAAGACCACGGTCTTCTGCAATTCGCGCTGCAGCTCGATCAAGAGATCCTGCATGTCGGTGCGGATGAGCGGATCGAGCGCCGAGAAGGCTTCGTCCATCAGCATGATGTCCGAGTTCGAGGTCAGCGCCCGCGCGATGCCCACGCGCTGCTGCATACCGCCCGAAAGCTGGTGGGGATATTGCGGCCCCTGTCCCTCGAGCCCGACGCGGTCGAGCCAGCGGGTCGCCTCCTTTTCCCAGTCGGCGCGCTTGGCCCCGTCGACGATCATCGGGGTTGCCGCGTTCTCGAGCACCGTGCGGTGCGGCAGAAGCGCGAATTTTTGGAACACCATCGACATCTTCTTGCGCCGCATCTCTCGAAGCCGCGCATCCGAATAGGTCATGATGTTCGAATCCTCGACCCAAACCTCGCCGTCCGTGGGGTCGATCAGCCGGTTGAGATGCCGGATCAGCGTCGACTTGCCCGAGCCCGAAAGGCCCATGATGACGGTGATCTCGCCCGCCTGCATATCGACGTTGATGTCGCGCAGACCGAGGACATGCCGGTGCTGCTCCAACAGCTCGGTCTTGTGCATGCCTTCCTTCGCGTGCTTCAGCGCCATCTGCGGGTCGCTGCCGAAGATCTTGTAGAGATTGCGGATGGAAATCTTGGGATCGGCCATGTCGCGCCCTCCTTAATGCTTCTGCGCGGCGTTGACGCGCGCCAGCGCCGCCTTGGTGGAGCGGTCGAGGATGACCGCGAGCAGCACGATGCCGAGACCCGAGATCAGCCCGACGCCAAGCTCGAGATTGCGAATGCCGCGGAGGACAAGAACGCCGAGGCCCGGGGCCGAGACGAGCGAGGCGATCACCACCATCGCGAGGCTCATCATGATGGTCTGGTTCACGCCGGCCATGATGTTCGGCAGCGCGAGCGGGATCTGCACGCCGTAAAGTTTCTGGCGCTTGGTCATGCCGAAGGCGTCCGCGGCCTCGATCACCTCCTTGTCGACGAGCCGGATACCGAGATTGGTCAGGCGGATCACCGGCACGATGGCATAGAGAATGATCGCGATGCCGTAGAGCTTGGGTTCGGTCACCGAGAAGAGGAAGATCAGCGGGATCAGGTACACGAAGGGCGGCAGCGTCTGCAGCATGTCCAAGACCGGGATCATCGCTTGCTGGAGCTTGTCGGATCGCGACATGGCGATTCCGATGGGCACGCCGAGGGCGACGCAGATCAGCGCGCAGACGAAGATCACCGCCAGCGTCTGCATCGTGTAATCGTAGTAATCGATGAAGGCGAGCGCCGCGAAGGAGCCCGCGACGAAGGCCGCGAGGCCCCAAGAGCGGCTGACGACCTTGATGAGAAGCGCCAGGAGAGGGATCATGATCCACCACGGCACACCCTGGAACGCCCAGAGCGCGTATTCGAGCGCCCAGCTCAGGGGCTGAGTGATCGGGTCGAGCACCGTCGAGAGCGCGTCCTTGACGTCGAGAAAGCCCCGCTCGAGTCCCTTGGTCACCTCGCGCGACTGCGGAAAGGCATCGCAGGCATCGTTGAGCGCGTCCATCGAGGGAAAGGGCGTCTCCCAGACCGAGACGTCCGGCTGTTCTCCCGAAGCCTGGTTCATCAGGTCCGACATCGACATCGGGGCTCCGCTCCCGGAGCCGTCCCCGTCACACCAGCCCCGAAGTCCGAGACCGTCGAATATCCAATCATAGGTCGCCATGGCGATCCTTTCCCCTGTCTTTTCTTTGTCGGGCCCTTGTGACCGGACCCATCGCGTGATCGCAAGATCGGCAGGCGCAACGTCGCGGCCCGCCACTTCCTTTCATTTGACCCCGATCGCCGGACGCAATGCAAGGCTCCGGCACGGGGCGGGGCAGGCGTGCCCTGAGACACGCCCGCCGCTTTGCCTTATTGCGAGGCGAGGACCGATTGCAGGTTCTCGCGTGCGCCGTCGCTCAGCCAGCCGGTCCAGTTGTCCTGGAAGCTCGTCAGGAAGTAAACCGCGCCTTCCTCGGAGGAGGCCGCGTTCTCTTCCATCCAGGCCAGAACCTCGTTCATCTGCGCGTTGGTGAAGCTCATCTTGGACAGGAACTCGGAGGCGGCCGGCTCGCGCTCCACGAAATCGGCGGTGACGGCGGTCAGCACCTCGGAGGAGGGATAGTTCGACAGCTGCGGATCGGCGCAATCTTCCTGCGCGTTGCACTCATGCGCCTCCATATCGGTGCCCCCCATGTCGACCATCGTCATCGGATACTGGCCCAGTACCGAGGTCGGCGACCAGTAATAGCCGAGCCAGGGGTCTTGGCTCTCATAGGCCGAGGCGATGGACGTCGCGAGTGTCTCGCCCGAGCCATGCACGAAGATCTCGAAACCGGCCTCCTCAAGGCCCGCCGCCTCGGCGAGGCTCGCATTGACGGATTTGCAGGCCCAGCCATCAGGGCACTGGTGCAGACGTCCGCCCAGAAGCTCCGGGTTCGCCAGCACGCCCTCGATCGTGGCGAGTTCGGGGTTCTCTTCCACGAGGTAGTTCGGAACCCACCAGCCCTCGACACCGCCATCGGAGAGGACGTCCGCGAGCTTGACGAGCTTGCCTTCGTCGCGAAGCCGCGCATAGGCGGGTGCGGAATTGGTCCAGAGCTCGGTCAGAACATCAGGCTCGCCGGTCTCGGCGACGGAGGTCAGCGCCGGGTTGGTCGAGGAGGGGATGACCGATACGTCGCAGCCATAGCCTTGCGTCAGGATGAAGTTCGCGACTTGCGTGACGACCGAGGCCGACGCCCAGTTCATTTCGGTGATGGAAATCTCGCCGCATTCCTCCTGCGCGAGGGCGGGGGCTGCGAAAAGCGTTGCGGCGGCAGAGGCCGCCAAGGTGATGGTGCGGTTCATTCGGATTTATCCCTGTTTACGGTTGTGGATCATGCACCCTCTTGAGCGGGGCTTTTGATTGACCAGTCAATTATAGACACGGTCGGGCCATGATTGCGAGTCCTAGCTTCCCGCGGGGTGTCGGGGCGGCCTCGAACCTGCGAAGCGAAGGCAGGGCGATCCATTTAGGACCGCCCCTGACGGCCTTACTGGCGGGCCAGAACCGATTGCAGGTTCTCGGTCGCGCTGTCGCTCAGCCAGTCCGTCCAGACATTCTGGTAGTTGGTGAGGAAGAATACCGCGCCTTCCTCTGCCGAGGCCGAGTTCTCGTCCATCCAGGCAACGATCTCGCTCATGGTGGCGGTCGGGAAGGTCATGTTCGACAGAAAGTCGGTCACTTCGGGATTGCTCTCGGCGAAGTCCGACACGACGGCGGTTTTCACCGGCGCCGCGGGGTAGGACGTGCGTCCCACATCCTCGGCGTCCTGCTGCGTGGCCTTGGCATGCTCTTCGGCGTTGAACTCGCCCATGTCGACGCTGACCATGTCGTAAGAGCCCAGAAGTGAGGTCGGGGCCCAGTAATAGCCAAACCAGGGCTCTTCTGCCTCGAAGGCGGAGGCCATCGACGTTGCGAGCGTCTCGCCGGAGCCGTGGTTGAAGATCTCGAAACCGGCTTCCTCGACGCCGAAGGCGGGAAGAAGGTTGTCGTTGGTGATCCGGCACCCCCAGCCTTCGGGACAGTTGTGAAAACGCCCGCCAACAAGCTCGGGGTTCTCCAGCACGCCTTCGATCGTGGCCAGCTCGGGATGCTCCTCGACCAGGTAGGAGGGCACCCACCAGCCTTCGATTCCGCCGGGATCGAGGATGTCGCCCAATTCCTGCACGCGGCCTTCCTCAACAAGGCGCGTATAGGCTTCGCCCGTCGAGTTGGTCCAGAGCTCGGTCACGATGTCGGGCTCGCCGTTCTCCACGAGCGAGGTGATCGCGGGCACGGTGTCCGACGGCACGACGCTGACAGTGCATCCGTAGCCCTGGGTCAGGATGAAGTTCGCGACATTGGTCACGACGGAGGCCGAGGCCCAGTTCATTTCGGTGATCGAGACATCGCCGCAGCTCTCTTGCGCGAAGGCAGGTGCTGCGAGAAGCGCGGTGACGGCGCCAGCGGTCAGTTGAAGTTTCATGATGTTTCTCCCTGTGCTTGGGAACCGGCCATGCGGTCGGCCAAGAAGCGAAGAGCGGCCCCGAGAGGCCGCTCTTGAATTCAGCCCTGCTGGTTCAGGACGGATTGAAGGCGCTGTGTCGCCCCTTCGTCGAGCCAGGCGCCCCAGACGTCCTGGTAATTCGTCAGGAAATAGACCGCGCCCTCCTCGGCGGAGGCGGAGTTCTCATCCATCCAGGCGACGATCTCGCTCATGGTCGAGGTCGGGTAGGTCATCTTCGACAGGAAATCAGCGATTGCCGGATGCGCCTCTGCAAAATCCGCGACCACGGCTGTTTTCACAGGCGATGCGGGGAAGGAGGACCGTCCCACATTCTCGGAATCGGGCTGGGTCGCCTTGCGGAATTCCTCTTCGTTGTAGGGGCCCATATCGACGCTGACCATGTCGTAGGAGCCCAGAAGCGCGGTCGGGGACCAGTAATAGCCGAACCAGGGCTCCTCGGCCTCGTAGGCGGAGGCCAGCGAGGTTGCGAGCGTCTCGCCCGAGCCGTGGTTGAAGATCTCGATGCCCGCTTCCGCGACGCCGAAGGCTTCGGTCAGGTTGTCGTTCGAGATTCGGCAGCCCCAGCCTTCGGGGCAGTTGTGGAAGCGCCCGCCGACAAGGTCGGGATTGGCAAGCACACCTTCGACATCGGCGAGTTCGGGATGCTCTTCGACGAGATAGGCAGGCACCCACCAGCCTTCGATGCCGCCGGGATCGAGGATCGTGCCGATTTCCTGTACGCGGCCCTCTTCGACAAGGCGGGCATAGGCGTCACCGGTGGAATTGGTCCAGAGCTCGGTCACGATGTCGGGCTCGCCGTTCTCCACGAGCGAGGTGATCGCAGGCACGGTGTCGGACGGCACCACGCTGACGTCACATCCATAGCCCTGCGTCAGGATGAAGTTCGCGACATTGGTCACGATCGAGGCCGATGCCCAATTCATCTCCGTGATGGAGACTTCGCCGCAATCTTCCTGCGCCAATGCCGGTGCGGCGGCGAAAAGCGCAATGGCTGCCGCGCTGTAAGCGAGTGTCTTCATGATCTTCCCTATCTGTGCTTTGTCATTTTTGGTGGCGTGGGCACCTTTGGCACCACACGCGATGAAGCTTAAGCTATCTGTCACGACACGACGGTAAAGGGATGAATCGCCCGGATGCGACATTATATGTCGCTTTCAGGCAACGGACGGTAGCCTCTGCTGCGGTCTGAACCTCCCGAACACCGCGCCCTTGCCCCCGCCTGCGCCCGGCGATAGCCATGATCTTCGCAATCGGGAGGATGCGGGAATGTCTCAACTCAGGTTTGCCGCCTCGCTCTCGCGGCTGGGCACGGAATCCGCCTTTACAGTCCTCGCGCGGGCCAACGCGCTTGCCGCCGAGGGACACGACATCGTCAATCTCGGTATCGGCCAGCCGGATTTTCCGACACCGCCCCATATCGTCGAGGCCGGAATTGCGGCGCTGAGGGATGGCCATCACGGCTACACACCGGCGAACGGTATTCCGGCGCTGCGCGAAGCCGTGGCCGCGGACCTTGCCCGCCGCCACGGGGCCGAGGTCGATCCGGGCCACGTGGTCGCGGTGCCGGGCGGCAAGCCCACGATGTTCTTCGCCATGCTGATGTTCGGCGAGCCGGGGGCGGAGATTCTCTACCCCGATCCCGGCTTTCCCATCTACGGCTCCGCCATCGCTTATTCCGGCGCGACAGCCGTGCCCTATCCCTTGTCCGAAACGTTGGGACACGCGCCCGAGGCCGAGGCGATCCTGTCCCGGATCACGGATCGAACGCGCCTGATCGTGGTGAACTCGCCCGGCAATCCCACCGGCGGGGTGATGCCGAAAGCCGAGATCGATGCGCTCGTCGCGGGCCTCGCCAAGCATCCGCACGTCGCGATCCTGTCGGACGAGATCTACTCGCAGATGCTCTATGGCGGGCGCGAGCATGTCTCGCTCCTGCGCTATCCCGAGATCCGCGACCGGCTGATCCTGCTCGACGGGTGGTCCAAGACCTACGCGATGACGGGCTGGCGGCTCGGCTACGCGGTCTGGCCGGAAGCGGCGGTCGATCACGTCACGCGGCTTTGCATCAACGACCATTCCTGCGTGAACGCCTCGGCACAATATGCAGGGCTCGCGGCGCTGACCGGCCCGCAGGACGCCGTGGCCGAGATGGTCGCCGCCTTCGATCGCCGCCGCATCGTGACGGTGGAGGCGCTGAACGCTCTGCCGGGGGTCTCCTGCGCCGATCCGGGCGGGGCGTTCTACGCTTTTGCCGATATTCGTGGGACGGGCCTGACCTCGATGGACGCGCAGACGCTGTTTCTCGAGGAAGCGGGCGTCGCGACCGTCGCGGGCACGTCGTTCGGCGCAAATGGCGAGGGGTTCCTACGAATTTCCTACGCCAATTCAGAGGCGAACATTTCCAAGGCGATAGAGCGGATCGGCGCGGTCCTCGCCGCGCGCTAGGCGCGCACGAGCGTTCCGGCCCCGGAAAGCCGGGTGGAGACATGGCTCGCGATCGCCGTGTCCTGCGCGCCAGTGCCCGTCAGATCGCAGATCGTGACCTGTGTGGCATCGGTGCGGCCGGGATGGGTGCCGGCCACGATCTCTCCAAGCTCTGGGGGCGTTCTGTCCATCAGAAGCCCCGCCGCGTGCGCTGCTTCAAGCTCGCCCGAAACCTCGCATTGGCTGACCCTGTCGCAGACGTAAAGATCGGCTGCGGCGAGCGCTTCGGGCGCGATCTCGTTCTTGCCGGCCTGGTCCGAGCCCATCGCGGTGATGTGCAGTCCCGGATGCAGCCAGTCGGCGTGAACCACAGGGTCGCGCGCGGGCGTGGTCGTCACCACGAGCTGGCTTTCCCGCACACAGGTCTCCGCATCCACCGCGTCTGCTTCGATGCCAAGCTCTGCGGCCAGTTCCTCGGCGCAGGCGCGCGCTTTCGCGGCGTCGCGGCCATGCACCAAGAGCCTCGAGAACGGTCGGACGAGATGCGCCGCCTTCATCTGAAGCCGCGCCTGCACGCCTGTTCCGATCACGCCCGCGGTTTCGATCTCTGAACGCGCGAGGTGCCGCGCGGCGACCGCGCCCGCGGCGGCGGTGCGGATGTCGGTCAGGTAGCCGTTGTCGAGGAAGACAGTCTCCACGAGGCCTGTCTTGGCGGAAAAGAGGATCATCAAGCCGTTGAGGCTCGGCAGGCCAAGCAAGGGATTGTCGAAAAAGCCCGGCGAGACCTTGATCGCGAAGCCGTCGAATCCCGGAATATAGGCGGTCTTCACGTCGACCTCGCCATTGGCTTCCGCCAGCTCCATCGACAGGATCGGCGGCATCACCACGCGGCCCGAGGCAAGCGCCGCAAAGGCCGCCTCGATCACGTCGACCGTCTCCAGATCGAGCGCGACGACTGCGCGCAGTTCGGCCTCCGTGACCACACGAACGTCATGCGCCATAGGGTTTGCCTTTCACGGTCACGTCGCCGAGCTGCACATCGCGCCCGGCCATGATGTCATGGAACATGGTCATGTCGAGGTTCCGCCCGGTGATGATCGTGCCGACGGGCCCCTCGGCTGCGGGCACTTTGCCCGCCAGCTTTGCCGCAAGGCCGACCACACAGGCTCCCTCGGCGACGATCCGGTCTTCGTAGAAAAGAACCTGCATGGCGTGATAGATCTCGTCCTCTGTCACCAGGACGGTGTCGTCCAGAAGGTCGCGGCAGAGTGGGAAGGAGAGCCGGTTCTGCATCCCGATCCCGCCGCCGAGGCTGTCGGCGAGGCTCGCGACTTCCTCCACCTCGACGGGATGCCCCGCCGCGATGGAGAGGTGCATCGCCGCGCCGCGATCCATCGAGACGCCGATGACGCGGATGTCCGGATTGATCGACTTGGCGGCAAGCGCGACGCCCGCGGCCAGCCCGCCGCCCGAAAGAGGCACGAGGATCGTGTGAAGATCGGGCCGCGCCTCCAGCATCTCGAGGCCGATCGTTCCCTGTCCCGCGATGACATGCGGATCGTCGAAGGGCGAGATCTCCACCAGCCCGTCTTCCTTGACGAGCCTGAGGCTCTCGGCCAGCGCCTCGTCCTGGCTGCGCCCCTTGATCCGCACCTCAGCGCCGAGCGCCCGGATGCCGTCGACCTTCGCCTGCGGTACCAGCTCGGACATGCAGATCACCGCGCGAATGCCGCGCAGGCCGGCCGCATAGGCAACGCCCCGCCCGTGATTGCCGGTGGAGCAGCAGGTCACGCCCGCCGTGCCCTCTGGCAAGGCCATCACCGCGTTCATCGCGCCGCGCAGTTTGAAGGCCCCGATCGGCTGCATGTTCTCGAGCTTGAGCAGGAAGTCCTGCCCGGCAGCCTTCGTCATGAACGGCGAGGGCACGAAGGGGGTCGCATCGGCGACGCCCCGCAAGGTGCGCCGGGCCGAGAGGATATGGGCGAGGGAAAGCGTCATGCGAGGCCTTTCGACGGGCGTTGAGGCCTTGAGCCTAGACCACAGGTCCGCCGCTTTGAACCCGTGCCCGGGTGGCGATACAGGCAAAACTGATCCGGCATGGGCGACGTCGCGTAAACCTAACCAGCGCCGGGCGAGACGGCGCAGCACCCAGATTGGAAAAAACCGAGGAAGGACGTCCCATGAAACGACGTTTTGCCATCAAGACCTTCGCCGCGCTCAGCGTCGCAGCCTTGGCCGCCGCCTGCGCTCCGGCGATGGATGACGGAGACGACATCGTCGATATCGCTGCGGCAAACGACGACTTTTCGACACTCGTGGCCGCTGTGGAGGCCGCCGGGCTTGTCGACACGCTCAAGAGCGACGGGCCTTTCACCGTCTTCGCGCCGACCAACGCGGCCTTCGCCAAGCTGCCTGCAGGCACGGTTGAAAGCCTTCTGCTCCCCGAGAACAAGGACCAGCTCACCTCGATCCTGACCTATCACGTGGTGCCGGGTGCGGTGACCTCCGACCAGCTTGCCGGTCAGCGCATGTCGGTGACGACGGTTCAGGGCTCGGACGTGCATATCGACGGCCGCAACGGCGTGCATGTGGACAATGCCCGCGTCACCACAGCCGACATCATGGCAACGAACGGCGTGATCCACGTCATTGATACCGTTCTGATGCCCTGAGGTTTCAAGGGACAGGGCAGGGGCCTCAGAACGAAAAACGCGCGCCCCTCGGGGCGCGCGTTTCATTTGCAGAGGGAGCTGGGCTCACTTCACGTCGAAGCGATCCGCATCCATCACCTTGACCCAGGCCTTCACGAAATCGGCGACGAACTTCTCTTCGTGACCGTTCTCGGCATAGACCTCGGAGATCGCGCGAAGCTGCGAATTCGAGCCGAAGACCAGATCGACGCGGGTCGCATCCCACTTCTTCTCGCCGCTGGCACGGTCCACACCTTCGAATTCCTGCCCGTTCTCGTCGACCGGCTTCCACTCGGTATCCATCGACAGGATATTGAGGAAGAAGTCATTGGTCAGCGCGCCGGGACGGTCGGTGAACACGCCGTGCTTGCGCTCGCCCTGGTTGAGACCCATCGCGCGCATCCCGCCGACCAGCACCGTCATCTCGGGCGCGGTCAGCGTCAGAAGATGCGCGCGGTCGATCAAGAGCTCCTCGGTCGGCACGGTGTAGCCGGTCTTGAGGTAGTTGCGGAAGCCGTCCGCGCCGGGCTCGAGCACGTCGAAGCTGTCGACGTCGGTCTGCTCTTCGGTGGCATCCATCCGGCCCGGAGTGAAAGGCACCTCGACCTTGTGACCGGCCTTGCGCGCGGCTTCTTCAACGGCCGCGTTGCCGCCGAGAACGATCATGTCGGCGAGCGAGATCCGCTTGTTACCGCTCTGACCGTCATTGAACGCCTTTTGCAGACCTTCGAGAACCTCGAGCACCTTGGAGAGCTGCTCGGGCTCGTTGACCTCCCAGCTCTTCTGCGGCGCCAGACGGATGCGCGCGCCATTGGCGCCGCCGCGCTTGTCCGATCCGCGATAGGTCGCCGCCGAGGACCAGGCGGTATAGGCCAGCTCACGCACGGACAGGCCGCTTTCGAGGATCGAGGCTTTCAGCGCGTCGATATCCTTCGCATCGACCAGCTCGTGATCGCGCTCGGGGATCGGATCCTGCCAGATGAGGTCTTCGGCGGGGACTTCCTTACCGAGGTAACGGACCTTCGGACCCATGTCGCGGTGGGTCAGCTTGAACCAAGCGCGGGCGAAGGCATCGGCGAACTCGTCCGGGTTGGCATGGAAGCGTCGCGAGATCTTCTCGTAAGCCGGGTCCATCTTCATCGCCATGTCGGCGGTGGACATCATCGGCACGACCTTCTCGTCCGAGCCGTCGACCTGCGGGGCCTTGTCCTCGTCCTTGATGTTCTTCGGCGTCCACTGATGCGCGCCGGCCGGGGACTTGGTCAGCTCCCACTCGTAGCCGAAGAGCATGTCGAAATAGGACATGTCCCACTGCGTCGGCGTCGGCGTCCACGGACCTTCGAGACCCGAGGTGATCGCGTGCTTGCCCTTGCCGCTCTCGAAGGTCGAGAGCCAGCCGAAGCCCATCGCCGTGATGTCGCCGCCCTCTGGCTCGACGCCCACATTCGCCGCGTCACCCGCACCGTGGGTCTTGCCGAAGGTGTGGCCGCCCGCGGTGAGCGCGACGGTTTCCTCGTCGTTCATCGCCATGCGCGCGAAGGTCTCGCGGATATCCTGCGCCGAGGCCAGCGGGTCGGGGTTGCCGTCCGGGCCCTCGGGGTTGACGTAGATGAGGCCCATCTGCACCGCCGCCAGCGGGTTTTCGAGCGCGCGGCCCTCGGCGTAGCGGCTGTTCGGCTCATCGGAGGTGGCGAGCCACTTTTCTTCGGAGCCCCAATAGATGTCTTCCTCGGGCTCCCAGATGTCCTCGCGGCCACCGGCGAAACCGAAGGTCTTGAAGCCCATATCCTCGAGAGCGACATTGCCCGTCAGGATGAAGAGGTCTGCCCAGCTGAGCGACCGGCCGTATTTCTGCTTCACGGGCCAGAGCAGGCGGCGGGCCTTGTCGAGGTTGCCGTTGTCGGGCCAGGAGTTGAGCGGTGCGAAACGCTGGCTCCCCGAGCCCGAGCCGCCGCGACCATCGCCGGTGCGATAGGTGCCGGCGGAATGCCAGGCCATGCGGATCATGAAGGGGCCGTAGTGGCCGTAATCGGCGGGCCACCAGTCTTTGCTGTCCTTCAGGACATGCGCGATATCCGTCTTGACCGCATCGAGATCGAGGGCCTTGAACGCCTCTGCATAATCGAAATCGCCGCCCATCGGGTTACCGGCAGGCTGGTTCTGATGCAGGATCTTCAGGTTCAGCTGATTGGGCCACCAGTCCCGGTTGCCGCGACCGCCGAAGCGCGATTGCGTGGCGGTGCCGTGAATGACCGGGCAGCCGCCAAGATCGTTGCCGTCCATCATCTTGTCTCTCCTCTCGGGTTGTCGTGCAGCCGGAACGATTCCCCCGGCGCAGTGATCTGTGCCCGTGTTTAGCATCCTCCAGCTATGAAGAAAATTTGCTTTTGGGAATGGTTTTGATAACTTTTTCTTATGAGCGAATTCAGCCTGAGACAGCTTCGTTATCTCGACGCGCTTGCGCGCCACGGACATTTCGGCCGCGCGGCAGAGGCGTCGTCGATCTCCCAGCCTGCTTTGTCAGTGCAGATCCGCGAGCTTGAGGCATCGCTTGGCCTCAAACTGGTGGAGCGCGGTGCGCGCGCTGCGCGGCTGACCGCGTTCGGAGAGGAGTTCACCGCCCGTGCCCGCGAGGTGCTGCGCGCGGTGGACGAGCTCTCCGATATGGCGCGCGCAGCCGGGGAGGGCCTTTCGGGGCGCCTTCGCCTCGGGGTCATTCCGACGATCGCGCCGTATCTTCTGCCGAGGGTCATCGCGCGGCTCGGCGAGCGGTTTCCCGAGGTCGACATCCATATTCGCGAGACCGTCACACAACGCCTTATCGAGGAGCTGCGTGATGGACGGCTCGATGCGGCCATCGTGGCGCTGCCGGTCTCGGAGCCGGGCCTGTCGGAGACTGCGCTTTTCGACGAGGATTTCGTGCTGATCCGGCCCGAAGCCGATGCCGACCTGCCGGTGCCCGACGGCGAGGCGCTGGCGCGGATGCGGCTTCTCCTCCTCGAAGAGGGGCACTGCTTTCGCGACCAGGCACTATCGTTCTGCAAGATGACGTCGAACCTGCCGCGCGAAGGGCTCGAGGGATCCTCGCTCGCGACGCTCGTTCAGATGGTCGGCGCGGGGATCGGCGTGACGCTCATTCCCGAGATGGCCGTGCCGGTCGAGACGCGCTCGGCCCGCGTGTCGGTCGCGCGTTTCGCCGATCCGCGTCCGAAGCGCAGCGTCGGCATGATCTGGCGCGCCTCGAACCCGCTGGCCGAACGGCTGACGGACGTGGCCGAGGAGGTCGGCTCAGCCGGCCGCGCTCCAACGGTGACAGGATAGGCGTGCGGAGATCGGAACCGCCGGCAGGAGCAACCGATTGACGTGATGCGCCGCCCTTCGCGGGATATTGCGGATCAGGCGCTGGCTTCGGACAGGATCGCGGCAAGCCTTTCGCGCGGCAACGGGACCGGGTTGGCTTTCATCGAGGAGGCGTCCGCCGCCGCCTCGGCCCAGCTGCCCAACACTGTCTCACTGTTTTCGGGCCGCGGAATATAGGGCAGGCCCTGGTCGTCAATCCAGTCCTGGAAGGCGTCGAATGCCCCCATCTTCGGCACCCCGAACTGGTCCGCAAGGATGCGCGCGACGAAATCGATCCGCGCGGTGTCACGGTCCACCGCCAGCGCTTCCTCGTTGGCCCTGAGGACTGGCACGAGGAGCCGTCCGCAAATCGCACCGTGCGCGAGCCCCGTCTGACCGCCGACCACGCCCGCAAGCCCGTGAACGGCACCAAGGCCCGCATTGGCCAGGGCGATACCGCCAATCAGGCTGACATAGGCCATCGTGTCCCGCGCCTCGGCGGTCTCTTCGGCCATCAGCCAGTGCAGTGCATCGATTCCGCGGCTGATCGCGTCGCGGCAGAGCGCATCCGTCACGAGGTTCGCCCGCGCGGAGAGATACGGCTCGATCACTTGCGTGATCGCATCGAGCCCCGACGCTAGCGTAACGTTGCGCGGGCTTTCATCGGTCAGGGCGGGATCGACGAAAGCGCGGGCCGGGATCATCCCCGGATCGCGCAAGGACACTTTTCGCCCCGCCTCCGGCACGCCGATCACCGCGTTCTTTGTCGCCTCGGCCCCCGTGCCCGCCGTGGTGGGCACGGCGATCACAGGCAGTGGCGGCGTGTCGAGCGGACGCCCGGCCCCCACGATTTCGAGATGATCTTCGGCCGGACCCGGCTGCGGTAGCAAAGCCGCCAGCGCCTTTCCCATGTCGATCACCGATCCGCCGCCAATCGCAAGGATCACGTCAGGCGGGGCCGTCCGCCAGCGGTCGAGCGCGGCGCGGAGCGCGTCGATCGTCGGCTCGCCGCGATGGTCTTCCGTGACCAGCTCCGCGCCTTTTTCCTCCAGCGCACGGCCGATCCGGCCCGCAGCGGAGACGGACGGACTTCGGAGCATCAGAACGCGCTGCCCCAATGCGAGACAAGCGTCCGGCGCAGCGTCCGAACAAGTCCTGCCAAATGCGATGCGGGGCGGCAGAGCGAGCGAAAAATGCGTCATGGACCGGACAGATAGCGGTCTCGGCCCTCACGGAAAGGTGTGACCTGCGGCAATGGCCTTTCAGGATTGCTCGAAAAATCGGCAGGGTGCCGAAAAAATGGTCGAGTGCAGGCATCGGCTGTGGTTCACTGGCCTGCGCCGCGCAAGGGTAGCGGCCAAGCCATCAGACGTCCCGAGAAAGATGGCCCGTCAACAGGGAGACATACATGCTGAAAACCTCTTTCGCCGCCGCCGCGTTCGGGCTGATCGCCAGCGCCGGGCTCGCGCAGACCTCGATGCCCTTCGCACTCGATTGGAAGTTCGAAGGTCCCGCCGCGCCATACACCCTGGCGATCGACGAGGGCATCTTTTCAGACAAGGGCCTCGAGGTGACGATCACCGAAGGTCAGGGCTCGCTCGACGCGATCCCGAAAGTCGCCACCGGTGCCTTCCCGGTCGGCTTTGCCGATATCAATTCGGTCATCCGCTTTCTCGACCAGAACCCCGGCGCGCCCGTCGTTCCGGTGATGATGGTCTACGACAAGCCGCCCTTCGCCGTCGTCGGCCGGATCAGCCAGGGCATCGAAGCGCCCGGCGATCTTGAAGGCGCAACGCTCGGCGCGCCGCCGCCGGACGGCGCCTGGGCGCAGTTCCCGATCTTCGCCGCCGAGAACGATCTCGACATGGATGCGATTACCGTGGAGCCCGTGGGCTTTCCGACCCGCGAGCCGATGTTGGCCTCGGGCGAAGTGGACGCCGTCACCGGCTTTTCCTTCTCCTCGACGCTGAACCTCATCCGGCTCGGCGTCCCAGAGGACGACATCTCGGTGCTTCTGATGGCCGATTACGGCGTCGATCTCTATGGCAACGCGATTATCGTGAACACCGACTTCGCCTCCGAGAACCCAGAAGCCGTGACAGGTTTCCTGACCGGTATCGCCGAAGGCTGGCAGGCGGCGATCTCCGACCCCGAGGCGGCCATCGCCTCGCTCCTCGAGCGTAACCCGGCGGCCGATGCCGATCTCGAACAGCGCCGTCTGCAATTGTCGATCGAGGCCAATGTCCTTACCGATTACGTCGCCGAGAACGGCATGGGCGGAATCGACCCCGAGCGGTTTGCTGCCGCCATCGAACAGACACGCACGGTCTACGAGTTCCAGAACGAGCCGGACATCGCGGCGCTTTTCGACGACAGCTACCTGCCCGAGGCAGAGGCGCGGATGCTGTCCGAATAAAACGACCGGATCGGGGGTCATGCGCCTCCGGTCCGCAAGGCAAAGGGGCAGGGGACATGGACAATCTCATCGACATCAAGGGCGTGCGCCATGCCTACCGCACAAAGGCCGGCCCGCTGCCCGTGCTCGACGGGCTCGACATCCAGGTGGCGGAATCGGAATTCTGCGCGGTGGTCGGTCCCTCGGGTTGCGGCAAGTCCACGCTGACGCGCCTTGTCGCGGGTCTCATGCGTCCCGACGAGGGCGAGGTCTGGCTGCACGGCAAGCGCGTGACGAGCCCGCGCAAGACCGTCGGCATGGCCTTTCAGAACCCCGTCCTTCTCGAATGGCGCAACATCCTCGACAACGTGATCCTGCCGCTCGAGATCGTCGCTCCGTCGATGCCGCGCCGCGACCGCGTGGCCCGCGCCGAGGCGCTGCTCGAGATGGTGGGGCTGTCGGGCTTCGAGGGCAAACGTCCCTCCGAGCTTTCGGGCGGCATGCGTCAGCGCGCCTCGCTCTGCCGCGCCATCGTGCACAAACCGGACGTGCTGATCATGGACGAGCCTTTCGGCGCGCTCGACAATTTCACGCGGGAGGATCTCTGGCAGACCATGCGCGATCTGCGCGCCAAGGAGCCGTTCACCGCAGTCCTCATCACCCACGATCTGCGCGAGAGCGTCTTTCTCGGCGATCAGGTGATCGTCCTGTCGGGCCGACCCGCACGCACTCAATATGTGCTCGACGTGACCCTTCCGGATGACCGGACCATCGACATTCTCTACGAACGCGAGGCGGGCGAGATGCTGCATATCCTGCGCGACCAGATCAAGATCGCCCAAGGGCGCGGCGCGGCGGAGGCGCAGTGATGGAAAGCCTTCAGAAAATCGGCGTGCCCATCGCCGCCATCCTTGTCTTTCTCGTTCTCTGGGAGGCACTCGTTCGCCTGAACGGCTGGCCCGACTACGTCATGGCGTCTCCCTCCGATCTGCCGCAGGCCTATGCGCGGTTCTGGGAGTTGTTCCTCGTCGGCGCCTGGCAAACGCTCTGGCGGACGGTCGCGGGCCTTCTGCTCGCGGTGATCGTCGGCGTTCTGATCGGCATGGTCATGGGCTTTTCGCGCATCATGCGCGATGCGCTCTATCCGCTGCTCGTGGGGTTCAACGCGATCCCGAAGGCGACACTTGTGCCGGTGCTGGCGCTTCTCTTCATCGGCCAGCACGATTTCAACACGGTGATGATGGCGTTCCTCATCTCCTTCTTCCCGATCGCCGTCTCGGTCGGGATCGGCCTCTCGACGCTCGAACCCGAATATCGGGACATCCTGCGCTCGCTCGGCGCGAGCCGGGTGACGATCTTCCGCAAGATCGCGCTGCCGAAGACGCTGCCCGAATTCTTCGGCGCGCTGAAAGTCTCGGTCACGCTTGCCTTCATCGGCACCAATCTCGTGGAGATCGTCTCGCCGCACGGGCGCGGCCTCGGCGCGCTGTTCCTCTCGGGCCAGACGAACTCGAACTATCCCCTGATGTTCGCGGTGCTGATCGCGCTCGCGGTGCTCGGCATCGCCCTTTACTACGCGGTGGTCTTTCTCGAGCGCGTCTTCGCCGGCTGGGCAGAGCGCGAGACGACCTGACGGGCGCGCTGCGCCCCCTCTTTGGATTGGTGAAAATACCGCGGGGAGCGCGAGGGGCTGGCCCCTCGCTCCCGCACGCGCCACGGGCGAAAGGCTCTTGACGACCCGCGCTATATTTCAATATTTCCTGAAATATGGAATCGTACCACGCAGATCAGCTCGCCGTCCTCGGCCATCCGCAGCGCCTCGCGCTCTTTCGGCTCCTTGTGCGCCGCTACCCCGATGCCGTTCCGGCGGGCGAGCTGGCCGACGCGATCGGCGCGCGCGCCAATACCGCCTCCACCTACCTGTCATCCCTGCGTCACGTCGGTCTGATTACTCAGTCCCGTGAGGGTCGCTCGCTGCTTTACCGGCTCGATGCGACGAGATCGCGGGGATTGATGGATTTCCTGTTCGCGGAGTGCTGCCGGGGCCGCCCGGATCTCTGCGGGCCATCCGCATTCCCCCTGCCAGAAGGAAACGCGATCATGCCCAGCCGCAAATACAACGTTCTCTTTATCTGTACGGGCAATTCCGCCCGCTCGATCTTCGCTGAATCGATCCTGCGCCGGGAGGGGGGAGATCGCTTCAACGTCTATTCGGCGGGCACCAGGCCCTATTCGGAGCTGAACCCCTTCGCGGTGGAGACGCTTCGCAAGAAAGGCTACGACATCGACGCGCTGCGCGCCAAGAATGTCGAGGAATTCCAAGGCCCGGACGCGCCGCAATTCGATTTCGTCTTTACCGTCTGCGACCGCGCGGCAAACGAGGATTGCCCGGCCTGGGCAGGCCAGCCTGTCAGCGCGCATTGGGGTATGCCCGACCCGGTGAAGACGGTCGGCACCGATGCCGAGAAGAGCCTCGCCTTCCAGCACGCCTATGGCGCCCTTCGCAATCGCATTCAGGCCTTCGTCGCGCTGCCCATCGGCACGCTCGACCGGATCTCGCTGCAACACGCCGTCGATGACATCGGCCAGACCAATGCCGGGGAGCCCGCATGACCACCTACGCGCTGAACGGCCTTGGCCGTATCGGAAAACTTGCGCTGAAACCCTTGATCGACCAAGGCACAAAGATCGCCTGGATCAACGACGCGGTCGGCGATCCCGAGATGCACGCGCATCTTCTGGAATTCGATTCCGTTCATGGCCGCTGGGACGCCGAGTTCGCCCATGATGCAGGCAGCATCACGGTGAACGGCATGCGCCTGCCGGTCCATTCCGAACGTCGGATCGAGGATCTGCCGCTGGACGGCGTCGACGTGGTCATCGACTGCACCGGCGTCTTCAAGACCGAGGCCAAGCTTGCCCCGTATTTCGAGGCTGGTGTGAAGAAGGTCGTGGTCTCCGCGCCCGTGAAGGACGGTAATGCGGCGAATGTCGTCTACGGCGTCAACCATGACATCTACGACCCCGCGGAGCACCGGATCGTGACCGCGGCCTCCTGCACGACGAACTGCCTCGCACCGGTCGTGAAGGTCGTGCAAGAGGCGATCGGCATCCGGCACGGCTCGATCACAACGATCCACGATGTCACCAACACGCAGACCATCGTGGACCGGCCCGCCAAGGATCTCCGCCGTGCGCGCTCCGCGCTGACCTCGCTCATTCCGACGACCACGGGGTCTGCCACGGCGATCACATTGATCTATCCCGAGCTCAAGGGACGTCTCAACGGGCACGCGGTCCGCGTGCCGCTCCTCAACGCCTCGATCACCGATTGCGTCTTCGAACTGGAGCGCGAGACCACCACGGAGGAGCTGAACGCGCTCTTCAAGGAGGCCGCAGAGGGCCCACTGAAGGGCATTCTCGGCTACGAGGAGCGCCCGCTCGTCTCGGCCGATTACACCAATGACACCCGCTCGGGCATCGTGGATGCGCTCTCGACGATGGTGGTGAACGGCACGCAGGCCAAGATCTATGCGTGGTACGACAACGAGATGGGGTATGCTTACCGCCTCGTCGACGTGGCACGCATGGTGGGCGCGTCCCTATGAGCGCGGCGCGGCAGGACGGGCTTTCCGCCTATATCGCGGTGACGGCGGCCTATTGGGCCTTCATGCTCACCGATGGCGCGCTGAGGATGCTGGTGCTCTTGCACTTCCACACGCTCGGCTTCTCGCCCGTGCAACTGGCCTACCTTTTCATCCTTTACGAGATTGCCGGGATCATCACCAATCTTTGCGCGGGCTGGATCGCGGCGCGGTTCGGGATGACCTCGACGCTGTATGCCGGGCTTGGCCTTCAGGTCGTGGCGCTGCTGGCGCTTGCCGCGCTCGATCCGGGATGGGCGCTCTGGGCGTCGGTCGCCTATGTCATGGCGGTGCAAGGCGCATCGGGCGTCGCCAAGGATCTTGCCAAGACCTCGGCCAAGAGTGCCGTGAAGACGCTCGCGCCCAAGGCGCAAGGCGGGCTCTTCCGATGGGTCGCGGTTCTGACGGGGTCCAAGAATGCGGTGAAGGGTGTGGGCTTCCTTCTGGGCGCTGGCCTGCTGGCGCTGCTTGGCTTCACCGCTTCGGTTCTGGCGATGGCGGCGGTGCTGTCGGTGATCCTCGCCGCGATCGCGCTCAAAATGCCGTCCGGGCTGCCGGTCGGGCGCAAGGATGCGAAGTTCTCCGAGGTGATCTCCAAGGACCAGAACATCAACCGGCTCTCTCTCGCGCGCGTCTTCCTCTTCGGTGCGCGCGATGTCTGGTTCGTGGTCGGCATCCCGATCTACTTCTACGCGGTGCTGTCCGACGGCACCGAAGAGGGCAACCGCGCGGCATTCTTCATGATCGGCAGTTTCATGGCCGTCTGGACGATTCTTTACGGAGCGGTGCAGGCATCCGCCCCGAAGCTCCTGCGCGCCGCAGACCGCCCCGAGGCGGAGCTGGTGCCCGAGGCGCAGGCATGGACCGGGCGGCTCTTCGCGCTGCCTGCCGCGCTGGCGCTTCTCGTCTGGATCGCGGGAGAGCCTGCGACCTGGCTTACCGTCACCATCGTTGTCGTCCTTCTGGTCTTCGGCGCGATCTTCGCCGTCAACTCGGCGCTGCATTCCTACCTGATCCTCAATTTCGCGGGGGTGGAGCGGGTGACGATGGATGTGGGCTTCTACTACATGGCCAACGCCGCCGGTCGCCTTCTTGGCACGCTGATGTCCGGGCTCAGCTACCAGATCGGGGGGCTGCCCCTGTGCCTTGCGACGGCGGCCGTTTTCGTGGCGCTCAGTTGGCTGGCTGCGCGCACTCTCAAGCCCGAGGCAGAGCCCGCGCCCGCGTGAGAGGCGGCCATTGTATCCGCCGCTGGGCAGGGTAGTCTTTGTCCCGAGATTGCCGGGGAGGAGATGAAATATGGCCGATGTCGCGGGGAAGCCCTGTATTCTGTGCGTTGCGATTACCGGATCGTTGCCGACCAAGGCGAACAATCCGGCGGTGCCGATCACGGTGGCCGAACAGGTCGAGTCGACGCATGAAGCCTTCGAGGCGGGGGCCGCCATCGCCCATTGCCACGTGCGCAACGACGACGAGACGCCATCCTCCGACCCTGAGAAATTCGCGCTTCTTAAGGAAGGCATCGAGGCGCATTGCCCCGGCATGATCGTGCAGTTCTCGACTGGCGGACGGTCGGGCGCCGGGCAGGCGCGGGGCGGGATGCTGCCATTGCGGCCGGACATGGCGTCGCTCTCGGTCGGCTCGAACAACTTCCCGACGCGTGTCTACGAGAATCCGCCCGATCTCGTCGATTGGCTCGCCTCAGAGATGCGGACCTACGAAGTCACGCCCGAGGTCGAAGCCTTCGATCTCAGCCATATCATCCAGGCGATCCGCCGCCATGAGGCTGGGCATCTTTACGGCAAGCTTTACGTGCAGTTCGTGATGGGCGTGAAGAACGCCATGCCCGCTGACCGCGCCGTGTTCGACTTCTACGTCGAGACGATGCGCTCCCGCGCGCCCGAGGCAAACTGGTGCGCCGCCGGGATCGGCGCCAGCCAGCTCGTCGTCAACGAATGGGCAATCGCGGCGGGGGGACATACGCGGGCGGGGCTCGAGGACAACGTGCGTCTCGATCGCGACAGGCTCGCACCATCCAACGCGGCGCTCATCGCCCGCGCGGCGGAGCTCTGTGCGAAATACGAGCGCCCTGTCGCCAGCCCGGTCGAGGCGCGCGAGATCCTCGGCTTGCGAGCAGCCTAGCCCGGTCAGCCGCCAAGCGTCAGGCTTGTTTCGGCTCTTTTCTGAAGAACACGCAGCCCGTTCGGCAGATCGTTCTCTTCGGCGCGGGCCAGCGCGGCCGCCTCGCTCAGTCCGTGGTCGCGCCAGCGCTCGACGAGGCGGGTGCGAAGGACGTCATCGGGCACGTCGAGAAAAACGCTGAACTGCCACAGTTCGGCGAGCGCGCACCAAGGATCTTCCGTGAAGCAGAGGTAATTGCCTTCAACGACCGCGATGCGCGTCTCGGGGCCGATGGCGATCCGGCCTGCAACGGCGATATCGCGGGCGCGGTCGAAGGCCGGCAGGATCACCTCCTGCTCGCTCGCAAGCCGCTGCATCGCGTGAACGAAACCCTGCGCGTCGAAGGTCTCGGGCGCGCCTTTCCGGTGAAGAAGCCCGCGCGGCTCGATCACTGAATTGTCTAGATGAAAGCCGTCCATCGGCACGTGCCGCGCCTCATGCCCGCCTTCGCACAGCATCTCGGTCAGGCGTTCGGCCAGCGTCGTCTTGCCCGATGCCGGCGGTCCGGCCACGGCCACCAGAAGGCGCGGCGTTCGCGCGGGCAGGGCAGCGACCCGATCGGCCAGTTTCCGGGCAGTTTCGTCGAGGGAAGGAGCGTCCGTCATTTCAGACCTCAAGCGTTTCCGGGCGGAAGCCTTCTCCTAGCCCGGCACGGTCGCCATTCCAAGGCGGCCCGCGACCGGCGGGACAGGAAGAGCTGACTGCAACGACACGGATCAAGCGGGGCATGAACGGGCGCGCGCGCCGCGTGATGTGGAGCCTCGCCGGGCTCCGAAGGCTGCCTTGGCGGAGTTTGCCGTTTCAGAACATCATGCAATCCGCGCCTGGCGGCAGCGGCTCCGATCCGGGCGGCAGGGTCGGGACATAGTCGAAGCTCGCGATCCGTGCGCCCATGTCGAACGCGACGAAAAGCTGGCCCGAACCCGGACGGATCGCGATGCCTTCGGGATCCGTGCCAAACGGCACCAGCGATTGCGTGGCGATCAACGTGCCCTCTGCGTCGAATTCGTAAAGGCTGTTGGTGCCTTCCCAATCGTCCACGATCAACAGATGCCCCGTGCGCGGATCGCGGGCGATGCCTTGCGCCTCCGACAAGGGCGGGTCGAGTTGCATCGTGTCGATCCGGCGCAGCACGTCGCCGTCCGGCGACAGCCATGAGAGATATTCGGGATCATCCTCGACGGTGATGAGGCTGCCATCCTCGTCGATCGCGATTCCTTCGGTATCGGCCCAGCCGCTCGAGATGCGGAATGGCGCTGCGAGGGGCTCGCCATCCTTCGTCAGGCGCTGAAAGAGCCCCAGACCGTCCGCGACGATGAGACCGTCTCCTTCGATCGAGATCGCCTTTATCCTGCTCAGATCCGAACCGATCCGCCGAAGCTCGTCTCCCTGGAGCGTGACCAGAACGGCTTCGGGGCCTTCATTGGCGATCCAGAGGCCGCAGAATGTCGGGTCGTAGTCGAGGCTCGACGGTCGGGCGAGCGCGTAGCTGCCGGTCATCGTCAGCTCCAGCGCTGCGGCCGAACTCGAAAGGCAGGCAATGCTGAGAACGAGGGCGGTCCGCACGCAAGGGCTCCTGTCGGGATGCACCAAAGCGTGGCGACATGAGCGAAAAAGTCAAATCACGCCCGCGTCGGGCCAGCCCGCGTCGGGCCGGCCCCGCGCAGTGGTTCAGTGCGTCCGTTCCGTTTCCAGCTCTTCGGCCGCGGCGACGGTCGCGCGGATCTGCTTGCCGAAGGACCATGTCTCGCGGGCAGCCTCGTCGGCGCAGTAGATCGCGTAGCGGATCCGGGTCATCCGATCCTGGCGGTGGACCGTGTTGGACGGGCCCGCGGTCGCGACCACGATCTCCGGGATGACAGCCTCCGTGGGCACGGTCTCGAGCAGCGCCGCCTGCAAAGAGGAGCCGAGCGCGCTGGCCGAGGTCTGGTGCAGGCCGCGCACGACCGCAACGATCGTGCCTGCGCCCGCGTATGCCATCATGAAGTCGGTGCCTTTCAGACGGGTCGCGACGCTACGGCCCACCCGCATGATCGCCTGAGAGAGCTCGTCCCGCGAGAGCGAACCACGCAGCGCATCGAAATTGGCGATCTTGATCGCGCTGAACTTCAGCAGCGTCTCTTCGGGAATGAAGGTGATGCTGGATTTCATCGTCTCGAACGAGAGCGCGGCGGGCAGCTCGATGAACTCGGCGCATTCGCGATCGGCGCGCGAAACGGGATCGGTCAGCGGGATCGGCCCCTGTGCCGGGATCTGGTCGGCGTCGCGAGCCCGGCGCAGCGCGGCAAGCTCGATGCGGGTGACGACCTCGGTGCCGTCGAAGGGCTTCACGACATAGTCGGAGGCGCCCATGCGGATCGCCTTCTCGAGGTAGCTGCGGTGATCAAGGCGGGTGATCATGATGATCGGAACCGTCTCGTATTCGGGATATTCCCGAACCCTGCGGCACAGCTCGATGCCGTCGATGCCGGGCATGTTGATGTCGAGAAGGATACATTCGAAGGATTCCTCGGTCTCGTCGATGAGATCGAGCGCTTCCTCCGCAGAGGTCGCACGGGTCAGATCGTCAAGCGAAGCTCCCGTCAGCGCAACCTCGAGAAGATCCAGAACGATGGGGTCGTCGTCTACTGCCAGAATTCGCATGGGCACGACTTTCATTTAAAGTTGCGTAAACTGTTTCCAAAGAGCCAGCGTTTTGAGGCCGAATTGTGATATATTCCCGGCCAAATGATGCCGGAGCGGATTCTTGCCTGCCCAAACATCAATGGTGGGTCTTCCCGTTTTTGGCGACCGCTGCGACATGCATCACGGCGGCCTGCGTGTTCTCCCCGTCGATGTTCATCTTGGGTCCGAGCGGCAGTGCTCCGATCCCGAGGCGTGCCACCCAGCGCTGATAAAGGGCCGGCACCAGCCCGATGACATGCGTCGCGCCCGCCTCAACGGCGGTTTCGGCCATGGCGAGCATCAGGCGCGTCTGCACGCCGACCCGTCTTTCAGCCGAGATGTCCTGCGAGACGAAGAGCCGCGTGCCTTCCCAGATATGATCTGCGACCGGTGCTTTTTCGTAGAGGATATAATCCGGAATGTCCGGCAGAAGCCCGCGCTGTGCGTCCCGGATCATGTAGGTGTAACACGCGCAGCGTGCAGTCGTCGGCAAAAGGCGCAATCCGCCGAGCACCTCGCCGAATTCGTGGATGATGACGCAACGGCTCTGTGGCGTATCGTATTGATCGAATTCGAGATCCTTCTCGAAGGGCAGGTCCCATTTCTTCTGTTCGATGAATACGCGCTTTCGAGCGCGGAGAAACTCGAGATAGAGCTCTCCGTGAAGATGTTGGTTATGGACCGAGATAACACTGGTTTTGAGGCGTGGATGCTGCGCGAGCAGGACTCTTGATCCGACATTCCTTAAAAATGCCGGATTTCTGGTTTTTTTCTCTGACGGCAGTTCCGGCTCGAGTTCCGGAAATGCAATGTCGGCTTTGCGCTCTTGAAATGACAATCGGGAGCCTCAGGCGTAGGTGATTGAGTTTTCCACACCACACACGTTTTTTCCCTAATCTGGACACAATTGCAGATAGGTTCAATGGTATTATGAACTATCTGAGGGCGAGTTCTCGGTTTGTATTGCCGAAATGACCACAACCGGAGAGATCCTGGTGAAATTACCGGCACTTCTGGCCCGTGAGGACGAAATCTGGTCCAACCGGAGACGGTTGCGCGACTACGCGCGCGTGGGCCAGCGCCTCTTTGGGCAGCGGCTGATCATCTATGTCACGATGCTCGTTCTGACGTCATCGTACTATAGCTGGCAGCTCGGCGCGATCTTCTTCTGCGTGACGCTGGTCTCCGAGACGATCGACGCCTTCGTGGTCCGCAGTATTCTCACCGTACGGTGCTGGGACGTCCACAAAGTGCGGCGCGCGGTGGCGATGCTGTATATCAGCACTGCTATCAGTGCTATGGCGATCTCTTACTTCGCGATCTCACTGGCAGAACTGCAGGGCCCCGAAAGCGGGCACTTCCTGCCGATGATCGTTCTGTTCTCGGCCGCGATTTTCGCGGCGATCAACAATCACCAGTTTCTGCCGATCCTGGCGCTGCGGCTCATCATCTACGTGCTTGCGATCCTGTTCATTCCGCTGCGCGATATATTGGTAACCGGCGACGGCATCGGTTCGGAGACCTGGCTGCACTTCTTCACGACGATCTACGTGACAATGTTCCTTCTGGAATGCGCGCGCAGCTTCCTGACGAGCTATACAGCGCATCTGAAAAGTCGAAAGGCGCTCGAGGAGGAGCATGAGCGCACAAAGGCGGCATACCGCGCAAAGACGCAATTTCTCGCAACCGTGAGCCACGAATTGCGTACGCCGTTGACATCCATCAAGGGCGCGCTGGACGTGCTGAACTCCGGCGCGCTCGGCCCGGTGCCGGACCGCATGAAAGGTCCACTCGACGTCGCCGGGCGCAACTCCCATCGTCTTGCCACTCTGGTCAGCGATCTTCTTCTTCTGCAGCGCGCGGAATCGGGCAAGATCGAGATCAACCCCGAGGCTGCCGACCTTGGCGCCATGCTGCGCGATATCGTCGACCGCTTCGGTCCCTTCGCCGAAAGCATGAAGGCCGAGATCTATCTCGATCTGCCCTCGGAGCCTCTTTGGTCGCGTATCGACCCGAGCCGCTTCGATCAGGTGATCTCGAACCTTCTGTCGAACGCCGCCAAGTTCTCGAAGGAAGGCGCGGGGCATGTCCGCGTGTCGCTCAAAGCCAGCGGCGACAAGGCGCGGATCGCGATCTCCGACAACGGGGAGGGCATCCCCGAGGAATTCCATGACAAGGTTTTCCAGGAATTCCAGCAGGCCGCTCAGTACGAAACGCGCCGCCACGAGGGCAGCGGCCTCGGCCTCAGTATCGCCAAGCGTATCGTCGACGCGCACGGGGGCCGGATCTGGTTCACCGCCGAGCCGGGACGCGGGACGACCTTCACGATCGAGCTCGATCGAGATCAGGAGCCGTTGGGCCTTGTCGGGGAGCAGGCGGCCTGACGTCAGGCGACCTGACGCCCCCGGCTCCAGACTGACCGGACCACCGGCACTTCGCCCAAAGCATGCACCCGCACGAGATCGGCGAGTTTTCCGGTCTCGAGGGTTCCGCGATCCTTGAGCCCGGTCACCTCGGCCGGCCGCGCGGTGACCGTGGCGATGGCGCGCGGCAGATCCTTCCACGCCTCGGCCAGCTGGAACGCGGCATAGAGCAGCGCCGAGGGCACGTAATCGGACGACAGGATATCCAGAAGGCCCGCCGCCGCGAGGTCATGCGCGGCGACATTGCCGGAATGCGAACCGCCCCGGATCACGTTCGGCGCGCCCATCATGACGGCGATCCCGGCCTCGCGGCAGGCCTCCGCCGCTTCGAGCGTCGTTGGGAACTCGGCGAACCGCACGCCATGCGCGCGCGACGTCTCTACGTGATCGGCGGTCGTGTCGTCGTGGCTCGCCAGGACCGCGCCGATACGGCCGGCCTCCGCCACCGCGCCCGCTTCGTGCCTTGCGCCATAGGTTTCCTGAAGCCGCTTGAGATTGGCGACATGCGCCTCGAACTCCGCATCGTCGAGGCCACGTTTCTTGGCGATGTAGGTTTTCAGCTGCGTGGTGTCGCGGAACTGCCGTTGGCCGGGCGTGTGATCCATGAGGCTCAGGATGCCGACCCTGTCCTCGGGTCCGAAATCGGCAAGCTCCTCGAGCAGCGTCTCTGAACAGATCTCCGCCCGCAGGTGCAGGAAGTGGCTGATCCGCAGGACGTTCTCGGAGCGCAGCGCGAGAAGCTCGTCGGCAAGACGGCGCGCATAGGGATCATAGCGCGCCTTGCCGCCGTGAATGGAACCGACACGCAGCGCATCGAACACCGTGGTGATGCCCGTGGAAGCAAGCTCGCCGTCATGGGCGAGTATCGCGGGAAGGTGCGGCCAGTCGACCGAAGGACGCGGCTCGATATGCCGCTCGAGATTATCCGTGTGCAGCTCGAAAAGCCCCGGAATCACGTAATCGCCGCCGCAATCGACCGCGCCGCGGGGCACGCCTGTGCCTTGGCGGATCTCGGCGATGCGCCCGGCTTCGACGGTCAAGGCGCCGCTCACGACCTCGTCGCGGAGCACAAGCCGGGCATTGGCAAGGCAAAGCGTCTCCGTGGGGGCGGGCGTTTCGGTGCCCGCGACGTGTTTGGGTGAATTCATCAAAGCCTGCACTTTCCGGTCCCGTGACCATTCCATGTTCGAGCGCGCGTTGCCATCGTTCAGACCTTAACCGGGCCAAGCGCGGCAAGAGCCTGCGCGACGCTGTTCTCGAGCGGGCCGTCATTGGCGATCTCGACAGCGTGAAGACCATCCGGCAGCGGCCGGGCCGCCTGTGCGAGCCGCTGGTCTATATCCGCCGCATCCTCACGGCCCCGTGCTGCAAGCCGCTGGGCCAGAACGTCCCGCCGAGCGGTGACGTTGAGAACCAGAAGCGCGGGAAAGACCCGGTCGGCCTCAGCCAGAACTCCGCGCGACAGGTTGACGATCCTCTCGGCACCGCCGTTTACATCCCGCAAAACGTCGCGCGGGATGCCGTAGGCCAGTCCGTGCGCGCGCCAGGCAAGGCAGAACGCGCCTTCGGCCTCTAGGGTCTCGAAATCTGCGTCGCTCACCGCGTCGTAATCCTCTCCGGGAAGTCCCGCGGCGCGTGTTATGGTCCGGCGCACGGGCCTTACGTCGGGCCGAACGGCGACGATCCCGGCGATGAGGCTGTCCTTGCCGACACCCGACGGGCCGACAACCGCGATGAGGCGTCCGCTCATGCCGCGCGCCTCGGGGTGAAGGCGGTGACGTCCACGTTGCGATCGGCGACGCGCTCGCGCGCCTCGCTGTCGTGGAAAATGCCGACGATGGCCGCACCGCGCGCCTTGGCATCCTCGATCAGCCCGAGCACGACCTCGCGGTTCATCGCATCGAGGCTCGCGGTCGGCTCGTCCAGCAGAAGCGCCGGGTAGGGGTGAGCGAAACCTCGGGCGATGTTGACCCGTTGCTGTTCGCCGCCCGAGAAGGTGGTCGGCGAAAGCTGCCACAGCGTTTCGGGAATGTTGAGCTGGCTCAGCAGGTCTGCCGCGCGGCTCCGCGCTTCGTCCACTCCCGTGCCGGTCGCGCGCAAAGGCTCCGCCACAACGTCGAGCGTCGGCACGCGCGGCACGACCCGGAGGAACTGGCTGACATAGCCCAGCGTCTCCCGGCGGAGCGTGATGATCTCGCGCGGATCGGCGCGGGCGACGTCGAGCCCGCCGACCATGATCCGTCCGGTCTCGGCCAGGTAATTGCCGTAGATCATCCGCATCAGCGTCGACTTGCCGGCACCCGACGCGCCGGTGAGCGCGACGCATTCACCGGGTCGCACCGACAGCGCCGCGCCGGTCATCACCTCGATGGACGCGCCGCCCTGGTTGTGCAGCGTGAAGCGTTTGGAGACGTTTTCGATCTCGATCATGGCTCAGACCTGCAGGACGCTGGAGACAAGAAGCTGGGTATAGGCATGCTGGGGGTCGTCGAGCACCTGGTCGGTGAGGCCGGTCTCGACGACGCGCCCCGATTTCATCACCATCAGCCGGTCGGCCAGAAGGCGGACCACGGCAAGGTCGTGGGTCACGATGATGACCGAAAGCCCCATGTCGCGGACAAGCCCTCGAAGAAGGTCGAGAAGCCGCGCCTGGACGCTCACGTCGAGCCCGCCCGTCGGCTCGTCCATGAAGACGAGGCGCGGGCCGGTAACGAGGTTGCGCGCGATCTGAAGGCGCTGCTGCATCCCGCCCGAGAAGGTGGAGGGGCGGTCGTCGATGCGGCCCTCGTCGATCTCGACCCGGCCGAGCCAATCGCTCGCGCTTTCGCGGATCTCGCCGTAATGCCGCGCGCCCACGGCCATCAGCCGCTCGCCGACATTGCCGCCCGCCGAGACGCCCATCCGAAGCCCGTCGCGGGCATGCTGGTGCACGAAGGCCCAATCGGTGCGCGAGAGCATCCGCCGCTCGGGCTCGGACATGGTTATCGTGTCGCGCGGACCGTCAGTGCGGGTGTCGAAGATCACCTCGCCGCGATCCGGGGCCAGGTGTCCGGCAAGGCAACTCAGCAGCGTCGACTTGCCCGATCCGCTCTCGCCAACGATGCCAAGCACCTCGCCGGGCCAGAGATCGAAACTGACCCCGGTGCAGCCGATATGCGCGCCGTAGCGCTTCTCGATGTCGCGGACGGAGAGAAGAGGGCTCATGCCGCGCGCTCCTTCTGGCGGGTTTCGCAGTAATCGGTGTCCGAGCAGACGAACATCCGGCCCCCGGCATCGTCGGTGATCACCTCGTCGAGATAGGTATCGTCCGCCCCGCAAAGCGCGCAGGGATGCTCGGCCTTCGACGCCTCGAACGGGTAATCCTCGAAATCGAGGCTGGCCGCCCGGGTATAGGGCGGCAGCGCATAGATCCGCTGCTCGCGTCCCGCTCCGAAAAGCTGGATCGCCGGGCAATCGGAAAGTTTCGGGTTGTCGAATTTCGGAATCGGCGAGGGGTCCATCACGTAGCGGCCCTCGACCCTGACGGGGTACGCGTAGGCGGTCGCGATATGCCCGTGCCGCGAGATGTCCTCGTAGAGCTTCACATGCATGAGCCCGTATTCTTCAAGCGCGTGCATCTTGCGCGTCTCGCTCTCGCGCGGTTCGAGGAAGCGCAGGGGCTCCGGGATCGGTACCTGGTAGACGAGAATCTGGCCTTCGGCGAGCGCCGCCTCGGGGATGCGGTGGCGCGTCTGGATGAGGCTCGCCTCCTCCGTGCGGGTCGTCGTGGCGACGCCCGCCGTGCGCTCGAAGAACTTGCGGATCGAGACGGCGTTGGTCGTGTCATCCGCCCCCTGGTCGATCACCTTGAAGCGATCCTCGGGGGTCATCACCGCCGCGGAAACCTGCACGCCGCCGGTGCCCCAGCCATAGGGCATCGGCATCTCGCGGCTCGCGAAGGGCACCTGATAGCCGGGGATCGCGAGCCCTTTGAGGATCGCGCGGCGGATCATGCGCTTCGTCTCCTCGTCGAGATAGGCGAAATTATAAGCGGTTTCGGTCATGAAATGGCCCCGTTCGCGAAGCATGGTCTGGGCGAGTTCACAGCGAAGGACGCGTGATGTCCGACGATATGATCCTGGTCCTGGTGGTCGGCTGCGCCGCGCTGTTTTTCGGCGGACGTCTTGTCATAGGTATGACCCTGCCCGAGACGCATTGGCTGAACTGCCTGCTCGACGGCGAGTGGTCTGGCGCGGGCGAGGACGGGGAGTCCTGCGGCGGGGATGGCGGAGGCGACTAGGCTCATAAGAGACCTCTTTCGACGAGCGCCGCCTCGAGAGCACCTGCATCCGTGAAGTGGATGGCATCCATCCCGGCAGCCCGCGCGCCGATGCAATTATGCAATCCGTCATCGATGAACACGCAGCGTTCCGGCGCAACCCCGGCGCGGGAACACAGAAGCTGATAGATCTGGGTGCTGGGCTTGATGATCCCGACCTCTCCCGAGACGACGACCGTGCCGAAGACCTCGTCAAGCTCGGGATGCGCCTTGAGTCCTTCCGGCCAGGTCTCCGCCGACCAATTCGTGATGGCGTGAAGCGGCGTGCCGCGCGCCTTCAGGCCGTAAAGCAAATCCCACGTCCCGGCGATCTTGTCGGGAACCGTGCGGGTGTAGCGCGCGACATAGGCGGCAAGCCGGGCCTCGTCTTCCTTATCGGACAACCCAGCCGCCGCATCTTCAAACCGCGCGCCGGCATCGCAGGCCAGGTTGATCTTCTCGAACCTGATCCGGGTCAGAAAGGCGCGAGCCGCGTCCTCGCACATCTCGCCGGACCAGGCGAGATGCGGCTGCCAGTCAACCAGCACGCCGCCAATATCGAAGACGACCGTATCGACCCTCATTCCGCGGCCTCCTGATGGCCGTCCGCGTCAGCGCTTGCCTCGCGGCGCAGCTTTCGCACCAGTTCCAGCTCTGACTGGAAGTCGACGTAATGGGGCAGCTTGATGTGCTCGAGAAAGCCCGTCGCCTGGATATTGTCCGCATGGTAGAGAACGAACTCGGCATCCTGTGCGGGCGCGCCGACGTCGTCCTCGCCAAGCTCCTCCCAGCGCAGCGCCCGGTCGACGAGCGCCATCGAAATTGCTTTCCGCTCCGTCTGTCCGAAGACCAGCCCGTACCCACGGGTGAATTGCGCGGGCTCGGTTTTCGAGCCGGTGAACTGGTTGACCGTCTCGCATTCGGTCAGCGCGATCTCTCCGATCTCGACGGCGAAGCCCAGCTCGGGCACGTCCATCTCGACCGCGACCGTGCCGATGCGGAGCTCGCCCACGAAAGGGTGGTTGCGCGCATAGCCCCGCTGGGTCGAGTAGGCGAGGCCAAGGATGAACCCCTCATCCGCGCGCGACAGGACCTGCAGCCGCAGCGCCCGGTCCGCGGGCATCGCCAAGGGCTCGCGCGTGACATCGGGTGGCACGTCGTCGGAGGGCCGCGCTTCTTCGATCAGGCCCTCGCGGTTGAGAAAGTCCATCACGCGCGGCATCGCCGCATCGTCCGCCTCGCGTTCGGGTGTGTGCGGGGCCTCGCCTTCAGCGGCGAGCGCGAAATCCAGAAGACGGTGCGTATAGTCGAAGGTCGGCCCCAGAACCTGTCCGCCAGGCAAATCCTTGAACGTCGCCGAGATGCGCCGGTCGCAGGCCATCGCGCCGGTATCGACCGGATGCGACGTGCCGAACCGGGGCAGGGTGGTGCGGTAGGCGCGGATCAGGAAAACCGCTTCGATCAGATCGCCGCGTGCCTGCTTGATCGCGAGCGCGGCAAGATCCGGATCGTAAAGCGAGCCCTCGGCCATCACCCGGTTCACCGCGAGGGCGAGCTGTTCGCGGATCTGCGCGACGCTCAGCTCCGCGACGGACGCATCGCCGCGCCGTTCCTCGGCGAGCCAGGCATGGGCGTTGTCGATGGCGCGCTCGCCACCCTTGACCGCAACATACATCAGCCGACCTCCGTCGAACGTGGCAGGGCGGCGACCTGCGCGCCGCAGGTGAAGATGAAATCCAGCCCCAGCGGGGCCCGCGCATGGTTCTCTGCGAAGGCGCGCGTCTCGGGCAAGGAAAGCTCCGCCGTCTCGCGGATACCCGGCCCGCACAGCGTCGCGCCTTCGGCTGCGAGGCGATCCACCTCCACGATCAGCGTCGCGGAGCGATCAGGGTATTCCGGCGTGCCGACGGGATAGCTCGAAAGCGGCAGCAGCGCGGGCCATGTCCCGACCGCGAAGGCGCAGGTCTCGGCGCCCGTCACCGGCGCGCCGGTATGGAAGGCAAGCCAGCGGCGCACGGGCTCGCAATCGGCCTCTCCCGCCAGGTGAACCGGCGTCGTGCCGTCCGCCAGCGTCAGCAGCGCCGCGCCAGCCGCGACCGACAGTGGCGCCGGCGGGGCCGCGCCGACAAGATCGTGGATCTTGCCGGGCCGCGCCATCGCCTCCATGATCGCGCGGAAGGCGTGCGCGGCATCGGGCGCGGGATCGGCAAACCCGCCTTCGAGAGCGTCGGCGCGCATCAATCTTCCCCCCGGACCATCGTGAAGAAATCGACCTTGGTGGCCGCGGCCTTGCGGGCGCGGCTGGCGCGCGCGGCATCGGCCTCCGTCCGCAAGGGCTCGATCACCGCGCGGCGGATTCGTGCCGCGTCCTCGGTCTGCATGAGCGCGTCGCAAAGCGCCGCCACTTCCGCGTCGGCCTTGCGGCGGCCTTGGATATAAGCATGGCCGACCGTGCCGTCCGCGAGCTTCAGCGCGCAGCGCGTGAGTGTCGTCTCGCCGAGGTTGAACGGCGCGCCGGTGCCGCCCGCGCGGCCGCGGACCATGACGGTGCCGATCTCGGGCGCGCGCAGCCAGGTGAAACCGGGACGGGCCATCGCAGCGTCGAGGCACGCTGCGGCGCGGCCCTCGGGCGCGCGGGCGAGTATGCCCATCCAGCTCCGTCTGTCTTCGGTGCCGCCGTGATCTTTCATCTCGACAAATCCGTCAATTACTATACAACTAGACAAATATTGACATATTGCCGCCACGGCGGCCAGTGGAGTTTTGTGAATTTTGAGTGACATGGCCCGCGCCTCCTCCCGCCGCACGCCGCTTTGGCAGGCGATCGCCTCCGCGCTCCGGGACGACATCTCCGAAGGGCGATACGCGCCGGGCGACAAGCTGCCGACCGAGGCGCAGCTCAGCGAGCGGTTCGGCGTCAATCGCCACACGGTTCGGCACGCGCTGGCACGGCTCGGCGAGGACGGACTCGTCCATACAAGGCGCGGGGCAGGGGCGTTCGTTTCGGCGCGGCCCACCGATTACCCGATCGGGCGGCGCGTGCGTTTCCACGAGAACCTGCACGCCGCGGGGCGCCGGCCGGAAAAGCGCATTCTGAGCATCGAGACCCGGGCTGCGACACCCGGTGAGGCGCATGCGCTCGCCATCGAGGAAGGCGCGGGCGTCGTTGCTTATCATGGGCTCTCGCTCGCAGACGGGCAGGCCATCGCGATATTCGAGAGCGTCTTTCCCGAAGCGCGCTTGCCCGGCATCGCCGCAGCATTGTCAGAGGAAACCGGGGTCAGCGCGGCGCTCGCGCGGTGCGGCGTGCCCGACTTCATCCGCGCTTCGACCCGGATGACGGCCGTCGCGGCGGATGCGACGCGCGCGCTGCATCTGCGTCTGCGCGAGGGTGATCCGCTGTTACGGACGACCGGGGTGAACGTGGACGGCGCAGGCGTGCCCGTCGAATACGGCCGGACCTGGTTCGCGGGGGACCGGGTCACGCTGACGCTCGGGGAAGACTCAGCCGGCTGACATGAGCGCTCAGCCGCCATACGCGTCGAGGAAGGCCTCGGCAGAGAGTGACCGGAAATCCTGGAGCGCCCCGCGCAAAGCCTCGTGCGGCCAATCCCACCAAGCGAGCGCGATCAGGCGTTCGGCGATCCGCTCCGGCTGGCGCTGGCGCAACACGCGCGCCGGGTTGCCCGCCACGATCGTGTAGGGGGCCACATCCCTGGTCACGATGGCCCCGGCCGCGACCACTGCTCCATGCCCGAGCGTCACCTCGGGTTTCACCATCGCGCCCGCGCCGATCCAGGTGTCGTGCCCGATAGAGGCGCGGCGCGACTGACGATGCGCGAAAAAGTCGGCATCTGCCTCCGCATCGTCCCAGTAATCGTCAGATCGGTAGAGGAAATGATGGCAGGCCGCCGTGTCCAGCGGATGATCCGTCGCGCCGATCCGTGCGAAGGCGGCGATATTCGCGAACTTGCCGATCTCGGCATTGGCGATATCCGCGAAGCGATCGCAATAGGAATAATCGCCCATGACCACATGCGACAGCCGCGAGCCCGCGCCGATCTCGGTATAGGCACCGAACTGGGCCTCGCTGATCTGGCAACCGTCATGGATGATCGGCCCGTCCGCCTTGAGGCGCGTCATCTCAGTGCGACCGTTTGATCAGCCGCGCGCGCAGCTTGCCCGAGACCCAGTCCATCAGCATCACCATCAGCACGATGAGGATGATGTAATAGGCGACCTCTTCCCAATCCTTCTGCGTCTGGATCGCCTGCGTGAGCATCAGACCGATCCCGCCGCCGGTGATCGCGCCGATGATCGTGGCCGAGCGCGTGTTCGACTCGAGGAAGTAGAGGATCTGGCTCAGGAGCACCGGCACGACCTGGGGGATCACGCCGAAGCGGTAGCGTTGAAGGGGTTTCGCGCCAGTCGATTGCACGCCCTCGATCTGTTTTTCCTCCACGTTCTCAAGCGCTTCGGAGAAGATCTTGCCGAACGTGCCGGTATCGGTGACGAGGATGGCAAGCGCGCCGGTCATCGGGCCGGGCCCGAAGGCGCGGGCGAGGACCACGGTCCAGATCAGCGCGTCGACGCCGCGCACGAAGTCGAAGATGCGCCTTATGCCGAAGCGTGCCGCCTGAACGGGCGCGAACCGCTTCGCGCCGAGGAAGGCCAGCGGCAGCGCGATAATGGCCGCGCCGAACGTGCCGAGGAAGGCCATCAGGATCGTCTCGCCGATGGCCCAGACCACGTCCTTGTGCCGCCACATGGCGTTGTTCCAGAAATCCTGCACGGCACCGACGATGTTGGCGCGCTCTGGGTCGATGCGGTCGCCGAAGAGGATGCGGGTCGCAGGCTGACCATGATAGGGGCTCTCGAAGGTGAAGAAGAAGAGCTCCCAGCCGGGGAAGTAGTTGAAGACCTCGGTCTTCGAGCCGGTGATGGTGATCCGGCCCTCGGGCGTCGTGATCCCGACGCGGCGATCCGAGACGCTGATCCACTCGGGCACGGCCTCGGGCAGATTGGTTAGAACGGTGCGGCCTTCGGTGCGGGCCTCGACGAGGCCGAAGCCGGGAATCTCGATTTCCGTCGCGGTGCCGTCCAGAAAGCGCACGACGTGATCGCCGCCGAGATCGACGGTGACGATGTCCTCGCCCGAGACCCAGGCCGGGCGCTGGCCGTCGGGGTAGTTGCCCTTCCGCTCGCCCTCGACCGAATATTCCATCTCGCCCGAGGAATTGTCACGGGTCACGTGCACCTTGTGCGACCAGCTGTCCGAGGCAAGCGTCACGGCATTGTCCCAATCGGCGCGCTGGGCAAGGCCGGGGATGTCGAAGGCGAAGAAGATATAGACGAAATAGGCTAGGATTACCGAAGGGACCGCGAAGGCGGTCAGCCGCTTGCGCCGGAAAAGCGCCGAGATGTCGGTCTTGGCGGTATCGAGTGTCATCGCGTCGCTCATGTCCGGTCTCCCTCGGTCAGACGGTTGCGGTAGCGGCTCGAAAGTTGGTCAAAGAAGACGATCGTGCCGAAGAGCAGCAGGAAAATGGCGGCGGCCTCGTCGAAGCGGCCCGGCCCCCATGCCATCGAGTTGCGCAGCTCATAGCCAAGCCCGCCTGCACCGACGAAACCGAGGATCGCGGAGGCGCGGATATTGATCTCGAAGCGCAGAAGCCCATAGCTGAGATAATTGGGGGCGACCTGGGGGATCACGCCCAGCCACATTCGCTGGCCCCATGTCGCGCCTGTGGAGGCAAGGCCCTCGACCGGCTTGAGATCGGCGTTCTCGGCCACTTCGGAAAAGAGCTTGCCGAGCGCACCGGCGGTGTGGATCGCGATGGCGATCATCGCCGGGACGGGCCCGCCGCCCAGGACGAAGATCAGGACCAGCGCGATCACGATCTCGGGGACGGCACGCATGATGTCCATGATCCGGCGGAAGAGTCCGATGAGACGCGGCCATCGTGCCAGCCCCCGTGTCGAGAGAAGCGACAGCACAAGGCCCGCCGCTGCCCCGATCAGGGTGGAGACCGCCGCGATGTTGATCGTCTCGATGAGCGCGGGGAAGTATTTCACGAGAAGGCCGGGCAGGTCCGCCCGCTTCTCCCAGGCTTCCGAGAGAACCTCGGCGGGGTAGTCGCCGACCTGCGAGAGCCCTTCCCAGAAGCCGCCCGCGTTCCGGTCGTCGGCGATCATGAAGCCCGACACCATGAGAAGGACGAAGATCAATAGCGTCAATCCACCGTAAAGGCGGCGGCGCTGAACTTCGGCCATGTAGCTCGACTGGATCGTTGCCACGTGTGAAGGATCAGCCCGGCTCAGGGTCGTGTCGCTCATCTTTGCCTCGGGATGCCTGCGAAAAGGGTGGTCCGGGCCAAAGGGCCCGGACCGTTCGGGTCGAAAACCCGGTGTCTTAGTTGCCGATCACGGCTTTGCGGGCGTCGATGACCGACTGGTAGGTGTCGTGATCGACCGGCTGAAAGCCGAGCGTCTCGCCAGCGGCGACGTTGTAGGCGCAGGTTTCATCGCGCTCATGCAGACCGTCGACCAGCTCGGTCATGGTGGCCTTCACGTCCTCGGGCAGGGCCTTGCGGAGAACGATCGGACCTTCGGGAATGACCTTGGACTGCCAGATCTGCACGAGCTCGTTCATGTCGACGAGCCCCGCATCGACGGCCTTGCGCAGTGCGCCCGAATTGTAGCCGTCTTCCCAGTTGCCTTGGGCGTCGGCCCAAGTCACGCCGCCGTCGATGTCGCCGTTGGCGACCGCAACGATGGTCTGCTCGTGGCCGCCGGTGAAGACGACGTCGCCGAAGTACGCGCCGGGCTCCATCGTGATCTCCTCACCCGCCTGCGGGATTTCGATCGAGGGGATGAGGTAGCCCGATGTCGAGTTCGGATCGCCGAAGCCGAAGACCTTGCCTTCCATCTCCTCGAGCGAGGTGATGCCGCTATCGACGCGCGCGAAGCCGATGGAGTGGTAGCCGATCGTGCCGTCGAGGTTCACTTTCACCAGAACCGGATCGACCGCCTCGGGGTCCTGCAGATAGGTCGCGGCATAGGCGGATGCGCCGAGCCAGGCCATGTCGATGGTGCCGCCGAGGAGGCCCTGGATCACGCCGTTGTAGTCGGCGGGGGCGAAGAGCTTGGTCTCAACACCGAGCGCTTCGGTGGTGTATTCCTGAAGGCAAGCATAGGAGTTCAGGCGGTCCTGAGCGTTCTCGCCGCCGAGGATGCCGATGCGGAACTCTTCGATCTCCTGGGCCTGCGCGGTGCCGACCAGGGCGGTGGTTGCGAGTGCAAGTGCGATGGTGGTCTTCATCATCATTCTCTCCATTGAGGATAGGCCCGCTGGCAGGCGGGCAGGGTACTGGCTCAGACGAAGGCTTTGGCCGTGGCCGCAGCATCCGGTTGTCTGTCCAGGGTTTCGAGATCGGTGGAGGTGGCGCTTTCGGAGAAATCCGCCCCCGCACCGTAGATGTCGCGTGCGACACCGACCGTGAGCTGGTCGGGCCTTCCGTCGAAGACGACGCGGCCGTGACGCATCCCGATCACGCGGTCGCAATAGCGCCGCGCGGTGTCGAGCGTGTGCAGGTTGGCGATCACCATGCGCCCGTCTTCTTCGTGAATGCGGCGCAGGCTATCCATGACGATCTGCGCGTTCATCGGATCGAGCGAGGCGATGGGCTCGTCGGCAAGGATCATCGCGGGATCCTGCATTAGCGCGCGGGCGATCGCGACACGCTGCTGTTGTCCGCCAGACAGCGCCTCGGCGCGCTTCGGCGCCTGCTCGGCAATCCCGAGACGGTCGAGAATCTCGATCGCGCGGTGAATGTCGGCCTCGGGATAGACGTTGAACATCGTGGCCAGCGTCGAGCGGCGATTGAGCGTGCCGTGCAGCACGTTCGAGACGACGTCCATCCGGGGCACGAGATTGAACTGCTGGAAGATCATCGCGCAGCGCGATTGCCATCCGCGCCGTGCCTTGCCCTTGAGCGCCGTCACGTCGGTGCCTTCGAAGATGATGCGGCCCTCGGTGGCGTCCGTCAGCCGGTTCACCATTCGCAGGAATGTCGATTTACCCGCGCCCGATGCACCGATGATGCCGATCATCGCCGGCTTGTCGAATGTAAGGCTCACCGCATCCACGGCGGTGTTCGGGCCGAACCTTTTGGTCAGCGCGTCGATTTCCAGCATGCCTGTCCCCCTAAGCTGGGAGCGAGCTACAGGCGCGATGAGAAAGTTCCGCGACACTTCGGAAAAAGTTTCGCGACAGAAACGTATCGATTGCGTGACGGTCCGGCGGGCAATCGCACGGGCGATAACGGAAAATTCGGGTCTTTTGTTATAAAAGTGTTACATACTGGACTGGTCAGCCCTTAGAGCCCTGAACATGAAGCGATTTGTCATTCCCGTTCTCGCGTGCCTCGCCGCATCGCCCGCCGCGGCGCAGGTGGCGGATGTTCTGTGCGATGCCGAGGACCGGCTCGAACGGAAGCTGACGCTCAGCTACGGGGCCGAACTCACCGGGCGCGGCCTGCGCGCGCCGGACGTGGTTCTCGAGATCTGGACCGTGCCGGAGACAGGCAAATGGACGCTCGTGCAGAGCTATGCCAACGGGCAATCCTGCATCGTGGCGATGGGAGAGGCTTGGGAAGGGCTGACACTGTCGGGCGCCGACGGGGCGTCGAAAGATCTCTGACCGCCGGTCGTGGCCACGATCACACCCCGATCAGTCGGCGCGCCGTTTCCTCGTCGAGGGCGTCCATCCGCCCAGACCAGACCGACCGCCCACGCTCCAGAATGACCGCGCGGCTTGCGATCCGGGCCATCTCGCGCAGCGCCTTGTCGATGACGAGGATCGCCATGCCCGAGGAGTGCCCGAGCTCGGCGATGGCCTGCCAGATTTCCTGCCGGACGAGAGGGGCGAGACCCTCGGTCGCCTCGTCGAGGATCAGAAGGCGCGGATTGGTCATCAGCGCGCGCCCGATGGCGAGCATCTGCTGCTCGCCGCCTGAAAGCGATGCCGCCCGCTGATCGCGGCGCTGGCCGAGCTTGGGCAGAAGTTCCTCGACGCGCGCCTGCGTCCACTCTCCGGGCCGCGCCGTCGCGACGAGGTTCTCCGACACCGTCAGATCGCGAAAGCAGCGCCGCCCCTCGGGCACGAGCCCGATCCCGAGCCGTGCGGCGCGATGGCTTGGCAACCGGTGCAGATCCGTCCCGCCGAGCCGCAGCGTGCCCTCCGACGCGATGATCCGGCAGATCGCCTTGACGGTTGTCGTCTTGCCCATGCCGTTCCGGCCCATCAGCGCGACGATCTCGCCCGCATCGATACTGAGGTCGACGCCGTGCAGCGCCTGCGTGACGCCGTAGCTTGCGGTCAGGTCTCGAATTTCGAGAAGGCTCATGCATCCTCCCCGAGATAGGCATCACGAACCTCGCGGCTGGCGCGGATCTCTGCGGCGGTGCCGGTGGCGATCACCCGTCCGTAAACGAGAACGCTGATCCGGTCGGCGAGCGCGAAGACCGCGTCCATGTCGTGCTCGACCAGAAGGATCGGCGCTTCGCTGCGAAGGCTGTCGAGAAAGCCCGTGAGAAGCCGTGAGCCCTCGGCCCCGAGGCCCGCCATCGGCTCGTCCATGATGAAGGCGTGCGGGGAGAGTGTCAGAGCGACGGCCACCTCGAGCTGGCGGCGCTGCCCGTGGCTGAGCTCGGCACAACGCTTGCCTGCATCATCTGCAAGCCCGACGCGCCTCAGCGCTTCCTCGGCCCGCATCCGCAAGTCCGCATCCCAGAGCGCGGGACGCCAGAAACGCCACGGCTTGCCGCTCGCGCCCATCGCGCCGAGGACCGCGTTCTGAAGGACGGTATCCTCCATCGCGAGCGCGGAGATCTGGAAGGTGCGGCCAAGCCCCGCCCGTGCCCGTGCCGCCGTGCCCGCATGGGTCACGTCTTGGCCCAGCAGCGTGACGCTGCCCGCATCGGGCTGGGTGCGCCCCGAGATGAGATCGATCAGCGTCGACTTTCCCGCGCCGTTCGGGCCGATGATGGCGTGGATCTCACCTTGCCTCAGATCAAGGGAAACGCTATCCGTCGCCTTCAGCGCGCCGAAGCTCTTTTGCAGGTTCGTCGTGGTGAGGATCGGATCAGGCATCGGGCCGTGCCTTTCCGCAAAAGAGCCCGACCACGCCGCCGCGCGCGAAGAGCACGATCACCAACAGGATCGCGCCGAGGATCACGTGCCAGAAATCGGTGATGTCGCCGAGAACATGTTCGAGCGTCACGAACAGACCCGCGCCGATGAGCGGGCCCATCAGCCGCCCGACACCGCCGAGGATGACAAGCACGATCAGCTCGCCCGAGAACTGCCAGGAGAACATTGTCGGGCTCACGAACCGGTTGAGATCGGCGAAGAGCGCGCCCGCGAGGCCGGTCATCATGCCCGAGAGAACGAAGGCCACGAGCTTGAGCCGCACCGGATCGAGCCCGACCGTCTCGACCCTCTGGGGCACCTGCCGCGCGGCCCCGAGCGCAAGGCCGAAGGGCGAACGGGCGAGCCGCCAGAAGACCAGAAGCGCAAGACAGAGGAGCGTCGCGCAGAGGCCGAAGAACTGGATCGGGTCAAGCGTGTTCAGGCCGGGAAAGTCGTTTCGAACATAGATCGACAACCCGTCCTCGCCCCCATAGGCGCGCCAGGAGATCGCGAAGTAGTAGAACATCTGCCCGAAGGCGAGCGTGATCATGATGAAATAAACACCGCTCGTCCTGAGCGACAGAAGCCCGACCAAGACCGCCGCAATGCCAGATGCGACCAGCGCCACCAGCCAGATCACCGGCATGGACTTCGTGCCCGCGATCTCGAAGCCGCCAAGCTGCATCGGCGTATAGGTTTGCGCGTGGAAAGCCAGGACACCCATCGCGTAGCCGCCGATCCCGAAGAAGATCGCATGGCCGAGGCTGACGAGACCGCCCAGCCCGAGCGCGATATTGAGGCCGGTAGCCGCGAGCGCGAGGATTGCGGCGCGCGTCGCGAGCGTGATGGTGAAGGGCTCGTCCATGATCAGCGCCCAGGCGGGCACCGCGAAGAACAGCATCAGCACCGCGATGTTGAGGTGGCGTTCGGGGATCATGCGGCCCGCCCAAACAATCCGGTGGGCCGCCAGATCAGAACGAGGCTCATGAGGATGTAGATCGCCATCGAGGCGAGGGCCGACCCGGCCTGCGTCGCCGTCGAGGCGTCGGTGAACAGCTTGAAGATCTCGGGCAGGAAAATGCCGCCCAGCGTGTCCGTGAGCCCGACCAGTAGCGCGCCGATGAACGCGCCCTTGATAGAGCCGATCCCGCCGATCACGATGACCACGAAGGCGAGGATCAGCACCGGCTCACCCATGCCGACCTGCACCGACTGGATCGCGCCGACCAACGCCCCGGCAAGCCCGGCCAAAAGCGCGCCAAGCGCGAAGATGCCCGTGTAAAGCCGTGAGATATCGACGCCCAGCGCCGCGATCATCTCCCTGTCGTCGCGGCCCGCGCGGATCTGCATTCCGATCCTCGTGCGCTCGATCAGTGCCCAGAGCGCGAGGCCCACGGTAAGCCCGATCCCGATCAGCACGAGCCGGTAGAGCGGGTAGGCGATGCCGCCAGGCAGCGTCACGGTGCCCGACAGGGCCTCCGGAATGTCGAGGTAGAGCGGAAAGGAACCGAACACCCAGCGCGTCCCCTCCGAGAAGATCAGGATCAGCGCGAAGGTTGCGAGTACCTGGTCGAGGTGATCGGCGGCGTAGAGCCTGCGGATGACGACCATCTCCACGAGCGCGCCGGCAAGCGCTGCGGCGGCCATCGCGGCGACGAGCGCCAGCAGGAACGATCCGGTCAGCCCTGCGACCCAGGCCGCCGCGAAGGCCCCGATCATGTAGAGCGAGCCATGCGCGAGGTTGATGAGGCCCATCACGCCGAAGATCAGCGTGAGGCCCGCCGCCATGAGAAACAGCATGACGCCGAATTGCAGGCCGTTGATGACCTGTTCGATGACGAGGATCGTGGACATGGAAAGCGGACTCGGCAGGCGGAGTGGACGGCGGGGTCAGATCGGACGGGCAGGGGCGCGAGGCCCCCGCCCGAGCCGGCTCACATCTGGCACTCGGCGGCGTAGGCGTCCGCGTGATCTTCGAGCGCGGTGCCGATGATGCGGTTGGTGAAGACGTCGTCCTCCTGGATAACCTCGCGCGCATAGATGTCCTGCACCGGATGGTGGTTCGGCCCGAATGCAAAGTCGCCGCGCGTGCTGTCGAAATTCGCCGCGCGCAGCGCCTCGCGGAAGGCGTCCGGGTCTTCGGACGGATCCGCCACGTCGAGCGCCGAGATCAAAAGGTTCGCTGTGTCGAAACCCTGGCTCGCATAGAGCGACGGCAGGCGGCCGTATTCCGCCTCGAAGCTTTCGACGAAGGCGGCATTGGTCTCGTTCTCGATGTCCTTGGACCATTGCGAGGTGTTCACGACGCCGAGCGCGGCGTCGCCCACCGCCTGCAGGATTCCCTGGTCGAACGAGAAGGCGGGCCCGATCACCGGCAGCTCGACGCCGCTATCGGCATATTGCTTCAGGAACGAGATCCCCATGCCGCCAGGCAGGAAAAAGAAGACGCTGTCGGCACCCGACGCCCGGATCTGGGCAATTTCGGCGGCATAGTCGGTCTGGCCGAGATCGGTGTAGATCTCGCCCGCGAGGTCGCCCTCGTACATCCGCTTGTAGCCGGTCAGTGCATCCTGTCCTGCCGGATAGTTCGGCGCGAGGATGAAGCTGTTGGAGTAGCCTGTCTCGTTCGCCCATGCGCCCGCGGCTTCGTGCAGGTTGTCGTTCTGCCAGGCGACATTGAAGTAGTTCTCGTGGCAGCCTTGCCCTGCAAGCTGCGAGGGCCCGGCATTGGGCGAGAGGTAGAAGACGCCTTGCGCGACCGCGCCCGGCACGACCGCCATCGCGAGGTTCGACCAGATGATTCCGGTCATGATGTCCACGCGCTCGGACTGGATCATCCGGTCGGCGATCCGCACGGCGGCATCCGGCGCGCGCTCGTCATCCTCGATGACCATCTCGATGTCGTCACGACCGGCTTGCTCGAGTGCCAGCAGGAAGCCGTCGCGCACATCGATCCCGAGGCCTGCGCCGCCGCCCGACAGAGTCGTGATCATGCCGACCTTCACATCGGCCGCCGCCATCGAGGAGATCGCGCAGAGCGCAGCTCCCAGCATCCATTTCTTCATCTCGTCCCTCCCTGTTTTCGGTGTTGCGGACGATTGTTAGTCGGATGCCGGGCAGGGCGCTACCCCCAGGGATGCGCGCGTTTGCGGGCGCATTGACGATTGGTGATGGAAAAACGGGCAATTCGAGCGTCTCGAGGAGCGACGCAGGCCGGAAAAATGCCACTGAGAAAATTTACCGTTTGATAAAAAAAATTTCCGTGGCAGGCTTCCTGCAAGAATAAACAGGAGGGAACCAATGGCCGACCCGCTCACGCCGGGCATCGTGCCCGGGCGAATGCCCGGCGACGAGATTGCCGAGAACTTCGCCGATCTGCACAAGCCGCTCGATCCGCACGAGGCGGCCGTTGCCGCCGATCGCTGCTATTTCTGCTATGACGCGCCCTGCGTCACAGCCTGCCCGACCGAGATCGACATTCCGCTCTTCATCCGGCAGATCGCGACCGGACAGGCCGAGGCAGCGGGGCGGACGATATTTGACCAGAATATCCTCGGCGGCATGTGCGCGCGCGTCTGCCCGACAGAGGATCTGTGCGAAGGCGCCTGCGTGCGTGAGATCGCCGAAGGCAAGCCCGTGGAGATCGGCCGCCTCCAGCGCCATGCAACCGACGCGCTGATGGCCCGGCAGAGCCATCCCTATTCCCGCGCGCCCGAGACCGGCAAGCGTGTCGCGGTCGTCGGGGCAGGGCCCGCGGGTCTTGCCTGCGCGCATCGCCTCGCGATGAAGGGTCACTCCGTGACGATCTTCGAGGCCAAGGAAAAGCCGGGCGGGCTCAATGAATTCGGTATCGCCGCCTACAAGTCGACAGATGATTTCGCGCAGAAGGAAGTGGCCTGGCTGGTCCAGATCGGCGGGATTTCGATGGAATATGGCAAGGCGCTCGGTCGCGATCTGTCGCTCGACGGGCTCGCCGCGGAGCATGACGCGGTCTTTCTCGGTGTCGGTCTCGCCGACGTGAACGCATTGGATGTCGACGGCGCGGATCGTGGCGGCGTCGACGCCGCCGTCGATTTCATCGCCGAGCTGCGCCAGTCTCCGGATCTCTCCTCCCTGCCGGTGGGGCGCAACGTGGTGGTGATCGGCGGCGGCATGACGGCCATCGACGCGGGCGTACAGGCCAAGCTCCTCGGGGCGGAGAACGTCACGATCGCCTATCGCCGGGGTAAGGACCGGATGGGCGCGTCGCGCTACGAGCAGGATCTTGCGACGTCCAGGGGCGTGCGGATTGTCTGCAACGCCCAGCCCAAGGCCATTCACGGCAACGGTGCCGCCGCCGAGATCGAGCTCGAATACACCGCCGATGACGGGTCGGGACTGAAGGGCACGGGCGAGACCTTGCGCCTGCCGGCGGATCAGGTGTTCCGCGCCATCGGCCAGACGCTGGTTCCGGTAGATGGGCTCGAGATGGATGGCCGCAAGATCAGTGTCTCCGCGACGGGCCGCACGTCGAAAGCCGGGATCTGGGCGGGCGGCGATTGCACGCCGGGCGAGGATCTCACCGTGGTCGCCGTCGCCGAAGGACGCGATGCGGCCGAGGATATTCACGCCGAGCTGATGGGTGTGGCCGCCACTGCGACCGGCGCACGTCTCGGTGAGGCCGCGCGGGGTGCGGCGGCGGAATGATTGCCGCGGCATCGCTCTGGCACAGAATAACAGATCCCAGGAGGGAACACGGATATGGCTGATCTGACGACCGATTTCGTGGGCATCAAGAGCCCCAACCCGTTCTGGCTGGCCTCCGCGCCGCCGACTGACAAGGAATACAACGTGCGCCGCGCCTTCGAGGCGGGCTGGGGCGGCGTCGTCTGGAAGACGCTCGGCGCCGAGGGACCGCCCGTCGTCAACGTGAACGGCCCGCGTTACGGCGCGATCTACGGTGCGGACCGGCGGCTTCTGGGTCTCAACAATATCGAGCTCATCACCGATCGTCCGCTCGAGGTGAACCTCGAGGAGATGGCGCGGGTGAAGGCGGATTATCCCGACCGCGCCCTCATCGCCTCGATCATGGTGCCCTGCGAGGAGGCCGCCTGGAAAGCGATCCTGCCGCGCGTCGCCGAAACCGGTGCGGACGGGATCGAGCTGAATTTCGGCTGCCCGCACGGGATGAGCGAGCGGGGCATGGGCTCGGCTGTCGGTCAGGTGCCGGAATACATCGAGATGGTCACGCGCTGGTGCAAGGAATATTACGACAGGCCGGTGATCGTGAAACTCACGCCGAACATCACCGACATCCGCAAGCCGGCCGAGGCGGCACGGAACGGCGGGGCGGATGCCGTCTCCCTCATCAACACGATCAACTCGATCACCTCGGTCGATCTCGATCAGATGTGCCCGCAGCCGACCATCGATGGCAAGGGAAGCCACGGCGGCTATTGCGGCCCGGCGGTCAAGCCGATCGCGCTGTCGATGGTGTCTGAGATCGCGCGCGCCGAGGCGACGCGCGGCATGCCTATCTCGGGTATCGGCGGCGTGACGACCTGGCGCGATGCGGCGGAGTTCATGGCGCTTGGCTGCGGCAACGTGCAGGTCTGCACCGCTGCGATGACCTACGGGTTCCGCATCGTGGAGGAGATGACACGCGGTTTGTCTGCCTGGATGGATGAGAAAGGGTATACCAGCACCGCAGAGATCGTCGGCCGCGCCGTGCCCAATGTCACCGACTGGCAATATCTCAATCTGAACTACGTCACGAAGGCGCGCATCGACCAGGATGCCTGCATCCAGTGCGGCCGGTGCTACGCGGCGTGCGAGGACACCTCGCACCAGGCGATCGCGATGAAGCCCGGTCGCGTGTTCGAGGTGGTCGACGAAGAATGCGTTGCCTGCAATCTCTGTGTGGACGTCTGTCCCGTCGAGGACTGCATCACGATGGTCGAACTGGAGCCAGGGGCCACCGATCCGCGGACGGGCCGCGTGGTCGAGTCCGAATACGCCAATTGGACGACCCATCCGAACAACCCCGCGGCACAGGCGGCGGAGTGATATCCTTCCCGTCCTGGTCGTGCGCAAGACGCGCGGCCGGGACGGCAGTGGCGTCAGCGGCGTCATGGGAAGCGGTAGATGATGCTGTCGCACGGGCAGAAAGTTGCCCAAGATTGATAAAATTAGATAATTTTATCAATACGATCTTAGATAAGATCGTCATTAACGGGTCATACATGAACGACCATTCGGCCCGAATTGCAGATCACGATGAATTGCCCCCCGCATTCCAGCAGGTGAAATCCACGCAACTGCACTTCGCGCTTGAACGGCTCCCGTCCGATCATCCGATCCACGTCCCGCACCGATCGCCGCACCACGCCGCCTTTGTGGACGGCCTGGGCCCCGAAAAGCTGAGCCAGCCATTGGTCCCGGGTCTGGCTGGAGGTGACGCGCGTCATCTGCATGTGCCGACCCTACCGCGCGCGACCTGAAGATTTCGTTAATCGGCGCCTGGCTCGAGCATGGGCGCAAAGACCGCATCGACATGCCGCCGTGCGCGCGCCCAATGCGCGTCACGCGGGACAAGCGTGTCGATCTGCGCTTCGAAATCCGCGTAATGCTGCGTCACCGCCCAGATCGTCATCAGGAAGTGCTCCGCGTCTATCGGTGCGATCCGTCGCGTGCTCACCCAGCCTCGAATGAGCGCGCATTTCTCGTCGAAAAGCGGTTTCAGCTCGCTCTCGAGGTGAGGACCCATCCGGGGCGCCCCTTGCAGGATTTCGTTGGCGAAGAGGCGACTCTCTCGCGGCATCGTCCGGCTCATCTCGAGCTTGGCATGAATGTAATCCATGAGCGCGGCTTTCGGCTCCGCGGTCTGGCCGAGTGCGCGCAGCGGGGCGATCCAAGTTTCCATCAGTGCGCCCAGCAGCGCAACGTGGATCGCTTCCTTGCCGTCGAAATAATACAGGATGTTCGGCTTCGACATGCCCGCCCGCTCGGCAATCTGGTCGAGTGTCGCGCCGCGGAAGCCATGCGCCGAGAACACGTCGAGCGCCGCATCGAGGATGCGCGTTCTGTTCCGCTCCTGAATGCGGCTGCGGCCTTTGGCCGGAAGCGCGGTGCCGTCTGCGGCCATAGGGTTATTCCGATGATGACATGTTGTGCAAAGGCGATAAGCTTTAATCAGTCAATCCGGTCTTTCCGTCCCGGGTGAACTTGACAGGACCGGGGGGCATTGCAATCGTGCCTTGACCAAATGGTAAAAAACAGATGCCGCCCCGGTCAAGCAGGGCGCCGGCACGAGACAACAGGGATGTGACATGGCAGCACCGGGCGAGAACCTCAGGATCGATGGCGACCGTCTCTGGGACAGCATCATGGAGATGGCGAAGATCGGCCCGGGTGTCGCAGGCGGCAACAATCGCCAGACGCTGACCGATGACGACGCGAAGGGCCGCGCGCTGTTCCAGTCCTGGTGCGAGGCGGCGGGCTGCACGATGGGCCTTGATACGATGGGCAACATGTTCGCCCGGCGCGAGGGCACCGATCCCGACGCGCTGCCGGTTTATGTGGGCTCGCATCTCGACACGCAGCCGACGGGCGGGAAATACGATGGCGTGCTCGGCGTGCTGGGCGGTCTCGAAGTCGTGCGGACGCTCAACGATCTCGGAATCAAGACCAAGCACCCGATCGTCGTGACGAACTGGACGAACGAGGAAGGCACGCGCTTCGCTCCGGCCATGCTGGCCTCCGGCGTCTTCGCCGGGGTGCATCAACAGGACTGGGCCGAAGACCGGCAAGACGCCGAGGGGAAGCGGTTCGGCGACGAGCTCGACCGCATCGGCTGGCGCGGCGAGGAACCGGTGGGCTCGCGCAAGATGCATGCCTTCTTCGAGCTGCATATCGAACAGGGTCCGATCCTCGAAGCCGAAGGCAAGGATATCGGCGTTGTCACGCATGGGCAGGGGCTTTGGTGGCTGCAGGTCACCCTCACCGGCAAGGACGCGCATACCGGCTCGACGCCGATGGAAATGCGGGTCAATGCCGGGCTCGGCATGGCGCGGATCACCGAGGCGGTGCACCAGATCGCGATGGATCATCTTCCGAATGCCGTGGGCGCGGTGGGGCAGGCGAACGTCTATCCCAACTCGCGCAACGTGATCCCCGGAAAGGCGGTCTTCACCATCGATTTCCGCTCGCCGGACCTCGAGAAGCTGACATCGATGCGCGAGCGCCTCGAACGCGAAGCCGCCCAGATCGCCGAAGATCTCGGTCTCGGCCTCGAGATCGAGCCGGTCGGCCATTTCGACCCTGTGACGTTCGACGAGGGCTGCGTCTCGGCGGTCAGGGATGCGGCGGAACGTCTTGGCTACTCGCATGGTGACATCGTCTCGGGCGCGGGTCATGACGCCTGCTGGATCAACCAGGTCGCTCCGACGGCGATGGTCATGTGTCCTTGCGTCGATGGTCTGTCTCATAACGAGGCTGAAGAGATCACCAAGGACTGGGCGAGCGCCGGTGCGGACGTTCTGATGCATGCGGTCGTCGAAACCGCGGAGATCGTGGAATGAAAATCGTCCTCGGCTTCGCGCTCTGCCTCGTCGCGGCAGGCTGCGGCCGGTTCGGCGGAGGCGGGGGTGGCGATGGACCGCTGCGGATCCTGGCCGACGGCACCGCGATCCTGAGCGACACGTCCGAGGCGCAGCTCATCGTCGACGCGCGCGGCTGCCAGTCGGTCGTGCCGGCGAATGGCGACCCTGCCGAGCCTGTCACCGATGCGGACGGCAACCAGGTCTGCATCGATGCCGGCGCATAGCGCGCGCAACCTGACTTCTCCGCATGCCCCGGCGCATGCGCGGCAACCAAAAGGGAGAGCCCCATGACCAAGGTCATCAAGAACGGCACAATCGTCACCGCCGACCGCACCTGGAAGGCGGACATCCTCATCGAGGGCGAGACGATCAAGCAGATTGGCGAAGACCTCAAGGGCGATGAATATATCGACGCCGAAGGGGCTTACGTGATCCCCGGCGGGATCGACCCGCATACCCATCTCGAGATGCCCTTCATGGGCACCACCGCCGCCGAGACCTTCGAGACAGGCACCTGGGCGGCGGCCTGCGGCGGCACGACCATGCTTGTCGATTTCTGCCTGCCGGGCGCGGATGGCTCGATCAAGAACGCGATCAACGAATGGCACCGCAAGTCGGCGCCGCAGATCTGCTCGGATATCGGCTACCACATGGCGGTGACGGGCTGGAACGAGACGATCTTCGACGAGATGAAGGACGCCGTCGACATGGGTGTCAACTCGTTCAAGCATTTCATGGCCTACAAGGGCGCGCTGATGATCGAGGACGACGAGATGTTCGCCTCCTTCAAGCGTTGCAAGGAGCTCGGCGCGCTGCCGATGGTCCATGCCGAAAACGGCGATCTTGTCGCGGACATGCAGCAGCAGATGCTCGAGCAGGGCATCACCGGCCCCGAGGGCCATGCCTATTCTCGTCCGCCCGAATTCGAGGGCGAGGCCGCGAACCGCGCGATCACCATCGCCGATGCGGCGGGCGTGCCGCTCTACATCGTGCACGTCTCCTGCGAGCAGGCGCATGAAGCGATCCGCCGTGCACGCCAGAAGGGGATGCGCGTCTACGGCGAGCCGCTCGCGCAATTCCTGACGCTCGACGAGAGCGAGTATTTCAACAAGGATTGGGACCATGCCGCGCGCCGCGTGATGTCGCCGCCGTTCCGCAACAAGGAACATCAGGACAGCCTCTGGGCCGGTTTGCAGGCGGGCTCGCTGCAAGTGGTCGCAACCGACCATGCGGCCTTCTCGACCGAGCAGAAGCGCATGGGCGTCGGCGATTTCACCAAGATCCCGAACGGCTCCAACGGCCTCGAAGAGCGTCTCGGCGTTCTGTGGACCGAAGGTGTCGAGACGGGCCGCCTGACGATGAACGAATTCGTCGCGGTCACGTCCTCGAACGTTGCCAAGATCCTGAACATCTACCCCAAGAAAGGCGCCATCGTGGAAGGTGCGGATGCCGATATCGTGGTCTGGGATCCCTCGATCACCAAGACGATCAGCGCGTCCAATCATCATTCTATCCTCGATTACAATGTCTTCGAGGGCTTCGAGGTGAAAGCGCAGCCGCGCTACACGATCAGCAGGGGCGAGGTCATCTGGGCCTGGGGTCAGAATTCCCAGCCGCAGCCCGGTCGCGGCCGCTTCGTTCCGCGTCCGGCCTTCCCCTCGGCGCATACGGCGCTGTCGAAGTGGAAGGCGCTGACCGCGCCCAAGCAGATCCACCGCGACCCGATGAACATTCCGGCGGGGATCTGATGCCCGACCACTGGATTGTCCATCTCGCCGATGCGCGCGGCCGGCTTTCCCCGAAGGAAGCCGAGATCCGCGACGCCATCGACCGGGCCGAGGCGCGAGTCCTCGAAGCTGGAGGGATGTCCGATATCGACATCATCGTGGAGGACATCCCGGGCGGAGTCATCGAAGAGATGGGGTTAGCGGGCTTCTCGCCCTCGGGCTGGACGATCCGGCTGATATGCGATCCCGGCAATCCCAATTTCGAAGGCAATCTCGGCGAACCTTTGGAGCGCATGATCGCGCACGAGGCGAACCATACGATCCGCTGGCGCACGCAGGGATATGGCCGCACGCTCGGCGAAGCGTTGGTCACCGAGGGGCTAGCTGGCCGCTACGTGCACGCGATCTTCGACAGCGCGCCCGAGATATTCGAAGCGCCGCGCGACGGTGATCTCGATGCGCTCGGCGATGCGCTGGAGCAATGGGCCGCGCCTTACGATCACGCCGAATGGTTTTTCGGCACGAAAGATCGCCCGATGTGGCTTGGATACAGACTCGGGTATCGGATCGTGGCGCAGCACATCGCGGCTACCGGCACTCCGGTACGTGAATTGACAGACGCGCCCGCCGCCGAGTTCAAGGACAGCGCAAGGAGACTTGCCGCATGACTGCCCAACCCGTGATCCGCGCCAAGGATCTCAACCTCACGTTCCAGACCAATGACGGCCCGGTTCATGCGCTGAAGGATGTTGACCTAGACGTGTCCAAAGGCGAGTTCGTCTCCTTCATCGGCCCTTCAGGCTGCGGCAAGACCACGTTCCTGCGCTGCGTTGCGGGGCTCGAGACGCCGACGGGCGGCAGCCTGACCGTGGACGGCATGACGCCCGATGAGGCCCGCAAGGCGCGCGCTTACGGCTATGTCTTCCAGGCGGCGGGGCTTTATCCCTGGCGCACCATCGGCGGCAATATCCGCCTGCCGCTCGAGATCATGGGCTATTCGTCCTCCGAGAAGGCGCGGCGGGTGAAGGAAACGCTGGAACTCGTTGATCTGGCAGGATTCGAGAAGAAATATCCCTGGCAGCTTTCGGGCGGGATGCAGCAGCGCGCCTCGATTGCCCGCGCGCTCAGTTTCGACGCGCCGATCCTTTTGATGGACGAGCCCTTCGGTGCGCTCGACGAGATCGTGCGCGACAGGCTGAACGAGGAGCTTCTGAAGCTCTGGGACCGGACCCAGAAGACCATGCTCTTCGTGACGCATTCGATCCCCGAGGCGGTGTATCTGTCGACCAAGATCGTTGTGATGAGCCCGCGTCCGGGCCGCATCTCGGACGTGATCGACAGCCCGCTGCCGAAAGAGCGCCCGCTCGATATCCGCGACAGCCGCGAATTCATCGAGGTCGCGCACCGCGTCCGCGAGGGCCTGCGCGCCGGTATGGAGGTGGCATGATCGTGCGGCCCGTCACCCAGGAGGATGTGCCCGCCTGCGCCGCCATCGTCCGGCGCTGGCTCGACAGCATCGACTGGATGCCGGCCTCGCCCAGCGAAGCGGAGCTGCGCGGCTATCTTGCCGAAGGGTTTCCGAACCGCGAGGTCTGGGTCTACGGCACACCGGCCGAGGGGTATCTCTCGCTCGATCCCGAGCGCTGCCATATCAGCGGCTTTTACGTAGCAGAGCCGGGCCGGGGCCGGGGGCGCGCGCTACTCGACCGGGCCAAGTCGGGCCGCACGCGGCTCAGCCTCAACAGCCACGAGGCGAACGAGCAGGCGCATCGCTTCTATGCCCGTGAAGGGTTTGTCGAAGTGGCCCGCGGGCTCGAGGGCAATGACGGTATTCCCGAGATCCGGATGGAGTGGCGCGCATGAGCAATACCGCCCCACTTGCAGCGCAGGGCGCAGGTGTCGGCCGGTCGGGGCGGGTCGCGCTCTGGGCGCGCGGTTTCTCGCGCGGGCTCGCGCCGGTTCTGACCGTCGTCGCGGCGATCCTCGCGCTCTGGTATCTCGCCTGCATTCCGATGAACGCGCCGCAATCGGTGCTGACGGCCTCGCGTGCCGATATCGCGGTCGACCCTGAAAGCCCGTCCGACCGGCGCGGCATGTCGGGCACTGCGCTCGCGCTTCGCAATCCCGGCGTCGCCTTGAGCTATGCCTATGTGCAGGACCGCCCCAAATTGCCCGCGCCGCACCAGGTGTCGGTGGAACTCTGGAACTCGACCGCCGTTCTCGCGCCGACCTCGCCGCGCAGCCTGATCTACCACGCCTGGGTTACGCTCTCGGCCACCGCGCTCGGCTTTGCCATCGGCACGGGGCTGGGCATCCTTCTGGCGGTCGGGATCGTGCATAGCCGGGTCATGGACATGAGCGTGATGCCCTGGGCGATCATCAGCCAGACGATCCCGATCATCGCCATCGCGCCGATGATTATCGTCGTTCTCTATTCCGTGGGAATACAGGGCCTGATCCCGAAGGCGGTGATCTCGGCCTATCTGTCCTTCTTCCCGGTGATCGTCGGCATGGTGAAGGGTCTCAGAAGCCCCGATTCCATGCAGCTCGATCTTCTCCGGACCTATGGCGCGAAAAAATCCGAGATGTTCTGGAAGCTGCGGCTGCCCTCGTCGATGCCCTATCTCTTCGCCTCGCTGAAGATCGGCTTCGCGGCCTCGCTCGTGGGCGCGATCGTGGGAGAGTTGCCCACGGGCGCGAGCGCGGGGCTCGGCGCACGGCTGCTCGCGGGCAGCTATTACGGGCAGACGATCCAGATCTGGTCCGCGCTCTTCGCCGCGGCGATCCTCGCGGCCCTGTCGGTCGGGCTGATCGGCGCGCTCGAGCGCGTGCTTCTGCGGCGCATGGGGATGCAGCAATGAGCGGCGGTATGATCCTCGTCGTCTTCGCGCTCATCCTCTGGGCGGCGGGCTGGGCGCTCAACGCGCGGCTCGCGCATGGGCCGGTCTCTCAGACCCGCGCGGCGCAGATCGCGGTGCCGGTGATCTTCGGGCTCACGCTCATCGCCATGTGGGAACTGATCGTGCGCGGTCTCGCCGTGCCGGGCGTGATCCTGCCCGCGCCAAGCGCGATCGCGGCGACCTTCGTGGCGCAGGCGGGCACGCTTTGGGAGGATTTCGTCCAGACCTTCGTGAAAGGCGCGCTTTCGGGCTTCGTGATCGGCTGTCTTGCCGCTTTCGCCTTCGCGATCCTCGCCGACCGGACGGAATTTCTGCGCCGGGGCATCCTGCCCGTGGGGAATTTCATGGCGGCGCTGCCCATCGTCGGTACCGCGCCGATCCTGGTGATGTGGTTCGGTTTCGACTGGCACTCCAAGGCGGCGGTGGTGGTCGTGATGGTGTTCTTCCCGATGCTGGTGAACACGGTCGCGGGTCTTGCAGATACCAGTGCCATGCAGCGCGACCTGATGCGAACCTATGGCGCGGGCTATTTCCAGACGCTGGTGAAGCTGCGGCTTCCCGCGGCGATGCCCTTCATCTTCAACGGGCTCAAGATCTCGACCACGCTGGCGCTGATCGGGGCCATCGTTGCCGAATTTTTCGGCTCTCCGATCCGCGGTGTCGGCTTCCGCATCTCAACCTCGGTGGGACAGCTTGCGCTCGACATGGTCTGGGCGGAGATTGTGGTCGCCGCGCTGGCGGGCACGCTCTTTTACGGCGCGGTCGCCGCGCTCGAGAAACGGGTCACGTTCTGGCACCCGTCGCACCGGCACTAGAGATGCCGGGCGGAAGACAGGACCGACAAGGAGGTAAGACATGAAAAGAACATTGATCGGAGGGGCCGCCGCGTTCAGCCTGCTCGCGCCACTCGCGCATGCCCAGGACATGGACGAGGTCACGCTGCAGCTGAAATGGGTCACGCAGGCCCAGTTCGCAGGCTACTACGTGGCCGAGGAGCAGGGCTTCTACGAGGAAGAGAACCTCGACGTGGAGATCAAGCCCGGCGGGCCCGACATCGCGCCCGAACAGGTGATCGCGGGCGGCGGGGCCGACGTGATCGTGACCTGGATGGCGGCGGCGCTGGCCGCGCGCGAACGCGGCGTGCCGCTGGTCAACATCGCACAGCCCTTCGCCACCGGCGGGCTGCAGCTGACATGCCTCAAGGAAACCGGCGTCGAGACGCCCGAGGATTTCCCGGGCCGCACGCTTGGCGTCTGGTTCTTCGGCAACGAATACCCCTTCTACGCCTGGATGGCGCAGCTCGGCGTCGGCACCGATGGCGCGGACGAGGACGGCGTGACCGTTCTGAAGCAGGCCTTCAACGTCGATCCGCTCCTTCAGGGGCAGGCCGATTGCATCTCCACGATGACCTATAACGAATACGGTCAGGTCCTCGATGCAGGCTATACCGCCGATGATCTCGTGAACTTCAACTATCTCGAGGAAGGCGTCGGGATGCTCGAGGACGGCCTTTATGTCCTGGAGGAAGATCTCGAAGATCCCGAGTTTTCCGACAAGATGGTGCGCTTCGTGCGCGCTTCGATGAAGGGCTGGAAATGGGCCGAAGAGAACCCCGAAGAAGCCGCGCAGATCGTCGTCGACAATGACATGACCGGCGCGCAGACCCTCGAGCACCAGACCTACATGATGGGCGAGGTTGCCAAGCTGACCGCGGGCTCCGACGGCGCGCTCGATCCCGAGGATTACCAGCAGACCGTGGACACGCTTTTGTCGGCGATCTCCGAGGAAAACCCGGCGATCACCGAGGAGCCGGGCGAAGGCGCCTGGACCCATGACATCACCGACCAGGCGCTGAACTGATTGGCTGACCTGCAACGCGCCGCCGCCGGAGAGATCCGGCGGCGGTTTCGCTTTGCCACGTTTCGGTGAAGCCGCGTGACCCGGCTTGCCTTTCGCGCCCCGCTTCCGTCTTGTTCGGCCAGATGCGAAAAGCCCTGACATGACCCAAACGCGCGCCGCCGATATCCTTGCTCGCCGCCTCTACGATGCGGGCTGCCGGCACGTCTTCGGCATGCCCGGCGGCGAGGTGCTGACGCTGCTCGACGCCTTCGAGGCGGCGGGCCTCGGCTTCACCCTTGTTCGGCACGAAAACGCGGGCGGTTTCATCGCGGAGGGCGTGCATCACGTGGACGGCGCGCCCGCCGTTCTGTTGGCGACGGTCGGACCGGGTGCGCTCAACGCCATCAATGTCGTGGAGAATGCCCGGCAGGACCGCGTGCCGATGATCGTCGTCACCGGCGCGATCGATGCCGACGAGGCCGAACGCTACACCCACCAGGTGCTCGACCAGCGCGCCGTTTTCGGAGCGATCTGCAAGGCGAGCTTCACCTTCAGCGCCGGTGCGGCGGAAGTCATCGCGGACAAGGCGGTCAGGATCGCGACCGATCCGCGGCCGGGCCCGGTGCATATCGACGTGCCGGTCTCCGTCGCCGACGCGCCCGCCGAGGCACGTCCGGCCTTGCGCCGCCGCCCGGCGCTGCCCGTGGCCCCTGCGCCGAGCGCGGAGTTCGAGGCCGCGCGGCAAGCCGTCGCCGAGGCGAAGCGCCCGCTGATCGTCGCAGGCGTCGATGCGGTGAACGAAGGCGCGGGCGATGCCATCCTTCGCGCGGTGGAGGCGCTCGGCGCGCCGCTTGTCACGAGCTACAAGGGTAAGGGCCTTATTCCCGAAACGCATGAGCTCTCACTCGGCGGCGCAGGCCTCTCACCCAAGGCGGACAAGCATCTTCTGCGGCTTGTCGCGGATGCGGACGTGGTCATTCTCGCGGGCTACGATCCGATCGAGATGCGGACCGGCTGGCAGGATGCGGTGGATCCGGGCAGCCAGAGCGTGATCGACATCTCCGCCGCGCCAAACCTGCATTACATGCACCAGGGCAGCGTGAACGTGATCGGCGGAGTCGGCCCGAGCCTCGATGCGCTGACCGAAGGCGCAGGCCGCGCCTCCGGCTGGGGCGATCGGATCGCCGAAACGAGGGCGGCGCTGTCGCAGGCTTTCGCGCCGGAGCCGGACTGGGGCCCTGGCGTCGTGATCGAGACGTGCCGCCAGGTTCTGCCCGAGACCACCCGCGCCACCGCGGATAGCGGCGCGCATCGCATACTTCTCAGCCAGATGTGGACGACCTACGCCCCGCGCGGTCTCGTGCAATCTTCCGGGCTATGCACGATGGGCTGCGCCGTGCCGCTCGCTATCGGCCTGTCGCTGGCAGCGCCCGACGTGCCGGTCGTCTCCTTCTCGGGCGATGCGGGCTTCCTCATGGTCGCGGGCGAGCTTGCCACTGCGGCGGAGCTTGGCGTGCGGCCGATCTTCGTCGTGTTCGTCGACCGCTCGCTTGCGTTGATCGAGATGAAGCAGCGTCAGCGCCAGCTGCCCAATGCCGGTGTCGATTTCGCGGGCACGGACTTCCCCGGCCTCGCGCGGGCCATGGGCGGGCAGGGCGTGCAGGTCTCGTCTCGCGACGGGCTGGAAGCCGCGCTCGCCGAAGCGCTGAAGGCCGATACCTTTACCCTTATCGCCGCGGAGATTGACCGGAGAGCCTATGACGGACGCATCTGAGCCCAAGGGTCCGCTCGCCGGTCTCGTCATCTGCGATCTCTCGCGCATCCTCGCCGGGCCGACCGCGACGCAGCTCATGGGGGATCTCGGCGCGACGGTCATCAAGATCGAAAACCCCAAATCCGGCGGTGACGATACCCGCGCCTGGGGGCCGCCCTATGCCGAGACGACGGACGGAGAGAGTGATCTTTCCGCCTATTTCATGGCCGCGAACCGCAACAAGTTCTCCGTCACCGCGGATATTTCGACAACGGACGGCGTGGCGCTCGTGCGCGAGATCGCGGCGGCCGCGGACGTGGTCATCGAGAATTTCAAACCTGGCGGTCTCGCGAAATACGGCCTCGATCACGAGACGATGCTGGCGGCGCATCCGGACCTTGTCTATTGCTCGATCTCGGGGTTCGGGCAGACCGGTCCCAACGCGCATCTCGCGGGCTACGATCTGATGGCGCAAGGCTATGGCGGGATCATGTCGCTCACCGGTGCGCCGGATGGCCCCCCGATGAAGGTGGGCGTCGGCATCGCGGACGTGATGTGCGGGATGTATGCCGCGATCGGCATCCTGTCGGCGCTGAGGCATCGCGACGCGACAGGCGAGGGACAGCATATCGACCTTGCGCTCGTCGATGCACAGATGGCCTGGCTCATCAACGAGGGTACGAATTACCTCACCTCCGGGAAGGATCCGGTCCGGCGCGGCAATGCTCACCCGAATATCTGCCCCTATGATGTGTTCGAGACAGCGGACGGGCATGTCATCCTCGCTGTCGGAAATGACGCGCAGTTCCGCCGCTTCTGCGGGGCGCTGGATGCCGCCGAGACGGCTGCTGACGAGCGGTTCGCAACGAATTCCTCGCGTCTTTCCCATCGCGACGCGCTGACGCCGATTATTTCAGAACTGCTCATTAAGCGGGATACGCGCGACATTCTTGAGCGGCTGTCCAATGTCGGTGTTCCTGCGGGTCCGATCCATACGGTGCGGCAAGCGCTGAGTTCGGATCAAGCCGAGGCGCGCGGGGCGGTGATCACCATGCAGCGGGACGATAGCGTGAAGGGCAATGTGCAACTTCTTGGAAATCCGTTGAAATTCTCTCGCACGCCGGTCTCTTACAGGCAGGCGCCGCCCCGTCTCGGAGAGCATGACGCGGCGCTGAGCGACATTCTGCGACGCGCTATCGGCGCGCGTGGCGCACGCTGAAACATCCCTGACGGCTCTTCACAAACGCGCGCAAAAGCGCCGGTGAGACATTTTATGACGCCGTTCTATGTCACCACTAAGAGGAGTTTCGCACTCCAATCTCAGGGGTTTCCCCATGACGTTCGATATATGCTGCTCCGAAATCGCGATCCGGGATGCCACGGCGCTCGATGCCTGGAACGCGATGATCCGCGCGTTCCTCGCGCATGGCGCGGCGGCCCCCGATCATCTTGCGCGGGTGCTGGAGGGCGCGCCGGATGCCGCCTTGCCCCACGCGGCCAAAGGGCTCTTCTGTATGCTCATGGGCAGGTCGGAGATGACGGAGGCGGCGCGGGACGCGGCGCTGCGGGCGCGGGCGGCTGTCGAGGGCGGAGACGACACGCAGCGCGCGGCAGCCTGGCTCGCCGCGCTCGAGGCCTGGCTTTCGGGGCATCCCTCGGGGGCGGTGTTTCACCTCGAGACCGTTCTGGCCCGCAACCCCGCAGACACGCTGACCATGAAGGTCTGTCACGCGATCCGCTTCGTTCTCGGGGATGCGCGCGGCATGCGCCTGTCCGTTGAACATACCCTCGCAGCGCATGGCGCGGATCACCCGCTCCGAGGCTACACGCTCGGCTGTCATGCCTTCGCGCTCGAGGAGACCGGCGATTACGATGCCGCGGAAAGCGCCGGGCGGGCGGCGCTTGAGGTCGCGCCCGACGATGCCTGGGGCCTGCACGCCGTCGCGCATGTCTATGATATGACCCATCGCAGCGATGCCGGGATCGCGCTTCTCGATGCGAACGAAGCGGCCTGGGACCACTGCAACAACTTCCGCTTCCATGTCTGGTGGCACAAGGCGCTCCTGCATCTCGACCGGGGCGAGACGGATACGGTGCTCGCGCTCTACGACGGCAAGATCCGCGAAGAGAAGACGGACGATTACCGCGACATCTCCAACGCGACCTCGCTCTTGATGCGGCTCGAGCTCGAGGGCGTGGCCTGCGGCGACCGCTGGGACGAGCTGGCCGATCTCTCCGAGACGCGGCTGACCGATGGCTGCCTCGTCTTTGCGGATCTGCACTACATGCTCGCGCTCGCGAGCGACGGTCGGCGCGATAGCGCAAACCGCCTCTCCGCGCGGATCGCGTCTTCGGGCAAAGCGCGCACCGAGCCCGGCCGTATCGCGGCCCATCCCGGCGAAGCGGCGGCACGCGGGCTCGAAGCCTTCGGCGAGGGCCGGTACGAGGCCGCCTTCGAGATGCTGAGCCATGCCCGCGCGCACATGCAGACGATCGGGGGCAGCCACGCGCAGCGCGATATCTTCGAACGGATCTGTATCGACGCCGGTTTGCGCGCTGGCGAACTTGCCCGGACGGAAGCCATTCTGACAGAGCGGACCGCCCTTCGCGCCGGGCATCGCGACCGGTTCGCCGATACGCGGTTTTCCGCCATCGCCGAGGCTCGCCGCAACGCAGCACTTTACGCCGCCCAGTGATCGGCAGAGAGATCACGCGGTTATGACCAATGCCGAGATGCCCGTGACGGCCCAGACGACCGAACCGCCCCGCACCACCACCGCGCTTGGCGCGCGGACAATAACAAGCCGCGATCCTCGCCTCGACTTCTTCCGAGGCATCGCGATGTTCATCATCCTCATCGCCCATGTCCCCGGAAATGCTTGGGGTCTCTGGATCCCCGCGCGGTTCGGGTTTTCCGACGCGACCGAGATCTTCGTCTTCTGCTCGGGCATGGCCTCGGCCATTGCCTTCGGAAAAGTATTCCGGGACCAGAGCTGGCTCATGGGCGCGGCGCGCGTCGCGTTTCGGTGCTGGCAGGTCTACTGGGCGCATATCGGGCTCTTCTTCGCCATCGCCGTGACGATGGCCGCGCTCAATGCCTCTGGCCTTTTCGAGCGCGACTATGTCGGCCAGCTCAATCTCCACCCGTTCTTCAAGAGCACCGAGACAAACCTCGTCGGCCTGATGACGCTGACCTACGTGCCGAACTATTTCGACATCCTGCCGATGTACCTCGTGATCCTTGCGATGATGCCCGTCGTCGTCGCACTGGCGAACGTGCATCGCGGGCTCGCCGCGCTCTTCATCCTCACGCTCTGGCTTCTGGCGCAGGCAAACGTCCTGGCCTTCCCGGCGGAGCCGTGGTCGGACCGCGAGTGGTTCTTCAATCCCTTCGGCTGGCAGCTCATCTTCTTCACGGGCTTCGCCTTCATGTCGGGCTGGCTGCCCGCGCCGCCGGTCGACCGACGCCTCGTGATCCTGGCGGCGGTGATCGTGCTGACCATCGTGCCCTTCGCCTGGTTCCGGATCATCGGCGAAGTGCCGCTCATCCGCGAGTGGCGCTCCGATTACGCCCTGTTGATCGCGAAGACCGATTTCGGCTTTCTGCGTTACGTGCATTTCCTCTCGCTCGCCTATCTTGCCTGGGTTGCGGCTGGTGCGCGCGGCGCACGGTTGCAGCCCTCGGGCCGCCCCGGTATCGGGCCCGAGATCTGGCGGCGGGTTCTCGCCGTTATCATGAAGGTCGGTCAGCAATCGCTCGCCGTTTTCATCACGTCGATGTTCCTCGCTCGCCTCATGGGGGTCGCCCTCGACCTTGTATCGCGCGATGCGGTCTCCATGTTCGCGATCAACGCGGCCGGTATCGCCATCCTGGCGGCAACGGCCTACGGCGTCGGCTGGTTCAAGGCCGAGCCCTGGCGGCGCAAGAAGTGAGATGACAATGCTGAGACGAGACGTACTTGCAGGATTGATGGGGCTTTTGGCGACGCGCGCCGTGGCTCAGGACGGGGAAGGGGCGGCACCCGCGCCGGAGGCCGGTGAACCCGGTCTTCAACTTGGCGATCCCGCGCCCTTCTCCGAAAGCGATGTTCGCACTTTGGCCGCCGATCTTGCCGCGCAGCCCTATTCCGAGCCGCAGCGCATCCCCGATGCCTGGACCGACCTCAGCTACGATCAATACCGGTCGATCTGGTTCGATCCTCGCAACGCGCTCTGGGAAAATGTCGAGGATACGCCGGTCCGCGTGGATGTCTTCGCGCCCGGCCTCTATTTCCCGACACCGATCCGCATCGACGTGATCGAGGGCCAGGAAGCGCGCCCGGTTCTGTTCTCGCTCGATGTCTTCGACAAGACCGATCAATTCCCCGACCTGCCGGTCGACGAGACGCTCGGCTATTCGGGCTTTCGCCTGCGCGCCGAGCTCGAACAGCAAGGCATCTTCACCGAATTCGCGGTCTTCCAGGGCGCGAGCTATTTCCGCGGCATCGGCGCGGGGCAGATCTACGGGATATCCGCGCGTGGCCTTGCCATCGACACCGCAGAGTCGTCGGGAGAGGAATTCCCCGAGTTCCGGCGCTTCTGGCTCGAACGCCCCGCGGCCGGATCGGACGAGATCATCATCCATGCGCTGCTCGACAGCCCGTCGGCGACCGGCGCCTACAAGTTCACCATCCAGCCCGGAGATGCGCTCGAGATGCGGGTCGAGGCCGAAATCTTCGCCCGCGATCGCCTGACGCATTTCGGCATCGGCGCGCTCACCAGCATGTTCCAGTTCGACGAGACGAACCGGCACCGCTTTTCGGATTTCCGCTCCGCGGTCCACGATTCCGACGGGCTCTTGATGTTGAGTGGCGGCGGCGAGACGATCTGGCGGCCGCTCGCGAACCCCAGAACGCTTCAGGTCAGCGGTTTCCAGGACGAGAACCCGCGCGGTTTCGGCCTCATGCAGCGGGCCCGGAACTTCGAGGATTTCGCGGATCTTCAGGCGCTCTATCACCGTCGCCCTTCGCTTTGGATCAAACCCGGCGAGGGGTGGGGCGTGGGCGAGGTGACGCTTGTCGAGATCCCGACCGATGACGAAATCTATGACAATATCGTCGCCTATTGGCGACCACGCACCCCGCTCGAGTCCGGCCAGTCGCGCGCTTTTTCCTACAACATGACGTGGAGTTCGCGGGCCGAATACGGCAAGGGTCTGCGCGTTCTGAACACGCGGGCGGGTGACGATCGTGGCGGCGGTTTGCGCTTCACCATCGATTTTGCGCCTGAAAATGGGGCACTTACCGACCCGGACAGCATTATTCCGCTGGTCAGGGCCTCCCAGGGGGAGATCGTCGCCCCGATCGTGGAACGAAACCCCGAGACAGGCGGTTTGAGGCTTGGTTTCAAGTTTCAACCGGGTGATGCGGAGGTGAGCGAGATGCGTGCGCAGCTCAGAACTCCCAATGCTCCCCTCTCTGAGGTCTGGCTCTACCGATGGACGGAATGAACAGCGACTACGCGTCAATGATGCCTCCGCGCACGCCTTTGGCGATGCGAAAGCAGAGCTTCGGGACGTGCCCGACGCCGGAGCGTCATCCCGGACGCTGGACGATGCGCGATATCGCTTGGCGTGTCGGGGCGTTCGGTCCGGCGCTCCTGATCACGCTGTCTCTGGTCGTCGGGATCGTGAACTGGTTCGGTCTGACCGGGTTCACGTTCCAGGAAGGGCTTGTCACCCTCCTGATCGGTCTCACCTTCGTATGGGTGTCGCTGTCGGTGTCGGCGGTTCTGCTCGCTGTCCTGCGGCTCATCCTCGGCAAGCGGGCCGAGCGGCGGGCACGCGGTGCGGCTCAGCGGATCGCGCTTCTGGTCCCCGTCTATAACGAGAATCCCTCCGACGTGATGGGCAACGTCGCGGCCATGCGGCGGGAACTCGAGCAAGGGCGCCGGTCCGACGATTACGCCTTCTTCATTCTTTCGGACACGCAGGATCCTCAGATCGCCGAGGACGAGGCGCGCGCCATCCGTCACCTGCGCGCCGAAATCGGCCGTGAGATTCCCGTCTTCTACCGCCGGCGCGAAGTCAACACCGACAAGAAGGTCGGCAATATCAACGGGTGGATCACCGAATACGGAGCCGCTTGGGATGCGATGATCGTCCTTGACGCGGACAGCCTGATGACGGGTGCGGGCATCCGTCAGCTTTCGGACGCCTTGTCGCGCGATCCAAGCGCCGGCCTCATTCAATCTTTCCCGGTCCTTATCTCCGCCGAAACGCTTTTCGGCCGGATGCAGCAATTCGCAACCTCGGTCTATGGTTGGCTTCTGGCCGAAGGACTTGCCCTCTGGTCGCAGAGCGAAGGCAATTACTGGGGGCACAATGCCATCATCCGCACCCGTGCCTTCGCAGACAGCGCGCAGCTTCCGCATCTGAAAGGGCGAGGCGGTCAGGATCAGCTCATCCTGAGCCACGATTTCGTCGAAGCCGGGATGTTGCGCCGCGCGGGCTGGGCCGTCCGCTTCCTGCCGCGGCTGGGCGGCTCGTTCGAGGAGACGCCATCTTCTCTCATCGATTACGTCATCCGGGACCGGCGCTGGTGCCAGGGCAACCTGCAGCATCTGCGTATCCTGGGTGCGCGCGGTTTCCACCCGATCTCGCGCTTTCATCTCTTGCAGGGGGCGTTCGCCTATCTTCTTTCGCCCGCTTGGTTCGTGCTTCTCGTCGTCTGGTCGGCGTTTCTGCCGCTGACGAAGGATCCGGTGAGCTACTTCTCGCCCTCGAACCCCTTCCACCCCGTCTGGCCGCAGGTCAGCCAGATCGACGGTGTGTGGTTCCTTGTCTTCATCTACACGATGCTGCTTCTGCCTAAGATCGTCGCCGCCGGACTTCTGGCAGCCTCGCGGGGCGTGGTGAAGCTCTATGGCGGCACCGGACGTTTCGTGGCGACGACCGCCGTCGAAATCGGGCTCGCGATCCTCTATGCGCCGATCCTCATGGTGCAGCAGACGCAAGCCGTCATGCGCGCGCTTCTGGGCAAACCGAACGCCTGGACTCCGCAATCGCGCGGCACAACGCATTACGACTGGTCGACGGTGCTGCGCTTCCACTGGCTAGAGACAGTGCTCGGTGCGGGCATGGTCTACGGGATGGCCGCGGGGCTTTTGTCGCTCTGGCTTCTCCCGGTGGCGACCAGCCTCGCTCTCGCGCCGGTTCTGTCCTGGGCGTCCTCGCTCAAGGTCGACGAGCTTGGCGTTGCGGCGCTGCGACTTGAGACGCCGCTCTCGCTCCGCGAGCCGCGCGTGCAGACCCGTGCCCGTGCGGAGCGCGCCCGTCTGAAATCTGCGCTCGCCGAAGAAGAGCCCGTATTGATCGCCGCCGAGTAAAAAAGGCCCTTTCCTGTAACAATCGCCCGGCGCCGCGCACGTATCCTCACGAAGCGCGGAGGCGGGCTGACGCAGGGGCAGCTTCGGGTGCACCATCGGATCATCGACCCAACAGGAAAGATGATTTGATGCGCATGACATCCTTAGCCTTGGCCTTTGCGGCCCTCCTGCCAGCGACCGCGTTCGCCGGTGAGCAATATGTCGACGAAACCGGCTTTGCCGTCTCCGGTTACGACGTCGTGGCCTATTTCGACCTGCCGCAGAGCGCTGTGGGCGAGGCGCAGCCCGACCCGGTTCCCGGACGCGCGAGCCTCACGGCCGAGCATAACGGAGCGACCTTCGCCTTCTCGTCAGAGGAGAATCGCGAGAGGTTCCTTGCTGACCCCGAAGCCTTCTTGCCGCAATACGACGGGCATTGTGCCTACGGCGTTGCGAAGGGCGGTAAGGTGCCGGGAAATCCGTATCTATGGCGGATCGTGGACGGCGAGCTTTACCTCAACATAACCGAGAACGTGGTGAGCTTCTGGGAGGAGGACATTCCCGGAAACATCGATCTGGCCGAGGGCAACTGGCCGGGCATCGAGCCCGATGGCGCGTCGGGCAACACGATCCCGCAATTCTCCTCCGCTGCGCCGCTGTCCGAGTAAAGGCGCCGCTCTACCTTCTCCAGCAGCCGGAATGTTTCGGCTGCTGGACCTGATCGGGGACTCGTCATGCTGCGCTCTTTCGCGATCCTCGCCATCTGCCTGCTTCCCGCAAGCCTCCATGCCGCTTGCGGCACCGCGGAGGGGCCGTGCGAGACCGAGGGCGGCACCTATCACATCGAACTTCCCGAAGATGCCGTCGGCGCGCCTGCGCTCGTCTTCCTGCATGGCTGGGGATCGAGCGGCGAAGGCACGCTGACCATGCGCGGCATCATCGAGGAGGCGACCTCGCGGGGCTACGCGGTGATCGCACCCGACGGTGTGCCGCGAGAGGGGCGGAACGGGCGCACCTGGGGTTTCCAGCCCGAACGGCCCGGTCCCCGCGACGAGGTGGCCTTCCTCGCCGAGGTGCGGGACGACGCGGCGGCGCGGTTCGACCTCGACGCGGATGCGATGCTGCTGGCGGGCTTTTCCATCGGCGGCTCGATGGTCTCGTATCTTGCCTGCGCCACGCCAGGGGCGTTCATGGCCTATGCGCCCGTCGCGGGCAGTTTTTGGCGGCCGCACCCGGCGGAATGCGCAGGGCCGGTGGCGCTCCTCCACACGCATGGCTGGCGCGATGGGACAGTGCCGCTCGAAGGGCGGCTTCTCAGGGGCGACAGCCCACAGGCCGATGGCGCGGTCGTGCAGGGCGATGTCTGGGACGCGATGCGGATCTGGCGCGAGACCAATGGCTGCCGTCTGCAGGCGAACGATTTCTCGGCCGACGAGACCTATTGGCGCAAAAGCTGGACGGCCTGCGAAGCCGGACGGCTCGACTTCGCGCTCTACGATGGAGGGCACGGCATTCCGCCGGGCTGGGCGCCGATGGCGCTCGACTGGTTCGAGGGGCTCGCCCGCTAGCGCAGCCGCGCCTCGGTTTCGCCATCGAAGAACATCGCGTCGGCTGGATCGAAGACCAGCCGCACCTCGGTGCCTTCCGGGATTTCTTCGTCCGCGCGGGTCTCCACCACGATCCGGGCGTCCTTGCCGTCGACGAGGTAGTCATAGGCGACCCCGCCCAAGCGCTCTCGGATATCGAGCTTGAGAGGCGAGGGTCCTTCCTCCACCGACAGAACTTGCGGACGAAGCCCCACCAGCACGCGGGAGCCTTCGGAGGGCAGGGCGACATGGGCGTCTATCGCCGTCTCGCCCAAGAGCGGGCAATGAACCTTTCCGCCGCTCACGGTGCCTTCGAGAAAGTTCATCGAGGGCGAGCCGATGAACCCCGCGACGAAGCGGTTGTCGGGGTCGTTGTAAAGATGCATCGGGCTGCCGACCTGCTCGATATGCCCTGCGCGCAGCACCACGATCTTGTCGGCGAGCGTCATCGCCTCGACCTGGTCGTGCGTGACATAGATCATCGTCGCGCCGATCTCCTTGTGCAGGCGCGCGATCTCCACCCGCATGTCGACGCGCAGCTCCGCATCGAGGTTGGAGAGCGGCTCGTCGAAAAGGAATACCTCGGGCCCGCGCACGATGGCGCGGCCGATGGCGACGCGCTGGCGCTGCCCGCCCGAAAGCGCCTTTGGCTTACGCTTGAGGTAATCCTCGAGCTTGAGGATACGCGCGGCCTCGCTCACTTTTTCACGGATCTCGGCCTTGGGATGGCCGGTCATCCGCAGCCCGAAGCCCATGTTTTCCTCGACGGTCATGTGCGGATAGAGCGCGTAGGTCTGGAACACCATCGCGACACCCCGGTCCGAGGGATCGACGCGGGTCACGTCCCGCGCGCCGATATGGATCTTGCCGCCGCTCGTCTCCTCAAGCCCGGCGATCATCCGCAACAGCGTGGACTTGCCGCAGCCCGAGGGGCCGACGAAGACGCAGAACTCGCCCTCCGCGATCTCGAGGTCCAGCCCGTGAATGACCTGCACTTCGCCGTATTTCTTGACGGCCTTTTCAAGCGTGACGCCGCTCATGGCGGTCTCCTTTCCTGTCAGGTCTCGGTCCGGTCGGGGAATTGCCAGGCCGAGGCGGCCTCGGCGATTCGCGCGGCGGTCGCGATCATGCGGGGTTTCAGCGTCGCCAGATCCTCTAGGCTGCGCCGGTCGGTGGAGGTGGTGATCGAAAGCGCGCCCATGACACGGCCGCCGGGCGACAGGATCGGGGCGGCGATGCAGATGATGCCGGGCTCGTGCTCTTCGCGGTCGAAGGCGATACCGGCGGCGCGAATTTCCGCGAGCTCGGCCTCGAGCGCCTCGGCGCTGGTGATCGTGTGGCCCGTATGGGCGTGGAAGGCCTGGAGGGGCAGGGCGGCCGCGCGCTCGTCATCGGGCAGATGGGCCAGCATCGCCTTGCCGACGCCGGTGCAATATCCCGGCCCGACCTTGCCCGCGCCCGAGAACATCTCGATCGGCTGGCGCGCATTGCGCTTGTCCACATAGAGCACCTGACCCCGGTCGAGCTGCGCGAGGTGGATCGTCTCGCAGACATCCTTGGAGAGCTCGTCGAGAAAGGGCCGCGCGATGGGTGCGAGCGAGGACCGGGCCCAGGCCATGTGCGCCAGCCGCACGAGCCTCAGCCCCGGCGAATAGGCGCCGGTCTCGGCGTCGAGACGCAGCATGCCCTGGTTCACAAGCGTTTGCAGCAGACGGTAGAGCGTGGCCTTGGGCAGGGGCGATGCCGCAAGCACTTCGGCGAACCGCATCGGGCGACCATGTCCCGCGACCTGGTCCAGCACGTCGAGCGCCTTTCCCACAGTGCCATCGCCGCTGCGCGTGCCCATGTCGTTCATCTTGCAGGGCCTCCTCCCCGGCGTCCCGTCGCGGGACGTGTTGACATTCTTACGAGGCTTCGCGCATAGTTTCAATAGTTGGACTAAAGTTTCAAATAATGGAACCTAGTCCCTGAAGCTCAAGGGAGGACTTCATGCTCAGGACGACACTCACCGCGGCGGCCGCGCTGTCGCTGGCCGCAGGCGCGGTCCATGCCCAGGACAGCGAGCTGTCGGGCACGCTCACCATTTTCTCGGATATGTCGAACCCCGCTCCGCGCGCCGTGATGGAGGACATGGCGGCGCGGTTCGGTGAGATGCATCCCGATCTCGAGATCGAACTCACGATCATCGACCGCGAAGCCTACAAGACCCAGATTCGCAACTTCCTGACCGCGAACCCGCCGGATGTCGCCAACTGGTACGCTGCGAACCGCATGGCGCCCTATGTCGATGCGGGGCTGTTCGAGGACGTCTCCGATCTTTGGGCCGAGCCCGAGATCGCCGACAATCTCGCCTCCACGAAGGGCGCGCTGACCTTGGACGGCAAGCAATGGGGCGTGCCCTACACCTACTATCAGTGGGGCGTCTACTACCGCGAGGACATCTACGAAGAGCTCGGCCTCGAAGAGCCGCAGGACTGGGAAACCTTCAAGTCGAACTGCCAGACGATGCTCGATTCAGGCGTGAAGTGCTTTACCGTCGGAACCAAGTTCCTTTGGACCGCTGCCGGCTGGTTCGACTATCTGAACATGCGGACCAATGGTTACGACTTCCATATGCAGCTCACGCAAGGTGAGGTGGAATGGACCGACGAGCGCGTGCGCCAGACCTTTGCCAACTGGCGCGAACTGATCGACATGGGCGCGTTCATCGACAACCACCAATCCTACAGCTGGCAAGAGGCGCTGCCCTTCATGGTGAACGGCGAGGCCGCAGCCTACCTCATGGGCAACTTCGCTGTCGCGCCGATGCGCGAGGCGGGCCTTTCGGACGACCAGCTCGACTTCTACCAGTTCCCTGCGATCAACCCGGACGTGGAGCTGGCCGAAGACGCGCCGACCGACACGTTCCACATCCCGTCCGGGGCCGAGAACAAGGAAGCGGCGCGCGAATTCCTGCGCTTCGTCGTGTCCGCCGAGAACCAGACGCAGATCAACTCGGGCGACGGGCTGGGTCAGCTTCCGGTCAATTCGCAAAGCTCGGTCGACGATGACGAGATGCTGAACCAGGGGTTCGAGATGCTGTCCTCGAACGCGCCGGGCGGCATCGCGCAGTTCTTCGACCGTGACGCACCGGCCGAGATGGCCTCGGTCGCGATGGAGGGGTTCCAGGAATTCATGGTGTTCCCGGACAACCTCGAGGATATCCTCGGCCGCCTCGAGCAGGCGCGCCAGCGGATCTACTGATCCTTCGGGGGTGCGCGGGTTACCCGCGCGCCCCGCCCAAAGGCTGACCCCCCGTGAGGAGAGGCGGATGACCACCGCAACGCTGCCAGACACGCATGCCGACGAGGGCGGGCCGGGCTGGATCCGGCGCAACCGGATGACGCTCGCGCCGCTTCTGTTCCTTCTGCCCGGCGCGATCTTCTTCATCGCCTACGTGATCCTGCCGATCCTGCAGAGCTTCCAGATCAGTTTCTTCCGCTGGGACGGTCTGGGCGAGCCGGAATTCGTCGGCCTTGCCAATTACCAGGAGCTTTCGACCGACCGCGCTTTCGAGGTCTCGCTCTGGAACAACCTCAAATGGCTGGTCCTCTACCTTCTGGCAATTCCGGGCGGGCTGTTCATCGCGCTCTTTCTCAACCAGACGGTCGCGGGTATCCGCATCTACAAATCGCTCTTCTTCTTTCCCTTCGTGATCTCCCAGGTGGTCGTGGGCCTCGTCTTCACCTGGTTCTACGATCCGACCTTCGGGCTTCTGAACACGCTTCTCGAAGGCATCGGTATCTCGCCGATCAACGTGCTCGGTGATCCGACGCTCGCCACCTATGGCGTCATCATCGCGGGCCTCTGGCCGCAGATCGCCTATTGCATGATCCTCTATCTCACCGGTCTCAACGCCGTGGACCCCGAACAGATCGAGGCCGCGCGTCTCGACGGGGCCAAGGGCTTGCGGATGCTCTGGCACGTGATCCTGCCGCAGCTGCGCCCCGCGACCTTCATCGCCTTTGTGGTCACGATCATCGGCGCGTTGCGTTCCTTCGATCTCATCTCGATCATGACCAATGGCGGCCCCTTCGGCTCCACCCGCGTTCTGTCCTTCTACATGTTCGAGAAGGCGCTTTCCGAATACGGCTTCCGCATGGGCTACGGCGCGGCGATCGCGGTCGTTCTGTTCCTCATCATGCTGGTCTTCATCGCCTACTTCCTGTGGTCGATGTGGCGGCAGGAACGGGGGCACTGAGCGATGTTTCCAAGACCCATCGAAACCCAGCCGCGCGCCACGCAGATCACCTACCAGTCGCTCATTCCGGTGGCGCTTCTTCTGTGGCTTGCGCCGCTGATCGCGGTCGCGATCTTCTCGATCAAACCGGACACCGATTTCACCAGCGGCAATTACTGGGGCTGGCCCGCGGAGTTCGAAGGCTTCGCCAATTACGGCAAGGTCTTCTTCGAGAGCGATATGCCGCGCTACCTGATGAATTCGGTCCTCATCACCGTGCCCACGGTGATCGGGGCGGTGGCGCTCTCGGCGATGACGGGCTTTGCCCTTGGCGTCTACAAGTTCCGCGGCAATCTCTGGATCTTTTTCATGTTCGTCGCTGGCAACTTCGTGCCGTTCCAGATCCTGATGGTGCCGGTCCGTGACCTGACGCTGGATCTTGGCCTCTACAACACCAAGACGGGGCTCGTTCTCTTTCACATCGCCTTCCAGACGGGGTTCTGCACGCTGTTCATGCGGAACTTCATCCGCGCGTTGCCCTTCGAGTTGATCGAGGCCGCGCGGGTCGAGGGCGTCGCCGAATGGCGGATCTTCTGGTTCATCGTCCTGCCCCTGATGAAGCCTGCCATCGCGGCGCTGTCGGTGCTCGTCTTCACCTTCATCTGGAACGACTACTTCTGGGCGGTGGTCCTGACGCAAGGCGCGGAAAGCCAGCCCGTCACCGCCGGCATCACCTCGTTCAACGCGCAATATCGCGCCGCCTACCACCTGATGAGCGCGGGCAGCATCGTCGCGGCACTGCCGCCTGTGGCGATGTTCTTCCTCATGCAGCGCCACTTCATCGCCGGGCTGACGCTCGGAGCCGTGAAATAAGGACTACCCATGACGCGCATTGCCTTTATCGGCGCCGGTTCGACCATCTTCATGAAGAACATCATCGGGGATTGCCTGCATTTCCCCGCGCTCGAAGGGGTGACCTTCGCACTGATGGATATCGACGCGCACCGTCTCGAGGAATCGGCGCTCGTTGCGAGAAAGCTCATCGCCGCATCGGGCCGGAGGGCACATGTGGAGACGACGCTCGACCGCCGCCAAGCGCTCGATGGCGCGGATTTCGTCGTCACCGCCTTCCAGATCGGCGGTTACGAGCCCTCGACCGTCATCGATTTCGACATCCCCAAGCGCTACGGGCTGCGCCAGACCATCGCCGACACCCTCGGCGTTGGCGGGATCATGCGGGGCCTTCGCACGGTGCCGCATCTCTGGGCGGTGGCCGCCGACATGGCCGAGCTGTGTCCGGGTGCGCTGCTTTTGCAATACGTGAACCCGATGGCGATCAACACCTGGGCGCTGGCCGAACGATTTCCGAACCTCAAGCAGGTGGGATTGTGTCACTCCGTGCAGAACACGGTCGAAGAGCTGGCCCATGACCTCGATCTGCCGAAAGACGAGATCCGCTACCGTGTCGCGGGCGTGAATCACGTCGCATTCTTCCTCGAGCTCACCCACGGGGGCGAAAGTCTCTATCCGCGCCTTGGCGAGGGCTACCGCGCGGGCCGGCTTCCGAAGCCGCCGCTTCTGATGCCGCGCTGCCAGAACAAGGTGCGCTACGAGGTGATGGAGCACCTGGGCTATTTCTGCACCGAAAGCTCCGAGCATCTGGCCGAATACGTGCCGTGGTTCATCAAGTCCGGCCGGGAGGATCTGATCGAGACATTTCAGATCCCGCTCGACGAATACCCCAAGCGCTGCGTGGAGCAGATGGCCGATTGGTCCGCGCAGGCCGCCTCTTACCGAGACGCGGGCGAAATCAGCTTCGAGAAGAGCCACGAGTTCGCTGCCGAGATCATCAACGCGGTCGTGACCGATGCGCCGTTCCCGATCTATGGCAACCTGCCCAACCGGGGTCAGGCGCCGCAATTGCCGATGGGCGCGGCGGTCGAGGTGCCCTGCATGGTCGACGCGAACGGCGTGCAGCCCACGGTGGTCGACGATATCCCGCCGCAGCTCGTCGCGGTAATGCGGAGCCAGATCAACGTGCAGGAGCTTGTGGTCCGCGCGCTGAGCGACGAGAACGTCGAACACATCTACCACGCCGCGATGATGGATCCGCACACGGCGGCCGAGCTCGATCTGCGCCAGATCCGGGCGCTCGTGAGCGATCTTCTGACCGCGCATGGCGACATGCTGCCGGCCTTCGCGCGGATGCCGAAAGCGGCCTGAAGGAACGACATGATGACAAAGACACGACGCTCCGCCGCCTGGTACGGCAAGCTCGACAAGGACGGGTTCATTCACCGCTCCTGGATGAAGAACCAGGGCTTTCCCGATCACGCCTTCGATGGCCGCCCCGTCATCGGCATCTGCAACACATGGTCGGAGCTGACGCCCTGCAACGCCGGCCTGCGCGATCTTGCCGAGGCGGTCAAACGCGGTGTCTGGGAGGCGGGCGGCTTCCCCGTCGAGTTCCCCGTGATGAGCCTCGGCGAGACGCAGATGAAGCCGACCGCGATGCTGTTCCGCAACCTTCTGTCGATGGATGTGGAGGAATCGATCCGGGCCTACGGGATCGACGGGGTCGTGCTTTTGGGTGGCTGCGACAAGACCACGCCGGGTCAGATCATGGGCGCGGCCTCGGTCGATCTGCCCTCCATCGTCGTCTCCTCGGGCCCGATGCTGAACGGCAAGTGGAAGGGCCGCGAAGTCGGCTCCGGCACCGATGTGTGGAAATTCTCCGAAGCGGTGCGCGCGGGCGAGATGACCTTGCAGGATTTCATGGCCGCCGAGTCGGGCATGTCGCGCTCGGTCGGCGTCTGCATGACGATGGGCACGGCCTCGACGATGGCCTCGCTCTGCGAGGCGATGGGCCTTTGCCTTCCCACCAACGCCGCGCTGCCAGCGGTCGATGCCCGTCGCAAGGCGCTGGCGCATCTGACCGGCAAGCGCATCGTCGAGATGGTGGACGAGGATCTCAAACCCTCGGACATCCTGACCAAGGAGGCGTTCCTGAATGCGATCCGCGCCAACGCGGCGGTCGGCGGGTCGACGAACGCGGTCGTGCATCTTCTCGCCATCGCGGGCCGGGTCGGTGTCGACCTGACACTGAAGGACTTCGAAGACGGCACCGATGTGCCGCTGCTCGCCAATTGCATGCCGTCAGGCACGTACCTGATGGAGGATTTCTGCTACGCGGGCGGGATGCCGGTGATCCTGTCGGAACTCGCAGGACAGGGGCTTCTCGCACCGGCGAAAACCGTCCTCGGCGGCGATATCTCGGTCTATGCGGACGGCGCGGAATGCCATGACCGCGATGTGATCCACGCCTTCGATGCGCCGGTGAAGCCCGCCGCCGGCTTGCGTGTCCTGCGCGGCAATCTCGCGCCGGACGGGGCCATCGTGAAACCCTCCGCCGCGTCGGACCATCTCCTGGAGCACGAGGGCGAGGCCTATGTCTTCGAGAATATCGAGGAGCTGAAAGCCAATATCGACAGGGACGATCTTCCGGTCACGCCCGAGACGATCCTGGTCCTCAAGGGCTGCGGACCCAAGGGCTATCCGGGCATGGCCGAGGTCGGAAACATGCCGATCCCTGCCAAGCTCGTGAAGGAGGGCGTGCGCGACATGATACGCGTCTCCGATGCGCGGATGTCGGGTACCGCCTTCGGTACCGTTATCCTGCATGTCAGCCCCGAGACGCAGGCAGGCGGGCCGCTTGGCCTCGTTAAAACCGGCGATCGCATCCGGGTCAGCGCCAAGGACGGCATCCTCGAGCTCTTGGTGGACGCGGCGGAACTGGCCACGCGCCGCGCGGATTGGACCCCTGAACCGCCCCGCTACACGCGTGGATACGCCAAGCTTTATATCGACCACGTTCTTCAGGCCGACCAAGGGGCCGATCTCGACTTTCTCGTCGGCAAGGACACACGGCCAGTCACACGGGAGAGCCACTGATGACCGAAATTCCCACCTATCCCGATCTCGCCGGCGCGTCCGTCTTTCTCACCGGCGGCGGCTCCGGCATCGGGGCGGCGCTCACCGAAGGGCTGCTCCGTCAAGGGGCGAAGGTCGCCTTCGTCGGCCGTTCCGATGCCAGCGCCTTCGTCGACCAAATGGAAGAGGAAACCGGCAATCGCCCGCTCTTCATTCAATGCGACATCACCGACATTCCCGCCCTGCGTGCCGCGATTGACCGGGCCGCGGACGCGCATGGCCCCATCCGCGTTCTCGTGAACAACGCCGCAAACGACCAGCGCCACCAGACCGAAGAGGTCACGGAAGACTTCTGGGACTGGGCGCAGGCGATCAATCTCAAGGCCTATTTTTTCGCCTGCCAGGCGGTGATCCCCGGCATGCGGGCCGCCGGTGGCGGGCGTATCGTGAATTTCACCTCGATCAGCTACATGATGGGCAATTCCGACTACCCCGCCTACACGACCGCGAATTCCGGCATCAACGGGATGACCCGCAGCCTTGCGCGGGAATTTGGCCCCGACAATATCGCGGTCAACGCGCTGGCGCCGGGCTGGGTGCTGACGCAGAAGCAGCTCGACAAATGGGCCAAGCCCGAAGCGCTCGAGGCGCATCTCGCCAAGCAGTGCCTGAAAGAGCATCTCGGCCCGTCGGATATCGTCAACCCGATGCTGTTTCTCGCCTCGGATGCGAGCCGAATGATGACCGGGCAGGCGCTTGTGGTCGATGGCGGCGTCGTGGTGACCGGATGATGGACGGACTTGACTGGATCGCGGTCGATTGGGGCACGTCGAACCTGCGCGCCTGGCTGATGGCGGCCGATGGCACGATTCTGGACAAGCGCAGCTCGGACCGGGGCATGAACGCGCTGTCCCGCGACGGGTTCGAGCCCGCGCTTCTGGATCTCGTCGGCGATGCGATCGGAAACGGGCCCGTCACCGTGATCGTCTGCGGGATGGCCGGCTCGCGGCAGGGCTGGGCCGAAGCGCCGTATCGCAGCGTTCCCTCCGCGCCGCCCCAGCTTTCCGCGGCCACGCGCGCGCTGGTGCACGATCCGCGCCTCGACGTGCGGATTCTGCCGGGTCTGAAGCAGGAGCAGCCCGCCGACGTGATGCGGGGCGAGGAGACCCAGCTGCGCGGCATCTTCCTTGCCAACCCGGGCTTCGACGGCACAATCTGCCTGCCGGGCACGCATACCAAGTGGGTGCAGGTCTCGGCGCGCGAGGTGGTGAGCTTTCGCACCTTCATGACGGGCGAGCTTTACGCACTTCTCTCGGCAAATTCGGTTCTGCGTCATTCCATTGGCGAGGGCTGGGACGGGGAGGCCTTCTCCGAAGCCGTCTCGGACGCCATGTCGCGGCCGGGCAGTGTCGCGGGCCATCTCTTCGGGCTCCGGGCCGAGGGATTGCTGCGCGGTCTCGATGGCGCGCGCGCCGCCTCGCGGCTTTCCGGCCTCTTGATCGGGCTCGAGCTCGCGGGCGCGCGGCCGTACTGGCTCGGCCAGCCCATCATTCTGGCCGGGGCGAGCGATCTGTCGCGCGCCTATGAAAGCGCTTTGAGCGCGCAGGGCGCGGCGGTCGAGCGTCTTGACTCCGAAGCGGTCACGCTTGCTGGCCTTGTCGCCGCCCGCGCAGACATGAAGGAGACGGCCACATGAGCCGCGATATCATCGCCATCCTGCGCGGTATCAGCCCCGAAGATGCCGTTCCGGTCGCTCGCGCGCTTCTGGAGGCAGGGATCGACCGGATCGAAGTGCCGCTCAATTCGCCCGAGCCCTTCGACAGCATCGCGCGCATGGTGGACGCGCTGGGCAGCGAGGCGACGATCGGCGCGGGCACGGTCCTCGATCCTGCCGACGTGGATCGTCTGGCGGCGATCGGCGCGCGCATGGTCGTCTCGCCCGATTGCAATCCCGAGGTCATCGCGGCCACGAAGGACGCCGGCATGCTGTCCTATCCCGGCGTATTCACCGCGAGCGAATGCTTCGCCGCGATCCGTGCCGGGGCGGACGGGCTCAAGATCTTTCCCGCCTTCAAGCTCGGCACGGACGGCCTGAAGGCGCTGTCGGCCGTCCTGCCACGCGAGGTGCCGACCTTCGCGGTCGGCGGCGTCGGTCCGGACAACTTTTCCGCCTGGCGCAGCGCGGGCGTCACCGGCTTCGGCATCGGCACCGGCATCTATACTCCCGGCGCTTCGGCCGAGGATGTCGCCACCCGTGCGGCCGGCATCGTCTCTGCGTGGGACGCGCTTCCCGCCTGATATCCAAACCGCTTTGAGAGGCTCCATGCGTCGCACGCTCGGCACTTGCTACTACCCCGAACATTGGCCGCGGGAGATCTGGGAGGAGGACGCCCGCCGCATGGCGGAGGCGGGCCTGACCTGGGTGCGGATCGGCGAGTTCGCCTGGAAACGGATCGAGCCGCAGCCGGGCCAGTTCGACTGGCAGTGGCTCGACGAGGCGATCGACATCTTGGGCGCGGCCGGTCTCAAGGTCGTTCTCGGCACACCCACCGCGACACCGCCGCGCTGGATGCTCTCGAAACATCCCGACATGCTCGCCGTCGATGCAGAGGGACGTCCAAGGCGCTTTGGATCTCGCCGCCATTACTGCTTTTCGCATCAAGGCTCCCTCGAGGAATGCCGCCGCATCGTGACGCGTATGGCAGAGCGCTATGGCCGAAACCCGCATGTTGCCGCTTGGCAGACCGACAACGAATATGGCTGCCACGATACGGTGATCTCCTACTCGGACGCGGCGCGGCAGGCATTTCGAGACTGGCTCGCGCAGCGCTATCAATCGCCGAGCGCGCTGAACCGTGCCTGGGGCAACGTCTTCTGGTCGATGGAGTATGACGCATTCGACGAGATCGATCTGCCGAACCTGACCGTGACCGAACCGAACCCGGCCCATGCGCTCGCGTTCCGGCGGTTCTCGTCCGATCAGGTGGTGGCCTTCAACCGCGCGCAAACCGAAATCATCCGAGCTCATTCGGACGCGCCCATCGCGCATAATTACATGGGCCGCGAGATCGCCTTCGACCATTTCGCCGTCGGCGCGGACCTCGATATCTCAAGCTGGGATTCCTATCCGTTGGGGTTTCTGGAAGACCGTGCAGGCGCTTCGCCAGAGATCCAGCGCCGTTACATGCGCCAGGGCGATCCGGACTTCCAGGCCTTCCACCACGACCTATACCGTGCGGTCGGGCGCGGACGCTGGTGGGTGATGGAGCAGCAACCGGGCCCGGTGAACTGGGCGCCTTACAACCCCGCGCCCTTACCGGGCATGGTGCGCCTCTGGACCTGGGAGGCTTTCGCGCACGGGGCGGAGGCGGTGTGTTATTTCCGCTGGCGGCAGGCGCCCTTCGCGCAAGAACAGATGCATAGCGGTCTTTTGCGGCCCGACAGCGCCGATGCGCCAGCGATGGGCGAGGCGTGCGAGGTGGCGAAAGAGCTGGCTGAGCGACCTGACGTCGCGCCGCGCCAGGCAGAGGTTGCCCTTCTTTTCGACTACGACGCGGCCTGGGCCTGGGACGTGCAACCGCACGGGGCAGGGCTTTCGTATTTCGGGCTGGTCCTCGATCATTACCGGGCGCTGCGCCGGGCGGGGCTATCGGTCGATATCGTCGCTTCCCAAAGCGCTTTGGACGGCTACCGCCTGATCCTCGCGCCGGGCCTCATGCACATGCCCGAGGATCTCAAAGCACGGCTTGCGGCAAGCGGCGCCGAACTCCTGATCGGTCCCCGCAGCGCCGCGCGCGATGGCGAATTCTCCATCCCCATTCCCCTGCCGCCCGCTTTTCCCGGTCTCGATGTAACGGTCAGCCGGGTAGAGAGCCTGCGGCCCGACATGCCGGTCTTGCTGAACGGTGGCGGTCGGATCGTCGGGTATCTCGAAGAGCTCGAAGGCAGTGCCGAACCGGTTCTTCAGACCGAGAATGGCCAGATCGTCGCGCAGCGCGCAGGTTCCATCACGTATATGGGCGGCTTGGGCGATGATGCCGCGCTTGACCGGCTCATTGCGGATCTCGCCCCGCGCGCCGGGATCGACACGCGCGTTTTGCCCGAAGGCGTCCGTATCCGTGAGACGGGGGCGGAGAGATTCTGGTTCAACCACAATGCCACCGATGTCGCGACCGAGATCGGCACGCTGCCTCCTGCGGGCGTCCACATCGAAGCGCTTTGAGGCATGCCCAAATCGCTTTGAGACGCCTTGCGTCCGGCGCCCGTGCTGTCACACTCCGTCCCGAACTCGAGAAGGAGCAGGACATGCGTCAGACAGATCGCGCCGTTATCGTCACAGGGGCCGCGCAAGGCCTCGGCCTTGCCTGCGCCGAGCGCTTCATCGCCGATGGCGACCGGGTCATGCTGGTCGATATCAAGGAAGAGGCCTTGCTTGCAGCGGCGGACCGGCTCGGCGATCGGGCCGTCGCGCATGTGGTCGATCTTGCCAGCCTGAACGCCGACAGCGCGGCGGCTATCGTTGCCAGCTGCGTCGAGGCGTTCGGGCGCTGCGATGTGCTCATCAACAACGCGGGCATGATCGTTCAAGCCGATTTCGTCGACTTCCCGGAAGACGGTTTCGACAAAACGCTTGCGGTGAACCTCAAGGCGCCCTTCCTGCTGGGTCAGGCCGTCGCGCGGCAGATGATCGACCAGGGCGACGGCGGGGCCATCGTCAACATGTCCTCGGTCAATGCCGAGCTCGCGATCCCGAACACCGTCGCCTATGCCTGCTCCAAGGGCGGGATGAAGCAGCTGACCGCGGTCATGGCCGTGGGCCTCATTCCACACGGCATCCGCGTCAATGCGATCGGTCCCGGCACGATCCTGACAGACATGGTGCGCCAGTCGGTCATGCAATCGGACGCGGCGCGGCAGACCATCCTGTCGCGCACGCCCGCGGGCCGCTGCGGGGAGCCCTCCGAGGTCGCCTCGGTCGCCGCGTTCCTTTGCGGGCCGGATGCGTCCTACGTCGTCGGGCAGACGATCTACCCGGACGGTGGGCGCATGGTGCTGAATTATACGGTGCCTGTCCCGGAATGACCTTGGCCGGCCCCATATCCAAAGCGCTTTGATGCCAGAGCGTGTGGTCATCCTGGGCGGGGCGGCCATGGGCAGCATGGTCGCCCGGTTTCTCGTGGAGCAGGGCTTTCCCGGCGAGATCACGGTGGTCGAACGAGATCCGAGCTATGAGCGGGCCTCCACGGCGCTGTCCGCCGCCGGGATCCGCACGCAGTTCGACACGCCGCTCCTCGTGGAGATGTCGCTTTACGGCGCGGACTACCTGCGCGGTATAGGATCAGAGATGGCCTTGCGCGAGCAGGGATATCTCGTTCTGTCGGATGCGGCAGGGATGGAGACGCGCACGCGGCTGGCGGACATGCAAAACGCGTCTGGCGCGAATGTCGCGGTGCTGGACCGCTCGGACCTCTCAAAGCGCTTTGAATTGCTGAACGCCGACGATCTCGCCGGCGGTACGATCGGGCTCAGCGGTGAAGGATGGTTCGACCCCTGGGCCATGTTGAGCGAGGCGCGGGCCCGTGCGCGAGAGGGCGGCGTGTCCTACCTGCGCGGCGAGGCGCGGAGCATCGAGGGGCGGGACGGAGCGGTCACGGGTGTTGCCTTGGCTGACGGCACGCGGCTGCCCTGCGATTGGTGCGTTCTGGCTGCGGGTGCCCTATCCGCGCCCCTGGTTGCCGATCTCGGGGTCGCGCTGCCCGTCGCTCACAAGAAGCGCACGGGCTTTGCGTTCCGCGCCCCTCTGAGGAACGAGGGGATGCCGCTCGTCTTCGATATCTCGGGTTTCTGGCTCCGTCCCGAAGGCCAGGGGTTCATCGCGGGTATCCAGCCGCCGCCCGAACGGGACACTCATGCGCCGGACGATTTCGAGCCGGACCACGATCTTTTTCTCGAAGCGCTTTGGCCGCATATCGCCCACCGCATTCCGGCGATGGAAAAGCTGCGGCTCGACCGGGCCTGGGCGGGGCATTACGAGATGAACACGCTCGATCAGAACGCGATCATCGGCCCGCATGACGTGTTCCCGAACCTCCTGTTCTGCACGGGGTTTTCGGGTCACGGCGTTCAACACGCACCGGCCGCCGGGCGCGGGATCGCCGAATGGATCCAGTGCGGCGGCTATCGCAGTCTCGACCTTGCGCCTCTTGGATGGGAGCGGATACGCGAGAACCGGCCGCTGCATGAAGGCATGGTCTACTAGAGGGTCAATCGGCGACCCTGGCGGGCGGCGCGTAGCGGCCCGCGGTCAGCGCGTCGGGCCAGCCGATCCACCGCTCCACCGAATAGAGTGCGAAGCAGGCGGCGAGAATGCCCAGCATGATCTTGACCTGCGCCGCGCTCTTCGGCCTCTGCGCCCAAAGGCGCATCCGCATCAGGAATCGCACGGGCCTAGCCTTCGACGAACCGCACCTTGCCAATATGGCCGAGGTTGCGGTCGCGTTGCGCGTAGTCGATGCCGTAGCCGACCACGAATTCGTCCGGGATCTCGAAACCGATCCAATCGGCCTTGACCTCGACTTCGCGCCGCGAGGGTTTGTCGAGAAGCGCGATCGTGCGGAGCTTGCGCGGATTGCGGCTTTCGAGAAGCTTGATGACGTGGCTGAGCGTGTAGCCGGTGTCGACGATGTCCTCCACGACAAGCACGTCGCGACCTTCAATTCCGGTCCGCAAGTCCTTGAGAATGCGTACTTCTCGACTGCTCTCCATCGAGTTTCCGTAAGACGAGACCTCAAGGAAGTCGACCTCGACGGGAAGGGATAGCTCGCGCGCGAGATCCGCGATGAACACGAAGGAGCCGCGTAAGAGGCCCACCACCACGAGCTTGTCGGTGCCCGCGAAATCGCGCTCGATCTCGTGCGCCAGCGCTTCGATCCGCGCAGCAATCGCTTTCGCGGAGATCATTTCGTCGATGACGTATGAGGTCTGGGACATCTCATTCCCTTGATTTTGCCGGGCCTCTATACGACATGAGAGGCCATTGTCACTACCGGAGCGAGGCGCATGCCAAAGCATTCCGAAACCAAGACGTTGCCATACGGCGCGGACGAGATGTATGCGCTCGTGGCCGATGTCGAGTCCTATCCTGAATTCCTGCCGTGGTGTGCTGCCGCGCGCATCCGCTCTACCGAGGAGCAGGGCGACAAGACGGTGATGCTGGCCGACCTCGTCATCAGCTTCAAAGTGTTTCGCGAGCGCTTCGGCAGCCGCGTCACGCTTTGGCCGGATGAGAAGAAGATCGACACCGAATATCTCGACGGCCCGTTCCGCTACATGGAAAGTCGCTGGGAATTCAAGGATGTGGACGGCGGATGTGAAGTCAGCTTCTTCGTGGATTTCGAGTTCAAGAACCGAATCCTGCAAGGGGCTGCCGGTATGTTCTTCTACGAGGCGATGCAGCGGATCGTGCGCGCCTTCGAGCGACGGGCCGCGGCCCTCTACGGCTAGCCTTCAAGCGCCGCGATCAGGAGGGCCAGCGCGTGCTCCGCGCTCGCCCGGCGCACCTGTTCGCGGCCAAGCGCGCCGAACTCGACGGTTTCCGTGGCAACTCCGCGGTCGCTTGCCAGACCGAAACAGACCCGCCCTTCCGGTTTCGTTTCCGATCCGCCGGGCCCTGCGATCCCTGTGACCGACACGGCGAGTGTCACACCGGCACGATCCAAAGCGCCTTGGGCCATCTCCCGCGCCACCTCTTCGGAGACGGCTCCATGCGCGACAAGCGTGGCGTCCGACACGCCCAGCATCTGTGTTTTTGCAGCGTTGGAGTAGGTAACGAAGCCTCGGTCGAACACCGCGGAGGATCCGGCGATGTCCGTGAGCGCTGCCGCGATCATGCCGCCCGTGCAGCTTTCCGCCGTGGCGATGGTCGCGCCTTTCGCCTTCGCCAGGCGCAACACTTCCTGTGCTGCAGGCCTCATAGGAACACCGCGTGCCAGAGCGCGCCGAGCGCGAAGGTCGAGATCGCCGCAAAGGCTCCCGCGACGCAATCGTCGAGCATGACGCCCGTCGGCGTTTCCATCCGGTCGGCGCGGCCGACGAACCACGGCTTCCAGATGTCGAAGAGCCGGAAGAAGAGGAAGGCCGCGATCCAGCCGGGCCAGAGTGCCAACACGTCCGAGCCTGTGAAGTACGCCCCGTAACCCACTGGAAGAAGGGCGATCCACTGCCCCGCCACTTCGTCGATGACGATCTCGGACGGGTCGTGCTGGCCGCGTTTCACCGTCTCGCGCCCGATCGCCCAGACCCCCAGGACCGCGACCATCGCGATCGCAACGAGCGTCAGGACAAAGCCGCCCATCTGGTAGAGGAGCCAGTAAAGCGGCAGCGCCGCGAGCGAGCCCCAGGTGCCGGGCGCCGGGCGCAGATACCCGACGCCGAACAGGGTGACGATCATCCCGGTCATGCCGACACCAGCGCTGCGGTAGCGATGGCCGCGATGCCTTCTTCACGACCGGTGAAGCCCAGCCGTTCGGAGGTCGTGGCCTTGATCGAGATGCGGGATGCGTCAAGGGTCATGAGTTCGGACATTCTTTCTTTCATTTCAGAAGCATGTGGCCCGATCTTGGGGCGCTCGCAGATCAGCGTCAAATCGATGTTCGAGATCTCGAACCCGCGTGATCGAACCAGTTTCACCGCGTGGTCCAGAAATATCTCGCTGGCCGCGCCTTTCCATTGCGGATCGGAGGGCTGGAAATGTTGCCCGATATCCCCCTCGGCCAAGGCACCATACAGCGCATCCGTCACCGCATGCATCCCGACATCGGCATCGGAGTGGCCGTCAAGCGCTTGAGAATGCGGTATTTTCACGCCGCAGAGGATGACATGGTCGCCGTCCCGAAAGCGGTGGACGTCGAAGCCATTACCGAGGCGGATGTCCATTCTGTCTCTCCAATATGGCGCGGGCGCGATCGAAATCCTCCGGCCCGGTGATTTTCAGATTGTCTTCCGAACCCGCGACGATGGCGACATTCATGCCGGCGCGGCGCGCGACCTCCACATCGTCCGCGGCCTCGGTATCGTGGGCGCGGTGCGCGGCGAGGATCGCCTTGAGGCGAAAGCCCTGCGGCGTCTGTGCCCGGAACAGCCCGTCGCGCGCCGTGGTTCCCGTGACGATTCCGTCCGCCCCGGTCCAGAGCGCGTCGGTGACGGCGAGCGCCGGAGCGGCAGCTTCGGAGTTTTCAAGCGCAGCCAACACGTTGCCGATCACATCTAAAGACACGCAGGGCCGTGCGACATCGTGGATAAGCACGTCTCTGACGCCGCTCTCCGCCGCCGCTTCCAGCCCGGCCCGGACCGATGCCGCTCGGTTCTCTCCACCGGTCACGAGCTGCACGTCGATGCCTTGGGTGGCGTCAGACGCAACCTGTCGGTCCGTGTCGTTAATCACGAGGATCACCAAATGGGCATCGGCGAACCGCTCCAGCGTCCATCGCGCGACCGGCTTGCCAGCGATCTCGCGCCATTGCTTCGGCACACCGCCCCCGGCGCGGGTGCCGCGACCGGCGGCGACGATGATTGCGGCGTAGGACATCCGGCGTTTCTCCCTGCGCGATATCCTTATGAGAGCGTCCAGTCTTCCGCAACTCGCCAGACGGTGCCTAAAAAACAGGCGGTCGCCCGGTTTTTTGGCGCGGACGCAGCAAGGGCCGTTGAATGACACGCGATGCGAGAGTAGCCCAAACCTGTAGATGACCAGCGGGCGAATATTTTGCGACTCGGCGACAGAGACCTCGACACTCCGGTTTTGCTGGCCCCCTTGGCCGGGATCACGGACCTGCCGTTCCGAAATCTCGTCTCGGGGTTCGGCGCGGGCCTCGTCGTGAGTGAAATGATCGCGAGCCAGGAACTCGTGCAGGGCAAATGGGCCACGCGCGAGAAAGCGGAGCTTGGCTTCGGGCTCGCGAATATATCGGTTCAGCTTGCGGGCCGGGATCCGTACTGGATGGCGGAGGCTGCGCGTTTCGTCGAGGCGTCAGGCGCGCAGATCGTCGACATCAACATGGGCTGCCCGGCCAAGAAGGTCGTCGGCGGCTATTCGGGGTCCGCGCTTCTGCGCGATCTCGATCACGCGATGCGTCTGATCGAGGCGGTGGCAGGGGCGGTCTCGATCCCGGTCACGCTGAAGACGCGGCTCGGCTGGGACGCGCGCAGCTTGAACGCCGCCGATCTGGCGCGCCGTGCCGAAGGTGCGGGCATTCGCATGATCGTCATCCACGGCCGCACGCGCTGCCAGTTCTACAAAGGCGCAGCCGATTGGTCCGCGATCCGCGCCGTGAAGGAGGCCGTCTCCATTCCCGTCATCGCCAATGGCGACATCACCGGGACGGCGCCCGCGCGTCGGGCGCTTGCGGCTTCGGGCGGCGACGGCGTGATGATCGGACGCGGCGCGCAGGGGCGTCCCTGGCTTCTGGCCGAGGTGGCGGCGGGTCTTGCCGGTCGCTCGCTCCCGGACGTGCCGAGTGGGTGCGCGTTTTCCGACATGGTGTCAGGGCATTACGAGGCGATGCTCGACTTCTATGGCAGCGATCTGGGGCTGCGCGTCGCGCGCAAGCATCTGGGATGGTATATGGATGTCGCGGGCACGCCGGGCCCGCTCCGCCGCGAGATCCTGACCGCGCAATCGCCCGCCGCCGTTCTTTCGCAGCTGCCTGCGGCTTTGTCCGAGACCGAGGAGAGCCGCGCCGCATGAACACCGCGCTCGCCCTTTCGATCTGGTCTTCGCTGCCGGTTCCGGCGCTCCTGATCGATGCGTCGGACAATATCGCCGACATGAATCCCGCCGCCGAAGGCTTCATGAACAATTCGGCGAAATGGATCGTCGGTCAGCCGATCTGGGACAGGCTCGCCGTGGATGCCCCGATAGAGGAGAGCTTCCTGCGGGCCCGGGAAAACGGCACGCCGCTCTTCGTCAACGACGTCGATGTCGGGACGGGCTCGCGTCCGCCGCTTGTCTGCTCGCTGCATATCGCGCCGCTTGCGGGAACGCCCGGATGGATGATCGTTCTGATCTCGCCGCGCGAACTGGCCGGACGGATCACGCAAAGCCATTCGGTGAAATCCGCCGCGAAATCCGCCATCGGCATGGCCGAGATGCTGGCGCACGAGATCAAGAACCCGCTCGCGGGCATCGCGGGGGCGGCGCAGCTCTTGTCGATGGGCCTCGAGAAGGACGATCTCGAGCTCACGGACCTCATCGTCAGCGAGACGCGCCGCATCGTGAAGCTGCTCGAGCAGGTGGAGCAATTCGGCAACCTCTCGCGGCCTGAAAAGCGCGCGGTCAATGTCCATGACGTGCTCGACCGGGCGCGGCGGTCGGCGCTGCTCGGTTTCGGCGGCCACATGAACATGATCGAGGATTACGATCCGTCGCTGCCGCTGGCCTGGGGCGATCCCGACCAGCTTCTGCAAGTGGTCCTCAACCTTCTCAAGAACGCCTCCGAAGCGGCCGATCCCAAGGACGGCGGGCGCATCCGCCTTCGCACCTTCTACGAGCACAGCTTCCGGTTGCGCCGCGCGGACGGCTCGGGGCAGCTGCTGCCGCTCCAGATCGAGGTCGTGGATGACGGGCCGGGCCTGCCGGACGACATCAAGGGCGACATTTTCGATCCCTTCGTCTCGGGCAAGGAAAACGGCACGGGGCTCGGTCTCGCGCTCGTCTCGAAGATCATTTCCGACCATGACGGCTGGATTTCCGTGGAAAGCGTGCCGGGGCGCACGCTCTTCCGCATCTCGTTGCCGCTGGCACCAAAAGACGCGAAGGAGGGTGAGTGATGGATGGAACGGTCCTGGTCGCCGATGACGACCGCACGATCCGCACGGTTCTGACCCAGGCGCTGACGCGCGCGGGCTGCAAGGTTCATGCGACCTCGTCGCTGACGACCCTCATGCGCTGGGTCGGCGAGGGCAAGGGCGACGTGGTGATCTCGGACGTGGTCATGCCGGACGGCAACGGCCTCGAGATGCTGCCCAAGATCAGCCAGGACCGGCCAGACCTGCCGGTCATCGTGATCTCGGCGCAGAACACGATCATGACGGCGATCCAGGCGGCGGAGGCCGAAGCCTACGACTACCTGCCCAAACCCTTCGATCTGCCGGATCTCATGAAGCGCACGGCCAAGGCGCTCGAGAACCGCAACCGCGCACCGCGCCGCGATGAGGCCATAGAGCATGCGGACGGGCCCGATGAGCTGCCGCTCGTCGGCAAGACCGCCGCGATGCAGGCACTCTATCGGCTCGTGGCGAAGGTGATGAACACCGATCTGCCGGTCCTGATCTCGGGCGAGAGCGGCACCGGCAAGAGCCTGATCGCGCGGGCGATTCACGACTTCTCCGACCGCCGCACGCTGCCCTTTGTCTCGGTCACCGGCGCGGATTTGTCCGATCTCGAAGGTCCGGCGCGGGTGCTGGCGCGGGTCCGGGGCGGCACGCTCCTGATCGACGAGGTCGGCGATCTCGATGCCGAGGTGCAGGCGCGCCTCGTGCGGATGATGGATGCGCCGGGCGATCACGCGCCGCGCTTCATGGCCACCAGCCAGAACGATCTCGGGCAGGACGTGGAGGAGGGCACGATGCGCCGCGATCTCTTCTACCGGCTGTCGGGCGCGACGATCCACGTGCCTTCCTTGCGTGAACGCGTCGACGATATCGGCCTTCTCGCGGAGCATTTCCTTGCCCGGATCGAGCGCGAGGGCGGCCCGCATCGCTGGCTGTCGACCGAGGCGGCGGAGCTCTTCCGCAGCTATTCCTGGCCGGGCAATGTGCGCCAGCTTGAAAATACCGCGCGGCGTCTGAGCCTGACGTCGAGGACAGAGGAAATCACCCGCGCCGAGGTCGAGGCGGTGCTCGGCAACCAGCCCGAGACCGGTCCGATCATGCGGGGCGGGGAGGGCGAGAAGCTCGGCACCTCCGTTCATAGGCACCTGCGGCGCTATTTCGACCTGCATGGCAACATGCTGCCCCCGCCGGGGCTTTATACCCGCATCATCCGCGAGGTCGAAGCCCCGCTTCTCGAAATCGCGCTCGAAGCGACGGGCGGCAATCAGGCGAAATGTGCCGACCTTCTGGGAATCAACAGAAATACGCTTCGGAAAAAGATTACGGATCTCGATATTCGCGTGACACGACGCCGCAAATTGATGTAAAACCGCAACAGAACCGTGGCGGCGATGCCTTAGGCACCGCATAGACCACAATATATGGCGGTCGGCCGCGCAAAGCGGCCTCATATCACGAGGGGCGGCTGTGGCCACTCGGGCACGTAACTGGAGCTGGGCGCGCATCGCACAGATGCGGCGTCTCAGGCGCGTACAGAATGCGGCGACGCTGGGGCTCGTGGCGCTTGGCCCGGTCCTGGCGCTTTGCACCTATCTCGTTCTCGGCCCGATGCAGGGCGACGGCTCCGACCTGTCGCTGCGCCTCGTGCTGCTGGCCGATCTTGTCTACGTCCTCCTGATCGCCGCGCTGGTCCTGAGCCGGGTTGCGGGCCTCGTTGCCGCGCGGCGCGCGAAATCCGCAGGCAGCCGGCTGCACCTGCGCCTGACCGGCGTTTTCGCGCTTATGGCGCTCCTGCCGACGATCACCGTCGCCGTCTTCGCGGTGCTCACCATCAATATCGGCCTCGAAACGTGGTTCTCGACGCGTGTGCAGAACGTCGTCGGTGCCTCGCTCTCCGCCGCCGAGGCCTACGAGGAAGAGCATCGCGGCGATCTCATCGAGGACGCGCAGGCACTCGGGCGCTTTCTCGATGCCAACCGCCGCGCGCAGCCCTTCATGGACGAGGGCGAGTTGCGCCAGCTCCTTGGCTCGGGCCAGGCGCAGATCCAGCGCGGGCTTCGCGAGGCCTACGTGATCGACGGGCAGGGCGAAATCCGGGCCCGCGGCGAACGCTCTTACCTTTTCGACTACGAGGAGCCGGACGCCGCCGATCTCAGCCAGGCACGCAACAGCGGCGTCGCGGTGATCGCCGATTGGGACAATAACGAGTTTCGCGCTCTTGTGCCGCTTGCCGCCTTCGTCGATCGCTTTCTCTATGTCAGCCGCGAGGTGGATGGCGGCATCCTGAATCTTCTCGATGACACGCAGGAAACCGCGCGCTTCTATCAGCAGCAGGAAAGCGAGCGGGGCAGGCGGGTCTTCGACTTCGCGCTGCTCTATCTCGGCTTCGCGCTCCTTCTGATCCTCGCCGCGACATGGGCGGGGCTGTGGTTCGCCGAACGTCTGTCGCGGCCCGTGGGCCAGCTCGCCGGGGCGGCGCAACGCGTCGGGGCGGGCGATCTCGACGTGCAGGTTCGCGAAGAGGAGGCCGATGACGAGATCGCCATGCTCGGCCGCTACTTCAACCAGATGACCCGGCAGCTCAAAGGTCAGCGCGAGCGGCTTCTGGAGAATACCCGCCAGATCGAGCGCCGGCAGCGGCTCTTCGATTCCGTTCTCTCGAATGTGACCTCGGGCGTTGCGGGCCTCGATGCCGAGGGGCGGATGACCTTCGTGAACCGCTCGGCCGAGCGTCTTCTGGGCTTCGAGCATGACCGATCGCGCCATCCCATCCACGTCGCCGTGCCCGAATTCGGCCCGCTCTTCGACCGGCTGATCGAGACGGGCAACGAGGTGGTGCAGGAAGAGGTCAAGGTCAGCCGCGACGGGCGGCTCGAGCATCTGCTCGTGCGGATGTCCACGCGCCGCCGCGAGGATGGCAGCCTCGAGGGCTACGTGGTGGCCTTCGACGACGTCACCGACCTCGTCTCGGCGCAGCGGATGGCCGCGTGGGGCGACGTGGCCCGGCGGATCGCGCACGAGATCAAGAACCCGCTGACACCGATCCAGCTTTCCGCTGAGCGCATCAAGCGCAAGTTCTCCCGCGGCCTGCCGCCCGAGGAGGCCGAGCGGCTGAACCAGATGACCGATGTCATAACACGCCAGACCTCGGACCTGCGGCGCATCGTCGACGAGTTCTCCAAGTTCGCCCGGATGCCCGAGCCCGAGCGCAAGCCCGAGGATCTGACCGATCTTTTGCGCGGCGCGGTGCTGTTGCAGGAAGCCGGCCAGCCCGACGTGCGCTTCACGCTCGATCTGCCCGCGCGCCCACTCGCCGCCGAACTTGACGCGACGATGATCAGCCAGGCGCTGACGAACCTGATAAAGAATGCAGGAGAGGCGATCGAAAGCCGCCGCGAGACGGGCCTCATGCCGGACGGCGAGGCCGCCGAGATCCGCGTGGCGCTCCGCATGGCCGAGGAGGAGCGTGCCGAGATCACGATCGCCGATAACGGGATCGGTCTGCCCGAAGACCGCGCGCGGCTTTTCGAGCCATACGTTACGACCCGCGAGAAGGGCACCGGCCTCGGCCTGCCCATCGTGAAGAAGATCATCGAGGAGCACGGCGGAACGCTGTCTCTCGACGACGCGCCGGCCTTTGGAGCCGAAGCGCACAGGGGGGCGATGGCGGTGATCCGCCTTCCCGCCTCCGAGGTGCCACAGGCCGAAGGGCCGGGCGAGCGAGCAGAAGAAACGGTATGATAAAAGGGTATGACTGAGATGGGCGATATTCTGATCGTGGACGACGAGCGCGATATTCGCGAGCTGATCGGAGACATCCTGGAGGACGAGGGCTTCTCGATCCGTCTTGCGGGCAATTCGAGCGAAGCCATGGCCGAGATCAACGGCGAGCCTCCCTCGCTCATCATCCTCGACATCTGGCTGAAAGACAGCAAGATGGATGGGATCGACATCCTCAAGACCGTCAAACGCGACAATCCCGACATCCCCGTCGTCATCATCTCGGGCCACGGCAATATCGAGATCGCCGTCGCGGCGATCAAGCAGGGCGCCTACGATTTTATCGAGAAGCCCTTCAATATCGACCAGCTTCTCGTGGTCATCCGCCGCGGCATGGAAACCGCGCGCCTGCGCCGCGAGAACCACAAGCTCAAGCGCCGCGAGACCGAGATCGCCGAGATGATCGGCGAAAGCGCCGCCTTCAAGGGGCTCGTCGGTCAGCTCGACAAGGTGACGAAATCGAACGGGCGCGTGATGCTCACCGGGCCCGCAGGCTGCGGCAAGGAAGTGGCCGCGCGCTACATTCACGCCCATTCGGGCCGCGCCCAGGGCCCGTTCGTGACCGTGAACTGCGCCGGCGTGACGCCCGAGACGATGGAAGAGGTGCTGTTCGGCCGCGAGACGCCGGACCGGGGCGTCGAGCCGGGGCTTCTCGAACAGGGCCATGGCGGCATCGTCTATTTCGACGAGGTGGCGGACATGCCCCTCGGCACCCAGTCCAAGATCCTGCGCGTCCTGGTCGATGAACAATTCACCCGCGTCGGCGGCCAGGACAAGGTGCGCGTCGATCTGCGCGTGATCTCCTCGACCAACCGCGACCTCGAGGCGGAGATCGCCGCGGGCCGGTTCCGTCAGGAGCTGTATCACCGCCTGAACGTGGTGCCGATCGCAGTGCCCTCGCTCGAGGACCGCCGGGAGGACATCCCGGACCTTGCCCACCACTTCATCGCGCAATGCAACGCGACGCAGGGCCTGCCGCGCCGCGATCTTGCCGGCGATGCGGTCGCGCTTCTGCAGACGATGGTCTGGCCGGGCAATGTGCGCCAGCTCAAGAACCTGATCGAACGCGTCCTGATCCTCGGGGATGGCAGCGGACCGATCGAAGCGCATGAGCTGCCGCAGGAAAGCGCGCCGGGCGGCGATGCCGAGGGCCGCGTCGTCCTCGCCGGCACGCTGGCGACGATGCCGCTCCGCGAGGCGCGCGAAGCTTTCGAGCGCGAATACCTGCTGACCCAGATCAACCGCTTCGGCGGCAACATCTCCCGCACCGCGAATTTCGTCGGGATGGAGCGCTCTGCGCTGCACCGCAAGCTCAAGTCGCTCGGTGTCGTGACCTCCGCCAAGGGCGGCGCGCGCATCGCCCATATGGACGAGGACGAGGCAGAGCCGGAACCCGCCCGGCAGACCGCGTGACGCATGAATGTCACGCGGCGTCCCGGTCTTTGGGTTGGCAAAAATACCGGCGGGGGTGAATTCGGGGCGGCATGCCCCGAAGAGGGGGCGGCACGCCCCCTCCGCCGCCTCCCGTCTTCAGGCCGCCGGGCTCGATTGACCGACCCGCGCCCCCGTGTCAGACCGGGGGCCAAGCACAGTTTCTTTCAGGATGCCCCATGAAGGTCATCATATGCGGCGCCGGCCAGGTCGGCTGGCAGATCGCCCGCCACCTCTCGGGTGAGCGCAACGACGTCACCGTCGTCGACAACAACCCCGACCTGGTGCGCCGCGCCACCGATACGCTCGATGTGCAGGGCATTGCGGGCTTCGCTTCCTATCCGGACGTGCTCGACCGGGCCGGGGCGCGGGATGCGGAGATGATCATCGCCGCGACCCATTCGGACGAGGTCAACATGGTCACCTGCCAGGTGGCCCATTCGATCTTCTCGATCCCGCGCAAGATCGCGCGTCTCCGGGCGCAGAGCTATCTCGACGCGATCTATTCCGACCTCTACCGCCGCGACCACCTGCCCATCGACGTTGTGATCTCGCCCGAGCGCGAGGTTGCGGATGCCGCGCTTCAGCGTCTCGGTGCGCCCTCGGCCTTCGACACCGAGACCTTCCTCGACGAGCGGGCGCGGCTTTTCGGTCTGACGATCGAAGAGGATTGCGCCGTGGTGAACACGCCGCTGCGCCAGCTGACGGATCTCTTCTCGACGCTTCGCGCGGTTGTCGTCGGTGTCCGCCGGGACGGCACGCTCTTCGCGCCCGAACCCGAGGACCAGATCTTCATCGGGGACAGCGTCTATGTGATGGTCCACCGCGATGACGTCACGCGCACGCTCGAGGTCTTCGGCAAATCCCAGCGCAAGCAGGAGCGCGTCGTCCTGATCGGCGGCGGCAATGTCGGCCTCATGGTCGCCCGCGCCCTCGAGGAGCGCACCGACCGCATCCGCGCCAAGGTCATCGAAAAGGACCGCCGCGCTGCCGAACGCGCCGCCGAAGAGCTCGAGAAGACCATCGTCCTTTATGGCGACGGGCTCGACACCTCGCTTCTCTCGGAGGCCAATATCGACCGGGCCGATGCGGTCCTGTGCGTCACCGACGATGACAAGACGAACATGCTCGCGGCCGTGCGCGCCAAGGCCGAGGGCTGTCCGATGGCCATCGCGCTCATCAACGACCCGACGCTGACCGCGATGATGGAGCCGCTCGGCATCGACGCCTATATCAATCCGCGCGCGACGACCGTCTCCTCGATCCTGCGGCATATCCGGCATGGACGGGTGCGCGCGGTCTATTCCATCGGCGATGCGGAGGCCGAGGTGATCGAGGCCGAAGTGCTTTCGACCTCGCCGATCGCGGGCAGCCGCATCCGGGACATCGATTTCCCCGAAGGCGTGCTCGTCGCCGCGCTGCGGAAGGGCGATGACGTGGTCAAGCTGCGCGGCAGCACCCGCGTCGAGGAAGGCGACCAGATCGTGATCTTCGCGCTGTCGAAGGACGTGCCCGCGGTGGAGACACTGCTGCAGGTCTCCATCGACTTTTTCTGACGGGCGGCATGGCGCGGCTTCTCTCTCTTCCGCTGTTCCTCTTGATCGCGGCTGTCGGTGCGGTCGCGATGTTCGCGCCTGCGGCTCTGGCCTTGCTGGAAGGCGATTTTCACGACGCACGCGCGTTTTTCTATGCCGGGCTCATGTCGCTTATCGTGATCACGCTGATCGCGGTCGCGCAATCCGCCCGCGAGCATAATCGCAGCGCCTTGCGCCAGCTTCTGTCGCTGCTTCTCGTTTTCACGGTCCTGCCCGCGCTTCTTGCGGTGCCATTCCACGAGGCGGTGCGGACGACGAGTTTCATCAACGCCTACGTGGAGATGGTCTCGGCGCTGACCACGACCGGGCTCTCGCTTTTCACGCCGGAGCGTCTGTCCTCGGCCGAGCATCTCTGGCGGGCCGAGGTCGGCTGGCTGGGCGGGCTGCTGATGTGGATCGCCGCCGCCGCGATCCTCGCGCCCCTCACCCTGGGCGGCTTCGAGGTGACCGCCGTGTCGGAACCGGGCCAGTCGACCGCGCCGGGCGCCGCGCACCGGGATCGCGCCGATCCGCGGCAGCGCCTCGCGCGCGCGATCCACGCGCTGGTGCCAACCTATGTGGGTCTTACGCTGGCCCTGTGGCTGGGATTGCTGGCGGCAGGTGATCCGCCGCTCGTCGCGATCTGCCACGCCATGTCGACGCTCGCGACCTCCGCGATCTCTCCGGTGGGCGGGCTGTCCGGCGCATCGTCGGGCCATGCGGGCGAGGCCCTGATCTTCCTGTTTCTTTTGTTCGCACTCTCGCGCCTGACCTTCTCCAACGACACCTCGGCAGCCCGGCGGCAGGGCCTCTGGTACGATCCCGAGTTCCGCATGGGGATCCTGATCGTCGCCGCGGTGCCGACGATCCTGTTCTTCCGTCACTGGGCCGCGTCCTTCGACATGAGCGCGGAAGAGAATATCCCGATGGCGCTCGCCGCACTCTGGGGCGCGACCTTCACGACCTTGTCCTTCCTGACGACGACCGGGTTCGAAAGCATGGACTGGGCCCGCTCGCAGGGCTGGTCGGGGCTGGAGACGCCCGGGCTCATCCTCATGGGGCTGGCCTTGATCGGCGGCGGCGTGGCGACGACCGCGGGCGGGGTGAAGCTCTTGCGCGTCTTCATCCTCTACCTCAACGGCCGGCGTGAGCTCGAGCGCCTCATCCACCCGCATTCGGTGGGCCGCTCTGGGCTGCTGTCGCGCCGGGTCCGCCGGGAAGGGGCGCTCATCGCATGGGTGTTCTTCATGATCTTCGCGCTGACCATTGCCGCGATGGTGATGGTCTTCTCCGCGCTCGGGCTGCGTTTCGAGGGGGCCTACGTGCTGACGCTCGCCGCGCTCACCAATACCGGGCCGATCGTGTCTCTGGCGACCGAGATGCCGATCCAGCTCGCGCAATACGGGGCAGGGATCAAGGCGGCGCTTGCCGCTGCGATGATCCTCGGCCGGCTTGAAGTTCTCGCGATCATTGTTCTGGTGACCCCCGATCTCTGGCGCGATTGACCGCGCCCGACCGCTGTGTTCTCAGATTCCCTCTGGAAAGTCGCAGGCCAGCATACCATACTCTTTTGAAACGAGGGCGTGCCGGGCCCCGGCACTGACAAGAACAAAGGCTTTTGAATGGCTTCCGATAAGCAGAATCTTCAGGACGCATTTCTCAATCACGTCCGCAAGACCAAGGTCCCGGTGACCGTTTTTCTCATCAATGGCGTCAAATTGCAGGGCGTGATTACCTGGTTCGACAATTTTTGCGTGCTTTTGCGCCGCGACGGACAGTCGCAGCTTGTCTACAAGCATGCGATCTCCACGATCATGCCGGCCCAGCCGATCAACCTCTATGACGGGGACGGCTCGGAATCTTGACGCCCGACCAGACCCGCACCACCCGCGCCTGGGTGCTGCACCCCGACATCAAGTCCGACCGCGACCGCCGCAATGCGGAAATCGCGCTCGATGAGGCGGTCGCGCTCGCCGAGGCGCTGCCGGGCCTCGTCGTGGCTGGCGCGACCGTGGTGCCACTGCGCGAGCCGCAGCCCGGAGAGCTGTTCGGCAAGGGCAAGATCGCCGAGATCGCCGAGAGCCTCGAAGGCAGCGATATCGAGCTCGTGCTGATCGATGGCCCGCTGACCCCGGTGCAGCAGCGCAATCTCGAGAAGGCGTGGAAGGTCAAGATCCTCGATCGGACCGGCATCATCCTCGAGATCTTCTCTGACCGCGCCGCGACCCGCGAGGGCGTCTTGCAGGTCGAGATGGCGCATCTGTCCTACCAGCGCACGCGCCTTGTCCGGGCCTGGACCCACCTCGAACGTCAGCGGGGCGGGCTCGGCTTCGTCGGCGGCCCCGGCGAGACCCAGATCGAGGCCGACCGCCGCGCCATCGACGAGCAGCTCGTGCGCCTGCGCCGGCAGCTCGAAAAGGTCGTGAAGACCCGCACGCTGCACCGCGCCGCGCGCGCAAAGGTGCCATATCCCATCGTCGCGCTCGTGGGCTACACGAACGCGGGAAAGTCGACGCTGTTCAACCGGCTCACCGGGGCCGAGGTGATGGCCAAGGACATGCTCTTCGCCACGCTCGACCCGACAATGCGCGGCGTGAAGCTTGCCAACGGGCTCGACGTGATCCTGTCGGATACGGTGGGCTTCATCTCGGATCTGCCGACGGAACTGGTCGCCGCCTTCCGTGCCACGCTCGAAGAGGTGTTGGAAGCCGATCTCATCCTGCATGTCCGCGACATCGCGCATCCCAATTCCGAGGAGCAGGCCGCCGACGTGCGCGCGATCATGGCCTCGCTCGGCGTGGACGAGACCGTTCCGCAACTCGAGCTTTGGAATAAGGTCGACCAGCTCGATGACGAGGCCCGCGCCGGTTTCGCCGAACGTGCCGCACGCGAGCCTGACATCTTCACCCTGTCCGCCTGGACCGGCGAGGGGATGGAGCCGATACTCGACGCGATCGCGGACCGGCTCGAAGGCGAGATGCGGATCGAGGAGCTGCGCCTGCCCTTTGCCGAAGGCCGCAAGCGCGCCTGGCTTTTCGAAAAAGGGCTGGTCGAGGCCGAGGTGCAGGACGCGGACGGCTATCTCCTGACCGTTCGCTGGTCCGCTCGCGACGCGGCACGCTTCGAAAAGGTGTAGGGGCGCGCCGCCGCACCCCGTCACTCCGTCGGAACAAGCTCCGTGATCCCGACCGCCGCTGCCCGCGCAAGTTCGGGGTCGAGCGACATCGGGATGTATTCGCCCCGCCGCCAGAGCTGGCCGAGATCGTCGTAATGGCGCGACAGGAAATGCCCTGACTGACCCGTGGCGATGATGAAGACCGACGAGTCGGGATCGGCGAAATCGTAGACGCCGCGATAGCCTGCCGCGTGGACATTCTGGAACGGGTTGGTCTCGTCGCCGCTTGTCGCGCCGCGCTGCAGGGTGAAGTCCCCGCCGCTGGTCGATTGGCGGATGTTCACGAAATAGCGCAGCACCGGCACCTCGCCGAGCACGGAATGCTCGTGCACCGCCTCATGGGCCGTGCCCCAGCGCAGGGAGGCGAGGGTGGTCCCGTAGGTCTCCTCGATCCAAACGAGCGCATCGTCGAGGGCGAGCCGCGCAATGTCGGTGCAGCTCTCCTCGGCGGCGGAGCGGACGATGTCGCACCAGGCCGACGCGCCGTCGACGTCGCGGAAGACCCGCTCGATGAAGAGGGGCTCGACCCGGTCGTAAGTGTCGGCAAGCGGGCCGAGGTCGTCCCGGATCAACCGGTCCTGCAACGCGCGCAGCCAGGCGGCATAGATCACCGGCTCCGGCAGGTGCTCGTTCATCTCCCCGTTCCACTCGGACAGAAGGTCGAGCGCGACGCGGCGTCGGCGCTCGGGCGTGCCCTCGGGCGCGGCCTCGCCGGTGAACCACAGATCCGCGCCGATGAGCGGCAGAAGCGTGCGCGCCGCCTCGGACACGGTGTCGAGCTGAAACTCGATGAAGCTGTCGCGGGTATGGACCTCGCGGCCTTGCATGAGCGCGCGCCAGCGCCGGACCCTCTGGCTGTCGCCCCATTCGAAGCTGACATGATCGGGGAAGGGGCGGTCGATAACCTTGTTGTTGGTGTTCCCGACGATGCCCCCCGCAGGCTCCGTGAATTCAGGGTTGTCCCTGTAGGGCAGGGTGCCCTGCCAGCGATTGGCCTCGATCCAGCCCGGTGCGGGCAGGCGGCCCTGGCTCTGATGGTTCGCATCACGCGCGGGCATCCGGCCCAGTAGCTTCATCGCGACGCCGTCTTCATCGGCGAGCGTCAGCATCTGCGACGGGGCGACGTAACTCTCTCCCGCCTCGAGCGCCTCGTCGACGTCGCCCGCATGCATGATGCCCATCGCCGCGCTCATCGTCGTGTCCTCGGGCGAGAGCGCGGTCCAGGACAGCGACATCACGTGGCCCGGCGGCGTGATCGTGCCGAGATCGAACTGCGTGCCGGGCAGGACGGGGCCGTTCTCCGTCCAGCGCAGGGTGACGGTGACGGGAGGCGCGTCCTTGATCTCGATGATCGAGCGGCGCGTCTCGAAGCGCCGCCATCCGTCGACGCCGCGATATTGCTCGGAATTGTCGGGGTTCAGCTCTTCGAGATGCAGGTCCTGATCGTCGAGATAGGAGGAGGTCAGCCCCCAGCCCAGCGTCTCGGACCGGCCGACCATGATCGCGGGAATACCCGGGATCGTCCCGCCGATCACACCGCCCGAGGAGAGCTCCATCCGCGCGAGATACCAGATCGACGGAGCGGTCAGCCCAAGATGCGGATCGTTCGCGAGAAGCGTGCCTTCGGAGGTCGCGCGCGTCGCATCCGCCGCCCAGGCGTTCGAGGCGCCCGCAAGGCCGCGCTTGGGTGCCGGCCAGAGCGCGCCCTCCGCTTGCGGCTGCGCCTCGGCAAAGCGCGGCAGACCGGGGGCGAGGCTGGCATATTCCGGCAAAGCCGCAACGCCGCTGCCGGGAATATCGGGCAGAATATCGGCAAGCCGTTCCTCGTCGTCGAGCGCGAGCGAGGTCCGCGCGCGCAGAACCTCTTCTTGCAGGTGCCCGGCCAGTTGCAGTGCCAACACCTTGACCAGCGCCACGGAATCCGCCGGCTGCCACGGCGCGAGTTCGGCGCCGAAGACGAAGAATTCCGGCGCGCCGCGCCCAAGGCTGCCCTGGTTGATCTCGTCGATGCGCGCGTTCACCCCCGCCGAATAGGCCCTGAGCGCCGCTTGCGTGCGTGTGTCCTGCGCGGCGACACTCTGCCGTGCGAGGTTATAAAGATCGAGCCGGCGCAAGAGCTTGTCCGTCTCCACCGTGCGCGTGCCGAACATCTCGGACAGGCGGCCCTGCGCGGTTCGGCGGAGCAGCGTCATCTGCCAGAGCCGGTCCTGCGCATGGGCATAGCCGAGGCCGAAGAACGCGTCCTCGTCGGTCTCGGCCATGATGTGCGGAATGCTGGAATTGTCGCGCACGATCTCGAACGGCTGGCTCAGCCCCGCGACCTCGACGCGCTTGTCGTAATCGGGCAGGGACCGGGAGCCGAGGTAATAGACCACGACCACGGCCAGGACGCCCGCCAGAATGGCGAAGCTCACCAGCCGGACAAGCCAACGGAACAGCAGTCGCATCACACCTCCAGAGACAGCGCGCAGGGGCTGGCGCGCGTGGCTTTCGGGACTAAACCCAATGTCACCGGTTGCCAAGTGCGACCCCGGGGCGTCACTACTGAACCCCGGATAATGTGAAGAAAGGGACGGATCATGGCGAAATGCGCGTTTCTGGGGCTTGGCGTGATGGGCTACCCGATGGCGGGGCACCTTCAGGCGAAAGGGCATGACGTCACGGTCTACAACCGCACCTTCTCGAAGGCCGAGGCCTGGGCGTCCGAACATGGCGGCGCGGCCCGCAAGACGCCGCGCGAGGCCGCCGAGGGGGCGGAGTTCGTGATGGCCTGCGTCGGAAATGACGACGATCTGCGAAGCGTGTGCCTTGGCGAGGATGGCGCATTCGCGGGCATGGCGAAGGGCGCGATCTTCGTCGATCACACCACGGTGTCGGCCGAGGTGACCGCCGAGCTTTACGCCGCCGCGAAGGATGCCGGCATTTCCTTCGTCGACGCGCCGATCTCGGGCGGGCAGGCGGGGGCCGAGAATGGCCAGCTGTCGATCATGTGCGGCGGCGACGAGGACGCCTATGCCAAGGCCGAGCCGGTGATGGAGATCTACGCCAAGCTCTGCCGCCGCATCGGCGAGAGCGGCGCGGGGCAAATGACCAAGATGTGCAACCAGATCGCCATCGCGGGCCTCGTGCAGGGCCTGTCCGAGGCGCTGCACTTCGCCGACAAGGCCGGGCTGGACGGACGTGCCGTGGTCGAGGTCATCAGCCAGGGCGCTGCGGGCTCGTGGCAGATGGCGAACCGCTACGAGACGATGCTCGACGATCACTTCGATCATGGCTTCGCCGTGGACTGGATGCGAAAGGATCTCGGCATCTGCCTCAAGACCGCGAACGAGAACGGCGCATCCTTGCCGGTCACGGCGCTTGTGGACCAATTCTACAAGGACGTGCAGAAGATGGGGGGCGGTCGCTGGGATACGTCCAGCCTTTTCAAACGCTTGAAGGCGTCCGGCTAAAGACCGGGCATCGCCGCCCGGCACGCCGCCGAGCGCGACATTGCCCATTGTGTTTTCCCGAACTCCCGGCGTAAGGTGACCAGACCGCCGGAGCAGTATCGCTCCGGCCCCGAATTCGCTGAACGGGCAGGTGCTCTCCGGGGGAAGACCCGCGGATCACCGCCCCGACAGACCGATGCGGCCCAAGGGCCATCCCACCCCGTCCGACCTTCAAGGCACCGGACATTCGTTGACGCGGAACGCGCGGATCAGGGCCGAGGCCCGCCCCGCCGCAGCCGCGTTGGAGACCAAATGCGATGACGCGCGCAGGATTGCACAGGCAGACGGAAGAGGACCGCAAGGTCTCCGCCGCTGGCCGACATCCTCGTGTCTCGCACAGCATAGAAACACGGGACCACACCGCCAGCCCCGAGAGGGCGCGGCGGCTCGACCCGTGCAAACGGACAATATGGCAAAGAAGATGCTCATCGACGCCACCCACGCGGAAGAGACCCGTGTCGTGGTGGTGGACGGAAACAAGGTCGAGGAATTCGACTTCGAATCCGAGAACAAGCGGCAACTCGCCGGCAATATCTATCTCGCAAAAGTAACGCGGGTCGAGCCGTCGCTGCAGGCGGCCTTCGTCGATTACGGCGGCAACCGTCACGGCTTCCTGGCCTTCTCGGAAATCCACCCGGATTATTACCAGATCCCCATCGCCGACCGTCAGGCGCTGATGGAAGAAGAAGAGGCCCAGGCACGCGCCGAGGCCGAGGAAGAAAACAAGCCCAAGTCGCGCCGCTCCTCGCGCTCGCGCAGCCGCAAGAAGGCCGCTCCCGAGAACGCCGAGACCGGCGATCAGGTCGCGAAGAAGGAGTCCGGCGATGTCGCGGGGATGGAGACCATCGATCTCGGCGAAGGCGAGAACGACGGCGACACGCCCGAGGACGGCGAAGGCCTCTCCCCGATGGAGACCGTGGCCGAAACGCCGGTCGAGGAACCTTCCGAAGACGCGAATTCGTCCGACGATGACAACGGGTCCGACGAGGACAACGGGTCCGACGAGACCGACAAGCGGCACGACGATTCCATCGAATCCGTCGCCGATGACGACACCGAGGAAGACATCCGGCCCGTGCGGAAACCGCGCCAGCGCCGCTACAAGATCCAGGAAGTCATCAAGGTCCGCCAGATCCTGCTGGTGCAGGTCGTCAAGGAAGAGCGCGGCAACAAGGGCGCGGCTCTGACCACCTACCTGTCGCTCGCGGGTCGCTATTGCGTTCTGATGCCGAACACCGCGCGCGGCGGCGGCATCTCCCGCAAGATCACCAACGCGCAGGACCGCTCCAAGCTCAAGGAGATCGCGGGCGAGATCGACGTGCCGAAAGGCGCGGGCCTCATCATCCGCACCGCGGGCGCCAAGCGCACCCGCACCGAGATCAAGCGCGATTACGAATATCTCCAGCGTCTCTGGGAGCAGATCCGCGAGCTGACGCTGCAGAGCATCGCGCCCGCGAAGATCTACGAGGAAGGCGACCTCATCAAACGCTCGATCCGCGATCTATACAATCGCGACATCGACGAGGTGCATGTGGAAGGCGAGCGCGGCTACCGCATCGCCAAGGACTTCATGAAGATGATCATGCCGTCCCACGCCAAGAACGTGAAACATTATGTCGACCCGATGCCGCTGTTCGCGCGCTACCAGGTCGAGAGCTACCTGTCGTCGATGTTCAACCCGACGGTCCAGCTCAAGTCGGGCGGCTACATCGTCATCGGCGTCACCGAGGCGCTCGTCGCCATCGATGTGAACTCCGGCCGGGCCACCAAGGAAGGCTCGATCGAGGAGACCGCGCTCAAGACCAACCTCGAGGCCGCCGAAGAGGTGGCCCGCCAGCTGCGTCTGCGCGATCTCGCGGGTCTCATCGTCATCGACTTCATCGACATGGACGAGCGCAAGAACAATTCCGCCGTCGAGAAGAAGCTGAAGGACAAGCTGAAAACCGACCGTGCGCGCATCCAAGTGGGCCGCATCTCGGGCTTCGGCCTTCTGGAGATGAGCCGCCAGCGTCTGCGCCCCGGCATGATCGAGGCGACGACCGCGCCTTGTCCGTCCTGCCACGGCACCGGCCTGATCCGCTCGGACGACAACATGGCGCTGCAGATCCTGCGCCAGATCGAGGAAGAGGGCACGCGCCGTCGCTCCCGCGAGGTGCGCGTCAAATGCCCCGTGGGAATCGCCAATTACCTCATCAACCAGAAGCGCGAGCATGTCGCCGGGATCGAGCTGCGTTACGGCATGGCCGTGATGATCGAGGGCGATCCGTCGCTTGTCTCGCCGGATTTCTCGATGGAGAAATTCAAGACCGCGTCCCGCACCGTGCCCGAGCCGACGTCGCCGGTGATCTCGGCGGATACCTCGATCATGGCGGCCATCGATGCCGACAGCGAGGCCGAGGACGACGAGGATATTCCCGACGAGATCGATCCGTCCGAGGCTCCGCCCGCACCGGGGGCCTCGGCCGAAGACGAGGGTGAGCAGAAGCCCAAGAAGCGCCGCCGCCGTCGCCGCCGCTCGAAGAAGTCCAGCAAGGGCGAGAACGGCCAGGACAGCTCAGACCACAATGGGGATGACCAGGACGACGCGCAATCGAAGGACAACGGCAACGAGGCCGAGACCGCTCCCGAGGCGGAGCCCGTGAGCGCCGAGGCCAGCGAGACGCCCGAGGCCGCAGCCGACAGTGCCGAAGACGCGCCGAAGCCCAAGAAAACCACGCGCAGCCGCGCGTCCTCGTCTTCGCGTTCTCGCAAGCCGTCGACCAAGAAGCCCGCGCCCGCGCCCGCGCCCGAGGCCGAGACCGCCGAGGCCGCGGCCGAGACCCCGGTCGCGGACGAGCCCGCGCAGACGGCAGATCCCGCCCCCGAGGCCGAGGAGAAGCCCAAGCGCAAGCGCGCGCCGCGCAAGAAGAAGGTCGAGCCCGAACTGACCGAGGAACGCGCCGACGAGGCCGCCACCGAGGAAGTCGCGGCGGAGCCCGAGGCCGCGCCGGTCGACGAGAAGATCGAGGAGGCACCCGCCGCCCCCGAACCGGCGGCGGTCGAGACCGGAGCGGCGACGCCCGAACCGGCCCCCGAAGAGGCGGCCACGGTCGAGCCGACCCCGGCGGAGCCTACCGAGGAGCCCCGCCCGCTCGAACCGGCCGAGACGGCAGAGAGCGAGGGCGCTCCCGACGAGGCGAAGCCCAAGAAACGTGGTTGGTGGAACCTGGGCCGCTGACCGCACTCGTGCGCCGCAGGTTCCGCAACGGGATCTGCGGCGTCACGTCTTGCCCGTGATCTCGGGAACAGGCGCGCGCTAGCGCTTCTCGATCACCCAATACATGATCCCGCTTTCCTCGCGGCTGTCGATCAGCCCGTGACCGCTCTCGGCGCAGAAATGCGGCATGTCCACGACCGCGGCGGGATCGTCCGTCATCACGTGGATGCGCATGCCGGGCTCGAGGGCCGACAGGCGTTTGCGGGTTTTCAGAACGGGCAGGGGGCATAGGAGCCCCCGGGCATCTAGCTCGTGATCCATACGCCTCGAAATATTGGGCGGTGCTGCCGCTGTCCAGCCGACATTGTTTCACATCCGCCACGCGCATGTGACGCTTGGCCCCGTGACGCCGCCCGGCCGATACCCTAAGGCTGGGCGCATGTTCGGAATCGAGATCATCGACGCTAGCCTCCTGCCGGCCATGACGGTCGCGCTCCTCGCGGGCGGGCTGTCGTTCCTGAGCCCCTGCGTTCTGCCCATCGTGCCGCCTTATCTCGCCTTCATGTCCGGCGTTTCCGTGAACGAGATGCAGGGCGGTGGCTCGGCGCGGGCGCGCGCGGGCCTTGCCGCTTTGTTCTTCGTTCTGGGCCTCTCGACCGTCTTTATCTTGCTGGGCTTCACAGCGTCCTGGCTTGGCACGCTGTTCCTGCAGAACCAGGTGCTTCTGGCGCGGATCTCGGGCGTCGTCGTGATCGTCTTCGGCCTGCACTTCCTGGGGCTCTTTCGCATTCCCTTCCTCGATCGCGAGGCGCGGATCGAGGTGGGCGACAGCGGCGGCTCGGCGTTCGGCGCGTATATTCTCGGCCTGGCCTTCGCCTTCGGCTGGACCCCTTGTATCGGCCCGCAACTGGGCGCGATCCTGTCGCTCGCGGCCTCCGAGGCCAATGCCGGGCGCGGCGCGCTGCTTCTGGGCGTCTACGCGGCGGGCCTTGGCATACCATTCCTGCTCGCGGCGCTGTTCCTGACCCGTGCGATGGGCCTCATGAACCGGATCAAGCGCCACATGGCGCTGATCGAAAAGGTCATGGGCGGGCTTCTGGTCGCGGTCGGCCTCGCGCTCGTGACGGGTGCGTTCACCGCCTTCTCATTCTGGCTCCTCGAGACCTTCCCCGCGCTCGCGACCCTCGGGTGATCGCGCAACATTCCTGACGGCCCGGCCCGAGCCGTTCAGAAAATCGCCTTAAACCTGCCCCGAAGGCAGAGTAGCCTTTTCCTGTCAGAGCGAGGGACGGGCATATGCCACAATCGGGTCAGGAGGTGCGCCGGAGGCGGGTGATCTACATTCCCGGCTACGATCCCATCCATCCGCGCCGATATCGCGAGCTCTACCGCAAGGAAGCCGCGGCGCAGGCCGCGATTTCGGGATACGAGATCGCGCTCAAGCCGAAGACCACGAAAGGCCCCTATGGTTGGCACGTTGAAAGCGTGATCGACGGGCAGGTCGCGGATGCCGATATCGAAGTGCTGGTCTGGTCCGACATCGTGCGGGACAGCATGTCCGATTCCATCCCTGCCACCTATCTCAGCCTCGTGCGGACCGCCTGGGCCTATATCGGCAGCGGCGCGCTCTGGCGGCTGATGCGCCTGAGAAAAGGGCCGGTGATCGCGGCGCTCTACCCGATCGGGATGCTGCTCTTTCAGGCGCTGATCGCTCTTTTGGCCGCCTGGGGGCTGGCGCGCGGAGTGCAGCTCCTCGCTCCGGGGCCGGAGCTCCTCGCCTTGGTGCTGGGCTGGATCGCGGGCGGGGCGGTCGGTATCTGGCTCCTGCGCTGGTTCAAGGCCAAGGACGGCAAGTTCTTCGCCTATTACCTCATGCACGATTACTCCTATTCCGCGCGCCATCGCGGCGCGAACCCGCCCGAGCTCGAAGCGCGGATGGCCGCGTTCGGCGACACGATCGCCGAGGCGCTCCGATCGGATGTCGACGAGGTGCTCGTTGTCGGCCATTCCTCGGGCGCGCATCTGGGTGTTTCGATCCTGGCCGACCTCATCCGCGCAAAGCGCGTTCCCGCAAACGGCCCGCGTCTTGCGTTTCTGTCGCTGGGGCAGGTGGTGCCGATGGTCTCCTTCCTTCCCGATGCCCATCGCCTCCGGGCGGATCTGCACTTCCTGTCCGCCCGCGACGAGCTGACCTGGATCGACGTGACCGCGCCCGGGGATGGCTGCGCTTTCGCGCTCTGCGATCCGGTCTCGGTCTCGGGTGTCGCGCCTGCGAACAAGCGCTGGCCGCTGGTCTTCTCGGCGCAATTCACCCGCTCGCTCAGCCCCGAACGCTGGAAAGAGCTGCGCTGGCGCTTCTTCCGGCTGCATTTCCAGTATCTCTGCGCCTTCGATGCGCCGCTCGACTACGATTACTTCCAGATCACCGCGGGCCCCGTGAGCCTGGCCACGCGCTACGAAGACCGCCCGGCCTCGGCGAGCCGCATCGACGCGGCGGTCTCCAAGTTCACCTCAATGGCCGCATGATCCCACCGAAACCGCCCTCCCGGCCGGATCGCGTCTCGCTCTGGCGTTATGCGAAACTCTTCCGTCAGGACATCCTGTCGGCCCAGCCCGCGCGGCTCTACCGCGCCTGGATGGCGGAGTTCCGCACGCCCTTCTTCCGCTCCTACCTCTTGAACCAGCCCGACCTCGTGAGGACCGTGCTGAAGGACCGCCCCCGCGATTTCCCGAAATCGGACCGGATCGGCGCGGGCTTGCGTCCGCTTCTCGGCGAGAGCGTCTTTCTGACCAACGGCGCCACTTGGGAGCGGCAGCGCCGCATCATCGATCCGGCCTTCGAGGGCGGACGTTTGGGCGATACCTGGGCGCCGATGTGGGCGGCGGGGCAGGAGGCCGTGGCGCGGCTCAGATTGCGGACCGGCACGCCCGTCGAGATCGAGGCCGAGACCAGCCACGCCGCCGCCGATGTCATCTTCCGCACGCTCTTCTCCATCCCGATCGAGGACGAGATGGCGCAGGCGGTTTTCCACGAGTTCCGCGCCTACCAGCGCAGCCAGCCGATCCTGAACCTCGCCGCCTTCCTGCCGAAACTGTCGCTTCTGCCGAGGTTCTTCCGGCGCGACACGAAGGCGTCGGCGGCGCGAATCCGCGCTCTCATCACCGAGATGACCGCACGGCGTCAGGCGGAGATCGCGGCCGGCACCGCGCCTGACGATCTTGCGACGAAGATCATGACGACGCCCGACCCGGAGACCGGCGAGACCTTCTCGGCGTCGGAGATGGTCGACCAGGTGGCGATCTTCTTTCTTGCAGGCCACGAGACCTCCGCCTCGGCGCTGGCCTGGGCGCTCTATCTCCTCGCCACGCATCCCGACTGGCAGATGCGCGTCGCGGAGGAGGCGCGGGCGCTGACCGGCGCGGCCTCGGATATGGGGCGGCTGAAGGTCAGCCGGGACGTCTTCCGCGAGGCGCTGCGGCTCTATCCGCCGGTGCCGATGATGGTGCGCGAGGCAAGCTGCCCCGAGCGCTTCCGAGACCGCGACGTGCCGAAGGGCGCGCAGCTTGTCCTGAGCCCCTGGCACCTCCATCGGCACGAGCGGCTTTGGGAGAACCCGGACGGGTTCGACCCCGCACGATGGGGCACGGAGAATGGCAAGACCTGCGCGCGGGAGGCGTTCATCCCCTTCTCGGCCGGCAGGCGTGTCTGTACGGGGGCAGGCTTTGCGATGGTTGAAGGGCCGCTTCTTCTCTCGCTGATCGCACGCGCCTTCGAAATCACGCCGTCGGGCGGGCCGCCGCCCGTGCCCGTGGCGCATCTGACGGTGCGCTCCCGCGACGGGATCCACCTCGTCCTCAAGTCGCGCGATCAAGGAAAATCAGAGGTTTAGCGCTAACCGCGCTCCTGCGCGGCTATCCTTCGTTCAATCCTTGCGGTAAATCTCTGACCGACGAATTCAGGAACGAGGGCCGCATCATGGCACGGGACAACAACACTTTCGAGCAGCAGAAGAGCCGCATGGCCAAGGAGGCGGGCTTCATTGCCGCGCTCGATCAGTCGGGCGGCTCCACGCCCAAGGCGCTTCGGCTCTACGGGGTCGAGGAAAGCGAATATTCGGGCGATGACGAGATGTTCGCCGAGATCCACAAGATGCGGACACGGATCATCACCTCCCCGCATTTCTCCTCCGAGAAGGTGCTGGGCGCGATCCTGTTCGAGAAGACCATGCGCGGCGAGGTCGAAGGCCGCCCGACCGCCGAAGCGCTCTGGGGCGCGAAGGGCGTGGTGCCCTTTCTGAAAATCGACAAGGGCCTCGAGGACGAAGCGCAGGGCGTGCAGCTGATGAAGCCGATCCCGGGGCTCAACGATCTGCTGAAAGAGGCCGTCGCGCATGGTATCTTCGGCACCAAGGAGCGCTCGGTCATCAAACATGCAGATCGCGACGGCATCGAAGCGATCGTGACGCAGCAATTCGAGCTCGGCCTGCAGGTCGTGGATGCGGGCCTCGTGCCGATCCTTGAGCCGGAAGTGGACATCCATTCGGAGACCAAGGCCGAGGCAGAGGCGATGCTGCGCGATGCGATCCTGTCGCATCTGGACACGCTTGAGGAGGGTCAGGACGTCATGCTCAAGCTGACCATCCCGACCGCGCCGGGCCTTTACGATGCGCTTGCGGACCACCCGCGGGTGGTGCGCGTCGTCGCCCTGTCTGGCGGCTATTCCACCGACGAGGCCTGCGAGCGCCTGTCCGCGAACCCCAAGATGATCGCGAGCTTCTCCCGCGCGCTGACCGAAGGTCTGTCGAAGGGCCAGACGGATTCGGAATTCAACGCGGCGCTCGGCGAGAATATCGACAAGATCTACGCCGCATCGGCCTGATCCGAAGGAGCGCGAGGCGAGGCGCCTCGCGCGCTTGATATGTCACGGGCGGCGTAGCCGCCCGCTCCGGTTTGCCTCCGGCGGCGGTATTTTCGCCAACCCAAAAGAGCGGGGTGGCGCTCTTGCCCGAAGACATGAAAAAGGGCCGGCGGGATATGCCGGCCCTTCCTTGTGAGCGGAGAGAGGCTCAGCCCTCGTAGCGCTCCATATTTTGCAGCTCGTCGCGCGTCATGTCGGTGTAGAGACGCAGATCATCGCCGTCTTCGGCTTGCATCGCGGTCAGCTCACCGGTGTCGATGGCGACATCGCGCTCGCCGATCCCGAGGAAGCCGCCGACGCCGACGATGACCTGGTCGATCGTCTCGCCGCTTTCGGCGACGACGTTCTTGATCGCGCCGATGCGCTCGCCATTGGTGTTGTAGAGCACGCCGTTCGAGACGGCATCGCGGCCGAGATCGGTCATCGCCACCGCTTCATAGCCATCGACCTGCATGTCCGAGCCGGTTGCCGCATCGTTTTCAGCGGTGTCCGTCGTTTCCTCGGATTGGCTCTCGCTGGACGTGGCCTCGGCGGATTGGCTGTCGCCTTCCGCGCTGTCGTCGGACTGGCTGTCGCTGGCGGTGTCCGTCTGCGTGTCGCTTTCGCCCGATTGCGTGTTCGAGCTTTGCTCGTCGGAGGTCTCGCCGGAGCTGTTCGCCTCGTCGGCGTCGGCAGATTGCATGGTGATCTGCGGCTCGCCCGATTGCGTAAGCTCGATATTGGGCTCACCCTGCATCGTCACTTCGACATTCGGCTCGGAGGATTCGTAGGTCACATTCGGCTGACCGGCGCTCTCATAGGTGACGTTCGCGGAGCTGGCTTCCGCGTCGCCGCCCGATTGCTCAGCCGACGCGCTGTCGTCGTCGCCGTTCTCCGAAGATCCCGCGCCATCCTGATAGGTCACGACGGGGTCCGCTTGCGTCAGGTTGACCTGTGCGTTCTCGATCGGCTGCAGGTCTTGGGCCTCACCCTGCGAATAGGTGGAGCCGGACTGCTCGTCCTCGACCTGAACGCCGTCACCCGTGGCATCGGCATTGTCGACCACGCGGAGATCAAGATTCACCTGCGGCGGTGCCTGCTGCACCGAGACGCTCGGCTCGGACTGCCGCACCTCGACCTGAGGTTCGGCGTTCGCCACGTTCACATCCGGGTCGGGCATCGTGATGATGATTTCGGGGGCCGGCTGGTCGATGGTGACGGTGGGCTGCGCCATCTCGAATGTCACATTGGCCTGCGGCTGGCGGACCGTGATCTCGGGCTGCTGCTGGGAGACGGTGACGTCAGGACGGTCATTCTCTACCGTGACCTCTGTCTCGCCTTGGTTCACGTCGACCTGCGGGGTCTCGCGGCTGAGACGTACGACGCCCTCGACCACGCGTTCCTCGTCGATCTGGACGGTCGTGGTTTCACGCTCGGCGACGCTGGCGTCTGCCTCTGCTTCAGCACTCGCGCTATCGCTGTCACTCGCGCTGTCCTGCGCCTGATCGCCGCCGGAGCTGTCGCTTTCGGCTTGCTCGATCATGGTGAGCTGCGTCTCGCAGGCATCGGCATTGCCTTCCTCCACGATACGCTGCAGCTCGTCTTCACTCATCGAGACGGACTCGGGTGCACCGTCCTCGATCATCGCGGAGAGTTCGTCGCAGGGCGCGTCGCTGTCTTGCGCGAAGGCTGTGCCGGCCATCGCGGGAAGCGTCAGGGCCGAAGTCAGAAGTAGGCGTCTAAGGGTCATGTGATCCGTTCCTCCGTTTGGACTGTTCACGGTTTCGAGAACAAATCGGAGTCGCAGATGTTCCTTTTAGGAGAGCAAAAATACGCCAAAAAACAATGACTTTCGGGCGTTTCTCGTAGTTGTGCCCCGTGATTTCCGGAGTTTGACAAAAATACGCATCTCAAAAAAATAATTTATATCAACAAGAAGGGCGGCCTGTGACGACCGCCCCGAAAGTTCCATGGATTTTTTTGTCCCTCCGGCGGAAACCGGCCGCCAAACGGCCTTCGGGTCCGCTCAGGTCGAGGCTTTGGCCAGTGCCTGGTCGAGGTCGCGGATGAGGTCGTCGGCATCCTCGATCCCGATGGAGATCCGCACCACGTTCGGTGCGGCGCCGGCGGCGATCTGCTGTTCTTCGCTGAGCTGCCGGTGCGTCGTGGAGGCCGAATGGATCACGAGGCTTCGGGTGTCGCCAAGATTGGCGACGTGGCTGAAGAGCTCGAGCGAATCCACGAATTTCACGCAGGCCTCATAGCCGCCCTTGAGCGCGACGGTGAAGAGCCCGCCCGCGCCCTTGGGGCAGATCTGCGCGACGCGCGAGTGATACGGCGAGGAGGGCAGACCGGCATAGGTCACGCCTTCGACGGCCGCGTGCCCTTCAAGCCAGCCGGCCACTTTTTCCGCGTTCCCCACGTGTTTCTTCATGCGAAGCGACAGCGTCTCGATCCCCATCAGCGTGTAGTGCGCGGCTTGCGGGTTCAGCGTCATGCCGAGATCGCGCAGGCCAACCGCGATGCCGTGGAAGGTGAAGGCGAGCGGGCCGAACGTCTCGTGGAACTTGAGACCGTGATAGGCCGGCTCTGGCTCGGAGAGCGACGGGAACTTGCCCGAGGCGGACCAGTCGAAGGTGCCGCTGTCGACGACGACGCCGCCCGTGACCGTGCCGTTGCCGGTCAGGAACTTCGTCATGGAATGCACGACCAGGGTCGCGCCATGCTCGATCGGACGGCAGAGATAGGGGGTGGCGGAGGTGTTGTCGACGATGAGCGGCAGGCCCGCGTCGCTCGCGACCTTGGCGGCCGCGTCGAGATCGGTGATGTAGCCGCCGGGATTGGCGATGCTCTCGCAGAAGACCGCGCGCGTGTCGTCGTCGATCGCCGCGGCAACCGCGTCCATGTCGTCGAAATCGACGAATTTCGCGGACCAGCCGAAGCGATGGATCGTCTGGCTGAACTGGGTGATCGAGCCGCCGTAAAGACGCGTCGAGACGACGATGTTCTTGCCCGGACCCATCAGCGGGAACAGCGCCATGATCTGCGCCGCGTGACCCGATGAGCAGCAGACCGCGCCTTGGCCGCCTTCCAGCATCGCCATCTTTTCCTGCAGGACGGCCACTGTCGGGTTCGTCAGGCGGGAATAGATGAAGCCCACTTCCTGCAGGTTGAAGAGCGCCGCGGCATGGTCGGCATCGCGGAACACGTAGGCGGTCGTCTGGTAGATGGGCGTCTGCCGCGCGCCGGTTGCCGGATCGGGCCGCGCCCCGGCATGGATGAGTAGCGTGTCGAAACCGTATTCGCTCATGGAATATCCCTCCCTTTCGTTGCGCCAGACGCTAGGCGATCTCGGCGCGGCCTGAAAGAGGGATCAGTCCTTCGGCAGGTCCCCGGTCCGGTCGAGCCAGAGCAGCATGCCGAAGATCGCGCCGAGCGCGATCACCGCCGCGGCCAGACCGAGAAGCAGGAACCCTGAGACGGTCTCGAGTTCGATCACGATGAGCTTTCGGACGACGGCGAGGATGCCGATGACGAGGACGATCCGCACCTGCGCGTAGCCGCGGTGGCCCTCGACCATGAGCTTCACGGAATGGGCGAGCTCCAGCGCGATCACCGCGCCGAGGAGGAGGTCGAAGAGCTGCTGGAGCGTCGTATAAGACACTTGCCAGCTGTCCTGGAGCGCGACTTCCGCGGTCAGCCGCAGGAAGCTCGCCGTCGCGATGACGATGACAGCCGCAACACCGACGAGAAGCGCGAGGGCGACCAGCGTCGCGAAGTGTTCGAAAAGCTTGCCGATTTTCTCCGTCATGGACGCCGAATTAGGGCGCGAGGCGCCGAAGTCCCGTCTCAGCGCATCCAGAACCCGTTCTTCTTGATGCGGTTGCGGATCGCCTGCTCCTTGCGCGGCAGGTCGTCTTGGTCGAAGAGCGCGCGCACTTTCGCACCGCGCCCCTGGTAGACCATCCGCTTGATCGGCTCGGAGCCCTTGAGCACCTTCTTGACCTTGTTGGGCGCGGTGATCTCTTCGAGAAGCTGCACCACGGCATCGTCTTCGCGCGCATAGAGAAGCGGCAGGAGCCGGTAGTGACAGCTTGTCGACCCGTCGAGCCATCCGGGCTCCAGCGCGTCGCGCCCGCCGCCGAGGGAATGGATCACGAGGGGCAGGGCAACCTGGTCGAGCCAGGGGGCGAGGCTCTGGCAGACGAGCTCGGACGGCGGATCGTCACGGATCGCCAGCGCGTAGTCCAGGAACCGTTCGGCAAAGGCGCGGGCTTCTTTGTAGTAGAAGAAGCCCGCGTTGAAATAGAGGTAGCGCTGCCAGTACTCGTCGGGCTGCGTCAGGTCCAGCGAGCTGTCGAAGTCGAGCCCGAACTTGTCGTAGAGGCTTTTCCAGATCGCCGCGTAGCCCGGCCCGTAGAGCTCTATCTCGGGCCATGTGCCTTCACGCCGCAGCGAGGCGGAGGGCCGTGCGAAATCGAACGGCACCTTGTCGAGATCCCCGGTGATGAGCGTATCGGTGTCGAAGAAGATGAAGGGCTCATCGGGCGGCAGCGCGAAGAGGGCCTCGATCTTGTTGCCATAGGGATAGGCCGCGCCGAAATGCCGGCTCTGGAAAGGTAGGAAGGTCGCGCCCTGATCTTCCAGAAGCGCGCGCAGATCGGCATCCTGAATGCGCGGATCACCGGGCCAGAGCGGGCCGGGCTCGGGTTCCGCGATAAAGAGGCGGAACCTGGTGCCCGTCGTGCGCGCGTTCAGCGACAGCGCAAAGAGCGCCGCCTCGTAACCGAGACGCCCGTCTTGCCCGACGATGACAATGTTCACCCTGCGCGGCGGCGCTTTCTTCTTGGCCATTCTGCCGACTGCTCTTGCCCTGTGGCGCGGAGCCTAGCCCATCGCTGCGCGCTTTGGAATGGCGCGTTCACTCCACGCTGTAAGGCAGAACGCCCCGCTGGTCGGGATCGATCGAGAGCCGACGCTCCAGGGGCGGCACGGAGCGTTGATGGCAGTTCCGCCGCTCGCAGATCCGGCAGGAAATGCCGATCGGCTCGAAGGCGTCCGAGCGGCTGAGATCGAGATCGTCTGCATAGGTGAGCGCGCCCGCATGGGCGACCTCGCAGCCAAGCGCGATGGCATAGCGCCGCGTCGGCGCGCCGAACCTTCCGCCTGGCTTGGAGACGTCGCGCGCAAGGCTGATATAGCGCATCCCGTCCGGCGTCTCGGCGAGCTGGCGCAGGAAACGGCCCGGCGTCTCGAAGGCGCGGTGCACGTTCCACAAGGGGCAGGCCCCGCCGAACCGCGCGAATTGCAGACGGGTCGCCGAATGGCGCTTGGTGATCGTGCCGGCCTGGTCGACGCGGACGAAGAAGAAGGGGATGCCCTTTGCGCCCGGACGCTGAAGCGTGGAGAGCCGGTGCGCCACCTGCTCGATCGAGGCGTGAAAGCGCGCGGCCAGCAGCTCGAGATCGTGGCGCACTTCGTGGGCGGCCTCGAGGAAGGTGGTGTAGGGCATGAGCGCCGCGCCCGCGAAGTAATTGGCAAGCCCGATCTTGGCGATGGCGCGCGCCTCGTCCGATTGGAATCGCGCAAGGTCGAGCGTCGCCTCCAAGAGCTTTTCCTGCTCGAGAAGCGCGATTTGCAGCAGGAGCTGGAAGAGCTGGGTCTCGAACGGCACCAGCGACGAGATCATCAAGAGCTTCAATTCGGGGTCGTAGAAGCGCAGCCGCGCATCGCGAATGAATCGAGTCTCGATCCCCCGCGCGGCAAGATGGGCGACGAGCGCGCGGCGCGGATCGTCTCCGGTCTCTGTCTCGCGGGCGAAGCGCTCCGCCGCGCGGTCCACCGCATCGATGTAATTGTCGCAATAATGGAAGAAGTCGCGGACTTCCTCCCAGGGCGAGGGGGCAAGGCGCGCATCCTCGCGCCCGAGCGCCTCGTCGAGAGAGGCGAGGCGGTCGTGGCTTTGCCGGTAGGCGCGGTGGAGTTCGAGGAAGGCGCGGGCGAGGGCCGGGGCGTTCGAGGCGGTGAGCCGCAGGTCGGCCAGGGGCGGTGCGTCGGCAAAGACCGGATCGGCAAGCGCCTCGCGCATATCGGTGATGAGCCGCTCCGCGTCGCCCTGGCTGAGCTCGGTCACGTCGAACCCGAACTCCTGCGCCAGCGCCAGTACGACCGTGGTGGAGACCGGGCGGTTATTGTTCTCCATCTGGTTCAGATAGGGCAGCGACACGCCGAGCTTGGCCGCGAAATCGCGCTGCGTGAGGCTCAGCCGCTGTCGCAGGTCGCGCAGCTTCGCGCCCGCGTAGAGTTTCTGGAGCGCCATGCCCGGCACCTTTTTGCAAACCGCTTTGCACCAGTTTGCAAAATGTTCAGGCGGGGTCCAGCCGGGAAATCTGCCGCTCGCGCCGGATCACGACGAGGATCGAGAAGACGCCGAGGATCGCGGTGCCGAGTTGCAGCCAAAGAAGCGGCCATGCCCCGGTGCCGGGTTGCAGAAGCGCGCCCGCCGCAGCCGAAAGCGCAGCGCCGAAGCCGATCATGATCGCGCCCGCGAGCCCCGAGGCGGTGCCTGCGAGGTGCGGGCGCACCGATAGAGCCCCGGCGGTCGCATTCGGGATGGTCATGCCGTTGCCGAGGCCGACGAAACACATGAACCCGAAGAAGGACAGCGCCGAGCCTGCGCCGATCAGGAAGACGACCATCGAGGCCGCGATGCCCGCACCGTTGATGATCGTGCCGACAAGCACCATGCGGTTCACGCCGAAATCCGTCGAGAACCGGCCCGAAGCGTAATTCCCCAGGAAGTAGCCCACTGCCGGCGCTCCGAAGAAAATGCCGAGAAGCGCGGGCGAGAGGCCGAAAACCTCCGAGCCGACGAAAGGCGCGCCGCCGAGATAGGCGAAAAAGGCGCCCGAGGACATGCCCGCCGCCATTGCATAGCCCCAGAACCGCGGGGAGCGCAGAAGCTCGGGATATTCGCGGAATTGCTGCGAGAGGGTGAGGCCCGAGGGGCGCGCCGTCTCGCCGAGATCGCGCCATGTAAGCCAGAAGAGCGCAAGCCCGCAGAGAAGAAGAAGCCAGAAATTCGACTGCCAGCCGAAGACCTGGTCGAGGACGCCGCCGATGGCCGGGCCGATCATCGGCACGACCGCCATGCCCATCGTCACGTAGCCGATCATCGAGGCGGCCTTGTCCTGCGGGACCATGTCGCGGACCACGGCGCGGCTCAGGACCATCGCGGTCACGATCGCGGCCTGGATCATGCGGAAGATGAGGAAGACGTAGATATCCGTGGCGAAGATGCAGCCCACCGTCGCCACGCAGAAGATCCCGATTCCGCCCAGGATCACCGGACGCCGACCGAACTTGTCAGAGACCGGGCCGACGAAGATTTGCAGAACCGCGTTCACACCGAGGTAGATCGCGACCGAAAGCTGCACGAGCCGATATTCGGTGTCGAAATACTCGACCATCCGGGGCAGGCTCGGCAGGAAGATGTTCATGGTCAGCGCCGAGACGCCCGACAACAGGATCAGCGTGGCGATGTGCGGCGGGGTGCTGCGGTCGAGAAACCGCGTATCGGGAGCGCTCATGCCTCCGGTTTAGGGCGCGCGGCGGGGAAGGGCAATCGGTCCGCTGCGGCCAGCTCGGTTCGCATGTTTGCAATTAGCAAAGCAAGATTTTTCCAAACTTTGCAAATTTGCCGAATTTTTCTTGTCCGGCGGTCACGGATTTGGCACTTGCAGCATAAGCAACCAGGGAGCGGGCGATGAAGGACATTCTGCGCGAACTCGAGGAGCGGCGCGAAGAGGCGCGGCTCGGCGGCGGGCAAAAGCGCATCGACGCGCAGCACGGCAAGGGCAAGCTCACTGCGCGCGAGCGGATCGATCTCTTGCTCGACGAGGGCTCCTTCGAGGAGTTCGACATGTTCGTCGCCCATCGCTGCACCGATTTCGGAATGGAAGAGCAGCGTCCCTATGGCGACGGCGTCGTGACCGGTTGGGGCACGATCAACGGCCGCATGGTCTATGTCTTCAGCCAGGATTTTACGGTCTTCGGCGGCTCTCTCTCGGAAACCCATGCCCAGAAGATCTGCAAGATCATGGACATGGCGATGCAGAACGGCGCACCGGTGATCGGTCTGAACGACTCGGGCGGCGCGCGTATCCAGGAAGGCGTGGCGAGCCTTGCGGGGTATGCCGAGGTCTTCCAGCGCAATATCATGGCTTCGGGTGTGATCCCGCAGATCTCCGTCATCATGGGCCCCTGCGCGGGCGGGGCGGTCTACAGCCCGGCGATGACCGACTTCATCTTCATGGTGAAGGACAGCTCCTACATGTTCGTGACCGGCCCTGACGTGGTGAAGACTGTCACCAACGAGGTCGTCACCGCCGAGGAGCTGGGCGGGGCCTCGACCCACACCAAGAAATCCTCTGTCGCCGATGGCGCGTTCGAGAATGACGTGGAAGCCTTGGCCGAAGTGCGGCGGCTCGTGGATTTTCTGCCGCTCAACAACCGCGCCGCGGTGCCCGAACGTCCGTTCTTCGACGAGCCGGGGCGGCAGGAAAGCTCTCTCGACACGCTCGTGCCCGAGAACGCCAACACGCCCTACGACATGAAGGAGCTGATCCTGAAGGTCGCGGACGAGGCGGATTTCTACGAGATTCAGGAAGACTTCGCCAAGAACATCATCACCGGCTTCATCCGTCTCGAAGGGCGCACGGTGGGCGTTGTCGCGAACCAGCCGATGGTGCTTGCGGGCTGCCTCGACATCGACAGCAGCCGCAAGGCCGCGCGTTTCGTGCGGTTCTGCGATGCCTTCGAAATCCCGATCCTGACCTTCGTCGACGTGCCCGGATTCCTGCCGGGGACGGGCCAGGAATATGGCGGCGTCATCAAGCATGGTGCGAAACTTCTCTTCGCTTATGGCGAGGCGACGGTGCCGAAAGTTACGGTCATCACCCGCAAGGCCTATGGCGGGGCTTACGACGTGATGGCCTCCAAGCACCTGCGCGGCGATTTCAACTACGCCTGGCCGACGGCAGAGATCGCGGTGATGGGCGCGAAGGGTGCGACCGAGATCCTCTATCGCTCCGAGCTGGGCGATGCCGAGAAGATCGCGGCGCGAACGGCCGAATACGAGGATCGGTTCGCCAACCCGTTCGTCGCTGCCGAGAAGGGGTTCATCGACGAGGTGATCCAGCCGCGCTCCACCCGGAGGCGGGTGAGCCGGGCCTTCGCGTCGCTGCGGGGCAAGAAACTGCAAAATCCGTGGAAGAAGCACGACAACATTCCCCTCTGAGCGAATCAAGTCGATCCGGGGGAGGCGCCCAATCCATTGGCAGAATGCGAAAAAATTATGCTTGCTAAAAACCCCTTCACACGCCAAGGTTCCTGGCAACGCCAAGAAGAGGCGATGTTTTTTCAACGTTTCCCAAGTGTTCGTCGTCTCTTCATGCAGCGGTCTCAAGCTGCACTCTTGGCACAGGATGCGGGACTGTCCCGCCCATCAGCAGCCCCGGCGGGAGGAGCCCTGAAAAGGGGTCGGGGCTGCACCACCTTCCTGACATCCGCTTTGATCGCGCTCGCCGGACCGGCCGTCGCGCTGGAAGATCCCATCGAGTTGCCGTCCGGCCGCGTCGTCGAGTTTCAGGAATTGCGCTTCGAGGTCAGCGAGAGCGACGACGCGCTGCTCCGCTTCCGGTTCGTCTCGGACGAGCTGGCGGAGACCGAGCTGGATCTTGAGCGCCTTTCCGCCGACATGGACCATCTTTGCTCGGAAATCGCACTGCCATCGGTGCCGGGCGAATACCCCGATCCGAACCGGATCATCATCTCCATCGGCTCGGAGGCAACCGAATTCGGAGTGTCCCGGCCCGATATCGTGCAGGTCTTCGAGGCCTACAGCATCGAAGATGACCGCTGCATCTGGGAGGCCTTCTGATGCTTCCACCAGATTTTGTGCATTCTGATGGAACCTATCGCGGTTCTGCGGCTTTCGCACCACAGGACGCACCGTTTGAAGGGCACAGATGTATTCGCGCCGGGCTTTCAGTTATGGTGGAGAGCGATTGTCACAGAGCAATCGCAACCTCGACTGGACAAGGCGCGACGACTGAGGCAGCGTCCGGCTATCCATCACGGAACAACAGGAGACAGAAATGTCCAAGAGCATCAAGCTTCTTTCCCTCTTCGCCGTTGTCGGCACCGTCGCAGCATGCGGCCAGCAGGCAGCTGAAGAAGAATTTGTGGTCGTCGAACCCGCGCCGATCACGCAAGAGCCGGTCTACACCGGCAAGTACAAGTAATTCGGCAACGGGGCGGCTTCGCGCCGCCCCGCTCCACGGCCCCGCGCGGCACCTCTTTGAAGGGGTGGGCCGATGATCAAGCACCGCGGGTTTCCGGGACGACTGCCCGGAACGGATTTCCAATTTACAATTCGCCGGGCCAATCCTAAGGGTGCTACCCCGATCACGAAGCGTGAGCGCTTTGCAGATCGCCGCGCCCCCGACCGGCGCGCGGATCTGTGGTTCATGGCCGCGCTCTGGGAGCAGTTCGGCGCAGAGCCTTTCGAGCGCGGAAACCTCGATGCGGGCCGTTTGTCCTGGCTCTTCGGCCGCGAAGTTCTGCCCTATGACGATCCGTTCGATCCCACCGATTACGACGCCCGTCTCATCATCGACGAGCGCGCCGCCCGCGCTTCCTTTCCCGACGCCTTTGACGGGGATTTATGGGCATGATCCTGCCGAGCGTCCCTTCCGATGCGCGGGTTGAAGCCGATACGAGCGCTCGCCTCAAAGTAAGGTTTGCGCGTCGCGAAATCGGTGTCAGCGTTGATATGTCCCCGATGGGGTCGCACTTGGTGAGGCGCTCCCCAGCGCCGCTCACTCACCGTTACCCTTCCCCTTCCGGGCGGACTGGTCCATCCCCGAACTGGCCGCCCGGATTTTTTCCCGGGTTAGCAGCATCCTTTAAGCCGGTTTTCGCCAATTCTCGCGAAAATCGTCGAATTCGCTGGAACTCTACGTCTTTTTCGCCAGTTATGGCATTATCTGAATGTAAAAGCGCTTCCAGGGAGCATTTATCATGCGTCACATCGCAAAAATTTCCGCAGTTTTCGCCCTTCTCGGTCTCGCCGCTTGTGGCGACACGCTCGGTGAGCAAGCCCTCATCGGCGGCGCAGCAGGTGCAGGCACCGCTGCCGCAACGGGCGGTGACGCAACGACCGGTGCGGTCGTCGGCGCAGCCGGTAACGTCGCCTACTGCCGGACCTACCCGAGCCGCTGCTGATCGCGGCCGGGCCGCGTCGCGCGGCCTGACAGACAGACTTTCCAAGGCCACCCCGGCACGCGCCGCGGGTGGCCTTTTTCGTGCTCAGGCCGCATCCGGGGAGGCACAAGCCCCGGCGGTCCATCAAGAGGGACGCTCATGTTCAAGAAGATCCTGATCGCCAACCGGGGCGAGATCGCCTGCCGGGTCATCAAGACCGCCCGCGAGATGGGCATCAAGACCGTCGCGGTCTATTCCGACGCGGACAAGAACGCGCTGCACGTGGAGATGGCCGACGAGGCCGTTCATATCGGCCCGCCGGCGGCGAACCAGTCCTATATCGTGATCGACAAGATCATGGACGCGATCCGCCAGACCGGCGCGGAGGCCGTGCATCCCGGATACGGCTTCCTGTCGGAGAACCCCAAATTCGCCGAAGCGCTCGAGGCCGAGGGCGTTGCCTTCATCGGCCCGCCCAAGGGCGCGATCGAGGCGATGGGAGACAAGATCACCTCCAAGAAGCTCGCGCAGGAGGCCGGGGTCTCGACCGTGCCGGGCTATATGGGGCTGATCGAAGATGCCGAGGAGGCGGTGAAGATCTCCTCCGAGATCGGCTATCCGGTGATGATCAAGGCCTCCGCTGGCGGCGGCGGCAAGGGGATGCGGATTGCGTGGAACGACGAGGAAGCCCGCGAAGGGTTCCAGTCCTCCAAGAACGAGGCGGCCAGCAGCTTTGGCGATGACCGCATCTTCATCGAGAAATTCGTCACCCAGCCGCGGCATATCGAGATCCAGGTTCTGGCCGACAGCCACGGCAATTGCATCTATCTCAACGAGCGCGAATGCTCGATCCAGCGGCGAAACCAGAAGGTTATCGAGGAGGCGCCTTCGCCGTTCCTCGACGAAGAGACGCGCCGCAAGATGGGAGAGCAGGCCTGCGCGCTGGCCGAAGCCGTCGGCTACACCAGTGCCGGGACGGTCGAATTCATCGTCGACGGCAACAAGAACTTCTACTTCCTCGAGATGAACACGCGCTTGCAGGTCGAGCATCCGGTGACCGAGCTCATCACCGGGATCGACCTTGTCGAGCAGATGATCCGCGTCGCCAATGGCGAGAAGCTGGCGCTCGCGCAAAAGGACGTGACCATCAACGGCTGGGCCATCGAAAGCCGTCTCTACGCCGAGGATCCCTATCGTAACTTCCTGCCCTCCATTGGCCGGCTGACCCGCTACCGCCCTCCCGAGGAGGGCCCGCTCGGCGAGGGGATGGTGCGGAACGATACCGGCGTCTTCGAAGGCGGCGAGATCTCGATGTATTACGATCCGATGATCGCCAAGCTCTGCACCTGGGGGCGCACGCGCGGCGAAGCGATCGAGACCATGCGTACCGCGCTCGACGCGTTCGAGGTCGAAGGTATCGGGCACAACCTGCCGTTCCTGTCGGCGGTGATGGACCATCCCAAATTCGCCAGCGGCGACATGACGACGGCCTTCATCGCGGAGGAATATCCCGAGGGGTTCGAGGGCGTGACGCTTTCAGACGACGCGTTGCGGCGCATCGCGGCAGCGACGGCGGCCATGAACCGAGTGGCGGAAATTCGGCGCGCGCGGGTCTCGGGGCGGCTCGACAATCACGAGCGGCATGTCGGCTCGGAGTGGAACGTCGCGCTTCAGGGCAATGATTACGACCTGACCATCGAAGCGGATCGCGAGGGCGCGACGATCCGTTTCGCGGATGGAAAGGAGCACCGCGTCACCGGCGACTGGACGCCGGGAGATCAGCTTGCCCGGATGCAGATCGACGGACAGGCGCTCGTGATGAAGATCGGCAAGATCTCGGGCGGGTTCCGCGTGCGCTCCCGCGGGGCGGATCTGCGCGTGCACGTCCGCACACCCCGTCAGGCCGAGCTTGCCCGGCTCATGCCCGAAAAGGAGCCGCCCGACACCTCCAAGATGCTGCTCTGCCCGATGCCGGGCCTCATCGTGAAGATCAACGTCGAGCCCGGCGACGAGGTTCAGGAAGGCCAGGCGCTCTGTACCGTCGAGGCTATGAAGATGGAGAACATCCTGCGCGCCGAGAAGAAAGCCGTGGTCTCCAAGATCAATGCCGGGCCGGGCGACAGCCTTGCCGTGGACGACGTGATCATGGAATTCGAGTGAGGCGATGACGCGCCCGGCGCCACACCCGCGACCTGCGAGGCCTTCGGCTCAGTCCCGCAAGGTGCCTTGCCGGTCGCGGATTTCCTGCTGGCGCACGGGCAGCTTGTCGATGGAGCGCGAAAGCTCGCGCACGCTCCAGGGGAAAGGCTTTCGCAGTACGCGCGTGCCATCCTTGGCGATGAGCACCAGCATGAAGCCGCGCGGCCTGAGCTCGCGCCGGATCTCCGTGGAAAGCGCCGGGTCGGTGTCGGTCAAGACGACGACGTCACGATCGATCAGCGCGTCCGTGCGATCGGTGATGTACTGCATCTGCTCGACATATCGCGGGTCGGCGGGATTGTCCGCGAAGACGATGAGCGGGCGCTTGAGCCACTCGAACTCGGATAGCGAGCGGCCTTCGGCGCTTTGGATCAATTCATCTGTATCGGAACCGGCTTCTGCCGCCAGGAGGGGCGAGGCGAGGAGCGACAGGGCGAGGGCGGTTGCTGTAGCGATGCGCGTCATGTTTGGGAATATATGCGCGGATCCTCGCCTTTCTAAGCCCAACATGCCCCCAGACCACGAAAACTTTAACGTTAAGGCGACGCTCATAGCGAAGCGGGCAGTCTCGGCCGTGTCCACGGGACCGGGCGGAGGCTGCGTTCATGAAGATCGTTCTGCATCTGGGCGCGCATCGCAGCGCCTCTACGACCTTCCAGCGCTATGCGCGGGCAGAGGCTTCGGCGTTGCAAGGCCGGAACATCGGTTTCTGGGGGCCGTGCCGAACGCGCAAGGGGCTCTTTCACGGGATTGCCGAGGGCGGGCGAGACAGGGATCGCGGCCGGGTGCGGCTCGCGGCGGAGCGGGTGGCCTCGTGCGGCATAGAGACCTTGCTGGTCTCGGACGAGAACATGATCGGCACGATGCGGCGGAATATCCGCACGGCGGAGCTTTATCCCGATATCGGTCAGCGTCTCGCGCGGTTCGGGGCGGCTTTTGGCCCGGTGACGCGCGCGGTGCTGCAAGTGCGGTCGCTCGAGATGTACTGGGCTTCGGCGATGGCGGTCTCCGTCTCGCGCGGCATGGGGCTGCCTTATCCCGAGACGCTGATCGACCTGTCGGTCAGGGCACGTGGCTGGCGCGGCGTGATCGAGGATGCCGCTGCGGCGCTGCCGGAGACGGAGCTGGTGGTGACCACCTTCGAGAATTTCGCGGCCCGGCCGGATCGGCTGATGGCGCTGGCAACGGACTGGTCGGACGCGCCGCGCGACCGGGCGAGGCTCTGGATCAACCGCTCCCCGTCGCGGTCCGAGCTTGCCGAGACGCTCGCGGCGCGCGGCGTGCCGGCCTGCGCGCTCGGGCCGGGGCAGGGGCGGTGGACGCCCTTCACCCAAGGGCAAGCGATGGCGCTCCGCGAGACCTACCAGGACGACCTTTTCTGGCTCAGGGCCGGAGCAGGCGGGCTTGCACGATACGAGGAAGATCCGAACGGGCGAGAACCGGCAATCGGCCGTCCGCCCTCGTCAGAGAAGAGAGGACGATACGATGACGGCCAAGATCGAAGATTGGCGGGCTCTGGCTGAAAAAGAGCTCAAGGGCAAATCCCCCGACAGCCTCGTCTGGAAGACGCTGGAGGGCCTCGATATCAAGCCGCTCTATACCGAGGCGGATGTCGAGGGGCTGGAGCACCTGGGCTCGCTTCCGGGCTTGGAGCCGTTCACGCGCGGCGTGAAGGCGACGATGTACGCGGGCCGTCCCTGGACGATCCGGCAATATGCGGGCTTCTCCACCGCCGAGGAATCGAACCGGTTCTACCGCCGCGCGCTCGATGCGGGTCAGCAGGGCGTCTCCGTGGCTTTCGACCTTGCGACGCATAGAGGCTATGACAGCGATCATCCGCGTGTCGTGGGCGATGTCGGCAAGGCAGGCGTCGCGATCGATTCCGTCGAGGATATGAAGGTGCTGTTCGACGGTATTCCGCTCGATCAGGTGTCGGTTTCCATGACGATGAACGGCGCGGTGATCCCGGTGCTGGCAAGCTTCATCGTGGCAGGGCAGGAGCAGGGCCACGACACCAAGGTGCTGTCGGGCACGATCCAGAACGACATTCTCAAGGAGTTCATGGTCCGCAACACCTACATCTATCCGCCGGAGCCCTCTATGCGGATCATCGCGGACATCATCGAATACACCGCCAACGAGATGCCGCGCTTCAACTCGATCTCGATCTCCGGCTACCACATGCAGGAGGCCGGCGCGAACCTCGTGCAGGAGCTGGCCTATACGCTGGCGGACGGCAAGGAATATGTCGAGGCGGCCATCGCGCGCGGCATGGATGTGGACCGCTTCGCCGGGCGGCTCTCGTTCTTTTTCGCCATCGGCAAGAACTTCTTCATGGAGGCCGCGAAGCTGCGCGCGGCGCGGATGCTCTGGCACCGGATCATGACCGATCTCGGGGCGAAGGAGGCGCGCTCCAAGATGCTGCGGACCCATTGCCAGACCAGCGGCGTCAGCCTGGCCGAGCAGGATCCCTACAACAACGTCATCCGCACCGCCTACGAGGCGATGAGCGCGGTGCTTGGCGGCACGCAGTCGCTGCATACCAACGCGCTCGACGAGGCGATGGCGCTGCCGACGGACTTCTCCGCCCGGATCGCGCGCAACACCCAGCTCATCCTGCAAGAGGAGACGGGGGTCACGAATGTCGTCGATCCGCTTGCGGGCTCCTATTACGTCGAACGGCTGACCCATGACCTGGCCGAAAAGGCCTGGGCGATGATCGAAGAGGTCGACGAGATGGGCGGCATGACCAAGGCGGTCGAAAGCGGGATGCCCAAGCTCCGCATCGAGGAGACCGCCGCCCAGCGTCAGGCCAAGATCGACCGCGGCGAGGACGTGATCGTCGGCGTGAACAAGTACCGGCTCAAGAAGGAAGAGGATCTCGACATCCTCGACATCGACAACGCCAAGGTGCGCCAGTCCCAGGTCGAGGCGCTTGAGCGGATCCGCGCCAGCCGCGATCAGGACGCATGTGACGCGGCCCTGGCGGAGGTCGAACGGGTCGCGAAAGAGGGTGGCAACCTTCTCGAGGCGGCGGTCGAGGCCGCGCGCGCACGGGCCAGCGTAGGAGAGATTTCGATGGCGATGGAAAAGGTGTTCGGCCGCCACCGGGCCGAAGTGAAGACGCTCGCCGGTGTCTACGGCGCGGCCTATGAGGGCGACGAAGGCTTCGCGGCGATCCAGAAATCGGTGGAGGATTTTGCAGAGGCCGAAGGGCGCCGGCCGCGCATGCTGGTCGTCAAGATGGGCCAGGACGGGCATGACCGGGGTGCCAAGGTGATCGCCACGGCCTTCGCCGATATCGGGTTCGACGTGGATGTCGGCCCCTTGTTCCAGACGCCCGCCGAGGCCGCGCAGGACGCCATCGACAACGACGTGCACGTGATCGGCATCTCGAGCCAGGCGGCCGGGCACAAGACGCTGGCGCCGCAGCTCATAGAGGCGTTGAAAGCGGAAGGGGCCGAGGACATTCTCGTGATCTGCGGCGGGGTGATCCCGCAGCAGGATTACGACTTCCTGAAAAAGGCCGGGGTGAAGGCGATCTTCGGGCCGGGCACGAATATTCCCGAGGCGGCGCAGGACATCCTGAAGCTGATCCGGGAGGCGCGGGGGATCTGAGCCTTTCAGCCCTTTGAACGGCGTGTCCGGGCGCGGAACAAGGCCGCAGGCCGCCGCGCCATCGCCGGGCCGCCCCGGAGGCCCGGCGATTTGGATGGGCCAGCGCTTCGTTGCGATCTTGACCTGACTTTGCTGGGATAAAGCGAGAGGCTCGACGGTCAGGATCGCCGGACCGCGGCCCGCCCGTGGCGCGGCGGCGCGTTACTCCGCCGCCTTCGCCTTCTCGGCCTTTTTCGCGTCGCGCACCTTCTCTGCAAGGTCGCGGGCGATGGCGAAGGTCCCTTGGATCTTGTCCTTCTCCTTCGCCCAGTCGCGGCGCACGACGATCTTGTTGTCCTTGACCTTCGCAAGCCCGTTCTGCGCCTTGATATACTCCACGAGGCCTTCGGGGGAGGCGAACTTGTCGTTGTGGAACTGGATCGTCGCGCCTTTCGGCCCGCCATCGAGCTTGGAGATCCCGGCGCGTTTGCACATCGCTTTGATCCGCACCACGAGGAGGAGCGTGTTCACCTCGCGCGGCAGCTTGCCGAACCGGTCGATGAGCTCGGCCGCGAAGCCTTCGAGCTCGACCTTCGTTGTGAGCGACGAAAGCCGCCGGTAGAGGCCGAGTCGCACGTCGAGATCGGGCACGTAATCCTCGGGGATCATGACCGTCACGCCGAGATTGATCTGCGGCGACCATTGCTCGTCGATCTCGGACAGGCCCTCGACCTCGCCCGAACGGATCTTGGAAATCGCCTCTTCCAGCATCGACTGGTAAAGCTCGTATCCCACGTCGCGCATCTGGCCGGACTGCTCTTCGCCCAGAAGATTGCCTGCGCCGCGAATGTCGAGATCCTGGGAGGCCAGCGTGAAGCCCGCGCCGAGCGTGTCGAGCGAGGACAGGACGCGCAGGCGTTTCTCGGCGGTGGCGGTCAGGCGCTTGCGCGGCTCGGTCGTCAGATACGCGTAAGCACGCGCTTTCGACCGGCCCACACGGCCCCGGATCTGGTAAAGCTGCGCGAGACCGAACATGTCCGCGCGGTGCACGACCATCGTGTTGGCGGTGGGAATGTCGAGGCCCGATTCCACGATCGTCGTCGCCAAAAGCACGTCGTACTTGCCGTCGTAGAAGGCATTCATCTTGTCGTCGAGCTCTCCGGCCGCCATCTGGCCATGCGCGACCACGTAGGACAATTCGGGCAGCTGCTCCTTCAGAAACTCCTCGATCTCGGCGAGGTCGCTGATCCGGGGGCAGACATAGAAGCTCTGGCCGCCGCGGTAATGCTCGCGCAGAAGCGCCTCGCGGATCGTGACCGCGTCGAACTCGCTGACATAGGTCCGGATCGCAAGACGATCGACGGGGGGCGTGCCGATGATCGACAGATCGCGCACGCCCGAGAGCGAGAGCTGCAGCGTGCGCGGGATGGGCGTCGCGGTCAGTGTCAGGACATGGACGTCCGTCCGCAGTGCTTTCAGCCGCTCCTTGTGGGAGACGCCGAAATGCTGCTCCTCGTCGACGACCAGAAGCCCCAGATTCTGGAACTTCACGTTCTTCGACAGAAGTGCATGGGTGCCGACGACGATATCGACTGTGCCTTTCGTGAGCCCTTCGCGGGTCTTCGAGGCCTCGGTCGAGGAGACGAAGCGCGACAGCGCCCGCACTTCGAGCGGGAAGCCCCGGAAGCGTTCTGCGAAACTCTGGAAATGCTGGCGGGCGAGCAGCGTCGTCGGCGCGATGACCGCGACCTGGGTGCCCGACATCGCCGCGATGAACGCCGCGCGCAAAGCCACCTCGGTCTTGCCGAAGCCCACATCGCCGCAGATGAGCCGGTCCATTGGGTGGCCCGAGGTCATGTCGGTAACGACATCTTCGATCGCGCGCAGCTGGTCGTCGGTCTCGGGGTATGGGAAGCGCGCGAGAAACGCATCCCACGCGCCTGTCGGCGGCTCGAGCACCGGCGCTTTCCGAAGCGCGCGTTCGGCGGCGATGCGGATGAGACGATCCGCCATCTCCTTGATGCGTTCCTTGAGGCGCGCTTTCTTGGCCTGCCACGCGCCGCCGCCGAGCTTGTCGAGGAGGCCCTCCTCGTGCCCGTAGCGGGACAGGAGCTCGATATTCTCGACCGGCATGTAGAGCCGCGCCCCTTCGGCATATTCGAGAAGCAGGCATTCATGCGCGGCGCCAGCGGCGGTGATGACCTCCATCCCCTGGAAGCGACCGATGCCGTGATCGACATGCACAACAAGATCGCCCGGAGACAGCGATTGCGCCTCGGTCAGGAAGTTCTCTGCCCGGCGCTTCTTTCGGGGGGCACGGATGAGCCGGTCGCCAAGCACGTCCTGCTCGGAGATGAAGGTGATATGGCCCTTCTTGTCGCCCCACGGCCCTTCGAAGCCATGCTCGAGCGCCCAGACCGCAAGGTGAAGGCCGCGCTTGCCGATCCGCGTGCCGTTGGCGATCTCGATCGCTTCGCCGAGACCCTCGTCCTCGATGAGCCCGGAGAGGCGCTCGCGTGCGCCCTCGGAATAGGAGGCGATGACGACGGGGCCGTCCTCGAGTTTCTTCTTCACATGATCGGCGAGGCTGCCGAAAAGGCTGATGCTTTCCTGCTGGCGTTCCGGTGCGAAGTTGCGGCCGAGACGCCCGCCTGCATCGGCGGTGTTCGGCCCCGAGGCCTGCGGCAAGGGAGAGAGCTGCACGCGGCGGCGGCCCGCAACGGCCGTCTCCCAAGCCTCGTCATCAAGGTAGAGAAGCTCGGGCGGGGCCGGTTTGTAAACGCTGTCGATCCGGCTTTTTTCCTGCATCGCGATCTTGCGCGTCTCGTACTGGTCGGCGATCTGCTCCCACCGTGCGATGCGCGCGGGCGTCGCCTGCTCGTCGAGAAGAAGCGGCGCGTCCGGCAGGTAGTCGAAGAGGGTCTCTAGCCGCTCGTGGAAGAACGGCAGCCAGTGCTCGATCCCCTGGTGCTTGCGCCCCGCGCTCACCGCCTCGTAGAGCGGATCGTCCGTGCCTGCCGCGCCGAACTCGATGCGGTAGTTCTGGCGGAACCGGGTGATGGCGGCCTCGTCGAGGATCACCTCGGAGACGGGCGCGAACTCCACGACCGACAATTTCTCGGTCGTGCGCTGCGAGACCGGATCGAACCGGCGCGCCCCGTCGAGGACATCGCCGAAGAGATCGAGCCGCACAGGCCCGCCTTCGCCGGGCGGGAAGACGTCGATGATGCCGCCACGGATCGCGTAATCTCCGGGTTCGGTAACGGTCGGGGCCTGGCTGAAGCCCATGCGGACGAGGAAGGCGCGCAGGGCCTCTTCGTCGATCCGCCCGCCGACCTCGGCGGTGAAGGCCGCCTCGCGCAAGATCTCACGGGCCGGGATGCGCTGGGTCGCGGCGTTGAGCGTTGTCAGCAGCACGAAGCGGGTCGGCGCGCCGTGCACAAGCGCGGCGAGCGTCGCCATCCGCGCGGCCGAGATGTCGGCATTCGGCGAGACCCGGTCATAGGGCAGGCAATCCCAGGCGGGGAAGGACAGGACCGGCATCGAGGGATCGAAGAAGGCCAGCGCCTCCGCCATGCGCGCCAGACGCTTGTCGTCGCGCGCAACGAACATCACCGGGCCGTCGCGCGTCGCCACCTCGCGCAAGAGAAGGGTCGCGTCGAAGCCTTCCGGCGCGCCGCCCATGAGGATTTGCGTATCACCTGCCATAGCGCGCCAAATGGCCCGCGCGCGGGCGCGCGTCAACCGCCGAAGGGGCCGACCACCATGTTCTGATACATGCCCCAGAGCGCGGTGATGAAGATCGCCACCATGCCGATCGCCTGCACGCCGATCCGGTGCCGTGTCAGCCGGCGCCTGAGGTCAGGGCCGGACAGGCTCCGCGCCCGTATCACATGCGCCGAGCGCAAGGACAGAAGACCGACAAGCGACATCGGAAAGCCGAGAAGGAACAGGGCCTGCGCGAACTCGACGCCGAACCAGAAGCCCGCGACACAAAGCGCCGCGAGCATGAACGTGCCGATCGCCGTGATCCACAGGCCCGCCTCTGCCGCGATGTAGAGGAGGCGATTGACGTTGATGCGGACCATGTCCTCAAGGTCGGCCTCTGACTCGCCGCCCATGCGCGCCGCGCGGCCCACCATGTCGTAGGGCACGCCCAGCACCCAATGGCTGGCGGTCGACCACATGACGGCAAGCGCGATCCAGAACCAGAGGTTCGAGAACGACCGCAAGTCGATCACTTCCATGACTGTGAGATGCCAGTCCAAACCTGCCCCACGCGCTCGTCTTTGTGCCCGAACCGTTATTCCTTGTGTGGAAGACCACTGCAATGGGCCGCGACGCCATTGGCGCGATTGACCGACGCGGCGTGGTTCCGGGCCACAGGGTGGGCGCGGGCTGGACTTCCGGGGCAGGGCTGTGCATCCCCTATGTCCCAAGACAATGTTTCCGAAGGTGCCCTCCGATGCAGCCGCTTCACGCTCCGTTCCCCGCCACGCGGTTCCGCCGCCCTCGAAAGAGTGCCGCGCTGCGCGCACTTGTCCAGGAGACGCAGCTCGCGCCGTCCGATTTCATCTGGCCGGTCTTCGTGCGCGATGGCGAGGGCGTGGCGGAGCCCATCGCCTCGATGCCCGGCGTGAGCCGTCTGTCGGTGGACAAGGTGGTGGAGGCCGCCCGCGAGGCGCATGCGCTGGGCATTCCCGCGATATGCCTCTTTCCCTACACCGATCCGAGCCTGAAGACGAAGGATTGCGCCGAAGCCTGGAACCCCGAGAACCTCTCGAACCGGGCGACCCGCGCCATCAAGGAAGCGGTGCCCGAGATCGCCGTGATGACCGATGTCGCACTCGATCCCTACAATATCGACGGGCATGACGGGTTCGTGGAAGACGGGGTGATCGTCAATGACCGCACGGTCGAGGCGCTGGTGAAACAGGCGCTCTCGCAGGCGGAGGCCGGGGCCGACATCATCGGCCCGTCGGACATGATGGACGGGCGGATCGGCGCGATCCGCGCCGCGCTGGAGGCTGAAGGACACCGCGATGTCTGCCTTCTGAGCTATGCCGCGAAATACGCCTCGGCCTTCTACGGCCCGTTCCGCGATGCGGTCGGTGCATCGGGCGCGCTCAAGGGGGACAAGAAGACCTACCAGATGAACCCCGCCAACCGCGACGAGGCGCTGCGGCTCGTCGCCCGCGATCTCGAGGAAGGCGCGGACATGGTCATGGTCAAGCCCGGCATGGCCTATCTCGACATATGCGCGGCGGTGAAGCAGGCCTTCGGCGCGCCGACCTTCGCCTACCAGGTGTCGGGCGAATACGCGATGCTGGCCGGCGCGGCGGATCACGGCTGGCTCGATCGCGACCGGGTGACGCTCGAAAGCCTGATGGCGTTCAAGCGGGCCGGGTGCGACGGGATCCTGACCTATTTCGCTCCTGCCGCCGCAAAACTCCTCAACGGCTAGCGGTTTCATGCCGAAAAAAGCCCAATATCGGGTGACAGCGCGCCGTATTCGGCGTAGTTTCGCCGTGACCCGGCATCAGATCGGGGGGCTTTCGCCCGCACGACGAGGCTTCAGATAAAAAGAGCAGATGACATGACCAATTTTTCCCGGCGCGGCTTTACCCTCGGTCTCGGTGCTACGGGCCTTGTGGCCGCTTGCGACAACGGGGTCGGATCGACCGGCCCGGCGCGGATCGACGCGCGGGTCGATGCGACGCTGAACACGCTTTACTCCCAATATCCCGGCACGACCCAGCTTCGCGAGAAATCCTCGGGTATCCTCGTGATGCCACTTGTGACCGAAGCGGGGCTCGGCATCGGCGGGGCTTATGGCACCGGCGCGCTGCGCGTCGGCGGTGTGACGGTAGATTACTACTCGGTCGCGAAAGCCTCGGGCGGCTTGCAGATCGGCGCGCAGCAATACGCGCATGTGCTGTTCTTCATGACGCAGGAAGCGCTGTCGAATTTCCGCCGCTCGCCGGGTTGGTCGGCAGGCGCCAACGTGGAATACGCGATCCCCGAAGGCGGCGAGACGCTTTCGGCCGAGACATTGACCTCCACCTCACCCGTTATCGCGGTGATCTTCGGTCAGGCTGGCCTTCGGCTCGGCGCGACCCTCGAGGGATCGAAATACACGCGGATCATTCCGTAAGGCGGACAATCAAGCCGAAACGGAAAGGCCGGGTCGCTGACCCGGCCTTTTTGCTGCTTACGCGCGGCGGCGGCGGCGTCCACCGGCCCGGCCGCCTTCGGCGGCGGCGCCCGGCGCGCGGTTGAACTGGATCCAGGCCGCGCCGGAGGCGTCGTTGTCGGTGAGGAAGTTGGCGGCGCGGATCGCTTCCATTTCCTTGCCCGCTTTCGGCAGCGTCGAGCCGAGGCCGAACATTTGGCAGAACGCCTCGTCGTCCATGTCTGCGGGCAGGGCGATCCCGGCCGCTTCGACTTCGGCGCGCTTCTCGGCGATCTTGGAGGCGGGAACGGGCAGGGCGATCGGGTTCATGATCGCGGAGGTCATGCCCGAGGCGATCGCCATCGGCAGGAAGGCGTTGTTGATGCCGTGGCGGTTGGGCAGCCCGAAAGAGATGTTGGAGGCCCCGCAGGTCGTGTTCACGCCAAGCTCGTCGCGAAGGCGGCGGACCAGCGTGAAGACCTGAAGGCCGGCTGTCGCCATCGCGCCCACGGGCATGACCAGCGGATCGACGACGATATCATGCGCGGGAATGCCGAAATCGGCGGCGCGCTCGACGATCTTCTTGGCAACCGCGAAGCGCACGTCGGGATCTTCGGAGATGCCGGTATCGTCGTTGGAGATCGCCACGACCGGCACGTTATACTTCTTCACCAGGGGCAGGATCTCTTCGAGCCGTTCTTCCTCGCCGGTCACGGAGTTGACGAGCGGGCGGCCATTGGCGGTCTCGAGCCCAGCCTCCAGAGCGCCCGGCACGGAGCTGTCGATGCAGAGTGGAATGTCCACGAGGCCCTGCACGAGCTCGATCATCTTCCGCATGAGCGGCGGCTCGGTCTCGTTGGGGTTCGGGTTGGAATTGTAGACAACGCCCGCGTTCACATCGAGCACCGTCGCCCCGGCGGCGGCTTGTGCCAGCGCGTCCTTCTCCACGGTCGAGAAATCGCCCGCTTCGAGCTCGGCGGCGAGCTTCTTGCGGCCGGTCGGGTTGATCCGCTCGCCGATCACGCAGAACGGCTGGTCGAATCCGATGATCGCGGTCTTCGTCTTCGACTCGAGAATGGTGCGGGTCATGGCGTCAGGGCTCCTGTTGGTCTCATGAGGCGGTCGAGCGCGGGCTCGAGCGCGGGATCGTTGAAATCTTCTATGGTCAGATGCGCGCCGGCCTGGCGGAGCGCCCTGTCATCAAGGCTAGACCGGATGCCGATCGTGTAGGCCCCCGATCCGCGGGCGGCGCGCGCCCCCGAAGGACTGTCTTCGAAGGCGAGCGCCAGGGTCGGACTCACGTCGAGGCGGCGCAGGGCCTCCTGGTAGGGGTAGGGGTCCGGTTTCGATTTCGGGCATTCATCGCCGATCACGAGCGTATCGACAAGCTCTGCGAGGCCGAGTGCGCCCAGCATCGCGTCCGCGTTGGCCCGCGGGGCGTTCGTGACGACGCCCACCGCCCAGCCCGCACCCCGCGCCCGGCGCATCAGCGCCTCGCCGCCCGGCATCGCCGGCACGTCGCCCTCCGCTAGGCGGGCGCGAAACCGCGCTTCCTTTTCCTCGCCGAGCGCATGCGGATCCTCATCCGGGAATGCGTCCGAGAAGATCGCCACATTCGAGCGGCCATGCACCCGCGCGAGGTAATCCTCGTGCGTGAAGTCCTGCCCGCGCTCACGGTGAATCTCTGCGAAGACCTCCACGTGAAGCGGGTCCGAGTGGATGAGGGTTCCGTCGAGATCGAAGAGAAGCGCGGGCATGAGGTCCTTCGTTCAGAGGCTGGCTTGCGCGGGGGCGTCGGCCATGACGCCCTGCACCCATTCCGCGCTCTGCTTGATGCCGCCGAGCGGGAAGATATGCGCCGCTTCGATCAGGCTGCCCGGGTTCGCCGCCTTGTGTTGCGCAAGCTCCAGCGCCACCTCGTCGGGCGTGTAGGGCAGGACGAGCTTGGTGACGTCCATCGCGCGCTTCTGCAATACGCGCAGCGAGGGGCCGACACCGCAGGCGATGGCGAACTTGATGAGCGTCTGCAGCTTCGCGGGGCCGGCGAGGCCGACATGGACGGGCAGGGTCACGCCGTTCTCACGCAGGCGATCGGTCCAGTCGATGATCGGCTGGGCCTCGAAGGCAAATTGCGTGGCCATCGCCATCTTCGCATCGGTGCGCTCGGTGAAGGCCTGTTTCCAGCGCGCGGCCTCCATGACCGAGCGCTCGCTGCCATCGGCGTCGATATCGCGGTTGCCCTCGGGGTGACCGGCGACGTGCAGGCGGTCGAAGCCGGCCTTGTCGAATAGCCCGGTCTCGAGAAGCTGCATCGAGGAATGGAAGTCGCCATGCGGCTCGGACACGCCGCCTGCGAGAATGAGGCCCTGATGCACGCCCGCCTCGCCCTGGTACCGGGCGATCCAGTCTGCGAGGGTTGCCTCGTCCTTGATGATGCGCGCGGGGAAGTGCGGCATCACGGTAAATCCGTCATTGGCGAGCCGTCTGGCAGTCGCGACCATGTCCTCGATCGGCGTGCCGTCGATATGGGCGATGTAGATGCGGGTCTCGGGGGCGAAGAGGGCGCGGAAATCCTCGACCTTCTCGGCGGTGCGCGGCATCACCTCCACCGAGTGACCGGTGAGGAAAGAGGCCAGATGATCGCCACCGCGCCGTGCGGCGGACCTGGATTTCGTGCGGAAGGGGAGAAGCGCCATGAAGACCTCCGTCGCGCGCCGGACCGGGTTTCTAGTTCCGGCCATGGTTGTCGATCAGGGCCTTGAGGCGGGTCTGATCGTAATCCGCTTCGATCCGCGCAGCCTCGGCGGCGGCGGCATCGGCGGGGCTGCCATCCACGGCATAAGGTGTGCCCTTGCGCCATTCGGCGAGGTAGGCATCGGTCTCCGCTGCGCCCGATTTCATCGCCGCACGGTCGATCGCCTGCTCGAAACGCTCGGGCAGCTGGACCTTCTCGGCGCGGCGCCCCTTGCCCACGATGACCTGGGCAGGGATGTCGCGCCAATAAACGATGGTGACGTCGGGCATGGAGCGGAGTTCCTTTGACGTGATGCGGCTTCTCTATCGCGCGCGCTCCGTGGCCAAGGGTCGGATTTCGACACTCAAGACCCCGCAGGCGACGTCGGCTATCATACGTGGTTGAACCGCGGGGGCCACAGCCGGGGATCGGAAAACGGCTCAGCCTTTCGATGAGCGCGGCTCATGTTCCCAGAAACGTGACGCCGGGTATCTTCGCGATCCGGTCGAGATCGCGAGTATAGCGGTCGCGGAGTGCGGCCCGGTCGCGTTCGGAGAATTCGGCGACGGGCGGGCCGCTGCGGTCGTCGGCATGAGCGTGAATGATCGCCCGGATCTCGCGGGGGGAAAGCTTGGGATTCGTCTCGAACGCTGCCTGCATCGCGCGGCAGGCGGCATCCGTGGCCGAGACGTTGAAGCGTCGTTCGAGCGGAGCGAAGCGCATTTGCGTGGTTTCGGGCAGGAGTGCATGCAGCAGCGCCTCGTGGGTCGGTCGGTCCTCGTAGCGCGCGACCAGGATCTCGCCGGGTGAGAACGCGGCGGCGATGTCTTCGACGAGATCCGCCCAGCCGCGCGTCGCCTCCATGAAGCGGGGCGCGTACTCGGAGAACGGTGCGATTTTCCGGAATTCGCACCGTTTGCGATACGCGGATGGAAAGAAGGTCTCGTAAGAGCGCGTGACGAACAGGATGCGGCGCACGGGGCGCGACAGGGCAGACGCAAGGAAGGCCATGCGCTCGCGCGCGGCGCGGTAGGGCGCATCGGCGAAGATCGCGTTGAAACTGCCTGGGATGTTCTCTTCGGAGATGATGCTGCGGGCCCGCAAGTTCACGCGCGCCTCGGTGAGCGCCTCGTCCCGGAGAGCCGCGCGCTCTTCCAGCAGACCCTTGCGAAAGTGCCGTGCATCGGGAAGGCGCAGGCGCAGAGTCGACGGTGCCTGCCCGTCGCGGTTTGCCACGGCGAGGTTCACGCCGAGATCGGCGAAGGCATCGGCATTGGACGAAAGGAACTCCTGGAAAGAGCCGGTCCCGGTGCGATGCGCGCCGAGATGCAGGAAAAGGCCCTCGTCGGGCAGGGTGATCGGCATGGCTCGCTTCCGTCGGCTCGTGTCGCGGCCATGATCGCGGGACCGGAGCGGGGCGGCAAGGGCCCGCGCCGCCTGCGCGCACCCGGCCATTCGCATGTTGCCGAAACGACGCCGAAGGCGTATCGTTATCCCCAAGTTGACATACGGAAAGGCGCATGAACATGGCGCCAGAGCGTCCCAAAGGTGCGGGCGCTTTCCTGACACCGGTTGAGAGCCCCGCGCCAGAAGGTCCGGATCCGGGCGAGCTTTATGCCGCCCTCGATCTGGGCACGAATAGTTGCCGCATGCTGATCGCCCAGCCCAAGGGCAGTCAGTTCCATGTGGTCGATAGCTTCTCCCGCTCCGTGCAGCTCGGCTACGGGCTCGAGCGCACGGGCAGGTTGTCGCGCAGCTCGATGGGCCGGACCATCGCGGCTTTGAAGGTGTGCCAGCAGAAGATCGCTCGCCACAAGGTCAAGCGGATGCGGCTTGTCGCGACCGAGGCCTGTCGGCGCGCGGCAAATTCGCGAGAGTTCATCCGCAGGGTGAAGCGCGAGGCCGGCCTCGAGCTCGAGATAATCCAGCCCGAGGAGGAGGCACGGCTTGCCGTGATCTCCTGCGCGCCGCTCGTCTCCACCCGGACCGAACAGCTTCTGGTGGTCGATATCGGGGGCGGCTCGACCGAGCTTGTCTGGATCGACCTCTCTTCGGTGCCCAAACGAGACCGGCCGCGCGCGATCATGCGGCTGCATGCGGGCTTTCACACGCCTGACAGCCCGTTCCCGGCCGCGAAGGTCGTGGACTGGATCTCGGTGCCGCTGGGGGTCGCGACGTTGCGGGACCAATTCTCGGACGTGGAGGATGACGCGGCGCGGTATGCCCTGATGTCCTGGTATTTCGAGGAGAACCTCGCCGAGTTTGCCCCCTACAAGGACGAGCAGACCCGCGAGGGCTTCCAGATCGTCGGCACGAGCGGCACCGTCACGACGGTCGCGGCCTCGCATCTCGGGCTCAAGCGCTACGATCGCACCAAGGTTGATGGTCTCAGGATGAGTTCGGACCAGATCGAAGCGGTGATCCGGGGCTATCTGTCGATGGGGCCCGAAGGCCGGCGGCGCGATCCGAGGATCGGGCAGGACCGGCACGTTCTCATAATGTCGGGTGCGGCGATCCTGCAGGCGCTTCTGCGCTGCTGGCCGACCGACCGCCTTTCCGTCGCGGACAGGGGCTTGCGGGAGGGGCTGCTCTACGCGCAGATGTCGGCGGACGGGGTGCTCGAGGATGCACCGTACTGACCGCGGGACACGTTCCGACAAGATTTGAGAGAAGAAGCAGAAGTCATGGCACGCAAACCAGGCGAACGGAAAAGCTCGGGCCGCGGACAACGTGACCTCAAGACCAAGGTCAAGACGGCGCGGGGGCGGCGCGCGTCCTCGACGCGTTGGCTGCAGCGGCAGCTCAATGATCCTTATGTGAAGCGCGCCAAGGCCGAGGGCTATCGCGGCCGCGCGGCCTTCAAGATCCTCGAGCTTGACGACAAGTACCGCTTCCTCGTGCCGGGTGCGCGGGTCGTTGACCTTGGATGCGCGCCGGGCGGCTGGTGCCAGGTCGCGGTGGCGCGGGTGAACGCGCTCGGCGAGAAATCGGGCAAGGCGCAAGGCACGGTCCTTGGCGTCGACTTGCAGGAGGTCGAACCCATCGCCGGGGCGGAGCTGCACCAGCTCGACTTTCTCGAGGATGGCGCGGACGACAAGGTCAAAGCCTGGCTCGGCGGCTCTGCCGACGTGGTGATGTCGGACATGGCCGCGTCGTCGTCGGGTCACAAGCAAACGGATCACCTGCGGATCGTCGCACTTTGCGAAGCGGCTGCAGAGTTCGCGTTCGACGTTCTGGAAGAGGGCGGAACCTTCGTTGCGAAGGTGCTTGCGGGAGGCGCGGAGGCCGAGCTTCAGGGATTGCTGAAACGGCGGTTCGACAAGGTCGCCAACGTGAAGCCGCCCGCCTCGCGCAGCGATTCCTCGGAGAAGTTCGTCGTGGCGACAGGCTATCGCCCGCTCACGCCAGCCGAGGACGACTGAGACTGCCTGTCGCGCGGGACTGAAGCCGCGCGAGGTCGGCAGGGGTCAGCGGTGTCTCGAAGGCGTTGTCGGACAGGCCCGATTGCCGCCATGCCTGGCACTGGATCGCGAAGAGCCGGCGCAGTTTCAGCGTCTTGAGCGTTGCGGGGTCGAACTGGACGTGTCGCATGGGCGGTGCCTTCCATCGCTGCGATGGCACCTTTGCGCGACATTCGGGCCAGGATTTGGCCGAGGCGCGGTCATTGCTGGGTCATTTCGCGGAGAGCTCGATATCGAGCGCGGCCATCACCTGCGCGATGGCGGGGGCGGAATCGACGCTGGTGCGATCCAGCGCGAAGCGCAGGTAGAGCCCGTCGACGAGGCCCGCGATCCGTTCCGCCGCCGCCTCCGCCCGTGCGCCGGCAAGAGGGCGTAGATCGTGCAGCAGCGTCGAATTGAACCGGCGGTGATAGATCGTCAGGAGCCGCTGCGCCTCGGCCGAAGTCTGCGCGAGCACGTAGAAATTGAGCCAGGCCGCAACCGCGCCTTCCTCGAAATGACTCTTCGCGAAGGATACCTGAAGGACCGCCTCGATCCGTGCGCGCGAGCCTGACGCGCCCTTGAGCGCCTCCACCACCTCGCGCCGGAACCCTGTCAGGATCGAGCGCATCGCGGCGAGGAAGAGCTTCTCCTTGTCGCCGAAATAGTGAAATGCGAGCCCCGGAGAGACGCCGGCGCGCTTGGCAATCTGGCCGACCGTCACATTGAGCGTGCCTTTCGCGCCGATTTCGCGCAGAGTGGCGGCGATCAGGTCGCTTTTACGCTGGATTTCCTTGCCCATACGGCCCCTTGCCCCGCTTTTCCGAAACTTCGGTTGCAATTCGAGGATAGGCCGTGGTTAATTGACTCGTCAATCAACAATTCGACGGCAACGAGGACCGGACCCGAGATGCTCGACTGGCTGACCGATTACAAGATTCCCGTGGGCGACACCGCCGAGGCGGTGTTCGACTGGATACGCAGCAATCTGGGTTTCCTGCTCGACGGGCTTTCCTGGACGATGGAGCACATGATCGACGGCATCCTCTGGGTGCTCGAGACACCGCATCCCTTCATCGTCATCGCAGCCTTCGTGGCGATTACCTGGGCGCTGCAGCGCAACTGGAAGATCTGTGTTTTCGTTGCGATCGGCTTTCTCTTCGTGCTCAACCAGGATTACTGGGACGAGACGCTGGAGAGCCTGACGCTGATCCTGTCGGCCTGCGTCGTCTGCATGGGGGTGGGCGTGCCCATCGGTATCGCGGCGGCGCATCGCCCCAAGCTCTATACCGCGCTCCGGCCTGTGCTGGACCTGATGCAGACGCTGCCCACCTTCGTCTACCTGATCCCGGCCATCGTCTTTTTCGGGATCGGCATGGTGCCGGGTCTGATCGCGACGGTGATTTTCGTGGTGCCCGCGCCCATCCGCCTGACCTATCTCGGGATCGTCTCGACGCCGACCGCGCTGAAGGAAGCCGCGACCGCCTTCGGCGCGACGCCGCGCCAGCTTTTGTGGAAGGTGGAAATGCCCTCGGCCTTCCCGCAGATCATGGCCGGGCTCAACCAGACGATCATGCTGTCGCTTTCGATGGTGGTGATCGCGGCGCTGGTGGGCGCGGACGGCCTCGGCGTGCCGGTGGTGCGCGCGCTCAACCAGGTGAACACCTCGCTCGGCTTCGAGAGCGGCTTCGTGATCGTCGTCGTCGCCATCATGCTGGACCGCATCCTCAACGTGGGAGACCGCAAATGAGCCATGCCGTGAAGATCGACAATGTCTCCATCGTCTTCGGCGACGAGCCGGAACGCGCGCTGCCGATGATGGACCAGGGCAGATCCCGCCCCGACATCCAACGCGAGACGGGGCAGGTGCTCGGCGTGCACAATTGCTCCATCGACGTGGAAGAGGGCGAGATCCTCGTTTTGATGGGGCTTTCGGGCTCCGGCAAATCGACGCTCCTTCGGGCCGTCAACGGGCTCAATCCGGTGGTGCGCGGCAAGGTCGAAGTCAGCGACGGCGGCGCGATGGTCAACGTCACCGATGCCAGCGAGGCGGAGCTGCGCCGGATGCGGCTCAAGCGCGTGGCGATGGTGTTCCAGCAATTCGGTCTCCTGCCGTGGCGCACGGTGCGCGACAACGTGGCGCTGGGGCTCGAGCTTGGCGGATTGTCCAAGGCGGAGCGGGCCGAGCGTGCGGACAAGCAGCTCGGGCTCGTCGGGCTCGACGGTTGGGGCGACCGCAAGGTCGGTGATCTGTCGGGGGGCATGCAGCAGCGCGTGGGCCTCGCGCGGGCTTTCGCAACGGATGCGCCAATCCTTCTGATGGACGAGCCGTTCTCGGCGCTCGATCCGCTCATCCGCAACAAATTGCAGGACGAGCTTCTGGATCTGCAACGCGAGATGAAGAAAACGATCATCTTCGTGAGCCACGATCTCGACGAGGCGTTCAAGATCGGCAACCGGATCGCGATCATGGAAGGCGGCCGGATCGTGCAATGTGGTCGCCCGCAGGACATCTATTCAAAGCCCGCAAACGACTACGTGGCGGAGTTCGTGGCCCACATGAACCCGTTAGGGGTTCTGACCGCGCGCGACGTGATGGAGCCCGCGAACGGAGCGCCCGAGATCCGGGTGCCCGCGGGCATGCGCGTCGAGGAGGTCATGCGGCGCTGCGCCGATGCCGATGCGCCGGTCGGCGTCGAGGAGAATGGCGCGCTGATCGGGCAGGTCAGCGAGACCGGATTGCTGCGCCGCCTGCTCGATCCGCGCGGGCAGGGCTGACGGGGCGCGCCGCGGACGCTAGAGTGCCGCCGACGCGACCCGCAAGAGGCCCCGAGCAGACATGCAGACGACCGCCGCCGCGCTGACAATGGTCAGGGACGACGCCTTCTTCCTGGAGAAATGGCTCGCCTATTACGGCGAGATGTTCGGCCGCGAGAACTGCTACGTCATCAATCACGGTCGCGGCGAGACGGTTGCGCGGATGGCGGAAGGGTGCAACGTCATCGGTCTGCCGGGCGATCCCGATCCCAATTTCGAGCGCAAGCGCTGGCGGCTTCTCAATGGCATGGTCGAAGGGCTTCTGGGGTATTACGCGCATGTGGTCGTGGGGGATGTCGACGAGATCGTCGTGATGGACCCCGAGACCGGGCACACGCTACTGAGCTGGCTGAAGGGCAAGGCGCGGCGGCGCGTCTATACGCCTGTTGGGCTCGACGTGTTCCATCGGATCGACCGCGAGGATGCTCCGGTCGGGGATCACGTTATCGGTCCGCGCCGGCACGTGAAGCTCCTGCCGTATCACTCGAAGCCCTGTGTGCTGGGCCGGCCCGCGCAGCTGTCTCGCGGGGGGCATTACGCCAAGGCCGAAAACCTCAATGCCCCAGAGGGCATGTACCTGCTGCACCTCAAGTTCTGCGATTTCGCGCAATACGTGGCGGCGATGGATCGCCGCAACCGCGTCATTGAAGAGATCGGTGTCGGCGTGAAGGAGACCTCGATCGGGCGGCACTGGTTCGCCGAGGCGCGCGGCGAGGATCGGGCGGTGTTCGAGGCATTCGCGCAGCTCGAGGAGCGGGAGGGCTTCGACCTCGCATGGCTCCGACGCGACATGGTGAAAAGCTGGAAACCGCGCGGAGAAACGGGGTTCTGGCAGTTCGACCGCCCCGATTACGGCGTGCAATATCGCCTGCCGGAGCGGTTCGACGGGATCGTGTGACGCGGCTTAGATCGGGGAGAGCCCTGTCAGGAAGTCCATCAGCGCGGCGGTCGTAGCGTCCGGGGCCTGATCGGGGAAGAAATGTCCGCCGGGCATCGCCTTGGCGCGCATGTCAGCAAGTCGTGGCGCCCAGGTCTCGGGCACATCCATGAGTCGCGCCATCGCGCCGTCCGCGCCGTAAAGGACGAGGGCGGGGCAAGTGACAGAGCGGTCGAGATCGCGTGCGTCGTCCGAGACATCCACCTCGATCGCGGCGCGGTAGTCGTCGCACATCGCGCGGATCGCAGCCGGATCGCGCCAGGCCGCGCGGTACTCTGCCAGAAGCTGGGGCGAGAAATCGGAGAGCGCAGCCTTGCCGAAACCCAGAAGGCAGCGCTCGAAATAGGCGTCGGGATCGTGACCGATGAGGGTTTCGGGGAAGGGCGCGGGCTGGGCGAGGAAGAACCAGTGGTAATAGGCCGAGGCCACCTCCATCGTCAGATCGCGCAAGAGGTGATGCGTCGGCACGATATCCATCAATGTCAGCGAGGAGATCCGGTCCTGCGCGTCGAGCGCCATCCGGTGCGCGACCCGCGCGCCGCGGTCGTGACCAGCAAGATGGTAGCGCTCATGCCCGAGGGCGGACATCAGGCCATTCATGTCGCGGCCCATCGCGCGGAAGGACATGGCTTTAACGCCCTCTGGCTTGTCGCTCGCGCCATAGCCGCGCAGGTCCGCAGCGATCACGTCGAAGCTCTGCGCCAGTGTCTTCGCGATGGCGCGCCACATGGCACGGGTCTGCGGAAAACCATGCAACAATAGGAGCGGCGGGCCGCTGCCCTGCCGCTCATACGCGATGCGCGTGCCGTCGATATCCGCGAATTCCGTCATGTCGCCTCCTGCCCTGAACGAGCAGGTTAGGCTGGCTGACGGGACGCGCCAAGATCAGTCGGTGATCGACCGTGAGACGAAGGCAATGGTGGAGGTGTCGACGCCGATCGTCTTCTCGGCTGTATCCGTGGCCGCGAGCAGGATGGCCTGCGTTCCGGCGCCGAGAACCTCCACCCCGCCATGCAGGGCGTCCGCCGGTATCTGGGTCACGACGATCGCGCCGAGGGCGCCGACAAGCAGGCTGCCCGAGACGCCGCGCTGTTCGCGGCCACGGAGCAGGCAGCGCATGGCGTGAAAACCGAGCTTGATCGCCGAGACAACGACCAGCGCCGCCAGCGCATAGAGGATCCAATCCCGATGCTGCGCGGAGAGCGCGCCTTGGGCGAGGCTTTCCTCGAGATAGGCGCGGTTCTCGGCAATCGAGATCACGAAGCCGATCCAGGCGAACCCGATGATCGACCAGAGGACCGGCCGCTCGCAGCGATTGCTCACGATCGGCTTTGAAAATCCGTGACGCGCATAGAAGCTGTCGACGCGACCGATGCGCGCCTTGAACTCCTGTAGCCCCTGTTTCTTGAACGTCTTTCCCATGTGCCCAAAGAGCTTAAGGATTGTGACCCAAAAAAGGTGAGGCGCGGGCACAATTCGGGATAGACGCTTAATCGACCATCTGGAGAGGTTGTATTTGCATAAATGCAACGCTTCCGGCTCGGGCCTTCGTTCAGATCACGGCGCCGCCTGTCCAAGCGCATCGAGAATACGGGCCCATGACCGGATGCCCTTATGGAAGCTCTCCACGTCGTATTTCTCGTTCGGGGAGTGGATTGCGTCGTCATCCTTTGCAAATCCGATCAGCATCGGCTCCATGCCGAGAATCGTTTTGAAATACCCCGCGATCGGGATCGATCCGCCCATGCCCGCGAAGACCGCCTCGCGGCTCCATTCGTCGCTGAGTGCGCCGCGGGCAAGCTCGAATTCCGGGCGCGATGTATCCATCACCGAGGCGGGCGCGCCGTCGAGGCTGCCATGCCAGACGACCTCCGTATCGACCGGCAGGCGCGCTTCGATATGGGCGCGAAGGGCGTCGCGAACCTGCGCGGGGTCCTGATCGCCGACTAGGCGGCAGGTGAGCTTGCAATGCGCCTCGGCGGGAATGACCGTCTTGGTCCCCGCGCCGGTATAGCCGCCCCACATGCCGTTGACCTCGAGCGTCGGGCGTGCCCAGACCTGCTCCATCGCTGAAAAAGCCTCCTCGCCATGCGCGCGGCTCATGCCGATGCGGCCGAGGAACGTCGTCTCGTCGAAGCCGGCATCGGCCCATTGGCGGCGCAGCTCGTCGGACAGCTCCGGCACGCCGTCGTAGAAGCCGTCGACCGCGACGCGCCCCGTCTCGTCATGGAAACTCGCGATGAGCTTCGAAATCTCGCGGAGCGGGTTGAGCGCGGGGCCGCCATAGAGGCCCGAATGCAGGTCCATTCTCGGACCCTTGAGGGTGAATTCCTCCTTGAGCATCCCGCGCAGCTGCGTGGCGATGGACGGAAGGCCCGGCGCGGCCATCGTCGTGTCGCAGATCAGTGCGACGTCCGCCGTCAGCTCCGCCGCGTTTTCCTTCATGAAGGGCACGAGCGAGGGCGAGCCCGATTCCTCCTCTCCCTCGAAGAAGAAGGTCACTTTGCAGGGCAGTTTGCCATGTTCGGCCATGTAGGCGCGGCACGCCTCCACGAAGGTCATGAGCTGGCCCTTGTCGTCGGACGCGCCGCGCGCCCGGATCACCTTCTGTCCGTCCACCTCTTCGATAGCCGGATCGAAGGGGTCGCGGTGCCAAAGCTCCAGCGGGTCGACGGGCTGCACATCATAATGGCCATAGAACAAAAGATGCGGGCCATCGCCGTCCACATGCGCCACGACCATCGGATGGCCCGGTGTTTCGCGCCGCTCGGCCGCGATGCCCATCGCGTTCAGATCCTTGACCAGCCATTCCGCCGCGCGGTCGCAATCGGCCTTGTATTCGGGATCAGTGGAGATCGACGGGATCCGAAGGAGGTCGAACAGACGCTCCAGCGCGGGGTCGAGATCTGCATCGATACGGGAGAGAACGGCGTCGAGGGACATGGGAACGAGACCTTTCGAGAGAAGCTGAACCATAGGTATCAGGGCGTCTCGCCGTGTCCAGTACCCGGCGAGGGGGCAGGAAAACCAGCCAATTCGTCGCGGTTTCGAAGGGAATGCGACATCGGATATTCAGAATTTGGGCGCTAGTCCTATATCGCCCACAATGGCGAGGATTGCTGCGGATTAAGGCCGGGCGCTTAACGTCGGGAAAGGTTGCGGCCCAGTTGATCGAGATCAAAGCTGCGACCCTCGGTCCCGGCCTATGCGGTTGTCTTGCGAAGGCGGCAGCGATACTCACCTTGCGACGGGCGCCGCTTCCCTCGCGGCACTCACGACGACGGAGGACGAAGCGTGGATTACGACGCACAACTGGACCAGGCGATCGAGCGTCTGCACGAGGAAGGCCGCTACCGGACCTTCATCGATATCGAGCGCCGTCAGGGACAGTTCCCCCACGCCACCTGGACGCGCGCCGATGGCAGCGAGACCCCGATCACCGTCTGGTGCGGCAACGATTACCTCGGCATGGGTCAGCATCCGGTCGTCCTCGAGGCGATGCACGAGGCGATCGACGCGACCGGGGCAGGCTCCGGCGGCACGCGCAACATCTCGGGCACGACCGTTTATCACAAGCGGCTCGAGGCGGAGCTGGCGGATCTGCACGGTAAGGAAGCGGCGCTTCTCTTTACCTCCGCCTATATCGCCAACGATGCCACGCTCTCGACGCTGCCGAAGCTCTTTCCGGGGCTCATCATCTATTCCGACGCGCTGAACCACGCCTCCATGATCGAAGGCGTGCGCCGCAATGGCGGGGCCAAGCGCATCTTCCGGCACAACGACGTCGACCATCTGCGCGAGCTGATGGAAGCGGACGATCCCGATGCGCCCAAGCTGATCGCGTTTGAATCGGTCTATTCGATGGATGGCGATTTCGGTCCGATCGAAGCGATCTGCGATCTCGCCGACGAGTTCGGCGCGCTGACCTATATCGACGAAGTGCATGCGGTCGGCATGTATGGCCCGCGCGGCGCAGGCGTCGCGGAGCGCGACCGCCTGATGCACCGGCTCGACATCATCAACGGCACGCTCGCCAAGGCCTTCGGCGTGATGGGTGGCTATATCGCGGCCTCCGCCAAGATGTGCGATGCGATCCGATCCTACGCGCCGGGCTTCATCTTCACGACCTCGCTGCCGCCCGCCGTGGCGGCCGGGGCGGCCGCATCCGTGGCGCATCTCAAGCGTGACCAGGCGCGGCGCGACCTGCACCAGACGCAGGCGAAGATCCTCAAGACCCGCCTCAAGGCGATGGGCCTGCCGATCATCGATCACGGCAGCCATATCGTGCCGGTCATTGTCGGCGATCCGGTTCACACCAAGCAATTGTCCGACATGCTGCTCGAGGGCTACGGTATCTACGTGCAGCCGATCAACTTCCCCACGATCCCGCGGGGCACGGAGCGTTTGCGCTTCACGCCGTCGCCGGTACACGGGCCGAAAGAAATCGACACGCTCGTGCGCGCGATGGATGAGCTGTGGTCGCATTGTGCGCTGAATCGTGCCGAATTGTCTGCCTAGGCCTTAAAACGCTTAGAATTTCGTTGCCATGTGCTATCGTTAGCGGAAATAAGCTCACGCACGAATCGTGGGACACGCGGCTTCATGGACGGTTGGCGCGTTTTTTCTAAGAGTGGGGCAGACGTCATGATCGGGCGAAAATCCCGAAAATCAGTCGAAGACCACATCGTCGCACCGCAAGGTTACGACGACTTCGAAGTGCGGCTCGGCGACGTGATGCGCGGCGAGCGCGCCACGATGGGCAAGTCCCTCCTCGATGTTGAGCGCGAGCTTCGGATCAAGGCGAATTACATCGCCGCGATTGAAAACACCGACCCCACCGCTTTCGACACGCCCGGCTTCATCGCGGGCTATGTCCGGTCCTATTCGCGCTATCTCGGGCTCGATCCCGATGAGGCCTTCTCGCAGTTCTGCGCTGAAAGCGGCTTCTCTACCGCGCATGGCATGTCGGACGAGGCATCCTCGGTAAAGCGCAAGGAGCCGATCGTCGCTCCGCGACCGGATCGCGATCCTCTCGCAGAGCCGCGCATCTCTTTCGCACCCGCCGGCGAATCCTTCCTCAGCCGGGTCGAGCCGAGCGCGATTGGATCGACTTTGGTTCTGTTCCTGCTCGTTGCCGGTATCGGCTATGGCGGCTGGACGGTCCTGCAGGAGGTGCAGCGCGTGCGCCTCGCGCCAGTCGATCAGACGCCAGTCGTGCTGTCGGACCTCGACCCGGTCGACGTCGCCAGCGCAACCACCGAGGACGACACGACTGCCGACGGCTCGGGCGTGTTCAACCCGCCGTCTTCCGAGGCGCTCGACCGGCTTTACCGGCCGCAGGCGCTGGATGTGCCCGTGCTCGTCGCGCGTGATGCGCCTATCTCCACGCTCGATCCGGCCAGCGTCGGCGCATTCGCGGATGCCGACCGGCGGTCCTTGCCGCATCGTGAGGGGCCGCAGGATGCCGAGGCCCAGTTCGCAGCCGTGAACGGGCAAAGCTCCACCGCGGCGGTCTCGGGCGTCGAGGGCGCACTTGCCGAGGCGCTTGGCCAGGCCAACGAAGTGGCCAGCGGCCCGCAGGTTCTCGAGACCACCGGGCCAGGCGTGACCATGATCGCCGTGCGTCCGGCCTGGGTGCGCGTGCGCGCCGCCGACGGCACCGTGATCTACGAGGCGATCATGAATGCGGGCGACACGTTCGACGTGCCGCGCACCGAAGAGGCTCCGACCTTGCGGATCGGCGAGTCGGGCGCGGTCTATTTCGCCATGAACGGTCAGACCTACGGACCGGTCGGCCCGCGCGGCTCGGTCACGTCGAACCTAGCCCTGTCGGTGGACAACCTGTCGCAGACCTACGAGGTCGCGCAGATCGACGCGGATGCGGATCTCGCGCGCGTCGTGGCAGAGCTCAACGTCTCCGGGACACCGGATCTCCCCACCTCTGAGTGATCCTGCGCGGCTTGCAAGGCGCGCGCCCTCCGACTAGCTAGGAGGGTGAGACGCGCCGCCCCTTTTCCTGTGCGGCGCAGGGCTGAAAGGAGCAGGCGATGAGCCTCAACCACGTCCGTCCCTGGCGCAACATCTATCGCCGCACCTCGCGCAAGATCATGGTCGGCGATGTGGCAGTCGGGGGCGATGCGCCGATTTCCGTGCAGACGATGACGAACACCGCGACGACTGACGTCAAAGGCACGCTGGCACAGGTCATGGCCGCTGCCGAAGCGGGGGCCGACATCGTCCGCGTCTCCGTGCCGGACGAGGCCTCCGCGAAAGCGCTGAAGGAGATCACGCGCGAAAGCCCGGTGCCGATCGTCGCCGATATCCACTTCCACTACCGCCGCGGGATCGAGGCCGCCGAGAACGGCGCGGCCTGCCTCAGGATCAATCCGGGCAATATCGGCTCCAAGGAACGCGTGCGAGAGGTGATCCAGGCGGCTCGCGATCACGGCTGTTCGATGCGGATCGGCGTCAATGCCGGATCGCTCGAGAAGCACTTGCTCGAAAAATACGGCGAGCCGTGCCCGGACGCGATGGTGGAATCCGGGCTCGAACATATCAAGGTGCTGGAAGACAACGACTTTCACGAGTTCAAGATCTCCTGCAAGGCGTCCGACGTGTTCATGGCCGCCGCCGCTTATCAGCAGCTCGCAGAAGCGACCGACAAGCCCATCCATCTCGGGATCACCGAGGCGGGCGGGCTCATGTCCGGCACGATCAAGAGCGCGATCGGCCTCGGCAACCTTCTGTGGATGGGCATCGGCGACACGATCCGCGTCTCCCTTTCGGCCGATCCGGTCGAGGAAGTGAAGGTCGGCTACGAGATCCTGAAGTCGCTGGGGCTGCGCCACCGCGGCGTGAATATCATTTCCTGTCCGTCCTGTGCGCGGCAAGGTTTCGACGTCATCAAGACGGTCGAGACGCTTGAAGACCGGCTCGCCCATATCAAGACGCCGATGTCGCTTTCGATCATCGGCTGCGTGGTGAACGGGCCGGGCGAAGCGCTGATGACCGATGTCGGTTTCACAGGCGGCGGTGCGGGATCGGGCATGGTCTATCTCGCGGGCAAAGCCAGCCACAAGATGTCCAACGACCAGATGATCGACCACATCGTCGAGGAGGTCGAGAAGCGCGCCGAAGCCATCGAGGCCGGCGAGGCCGAGCGCCCCGAAGAGGCTGAGCCCGCCGAATAGGGCTCAGACTTCCGTCACCATCACGTTCTGACGCATGAGCGTCGCACGGCCGTAGCTTGTCAGGAACGCGACGTCGGTGGCATCGCGGCCAACGCAGATGCGGGCAACGTCGCGCGGGCCGCACATCCCCGACGGGTCCATGATGTGCCACGCGCCGTCGAGCCAGAGTTCCGCGACGAGGTGGAAATCCTGAGGCACGACGCCCAGCCCGTAAACGCTCGCCACCCTGGCGGGGATCGTGCCGGCGCGGGCGAGCGTCACCAGCATATGCGCGAAATCCCGGCAGACGCCCTGACGCGTGACGAAGGTTTCGAGCGCCGAGGTCTCGGGGCCGGAGGCACCCGGAACATAGGTGAAGTTGCGTCGCACGAACTCCTCCAGCTCGATGGCGAGCGCGCCGCCGGTAAGCCCCGGAAAGGCGGTCGAGAGGTAGGTCATGAACTTGTCGGACGGGCAAAAGCGCGAAGGAAGAAGGTATTTTACGACGTCGCGCGGCAGATCGGCGGGGCTGTCCATCGATAATGCGCCGATATCGCGCACCTCGCGGTCGATCCGGACCTCGGTCGTGTATTGCAGCGTCAGCGCCTCGGCCTCGTGAAACCACAGCCTCAGGCCGATCTCGTCCTCGGCCGGGTTGATCCGCGCCTCCGCGCCATGCGCGTTCAGCGTCTCGTTGCGGATGGCCTGGTCGGGCAGGGCGGCCGCGTTGATCTGCACGAGGCAGTCCGTGGGCGCATCAAGGGCGTAATCGAGCAGCACGTCGATCTTCAGGGGCATCAGGCCTCCGGGGCGCTAGGGATGTGTGGGCGGATGATACGGCGCGGTCACGGAGAGATGTAGCGCTCGAGCACGAACGGGGGAATCTGTCCCCGCACCATCATGTCCGGCAGCACGTAGGACGGCAGCGTGTCGAGCGTCAAGCGGTCCATCGCCTGGGCGACGTCCGGGTCGGAGGCATCGAGGCGCGTCGCCGCGAGGCCAAGCCGCTCCATGAGCGTCGCAAGCTCGGCCTCCGCCGCGGCGCAGTCCGCACAATCGGGGCCAGTCAGGAAGGCCAGCGCAACGGGCGCGCCGTCAGGTCCGATGCGCGGACGCGTCTCGGCAAAAAGCGCGGCCCGTTCGGCTTCGAGACGGCCAAGATCCTCATCGCGCGCATCGGCGTAGATGTCGGAGGGGGCCGGGACGGGCGGGTTCAGCGCGCGGCCCACGAGTTCGGGTTCGTCGAGGATCAGCTCCCGGATCTCCGCGCCGAAGGCAGCGCGCGCGGTCTCTGTCTCGAAAGGGCCTGCGCCTAAGGGCGTGGCGGCCAGTGTGAGACCGGCCGCCACAAGATAGCGTGCCGGCATCAGCCCTCCTGGCGTTCGGCGGCGACGATCTCCTGCATTTCCTCGAGGCTGACATAGCCGCGCACCAGCTCGTCGCCCATCACGAAGGTCGGGGTGCCCCGGATCGCCAGCTCTTCGGCGAGCGCACGGGTCTCGGCAATCTGGGAATTCACGGCATCAGAGCCCATCTCGGCAATGATCGCGTCGGCGTCGAGCGACAGCTCCTCCGCGACGCCGCGCAGCGCGTCTTCCGTGGGATCGGCGGTCAGCTCCATCATCGCGTCGTGGACCTGCTTGTAGGCCTCGTCGCCCGCGACGTTCTTGGCGGCGATGGCGAAGCGCGACATGGTCAGCGAGGCTTCACCGAGAATCGGGAATTCCTTGAGGACGAAGCGGATATTGCCGTCGGACGCGACCAGCTCCTCGACCTCGGCCTTGGCCCGGCGGCAATAACCGCAGCGGTAATCCATGAACTCGACGACGGTGATGTCGCCATCGGGGTTGCCGCCGACCCAGGAGACGCCGTCATTGAAGATCGCGTCGGTATTGTCGCCGACCGCGGCTTCGGCGGCCTGCGCCTCGGCCTGGGCCTGCCGCGCCTCGAGCGCGTTGACCGCCTCGATGATGACCTCGGGGTTCTCCATCAGGTAGGAGCGCACCTCGGCGCGGAACGCGTCGCGCTCTGCATCGCTCATGTCGGTGACGTCGATATTCTGCGCCAGCGCGGTCGTGCCGGTCAGAAGGGCGAGGGCGGTCAGGGTCGGTTTCAGCATGGGGGCTCCTTTGGTGTCTCGTCTGTCAGCGCCGGGCGGCGGTGCGGGCGGCGACGGCCACGTCCTCGGCGCGCCGCCAGGCCGGTGAGCCGCGCGGCAGAAGCTGCAGCGCGCGCTCGGCATGAATGGCCGCATCCTTCAGGCGGCCCTGTATCGCGTAGCGTTCGGCGGTCGCCGCGGAGGCGAGGCCGTTCTGTCCGGTCTGTGCATAGGCCACCGAGAGGTCGCGTAAAAGACGTGGATCCTGGGAATCGCGCGCATAGGCGCGTTCGAGCGTGGCAAGCGCCGACCCCGTGTCGCCAGAGGCCAGCTGCGCCCGGCCGAGACCGCCGAGGATCAGCGCCGATTTCGGGGCAAAGCGCGCCGCCTGGGCATAGGCCGCGATGGCCTGGGGCGCGCGTCGGCTCTCGAGCAGGATCTGGCCCTTGAGATCGAGCAGGAACGGATCGTTCGGGCGCTGCGCCAGCGCGGCGTCGATCGACTGGATGGCCCGGCCCAGATCGGCGCGGCGGTGATGGGCGACCGCCTCGCGCATATGGCGGATATCGGGTGTTGCGCTCTCGCCCGCGCGCTTCAGCGTCCATCCGGGGTTGCGCTCGAACGCGGTCAGTTTGCCCTTGGCGCGCTGGAACCAGTATTCCGCCGTGGGATCCTTGGGAATGTCGCGGCCATACGCGTTGGCGAGCCCTTCGAGCGTGCGAAGCCGGTCGCGCGACAAGGGATGCGTGAGCATGTAGGGGTCCTGCCGCGAGATCGTCAGCGCCTCCTGGCCGCGAAAGATCTGCATCACCTCGACGGCGCCCATCGGGTCTATCCCGGCGCGGATCATGTAGCGCACGGCGCTCTGGTCGGCGGCGGCCTCCTCGGCGCGGGTATGGGCGAGGAAGTTCCGCAGGACCGAGGATTGCGTGCCGACTGCCAAGCCAAGCCCCGCCTCGGCGCTTTGCGTCGCCGCAAGACCCGACAGGATGAGGCCGAGCCCCGCTGCCGTGCGCGCGGAGCGCATGTTCGCGGCGCGGCGCGAGATATGGCCATTGGCGATATGCGCGGCTTCGTGCGCCAGAACCGCCTGGACCGAGCGCGCGGTCTCGAGCTTCATCAGAAGGCCCGAATGGATGAGAATATGCGCGTTGTCCGCGACGAAGGCGTTGAGGCTGGTATCGTCGACCAGAAGCACCTTGGTGTTCGTGGGGCTCAGCCCAGCGGCCGCGAAGATCGGACGGGCGAGCTCGGACAGCGCATATTCGATATCGGCATCGCGCAGCAGCGTCAGCGCGCGGGCAGGGGTGCCGGCGACGAGCGCCAGGCAAAGGCTCAGGATGATGACCCGCATGGCCCGCATTGACTGTCCGCCCCGTCCCTTTCAGACATGGGGCGGACTTTAGGAGGCGCGCGATGCGGAACTCAAGACGGGGTGATGTCGATCCCTTCATTGTGATGGATGTGATGGAGGCCGCGCGCGCCGCCGAGGATGCGGGCAGCCACATCATCCATATGGAAGTGGGCCAGCCCGGCACGGCCGCGCCCGAAGCCGCGCGGCGGGCCCTGGCCGAGACGATGGAGGCCGATGCGCTCGGCTATACGGTGGCGCTCGGGATGCCCGCGCTCCGGGCGCGGATCGCGCGGCTCTACAAGGATTGGTACGGCGTCGACCTGGACCCCGCGCGGGTTGTCGTCACGCCCGGTTCCTCGGGCGCGTTCATCCTCGCCTTCACGGCGCTCTTCGATGCGGGCGACAAGGTGGCGCTCGGGCGGCCGGGATACCCGTCCTACCGACAGATCCTGCGCGCGCTCGATCTCGAACCCTTGGAGGTCGAAGCCTCGGACGCGAACCGCCTGCAGCCCGTTCCCGCGGATCTCGAGGCGCTGGACTGGCAAGGGCTGATGGTGGCCTCGCCCGCGAACCCGACAGGCACGATGCTGGGGCGGGAGGCGCTCGGTGCGCTGATTTCCTGCGCGCAAGATCGCGGCGCGGCGTTCATCTCGGACGAAATTTACCACGGCATCGAATACGAGGATCGCGCGGTTTCCGCGCTCGAAATCTCGGACGATGTCTGCGTCATCAATTCCTTCTCGAAATACTTCTCGATGACCGGCTGGCGTGTTGGCTGGATGGTCGTGCCCGAGGCGCAGCTGAGGCAAGTGGAGCGGCTGGCCCAGAACCTCTTCATCTGCGCGCCCCATGCCGCGCAGGTCGCGGCCCTCGCCGCGATGGATGCGAACGACGAGCTGGAAGCGAACATGGCGGTCTATCGCCGCAATCGCCAGCTGATGCTCGACGGGCTGCCGAAAGCGGGCTTTGATCGGATCGCGCCGCCCGACGGGGCCTTCTACGTCTATGCCGATGTCTCGCACCTGACCGAGGACAGTCGCGCGCTGGCGGCGGACATCCTTGAGCACGCAGGCGTCGCGGTGACGCCGGGGCTCGATTTCGACCCCGAGCGCGGGGCCAGGACGCTCCGGTTTTCCTATGCGCGCAGCACCGCCGATATCGAGGAAGGCCTCGCGCGGCTCAAAGCCTACATGGAGCCGCGCGGGACGTAGCCGGGTCACGGAAATGTCGCGCATCGAGGGGCAGACAATACCCTCGTATCTGCGGTATGTTCGCTGCAAATAAGACGAGCAGAGAATGACCCGGCGGTTTCTATCGATCATCGCATGTCTGGCGGCATTGGCAGCCAGCCCCCTGACAGCGCAGGAGCGCGCCTTGGGCGGTCTTGCGCGGCTCGACGCAGAGAACAGTGCGATCACCGACCGGGCCTGGGGGCGCGGAACAGAGGTGACGCTTGCGCTAAGCCAGGGCGTGCCGTGGCGCGTCTTCACGCTGAGCGATCCGGCGCGGCTCGTGCTCGACTTCCGCGAAGTGGATTGGGGCGGTGTCGATCCCGCAACGCTCGATCGATCCGAGGCGATCTCCGAGGTGCATACCGGCGCGTATCGAAAGGGCTGGTCGCGCCTGGTCGCGCTTCTCGAGACGCCGATGGCCGTGGAACAGGCGGGCCTGTCTCTCGACCCCGAGACCGGGGCGGCCAAGCTGCGCCTGCGCCTTGCCGAGACCGATGCCGAGACCTTCGCCGCCCGTGCCGGGGCGCCGCGCGATCCCCGCTGGGACTTGCCCGACCCCGCGCCCGTGCGCGCCGCCGCGCGGGGCGGTGTCGAGGGACGGCCCTTGCGTGTGATGCTTGACCCCGGTCACGGCGGGATCGATCCGGGTGCGGTCTATGGCGGCGAAACCGAGGCCAACCTCATGCTGATCTTCGCGCGCGAGCTTAAGGAGGTGCTTCTGCGCGCGGGCGGATTCGAAGTGTCGATGACACGCGAAGACGACATTTTCGTCTCGCTCGAAGGGCGGATCGAGGCAGCCCATGATGCGAACGCCGACGTGTTCCTGTCGCTGCACGCCGACGCATTGGCCGAGGGCATCGCGCGCGGCGCGACGGTCTATACCCTGGCCGAAGAGGCGTCGGACGCGGCATCGGCGGCACTGGCCGAACGGCATGACCGCGACGACATCCTTGCCGGGCTCGATCTTGCGCGTACCGACGATCGGGTCGCGGGCGTGCTGATGGATCTTGCGCGGCTCGACACGGCGCCGCGCAGCACCGGGCTGGCCCGGGCGCTCGTGGGCGGGATCGAGAACGCGACGGGCAACGTGCACAAGCGGCCCTTGCGGTCGGCGGGCTTCTCTGTGCTGAAAAGCGCCGATATTCCGTCCGTGCTGATCGAGGTCGGATACCTGTCGACGCCGCAAGAGCTGAGGAACCTGCGTGATCCGGCCTGGCGCGCGGGTATGGCGGCCGGCATCCGCGACGGGCTTCAGACCTGGCTTGTCGAAGATGCCGCACTGGATGGCCTGCGCCGCCAGTGATATGCGGGCGGCGCAACGCCGCCGCCCCATATAATCGTGTTTTGACCCATCCGCGCCTTTCCGTATAAGGCGTGGCACTTCCTCATCGGGGATTACTGCCATGACGCGCTTCATTCTGTCCTTCTTCGGAACGATCTTCTCGCTCCTGACGCTCGGCATCTTTGCCGTGGCGATTTCGATCGGTGCGATCTTCTGGATCTACGGGCGCGACCTGCCAAGCCATGAGAGCCTCGCGCAGTATTCGCCGCCGACGATCAGCCGGATCTACTCGACCGAGGGGCGCATCATCGACGAGTTCGCGCAGGAGCGGCGGCTTTTTACCCCGGCGCAGGAGATCCCGGACCTCGTGAAGCAGGCCTTCATCTCGGCCGAGGACAAGAATTTCTACGTTCATGAGGGCTACGATCCGCGCGGTATCGCGGCGGCTGTTGTCGATGCCGTGCGCTCGCGCGGTCAGGACGTACGCGGCGCCTCGACGATCACCCAGCAGGTGATGAAGAACTTCCTTCTGGGTGGGGATCGCCGGGCCGAGCGCAAGATCAAGGAGATCATTCTCGCAACGCGGCTCGAAAGCACGCTGTCCAAGGAGAAGATCCTCGAGCTGTATCTGAACGAGATCTTCCTCGGTCAGAACAGCTACGGCGTGACCGCCGCGGCGCAGACCTATTTCAACAAGACGCTCTCGCAGCTTGCCCCCCATGAGGCGGCCTTCCTGGCCTCGATGCCGAAAGCGCCATCGGATTTCCATCCGGTCCGCAATGCCGACCGGCTCCTCGCCCGGCGCGATTACGTGCTGCGCGAGATGCAAGAGAACGGCTATATCGACAAGGCGACCTACGAGGCCGAGCTCGCGGAGCCTCTGCGCTCCGTTCAGGCGGGCGATTTCGAGCCGTTCCAGAAACAGCTGCCGCCGCGCGACTATTTCACCGACGAGATCCGCCGCCAGCTCAGCCGCGATTTCGGCGAGGGCGAGTTCTTCTCGGGCGGCTTCTCGGTGCGCGCGACGATCGACCCCGAGATGCAGACCGAGGCCGCCAGCGCGCTGCGCGGCGCGCTCGAGCAATATGACCGCAATCGCGGTGTCTGGCGCGGCACGGGCGAGACCATCGCCGAGGAGGAACTCGCCGATTGGGAGGGCGCGCTCGCGAACGTGTCGGTCGCCAGGGACATCGACCTTGAGAACGAATGGTATCCGGCGGTCGTCCTGAACGTTGCGGAGAACACGCTGACGCTCGGCATCGAAGGGCAGGGCGAAGGCGAAGTGCCGCGCGAGGATATACAGTGGATGCGCGGCACGTTCCTCGACACGTTCGAGCGCGGCGACGTCGTGCATGTGCGCCGCATGACCGCCGACAGCGATGGCAGCTTCATCCGGTGGACGCTGCGCCAGGTGCCCGAGGTCGAAGGCGCGTTCATGGCGATGGACGTCAATACCGGCCGGGTCATCGCCATGCAGGGCGGCTTTTCCTACCAGCATTCGGTCTTCAACCGCGCAACGCAGGCCAAGCGCCAGCCGGGCTCGTCCTTCAAGCCCTTCGTCTACGCGGCAGCGCTCGATTCCGGCTACAGCCCGGCGACGATCGTCGTGGACGCCCCGATCGAGATCAACACGCCGCAAGGTGTATGGCGGCCGAAGAACGCCTCGAACCAGTTCTACGGCCCGACGCCCCTGCGCACCGGGATCGAGCGGTCGCGGAACCTCATGACCGTGCGTCTCGCCCAGGAGATCGGCATGGACACGGTCGCGCGCTACGCCGAGCGGTTCGGCGTCTACGACGACATGCAGCGGGTTCTGGCGAACGCGCTCGGCTCCGAGGAGACGACGCTGTTCCAGATGGTCGCGGCCTACGCCATGTTCGCCAACGGCGGCGAGCGGGTGGAGCCGACTCTCGTCGACCGGGTGCAGAACCGCTACGGCGAGACCGTCTATAATCACGAAAAGGAGCGCGGGAACGAGCGCGTCTGCGTCAACTGCACCGATCCGAACCTTGCGCCCGGCACCGCGCCGCGGATCGCCAACAACCGCGAGCGGGTGATGGATCCGGTCACCGCCTACCAGTTGACGTCGATGATGCGCGGCGTCGTCGAGCGCGGCACGGCCTCGGGCGCGGTGAGCTTGCCGGTGCCGACAGCTGGCAAGACCGGCACGACCAACGACGCCAAGGACGTGTGGTTCGTGGGCTTCACCTCGAACATCGTCGCGGGCTGCTACATCGGCCACGACCAGCCCCGCAGCCTCGGCAGCGGTGCCTCGGGCGGCGGCATCTGCGGCCCTGTCTTCCAGCAATTCATGACCGAGGCGGTCTCGAAATTCGGCGGCGGGAACTTCACCGTTCCCGAAGAATGCATGTTCATCAATATCGACCGCTTCACAGGCGCGCGTCTTGGCGATGGCGCGAGTGGCGAGAACGTTGTCTCGGAATGCTTCCGCGAAGGCATGGAGCCGATGTTCGGCATCCAGTTCGATGGCGGCTGGGCTATGGGCTCCGGCTTCGACATCATCCAGCCTGGCGGTCAGGCCCGGGAGGTCACGACCTCGACCGGCAAGAAAGCTGTGGTCGGCCCCAAGGCAAGCTTCGGCACGTTGTCGTCGGGCGGTCTCTACTGAGAGTTACGGCCAAGGATTTTATCTAAAATCCTTGGCCCCCAAAATCTTATATAAGATTTTGGGGGCCTCGCCCCTGTCTTGTGGGGCCGCGCGGCTTGCGGTATCACGCCCTCCAATCCAGACCAGCCCGAAAGACGGAGTTTCCATGCGCGCCGAGGCCGAACAGAATGTCGAGCGGATCGAGAAATCCCTGGCGCTTCTCGCCCAGCGGCTCGACTGGGAGACTGCCGAGCACCGGCTCGAGGAATTCAACGCACGGGTCGAGGATCCCGATCTCTGGAACGATCCCGAAGCGGCGCAGAAACTCATGCGCGACCGCCAGCTTCTCGTGGATGCGATGGACACCTATCGCAGCCTGAAGCAGGACAAGGAGGACCAGGTCGAGCTTATCGAGATGGGCGAGGCCGAGGGCGACGAGGAGATCATCTCCGAGGCCGAGACTGCGCTCCGAACCATCGCCAAGACCGCGGCGGCCAAGGAACTCGAGGCGCTCCTTGACGGGGAAGCGGACGGCAACGACACGTTCCTGGAGATCAATGCGGGCGCCGGTGGCACGGAAGCCTGCGACTGGGCGCAGATGCTGCAGCGCATGTATGTCCGCTGGGCGGAGAGCAAGGGCTACGACGTCGAGTTGCAATCCGAAGAGCCGGGTTCAGAGGCCGGGATCAAATCGGTGGCCTACAAGATCTCCGGGCACAATGCCTATGGCTGGCTCAAGACGGAATCGGGCGTGCACCGGCTCGTCCGCATCTCGCCCTTCGGCAAGGGCACGCGCGAGACGTCCTTCGCAAGCGTCTGGGTCTATCCGGTGGTCGACGACAATATCGATGTCGAGGTCAATCCGGCCGATATCCGCGTCGATACCTATCGCTCCTCGGGTGCCGGCGGTCAGCACGTTAACACCACCGACTCCGCCGTCCGGATCACGCACCACCCGACCGGCATCGTCGTGACGTCGTCCGAGAAATCGCAGCACCAGAACCGCGATATCGCGATGAAAGCGCTGAAGTCGCGCCTCTACCAGATGGAGCTCGAGCGCCGTCACGCGGAGATCAACGCCCAGCACGAGGCGAAGGGCGAAGCGGGATGGGGCAACCAGATCCGCTCCTACGTTCTGCAGCCTTACCAGATGGTGAAGGATCTCAGGACGAACGTGGAGACGTCGGACACGCAAGGCGTGCTCGACGGTCATCTAGATCCGTTCATGGCCGCGACGCTTGCGCTCAAGGTCTCCGGGAAAAGCCGCTCCGACGCTCAGGATTGAGGCTGCGGGTCAGCCCATCGGCGCGCCGATCCTGAGAAGTTCCCGGTGGTATTCCGGTAGGCCTTCCGCGTCGTGCAGGCCCGTCTTTCGCGCTACCCTCAAGGCATCCGAGATCCGGGTGCCCAGATGCTCGAAGACGACACGTTCCATGATCCGTCCCGCCTCGGCCTCCGATACGGAGCGGTTGGAAAACCCGACCCAGTAATTGTTGGCAAAGCTCGGCACGCGGGTGAGGAAGTTGAAGCTGAGGTTCTGCGCGTTGCGTCGGCTGACCAATGCGACGATCCCGTTCGCCTGCGGAAAGATCGTGCCACGGAATTCTCGCGTGAAGCGGCTGAGCGACAGGCCTTGGCTCTTCATCATGCGCCGATCCTCGTAGCCGCGGATGAAGGCTTGGCCGTATTCTCGGTAAACCATGACGAGGCCGGTCACGAAACGCGTGTCGGAGACGAAACTCCGGCGTGAATACCGGAAGAACCCGTTCGGGAACTCGGTCTCCGAGGGACTGATCGCGGCGATCCCGCCAATGAATTGCGACAGTTCCGCTCCCGCGACGCGGCGCTTGCGCGCGTCCTCGACCTCTTCGAGGGGCTCGAGCACGATCCGGGCATCGAGATCGAAGTAGCTGCAGATGCGGTGCAGCACATCGGGTCGCGGAAAGCTCTCGCCGTTCAGATACCGGTTGTACTGGGTGCGGTTGATCCCAAGCTCGCGGCACAGGCCGGAGATGGACTCAGCCTTGGCGCTCAGCTTGCGCAGGTTCTGCCCGAACTGCAGGCGCAGTTCGGAAGGCTTTGTTTTCGATCGGTTTTTCCCGGCGGAAGGAGAAGGGTCCGTCATTGCATCCAAGGCTATCATTCTTCCGGTTCTATCGTATCTGAAATTTGCGGGAGGCTGATCTGACGCTAACTCGCGTCACTTATAGCATGAACTGACACTAATTCGAGTCGCCGGTTACGAACTAGAGTCTTTTCTCGCTCCTGCAGACACTTACCCTGATTTCCAAGGACAATAAGGAGACGATGCGTGAAGGCTTTGAATATGCAGGGTGTCGTTATGTGGGCTGATAGCAGCAAAGGCACCGCAGTGATCTGGTGCGACGACCAGGGCGAGCTCGCTTATGTCGAACCCTGTCAAGATGAAGAGACCAGGTCGCTCCTTGTCGTGGGCGCTGCGGTCTCGTTCGACCTTGATTCCGCGTCGGATGTGCGCAGGGCGCGCAACTTGCGTGGCAGCGAAGGCGGCAGCCGGTCCGCACTTGCGTCCATCCTCGCGCATCGTCTCGCGGGAGACGCCAAGGCGCGCGATCCCGCGACCGACACGCTCACTTGCGTCGCCTGAAAGCTCGCGCGGTCAGGAGCCGCGCGAGAGGGCCGCGACGCCCGTTCGGGCGATTTCCGCAAGACCCAAGGGACGCATGAGATCGGCGAAGGCGTCGACCTTTTCGGGCGTTCCCGTGATCTGGAAGACGAAGCTTTCCAGCGTCGAGTCGACGACCTGGGCCCGGAAGATATCCGCAAGCCTGAGCGCCTCGACCCGCTTGTCGCCGGACCCTGCGACCTTCAGAAGCGCGAGTTCGCGTTCGACGGACATGCCCTCGACGGTGAGGTCGTGCACCTCGTGCACGGGCACGATCCGGCCGAGCTGCGCCTTGATCTGTTCGATCACCTGCGGTGTGCCGGTGGTGACGATGGTGATGCGCGACTGGTGGCCTTCGTGATCGACCTCCGCCACGGTCAGGCTGTCGATGTTGTAGCCTCGACCTGAGAACAGCCCGATCACCCGTGCCAACACGCCCGGCTCGTTATCCACGATCACCGCGAGCGTGTGGGTTTCGATCGTCTCCGAGAAGGAGGGGCGCAGGTTATAGGCCGAGTGCTTGGTCGAGCCTTTCTTGATCTTCAGCGCGGACATGGATCTTCCCTTTCAAACGGGGCGCGCGCGGCGCGCCCCTTGCTTACCGATGTGACGACGAAAGGCAGGCTCAGACGAGCACCGCGCCCGAAGTGCTGATCGCGTCCTTGGTGGAGGCTTCGCCCAGCAGCATCTTGTTGTGCGGCTCGCCCGACGGGATCATCGGGAAGCAATTTTCGTGCTTCTCCACCACGCAGTCGAAGATGACCGGCCCGTCATAGGCGAGCATCTCGCGGATCGCCTCGTCGAGATCGGCGGGGTCGTCGCAATAAATGCCCTTGGCCCCGAAGGCCTCGGCGAGCTTGACGAAATCGGGCAGGGCTTCGGACCAGCTATGCGAGTAGCGCTCGCCGTGCAGAAGTTCCTGCCACTGGCGCACCATACCGAGGCGTTCGTTGTTGAGGATGAACTGCTTCACCGGCAGGCGGAACTGCACCGCCGTGCCCATCTCCTGCATATTCATCAGCCAGGATGCCTCGCCGGCGACGTTGATGACCAGCGCGTCGGGATGGGCCATCTGCACGCCGATGGAGGCCGGGAAGCCGTAGCCCATCGTGCCGAGGCCGCCGCTCGTCATCCAGCGGTTGGGATCCTCGAAGCCCATATATTGCGCCGCCCACATCTGGTGCTGACCGACCTCGGTGCAGACATAGCGGTCCTTGTCCTTGGTCAGCGCCTCGAGCCGTTCCAACGCGTATTGCGGCTTGATCGTCTTCTGGGAGGGTTTGTAGGTCAGGCATTTGACCTTCTTCCACTCCTCGATCTCGGCCCACCAGCGCTGCAGGCCTTCGCGGTTGACCTTCCGGCCACGCGATTTCCAGACCTTCAACACATCCTCGAGGACGTGCGCCACGTCGCCGATGATCGGCATGTCCGTCTGCACGACCTTGTTGATCGATGATGGGTCGATATCGATATGGGCTTTGCGCGAATTGGGCGAGAAGGCGTCGATCCGGCCGGTGATCCGGTCGTCGAAACGCGCGCCGACATTGATCATCAGATCGCAGCCATGCATGGCGAGGTTCGCCTCGTAGAGCCCGTGCATTCCCAGCATGCCGAGCCAGTGACGGCCCGAGGCGGGATAGGCGCCGAGGCCCATCAAGGTGGAAGTGATCGGAAAGCCCGTCGCCTCGACGAGCTCGCGCAGAAGCTGGCTCGCTGCCGGCCCCGAATTGATGACGCCGCCGCCGGTATAGAAGACCGGGCGCTCGGCGGTCTCGATGGCCTCGACGAGCTGCGTGATGATGTCCATGTCGCCCTTCACGCGCGGTTGGTAGCGCTGCGTGTTGGCTTGGGCCTTGGGCTGATATTCGGCGCTCGCGAACTGCACGTCCTTGGGGATGTCGATCAGGACGGGGCCGGGGCGGCCCGAGGTCGCGACGTGGAAGGCCTCATGGATCGTCGCCGACAGCTTGGTTGTGTCCTTCACGAGCCAGTTGTGCTTCGTGCAGGGACGGGTGATGCCGACCGTGTCCGCCTCCTGGAAGGCGTCCGAGCCGATCATGAAGGTCGGCACCTGGCCCGAGAGGACGATGATCGGGATCGAGTCCATCAGCGCATCGGTGAGCCCGGTCACCGCATTGGTCGCGCCGGGTCCCGAGGTGACGAGCGCCACGCCGGGCTTGCCGGTCGCGCGCGCATAGCCTTCGGCGGCGTGGACCGCGCCCTGTTCGTGACGCACGAGAATGTGGCGAATGTCGTTCTGCTGGAAGACCTCGTCGTAGATCGGTAGCACCGCACCGCCAGGATAGCCGAATACCGTGTCCACACCCTGATCCCGCAGGGCTTGAACCACCATTTTCGCTCCGGTCATCGCCTTGGTCATCGATCTACTCCATCTCAGGCGTCGTCATTGGTGCTGCGCATAAAAAAGCCCTCGGGGGGATCCGAGGGCGCATGGGGTACCGTTCAGGGTGTCCGTTACCGGCCCATGCGCCATGTCCCTACGATGTCTACGAGGATGAGGGTCATCCCGTGGCTCCTTTCGCGCGTGCGGATCACGTTTAGGCGGGCGCTCCACCGGGGTCAACCGCAAAAGCGACGAAAATATTACCCTGAACGGGTTCAGTTCTTTCACAATATTGCGCCGATCGCTGAGCCCGCGACGTTTTCGCGATTTTGGCCGCGCAACACGCGACAGTGAGGGGCGTGCGGCTTGGTGACAGGCCCTGCGCGGCTAGATCGCACTCGCAAGGGCCATTGCGGAGACGACATGCACAGACGTGGATTCATGATGACGGGGGCGGCGGCGCTGACCGCGCCGATGCTGCGCGCGCAGAGCGCCGGCTACGCCGAGACGGCCGGCGGGCTGGACCAGCTTCACGCGCTCATCGTGCGGCAAGGCGGCGAGGAGGTCTTTGCCGAGGCGTTTCGCGGACCGGGCCTAGACAGCATCGCCAACATAAAATCCGTCTCGAAGACGTTGGTCGCGCTCCTGACCGGGATCGCGATCGACGAGGGCGCGATCGAGGGACCGGAGGCGCGCGTGCTGCCGCTTCTGGGTTTGCCGGATCGGGACGATGCGATCAACGCGCTCACCGTCGGCGATCTTCTGTCGATGCGCACCGGGCTCGAAAGCACGTCGGGGGGCAATTACGGCTCGTGGATCGCGAGCGACAACTGGGTCCGCGCCGCGCTCGCGCAAGATGTGGTGGCGGAGCCCGGCGGGCGCTTCATCTACTCGACCGGCGGCTGGCATGTCTTGGGTGCGGTCCTGTCCGAGGTCACGGGGCGCAGCCTTCGCGATCTGGCGCAGGACAGGCTCGGCGGACCACTCGATATCTCCTTCCCGCCCTGGGCGCGCGATCCGCAAGGGCGGTTCCTAGGCGGCAACGAGATGGCGGTGACGCCGCGCGGTCTGTCGCGGATTGGCCAGATGGTTCTCGATGGCGGCCGTTGGGACGACGTGGAGGTTGTGCCCGAGCGCTGGATCGAAACCTCGTGGGAACGGCGCGCCCGCTCACCGTTCTCCGGCGACGGATATGGATATGGCTGGTTCCTGACACGTATCGAGAGCACGCCGGTGCGTTACGGGCGCGGGTATGGCGGGCAAATCCTCGCCGTTGCGCCCGAGCGGGAGATCGTCATCGCGATCACGTCGGACCCGACGCTTCCGGCGCGATCGGGGGGCTATTTCGGCGCGCTGAAATCGTTGATGGGTGAGGTCTTGCGCGAGGTCTGAGGCGCGATCTTCACAAGAAGATCGCTTGGAAAGCGTACGCGCTTTCCAAGCCTGCCCCAATCCGCGCCCTGATATGCCGTGGAAAATCAGCCCCGGCGGCGCCGGCGGCCCGCGGGTCGATCCGAGCTTGCACCAAAGCCCGTCTCCGGCAGGTCAACGACCGCGCGCAGCTCGGGGAACGGGTCGGTCTTGTGCGGTATCGCGTTCGCAGCCACGAAATGCTCTTGGAACCGCGGCTCGATGGCGGTTTCGACCTTGGTGATCTCCCGCACGACGCGCTCGATCTCGGCGCGTGCGCTGATATTGCACAGCGCGATGCGCGCACCGGTCCCCGCAGCGTTGCCCGCGCTCGTCACCTTGTCGAGCGGAACATCCGGGATCATCCCGAGAACCATCGCGTGTTTCGGCGAGATATGCGCGCCGAACGCGCCCGCGAGCACAACCCGATCTACCTTGTCGACGCCGCGCTCGTCCATCAGAAGCCGCGCGCCGGCATAGAGCGCCGATTTCGCGAGCTGGATCGCGCGCACGTCGCCCTGCGTCACGGAAATGCGGGGCCCGCCGGTCTCGGAAGCGTCCCAGATCATGTATTGCCAGGTTCGACCGTCCGCGACGGAGCGGGACGTTCCGGTCTGCTCGGGCGAGCCGATGAGACCTGACGGATCCATCAGCCCCGCGATACGAAGCTCGGCCACCGCCTCGATGATGCCGGAGCCGCAGATGCCGGTGATGCCGTTCTCGCCGACCGCGTCGTGAAAGCCCGGCTCGTCCGACCAGAGATCGCAGCCGATCACACGGAAGCGGGGCTCCTTGGTCTCGGGGTCGATGCGGATCGCCTCGATCGCGCCGGCCGCCGCGCGCTGACCCGAGGAGATCTGCGCGCCCTCGAAAGCGGGGCCCGTCGGAGAGGAGCAGGCCAGAACGCGGCTGCGGTCGCCCAGAATGATCTCGGCATTGGTGCCCACGTCTACGACGAGAACGAGGTCGTCGGACTTGCCGGGCTCTTCGGACAACGCGACTGCCGCCGCATCCGCCCCGACATGGCCGGCGATGCAAGGCAGGACGTAGATCTGCGCGGTGGGCCGCAGCGCGTCGAGACCGAGCTCCCGCGCGGTCAGGTGCATGGCATCGGAGGTGGCGAGCGCGAAGGGGGCCTGCCCGAGCTCGACGGGGTCGATCCCGAGCAGCAGGTGGTGCATGACCGGATTGCAGACGAAGACCGTCTCGACGATCAGCTCCGCTGCGATCCCGGCCTCCTTCGCGATCTCGAGCGCGAGCGTGTCGATGGCTTCACGCACGGCGCGGGTCATTTCGTCCGCGCCGCCTTCGTTCATCATCGAATAGGAGACCCGGCTCATCAGGTCTTCGCCGAAGCGGATCTGCGGGTTCATGATGCCCGAGGAGGCGACGACCTCGCCGGTATCGAGATTGGTCAGATGCGCCGCGATGGTGGTGGAGCCGAGATCGATGGCGAGCCCGTAGATGCCGGTCTCGTGCAGCCCGGGGAAAAGCGCGGTCAGCCTGTGCGCGCCGGCGCCGTGATCGCGGTGCAGCGCGGCCGTGACCTGCCATTTGCCCTTTCGCAGGATGGGTTGCAGCCCGGCCATCACCGAGAGGTCGGCCTCGAGCCGTTCGATCCCCCATTCGCGCTTCAGTGCGGCGGCGAGCCGTTCGAAATCGCCTGACGGCTCATGCATGTCAGGCTCCTGGACCTCGACGAAGTAGAGCCGGGTCGCGGGGTCCATCTCGATCACGCGGGCGCTCGCGGCCTTGCGGACGATCTGGCGGTGCACCTGGCTTTCGGCGGGTACGTCGATCACCACGTCACCGCGGATCTCGGCCTGGCAACCGAGACGGCGGCCGGGTTTCAGCCCGCGTTTCTCGTCATAGCGCGCCTCGACCTTGTTCCAGTCCGACAGCGCGTCCTCGCGCGAGCTGACCCCGTGCTTGGAGAATTCGCCGAAGGCCGGGGCCACCTGGCACTTGGAACAGATGCCGCGCCCGCCGCAGACCGAATCGAGATCCACGCCCAGTTTGCGCGCGGCGCTCAGAACCGGCGTTCCGGTCGGAAAACGTCCGCGTTTGCCCGACGGGGTGAAGACGACAAGGTGATCGGTGCTCATGGATGCTCCTGCGCGCATGTCCTCGCCGGCGCAACATATGCATATTTAGAGCAGGGGAAAGCCGCGGAGCGACATGCTTTCGTTACTCTCCGTCGAGCCAACGCAGAATCTCGCCCCTATTGCCGTCGAGATCGGGGGCCGGCCCGCGCGAGGAGCGATCCTCGACGCCGCTTATCTTGATCGGATTGCCCGCGGCGACGAAGGCTTTGCGCCCGTTCCGGTCAAGGACATCCACCACCATGTTGCGCGCGAGGATCTGCGGGTCATGCATCACCTGGTCGATATTCTGGATAGGCGCGTTCGGGATGCCCGCAGCGGTCAGCTTCTGGATCCAGTAGCTGCGCGTGTTTTCCAGCGTGACCGCCTCGATGAGCCGTTTCAGAAGTCGGGCGTTCTCGCAGCGGGCAGCATTGGTTGCAAAGCGCGGATCGTCGGCGATGGGCAGCATCAGCGCGAGACAGAGCTTCTCGAACAGCTTGTCGTTGCCCGCCGCGATGACGAAGAGTCCGTCCGAGGCATGGAAGGTCTCGAACGGAGCGATGGACGGATGCCGTGCGCCGGTGGGTCCGGGCGGCTTGCCCGTGACGGAGGTGATCGCCACGGCGTGTTCGAGGATGGCGAGCTGACTGTCGAGCATGGAGATGTCGATCTTGCGGCCGCGCCCTGTTCTTTCGCGGTCATAGAGCGCCGCGAGCACGCCTTGGGCGAGATACATCCCCGCCACGATGTCGCCGATGGAGGCACCGACGCGCACCGGCTCGCGACCGGCCTCGCCAGTGATGGACATGACGCCGCCTCGCGCCTGCACGACCATATCGTAAGCCGGGCGTTTCGCATCCGGCCCCGTATGACCGAAACCCGAGACCGCGCCGTAGATGAGCCGGGGAAACCGGGACGAAAGATCGTCCCAGCCATAGCCCAGCTTTTCCATCACGCCAGGGCGGTAATTCTCGAGGATGATATCGGCGCGCGCGACGAGCCGTTCGAATGTCGCGCGGTCGTCCTCGGCCTTGAGATCGAGCGCGATGGAGGCCTTGCCGTGGTTGATCGCGGCGAAATAAGCGCTCTTGCCGCTCTTGAAGGGCGGAAAGGTGCGGGTGTCGTCGCCGGTGCCCGGACGCTCGACCTTGATGACCCGTGCGCCGAGATCGGCAAGCGTCATCGAGGCGAAGGGACCGGCGAGGACATGGGTGAGATCGAGGACGACAAGTCCTGCGAGGGGCTGCGGCATGGTAAGCGACTTTGTGCTGAGAGCTTCGTTGGCGTCAGTTGAAACGCCTATCGCCGAAGTGTGACAAGTCCTCAAATGCGGATCGGCGAGAAGTCGCGGTCAGCCGCCGGCGGCGCGTGCGTGGAAGATGAATCCGAGGGCGTTCATGAGGATCTGCGCGGCCAGGATCGAGGTGACGCCGGCTGGATCGTAGGCGGGCGCGACCTCGACGAGATCGAAGCCGACGACCTCGTGGTGGCGTGCGACCTCCTGCAAGAGCTCCAGCACCTCGTAATAGAGAAATCCGCCATGCGACGGCGTGCCCGTGCCGGGCGCGATCGAGGGGCAGAACGCGTCGATGTCGAGCGTGATGTAGACCCGCGCGCCCGGCGGGATTCGCGCGGCGGTCGCGCGCGGACCGATGGCGCGGCATTGCCGCACCGACAGGATATCGGCACCCATCGCGCGGGCATCGCCGTAGCCTTCCCTCGCGGTGGAGGAGACATTGCGGATCCCGACCTGTGTCAGACCCGAGATGAACGGCCGCTCGGCCGCGCGGCGCATCGGGTTGCCGTGGCCGTGCCGGACGCCGTGTCGCTCGTCCACGAAATCGAGATGCGCGTCGATCTGGAGGATATGGATGTCGCCCTGATCGTCGAAAGCGCGGATGATGGGGATATTGACCGAGTGATCGCCGCCGATCACCACCGGCAGGGCCGCCGCGCCGAGGGCCGCGCGCACGCCCGCCTCGATATTGGCGTGGCTTTGCGTCGTGTCCGTGTGGATGATGTCGGCATCGCCCATATCCACGATCTGTACGTCGGGACCAAGATAGGTGACGTCGTCCTCGTGGTCATAAGCGCCTGAATGCCCAAAGGAAAACAGCGTCGAGGCCTCGCGCACCCCGCGCGGGCCGAAGCGCGCGCCCGCGCGCCACTGGGTGCCCGCATCGAAGGGTGCCCCAAGGATCGCCGCATCGGCGTCGAGCCGCGACCAATCGGGCTCGTAGGGCTTTCTTGCGAAGGTGCAGATGCCGGTGAAGGGCAGGTCGAGCCTGCCGGTCTCGTAGCCATGTGTCATGTCGATGAGTTTCAGGCGGCAAGGCGATTTCGGCAAGTGAAATGACCGGGGCAGGGTGGCCATGCCCGTCTTTTGGTCCATCTGTCAGGCAAGAGTTCATCAGCCGGAGGAGGGCCCCTATGCGTCGCCTGCCCAAATGGCTCGCTCCGAGCCTCATCGCCGCGCTCCTTGGAGGTGCCGCCATGGCCCAGTCCGACCAGTTCCGCACCATGCCCGATCCTGCGGAGCTCTCGAGCTGGCGATGGGAAAACAGGCTCCTCTTCGTCATCGGCGGCGGGCAGGACGATGCCGCCTTCGATGACCAGATAGAGAGGCTCAGGGCCGATCCGTCCGGGTTGAGGAATCGCGATCTGATTGTCTTCACTGATCCCGAGGGGCGCTCGGCTCTCTCGCGGGAGTTCGACGCGGAGGGGTTCGCCGTGGTCCTTGTCGGCAAGGATGGCGGCGTGAAACGGCGCGAGACTGCGCCGCTTGCGCTTGATTCACTCTATTCCACCATCGACGCGATGCCGATGCGTCGGCGCGAGATGCGCGAGGACGGTTAGGCGAAGGTCTTGGCGAACGCGCCGCGATAGATCGCGCGTAGCTCCTCCAGCGGAGCGGACTGGCCGCCGATCTTCACGGTATCGCCCTGGAACTTGCCGACGCTTTTGATCTCGACGCGCGCGGCACCGGCCCGGGTCATCAGTTCCTCGGCCTGGTCGAAGTTGCAGGCAACGAGATAGCGCGCCTGGTCCTCACCGAAGAGAAAGGGCGTGCTGTCATCGTCGAGGACGAGCCCGACATCGCCCGCCTCGGCCATCGTGAACGCCGCGAGCGCCAGCCCGCCATCCGAGATATCGGTGCAGGCCCGGACAAGGTCGCGGTTGCCGAGGATGAACGCGCCGTTCTTCGCTTCTTCGTCTAGATCAACATTGGGCGCGTCGCCATCGGTCCGGTTGAAGACTTCGGCAAGCAGCGCCGACTGACCGAGATGCGAGCCGGCAGCGCCGACCATGAGCAGGACATGCCCGTCGCGCGGACGACCGAGGATCGGCTCCTCACCGGCGGCGATCAACCCGACCGCGCCGATGGTCGGCGTCGGCAGGATGCCGGTGCCGTCGGTTTCGTTGTAAAGGGAGACGTTGCCCGAGACGATCGGCATGTCGAGCGCCGAGCAGGCCTGCCCGATGCCTTTGATCGCGCCAACGAACTGGCCCATGATGGCCGGTTTCTCGGGATTGCCGAAATTCATGTTGTCGGTGGTGGCGAGCGGTTTCGCTCCGACCGCGACGAGATTGCGGAAGGCTTCGGCCACGGCCTGCTTGCCGCCCTCTTCGGGGTTCGCCTTGACGTAGCGGGGCGTGACATCGGAGGTGAAGGTGAGGTGCTTGTCCGTGCCGTGAACGCGGATCACGCCCGCGCCATAGCCCGGCCCTTCGACCGTGTCGGCCATGACCTGGCTGTCATATTGCTCGAAGAGCCAGTTCTTTGCCGCGTAGTTCGGGCAGGCAATCAGCGCTTTCAGCCCGTCGATGGGATCTATCCCCGGCACGTCCGACAGCGGCTCTGCCGCCGGTGTGGTCTCCCACGGACGGTCGTATTCGGGCGCGTTGCCGGACAGCGCACGCAAGGGAAGATCGGCCTTCACCTCGCCCCCGTGCAGGATCAGGAAACGGTCCTCCGGGATGGTCTCGCCGACGATGGCGAAATCGAGATCCCATTTCTCGAAGACCGCGCGGGCTTCGGCTTCTTTCGCGGGGTCGAGCACCATGAGCATCCGCTCCTGGCTCTCGGAGAGCATCATCTCGTAGGCGCTCATGCCCGGCTCGCGGCAGGGCACGCGGTCGAGGTCGAGCTTGACGCCGAGCTCGCCCTTGTCGCCCATCTCGACGGCCGAGCAGGTGAGACCCGCGGCGCCCATGTCCTGGATCGAGACGACCGCGCCCGTTTGCATCAGCTCGAGACAGGCTTCCATGAGGCGCTTCTCGGTAAAGGGATCACCGACCTGAACGGTGGGGCGCTTTTCCTCGATGGTCTCATCGAATTCCGCCGAAGCCATCGTCGCGCCACCGACGCCGTCGCGCCCAGTCTTCGCGCCGAGATAGACGACGGGGCGGCCGACGCCCGATGCGGCGGAGTAGAAGATCTTGTCGGCATCCGCTAGGCCCGCCGCGAAGGCGTTGACGAGGCAATTGCCGTTATAGGCCGGATCGAACCGGGTCTCGCCGCCGACGGTCGGCACGCCGAAGGCATTGCCATAGCCGCCGATACCTTCGACGACACCGTGCACGAGCTGCCTTGTCTTGGGATGGGAGGGCTCGCCGAAGGAGAGCGCGTTCATCGCCGCGACGGGCCGGGCCCCCATCGTGAAGACGTCCCTCAGGATGCCGCCGACGCCCGTCGCCGCGCCCTGATAGGGCTCGATATAGGAGGGGTGGTTGTGGCTCTCCATCTTGAAGACGACGGCCTGCCCGTCGCCGATATCGACGACGCCCGCATTCTCGCCCGGCCCGCAGATCACCTGTGGACCGGCGGTCGGCAGGGTTCGCAGCCATTTCTTCGACGACTTGTAAGAGCAATGCTCGTTCCACATCGCCGAGAAGATGCCGAGCTCGGTGAAGGTTGGCTCGCGCCCGATGATCTCGAGGATGCGCTCGTATTCGTCGGGCTTGATACCGTGCGCGGCGATCAGATCGGACGTAATGGCCGGCTCTTGCATGGGCTCTCTCGCTCCCCTCGGGTCTGGCTTGCCGGGTCTTTAGGCCATGACTTGAGCGGAGTGAAGGGGCGCTTTGACGGTTATGACCAGCCTGCGGCCTGACGCTTCGCGCGATCGAGGATCTCGGGCGTCCGGATCGGCGCGCCATTGGCGAAGAACGGGGTCTTCGTGTCGCCGGACAGCCTGGCCGCGAGCCCGCGTCCGATCACACCCCAGCCGACCTTGGCCATACCGCGTTCGCGCACACGCCCTGTGGCCGACTTCGTGTTCACATGGTTTCGACACGAGCCGAGGCGCGTCTCGTCCCACGGCAGAACGAGGCCCGCGAAGGGCAGGGCGGGCGTGGCGATTGTGTTCGCGACCGGCGTGCCGCAACAGGACGCATACCACCTCAGAGCGCCGCGCGAGGTCATTCGCAGGCAGGCGAGGCTCTCCGCGCCGGCTAGGAAGGATACATTCCGCGGCAGCGTCTGGTACAATCGGGTTCCGGCCTCCGGGCCGAGATAGGTCTCGGATCGATTCAGGTGCCGGATGTAGCTTTGGCAACCCATGCAGTAGCAGGCAAGCTGGGTGCCGGACGCGTCCGCAGCGATCTGCCAGCGGGTCTTGCCGCAGCTGCAGGACAGGGAAATAGGATCGGACATCGGTGTCTCCGGTCTGCGGTTCCGACGATGCCATGATCGGCATGGCTTGCCCAGCGATACTGCGAAAAAAAAGGGCCGCCCGAAGGCGGCCCAGGGGAAGAGGTCCGGCCCCTCAGGGATTTGCAAAAGGCCGGGCCGAGGCAGGGCTCAGCCTTGCCAGAAGGGGCGGGCGGCCTCGCGGCGCGCCGCGCGCGTGTCAATCCCGATGTCGCGAAGAAGATGAGGGTCGAGCCGCGAGAGGTGCTTTCGCGTGCGCGCGCGCTCGGTCCACACGGTCAGCACCACCGCCACCTTGAGCGCGACAACCGCCGGCAGCGCAAGACGCGGCGCTTCGGCTAGGATGGCGAGAGAGGCGGAGTGAGGTGCTGCGGCGGACATGGGATATCTCCTTCGAAAATGCGTCGTCCGATTGTATTGATACAATATGGCGCTATTGCCATGCATTAAGTGGTACAATAGGGTCTGGGTATGGTCGAGGGAAACATTGTCATGGATACAATATTGTCCGCCTATGCCGGGATCGGAGATGGAGGGCCGAAATACCGCCGCCTCGCAGATGCCGTTCGCTCTGCGATCGAGGCAGGCCGTCTCGCGCCGGGCGACAAGCTGCCGCCGGTACGCGATCTCGCCTACGATCTCGGCATCACGCCCGGCACGGTCGCGCGGGCCTACACGATCCTGACCGATAGCGGCGCTGCGCGGGCCGAGGTGGGGCGAGGCACGTTCGTGAACGGGGCGCGGCCCGTTCGGCCCAAGCTCATGCCCGATCCGCCCTGGCCTGCGACCGAAGAAACCGAGCCGGAAAGCGCCTTCGTCAGCTTCGTGTCGCCGAAGCTGCCCGATTGCGGTCAGGTCGACATGATCCGCGCGTCCTTCGCGCGGCTTGGCGATCAGCCCGCGCTGCGGCTCTTGAATTATCCGTCCCGCGCGGCTTTCCGGCCTGCGCGCGAAGCGATCCTCGAGCATATCTCGGACACGCCGCTCGGACCCGTCTCGGAGGATGACCTGGTCTTTTCCCATGGCGGGCAGAACGGGATCGGCATTGTCATGCAGACCGTCCTGCGCGGCGCGAAGCCGGTCGTGCTGGTCGAGGAACTCTCCTATCCCGGCTTCCGGCGTGCCGCCGAACTTCTGCGTGCCGAGGTCATCGCGGTGCCGATGGACGGCGAGGGGATCAGTCCCGAGGCGCTCGACGACCTGGCGCGGCGACATTCGGCGCAGCTTCTTTGCACCTCGCCCGAGATCCATAACCCGACGGGGATACGCACGCCCGACCATCGCCGCGAAGCCATCGCGGAGGTCGCAAGGCGGCGCGGTCTGCACGTGCTCGAGGACGATTGCTACCGGCTCGCGCCGCGCTCCGGGCCAAGCTATCGGGGTCTTTTGCCGGATCTTGGCTGGTATGTCGGGTCGATCTCGAAATCGGTGACGCCGGCATTGCGGATAGGTTTTTGCGTCGCGCCGCAAACCTGGCGCGCGGAGATGCGGCGCGTGGCCGATCACGGCTTTTTCAGCCTGTCCCTGTCGCTGGCAGATCTTCTGACGGATCTTCTCGCGCAGCCGGAGATGACGGGCGTGCTCGATGCGGTGCGGGCCGAATACAACCGCTACATCCGGGCAGCGGCCAATATTCTCGGCCGGTTCGATCTGACCTGGCGCGACGACGTGCCGTTTTTGTGGCTGCATCTACCGTCTGGCTGGCGCGCGGCGGCCTTCGCGCAAGCGGCCGAGAAAGAGGGTGTGCAATTGCGCGCGGCGGACGAGTTCGCGCTTCGGGACGGCTTTGCCCCTCACGCGATCCGAATCGCGATCAACGCTCAGGTGTCGCTGGTCGCCTTCGAGGCGGCGATGGAGCGGGTGCGCCGGCTTCTGGAAAACCCGCCCGAGGGCATAGCCGTCTGAGCTGTGCGTGGGGTATATTGATACCTATTTTTCAAGCCTCTGATATTACTCAGTTAATTCGATAAGGCGCGTGTTGACTGTATCTTCCCGATCCTTATAACCCGCCCATCGGATCGCGCCGGACCGGGCTTTGCCTGCCTCCGGCATCGAAGACAGCAAACATTGGGGTGACCCGCATGAAAACCTTCTCGGCAAAACCGGCCGACATCGAGAAGAAGTGGATCGTGATCGACGCTGAAGGCGTCGTTCTCGGCCGCCTCGCCTCGATCATCGCGCAGCGCCTGCGCGGCAAGCACAAGCCGTCCTTCACGCCGCACATGGATATGGGCGACAACGTGATCATCGTGAACGCGGACAAGGTCCAGCTCACCGGCAAGAAGCGCCAGGAAAACTTCTACTGGCACACCGGCTATCCGGGCGGCATCAAGTCCCGCACGAAAGAGCAGATCCTTGAGGGCGCGCATCCCGAGCGCGTGGTTTTCCAGGCCGTCAAGCGCATGGTCCCGGCGAACCGCCTGGGCCGCAAGCAACTCGCCAACCTGCGCGTCTATGCGGGCGCGGAGCATCCCCACGAGGCGCAATCGCCTGAAGTGATCGACGTCAAGTCGCGCAACTCCAAGAACACCCGGGTGGCGAAGTAATGGCTGAGCAAATCAATTCCCTCGAAGAACTGGGCAACGCGGTCACCGACGATATCGGCGCCGTTCAGGGCACCGAGACCGAAATCAACCGCGAGCCTGTCCGTGATGAATTCGGTCGGGCCTATGCCACGGGACGCCGGAAGGACGCCACGGCGCGCGTCTGGATCAAGCCGGGCTCCGGCAAGGTCACCGTCAACGGCAAGGAGCTGAACGCCTACTTCGCGCGTCCGGTTCTGCAGATGATCCTGCGTCAGCCCTTCACCGTCGCCGGTGTCGAGGATCAGTTCGACGTCATGGCCACGGTCAAGGGCGGCGGCCTCTCGGGGCAGGCCGGTGCGGTCAAGCACGGCGTCTCCCGCGCGCTGCAGCTCTACGATCCCAGCCTGCGTCCCGCGCTGAAAGCGGCAGGCTTCCTGACCCGCGACAGCCGCGTCGTCGAGCGCAAGAAGTACGGCCGCCGCAAGGCCCGCCGCAGCTTCCAGTTCTCCAAGCGCTGAGGCGTTTGCTGGTACGAATGTCGGAAAAGGCCGTCCCTCGGGGCGGCCTTTTTTATGGCGGTGCAATGGGTTAGGAAGCGACATGCAGCTCAGACTCGACGATCTCTGGTCCGAAGTGCGGCGCGTGAAAGGCGCGCCTATACCGGGCGTGCCGAAGCTCTTCGCGATCATGCGCGACGAGATGGCCTTGCTGCCAACGTTCCTGCAACATTACCGCACGCTTGGGTTCGAGCAGTTTCTGATCTTCGATGATGGATCTATCGACGGATCATCGGAACTGCTGGAAGCGCAGCCGGATGTGGTTCTGTATCGCAGCGAGAGCCGATATTCGACGCCTCTCACCATCGCGTACCCGGATGGAGAGTTACGAAAGGACCGGTTCGGTATCTGGCTGAAGGCCGCTCTGCCACATGTGGAAGCACCCGGCGAGGTCGTGGCGTATTTCGATGCTGACGAGTTTCTGATCCTGCCCGACAACATGAAGAATGTCGGTCAAATCATTGAAGACATGTCTGAAAGCAGCCAATCCGTGATTTGTGCTTCGGTTGTCGAGTTCTTTCCCGAGACTGTCTCTGATCTCGAAAAGCCGATGCCGGGAACGCCTGCCGGTCTGTTCGACGCGTATCCTTATTTCGAGCCCGAAGCGCTCGTGCGGCTTAAGCAGGGGGAACAGCCTGACCCGTTCGGTATCTCGAAAACGAACCGGCTTTTCGAGATTCACGAGATCGGACGAGAGAAAGCATCCCTTTGGCGCCGCCTGCGGGGACGCGGGCCCAAGAAACGGTTCAATCGCTCGCCGCGCCACAAGCTACCCTTCATTCGGCGCGACGCGGAGATATGGCAGGTGGGATCACACTACGCGAGCGTTGCGCCTGCGCCGGACAAGCTGCTGACGATCGCGCATTTCGTCTTCACCGCGGAGTTCGCGGCCAAGATAGACCGCGCGCGCGAATGGCGGGCTCACACGGAAAGTGCCAGCAAATACGACCATTACGCGGAACTTCTTGACGTGATGCGTGAGCGCGACGGAAGTTTTCTGAGTGAGCGCTCGGTGCGCTATGAAGGGCCGTGGCAGCTTCGCGACGCAGGGCTCATGGTGTGGTGAGAACGAATTTCGCGCTTGGCCAGAGCGTGCGGATCTGCGGTAGCCTTTCGGCAGCGGCGCGGTAGACGGCTTCGTAATGCGCCGCAATCTCGGCCGAGAGAGCGTCCGAGACCGGCGCGCCGCCAGCGCGCGCATTGACCTTCCGGGCTCCCGCTGCCGGCTCGACGGGCACGCCTGCAAAGCGCGAGAGGGATTCGATTCCCGCGTCGGTGAAGAGCTCTTCGAAGAGGCAGCCATACCGCGCCTCGGAAGGGAACGCGGTCTCCATCGCGGCGAGGGTCAGGTCGTAGCGGCTGCGCGCTTCCGCCTCGTCGCTGACGTAGAACGCGCGCAACGCATCTTCAGCGTCCTTGCCTGGCGCGAGCCGGCCCTTATCGACTTCCATCCGCATCAGCGAATGAAGCCGCGCGACCGGATCGCGCATGACGAAGATGGCGCGCGTCTCGATCCCGCGCTTGGCGAATTCGTCGCGGATTCGCGCCAGTCTGTCGGCGGGCAGCGCAGCGTAGGACGGCGTGACATCACCGGTGCGCGCGATGCCGGGCTGGTTCAGAAGTCCTTGAAAGTAGTCGAAATACGCGTCCGGGTCCGATTGCAGGCGCCAGCGGAGGTGCTGTGCAGGCTCGTCCGCGCCGATCGTCATTTTCGCGCGGGCGCGCAGACGCTCCGCCAAGGGGGGACGCGGCACCGCGTAGCGCGCGAAGACGCCGCCGAGCGTATGTTCCCAAACCTGGTATTCGCCGAGCCGTCCGAAATCGCTGCCGGGCGCGCGGTCGAGATAGGCCTGCACCCAGCTCGAGCCGCATTTCTGCCCGCCGAGCCCGAGAAAGAAGACCGGATCTGCCAAGCCTATTCCGTATCCGTGCCGCGCAGCGCGAGGATCGCGGCGATGCCGATGGCCGCGAGGCCCGCGACGGCGATGTTGAATGGCTGCGCGTTGGAGAGGATCACCGCGACCAGCGCCCAGATCACCGTCAGCCCGTATTCTGGCGCACGGTGGAGGCGGTATTGAACCGTGAGCGCCACGGCCAACGCGATGACGAGCGCGACGAGGGCCGCGGGCGTCTCGGGCAGCAGGCCATAGCCACCAAGGACCAGACCGATGGACACCGAAGATGCCGCTGTCAGCCAGCCCGCATAGATCGCCACGGGCGAGAGCTGCCAGATGCGGTCCTCGTCGCCGACACGAAAGAGCGCCATCAGCGCGGTGCCGAGCATCGCCCAGATCATCACGGTCGCCAAAGGAACGGAGACATTCGCAGCGGGAATCCAGGCCGCGCCGATCAAGAGGCTCAATGTCAGCCAGGGGCGGGCGGGTGCCCAATCTTCTTCATCGCGCCGGCGCCAAAGGCCGAAGGCAGTGCCCGCGATGAGCCAGAGATAGATCAAACCCCAGATCGAGAAGGCATAGCCCGCCGGCTGTACCGCCGGATCGTCCTGCGCGACGGGAAACTGGCCCGGCTCGAAGCCGTTGAATCCGTTCGAGAGAATCGGCGAGGCCGCGAATGCGAGAGCGGCGATCAAGGCCGCCACCGCCCAGAGGGTCTGGCGCGTCTCGGCGCTCATGCCAAAGTGCCTTCGGCTGTCAGCCGCGTCTTGCCGCCGAGATGGCGATGAAGCACCTCGGGCAGCGTGACCGAACCGTCTTCCTCCTGGCCGTTCTCGAGAACGGCGATCAGCGCGCGCCCGACGGCAAGGCCCGATCCGTTCAGCGTGTGAAGGAACTCGGGCTTGCCGCCACCGGCGGGCTTGAACCGCGCGTTCATGCGCCGGGCCTGGAAGGCGCCGCAGGTCGAGACCGAAGAGATCTCGCGATAGGTGTTCTGCCCCGGCAGCCAAACCTCGATATCGAAGGTGCGCCGCGCGCCGAAGCCGATATCCCCGGTGCAGAGCGACACGGTGCGGTAGGGCAGGCCCAGCTTTTCGAGGATGCCTTCCGCGCAGGCGGTCATTCGGCGATGCTCCGCGTCGCTCGTCTCGGGATGGCACACCGTGACCATCTCCACCTTCTCGAACTGGTGCTGGCGAAGCATGCCCGACGTATCGCGCCCTGCGCTGCCGGCCTCGGAGCGGAAGCACTGGGTATGCGCGACGTAGCGGCGAGGCAGGTAGTCCTCATCCACGGTCAAACCGTTCACGATATTGGTAAGCGTCACCTCGGCGGTGGGCACGAGCCACCAGCCATTGGTCGTCTGGTAGCTGTCCTCGCCGAATTTCGGCAATTGCCCGGTGCCGAACATCATCTCGTCGCGCACGAGAACGGGCGTCCAGGTCTCGGCCAGGGCGTTCTCATCCACATGCGTGTCGATCATGAATTGCGCGAGCGCCCGGTGCAGCCGCGCAACCGCGCCGGACAGAACGACGAAGCGCGAGCCCGAGAGCTTGGCTGCCGTCTCGAAATCCATGCCGTCCTGAACGGCAGCAAGGTCGTAATGCTCGCGCGGGGCGAAATCGAAGGCGCGGGGCTCGCCCCAGCGCTTGATCTCGACATTGTCCTCTTCGTCCTCGCCGTCGGGCACGTCGTCATGGACGAGGTTCGGCAATCCCATCAGGAGGTTCGTGAGCTCGGCATCAAGATCGCGGGCGCGGGCCTGCATGGCGGCGACCTCGTCCTTCTTCTCGCCAACGAGGGCTCGAAGCCGCTCGAACTCCGCTTCGTTGCCTTGCGCCTTGGCCTGACCGACCTCCTTCGAGGCACGTTTCTGCTCGGCCTGCGCGGTCTCCGCGGCGTGGATCGCGGCTCGGCGTTCCTCGTCGAGCTTCAGGATCGGGGCCGAGGCCTCGGAGATCCCGCGCCGTGCCATGGCCGCATCGAAGGCCTCCGGGGTCTCGCGAATGAAGCGAATGTCGTGCATCGCCCTGATCTCCTTGCGGTTATGCGGGCGGGCGGCGGCCGCCCGAGTCGCGATGCTTATGCCTCAAAGCGCTCAGGGTGTGTAGGGGCGCGCGAGTTCCTGAAGAACCCAGGTATCGACCTCGGCGGCAACCGCGTCCTCGCCAGAGATCGCGGAGATCACGCCGGCGATCCGGCGCGACGTGTTTTTACCGGCGATGACCGGCCCGCCGGACATGCCGCGCTCGACCGGGCAGGAGAGATACCAGCGCCGCCCGCGCCGCTCGCCGTCGCAGCCGTTCTGCGCGCGCTGAAGGTCAGGGTCGGCGCGCCCATAGCCGATGAGGGTGAAGCTGCCGGACACCCCCGCAGGGCTCGCCGGGATAGGCTCCATCGGCAAGGCTCGGTCGAGGCGCAGCACGGCGATGTCGCGATGCACGACGATGCCGTCTGCATCGACCGCATCGGGGTGGAGGGCGATCTCTACCACGCTTGCCGCGCCCGCATGGCGCCCGTCTTCCCAACCCGCGACGAAGCCGAGGCCCCGCGTTCCGCGCACCCGCCCGTCCGAGAAGGTTACGCAATGCGCCGCAGTCAGGACGGTCGCTGGGCCGACGAGCGTGCCCGAGCAGATCCTGAGCGCCGAGAATCCGCCGCCGAAAAGCCGCCCCACCGCGGGGTCTATGGCCAAGGCCGGGGTCGCGAGACATGTCAGGGTCAGGAGGAGGGCAGCGCGCATGACGCGCAAGCTAGCGGAGACGCCGTCGCGGTCTAGAGCCCGATCCGTCTGACGGGTGCAGGAACCTTGTCGGCAGAGCGCGCGCCTCCAGTCGCGGCATCCCACTTGCAGGTTCAAACCCCCGCCAAGTCCGCTTGCATCGCCTGCGGGCCTTCCATAGGTTCCGCGCAACTTTGCAGACCCGACGGCGACACATGCGCCGGACCCCGAGAAAAGGAGCCCCTCATGGACGGAAACGCGCTGGCGCAGTTCGTGCCTCTCATCCTCATCTTCGCGATCATGTATTTCCTGCTGATCCGCCCCCAGCAGAAGAAGATGAAAGAGCATCAGAAGATGGTCGAAAACCTGCGCCGCGGCGACCAGGTCGTCACCCAGGGCGGCATCATCGGTAAGGTGGTGAAGGTCAAGGAAGGCAACGAGCTCGAGGTCGAGGTCGCCGACGGGGTGAAGGTTCGCGTCGTGCAGAACACGATCACGCAGGTTCTCTCCAAGACCGAGCCCGCCAACAGCTGACCTCCGGGCGCATCGCGTCCGTAGCCCCGAAAAGGCCCTCTACATGCTGCAGATCGACACCTGGAAGCGCGTCCTCATCTGGCTCGTCGTGGCCTTCGGGATCGTCTTCGCCGCGCCCAACCTTTTCTATGATCGGGTGGAGCGGCACAACGACGCGGCCACCGCCATCGAGCGGGAGGGCGAGACCGAAGAGCGCACCGCCGCGCTCGGGGCGTGGCCGAGCTGGCTGCCTTCGACGATCATCAATCTCGGGCTCGACCTGAGAGGCGGCGCGCATCTTCTTGCCGAGGTCCAGGTCGAGGACGTGTATGACGCGCGGCTCGAGGCGCTCTGGCCCGAGGTCCGCGACACGCTGCGACCTCTGCGGGATAGCGTCGGCACGATCCGCCTGCAGGACGGCACGCCGGGCGAATTGCGCGTGACGCTCGGCAACCCGGACGGCATGGGCCAAGCGCTCTCGGCGGTGCGGGAGCTTGCACAGCCGGTGGCCTCGGTCGCATCGGCAGGTGCATCGGACATCGAGGTCTCGGGCGAGGGCGACACGCTTGTCGTGCGTCTCTCGGAGGCCGAGCAGCGCGCCACGGATGATCGCACCTTGCGCCAGGCGCTCGAGATCATTCGTCGACGGATCGACGAGGTGGGCACGCGCGAGCCCACGATCCAGCGGCAGGGCGAAGACCGCATCCTGATCCAGGTGCCGGGCATCGGCTCCGCCGCGGAGCTTAAGGACATCATCGGCACAACCGCGCAACTGACCTTCCAGCCGGTCGTCGGCCGCGGCGTGGCCGAAAGCACAGATCCCGGCATCGGCAACGAGGTCGTGCCCGCGCTCGACGATGAGGGCGTCTTCTACGAGCTCGAGCGCGCGCCTGTCGTGACCGGCGAAGAGCTTGTGGATGCTCAGCCCGCCTTCGACCAGAACGGCAACCCGGCGGTCAATTTCCGCTTCAACGCGCAAGGCGCGCGGGCCTTCGGCGAATACACCGCAGAGAATATCGGCAATCCCTTCGCCATCGTTCTCGACAACGAGGTGATCTCGGCGCCGGTGATCCAGAGCCACATCCCCGGGGGCTCGGGCATCATCACAGGGCAGTTCACCGTTGAGGAATCGACGCAGCTTGCGGTCCTGTTGCGCGCGGGCGCGCTACCGGCGGGGCTGACCTTCCTCGAGGAGCGCACCATCGGGCCCGAGCTCGGCCAGGACTCGATCGAGGCCGGGCAGATCGCCACGATGGTGGCCTTCGCGCTGGTCCTCGTCTTCATGTTCGCCTGCTACGGGCTCTTCGGCCTCTTCGCGAATATCGCGCTTATCATCAACGTGGCGCTCCTTTTCGGGATCCTGTCGGTGATCGGGGCAACGCTGACCCTGCCGGGTATTGCCGGGATCGTGCTGACCGTCGGTATGGCGGTCGATGCGAACGTTCTGATCTTCGAGCGGATCCGCGAGGAGCTGAAGACCGCGCGCGGGCCGGCCCGCGCCATCGAACGGGGCTATGAGAAGGCACTTTCGGCCATCGTCGACGCCAATATCACGACGATCATCACCGCGATCATCCTCTTCGCGATGGGCTCCGGGCCCGTGCGGGGCTTCGCGCTGACGCTCGGTTTCGGCATCATCACCTCGGTTTTCACGGCGATCTTCGTGACCCGGCTCTTCGTCACCATGTGGTTCGAGCGCACGCGCCCGAAGACCATCACAGTCTGAGAGGTTCCGCCCCATGCGACTGAAACTCGTTCCCGAAGAGACCTCCGTCGACTTCTTCTCCCGCTCCAAGCTGTGGCTCGGGATCTCGGGGCTGATGATGGTCATCGCCTTCGTGTCCTTCGCCCTGCAGGGCCTCAATTTCGGCATCGACTTCCGCGGCGGCACGACGATCCGCACCGAGAGTGCGGAGCCGGTCGACGTTGCGGCTTATCGCGCGGCGATGCAGGAGCTTGAACTCGGCGATATCGTTATCTCGGAAGTGTTCGATCCGAGCTTCGGGCCGGACGAGAATGTCGCGATGGTGCGGATCGCGCCGCAGGGCGATGCAGAATCGGTGACGCCCGAGACGATCCAGGCGGTCGAGAGCGCGCTCCAGAGCGTGGCACCCGACATCAACTTTACCTCCGTCGAGAGCGTCGGGCCGAAGGTCTCGGGAGAACTTATCCAGACCGCGATCATCGCGGTGCTGCTCGCGATCGGGGCGGTGCTGATCTATATCTGGCTGAGGTTCGAATGGCAGTTCGCCCTTGGCGCGGTGGCCGCGCTCGTCCATGACGTGCTGCTGACCATCGGCATCTTCTCGGAGTTGCGGATCCAGTTCGACCTCGCGATCATCGCCGCGCTTCTCACCATCGTCGGCTATTCGCTGAACGACACGGTCGTGGTCTTTGACCGCGTGCGAGAGAATCTCGTCAAGTACAAGAAGCGGCCGCTGAAGGAGGTGCTCAACATCTCGATCAACGAGACGCTGAGCCGGACCTTGATGACCTCGGTCACGACGCTTCTTGCGCTGATCGCGCTCTTCATCCTGGGCGGTGACGTGATCCGGGGCTTCGTCTTCGCGATGATCTGGGGCGTGCTGGTCGGCACCTATTCGTCGATCTTCGTCGCGACCGCGCTCCTGCACCGACTCGGCGTGAAACGCGACTGGGAGAAACCCACCGACGGCGGTGCGGGCACGCAATTTGCCAATGTGGATGCCTGAGACGCGAGATGCCGCAGGGGCCCCGGCTTGCCGGAACGCCCCGCCGGGTCATATTTTTGAACGGTGACACGAGGGGGATACGTGCCATGCGCCTGAACGAGGTAACCTTCACGGACGCCCAGCCGGTGGACGGCTACGGGCCGGGCTTCTTCCGGATCGGCGGGGAGGCGATAGAGGGTCCGCTTTGTCTCAGCCCCAAGGGCACCGAGGCCTGGGGCGGCTTCGAGGATCGTGCGCGGCTTCTGGCGCTGGCGGACGACATCGACGTTCTCTTTGTCGGCACCGGCCCCGAGACGGCGCATATTCCGAAAGACCTGCGGCACGCTCTCGAAGAAGCGGGTATGGGCGTCGAGGTGATGGCGTCACCCTCTGCCTGCCGGACCTACAACGTCCTTCTCTCCGAAGGCCGGCGGGTGGCGCTGGCGGTGCTTCCGGTCTGAGCCTTGCGCGATGTGGCGCGGGCGAGGGGGCCCTTTGCCCCCTCGCGCTCCCCCGCCGGTATTTATGCCAACCCAAAGAGAGGGCCGCGCGCGAGAGCGGTTCCGTTCCCGCGCGGGGCAGGCTAGGTCTTGGGCCATGTTGACAGTGTCCGATCTTTCCGTTGCGCGTGGCGGCCTGCCGGTTCTGAGCGGCGTGAGCTTTGCTCTGCAGGCGGGTGAGGCACTCATTCTGCGCGGGCCGAACGGCTCGGGGAAGACAACGCTCCTGCGCTCGATCGCGGGGCTTCAGCCGCCGCTGTCGGGGACAATCGAGGGCACCGACCGCATCGCCTATGCCGGGCATCAGGACGGGATCAAGACCGCGCTCAGCGTGGAGGAAAATCTCGGCTTCTGGGCGTCGGTCTTCGGGACGGGCAAGATCGAGGCCGCGCTCGAGGGCTTCGATCTCTTGGGTCTCAAATCGCGGCTGGCCGGGAACCTGTCGGCGGGGCAGAAGCGGCGGCTCGGCCTGGCCCGGCTTCTCGTCACTGGACGGCCGGTCTGGGTGCTGGACGAGCCGACCGTGTCGCTCGATGCAGCCTCGGTCGCGTTGTTCGCGGGGGCGGTGAAGACGCATCTTGCTGGCGGCGGCGCGGCTCTCATGGCGACGCATATCGATCTGGGTTTGCCGGAGGCGCGCAGCCTCGACGTGACGCCGTTCAAGGCGCGGCCCGAGGAGCTTGGCGCAGACGAGGCGTTCCTGTGAGGGCGCTGATCGCACGCGATCTGGCACTGGCCGTCAGGGCCGGAGGCGGGTTCGGTCTCGGCCTTGCCTTCTTCCTCATCGTCGTGACGCTGATACCGTTCGGCGTTGGGCCGGAGACGACGCTTCTGACCGAGATCGCGCCGGGCATCCTCTGGATCGGTGCGCTTCTGGCCTGCCTTCTGTCGCTGGACCGGGTCTTCGCACTCGATTGGGAGGACGGATCGCTCGACCTTCTGGCGACCGCGCCGCTTCCGATGGAAGGCATCGTCACGATCAAGGCGCTGGCCCATTGGCTGACGACCGGCTTGCCGCTGGTGCTGGCCGCGCCGGCGCTGGGTCTCCTCCTGAGCCTGCCCGCGCCGGGATATCTGTGGCTGTTCCTGTCGCTTCTGATCGGCACGCCCGCCTTGTCGGTGATCGGCACGTTCGGCGCAGCCTTGACCGTCGGCCTGAAGCGCGGCGGGCTTCTCTTGTCGCTCCTGGTGCTGCCGCTCTACGTGCCGACGCTCATTTTCGGGGCCGAGGTCGCGCGGCGCGGAGCCGACGGACTCGCGGTGGAAACGCCGCTCCTGATGCTGGCGGGGCTGTCCTTCGGCACGCTGGCGCTATTGCCCTTCGCCTCGGCGGCCGTCCTTCGGGTGAATCTGCGATAGCGCTTGCGCGCGCCCGCGAGCACATGTGAATTGTCCCTGCCTGTCCGAGGCCTTAAGGAACGCTCATGTCGCTTTGGGAATATGCTAATCCGGTCAAGTTCATCCGCACGACGGACCGCGTCCTGCCGTGGCTGGCATGGCTTTCGGCGGTCTGTCTTGCGGTCGGTCTGATCTGGGGATTCTTTTTCACGCCTGACGATTTCCGGCAGGGCTCCACCGTGAAGATCATCTATCTGCACGTGCCCTCGGCGCTGATGGCGATCAATGGCTGGCTGATGATGCTGGTGGCGTCGCTGATCTGGATCGTGCGGCGGCACCACGTCTCCGCGCTCGCTGCTCGTGCCGCGGCCCCGGTCGGCGCGACGATGACGGTAATTGCCCTGGCCACGGGCGCGATCTGGGGGCAGCCCATGTGGGGCACCTACTGGGCGTGGGATCCGCGCCTGACCTCCTTCCTGATCCTGTTTTTGTTCTACCTCGGCTACATGGCGCTCTGGGCGGCGATCGAGAATGACGACACGGCGGCGGATCTCACCTCGATTCTCTGTCTCGTCGGATCGGTCTTCGCGCTTCTGTCGCGCTACGCGGTCAACTTCTGGAACCAGGGACTGCACCAGGGCGCGTCGCTGTCCCTCGACAAGGAAAAGAACGTGGCGGATGTGTTCTACTTCCCGCTGCTTGTTTCGATCGCGGGGTTTGTCCTTCTTTTTATCGCCCTTGTCTTCCTGCGGACCCAGACCGAGATCCGGGCGCGGCGGATGCGGGCGCTTCTGGCGCGGGAGCGGATGGCGTGATGCCGGATCTTGGAAAATACGCAGATGCGGTCCTGTCGGCCTACGCCGTCTCCCTCGTTTTGATCGTGGCATTGGTCGCGTTCAGCGTCATGCGTGCCCGCAAGGTGCGGCGCGAGCTTTCGGATGTGGAGGGACGCCGTGGCTAAGATCTCGCCTTTGATGATCCTGCCGCCCGTCATTTTCGCGGCGTTCGCAGGTCTCGCCTATGTCGGCATGCAACGGGTCGATCCCGATTCTCTTCCCTCGACGCGCCTCGGCCAAGAGGCGCCGGCCATCACCGAGACCACGCTGGGCGATCTGCCGGGCGTCACGCCGGAGATTCTGCGGTCGGGCGATGTGACGCTTGTGAACTTCTGGGCCAGCTGGTGCCCGCCCTGCCGGGTGGAGCATCCAATGCTCCTCGAGATGCAGGACGAGGGGATGCCGATCATCGGCGTCAACATGAAGGATCAGGCCAATTCGGCACTGACCTACCTCGCCGACGAGGAGAATCCGTTCGCGGCGGTCGCCTACGATCCTCAAGGGCGGACCGCGATCGACTGGGGCGTCACCGCGCCGCCCGAGACCTTCATCCTCAGCGGAGAGGGCGAGGTGCTCTTCCGCTTCACTGGCCCTCTTGTCGGATCGGATTACGAGCAGCGGTTCGTGCCGGAACTCGAGGCGGCGCTGGCCGAGGACTAGTCCGGTCCTTTGTCCCGGTCTGTCGTGGTTTCAGGTGTCGGAGGGGCGCGCGCAGCGCCCCTCCGTGTCCTGCAGGCATGTCGTGTCCGAAGCCGCTGCGTGTCCGTCGCTCGCCCCGTAGGCCCCGAGGACCGTCAGTGCCACCAGCACTGCGGCCTGTATCATCGTGACGACCGTTCTGCCTGTCCGTCCTGCCTTCATCGTCTGATCCCTTCTGATGCGGGGTTACGATGCGGAAGGTGTAAGCCCATGCGGGGGGATTTGGCGCCTCACGAGACCGCGACGGGCGGAAAGCCGCCAGCGACCCGACTTCACGGGCGGCGCCGCGGTTGAGCGACGAAAAAAGCCCTGCAAATGCAGGGCTTTCTCCAGGTTACAGGCAGATGGACGACGTCAGGCCGCCTTGGCGAGGTTCCGCAGCACGTAGTGCAGGACGCCGCCGTGACGGACATATTCGACCTCGATGGCCGTATCGATCCGGCACTTCAGGGTGATCTCCTTCTCGGAGCCGTCTTCCATCGTGATCTTGCAGGGCAGCTCCGCGCCAGGCGTCACGTCCTCGAGCCCGTGGATCGAGACCGTTTCCTTGCCGGTCAGGCCCAGCGAGCTGCGGGTGTCGCCGCCGGTGAACTCGAAAGGCACCACGCCGAAGCCGACGAGGTTGGAGCGGTGAATCCGCTCGAAGCTTTCCGCGATCACGGCTTTCACACCGAGAAGCGCCGTGCCCTTGGCCGCCCAGTCGCGGGACGAGCCCGCACCGTATTGCTCACCGCCGAAGATCACGAGCGGCGTGCCCTGATCCTGATAGGCCATCGCGGCGTCGAAGATCGAGGTCTGGTTGCCGTCGGGATCGAGCGTGTAGCCGCCCTCGACGCCGTCCAGCATCTCGTTCTTGATGCGGATATTGGCGAAGGTGCCGCGCATCATGACTTCGTGGTTGCCGCGGCGCGAGCCGTAGGAGTTGAACTCCCGCGGCGGGACCTGGCGATCCACGAGGTATTGACCGGCCGGGGTCGTTTCCTTGAACGAGCCCGCAGGCGAGATGTGGTCGGTGGTGATCATGTCGCCGAGGATCGCGAGAACGCGCGCGCCTTCGACATTGTGGATCTCGCCCGGCTCTTTCGACATGCCCTGGAAATAGGGCGGGTTCTGCACGTAAGTCGACGTGGACGGCCAGTCGTAGGTCTCCGCGTCGGTGGTCTCGACCGAGCGCCACTTCTCGTCGCCTTTGAACACGTCCGCGTACTTCTCCTGGAAGCTCTCACGCGTGACGGTCTCTTCCACGAGCTTGGCGATCTCCGCCTGGCTCGGCCAGATGTCCTTGAGGTAGACGTCGTTGCCGTCCTTGTCCTGGCCGATCGGGCTGTTCGCCACGTCGATATTCATGTCGCCTGCGATCGCGTAGGCGACGACGAGCGGCGGCGAGGCCAGGTAGTTGGCGCGCACGTCCGGGCTGATCCGGCCCTCGAAGTTCCGGTTGCCAGACAGAACGCTGGTCGCGATCAGGTCGTTATCGGCGATGCACTTGGAGATTTCCGGTGCAAGCGGCCCGGAGTTCCCGATGCAGGTCGTGCAGCCGTAGCCGACGAGGTTGAAGCCGATGGCGTCGAGATGCTCCTGCAGGCCCGATGCCTCGAGATAGGCGGACACGACCTGGCTGCCCGGCGCCAGCGAGGTCTTCACCCAGGGCTTGCGGTCGAGGCCGAGTTCGCGCGCCTTCTTGGCGACAAGACCTGCGCCGATCATGACGTAGGGGTTCGACGTGTTGGTGCAGGACGTGATCGAGGCAATGACGACAGAGCCGTCATGAAGCTGGAATTCCACCTCCTCGCCGTCGATATCCTTCATCTTCACGAAGCCGCGCTTGTGGCTGCCTGTATCGCCCGGAATCTCGGACGGTTCGGGCATGCCGCCTTCGCCTTCCCAGCGGACTTCTTCCTGCGGGCTCGCATCCTTGCCGTTCCGCTGACCGGCGATGTAGTCGTGGAAGGTCTTTGCCGCCTCGTCGAGATTGACGTGATCCTGCGGACGCTTCGGGCCCGAGATCGCCGGCTTGACGGTGGTCATGTCGAGTTCGAGCGTATCGGTGAAGATCGGCTCGGAGCCGGCCTCGCGCCACATGCCCTGTTCCTTGGCATAGGCTTCGACGAGCGCGATGCGGTCCTCATCCCGGCCGGTCTGGCGCAGGTAGCGCAGGGTCTCGTCGTCGATCGGGAAGAAGGCGCAGGTCGCCCCGAATTCGGGGGACATGTTGCCGATGGTCGCCCGGTCGGCAAGCGTCACGTTGTCGAGCCCGTCGCCGTAGAATTCGACGAACTTGCCGACGACGCCCTTCTCGCGGAGCATCTGGCAGACCTTGAGCACGAGGTCGGTCGCGGTCGTGCCTTCGACCATCGCGCCGGTGAGCTTGAAGCCCACGACTTCGGGGATCAGCATGGAGATCGGCTGCCCGAGCATCGCGGCCTCGGCCTCGATGCCGCCGACGCCCCAGCCAAGGACGGCCGCGCCGTTCACCATCGTTGTGTGGCTGTCGGTGCCGACAAGCGTGTCGGGATATGCCACGTCCTCGCCGTTCTGGTCCGCATCGGTCCAGATTGTCTGCGCGAGGTATTCGAGGTTCACCTGGTGACAGATGCCGGTGCCCGGCGGCACGACGCGGAAGTTCGCGAAGGCGCCTTGGCCCCACTTGAGAAACTCGTAGCGCTCGATGTTGCGCTCGTATTCGCGGTCGACGTTCATCTGGAAGGCGCGGGGATTGCCGAACTCGTCGATCATAACCGAGTGGTCGATTACGAGATCGACCGGGTTCAGCGGGTTGATCTTCTGCGGATCGCCGCCGAGCGCCTTGATCCCGTCGCGCATCGCCGCAAGGTCCACGACCGCCGGAACGCCGGTAAAGTCCTGCATCAGAACGCGCGCCGGGCGGTAGGCGAGCTCGCGCTTGGACTTGCCGCCGGCTTCGGCCCAGGCCGAGAATGCCTTGATATCGTCGGTATCGACGGTGACGCCATCCTCGTAGCGCAGCATGTTTTCCAGGACGACCCGGAGAGACTTCGGCAGCTTGGAAAAGTCGCCGAGGCCCGCCTTCTCGGCGGCAGCGATCGAATAATAGGCGATGGTGCGGTCGCCAACCTTGAGGGTCTGGCGGGTCTTGTTGCTGTCTTGGCCGACGGTAATGGGCATGAAAAGCCTCCATGACGTGACGTGAAAGAAGAGGGCTTGGGTGGTATCTGCATCAACACGCCGAGCCGATCAAGAGTGTCACACGGTTTTATGTATACAATGGTGCACAAATTTCCGCCGTGACATCGGTGACGCGCTCTCGCAGCCTCTCGCAATTCGTTGATTGTTCATTTCAGGGGCGGGCGGCTACATCTTTCGAGGTTTGGACAAGCGGGGTTCCATGGCTGTTTCAGGTCTCATTCGGGCGTCTGCCCTTGCCGGAGCGTGCCTCTGGGCCGGAGCGGCTCACGCGGAGGATGCTCCCGTGGTGATAGAACTCTATACCTCGCAGGGCTGTTCCTCCTGTCCGCCGGCGGATGCGCTGCTGAACAAGCTGGCGCTGGATGAGAACGTCATCGCGCTCGCGCTGCATGTCGATTACTGGGATTACATCGGCTGGAAGGACAGCTTCGCCAATCCCGCCTTCACCGCGCGCCAGAAGGGATACGCCGAGGCCGCCGGGCGCCGATCGATCTACACGCCGCAGATGATCATCGACGGCACGCACGACGTGGTCGGCAATCGCGCCAAGGACGTGACCGCCATCGTGGCGCGGGAGGCGGGGATCGAGACGCCGGTCTCGATCCGCCTCGCTCGGAGCGGCGACGCACTCAGCATCGCGCTCTCGTCGGACGCGCCGGTCGGGCCTGTCGATATCCATGTCGTGCGCTACCGCGCCGGCGACACGGTTTCGGTCGAACGCGGTGAGAATGCCGGGCGTGATCTCGACTATTCGCACATCGTGACCGATTGGGACGTGGTTGCTCGGTGGGACGGCGATTCACCCCTGACGACCGAGGTTCCGGTGTCGGGCGATCTGCCGATCGTTGTCCTCGCCCAAGAGCCCGATTACGGTCCGATCCTGTCAGCGGCGCGCCTGAAATAGACGTCCGTGGCGGCGCGGCTCACTCGGCTTTCTGAGACGCCTCGCGAGCGCGCTTTCGGGCTTTCTTCTCCTGACGTCTTGGCTTCCAGCGGCGATGGATCCAGAACCATTGCGCCGGATCATTCTCGATCCGCGCCTCGAGGCGGCGCGTCATCTCACGGGTCATCTCAACCGGATCGCCGTGCGGAATAGACGGCTCGAAGATGCAATCGAAGCTCACGCCGTCGTTGCGGCGAATGCCGAAGAACGGCATGAGCAGCGCATTGGTCCGAAGCGCGATTTCCGCCGCCGAAGTCAGGGTCGGCGCGGGCTTTCCCAGGAAATCGATCTTCGCGCCGGAGCTGTCGTAGACATCGAAGAGCAGGACGCCCATGCCGCCTTGGCGGATGTGCTTCACAAGGCCCATCGTGCCACGCCGGCCCTGTTCGAAGACCGGCCCCGATAGCGCATGCATGTTCTGTGCGTAATGCGCGTTGAAGAACGGATTCGACATCGGACGATAGAGCCCGCCGATCTGGTAGCCCCGCGCGACAAGCGCGGCGCGCGGGGCTTCGAAATTGCCGAAGTGGCCGGTGACGAACAGGACCGGTCGGCCCTCTTGGCGGGCCGCCTCCAATTCCGTGACGCCCTCACCCAGAAGCGGGCTGCCGGCCATCCTGTCGCGAAGGCCGAGAACGTCGTAATTCTCGATCATCGTGCGCCCGGCATTGTCCGAGACCGCGCGGGCAATGGCGCGGCGTCGATCCTCGGTCATGTCGGGCCATGTATAGGCAAGATTGGCCTCGGCGCGGGCTCGGTATCCGGCCAAAGGCGCGACCACGCGAGAGATGAGTCCGCCCATGAGCGACAGACGCATCCGTAGCGGAAGCGTCAATGCGAGGCGGATCAGCGCGCGCAGGACGATATCGGTCACCCAGTCGATCCGGCTTCCCGCAAGCTCCTCGGCTTCGGCCTCGGTCGAGTTTGGCTCTTCTTTGCGCGTCATCCATCCGCCTGTCTGCCTCTCCGCGCCCGTCTTAGGGGCGCGGGGGCGGCGCGGCAAGGTCAGCCCGGACCGGGTGCGCGAAGCCGGATCTCGCCCGACGCCTCCATTTCCCGGATGGCGGCGACCACGGCGTTCTGGGCGGCCTCGACCTCGCTGCGGGGCGTGGAGGCAACCTCGGCCGCTTCCTCGCGCAGCGTGGCGGCCATGCGCGTCGAGAGGTTCGCGAGCACGAAATCCACCGTCCGGTTCTCCGCCTCGCCCATCGCGCCACCGAAAGCGCGCGCAAGCACGTCGTTTTCGACATCGCGGGTAATCTTGGGGGCATCCTCCGGGGCAAGACGTTCGGCGATGTTCTCGAACGTGAAGATCTTGCGGCGTACCTGTTCGGCAAAGTCCTGGTCCGCCTCCTCGAGATTTGTCAGCACTTCGTTGCGGGTTTCGGCGCGCGAGAAGTTCAGGATGCTGCCCAGCCGCTCCTCGGGTTTGCGGTCGAAGGCGTGCGGCGGGCGGGCGTCGAGTTGCGCGGCGAGGCTGAGGCCGATCCGATCCACCGTGTCGGGCGTCACGCCCGCTGTCTTGGACACCGCATGTGTGATTCGGCGGGCGCGGGCACCCGGAATGAGCGCCAGCACCTCCGCGGCGCGGGCGACCTCGATTCGGCTGAGCATCACTGCCGCCACCTCGATACTTTCGGTTTCGACGAGTTCGGCAAGCGTCTCGGCTTTCTCCGCGCTGATGATCTCCCACGGATCGCCGGTACGGCGCACGCCGCTTTCCTTGCGTAAGCGCGCGGCGGTCCGGGACGAAATGCGGCCGTCGAGAGCAGTCAGCGCACGGCTCATGTTTCCCGGAAAGGACATGCCGACCGCGTCCAGCTCGTCCGCGAATTCGGCGATGACCGAATCGAGCGTGGTGCGATCGATGTAGCGCATCGCGCCGAGTTGCAGCGTGAGTTCCGATTGCAGCGTTTCGGGCAGCGAGGAGAGCGGAATGTCCGTCCCTTCGTTCAGGATGAACTGCACGATGATCGCGGCCTTGGCCTTCCGGCTGAGCCGCGCCGGCATCCGCGCGGCACCGGGATCGGGAGCGTCGAACGCAGATTGAGGCGTGAAGGGCGCGATCTGGGACATCGGGGCAGGCGGATCCTTTGCGGATATCGGTGCCACCCTCACTATCGCGCGCTCGGTTAAGGAAGGCTGACCAACGCCCGGACCTGAATAGAAAAAAGGCGGCCCCTGACGGGCCGCCCCCATATGTCTATCGCTGGATCGGGATCAGCCTGTCACGACCTGACAGCTGCCCGTCTCGGAGTCGTAGATCATCCCGTCAGCGCAGGTCATGCGGGCATCGCTATAGCCGCAGGCCGCGAAAGCGGAAAGCGTCGACGCAACCGTGAGAAACGCGGCGGCAAGAGCAGTCTTGATCATCGTCAAACCTCCTTTTGGATGAAGGAAGGCTAGCACGGCTTTACCTTGCGTCAAAGTCACAGGCGCGCGGGGTCAGGCCTCGCCGAAGACGCGGGTGAAGATCGTGTCGACATGCTTGGTGTGATAGCCAAGGTCGAATTTCTCTTCGATCTCGGCCTCGCTCAGCGCCGCCCGCACCTCGTCGTCCTTGAGGAGTTCCTCTTTGAAATCAGCGCCTTCTTCCCATACCTTCATGGCATTGCGCTGCACGAGGCGATAGGAATCCTCGCGGCTGACGCCGGCTTGGGTCAAGGCCAGAAGCACCCGCTGGGACATGACGAGCCCTTTGAACTTGTGCAGGTTCCTGAGCATCGTTTCTGGGTAGACGACCAAATTTTCAACAACCGAGGTCAGACGGGCCAGCGCGAAATCAAGCGTGACGGTCGTATCGGGGCCGATATTCCGCTCCACCGAGGAATGCGAAATGTCGCGCTCGTGCCAGAGCGCCACGTTCTCCATCGCGGGGATCACAGCCATCCGCACCAGCCGCGCGAGGCCGGTGAGGTTCTCGGTCAGGACCGGGTTGCGCTTGTGCGGCATCGCCGAGGAGCCTTTCTGCCCCTTGGAGAAGAATTCTTCGGCTTCCAGCACCTCGGTGCGCTGCATGTGGCGGATTTCGGTCGCGACGTTCTCGATGGAGCTGGCCACAACGCCCATCGCCGCGAAGAAGGCGGCGTGGCGGTCGCGCGGGATGACCTGCGTCGAGATCGGCTCGGGCTTGAGGCCCAGTTTCTCGCAGACATGCACCTCAACCGCGGGATCGATATTGGCGAACGTGCCGACCGCGCCCGAGATCGCGCCCGTGGCGACCTCTTCGCGAGCGGTCTTCATGCGGGCGAGGTTGCGGTCCATCTCGGCGTAGAACCGTGCGAAGGTGAGGCCCATCGTGGTCGGCTCCGCATGGATGCCGTGGGAGCGGCCGATGCGGACGGTGTCCTTGTGCTCGAAGGCGCGTGTCTTGAGCGCGGCGAGCAGCTTCTCGAGATCCGCAATGAGGATGTCGGCGGCCCGAACCAGCTGAATGTTGAACGTGGTATCCAGCACGTCCGAGGAGGTCATGCCCTGGTGCACGAAGCGTGCCTCGTCGGCGCCAACGATCTCCGACAGGTGCGTCAGAAACGCGATGACGTCATGCTTGGTGACCGCTTCGATCTCGTCGATCCGGGCGACGTCGAACGCCACGCCATCCGCCTTCCAGACCGCCTCGGCATTGGCCTTGGGGATCACGCCGAGCTCCGCCTGGGCATCGCAGGCATGGGCCTCGATCTCGTACCAGATGCGGAATTTCGTCTCGGGTGCCCAAATCGCGACCATGTCGGGGCGGGAATAGCGAGGGATCATGGGAGGTCAGCCTTTCCTGACTTGTAACGGGCTCGCGAGCGGTCATAGACTGCAGGTGCAGCATCGACAAGGGAAGGGAGCCCGTTTGCGCGCCAACCCGTCGCCTCGGCCTTCGGCCGGGCCGCCTCGACACCTCTTCGATTTCGAGGGATGCTGGCGGTTCCGCCGCAAGATCCTCGACCGCACGCTGGGACAGCTTTCCCAAGGGCAGGGCAGCGTCAACCTCGTGCGAGATGGCGAGGGACTGATCTATGATGAGGAAATCACGCTGTCTTTGCCAGGTCAGAAGCCGATCACGGGCACACGGCGCTATCTCTGGACCGCGCATCCGCGCGGCGTTGAGATTTTCTTCGACGACGGCCGTCCGTTTCACCTGATGGACCTGTCCGAGCCGCAGCCGTCGGATCTGCACGATTGCGCGCCCGACCGTTACCAAGTGATCTACGACCTTGCCGATTGGCCCGTCTGGGGCGCGGTCTGGGAGGTGCGGGGACCGCGCAAGGATTACCGGATGGACACGCTCTTCGTGCGGGCGAAAGGGAGCGAGTGACGCTAAGCCCTTGCACGCAAGCGGCGCAGACGGCATGAAGTTTTCAAAGATACGCTGGACAAGGGAGATCCCCGATGAATGAGACGCTGAGCCGCAATGTGCTGGTCGAGACGTTCGGAGCCACCGAGGGCGCAGCACTGCGCGTCAAGCAGGCGGCACTAGTCGTTGTCGGCATCCTCGCCTTCGCCATCCTCGCCAAGGTCAAGGTGCCCGTGCCAGGATCGCCGGTCGCGATCAACATGGGCACGTTCGCGGTTCTCTCGATCGCTGCCGCCTACGGCCCGCGTCTCGGGCTGACGACCATCATGGGCTACATGCTGATCGGCGCGCTCGGTTTCGACGTGTTCCAGAGCTCGACCGCCGAACTCAACGGGCTTGCCTACATGACCGGCAGCACCGGCGGCTATCTGGTCGGCTACGTTCTGGCGACGCTTCTCCTGGGCGCCGCAGCCCGCGCCGGGTGGGACCGCACCGCGCCCAAGATGGCCGGAGCGATGTTGCTCGGCAACGTCATCATCTACGTCCCCGGCCTGCTCTGGCTCGGCGTGCTCTATGGCTGGAACGAGCCGATCCTCGCATGGGGTCTCTGGCCGTTCCTCCTCGGCGATGGCCTGAAGCTGGCACTGGCGGCCGTGGTCCTTCCGCTCGCGTGGAAAGCGGTCGGCCGCGCGCGCGGGTGAGCGATACACCGATGAACGACGGCGCGGCGCGCGGGGAGACCCGTGCGCCGTTTTTCATGGAGGAAGATGGCCCGATCCTTCAGTGCAGGCTGCCCTACGATCCCGGGGCAGGGCACCGACTGCCGGGCACAAGGCCCCTCGGCGATGCGCCCTGGCTTATCGCGGATGAGGCTTACGGCGCGCAGATGGCCCTTCGCGACCGGCTTGCCTCCGAATGGCGCGATACGGTCATCGCGATGGATGAGACCGCGCGCCCGGCCGCCGAAGAGCTGCTGAACACGGTCCTCGCTGAATTGCCGGAAGAGTTCGACGTCACCGAGGACGTGGTGACGCGCCCCGATGGCGTGGCCGTCCGGGTGGAGGCGCACGATCCGATGGGCACGCTTTGCCGGCTTGTGCAGGAAGACCTCTGTATCCTTGAGAAATCGGGAGAGGAGCATGTGTTGTCGGCTGCGAGCCTCTGTTTCCCGGCGCGCTGGCGGCTGGCCGACAAGTTCCTCCGTCCGCTCATCGCGATCCATGAGCCTGTGCCTGAATACGACGGCGACGTTGCGCGCCGGGTGCAGCGCCTTTTCGACGGATTGCAGGTCGAGCGGCCCATCTGGCGTTTCAACACGCTCTGGCACCATGATCCGCGGCTGCACCAGCCTTTCGTGCCCGATAGACGGCCAAAATGGGAGGCCGAGGGTGCGCCTTACTTTCGAACCGAGAGGCAGGTCATGCGGCGCTTGCCCGAGACGCGTGCGGTCATCTTCTCGATCCACACCTACGTTCTGAGCGAGGCCGACGTGCCGCGCGGTGCCTAGCTGCCGACGATCCTCAGGAGTGGATCGAACAGGCCGTGCTTCCAGAAGACCAGCGCCACGCCCCCCAAGGCGATGACATGTGCGGTGGTCCGGCGCGGCATCAACGCGCGGACGAGGCGGCCCAGACCAGCTTGCCGGGACGGCGGTTCGGTCGCGGCGTCCGGCTCTTGCCCGGCGGTCTCCGTGCGCGATGCCGTGCCTGTATCCTCGTCGTCGTTCTGCCAGTCGGCGTAAGCCTTCGGCACGCGGTCGGCGAGCGTCTTCTGCGCCTCTGCGCGGGCCCTGGCGACCCGCTCGGCCCGCTCCTTTCCGTGGCCCGGCTCGGCCACAGGGGGGATGTCGTTGAACATCTTGGCCAGGCTCTCTTCGATCGCCTCGACCGAGCGTTCGGTGATCGGCGCTTCCACCATCTCGCGGCGAGCACGTTTGGGCGAGACGTAGGAGCAGGAGACCTGGAATTCCTCGGGCGAGAGCTTGGTACGCTCGTCCAGCCATTCGACGTGACGCGCATCGACCCGCTGCAGCGCGCGCATGACGATGTCGGACAGCACCTCGATGTTCCGGTCGAGCGACATCTTCTTGGTGTTCGGCCTCGGCGCGATCCGGAAGACGACCCGCGTGCCTTCCTTGGGCGTCACGTCGGTCGTGACCTTCACGATAATCGTCTCGCCCGCCACCGCGCCGTGCTTGATCGACGCGCGCGGCTTGGCGCCGCCATCGGCATCGAACCGGCTGAGGCTCTGGGCCACGACGCGCAGGAACCGCTCGACCTCGAGCGAATTCGTGCGGGCAAGGGCCAGGGCGGCGTAGGGACGAACGGGGAGGCTCATTCTCGGACCAGCTTCGTGTTTCTGAATGTCCCGAAGGGTACGAAGCCAGTTGGGTCAAACTAGGGCGAGACCCGTGCAGTTTTGGGCTTTTTTGGAGCAGGGTGGCCGCGCCAGCGCCCACCCGCGTGCCTTGCGGTTTAGTTCACACGCTCGGCGGCATAGGCGATGGCGCGCTGGTAATTACCACTGTCGTTCCAGGCCGAGAGGACGCTGAAATTGCGCGTGCCCTGACCAAAGGGCTGGCCTGGCTGCCAGCCATTCTGGCGCAGCATGTTCGCCGCGGAGGCCAGCGCGTCGGTCGCGTTGTAGGGATCCGCGCGACCGTCGCCATTGGCATCGACGCCATAGCGCATCCAGTTGCCGGCCAGGAATTGCATATGGCCGAGTTCGCCCGACGGTCCGCCTTGCGTGCCGGAGGTGATGACGCCGCGATCAACGAGTTGAAGCGCCGCGATGGCATCGTCCTCGAAGCGGGGATGGCGTCGGCAATAGGAGGCAAGGGTCACCGCGCCGTCTACGATCGAGGTTCCACCGAGATAGCCGCCGAAGCTGGTCTCAAGGCCCCAGATCGTCGCGAGAACGCTGCCCGGCACGCCGTAGCTGCGCTCGATCGAGGCGAAGAGGTTGGCATTGCGCGCAACGCGGTTCTGAACGCTGTTGATGAAAGCCTGCGCGGAGCTTCCCGAGCGCTTGGCGAGAAATTCCGCAGGATCGCCGTAAGAGACGCCGCTCTGGCTGCTCGGATTGGACTCGAAGCGCCATGTGATGCCCGAGAGCTGCGCCGATTGCAGCGCCTGCATGCCGCGTTGCCCCACGCCCTGCGCCGACGCTTGTTGGCCGAGGCCCTGCTTGTACGCGCCGAACTGGCCCTGGCTGGTGATGCAGCTTGCAGCCGAACCAGCCGTTGCTGCCAGGCCCAGCGACAAAGCCAGAATATAAGTTGAAAAACGTCGCGGCATCAGAACCCCCGTGCTCGAAATGATTTGGTCATAAGCGCGACGGTAGCGGGAAAAGGGCGGGGGGCAAAGTTACCTTTTGACGGCATTACAGGTTGGTCACGATCTCCGTCATCGTGCCGGTCGTATCGAGGGCGACAAAGAAACCGGCCAGACCCATCGCAAGGGAGGCCGTGCGGAAATCTTCTCCGCGGACGACATTGCTGACGATAAGCGGCGCCGCGACCGGTAGTGATACCGTGGCAACGGCGAGGGACATGGCCCAGGTCGACACGCGCATTCCGGTGGAGCCGGCACGGCGCGCAACGCGGAGTTCTTCCATCTCCTCCTTCGTGGGATCGGCGCGCAGATGCGCCCGCAGATGTGCCTCGTATGCGTGCACATGCGCGTCGAGGCGCGTGACGCCCGGTGCGTCCACCGCGTTGCAAGCGCTTGGGCGGGGCCGCGTCGCGAGGCGCCGCGCCGCCACGCGTCGAGGTGCGAATTCTGACGGGGCTGGGGTTGCAGGCGCAACGGCGTCGAGAAACGCATCGCAGGGCAGCCGCAGCTCCGTATCGAGCCAGATGACGGCGTCGGCGTGCGTGTTGTGCAGCAGGATCGCGGTCAGTGCCGCAAGACGCTTCTGGACGGGTCTGGCCGCCTTGGTGCCCCGCTCGGCGCTCAGCGCGACAAGCGTCTCGTTTGCGGTCCGCAGAACCTTCACCGAGAGTGTATAATTCCCGGCCTGGCAGGTCAGTCCATCGGAGTCGCGCTCGACCCCCGTCATCGCAAGCCCCTGTTGTGCTGCGAATATCGACAAAACGGTTTCGAGCGTCTCGAGCGATGGCGCGGCGGAAGGAGCGTAGACGATTTTGGACCGGGACAGCATGGCTTAACTCCGAGGTGGGCTTTTTTCTTTCCTCAAAAGCCACGGGCCAATCGCGGTCCAAATCTGGTTCTTATCGGGTCTTTTCAAGGCACATTCGGCGATTTGCGGCAAGCCTGCAGCAGACGCGCCAAGATCGCGTCACAGTCGATCAGCCTGCCGCAATCCGGTCTGAAATACGGACCGACAGGGTGTTCTCACGGCCATGCCTACTTTCAGATTGCGGTGATCCTGAGGCGGCGGACGACTCGCGATCCAAAAGAAAAGGGGCGCCGTGAAGGCGCCCCTTTCGCAATCGTTCGGCTGTGCCGGATCAGCAGCTGTAGTAGAGCTGGAATTCGACCGGGTGCGGGGTGTGCTCGTAGAGTTCGAGCTCTTCCATCTTCAGGTCGATATAGCCTTCGATCTGGTCTTTGGTGAACACGTCGCCTGCGAGCAGGAACTCGTGATCGGCCTTCAGGCAGTCGAGCGCCTCGCGGAGGCTGCCGCAGACAGTCGGAATGCCCTCGAGCTCCTCGGCCGGCAGATCGTAGAGGTTCTTGTCCATCGCCTCGCCCGGATCGATCTTGTTCTTGATGCCGTCGAGACCGGCCATCAGGAGTGCGGCAAAGCACAGGTAGGGGTTTGCCGACGGATCGGGGAAGCGGGCCTCGACGCGCTTGGCCTTCGGGCTTTCCGTCCACGGGATCCGCACGCAGCCCGAACGGTTGCGGGCCGAATAGGCGCGCAGGACCGGGGCTTCGAAGCCGGGGATCAGGCGCTTGTAGGAGTTCGTGGACGGGTTGGTGAAGGCGTTCAGCGTCTTGGCGTGCTTCAGGATGCCGCCGATGAACCAGAGCGCTTCCTGCGACAGGTCTGCATATTTGTCGCCTGCGAAGAGCGGCTTGCCGTCCTTCCAGATCGACATGTTGCAGTGCATGCCCGTGCCGTTGTCGCCATAGATCGGCTTCGGCATGAAGGTCGCCGACTTGCCATACGCGTCCGCCACGTTGTGGATGACGTACTTGTATTTCTGCAGGTGGTCGGCCTGCTCGGTGAGCGTGCCGAAGATGAGGCCGAGCTCGTGCTGGCAGGACGCCACTTCGTGGTGGTGCTTGTCGACCTTCATGCCCATGCGCTTCATGGTCGAGAGCATCTCGGAGCGGATGTCCTGGCCGTGGTCGATCGGGTTCACCGGGAAGTAGCCGCCCTTGACGCCGGGGCGGTGGCCCATGTTGCCCATCTCGTATTCGCTGTCGGTGTTCCAGGACGCGTCGAGCGCGTCGACCTCGTAGGACACCTTGTTGATCGAGTTGGAGTAGCGGACGTTGTCGAAGATGAAGAATTCAGCCTCGGGGCCCCAGTAGGAAACATCGCCGATGCCGGAAGACTTCAGGTAGGCTTCGGCCTTCTCGGCGGTGCCGCGCGGATCGCGGTCGTAAGGCTCGCCGGTGTCGGGCTCGACCACGGTGCAGTGCATGCACAGGGTCTTTTCGGCGTAGAACGGATCGATATAGGCCGATGCGGTATCGGGCATCAGTTTCATGTCGGACGCTTCGATCGACTTCCAGCCGGCGATGGACGAGCCGTCGAACATGAAGCCTTCCTCGAGGAAGTCCTCATCGACCTGGTCGGCCATGATTGTGACGTGCTGCAGCTTGCCGCGCGGATCGGTGAAGCGGATATCGACGTACTCGACATCCTCATCCTTCATCGTCTTGAGAACGCTGTCTTTGCTCATTCCCGAATGTCCCTTTCTGATCTGGGTCTGGTCTTGACTGTTACGGATTACAGCGCGTCAGCGCCGGTCTCTCCGGTCCGAATACGGATGGCCTGCTCGACGGGGCTGACGAAGATCTTGCCGTCGCCGATCTTGTCGGTCTTGGCCGCCGCGACGATCGCCTCGATCGCGCCGTCGACCTGGTCGTCGTCGAGCACAACTTCGATTTTCACCTTCGGCAGGAAGTCGACGACATATTCAGCGCCGCGATAGAGTTCCGTATGGCCCTTCTGGCGTCCGAAACCCTTCACCTCGACGACCGAAAGGCCCTGCACGCCAGCTTCCTGGAGCGCTTCCTTCACCTCGTCGAGCTTGAAAGGCTTAATGATCGCCTCGATCTTTTTCATGCCTTGCCTCCTCACATGCCGTTTGGAACGCTGCAGACCACGTCCCCCGAAGAGGGACAATTGCAAGTGCCGAGAAAAGCGGCAAGCCGGAAAGGTTGCAGTGAGGAGTGATTAATTATTGTGCATCACGCCACAGAAATCAGCGAAACTGAATCGGGGCTGGCGATGGAGCTTCTGACCGCCGCCCAGATGCGTGCCGCCGAGGAGGCCGCGATGTCGGCCGGGAAGGTCAGCGGACTGCAATTGATGGAGCGGGCAGGGCGCGGATCGGTCGATGCAGCCTTGTCGCATTGGCCCGATCTTGCCGAGGGGCCGCACCACGCGGTCGTTCTTTGCGGGCCGGGCAATAATGGCGGGGACGGCTACGTCGTCGCGCGGCGTCTTTTGGATGCTGGCTGGCGGGTCGAAGTCTTCGGGTTGGGCGATGCTGCCAAGGCATCGCCCGACGCGCGGCGAATGCGGGCGCTTTGGGAAGCGGCCGGACCCGTTCAGGATCTTCGGGAGGCAGGGCAGGGCGACCGACCAGATCTGCTGGTGGATGCTCTCTTTGGAACGGGGCTTTCTCGTTCAATCCCGCAGGAGGCCGTGACAGCATGGCATGCGGTCCGAACGCGGGCAGGTGTGACCGGACAGGTGCGATGCCTCGCGCTCGACTGCGTCTCGGGCCTCGATTGCGATAATGGGCAGATGCTCGTGCCGGAGGGTGCCGATGCGCTCTCGGCCGACTTGACCGTCACCTATCACGCCGCGAAGCGCGGGCATTTCCTCAAGACGCCGCCAAGCGCGGCGCTCAAGGTGGTGGATATCGGTCTTGAGGCGCATCCCGCCTCGCTGACCGCGATGCCAAGACCGGGGTATTTGCGGCTCCTGGACCCAGGGCGTGTCGAAGCGCGGCGCTGGCTTGAAGACATTTTGCCCGTCGCCCCTGGTCACCATAAATACGATCGTGGTCACACGCTCGTTCTCGGCGGCGGGCCGGGCAAGGGTGGGGCGGCGCGCATGGCGGCGCGGGCGGCCCTCCGGATCGGCGCGGGCCTCGTGACGCTCGGTGTGCCGCCCGCAGCTGTGCAGGAGAACGCGGCGCGGCTCGACGCGATCATGCTGAAACCGCTGCGCGGGGCGGAGGGCCTCGCCGAGATGCTCGAAGACGGGCGCCTCTCCGCGATTGTCCTCGGTCCGGGCCTTGGCTTGGGCGAAGAGACGCGGCAGATCGTGCGCACCGCGCTTGGCGCAAACCGGCGCAGTGTCCTCGACGCAGACGCCCTGTCGTCGTTCCAAGACGATCCCGACGCGCTATTCGCGACGCTGCATGATCAGGCTGTGCTGACCCCGCATGAAGGCGAATTCGCGCGGCTCTTTCCCGATCTCGCGCACGGCAAACGGGACGTCTCGAAGGTCGAGGCGGCTGCGCTCGCGGCAGAACGGGCAGGCGCGACGATACTCCTCAAGGGGCCGGATACGGTGATCGCGAGTCCGGCAGGTGCCGTGTCGCTCAACGCCGCGCTTTATGAGCGCGCCGCGCCCTGGCTGGGGACAGCGGGGGCGGGCGACGTGCTGGCCGGGATGATCGGCGGCCTCTTGGCGTCGGGTCGCATCGCGCCGCACCTCGCGGCGGAAGCGGCGGCTTGGCTGCATGTGGAAGCCGCGCGCAGTTTCGGCCCCGGACTTATCGCCGAGGACCTGCCCGAAGAATTGCCGAAGCTTTTTCGTGAGATCGGCCTCTAGCCGACCCGCGCCGGGTCGCGCACAGCCGAGGCGAGTTCCAGCCCGTCCGCATAGATCACGTGCGGCTCTTCGAAGATCAGCGCGGCGAGCGTCACCTCGCGCGCGCCCAGATCGCGGACGAATTCCCCGTCGACGAGCCGTTCCGCCGCGACCATTGCCTGCGGACGCCCATAAAGCGCTGCGGCCCGCCAGTCGCGGATCAGCACTTCTTGCGTTGCCGGGAGAAGAATGTCCGTATCGGGGCGTAAATGCCCCAGCGTGCCGGCGCGGACCGACACGAGGCGCGCCTCGCCGCGAAAAATACGCAGATCGTCGAGAACGACCAAACCGCGATCCCGCGTGATGATACGGTCGCCGGGAGAGAGCATCTCCACCGGCAAATCGCCGTCGAGCGTCAGCACGCTGGTGCCGGCCACGAGCGCATTGTGGCCCAGATTATGGATGGAATTGGGGCGCGGAGGGGCAAAGCCCCCGTCTGCGCGCCGGACCGTTTTCGGTTCCATAGGCGCTATCCTGCTGTTCACTGCCTCTTATTGTTCGGAAGATTACGGCAAGAAGACGTTAATGTCGCGCATTTTCTGGACGGATTTTTCCTCTCGCATCCGTTTTGCGCCTTTGCTAGAGGATCGCGCGACCAGGGGCCTGCGCTTGCTCGGCCCCGATGTTCGTATTGCGGGTGTGGCGAAATTGGTAGACGCACCAGATTTAGGTTCTGGCGCCGCAAGGCGTGGGGGTTCAAGTCCCTCCACCCGCACCAGAGGATGAGGAAAAGGACACCGAAATGCAGGTCACCGAGACCCTGAACGAAGGCCTGAAGCGCGAATACGCGATTACCGTGACGGCTGACGAGCTCGACGCTAAGGTCAATGAGAAGCTCTCCGAGGCGCAGCCCGAGATCGAGATGAAGGGCTTCCGCAAGGGCAAGGTCCCGATGGCGCTGCTGAAGAAGCAGTTCGGCCAGCGGATCCTGGGCGAGTCGATGCAGGAAGCCATCGACGGCGCGATGAACCAGCATTTCGAGGAGACCGGCGACCGTCCCGCGATGCAGCCCGAGGTCAAGATGACCAACGAGGACTGGAAAGAGGGTGACGACGTCCAGGTCGAGATGAAATACGAGAAGCTGCCCGACATCCCCGAGGCGGACCTGTCGGACATCAAGATCGAGAAGCTGGTGGCGAAGGCCTCTGACGCGGATGTGGACGAGGCGCTGAGCAACCTCGCCGAGAACGCGCAGAACTTCGAGGACCGCAAGAAGGGCACCAAGGCCAAAGACGGCGATCAGGTCGTGATCGACTTCGTCGGCAAGGTCGACGGCGAAGCCTTCGACGGTGGTTCTGCGGAGGATTACCCGCTGGTGCTCGGCTCGAACTCCTTCATTCCCGGCTTCGAAGAGCAGCTCGTCGGCGTGAAGGAAGGTGAAGAGAAGGCCGTCGAGGTCTCCTTCCCCGAGGAGTACGGCGCAGAGAACCTCGCCGGTAAGGCCGCCGTCTTCGACGTGACAGTCAAGGCCGTCAAAAAACCCGTGCCTGCCGAGATCAACGACGAGCTGGCGCAGAAATACGGTGCCGAGGATCTCGAGGCTCTGAAAGGCCAGATCCGTGAGCGGCTCGAGGCCGAGTATCAGGGTGCCGCGCGCCAGGTGATGAAGCGCCAGGTGCTCGACGCGCTCGACGAGAAGGTCAAGTTCGACCTGCCGCCGAGCCTGGTCGACGCCGAGGCCAAGCAGATCGCCCACCAGATCTGGCACGAAGAGAATCCCGAGGTTCAGGGCCACGACCACGAAGAGATCGAGCCGACCGACGAGCAGATGAAGCTCGCCGAGCGCCGCGTGCGCCTTGGGCTCCTACTTGCCGAGATCGGCCAGAAGGCCGAAGTGACCGTGACCGATGCGGAGATGACGCAGGCGATCATGAACCAGGCGCGGCAATATCCCGGTCAGGAGCGCGCCTTCTTCGACTTCGTGCGTCAGAACCAGCAGATGCAGCAGCAGATGCGCGCGCCGATCTTCGAGGACAAGGTCATCGATCACATCGCCGAGCAGGCCGACGTGACCGAGAAGGAGATCTCCAAGGAGGAGCTCCAGAAGGAAGTCGAGAAGCTCGACGAGGAGTAATCCCACCTTCGATCTGATTTCAGATGCCGCGCGTCCCCGGGTGCGCGGCATTTTTCGTGCAGATTGGCGGATCTTGGCCAATCGTGATGATGGCGGCGCATCGTCACCCTGTCGTCATCGCTCTCTGTTTGTCATGCTTCTTGAAAGACACAGAACAGACAGGGAGTCCTTCCATGCTTTCGCGCCTTGCCCTCAGCCGCCGCGCTTTCCTTGCCACCGGCACGTCCGCCGCCGCGCTGACCCTCCTGCATCCCTATTCCGCGCGCGCTCAGGCCGGACAGGTGCATCTGCGGCTGATGGAGACGACAGACCTGCACGTTCATGTCTACCCCTACGATTATTACGGTGATCGGGAGGTCGACACTGTGGGCCTTGCCCGCACGGCCGCGCACGTGCAGGCGATCCGGGCCGAGGCGACCAACAGCCTTCTTCTCGATAACGGCGATTTCCTGCAGGGCAATCCGATGGGGGATTACATCGCCTATGAGCGCGGCATGAAGGAGGGCGATGCCCATCCGGTCATCACCGCGATGAACACGCTCAACTTCGATGCCTCGACGCTCGGCAATCACGAATTCAACTACGGGCTCGACTTCCTGATGAAGTCGCTTGCCGGGGCGGATTTCCCCGTGGTTTCGGCGAACGTGGTCAAGGAGATGGGCGGAAGTCCCACTGCCGACACGACGCTCGTGCAGCCCTACGTGATCCTCGACCGCGAGGTAACGGACGGCGCCGGGGAAACGCACCCGATCCGCGTCGGTATTATCGGCTTCGTGCCACCGCAGATCATGAACTGGGACCGCCAGCACCTCGAGGGCAACGTCCAGACGCGCGACATCGTCGAGGCGGCGGAGGCCTACGTGCCGCAGATGCGCGAGGAGGGGGCCGATATCGTCATCGCACTCAGCCATTCCGGGATCGGCGCGCAGGAGCATGACGAGGGCATGGAGAATGCCTCGGTGCCACTGGCGCGCGTCGGCGGCGTCGACGGGCTGATGACCGGGCATTCGCATCTTGTCTTCCCATCGCCCGATTACGAAGGGTTCGCGGGCACCGATATCTCCGCGGGCACGATCGAAGGAAAACCGGCGGTCATGGGTGGCTTCTGGGGCAGCCATCTCGGCGTGATCGACCTCATGCTCGAGCGTGACGGGTCGAGCTGGCGCGTCGTCTCCACCGAAAGCACGACCCGTCCGATCTACGAGCGCGGCGAGGACCGCTCGGTGACGCCAACGGTCGAGAGCGTCGATACGGTTCTCGAAAGCGTGGCCGAAGAACACGAGGCGACGCTTGCCTACGTGCGACGCGCGGTCGGCCAGACCGAAGCGCCGCTCTATTCCTATTTCGCGCTCGTGGCCGACGATCCCTCGGTGCAGATCGTTTCCAACGCGCAGCGCTGGTATATCGAGCAGATGTTGGCCGGGACGGAGCATGAGGGCCTGCCGATCCTGTCCGCAGCGGCCCCGTTCAAAGCGGGCGGTCGCGGCGGGCCGGACTATTACACCGACGTGCCTGCAGGCGATATCGCGATCAAGAATGTCGCGGATCTCTATCTCTATCCCAACACGGTTCGCGCGGTGAGGGTGACCGGGGCGCAGGTGAAGGACTGGCTCGAACGCTCCGCGGGCATGTTCAACCAGATCGAGCCGGGGGCGACGGATGCGACTCTGCTGAACCCCGACTTCCCGTCCTACAATTTCGACGTGATCGACGGGGTGACCTATCGGATCGACCTGTCGCAGCCTCCCAGATTCGACAATGACGGGAACGTGGTAAACGCGGATGCAAACCGGATCGTGGATCTCGAGTTCGAGGGCGCGCCGATCGACCCCGCGCAAGAGTTTATCGTCGCGACAAACAATTACCGCGCGGGCGGGGGCGGCAACTTCCCTGGCGCGACCCCCGAGACAACCGTCTTCGAGGCGCCCGACACCAACCGTGACGTGATCGTGCGCTACATCGTCGACCAGGGCACGATTTCGCCTGCGGCCGACGCCAACTGGACTTTCGCGCCGATGGAAAACACGACCGTTCTTTTCGACACGGGCCCGAACGCCGCGCAATACGTCGCGGATGTGAAAGGCGTCGAGATCGAGGAGACGAGCGACATGATCGACGGCTTCCAGCGCTTCCGCATCTCGCTTTGAAGGGACTTAGTGTAAAAAGGCCGCGGGATCTCTCCCGCGGCCTTCGATCTTCGAGGGTCGAAGCAGCTTACTTGTCGTCGTCCTCGAGTTTTTCGTCGAGCTCTTCCTTTTCCTGAACGGCAGGCTCGTCGGAGGCTTGCTCGTCGCGGGTTTCCAGCTCGTCGAGCTCGGCCGCGCCGAGGTCTTCGAAAAGCTCGGAAATCTCGAACTCGGCCTGGGCCTCTTCTTCGGCCGCGGCATCCTGGATGGTCTTGCCGGAGGCCTGAAGCTCGGCCTCTTCAGGCGAGCGTGCGACGTTCAGCGTGATCGTCGTGATAACCTCGGGGTGCAGGTGCAGTTCGACCTCGTGCAGACCAAGCTCCTTGATCGGCTCGCGGATGATGACCTGCTTGCGGTCGACGTCGAAGCCGGCGTCCTTGCAGACCTCTGCGGCGTCACGGGTGGTGACGGAGCCGTAGAGGTTGCCGCCGTCCGATGCCTGACGAATCACGACGAACTGCTCGCCGCCGAGTTTCTCGGCAACGGCTTCGGCCTCTTTCTTGGTCTCGAGGTTCTTGGCTTCGAGATGCTGCTTCTCGGATTCGAAGCGGGCGATGTTCTCCTGGCTTGCGGTCAGGGCCTTGCCCTGAAGCAGGAGGTAGTTGCGCGCGAAGCCCGGCTTGACGTCGACGACGTCGCCCATCTGGCCCAGCTTGGCCACGCGTTCCAGCAGAATGACTTGCATGGGGTGCTCTCCTTACTTCACGGCGTAGGGCAGAAGCGCGAGGAAGCGCGCGCGCTTGATGGCGCGGGCCAGTTCACGCTGCTTCTTCGCGCTGACGGCGGTGATCCGCGACGGCACGATCTTGCCACGCTCGGACACGTAGCGCTGCAGCAGCTTGGTGTCCTTGTAATCGATCTTGGGCGCGTTCTCACCGGAGAACGGGCAGACCTTGCGGCGGCGGAAAAACGGTTTTGCTGCCATGGTTTATGCTCCTCTTCTCAGGCGATCAGTTGCGGCGCTCGCGACGGCGGTCGTCGCGTTCGTCTTTTTTCTGCATCTGGATGGACGGGCCGTCCTCGTGCGCGTCGACCTTGATGGTCATCACGCGCATGACGTCGTCATGCAGGCGCATCAGGCGTTCCATTTCCTGCACGGCGGTCGCGGGCGCGTCCGTCTTCAGGAAGGCGTAGTGGCCCTTGCGGTTCTTGTTGATCTTGTAGGCCATCGTCTTCACGCCCCAGTACTCGCTTTCGACAAGGCTGCCGCCATTGTCGCCGAGGACGGTCGAGAAGTGTTCGATGAGGCCTTCGGCCTGCGCGTTGGACAGATCCTGACGCGCGATGAAAACATGCTCGTAAAGCGGCATGCGATCTCCGTTCTTTTTTCGGGCGCATTTCATAGGACGGGGCTCAATCCTTCCGCCCCCATCCACGAGAGGCTGCGCCGGTTTCACGATCCAGCGGAAGGAAGCGCCCGTATACACGGATCGCTCTGTGACGCAAGGCCCGCAGACTGGTGGGGCTTGCATCTTCGCAATTCCGAATTTGCGACAAAATCACGCCCAACTTCCAAGATTAACCTATATTCGTGAACAGTCACGGATGCCCGACCATGAGCCTTGCCACCGAACTTCCGAACTCTTCCTCATCGCTCCCGGACGGCGCGCTCATCTTGCTGCGCTGGCCGTTGAAATGCCTGGGCTTCGGTGCCTTCGGCGCGATCTTTTTCCTCTGGATCGGTAGGGCGGGCGCGGATCTGCCCGAGACCACCCTGTTCAAACTGGGTCTTACGACCTTCCTTGGGTTGATCGGCTGCTGGTCAATCGGCGCGGCGCGCAGCCTCAGGAGACGACCTGTTGAATTCTGAACAGGCGCTGTGAGGCCGCGAAGGTTTTTCTCCGCTGCAATCCCTCCATCTTCCCACGCGTGACTATGCCAGTCCGGCAGAGAGATGGAGACGAACTTATGAAGACCCTGACATTCGCAACCGCCCTCGCGGCGCTTCCCCTCGCAGCATTCGCGGCCCCGGAGGAATGGACCTTCGATCCGAGCCACAGCCAGGTTGTATTCAACTACAACCACCTCGGCTTTTCGACCACCTACGGCATGTTCTCGGGCTTCGACGGCACGATCATGTTCGACGAAGAGGATCCGGCGAACTCTTCCGTGGAAGTGTCTTTCCCTGTGCGGTCGATGCTGACCGGTTGGGAAGCCCGTTTCGAGCATTTCATGTCTGACGACTTCTTCGGCGCCGAAGAGGGCGACATGGTGACCTTCACCTCGACCGGAATCGAAGTGACCGGCGAGAACACCGCGAATATCACAGGCGATCTGTCGATGAACGGCGTGACGAAGGAAGTCGTGCTCGACACCACGCTGACGCAGCAGATGGAACACCCGATGGAAGGCGAGCCGTGGGTCGGCTTCAACGCGACGACGACGCTGCTGCGCTCTGACTTTAACGTCGGCATGTTCGCGCCCTACGTCTCCGATGAGGTCGAGGTCTTCATCTCGCTCGAGGCGTCCAAGGCGGGCGAGGACGCAGCAGCCGCCGAATAAGGCGCTGATCCCGAGTTTCCGACGAAGGCCGGTCGATGCTTCGACCGGCCTTTTTCGTTGCCGCGCCCCCGACCTCGGCATGTTACGCTACGCAGGTCATTCAAAGGATGCCGCATGCCGCCCCTCGGTCGCCTCGTGATCTACACGCGTAAAGAAGAGGCGATGATCGACTTCTATACACGTCTGTTCGGGTTTTCCGTGCACCGTTCCGACGGCGATCGGATCGTCGAGCTCAGACCTGGAGAGGACGGGGCCGCCCTGCTGCTCCATCCATTGTCCAAGGGGCAGCAGGAGGGGCAGGCCTTGGTCAAGCTGGTCTTCGATGTGGCGGATGTGGCGGCCTTTTGCGCGACGGCGAAGGAGGCAGGGTACACGTTTGGCACCCTCCATCAGGCAGACGGCTACATTTTCGCCAACATCAAGGATCCGTCCGGCAATTCCGTCTCGGTGTCCAGCAGGGCGTTTGCCGGCCCGTGAGCGGCTATTCCGCCTCTTGGCTGCGCCGCGCGGTCAACTGAACGCGGACCTCGACGTCGAAGGCAAGCTGGCCTTCGTCCTGCATGTTCTCACCCACGCCGTAATTCCGCCGGTCGAGCGTCAGACGCCCGCTCATGTCCGCGACATCGTCCTCGATCCGCAAGGAAAAGGGCATGGTCACCGGCACCGTCTGGTCCTTGATCGTCAGAGTGCCTTGCGCCTCGTATTCGTCGGAGACCTTGACGAGATCCGCCTCGAAGACCGCGCGCGGATGCTCTTCGGCAGCAAGGAAGTCCGATCCTTTCGCCTGGCTCGTGACCGATCCGAGCGTCAGGGAGCCAACGGCAATCTCGACGCGCACATCGCCCCAAATGCCCGGCTCATCCTGCTGCTCGAAGGTGATGTCGGCGGTCCAGTCGGCGAACTGCCCTTCGACCTCGGAGCCGTTCTGCACGACGACGATCGCAAGTGTGCCGTCTTCCACGGTCCAGTCCGATGCGACCTCCTCAAGCTCGGTGCCGCCCGCTTCGGCCTCGGGCGCGAACCAGCCTGCCACGCCGGCACCGCCGAGAACGACGGCCCAGACAGCGAGCGCCGCGAAGGCGGGTGCGACGTGGCCGTGACCTTCACCTTCAGCCGCCGCTTCGGTCCTGCCGGGCAACATGCGGGCGAGCGTCGCGTCGCGGTCGAAGAAATGGTGCTTGAGCGCGCCGAGGATGTGCAGCGCCAGCGTCACCCAAAGCACGATATTGAAGAGGTAATGCAATGTTCCGAAGATGCGTGCGACCTCTGGCGAGTTCGGGATGAAGGGCAGATCCTGTCCGAACGGCCACCAGATCGGCGCGAAGCCTTCCGTCGCCGCGTGATAGCCCCAGCCAGTGAGCGGAATGAGGATGATCGAGCCATAGAGCAGCCAGTGCGCGGCATCGGCGGCAAAGGTCTCGGCCCGCCGTTCGGGATGGAGGGGCGCGGGCTTCGGCTGCGTCAGCGCCCAGATCACCCGCAGAATCGCTACCGCAAACACCGTCAGCCCCAGCGTCTTGTGGATCGAGAAGACGGTCGACTTGAGCGCGATCTCGGCCTCGGTCGATTGCGGCAACCGCTCACCCCAGAGACCGAGCGCGATATTCGCGATCATGCCTAGGGCGACGATCCAGTGAAACGACTTGGCGACGGAGCCATAGCGGGCGACGGTATTTGTGGCGAGCATTGTCTCGGATCCTGTTCCTGTCGAACGCAGAGCTAGCGGAAGTTTCGCGAACAGCAATCGCGCCTCCACGCACATCAGATGCGCACGACGTTGCGCCCGCTGTCTCGTCCAGCTACACCGCCGCGATACTTTATCCCGGCCCTGAGGAGTGGCCGGTGGGCAATCAGGGGAGGCCGCAGCGCATGAGCCGAGCATTCATCTTTCCAGGGCAGGGCAGCCAGGCCATCGGCATGGGTCGCGAGCTGGCGGAGGCCTATCCCGCCGCCCGCGCTGTGTTCGACGAGGTCGATGACGCGCTCGGGGCGAAGCTTTCCGCCCTCATCTGGGAAGGCGATGCGGAGACGCTCACGCTGACCGAGAACGCCCAGCCCGCGCTGATGGCGACGTCGCTGGCGGCGATGCGCGCGCTCGAGGCAGAGGGCGCGTCGGTGACAGACGCCGCTTTCGTCGCTGGTCACTCGCTCGGGGAATATTCCGCGCTCGCGGCGGCAGGGGCGCTCGGGATCGCCGATTGCGCGCGGCTCCTGCGGATCCGGGGCCGCGCCATGCAGGACGCCGTGCCGGTCGGGCAGGGCGCAATGGCCGCCATCCTCGGGCTCGACATCGAGGCGGTGCAGGCGCTCGCGGCGGAGGCGGCAGAAGGTGCGGTCTGCCAGGCCGCGAATGACAACGATCCCGCGCAGGTGGTGATCTCGGGCGAGAAAGCCGCGGTAGAGCGCGCGGCGGCCCTGGCCAAGGAAAAGGGCGCGAAACGCGCGCTGATGCTGCCGGTCTCCGCGCCGTTCCATTCGGCGCTGATGCAGCCCGCGGCTCAGGTCATGCGGGACGCGCTCGCCGAAGTGCCCATGCAGGCACCCGCCGTGCCGCTCGTCGCCAATGTGCGCGCCGAGGCCGTCAGCGATCCTGACGAGATCCGCGCGCTTCTGGTGGAGCAGGTCACCGGCGCGGTCCGCTGGCGCGAAAGCGTCGCCTTCATGGCCGACCAGGGCGTGACCCAATTCTGGGAGATCGGCGCGGGCAAGGCGCTCTCCGGTATGGTTCGGCGCATTGCCAAGGAGGCCGAGACCCGCAATATCGGCGTGCCCGGCGACGTCGCCGCCGCGCTCGGCTGAGACGAGACATCATCAAGGAAAGGCGAGACATGTTCGACCTGACAGGAAAAACCGCCCTCATCACCGGCGCGTCCGGCGGCATCGGCGGAGAGATCGCGCGCGCGCTCTACAATGCGGGTGCGAGTGTGGGTCTGTCCGGCACCCGCGAAGAGCCGCTTCAGCGCCTCGCCGAGGAATTGGGCGAGCGCGCGCATGTGCTGCCCTGCAACCTTTCGGATGCCGAGGCCGTGACAGCGCTGCCGAAACAGGCCGCCGAGGCGATGGGCGGGGTCGATATCCTCGTGAACAATGCCGGCATCACCCGCGACAACATCTTCATGCGGATGTCGGACGAGGAATGGCAAAACGTGCTCGACGTGAACCTGACCGCCACGTTCCGCCTTTGCAAAGGTTTGATGCGGGGCATGATGAAGGCGCGTTGGGGCCGGATCGTGAACATCTCCTCGATCGTCGGCGCGACCGGCAATCCGGGGCAGGCGAACTATGCCGCCGCGAAAGCGGGTATGGTCGGCATGTCCAAAAGCCTCGCCTACGAGGTCGCAACCCGCGGGATCACCGTCAACGCCATCGCGCCGGGCTTCATCGAGACGGCGATGACGGGCAAGCTGAACGACGATCAGAAGGCGCAGATCATGGGCCAGATCCCGATGGGCCGCATGGGCACGCCCGAGGAGATCGCCGCGGCTGTCCTGTACCTGGCGAGCCCCGAGGCTGGATACGTGACCGGCACGACGCTGCACGTGAATGGCGGCATGGCCATGCTCTAGCCAAGGCTTGACGCGCCGGGCCGAAAGCGTTTGCCATGCCGGTATGCTGTGCTATAGGCGCACGCAGTTTGGAACCGGGGCAGGCTCTAGGGCCGAACGACCCGCAGAACCGCCCGTGACAAGGGGCAATCATCGCGCGGAACACCGCGCGAGCTTATTGGGCCAAGTCGCCCGGAAAACGATGAGGAAGTGACAATGAGCGACATCGAAGATCGCGTGCGCAAGATTGTGGTCGAGCATCTTGGCGTCGAGGAAGAGAAAGTAACCGAGAACGCCTCGTTCATCGACGATCTGGGCGCAGACAGCCTCGACACGGTCGAGCTGGTCATGGCCTTCGAAGAAGAATTCGGCATCGAGATTCCGGACGACGCCGCCGAAACGATCCAGACCTTCGGCGATGCGGTCAAGTTCATCAAGGAAGCCGCCTGACGGCGCGAGCCTCGTCAGAATTTCGGAAAACGGCGTCTCATCGAGGCGCCGTTTTTCTGTGTGCGCTCAGAGCTTCTTGGTGAAGAACACCCGGTCGAACCCGTCCATCTTCGCGCGGTGCGTCTCCTCGAAGCCGAGGCGTGGGTAATAGGTCAGGTTCCGTGTCATCGCGGCGTTGGTGTAGAGCTTGAGCTCGCGCGCCCCGTTCTGCCTCGCCCAATCCTCGGCGGCGGCGACAAGCCGGGTGCCGGTGCCGCTGCCTTGCACGCCGGGCAGGACCGCCAGCGTGTCGAGCCAGATCTCGCGGCCACGTATTTCGAGGATGGCAACGCCGGTGATCTCTGCCTTCTCGGCGAGGATGACGCGTCCCGCACGGATCGCGGTGGCATATTCCGCATCCATAGGCGCGGGTCGCTTGCCGATGATCTCCGCATAAGGCGCGAAGGCCGCGCGAACGATCTTCTCGAGCCTGTCCAGATCTTTGATCCGAGCGCTCCGCAGACGCGCCACGGCGCTATTCTCCGAGGTCGACCGTGGCGCTGTAGCGCTCGGGGTAGCGGTCGGCCTTGGCGGCACCGCGTTGCCCTTCGGGTCGATCCTTGCCAGCCGTGGAATCTCGGCGGGTCTGGAATTCAAGCTCGGCATTCACCTCCGCGCCGAGAAGGATGATGAAGGCCGAAAGCCACATCCATGTCAGCAGGATGATGACGCCGCCCAACGCCCCATAGGCTTCGTTGTAGGTTGCGAAGTTCTGCGCGTAGACCGAGAAGCCCATCGTTCCCAGCATCCAGAGCAGCGTTGCCAGCACCGAGCCGGGAAGGATCCACCGCCATTTCGCCGCGCGCCGAGAGGGCGCATACCGGTAGAGAAACGACAGCCCGCCAACCGACATGATGGCGAGGAGGATGAACTGCGCGGCCAGGACGAGAAATTCGACGTTCTGCGAGACGCCGACGAACGCCAGCGCCGCAGGCGTGCCGATCATCATCGCGAGCGAGACGAGCACGCCGAAGATCAGAACGGCGGTCAGAACGTAGGCGGTGAGGTTGAGACGCACGAAACCGCGCCGTTCCTTCTCTCCGTAGGCGACGTTAATCCCGGCCATCAGGGTCTTCACACCGCGCGTGGCGCCGTAGATCGCGAGAAGAAGCGACAGGATCGACAGAAGCCCCGTCGTGCCATCCGAGCCGCCCGTGACCTGCACGACCTGATCCTGGATGATCGTCGCCGCGTTTTCGGGCAGGAGCGCGGCGAGCTCATCGAGCTCGGCTGCGACATCTTCCGGGTTGAGGGCATACCCTGCCACAAGGATCAGCGCCGTGACCGCGGGAAAGATCGCGAGCAGTCCGAAGAACGCGACACCGGCCGCGATGACGAGGACATTGTCGTCAATCACGTCGGTATAGACGCGCTTCAGCATGTGCCAGATCCCGCCCACCGGAATTTGCATCGGGGTCTCAGCATCCTTGCCGGGATGATGCGCCATAGTCCAACCTCTTGTCTTTGCTTGGATAGTATAGCCCCGATGCCACGCTGTGCCAGTTTCCGCCGATAGAATGAAAAAGGCCCCAGCGTCACGTCTCGCCGGGGCCCAGGGATCGACGAGTCGGAGGGAACCGAAGACGCCGAATGAAAATCCTCGTGGCCGAAGCCACGTGGAGATTAATGTCCGACTATTTTTGTCAGGTCAATCTGTTTTCTCATCGGGTGCCGATTTTTCCGCAAGCTTCGCCGCGTTCCAGAGCGCGTCCATCTCCGCAAGATCGCTGTCCTCGGGCCGTTTGCCGCGCGCCTCGAGACCTGCCTCGATAAAGCCGAAGCGCCGCTCGAACTTCGCGTTGGCCGCTCTGAGCGCCTCTTCGGGGTCGATCTGAAGGTGCCGGGCAAGATTGGCGACAACGAAAAGAAGGTCGCCGAATTCCTCTGCCTGGTGCGCGGGATCGGTCGCCTCGCGAAGCTCCTGCGCCTCCTCCACGACCTTGTCGATAACCTCGTCCGTCGCCGGCCAGTCGAACCCCACGCGCGCGGCGCGGTTCTGAAGCTTCACCGCGCGGGTGAGCGCGGGCAGACCCTTGGCGACGCCGCCGAGAACGCCGGTCTCGGCTTTCTCAGCGCGTTCTGCCGCTTTCACCGCTTCCCAGTCCTGCACCTGTTGCTCCGCGCTCTTGGCGTTCGATTCGGAGCCGAAGACGTGGGGATGACGCGCGAGCATCTTGTCGGCGATGGCTTTGGCGACGTCGTCGAAGTCGAACAACCCGCGCTCCGAGGCGATCTGCGCGTGAAAGACCGACTGGAAGAGCAGATCGCCCAGCTCGCCGCGCAGCTCGTCCCAGGCTTCGCGTTCGATGGCGTCGGCCACTTCGTAGGCTTCCTCGATCGTGTAAGGCGCGATCGTCGCGAAGGTCTGCTCCACGTCCCAGGGGCAGCCATGTTCGGGGTCGCGCAGCGCGCGCATGATCGCCAGAAGGCGGGGCATTCCGCCGTGCGGATCGCGGATCAGTGGGTCGTCCATTGCTCTCGGCCTCGCGATGGGGTTCTGTCCTTTGGATGGCGGAAGCCCGCAAAGGAGTCCAGCAATGCCCCCCGTGAACCGTATCGCCGAATTTGCCCCCGACATGGCCGCGTGGAGGCAGCACCTGCATGCGCATCCCGAACTGTCCTTCGACTGCTTCGAGACCGCCGCTTTCGTCGCCGCGCGCCTGCGCGAATTCGGCGTCGACGAGATCCATGAGGGCATCGCGAAAACGGGCGTCGTCGCCGTGATCGAAGGGACGGGGCCGGGGCCGGTCACGGGGCTGCGGGCCGATATGGACGCGCTGCCCATGACCGAAGAGACCGGGGCCGCCCATGCCTCGACCGTGCCGGGCAAGATGCATGCCTGCGGCCATGACGGGCACACGGCGATGCTTCTCGGAGCGGCCCGGTATCTGGCCGAAACACGCAATTTCGCGGGCCGTGTCGTCCTGCTCTTCCAGCCCGCCGAGGAGGGCGGCGGTGGCGGCGGCGTCATGGTCGAGGAAGGCGTCATGGACCGCTTCGGCATCGAGGAGGTCTACGCGATCCATACCGATCCCTCGAGCGCGGAGGGTCGTTTCTCGACCCGGACCGGCCCGATCATGGCGGCCGTCGACGATTTCACGATCACTCTGACCGGCAAGGGCGGACACGCCGCGCGGCCGCACGGCACGCTCGATCCGATCCCGGCGGCGATGGGGCTCGGTCTGCAGATGCAGACGATCGCGTCGCGCAACACCGATCCGATGGCTCAGATCGTCGTTTCGATCACGCAGATCCATGCGGGTTCGGCGATGAACGTGATCCCCGAGAAGGCGGTGATCTGCGGCACCGTCCGCACCTTCGACAGCGCCGTGCGCGACATGGCCGAGCGGCGCATCCGTACGCTTGCCGAAGCGGCGGCGATGGGATCGGAGCTCTCGCTCGAGATCGATTACGACCGGTCCTATCCGCCGACGGTCAATCATGCCGACCAGGTCGCCTTCGCGGTGGACGTGGCACGCGAGATCGCGGGCGGGGCGGGTGTCGACGACGATACCGCGCCGGTGATGGGCGCGGAGGATTTTTCCTACATGCTGGAGGCGCGGCCGGGGGCCTATGTGAAGCTCGGGCAGGGGATCGGGCATGGGGTGCATCACCCGAAATTCGATTTCAACGATGCGGTCGCGCCGCTGGGCGCATCCTTCTTCGTGCGCCTCGTTGAAGCCCGCCACGGCCGCGCGGCCTGACGCAGGACGAGACGCCCAAAGAGGAGAACGGCATGGCCCTTGAAGACGCAAAGACACAGATCGACCACGCGGTGACGCGGACGGACCCGCGCGGGCTGACCTACGAGAATGCCTTCGGCGGCGCGCCCTCGTTCCTGCGACGGCTCTACTCCAAGGATCTGACGGGCTTCGACATCGCGGTGACTGGCATCCCTTTCGACCAGGCGGTGACCAACCGGCCGGGCTGCCGCTTCGGTCCGCGCGCGATCCGGGAGGCCTCGAGCCTGCAGCCTTTCGATCCGCCCTATGGCTGGGACGGGTTCGATCCGCTGACGGAGTTCGCCATTGCCGATTACGGAGACATGCCGTTCGACTATGCCAAGACGCAGGACGTGCCCGCCGCGATCGAGGCGCATATCGGCGGTATCCTCGGCGAAGGCGTCGCGGCGATCACTCTGGGCGGCGATCATTTCGTGACGCTGCCGATCCTGCGCGCCCATGCGGCGCGGCACGGGCCGGTCTCTCTCATCCAGTTCGACGCGCATTCGGACAGTTGGGTCGATGATGATCCCGATCGCATCGATCACGGCACTTTCGTCTACAAGGCGGTCAAGGAAGGGCTGATCGATCCGGGCCATTCCGTCGCCGTGGGCATCCGCACCACCAATCCCGACACGATGGGCGTCAACATCCTCGATGCGCGCTTCGTCCATGAGAACGGCCCCGCAGTGACCGCTGCCCGGATCCGCGAAATGGTCGGCGACCGCCCCGCTTATGTCACCTTCGACATCGATTGCCTCGATCCGGCTTTCGCGCCCGGCACCGGGACGCCTGTCTGGGGCGGGCTCAGCTCCGGGCAGGCCGCGATCTGCCTGCGGGATCTTGCCGGTTTGAACGTCATCGGCGGCGATGTGGTTGAGGTCTCGCCACCCTACGATACGTCTGGATCAACCGCGGTCGCGGGCGCGCATGTCGCGATGGAGCTCATTTGCCTCTGGGGGTGGACCCGCAGGGGCGTATAGCGCGTTCCCCGGCCAGACACAGACGGAGTGGCCTTTCGTGCTGAAATATATCTTGATCCTTCTCATCCTCGCCGCAATCGGCGGGGCCGTGTTCATCCGGTTCGCACCGTCCGACCCCGAGGTCTGGCACGTCGATCCGCAAGTGAGCGCAGATCAGGACCTGGCGCAGGGCGTGCGCCGGCGTATCCCGGGCGGCGAAGAGCGCATGGCCGAGCTTGACAGGATCATCCTGTCGACGCCCCGGACCGAGCTTCTGGCCGGCAGCGTCGAGGAGGGTCGGATTACCTATATCACGCGGTCCAAGTGGATGGGCTTCCCCGATTACACCACGATCCAGCAAGACGGTGACGTGATCGAGCTCTATGCGCGGCTCCGCTTCGGCCAATCAGATATGGGGGTCAACAAGGCGCGCGTCGAAGGCTGGCTGAACGAACTCGGGCCGCAGGGATAAATCGCTCGACAGGCACCCTTCACTGATCTCGCGCCACATCGGGTTGTTGAGCGACATCTGGCACTGCGCGAGGAAGTCGCGTCCGTCCACGCTTAGGCAGATCACCTCGCCCAGCTCCACCCGGTCGCCTTCGCTGTCCGTGCAGTAGCAGGGGATCGTGCGCCCGGAAGGTCCGGTCACATCGGCCAGAGCCGGGCCGCCGAGGGCGGCCAGAAAAAGCGCCGCGCGGATCATTCCAGTAGGATGCGGCGCTTCGGCCATTCGATCAAGATTTATTGCCTCTCGGCCGGGCACACGCCTCTGCCCTCAGCGCAGGCGGGCTTGACCCTGGCGAGCCGATACGCAAACACGCAAAGCATGATCCCCGAAGACCGCCTCAGACAGATCACCGACCGGTTCGAATATCTCGAGGCGCGCATGGCCGAGGGAGGCGGCGACATCGCCGCGCTGGGGCGTGAATATGCCGAGCTGAAGCCTGTGGTCGATGCCATCGCTCAATGGCGGGCGCTCGAGGCGGGGATCGCCGAAGCCCAAGCGATGCTTGACGATGCCGAGATGGCTGAACTCGCCGAGGCGGAGCTGACCGAGCTCGAGGCGCGCAAGCCTGCCGTCGAGGAGGCCTTGCAGATCGCGCTTCTGCCCAAGGACGCCGCCGATGCGCGGCCCGCCATCCTCGAGATCCGGCCCGGCACCGGAGGCGAGGAGGCGGCACTCTTCGCCGGTGATCTCTTGCGGATGTATCAGCGCTACGCCGAGGCGCGCGGCTGGCGGTTCGAATCCATCGAAGAGCAATTGACCGAGCTTGGCGGCGTAAAGGAAGTCGTCGCCCGGATCGAAGGCCAGGATGTCTTCGCGCGGCTCAAATTCGAATCCGGCGTGCATCGCGTGCAGCGCGTGCCGGCGACAGAGAGCGGCGGGCGGATCCATACCTCCGCCGCCACGGTCGCGGTTCTGCCCGAGGCGGCTGACGTGGATATTGCCATCGATCCGAACGAGATCCGGATCGACACGATGCGCGCGTCCGGGGCAGGGGGGCAGCACGTCAACACCACCGACAGCGCCGTCAGGATCACGCATATTCCGACCGGGATCGTGGTGACCTCGTCCGAGAAATCCCAGCACCGCAACCGCGAGATCGCCTTGCAGGTCCTTCGCACGCGGCTCTTCGATGCCGAGCGGCAGAAAGCAGCCTCGGAACGTTCCGATCTGCGGCGCGCGCAGGTGGGCTCGGGTGATCGGTCCGAACGCATTCGCACCTACAATTTCCCGCAAGGACGGCTGACCGACCACCGGATCAACCTCACGCTCTACAAGCTCGATCAGGTCATGGCCGGAGATCTCGACGAGGTGACGGATGCGCTCATCCAGGACGCGCAGGCGACGCTTCTGGCGGAGATGGGCGCATGACCGGGGCGGAGCTTCTGGCAGAGGCGACGCGCGCGCTCAGTGCAGCGGACATTCCCGATCCCGGCCGCGATGCGCGGCGGCTTCTGGCGCATGTTCTGAAGGTGCCGCCCGTCCGGCTGACGCTGTTTCTGCCTGAACCGGTCGATCCCGAACTGACGGTCATCTACAGGGTCATGGTGGAGCGGCGCTGCGAAAACGTTCCGATCTCGCAACTGACCGGACGGCGGATGTTCTACGGGCGGGAATTCCTTGTCACGCGCGATGTGCTCGACCCGCGCCCCGAAACGGAAATCCTCGTGGAGGCGGCGCTTGGCGGGCCGGTCACGCGCTTTCTCGACCTCGGCACGGGCTCGGGCTGCATTGCGCTGAGCCTTGCCGCCGAGGTGCCCGAGGCGACGGGGATCGCCACGGATCTCTCGCTCGATGCGATCGAGGTGGCGTTCTGGAACCGCAACGCCTTGGGGCTGACGGATCGGGTCGCTTTTCTGGAAGGCTCCTGGTTCGCGCCGCTTGCAGCAGATCAGCGCTTCGATCTCATCGTCTCCAACCCGCCTTACATTTCCGCGGCCGAGATGGCGGGGCTCGCGCCGGATGTGCGGGATCACGAGCCGCGCATGGCGCTCAGCGATGACGGCGACGGGCTCACGGCTTACCGCGCGATTGCAAGCGGCGCGGCGCGGCATCTTGTGCCGGGCGGTCGGCTTCTTCTGGAAATCGGCTGGTCGCAGGGCGATGCCGTGCGCGCGCTTCTGCACGACGCCGGCCTCTCGGGCATAGAGGTTCTGCCCGATCTCGATGGGCGCGACCGGGTCGTCGCCGCGCGCCTTTGACGGCGGGAAACTGCGTTTTCCACAAGGGAATGTGGCTGAAAGGCGCTTTTTCGGGTGAGAACCGGCATTTTTTGGCAATCTCCCCTTGTTAAAGCGCAGGTCACATGTTTACTCATTCATCAGTCGGGCATCGGCTTTGACGGAATTTCCGTCGCGCCCGACGATTAAGCCAGACAAAAAGGTGATCCAGCCAGGCAGGCGTCCAAGACGCCGGAGGATCACGAACCACAGTCGGATACAGGACTGACCTGAGTTATGAGATCATCGAAATCACGGTCCCGGTCGAAGAACAATCGCAACCGGAACTCGATGGGGAACGTCGTCAACCGCGTCTTTGACTCGAGCGGTCCCGACGGCAAGGTGCGTGGCACGCCCCAGCAGATCATCGACAAGTACACCCAGCTGGCGCGTGACGCGCAGCTTGGCAATGACCGCGTCGCCTTCGAGAACTTCCAGCAGCACGCCGAGCATTACCAGCGGATGCTGAGCGAGGCTCAGCGCGAGCAGGAGCAGAAGCGCGAACAGCAGGAACGCGAGAACCGCGAACGCCAGTCCCAGCGGGACCGCGAGCGGAATGAGCGCGAGGGCGACGACCAGAATACAGGCCAGGACGGAAGCGACCAGCAGGACGGCGACCAGCGCGGCAAGAGCGAAGAGAGTGCGCAGGACAATCAGTCCGGCCAGAACGATCAGCCGCGCAATGACCCGCCCCGCAAGAAGCGCGGCAAGCCTCAGAACCAGAAAAACGATCAGGGCCAGGACAACCAGGCTCCGCAATCGAGCGACAGCGACGGGTTCTCCGAAGCCGTGGATTTCGGCGGAGGAAACGACGATTCGCACCTCGTAGAGACGCCGGAAAGCGCCGAGAAGCCCAAGGCGCGCCGCGCCTCCAAGCCGCGCAAGAAAGCGGCTGAAGCCGATACTGTCAGCGCCGAAGAGCAACCTGCATCGGACACTGCCGACAACGGGTAAGCCCGGCGGATGCTTTGACAGGAGGACCGGGCTCGGAAAGCCCGGTCTTTTTTATTGTCGAGCCGCCTGAACGCTGCGGGCGAGAGCGCAGAACGCTTCGAGCGAAATCTGCTCGGCCCGGTCGGTCGGGGCGATTCCAGCCTCTTCCAGGAGCGTCTCGATATCGGGATGCAGGCCCTTGAGGCTCGCCCGCAGCATCTTGCGCCGTTGGTTGAAGGCCCGCGCGACCACCTCTTCGAGGATCTTCGGATCCGCTGGAAAGCGCGGCTCGGGCAGGGCGGTCAGGTGCACCACGGCGGAAGAGACTTTCGGCGGCGGTGTGAAGGCCCCCGGCGACAAGGTCATCACGATCCGAGCCTCGGCGCGCCACTGCGCCAGGATCGCCAGCCGCCCGTAGGTCTTGGAGCCGGGCGCGGCGACGATCCGCTCGGCCACTTCCTTCTGGAACATCAGCGTGAGGCTTTGCCAGAAGGGCGGCCAGGCTTGCGGCGTCAGCCAGCGAACCAGAAGCTCGGTGCCGACATTGTAGGGTAGATTCGCAGCGACCGCGACGGGCGGGGTCAGATGCTCCAGCGGATCGACCTCCAGTGCATCGCCCTCGATGATACTCAGGCGGCCGGGATAGGCGGCGGCGATCTCCTCCAGAGCCGGAATGCAGCGCCGATCCTTCTCGATGGCCAGAACGCGGCGCGCGCCTTCTGCCAGAAGACCGCGCGTCAGACCGCCGGGGCCGGGTCCGATCTCTAGGATGTCCAGCTCCGGCAGCGGGCCGGCCGCCCGCGCGATCCGGGCGGTCAGGTTGAGATCTAGCAGAAAGTTCTGACCGAGCGATTTGCGCGCGCGCAGATCATGCGCCGCGATCACGTCCCGCAAGGGTGGCAGATCGTCGATGCCGCTCATCCCCGCGCCTGCGCCATGCGCCAGGCAAGCCGCAGCGCTTCGATCGTCGAGCTGGGATTGGCGACGCCTTTTCCGGCGATGTCGAGCGCGGTGCCGTGATCGGGTGATGTGCGGACGAAGGGCAGGCCAAGGGTGACGTTCACGCCCCGGTCGAAATCCAGCGTCTTGATCGGGATGAGCGCCTGGTCGTGATACATCGCGATTGCGGCGTCATAGCGGGCGCGCGCGGCGGCGTGGAACATCGTGTCGGCTGAAAGCGGCCCCGCGATATCCAGTCCTTCGGCGCGCAAACGGTCCAGAACCGGGGCGATTACCTCGATCTCCTCACGTCCCATCTTGCCGCCTTCACCCGCATGCGGGTTGAGACCCGCGACGGCGAGGCGCGGCGCGGAAATGCCGAAATCGCGGACAAGACCGGCATGTGTGATGCGGATACGCGTGTCGAGCAGCTCTGGCGTCAGAGCGGCCGGCACCTCCGCCAGGGGAATGTGGATCGTCGCGGGTACGACGCGCAGCTGGTCGGAGGCGAGCATCATCACGACCTCCGGGCTGTCCGAGAGATAGCCCAGGAACTCCGTGTGACCGGGAAAGGCGAAGCCTGCGCCATCCGACAAAGCCTGCTTGTGTATCGGCAGCGTGCACAGCGCGGAGGCCTTGCCACTGGCAACGAGCGAGACGCCGCGTTCGATGGCGGCGACCACACCCTTGGCCTGTGCCGCTTGCGGCGTGCCCGGCACGCGCGGCCCGTCCATGTCGAGTGGCAGGACCGGCAGACCCGTCCGCGCCGCCTCGGCCGCATCCCGCGGCTGCGCGATTTCGACGAAGGGTGTGCCCTCGGGAAGGTGGTGCGGGGCGCCGATCAGGAAGAACGGAACGTCGCTGCCCAGGACTTCCCAGGCTGCGACGGCAAGTTCCGGGCCGATCCCCGCGGGCTCGCCACAGGTCAGCGCAATCGGGGGCAGGCTCATTGCTGGACGATGTAGGCGTCGGCCCTGAGCTGCGCGAGATAACCTTCGGCCAGCGCGTTGAGGCGGCGGTTGCGAAGGCCGAGCACGAGCTGCTCGCGGTCGCTATCCTCGTTCACCGCGCGGGTGCGCCCGCAGAGCATCAGCACCATGAGGTTGCCCGAGCGCGTCAGCGCGGTCGACACTTCGCCCCGGTCGAGCTTGGAAAGCTCGAAGGCGATATCGGTCGGCAATTCGGACGGCGGCAGGCTCTCGCGCTGGAGTCGCGAGGCGGGCTGACCCTTTGCGATACCGTAGAGATCGTCACAGCGGTCGGTCTCCGCGTCGATCACCCGCGCGCGCGCCAGGTTCTCCGGCGTCCGGCCGCCGGGCAGGTAATAGGCTGCATATTCAACGGCGGCATAGTCCGGTGCGGTATAGCCCGTCTCCTCGATACCGCGCAGCTGGAAGAGCGCGATGGCGTTGGGGATGGGCAGCGGGTCCGACACCTCGCCGGGCGCGAGACCGAGCACGATGGAGCGCAGCTGCGGCGGCAGCTCCGAGAGGTTCTGCCAGGGCAGGCGGCCGCCGTTCTGGCGCGTGGGCGTGGCGGAAAACTGCCGCGCGAACGAGGAGAATTCGCCTTCGGATTGCGACTGCGCGATGCGCGCGGCGCGCGCACGGACGGCCTCTTCCTGTCCCGGCGGTGCGGGAATGATGATCTCCGACAGGAGCACACGCACGTTCGATCCGTCCGCGCCGCTTGATGAGGCGCGGTCAAGATCGTCCTCGGACACGTTGGACTGCCCGGCAAAGCGCTGCTGCACGAGGATCCGCCAGGACAGCCCCGCGCGGACGAAGTCGCGGAAAGTCTCTTCCTCGACACCGGCCTGGGCGAGGGCCTGGATGAATTCCTCGCGGCTGAGATTGGCACGACCGGCAAATTCGGACATGCCTTCGAGCACGTCCTCCTCCGAGGGGGTAACACCGGCACGGGCAGCGGCCTGCAAGCGCAGGCGGTCGTCGATCAGGGCCTCGCGCGCCTGTTCCTCGGTGTTGCCGGGGGCGTTCAGAACCTCCAGCATCCGGGCGCGTTGCTGGATCTCGTAATTGGTGATGACCGCGTCGTTCACCCGGATCGCCGGGGCAAAGAGGTTCTGCGCCGCCGCCGGGGCCGCCGAGAAGGCGACCGTCGCGGCCAGAAGGGTGGCCCCCAGCATGGGTTTCAGGGCGGACTTCAGAAGGTCGAGCATGTGCGACGGTACTCCTTGGCGCTGCCGCCAGTGCTGAAACCCTTCAGCGAGACGACAAGGCCGAAATCTGTGGACGGTTCAAGGTTAGTGGATGAAGCGAAGCGGCGCGAGACCGAAAGCTCCGCCGAGACGCATTCGTTCTGCCAGGTGACGCCAAGACCCGCGCGATCCGACCGGTTGTCGCTGAGATCGTAGCGCCAATAGCCATCTGCGGACCAGGCGCGCGTGAAATCGTAGGCCGCATCGAGGGTCCATTCGGACTGGGGGTCGTCCCGGTTCTCGGCGGCATCGGCTTTGAGCAGGAGATAGGACGCCCCAAGCTCGAGCCGACGCGTCTCCCAGTCGATCCGGGCTTCGGCCTTGGAGAAATCCGCGGCATCGAAATCGAGAAGCCCGCGCCCAGAGATACGGAAGCCGCCCGCCGTCGCGAAATGCGTGGCGATCAAGAGATCGGATTCCGCCTCGCTCAGGCCAGAGGACTTTGTGACGGCCGGATCGGCGTCATCGCGCCAGACCTGGCCGAGCGTGAGGCCCGCATCCCAGCCGATGGGATCCTGGTGATGCCAGCGCACACCGAGCGCGGTGACGCGGCCCCGCTCGCGCCGGTCCGTCGAGGGAAAGCGCGAGATCGACAGAAGGTTGCCCTCGTCGAATTCCTGCCGTGTGCTTTCATCGGCGGCGGTCGTCGGACGCTCGCCGCCGGACCAGGCAATTTGCGCGAGAGGTTCGATCAGGGTTCGGGCGCCGCCCCGGCCACGCCGGATGAAGGGCCAGCGCAACTCGAGCGCGGCAGCGGGTGTCAGGACGTCAGCCTGCGGCTCCGAGGTCGCGTCCTGCGCGATCCGGATCGCATCGCCGGAGACCTGACCCAGAAGGCCGGCCCGTATGCCGCCGGGAAGGGTATAGCGATCGCGCCAGGACGCGGTCACCGAGAACTGGGCGACATCGCGTCCGTCCACGACGTTGTCCTCGTCGGGCCCATCGATGTCGAGATCAGAGGGCCGGTAATGCCCGTGAGCATCGGCGTTGAGCCGGAACTCGCCCGGCACGCGGGGCAGGAAGATGCGCTGCTCGTAGGTCATGTCGAGGATCGTCGAGGGGCGCGTCTCGGTCGTGTCTTCGTCCCGCAGCGTCTCGTAGACGCTGGTCGAGGCGGAGAACGCCGTGTTCCGGTCATATCGGCTGATCTCGGCGAAGTTCTTGAGGCGGTCGGCGGAGGAATAGCCGTAGACGTCGAGATAGGCATCGTCGCTCACGCTCTGGAAGCCGAAGTCGAGCTTGAAATTGCGCGGCAGGTCGAACGAGCCTTCGACAAACACATAGCTGCGCAGATCGTCGATCAGGCTGTCCCGGCTGACGGCTGTATTCACCACGATATCGCCATAGGTGAAGGCCCGCCGATAGCGCAGCTCGAGCGTTCGGCTCTCGGTCGTCAGGTACGGCGAGACGGTGACGTCCTGATGGGCTCCGATGGGAATGAAATACGGCAGTTTCGCCCCGAACCCCAGAAGCGAGGACGTGCGGACCTCGGGCGGCAGGAAGCCGCGCGCGCGGTCGAGCGTCGGATCGGGGATGCGAAGACGCGGGAAGTAGAAGACCGGCACGTCGAGCACGCGGAACACCGCATTGTCGAAATAGATCTGCCGCTCCTCCTCGTCGTGGACAACGCGGTCCGCGCGGATGGACCAGAGCGGCGCCTGGTTGCGCCCGCAGACCTGGCACGAGGTCACCACGACGCGGCTCAGCTGGGTATAGCGCCCGCCCAGCCTGCGTGCCTCCACGGCGGCCAGCTGAAGCTGTTCGTCGAGCACGATCCGCGCGCCTGCGAGGATGCCGTTCTCGAAGCCTTCATCCAGCGTTGCCGACGTCGCGGTCAGGACATCGCCATTGGGCTCGGTGATCCGAATCGGTCCTTCGATAGACAGCGTGCCATTGGCGTCGTCATAGACGACGCGGGAGGCGTTCAGACGGCGCCCGTCATAGATTGCCTCGACATTGCCTTGCGCGACGAGCACGTCTTCGCTTTCGACATAGACCATGTCCGCGACAAGGAGCGCCGGGTCGACGCCCTGCGCTGTCGCAGAGACGGGCCAGAGCAAGGCCAGCATGCCTATCAGCCAGCGCATCATCCGTCCTCCCGCTGCAACAAGAGCCCCATCGCCAATATGAGCGATGCGGCTGGTGGCACCCATGCCGCGACCAGCGGAGAAAGCTGACCGCTCTCTCCGAGGATTTGCGCGAAATTACGGATGTAGAAGAGGCCGAAACCGATCAGGACCGCCGACATCACCGCGATACCGGTCCGCGCGAGCCGCGCATGTTCCATCGTGAAAGCCGCACCCACGAGAACGAGGGCGACAAGGAAGAGGGGGCGGGCGAGCTCCATCTGCAGCCAGACGACATGCCGGCGCGCCGAGAACCCGGCGCGGTCAAGGTCGGAGATAAAGGCCGGCAGCGCCCAAATGGAGATCGCCGAGGGTTGGCCGAACCGGTCGCGGATGCGCTCGCGGGTGAGGCTCGACGGGATTTCCAGCTCCGACAGCATTTCGGAATTGGCTTCGGAATTGATCTCGCGGCCAAGCGGCCATGCCTTGATATCGCGTAGATGCCATGCGCCGTCGGTCAGTTCGGCCTCCTGCGCGAGCAGTCGGCGGGTCGGGCCGACCTCGTTCTGATAGCGCAGGAAGGAGACGTCATAGAGCACGGTCGCATCGGCGTTGGATCGCGCCGCGCGGATGACAGTCTGGCCCCGCGCGTCGCCCTGCCTGAGCCAGAGACCCTCGGCGCCGATCGAGATCACGTTCTGCTGGCCGTCCTCGTAGAGTTCGCGCAGCTCGCTGAAGCGCTGTGACGTCGCCGCGACGATCGGATTGAGGACGGCGACCGAGATGAGCCCCACCACGAGAGCAACGAGGATCGGCCCGGCAAGCGCAACGAGCCCCGAACGCCCCGATGCGCGCGTCACAACGAGTTCCGAGGATCGGGCGAGCGCCAGGAACAGCGCCACCGAGGAGAGGATCATCACAAGCGGCAGCATTTCATAGAGCGAGGCTGGCGCGTTCAGGAGGGTCAGATGCGCGAGCCCTCCGAAAGAGACATCCTCGTCGTCGAAGCGGCGGATCTGCTCGACGAAATCGAGCACGTATACGAAGGCCGCGACACCGCCGAGGATCGACAGGAAGGTGACGAGAAAGCGCCGCGCGAAATAGACATGCAGCTTCATGCCGGGGCCTCCGCGCGCCTGTGCCTCGGTTTTCGTGTGCGCGAGGCTTTGTGCAAAAGGTATGCGACCATCCCGAAGCCGACGAGGCTCGGCACGAAGATCGTCGTCGCAGCGCCGACGCTCGCCTCGGCGCCTCCGGCGACCGCGCTTTCGAAGAAATAGACGACGACCACCAGCCCGACCGCCATGAACATTTGCCGCGCGACCCCGAAGCGCGAAAACTCGCCTGTCAGGAGCGCCGAGAAGCCCAGCAGGGCACCGACCATCGCGAGAAGCGGCTGCTGCACGCGCTGGTATAGCGCAACAAGGAGCTCGGCGGGCCGCTCACCCGTGCGCTCCATCACGCCTGAGAAATTGCTGAGCATCGCCCAGGACGATGTGGATTCGAGCCGCTGCCGGCCGAGCCCCGATTCCTCGATCAAGCTGGAAACGGAATAGGTCAGATCCGCGAAAGTCGTTGTGGACAGCGTGTCGGTTTCAAGATCAAGCGTCTGTGCAAGACCGCGTACCATGACAAGGTTGGCCGGCTCGTTGCCATTGCCGATCACGAAGGCACGATCGGCGGTATAGGTCACTTCGCGGCCTGCCTGGCGGCGGTCGGACAGGAATACATCGCGCAGCTCTCCGTCCGGGGTGATCTCCCGGATGTAGAACGTCACGCCCGAGGCGGGGCTCAGGAACACGCCTTCCCGCAAGAGCCGCGCCGAGGCGGCGTTTGAAATCTCCGCTTCGCGAAGGCGCAGCTGCTCGAGGCTCTGCGGCACGAGGACATGGGTGAGGATCAACATCATGAAGGCGACGAGGCAGCCGAAGACGGCGACCGGCCGCGCCAGCCGCCATGGCGAATAGCCCATCGACTGCACGACGGTCATCTCCGAGTCCGAGATCAGGCGCTGTGTGAGGTAGAGTGCCGCGACGAAGGCGGCGAGCGGCAGAACGCGGACAATCGTGGATGGCAGGGAGAGGGCGGTGAATTCGAGAACGACGTTGGCGCTATGGCCCTCGGAGACGAGTTGCTCGAACAGGATGACCGCCTGGTTGACCCAATAGACTGAAACCAGGACCAGCGCGAAAAAGCCGAACAGTACCATCAATCGAGACAGGATGTATCTGTCGAATCTCGCCACCGATCCCCCCAGACCGTCTCTTGGTTTCGCGCGACCCTAGCCGATTGGTTCGGGGCGGGAAAGGTGCCTCTGGTCAAGTCGGGCCCCGCTCGCTACCTCTGGGCGAAAGCTGAAAGACAGGAGCCGAGCATGACCGATCTGCGCGAGATCACCGTACGCGATACCGACCTTGAGGCACTGAAGGAGGCGGAGGGGCGCATCACGGTTTTCGTGACCCCCGAGGGCAAGATGAGCCAGGGCGCGCGGCGTCTCAATCGCCTGACCAAGGGAGCGATCGCGCGGGCCGTCGAGAGCGCGGCGTTCGAGAAGGTCAAGGTGTCGGGCCTGATGACGCTTGCCTGGCCGGCGGGCCTCAAGGCCGAGGCCGTCGATATTGTCAAGCTGGCTCGCAAGCCCACCATCGAGGATGCGCGCAAGGCAGGCGCTGGGCTTGCCAAGGCGGGCCGGACCGGGATGCTCCTTCTGGCGGAAGGCACCGCCCGTGCGGAAGACGTCGCGCTTGGCCTTGCGTTGCGCTCCTATGCCTTCACTGACCACAAATCCGACAAGGGCGACGCGTTCGGCGACGTGACCGTGATGGTCTCCAAACCGGATGAGGTGCGCCCGCGCCTCGAGACCGCGCGCGCCGTGGCCGAGGGCGTCGTCTTCACCCGCGATCTGGTCTCCGAGCCCGCCAACGTGCTGACGACGACGGAATTCGCCGCGCGGCTCGAGGCGCTGCGCGATCTCGGGCTCGAGGTGGAGGTCATCGAGGAAGATCGCATGCATGAGCTTGGCATGGGCGCATATCTGTCCGTGAGCCAGGGCTCCGAAAGCCCCGCCAAGCTTGTTGTCATGCGCTGGAAGGGCGGCGCCGAGGGTGACGCCCCGCTCGCTCTCGTGGGGAAGGGCGTCGTCTTCGATACGGGCGGCATTTCCCTCAAGCCGGCCGCGGGCATGGAGGAGATGACGATGGACATGGGCGGCGCCGGCGTCGTCGCGGGCGTGATGAAGGCGCTCGCGCTACGGAAGGCCAAGGCGAATGTCACAGGGCTCGTCGGAATTGTTGAGAACATGCCCGACGGTCGCGCGTCGCGCCCCGGTGACATCGTGAAATCGATGAAGGGCGACACGATAGAGATCATCAATACCGATGGGGAAGGCCGGCTCGTGCTGGCGGATGTGCTCTGGTACGCGCAGGAGCACGAAAACCCCGCGGCGATGGTGGATCTCGCCACGCTGACCGGGGCCTGCATCATCGCGCTCGGCCATGAGAACGCGGCATATTTCTCGACCGACGATGCGTTCGGCGCGGATTTCGCGAAGGCGGCGAAGACGGAAGGAGAGGGTGTCTGGCCGCTGCCCTTCGGCGCAGGGTATGCCAAGCAGATCGAGACGCCCCTTGCGGATATCAAGAACACCGGCGGGCGGCCCGCGGGCACGATCACCGCGGCGGAGTTCCTCAAGGTGTTCGTCAAGGACGAGATGCCTTGGATCCATATCGATATCGCGGGCGTCGCGCGCGTGTCCTCGGAGACGACGCTGGCACCGAAGGGTGCCACCGGTTGGGGCGTGATGGCGCTCAACCGGCTTGTCGCGGACCGCTACGAGAGCTGAGAGCGTTGGGCGCGGCCTATTTCTATCACCTGACCCGGCGACCGCTGGAGGAGACCTTGCCGATGCTGATCGGCAAGGCGCGTCAGGCGGGCTGGCGCGTGGCCGTGCGCGGCCGGGACAGCGCACGCATGGACTGGCTCGATCAGAAATTGTGGCTGGGCCCCGAGGATGGGTTTCTGCCGCATGGGCGGGCAGGGGGCGCACATGATGCGCGCCAGCCGGTTCTTCTCACGACCGGGCCGCAGGCGGCGAACGATCCGGCCTGCGTGATGACGATCGACGGTGCTGAAGTGTCGGCGGAGGAAGTTGCCGCGCTGGAGCGGACATGTGTGCTTTTCGACGGTAACGATCCCGCGGCGGTGCAGACGGCACGGGTGCAGTGGAAAGCGCTCACTGACGAGGGCTGTGCGGCGCAGTACTGGTCCGAGGAATCGGGACGCTGGGAAAAGAAGGCCGAGCGGTAGAATGCTGCGAATTTTAACTAATATTCTTGGAATCCACATTCTTAATTAAGAATGTGGACCTAGACCTACCTTTCGAGAACCAGCTCATCATCGGCAATCTCGATCCGGCCGAAGCGCTGAAGGTAGCTCATGCCCAATAACGACTGGTTAAGCGCCCCCTCGTTCACATAAGCCCGAACGCCGCGATCCTCGAATGGACCCAATGCCACGCGGTCCAGCGTCACCGGCGCCGTACGTACCGTGCCGTTCGCGGTCTCCGCACTCTGCGTGAATTGCAGATCGGCCGCCTCCAGGCCCACGCGTTCCGCATCGCGCTGGCTCAGAACCGTGCCGGTCGCTCCGGTATCCACGAGAAAGGACACCGGCACGCCATTCACGTCGAGCCGAGCGTGGTAATGGCCGTCCGCCTGCCGTGGCAGGACGATCCGCCCGCTCTCGGACATGACCTGCTGTTGAGGCGCGACCGTGCCGCGAATGTCGTCCCAGAGGCCCACCACGGCGATGACGCCCAGGAAAATGAAAACCCAGGCCGCGAGCGCCTTCACTTTCTGGCCGAGATTCGCGCGGTCCTGCACGAAAAACCAGAAGACGAGCACCGCGCCGAGAAGCGCCAGATAGGCGAATTGTCCGTAATCCATCGAGTCCATGAGGCTGAGATAGGCGTTCGCCCGGCTTGCGAAAAGATCAGACCGGCGGTGTTCCGAACCCGAAGGCCAGCAGCCCGTCCGCAACGAATTGCACGGAGAGCGCGGCAAGGAGCAGGCCGAGAAGCCGCGTCACCACGGTGATGCCGATCTTGCCGAGCGCCCGCTCGATCACGCCCGACAACAACAGCAGTACGAGCGCGATGGCGAGAACCCCGAACATCACGCCAAGCACCGTGACGAGCTCGGTCGTATCGCCCGCCCGGCTGACCAGCAGGATGACCGAAGTGATCGCGCCGGGACCGGCCAGAAGCGGGATCGCCATCGGGAAGACCGAGGGATCGGGCACATCGTCCTCGGCTTCCTCGGCGGTGGCGTCGCGGCGTTTGGTGCGGCGTTCGAACAGCATGTCGAGGGCGGTCAAGAACAGCAGCAGCCCGCCCGCGATGCGGAAGGCGGGCATGGTGATGCCGACAAAGCTCAGAACAGCCTCGCCCGCGAAGGCGAAGAGACACAGGATCGACGCGGCGATCAGGCAGGATCGAATGGCGACCGCGCGGCGAGTCTTCCGGCTCATACCGCGCGTGACGGCGATGAAGACGGGGGTCGTTCCGATCGGGTCGATGACGACGAACAGCGTCGTGAAGGCAGAGAGGGCGAGCGCGAGATCCATGCCCGCCGCATAAGCCTGCAACGCCTGTCAGGCAAGGCCGCGCCGTCAGACGTTTTGCGCGCTGTCGAGCTTTTCCTGTGCCGCGACCCACAGCGCTTCGGCGCGGCTCAAGCCATCCATCACCTCGGCGTATTTGCGATTCCACGTCGCGAGTTCGCCCGCGCGGGCACTCTCGTAGAGATCGGGATCGGCGAGCTTCGCGGCGAGTTTCTCGCGCATCTCCTCGATCTTCTCGACGCGCGCCTCGCATTTCCGCACTTCGGAGCGGAGCGCCAGGATCTCGTCGCGCGAAGGTTTGGCAGCCACGGGCTTTGCCTTGGCCGCCGTCTTCTCGGCCGGCTTGTCCTGCCCAAGAAGCATCTTGCGATAGCTCTCGAGATCGCCGTCATAAGGTTTCACGGTGCCGCCTCCGACGAGCCAGAGCCGATCCGCGACCAGACCCAGAAGGTGCATGTCGTGGCTCACGAGGATCACTGCGCCGGTATAGGCGTTGAGCGCCTCGATCAGCGCTTCCCGGCTCTCGATGTCGAGGTGGTTCGTCGGTTCGTCGAGGATCAGCATGTGCGGTGCATCGAGCGTCGCCAGCAAGAGTGAAAGCCGTGCTTTCTGCCCGCCTGACAGCCGTCCGACCTCGGTGTCGGCCTGCGCCGCCTGCAGACCGAAGCCCGCAAGCCGCGCGCGCAGCTTGGCCGGGGCCTCGGCGGGTCTCTCGCGCGCCAGATGCGCCAGCGGCGTCTCATCGAGGTGCAGCTCGTCGACCTGATGCTGCGCGAAATAGCCGACCCGCAGCTTCGAGGCGCGGGTCATCTTGCCGCTGAAAAGTGGCAGGCGATCCGACAGAAGTTTCGACAGGGTCGATTTGCCCTCGCCGTTCCGCCCCAGAAGCGCGATCCGGTCGTCCTGGTCGATCCTGAGATCGAGCCGGGACAGGATCGTCGTCTCGCCATAGCCGGTCGAGCCGCCTTCCATGTTGATGATCGGCGGGGAAAGCTCCTCGGGCTCGGGGAAGGAAAAGACGCGCCGCTCGGCATCCTCGGGAAGGCTGATCGATTCCATTTTCTCGATCATCTTGATGCGCGACTGCGCCTGCCGCGCCTTGTCGGCCTTGTAGCGGAAACGGTCCACATAGGATTTCAGATGCGCGCGCCGCGCCTCCTGCTTTTTCGCGGCAGCGGCAAGATGCGCGCGTTTCTCGGCGCGCTGGCGCGCGAACTGGTCATAGGACCCCTGGTAGAAGGTGAGCGTCTTCTCTGACAGATGCAGGATGCTACCGACCGCGCGGTTCAACAGCCCTCGGTCGTGGCTGATGATGATGACCGTGTGCGGATAGCGCGCAAGGTAGCTCTCGAGCCAGAGCGCGCCCTCGAGGTCGAGATAGTTTGTCGGCTCGTCGAGAAGCAGAAGATCGGGCGCGGAAAACAGAACTCCCGCGAGCGCCACGCGCATCCTCCAGCCGCCCGAGAAAGCCCGGCACGGCATCGCCTGCGCCTCTTCGTCGAAGCCGAGCCCCTTGAGGATCGTCGCGGCCCGCGCCTCGGCGGACCAGGCGTCGATATCGGCAAGGCGCGTCTGCACCTCGGCGATGCGCGTCCCGTCGGTTGCCGTCTCGGCCTCTGCCATCAGCGAGGCGCGTTCGGCATCGGCGGCAAGCACGGTCTCGATGAGCGAGGCCTCGCTCGCAGGCGCTTCCTGCGCGACGCCGCCGATCCGGGCACCGCGCGGCAGTTCGATGTCGCCGCCATCGAGCGCGAGTTCGCCGCGGATCAGCCGGAACAGGGTCGTCTTGCCGGTGCCGTTCGCACCGACCAGGCCCACCTTGTGCCCGGCGGGGATCGTCGCGGTCGCGCCTTCGAATAGCGGGCGGCCTTCCATCGAGAAGGAGAGGTTCGAGATCGTCAACATGAGCTGCGCTCTAGCAGAGGGGGCGCGGCACCGAAAGACGGCTTCGCGCGAGTGAGGTTTGCAACCACTTCCCTGCATGGTATGCGCAGCGCGACCACAGAATCCCGGAAGGCATGCGGCCCTCCGGACAGAACCAAGAGAGGCCAAGATGGCAACCGAACGCACCCTGTCGATCATCAAACCCGACGCGACCAAGCGGAACCTTACCGGCAAGATCAATGCCAAGTTCGAGGAAGCGGGCCTGCGCATCGTCGCGCAGAAGCGTATCCAGCTTTCCAAGGCGCAGGCCGGTGCCTTCTATGCCGTCCACAAGGAGCGCCCCTTCTACGACGAGCTGTGCGAATTCATGGCCTCCGCGCCGGTCGTGGTGCAGGTGCTCGAAGGCGATAATGCCATCGCGAAGAACCGCGAAGTGATGGGTGCGACCAACCCGGCCGACGCTGATGCCGGCACGATCCGCGCAGAATTCGCAGAGAGCGTCGGTGAAAACTCCGTCCACGGCTCGGACGCGCCCGATACGGCGAAAGAAGAAATCAGCTTCTTCTTCTCGGGTCTCGAGATCGTCGGCTGAACAAGCTTCCGAGGGACAGGAAATGGGAAAGGGGCGCCTTGCGGGGCGCCCCTTTCTCTTTGTCGTGGCTGCGCCGGTCAGTTGACCGTTTTCATGCCTGCAGGTCCGTGCCGCTCTTCAAGATGGGCGCGCAAAAGCCGCGCATTGCGGGTGTTGGACTTGTAGCCGACGTCGAGGATGTCACCTGCCAGCGGCACAAGCCCGACGAGCCAGTCGACACCGACATTCGCGCCCATGCGCACGAGTAGGTGCGATGGCGCACCGACACGGTGTGCAGTCGAGATAATGTACGCGGCAGGCGCGACCGCTGCTGTGTCGCCGAGACCCGGGATCAGACCGACGATCGAATCCCAGCCGAACCTGATGCGCGTGCCGGGAATGCGGAAGGCTCGGTCCATTCGGTTGGCCCAACGTTCCACCTTCTCCAGCGCGCGGAAGTCACTCTCTCGGCTCATACGGAGCGGGGGCCCGTCCGTGCGATGATCCAGACGGCGTGCACGATGCCTGGGATGTAGCCCAGAAGCGTCAGAAGAATATTGATCCAGAAATGCTTGCCGAGGCCCACCTGCAGGAAGACGCCGAGCGGCGGGAGGATGATTGCGAGAATGATGCGGACAAGGTCCATGTCGAACTCCGGATAATGGCTGCGTTTGGGAATTAACGTCGCTTGCACAGTGCCAGTTCCGCGCTACCGCTGCGTTCGGGCGGGCCGTACCCCGATCCGGTCGAGCGCCTCTGCCAGCGCGTCGGGCAGTCCCGAGCCGCTGCCCCGCCGCTCGGCCTTGAGCCTGTCGAACTCTATCCGAAGTGCCTCTTTCTCCGCCCCTTTGCAATCATTCCAGGGCCGTCCCTGCAGCGCCATGACAAGCACGTAGTAGCCGATGAAATGCGGGCGGATCCCGGCCTCGATCATCCGGCCGTAAGCTTCATGCGCCCCGATTGCCCGCAAGGTTTCCGCATCATGGATGCCCGCGCGGGCGCAGTCCCGCTCGACGGCGGGGCCGAGATTGCGGATGGAGGAAATGGCGGTCATGGCGCAGCTGCCCTCGCGTGTCGTCCAATGATCTTGCCCCGGCGCAGTGCCCGCGACAATTCCCTTGCCTCACTCCTTCGCGAGCGCTAAGCCCGCCCCATGAACACGGCGCGCATCACCATCATCTGTTGCATTATCCGCTGATCCACCGGCGGGCCGTCTTTCGTTCGACTTCCAAAACGAAGCTGCTAGAGCCCGCCTCCGAGAGGACGCCCGAGGTTTGAGGCTCGCATGGACCTGACATTTCACAACACCAAGACGCGCCGGAAAGAGCGGTTCGAGCCGATCGACCCCGAGAACGTGCGTATGTATGTCTGCGGGCCGACGGTTTACGACCGTGCTCATTTGGGCAATGCGCGCCCCGTCGTGGTGTTCGACGTGCTCTACCGGCTTTTGCGGCATGTCTACGGTGAAGAGCACGTGACCTATGTGCGAAATTTCACCGATGTCGACGACAAGATCAACGCGCGGGCCGCCGCGACCGGCCGCGAGATCGGCGAGATCACCGAAGAGACGATCGGCTGGTTCCTTGAGGATATGGGCGCACTCGGCGCGCTCCAGCCGACCCATGCGCCGCGCGCGACAGGCTATATCGGCGAGATGATCGCGATGATCGAGGATCTGATCGCGAAGGGTCATGCCTACGCCGCCGAGGGGCACGTGCTGTTCAAGGTGGAAAGCTACAAGGCTTACGGAAAGCTCTCGGGCCGCAGCATCGACGACATGATCGCGGGCGCGCGGGTCGAGGTGGCGCCCTACAAAGAGAACCCGATGGATTTCGTCCTTTGGAAGCCCGCCGAAGAGGGCACGCCCGGATGGGAGAGCCCTTGGGGCCGGGGCCGGCCAGGCTGGCATATCGAGTGCTCCGCGATGGCCGATGCGCTCCTTGGAAAAAGCTTCGACATTCACGGCGGCGGCAACGATCTGATGTTTCCCCACCACGAGAACGAGATCGCGCAAAGCTCCTGCGCGCATCCCGAGGGCCATTTTGCGAATTTCTGGGTGCACAACGAGATGCTGCAGGTCGAGGGCAAGAAGATGTCCAAGTCCTTGGGCAATTTCTTCACGGTGCGGGATCTGCTCGATCAGGGCGTGCCGGGCGAGGTGATCCGCTTCGTGTTCCTCTCGACGCATTATCGCAAGCCGATGGATTGGACGGCGGAGAAGCGGCGCGAGGCGGACCGTGAAACTAGTGCGTGGATTAATATCGTATTGTCTGATCCTGAGTTAATGAACTCCGAAACAGATCAGTCGAAATGTGACGAACAAATCCTTGAAGCATTGTCCGATGATCTCAACACCTCATTCGCATTAACTAATTTGAAGCGAATAGCGCGTTTTGTGGATAATAGCCCAGAATTTCTTAGCCTTTCCTATGAGAAGCAATTTAAAGAACGCCAAGTGTTCGTGGCGAGCGCTCAAGCATTGGGTTTTGATTTGGTCAAAATGGCAAATGCGAAGGCGGCACAACCCGTGGTAAGTAATTTAGATCATTGGGAATTGCGTTTGGTCCAAGAACGCATCGAAGCCAAGGAAACCAAAGATTTCTCCGAGGTCGACCGCCTGAAAGCGATGCTCATCGACGCCGGCGTCGAGGTCCGCATGTCGAAAGAAGGCGTTGAACTCGTGCCCGGCCCCGACTTCGACCCGGCCAAGCTGGAGGCTCTCCAATGACCGAACGCCTCTCCCTTTTCGACACCACGCTCCGCGACGGGCAGCAGACGCAAGGGGTGCAATTCTCCACCCCCGAAAAGCTCAAGATCGCCGCCGCGCTCGACGGGCTGGGGCTCGACTATATCGAGGGCGGCTGGCCCGGTGCGAACCCCACGGACAGCGCCTTCTTCGAGACGGCGCGCACCGAGCGTGCCACCATGACCGCTTTCGGGATGACCAAGCGGGCAGGGCGGTCGGCGGCGAATGACGACGTGCTCGCCGCCGTCCTCAACGCGCGCACGCCCGCCGTGTGCCTTGTCGGCAAGTCGCATCCCTACCATGTCGAGGCCGCGCTCGGGATAAGCCGCGAGGAAAATCTCGAGAATATTCGCGCCTCCATCGCCCATTGCGTGGCCGAGGGGCGCGAGGCGCTGTTCGACGCGGAGCATTTCTTCGACGGATATGCCGCCGATCCCGGTTATGCGCGGGCCTGCCTAGAGGCGGCGCTCGAAGGCGGAGCGCGTTGGGCGGTTCTGTGCGACACCAATGGCGGCACGCTGCCGGTGCGGATCGGGGAGGTCGTCTCCGATCTCGTCGCGACCGGTCTTCCGGGGGATCGTCTCGGCATCCACACCCACAACGACACCGAGATGGCGGTCGCAGGATCGCTCGCCGCCATCGATGCAGGCGCGCGGCAGATCCAAGGAACGCTCAACGGGCTCGGGGAGCGCTGCGGCAATGCTAATCTCGTCTCGCTTCTGCCAACGCTGCTGTTGAAAGAACCTTATGCCAGCCGTTTCGAGACCGGTGTCACCCGCGAGGCGCTCGCGGGGCTGACGCGGGTGAGCCGGATGCTCGACGACGTGCTGAACCGCGTGCCGATGAAACAACTTCCTTACGTCGGGGCCTCTGCCTTCGCGCACAAGGCGGGGCTGCATGCATCCGCCGTTGTGAAGGCACCCGACCTTTACGAACACGTCCCGCCCGAGAGCGTCGGCAATGCCCGCGTCGTGCCGATGTCGAACCAGGCGGGGCGCTCGAACCTCAAGCGGCGGCTGGCCGAGGCGGGAATTGCAGTCGCCGAGGACGATCCGGCGCTTGGCCGCATCCTCGACACGGTGAAGGCGCGGGAGGACGAGGGATACGCCTATGACACCGCGCAAGCCTCCTTCGAGATGCTGGCGCGCGAAGAGCTCGGCCTCGTGCCGGACTTCTTCGAGGTCAAGCGTTACCGTGTCTCGGTCGAGCGGCGGAAAAACAAATACAACAAGATGGTCTCGCTTTCGGAGGCCGTGGTCGTCGTGAAGATCGACGGCGAGAAGAAGCTTTCGGTCAGCGAGTCGATGGATGAGACCGGCGGTGATCGCGGGCCGGTGAACGCGCTCGCCAAGGCGCTGGCTAAGGATCTGGGCCCGTATCAGGAGATGATCGAGGATATGCGCCTCGTCGACTTCAAGGTGCGGATCACTCAAGGCGGCACCGAGGCCGTGACCCGCGTCATCATCGATAGCGAGGACGGGGCGGGGCGGCGCTGGTCGACCGTGGGCGTCTCGGCCAATATCGTCGATGCCTCGTTTTCGGCGCTGATCGACGCGGTGAACTGGAAGCTCTGCCGCGATGTCGTTGACGCACCTTCCCAGAGCGCCGTGCGGGCCTAGCTGAGCCCTCATGGACTTCGATGACGATCTGACATCCTGCGCCGCCGCGGTGGAGCGTGGCGATCCCGGCCGTTTCCGCGCGGTCATGGCCGCGCCGGTGGCGGCGCGTGCCGTGCTGTTCCCGATCTATGCCTTCAACCTCGAGGTCGCGCGCGCGCCCTGGGTCACCTCCGAGGCGATGATCGGCGAAATGCGCCTGCAATGGTGGCGCGATGCGCTGGCCGAGATTGCCGAGGGCGGCATGGTCCGGCGGCACGACGTCGTCACGCCGCTGGCACTGTCGCTCGCCCCGGGTATGGCGGCGCGTCTCGATCGCCTCGTCGGTGCCCGGCGCTGGGATCTCTACCCGGAGCCGTTCGAGGACGACGCTCATTTCCATCGCTATATCGAGGAGACGGGTGGGCTCCTCCTGCTGGCTGCCGCATCGAGTCTGGGGCCGGTGGACGAGGCCGCTGCCCTTGATGCGGGTTATGCGGCGGGCCTCGCGGCCTTCTTCCGCGCGATCCCCGAACTCGAATCGAAGGGGCGCCAGCCGATGGTGGACGGCCGCCCCGAAGCCGTCGCGGCCCTGGCCAGAGGCGGGCTGGAGCGGTTGCGCCAGGCACGGCATGGCCGCATCTCGAAAGAGGCGCGGCCTGCCTTTCTCGCGACATGGGAGGCAGAGCCCGTCTTGAAAGCCGCGGCCCGCGCGCCGGAGCGCGTCAAGGACGGCACGCTCGCGCCTGGCCCTGCGAAAAGCGCGGCGCGGCTCGCGCTGATGAAGGCAACGGGCCGGTTCTAGCCTATTCGGCGGGCTGGCGGCGCGGACGGAGCGCGAGCCAGATGAGCGCCGCACCGGCCAGCGTCAGAAGCGGCAGCATCGCGATATTTACCGCTGCCCATCCGGCCTCTGCCGTGCCGCCCGAACAATTCATCAAGCCGCCCGAGGCGAGCGACGCCACCGTTACGCCGCCGAAGACCACGACGTCGTTGAGGCCCTGCACGCGGCCGCGCTCTTCGGGGCGATGTGCGCCCGAGAGCATCGTCGTTGCGCCGATGAAGCCGAAATTCCAGCCGATCCCAAGCAGGATCAGCGCCACGTAGAAATTCGCAAGCTCGACGCCCGAGAGTGCCACGACGCCCGCCGCCGCGAGGATTGCAAGGCCGAGGCCCATGACCTTCTCGACACCGAGCCGCGCGATGACATGGCCGGTGAAGAAGGACGGCACGTACATGGCCAGCACGTGTGCCGAGACGATGTTCGCGGCATCCGCCTGCGCGAAGCCGCACCCCACGACCGCAAGCGGGGTCGACGTCATCACGAGGTTCATCAGCGCGTAAGAAACCATCGCGCAGATCATCGCAACCGCGATGCGAGGGCTTTGCACCAGCTCGCGCCGCGTCCGACCGACCGGTGCATCCTCGGCGGGTTTCGCGGGTTTCGGGATATCGAGAAAGAAGAACAATCCCGAGCCCAGCACGTTCACCGCGATCACCGCCGCATAGGTGCCGAGGAACGGGATGACATAGGCTTCGGAGGTCAGTTTCACGATCTGAGGGCCGATCAGAGCCGAGATCAGACCGCCTGCGAGCACGTAGGAGATTGCCTTGGGCCGGAACGCCTCGGAAGCCGTGTCGGCGGCGGCGAAACGATAGAAGTTATGCGCCGCGAAATAGACGCCCGTCAGGAAGGAGCCCGCGAGGAAGATCGGAAAGGAGGCAAGCCAGAGGCCGAGCGCTCCGATCGCCCCGCCAAGCGCGCCGCCTGCGGCGCCGACGAAAAAGCCCGCGCGGCGGCCGAAGACCTGCATGAAGCTTGCCAGGGGCGAGGCCGAGACCATCGAGCCCACGATGATGAGAGAAATCGGCAGCGTCGCGAAACAGACATTCGAGGCGAGCGACTGGCCCGCCAGGCCGCCGACGATGAAGATCATCGGCATCTGCGCCCCGAGGATCGCCTGTGCAGCGACGAGGACGGCGACGTTTCTCTTGGCGCGGGTCTCACTCATGGCCCTGTTGCTAGACCTCCGTGCGAGCGGCGGCAAGTCATGGCGTTCCGATCCGTGCCGCGATAGATCTTCGGCATGAACGATCCTGCCGCGATCATTGTCGGAAGTGCCGAGGGAACGGCGCTGCTGCGCCTCTGCCCGGACGCGGTAAGGCTTTATCCCGAGGATGCTGTGCCGCATGGTATCCGCGCGCTTGTCGATGCACGCCACCCGATGGACCGTGCCGGGCACTGGCGGAGCTGGCGGGCGGCGAACGCGCGCGGGCTGCCCTATCTGCGTCTCGAACGGCCCGGCTACGCGCCACGGCCCGGAGATCGGTGGATCCGCCTGCGCCATCTGCGTGCGGCGTCGGCATTGGTTCCGCGCGGCGCGCGCGTCTTGGCGACGACCGGTGGCGAGGATTACGCCGCGCTCAGCCGCTTCGCCCATGCGCGGCTCTTCATTCGTCGGCGCAGCGGACGCGCCCGCCCTCCGGTGCAAGGCGCGGTGATGCTGCCCGGTGAAGGGCCGTTCACCATCGGCTCCGAGATGGCGCTGATGCGGCGGCTCGGAATCGATCTGCTCATCACCCGCGACGCTGGTGGTGAAGGGTCGTATCCCAAGCTCGCAGCCGCGCGCCGCCTCAACATTCCCGTCATCCTGATTGCGCGCGCTCCGGCACCGCCGGGAAGGCGCGTGCGTACAGTGCAGGAGGCCGCCTCATGGCTCGTATCGGCCGGATCATAGAAACCGACGCCTGCGTCGCGGAAGGCGCGGACTGGCTTGCCGCGAACGAGCCGCGCTTCGCCGAGGCGCTCGAGGCCACGGGTCCATTGCCGCTTCGCCGCAACCCGGACGGGTTCGACCAGCTCTTGAACGCGATCATCAGTCAGCAGGTCTCTGTCGCCTCCGCGCGCGCGATCCGGGGCCGCGTCGAGGAGGCGGGCTTCGTCGATGAGGCCCGGATCCGCGCTGCAAGCGAGGACGACCTGCGCGCGATTGGACTGTCGCGGCAAAAGGCGCGCTATGCCAAGGCGCTGGCCGATGCGCGGATCGACTACGCCTCCCTCCGAACGGCGCCCACCGACGAGGTGGTCGCGACGCTGACCGAAGTGAAAGGGATCGGCGTCTGGACCGCCGAGATCTACGCGATGTTCTCGCTCGGGCGCGCGGATGTCTTTGCGCCAGGCGATCTTGCGCTTCAGGAAGCCGCGCGCGTTCTATTCGGGCTCGAGACCCGTCCGCGCGAGAAGGACTTGCGGCAGATGGCCGAGGCCTGGTCGCCCTGGCGATCGGTTGCGGCCCGCGCGCTCTGGGCCTACTACCATGTTGCAAAGGATAGAGAGGGCATCGCATGACACGGGTTCTGCAAGCCGGACGGAAAGAGCCAGCCTCTGGGGAAACACGGTCGGTCGTCGTGTTCCTGCATGGCTATGGCGCAAATGGCGCGGACCTGCTGGGTTTGGCCGATCCCCTGGCCGAGCATCTGCCGGACACGCTGTTCCTTGCGCCAGACGCGCCCGAAGCCTGCGCCGGTGCGCCGTTCGGCTTCCAGTGGTTTCCGATCCCGTGGATCGACGGGTCGAGCCAGGAAGACAGCGAGGCCGGGATGCGCGCCGCGGCTGCAGACCTCGATGCGTTTCTCGATTCCCTGATGGTCGACGAGGACGTGATGCCCGAACAGGTCGCGCTCTTCGGCTTCAGCCAGGGCACGATGATGGCGCTTCAGGTCGCGCCGCGCCGAGAAGACGCGGTCGCCGGGATCGTCGGCTTCTCGGGCCGTCTGCTCGAGCCCGATCTTCTGGCCGACGAGGCCGTCTCACGCCCGCCGGTCCTGCTCGTCCACGGCGATCAGGACGATGTCGTGCCGCCGCAATCCATGCCCGAAGCCGCCGAGGCGCTGCAAAGCGCAGGCTGGAGCGAGGTCTACGGTCACGTCATGAAGGGCACCGCGCATGGCATCGACCCCGAAGGCCTCGGCGTCGCGCTGGCCTTCCTGCGGGACAAGTGCAACTTCTGAACAGCGCGCGCGGTCCTTGCCTGTTACAGAGGCGTTACGGAATCGCCTTAGTTCTCCGCAGTAACACTGTATCTAGCGAGGCTTGCCAGAGGCGACCCGCGATATATAGTGATGATGTGGCTGGGGCGGGGCTCCCCGCTCTGGTGCTTGAGACGAGCAGACAGGGCGAAGGACGAGTCCTCCGATGGATGGCGATTTCAGAACACATTTCGTGCGCGAGCCGGGTAGCCTCAGGCAGCATCCCGCGCTTGTGCTGAACGCGGATTACAGGCCGCTTTCCTATTATCCGCTGAGCCTCTGGCCCTGGCAGGAGGCGGTGAAGGCAGCCTTCCTCGACAGGGTCGATATCATCGCGGAATACGACGAGGTGGTGCGAAGCCCCTCGATGAGTCTCAGGATACCGAGCGTCGTGGTCCTGAAAGATTTCGTCAAACCTCAGAAGCGCGTGGCCTTCACGCGCTTCAATCTTTTTCTGAGGGACGAATTCCGCTGCCAGTATTGCGGATCGAAGGGCGAGCTGACCTTCGATCACGTCGTGCCGCGCGCCTCGGGCGGTATCACAAGCTGGGAGAACGTGGTCGCCGCCTGCGCGCCCTGCAACCTGCGGAAGGGCTCCAAAAGCCTGCACCGTTCGGGCCTGTCGTTGCAGAAGCCGCCCCGCCAGCCGGGCGCGGAGGAGCTGCGGAACATGGGCCGGAAGTTTCCGCCGAACCACCTGCATGACAGCTGGCTCGATTTCCTCTACTGGGACGCGGAGCTCGAGGCCTGATCTTCCAGCCCGAACCAGGCGACGACGGCGCTGGCGAGCGCAAGGAGCGCCGCCGAGCCCGCGACCGCCTGAAAGCCGGCATTCGATGCGGCGACATGGGCTGGATCGCCGGCCTCTGACGCTTCCGCGAAGCTGAACGCGCCGCCTGTGCCCTTGTAAACCGTGGCCGCGACCGCGCCGGAGAGCGCCACGGCGACGAGGCCCGCGACGCGGGTCACGGCGTTGTTGATCCCAGAGGCCGTACCTGTCTGATCGCCCGGAACCGCCCCCATCACTGCCGTCGACAGGGGCGCGACGACGCAAGCCATTCCGAGACCGGCGAGCGCCATCGCCGGGATCACCGCCGACCAGAATGCCTGGAGCGGTGCCGCGAACGCGAGGACGCCATAGGCCAGCGCGACCAGAGCCGAGCCCGTCGCGATAGGGCGACGCGGCCCGATCTGGCCCGCCAGCCTGCCCATGCGTGGCGAGAGCGTCGAGATGAAGATTGACAGAGGTACGAAAGCGAGTGCCGTCAGCACCTCCGGCACCTGCCAGATTCCGATTATCAGCATTGGAAGGAAAAAAAGCATGGCAGTCAGCGCGTAGTAGAGGAAGAACGACAGAAGGTTCGCCGCACTGAAAACCGGGTTGCGGAAAAGCCCGAGCGGAACCATCGGCTGGCTCAGATAGCGCTGCGAGGCGATGAAGCTTGCAAACAGGAGAAGCCCAAAACCGGCGAGAGGCCAACGGATCCTGGTCCCGGTCTCGTGTTCAGAACCGGACAGGCCCCAGGCGATGAACAGAAGGCCGGCGGTTGCGAGGCCTGCACCGAGCCAGTCGATGCGTTTGCCTTGCTCCCGTCGTCCGTCGCTCGCATAACGCCACAAAAGCCAGAGCGCGCCGCCGCCGAGCGGCAGGTTCACCGCGAAGATCAGCCTCCACGCGGTGTCGCCGAAGAGACTGAGCACCGCGCCGCCGATGGCGGGCCCGAGGGCCGTTGTCAGCGCCGAGGCTGCGGCCCAGACGCCGATCGCGCGGCCCCGGTCCTCGGCGGGGTAGGCGGCGGAGATAAGCGCGAGCGAGCCTGGCACCATCAGCGCCGCGCCTATCCCTTGAACGCTCCGCGCGCCGATCAGTGCGTCGGGGCTTGGTGCGAGAGCGCAGCCGATCGAGGCCAGCACGAAGAGCGCGATGCCGCCGCCGAAGATTCGCGCGATACCGAAACGGTCGCCAAGCGCCCCACCGACGAGGATCAGCGACGACAGCGTCAGAAGATATGCGTTCGCCATCCATTGCGCCTGGCTCAGCGAGGCGGACAGGGTCTCACGCATGGCTGGCAGGGCGATGGCCACGACCGACCCGTCGATGAAGCCGAGCGCCGAGGCAAGGATCGCTGCAACAAGCAGGTATTTGCGGGAGCGCGCGGCACAGAGGGTGGAATCGAAAACGGCCCCTTCGGGCTGCGAAGGGGCCGTTTGATCGGTCATGTCGATTGGCTCAGCTGGGCTGCTGCTCTGCCTTCGAGGCGGCGGCGGGCTGCTGAGGTGCGGATTGCGCAGGCGCGGCACCTGCGCCGCCCGACTTGCCCTTGGTCGAGAGCGGGTCGTCCTGGCGCTGGACCGAGCCTTCGAAATGGGCGCCGGATTCGATCGCGATCGTCTTGTGGATAATGTCGCCCTCGACGCGCGCCGTGGCGGTCAGGCGGACCTTGAGGCCGCGCACACGGCCCACGATGCGGCCGTTGATGACCACGTCGTCGGCGATGACCTCGCCCTTGATCGTGGCGCTCTCGCCGATGGTCAGAAGATGCGCGCGGATGTCGCCCTCGACCGTCCCCTCGACCTGGATGTCGCCAGAGGTCTTGAGGTTGCCCTGGACGTGCAGATCCGAGGACAGGACCGATGCGGGCGGCTTGGCCTTGGGCGTGGTGGAGGGTTTGAAGTCCGACTTGTAGTCGGGCGCGGCGGGTTTCGGTGTCTCGGCCTGCGCGGGCGACCGCTGGTCGTCCGACTTCGGTGCCGGGTCGTTGATCTTGCTCTTAGAAAACATCGTTCGCAGCCTTGATGTAGGTCATGGGGTTCACGGGGGTTCCGCCAACGCGCACTTCGTAGTGCAGGTGGGTACCGGTCGACCGTCCAGTGTTCCCCATAGCAGCAATCTTCTGCCCGCGCGAGACCCTTTGGCCTTCGGACACGAACAGTTTCGAGTTATGGGCGTAGCGCGTCTCGATGCCGAACTCGTGCTTGATCTTCACCAGTTGGCCATAGCCGGACTGCCAGCCAGCGTGGATGACGACGCCGTCGGCGGTGGCGTAGATCGCGGTTCCGTGCGGTGCGGCGAAATCCGTGCCGGCATGGAGGCGCCCCCAACGGCGGCCGAAACCGGACGTGAAGCGGAACGGATCCTTGAGCGGCGATGCGAAGGGGGCCTTCTGGGCCGCGATCCGGTAGAGGTTCAGCCGGTCCATCTGGTTGAGGATGCGGTTGGCGCGCTCTGCGTCCGCGCCGAGGTCATCGCCACGGGTCGAGAAGGAGAGCGGCGTCAGCGGGCCGCCTTGGCCGGAATATCCCCGGCGGACCTGCCCGATGATCGTGTCGGGGTCCATGCCGGCCGCTTCGAACATCTTGTCGAGCGGCTTCACGGACACGGACATCGCCTCTTCGAGCTGGCGGAAGATCATGTCGTTCTTCTCTTCCATGAGGCGGATTTCGGTCGCCATCTCGTCGGCGCGCACGAGCGCGTCCTCGGCATCGGCGACGACCTGATCGCGCTCGGCGGCGGTGCGGGACAGAGCGTCGGTCAAAAGCGCAACGGTCTCGTTCTCGCCCGAGCCGCCGCCCGTGGCAACGCCATCGTCGTCGAGATCGCTTTTCAGCGCGGCATATTGTTGGCGTGCGGCTTCGCGCTCTTTCATCGTCTTGCCGAGCGTTGCCTGCACGATATCGAGCCCGGTCTCGAGCTCGCGGACCCGGTTCTGGGCCTCCAGCAGGTCCGATTGCATGATAGAGACCTGTTCAAGCGCGGCATTGAACCGCTCTTGTGCCGCAACCGCCTCGGCGGCGCGGGCGTCGCGCTCGTCGGAGAGAGCATTGAGGCGCTGCTGGTAGGTAACCTGATCGCGGAGGGCCTGGTCACGGAAACTTCCGGCGCCGATGGAGTCCATCAGAAGAACTGCGGTGGCGATGATCGTCCAGGCGACGATGGCGGTGCCTCCAAGCGCGGCAATGGCCTGCGTCTCGGGGCGTAACCGGATGAAACGAGTATCCGTTTCTGATTTCAGGAAGAGCCGACGCTCCGGCAAATGACGCTCCAGAAGTGAGTGGAGCTTGATCGCGAGCTTCGTTCGCACGTGTCCGTGTCCTTATCCCGTCCCAATCGCAGTGCTCGTTTCCCCAAACTCGGCACCTTGGGAAAGGGGGTTACCCACACATTCCCGATGGCGCAACTTTTTCGGGCGCTCGCCGCCCCAGAACGGGCGGAAATGCGCCATAATGGCGAAAATCCGCCGATTCCTCCGGGGCTTGGCCTAAGACTTAGGTCGAAACGCGCTGCCGAATTACTGCGCAAGCGGCCAGTAGAAGTCGGGGGCCAGGCCCGCTTCTGCGCGCTTTTCCTCGTTGAATGGAGGCTTCAGCGCGCCTTTGAAGTAGCGCCGCACAAGGCTGTGGAATTGAGGCGTCGGATCGAGTTCCTGCCGTCCGCAGAGATAGTGAAACCACTTCGAGCCGTAGGCGACATGGCTGACTTCCTCGGCGTAGATCGTCTCGAGCGCGGAAACAGCATCATGCGCGCCAGCTTTCCGAAAGATCTCGATCATGCCTGGCGTGACGTCGAGCCCGCGCGCCTCCAGCACCATCGGAACGACCGCGAGACGACCGAAGAGATCCTCTGCCGTATCCTCGGCTGCGCGCCACATCCCCGCATGAGCGGGCAGGGCGCCATAATGGCTGCCCTCGGCTTCGAGGCAATCGCACATCAGGTTGAAATGCTTGGATTCCTCGTCCGCAGCCTTGACCCAGTCATCGTAGAAGCCCGGCGGCATCGCTGTGCCTGCGAAGCGCGGAATGATGTCCCAATGCAGATCGACCGCGTTCAGCTCGATATGCGCCACCGCGTGCAGAAGCGCGATCCGACCCGCGGGGCTGCCAGGCTTGCGCTTGGGCACATCGCGCGGATCGAGAAGCTCCGGTCGGGACGGACGCGAGGGGCGCAGAGGCGGATCGGCCGTCCCGACGGGAATCTCCGCCCCCTCGGCACGGGCCGTGAACCATCTGGCTGCGTAACTACGAGATTTCGCAGTCTTTTCGCGTCCGTCTGCGGTGGTCAAAACATCCACCGCCATTTCAGAAAGCGTCAGCGCCATGTGATCGGTCCCCTTGTCGTGCCGGGCGCGCGCCTATCAGAGCGTCTGGATGCGCTCCAGCACCGCTTCGGCATGGCCGGGCACCTTCACCTTCGGCCAGATCTCGGCGATGCGGCCTTCGGCATCGATGAGGAAAGTCGACCGTTCGATCCCCATGAAGGTCTTGCCGTACATCTTCTTTTCCTTCCAGACATCATAGCTTTCGCAGACATCCGAATTCTCGTCCGACAGAAGCGGGACGCCGAGCGACTTCTTCTCCATGAACTTGTCGTGGCTCGCGATACTGTCCTTCGATATGCCGAAGACCTTGACGCCTGCCGCCTCGAATTCGGGCATCAGGCGCGTGAAGTCCTCGTTCTCCTTGGTGCAGCCCGACGTGTCGTCGCGTGGGTAGAAAAACAATACCACCGGCGCGCCCTTGAGATCCGAGAGCGTCGTCTCTCCGCCGCCGGTGACGGGGAGCGTGAAGTCGGGGGCCGTGTCGCCGATCTCTGGCATTTTATCTACTCCTGTAACTTGTGATCGCCATGCCCCGTTTCCAAACGGGGCCGACGGGCTCTATCCTGACAGGTGAGGCAGAATAAGGCGCCGGGGCAACCCTTCCAGTGAGCGAGACGCAAAATCCTCCCAGATCCCGCGCGATCCTGTCGCGTGCACGCCGTGTCGGCGGATGGACGCTCGGGCTGTTGATGTCTTTCGCCGCGATGCTTTTGCTGATCGGCTGGATGCTTCTGGGCAAGCCGATCGATGCGCCGGGCTGGCTGCGCGAAGAGATCGAGACGCGCGCCGAAGCGGCGCTGCCGGGCATCGACCTCGACTTCAGCGATCTGCGCCTGCAGGTGCTGAGCGACGGGCTGTTGCGGGTGGGTCTCATCAATGCGCGTCTCAGCGACCCGGGAACGGGACAGGAAATCGCCAGCCTCGGATCGCTTCGGGCGGGCCTCTCGGTTCCGGATCTTCTGCAGCGGCGGCTGGCGCTGCGCGAGGCGGATGCCTCGGGGCTTCTTCTGACGCTCGAGCGGGACACGGGCGGGGCGTTCTCGCTCGGCTTCGGGATCACGCCGGGGGAAGAGCGTCCGGACCTGCCCACCGTGATCGGCCGGATCGACGAGGCGCTCGGCACGCCGCTACTTTCCGGGCTGGACCGGGTCGAGATCGATGCGATCACGTTGTCTTACAGCGATGCGCGCGCCGGACGGACCTGGACCGCCGATGGCGGCGCGCTGGTCGCCGAGCGCAGTCTGGGAACCCTTCGGATTGACGGCGACGTGACGCTTCTTGGCGGTGAGACCGGCCTCGGGCAGGTCGAGATCAGCGCCGAAAGCGGCATCGGCGACCGCGATCTGAGCTTCGGCCTGGCGCTCGACAACCTCGCCGCGGGCGATATCGCGACGCAAAGTCCCGCGCTAGCCTGGCTCGATGCGATCCGCGCGCCGATCACCGGCGATCTGCGCGGCTACCTGACCGAGACCGGAGCGCTCGGTGGTCTCGACGTCACGCTGGCAATGGGTGAGGGTGCGCTCCAGCCGACACCCGGCGCCAAGCCCGTCCGCTTCTCCGGCGCGCGGACGGCCTTCGGATATATCCCGCAGACCCGCAGCCTGCGCTTTACCGAGATCGCCGTCGATAGCGCCTTCGGCCGGGCCGAGGCGGAGGGCCGCGTCACCATTGCAGAGGATGGCGACTTCGTCGGACAGTTCGAACTGAGCGATCTTGTCACCAACCCCGACGGCGTATTCGAGGCGCCCCTCGAGGTCGGGCGGGCGGAAGCGGACCTGCGGCTGTCCGTCGATCCGTTCCGGCTCGACCTTGGGCGTTTGCGTGTCTTCGACGAGGACATGCCGCTGCGAGCGTCGGGACGCGCCAGCGCCGGCGGCAACGGCTGGGAAGTTGCGCTCGATGCCCAGCTCGACAATGCGCGGCCAGACAAGATCATTACCTATTGGCCCGGACGGATCGCGCCGGGCACACGGAACTGGGTGTCGCAGAACGTCGAGGACGGGGTGTTGCGCGACGCCAGGGTGGCGCTGCGCTTCACACCCGGCATGGACGCACCGATGCGGTATTTCGATCTGCGTTTCGAAGAGGCGCGGGTGCGGTTTGCCGACACGCTGCCGCCTGTGGAAGACGCGACCGGACAACTCGTGATCCATGACGACCGTCTCGCGGTCAGCGTGGTGACGGGGGTCGCCAATCCCGAACAGGGCGGGCGGATCGACCTTGCCGGAACCGAATTCGTGATTGCCGACGCGTCGCAGAAGCCCGCGACCGGGGAAGTCCGCTTGAACGCGTCTTCATCTGTGACGGCGCTTCTCTCTTTTCTCGATGCCGACCCCTTGCGCGTCATGCAGCGAGCGAACCGTCCCGTCGCGCTCGTTGAAGGGGACATGACAGCCTCGGGCACCCTTCGCCTGCCGCTCCGGGATGGCATCCGGCTGCCCGATATGGACATCGATCTTGCGGGCAGCGTCGCCAATGCCGAGAGCGGACTTGTCGTGCCGAACCGGATACTGGCGTCGGAGCGCCTCGACGTTGCGTTGACGGAGACGGGGCTCACCGTGTCTGGGCAGGCGTCGCTGTCGGGCGTGCCGCTTTCAGGGACGTTCCGCCTGCCGTTTGGCGCGGAGGCCGGTCAGCCCGCCACCGTGACTGCGGATCTGCGCTTGTCGGACAGCGCAGCGCGCGCGTTCGGCGTGACCTTGCCAGAGGGATTTCTGCGAGGCGAAGGACCGGGCCGGTTCGAGCTGACGCTGTCGGACGGCGTGGCCCCGTCCTTCGACTTGACCTCGAACCTCGCGGGCGTGGGCTTGTCCATCCCGGCAATCGGCTGGTCGCTCGGGACAGGTCAGCAAGGACGGTTTGCGCTGTCGGGGCGTCTTGGCGACCAGATCAGCATCGACCGACTGGCGCTTTCGGGGGCGGGGCTCTCTGCAGAAGGTGCCGTCGCGCTTGCACCGTCTGGCGGTTTCGAGCGGCTCGATCTTCCACAGGTTTCGGTCGGAGGATGGTTCTCGGGCAATGTCGCGGTGACCAATCGCGGGGCCGGACGGCCGCCGGCGATCGCAATAAGGGGCGGCTCGCTCGATCTGCGCCGCGCGACCTTCGGCGGTGCTGGCGGCGGCGGAGGAGGCGCGGGGGTTCCGCTTTCGGTGGCGCTCGATCGGCTGACGGTGACCGAGGGAATCGTCCTCAGCGATCTGCGCGGCGAGTTTCAAGCGGCGGGCGGGCTCAACGGCTCCTTCACCTCGGGACTTGTCGGCGATGGCGTACGGCTCTCTGGCGCGGCGGTGCCCCGGAACGGCGGCACGGCGATCCGCCTGCAATCGGACAATGCCGGGGCCGTTCTCGAGGCGACGGGCCTCTTCGGACAGATCGACGATGGCGCGCTCGACCTGACGCTGGTGCCGGTGCGCGGGGCCGCGGGCACATACGACGGACGGTTGAGCGTGACCGATGCGCGCCTGAGGAACGCGCCCGCCCTCGGCGCGCTTCTCGACGCGGTGTCCATAGTCGGGATTCTCGACCAGCTCGAAGGGCCCGGGATCTATTTCTCGGACATTTCCTCGGCATTTCGCCTCACACCCTCGCAGGTCGTGGTGGAGCGCGCGTCGGCTGTCGGCCCCTCCATGGGAATCTCGGTCGACGGCTATATCGGGCTTGCGAACCGGCGGCTCGATCTGCAGGGTGTGTTCTCGCCGATCTACTTCCTGAACGGCGTTGGAGAAGTGCTGACGCGCCGGGGCGAGGGGCTCTTCGGGTTCAACTTCAACGTCACGGGCAGCGCGGCGCAGCCTCGGGTTGCGGTCAATCCGCTTTCGGTGTTCACACCCGGCATGTTCCGCGAGATCTTCCGGCGGCCGCCGCCGAACGCCTCCGCGGGCAATTGATCTTCGCCGGGATGCGACCGCCGCAATGAAACTGTCCGATTTCGATTTCGACCTGCCCGAAGACCGGATCGCGACGCGGCCGGCGCGCCCGCGCTCGTCGGCAAAGCTTCTTGTGGCCGAGGGCGACCGGATCAGCGATTCCGTCGTCTCGGACCTGCCGGACTGGCTTCGGCCCGGCGATCGGCTTGTGCTGAACGATACCAAGGTCATCCCGGCGCGCCTGTCGGGGGAGCGGCGGCGCATGGGCGCGGAGGGCGAGAGCAGCGCGCGGATCGAGGCGACGCTCCTCGAGCCGCAAGCGGACGGGACGTGGTCGGCGCTCGTCAAGCCGCTGAAGAAGCTGCGCGAAGGCGAAACGGTCGTCTTCTCGTCCGACCTTTCGGCCGTTCTCGAAGCGAAAGCGGACGGACAGGGGCGGCTGAGGTTCAATCTCGCGGGCGAGGCGTTCGATGCGGCGCTGTCCGAGGCCGGCGCCATGCCGCTGCCGCCCTATATCGCGGCGCGCCGCCCTGCCGATGCGCGAGACAAGAACGATTACCAGACGGTATGGGCGGCGCGGTCCGGCGCGGTTGCCGCGCCCACGGCCTCGCTGCATTTCGATGCGCCGCTTCTCGAGGCGCTCATGGCGCGCGGCGTCACCTTCACGCATGTCACCTTACATGTCGGTGCCGGCACCTTCCTGCCGGTGAAGGTGGAGGACGTGACCACGCACCGGATGCATGCCGAATGGGGAGAGGTCAGCGCCGAGGCCGCGGCCGAGATCGCTGCGACCAAAGCGTCGGGTGGCCGTGTCATCCCGGTCGGCACCACGGCCTTGCGGCTGATCGAGACGGCGGCGCAAAGCGGAGTGATCGCGCCTTTCGAGGGCGATACCGACATCTTCATCTATCCCGGCTTCGAGTTCCGCGTCACCGATGCGCTGATGACGAATTTCCACCTGCCGAAATCGACGCTGATGATGCTGGTCGCGGCGCTTATGGGACGCGAGCGGATCCTGCGCATCTACGATCACGCCATCGCGGAGGGGTATCGATTCTTTTCCTACGGAGACGCGTCGCTGCTCATTCCCGACATGCAGGGTCGCAATGCGACCACGGATGGACGCCTATCGCGTTGAGCCGCCCGGCAGAATCACGGTAAGGCGCGGCATAACTCCGATACTGGGATGATCGCGATGATCCAGGTTCTGAATTCGTCCTGGGCGCTTCTTCTGGGCATGACGCTCGTGATGGTCGGCAACGGGCTCCAGGGCTCGCTTCTGGGTGTGCGCGGCGCGGCCGAAGGGTTCTCGCCCTTCATGATGTCGATCATCATGGCGGCCTATTTCCTCGGCTTCATCATCGCCTCGCAAACCGCGCCGCGCATGATCCAGAGGGTGGGTCATGTGCGGGTCTTCGCCGCGCTCGGCTCGATCATCTCCGCGGTGCTGATCCTGTTCCCGGCGCTGCCCTATGCGCCGTTCTGGATCGCGGGTCGGATCGTGCTCGGTTTCGCGTTCTGCAGCCTCTACGTGACGGCGGAGAGCTGGCTCAACAATTCGGCGACGAACGAGACGCGGGGGCAGGCGCTCTCGCTCTATATGATCGTGCAGATGGCCGGGATCATCGCCGCGCAGGCGATTCTGAACCTGCCCGACGCGACCGGGTTCCTGCTCTTCGTGATCCCCTCGGTGCTGGTTTCGCTCGCCTTCGCTCCGATCCTTCTGACGGTCTCGCCGACACCTGCTTTCGAGACGACCAAGCGGATGACTTTGAAGACGCTTTTCAAGTCATCGCCTCTCGGCTGCGTGGGCATGGCGCTCATGGGCACGGTCTACGCCGCGCAATACGGCATGGCGGCGGTCTTCGCGGTGGAGGCGGGGCTGACGCTGGCGCAGACGTCGATCTTCGTTGCGGCCTTCTACGTAGGCGCAGTGCTTTTCCAGTATCCACTCGGCTGGATCTCGGACCGTATGGACCGCCGGCTCCTGATCTCGCTCGTGGCGGCGATGGGCGGCGGCGCGGCGGTGCTGGCCGCGGTGATGAGCGACAATTTCACGATCCTCACGATCTCCGCCGTGCTGATCGGCGGGGCGGCCAACCCGCTGTATTCACTGCTCATCGCCCACACGAACGACTTTCTCGACTATGACGACATGGCCGCGGCCTCGGCGGGGCTGCAGTTCCTCAACGGCATCTTCGCGGTCGCGGGCCCGATCCTGACAGGCTACCTGATGACCGAGGTCGGGGCCTATGCGTTCTTCGTGCTGATCGCGATTCCGATGCTGCTGCTGACGGCTTACGCACTCTATCGCTCGACGCGACGGCCGGCCTCGGACGACACCTACGATTACATTCCGGTCATGCCCAACGCTTCGGTTGTCGCGGTCGGCGCGGCTCAGGACTGGGCGATCGAGACCGCGGAGGCGGACAATGCCCAGGAGGAGGAGGCGCGTGAGAACGAAAGCGCTTTGTCACCTTCCTGACATAAAAGGTGATTTTTCGTGCGAAAAGCCGCATGTTTACCCTGAACTCGGGTGAGTGGATTGGTCTGAAGGGAGTGAGGCCGTGCTGAAGACACCGGAAGAGATCCTGAGCTTTTGGCTCGACGAGGTTGGTGCCGAAGGCTGGTACAAACAGGACGAGGCGCTCGATGCGGACATCCGCGAGCGGTTCCTGCCGAGCTACGAGGCCGCAATGGATGGGCAGTTCGCGCTGTGGCTCACCTATCCCTCGGGCGTTCTGGCCTACGTGATCCTTCTCGACCAATTCTCGCGGAACATGTTCCGGGGAGAGGCGAAGGCGTTCGCCTCCGACAAGGTGGCGCTCGCTGCGGCCAAGCAGGCCGTCCATCGCGGGTGGGACCAGAAGATCGACGCCCCGGCGCGACAGTTTTTCTACCTCCCGATGATGCATGCGGAGAACCTGTGCGACCAGGAGCAATGCGTGCGGCTGATGAAGGAGCGTCTGCCGGGCGGGGAAGACAATCTCTTGCATGCCCGCGTGCATCGCGAGGTCATCCGCCGCTTCGGACGGTTTCCCTATCGCAACGAGGCGCTTGGCCGTCGGTCGACGGACCAGGAGCGGGAATTTGCGGATAACGGCGGTTACGGTGCGATCCTGCGCGACTTCCAGGAGGCGTCGAAGGCGGCCTGACAGGCCGCCCTCCGGATCAGCTGTCGGGTGTCTGCCGGGCCGCTTGTGCGGGATCGGTCGCCATCGCACCGGTCTTCATCTTCAGGAATTCGCGGGCGCGCCGTTCGGCGAGGCGCACGCGGATACAGGTCAGATATTCTTCCTCGAGCGTGGTCGAGGCTGCGGCCAAAACCGCCGCGACCTCGACATAGAGACGATCCTCGCCGCTCGCATCCATGACCTCCATCGTGTCTTGCGCGAGGCGGTCAGCGATGTCGGTTGCGAACCCGGCCATGATCAGCGCGTCGTCTCGGTGAGGCGGCGCTTCACGTAATCGGTGACGGTGCCGATCATCGTGTCCATGTGCGGCTCCTCGAAGAAGTGCCCGGCTCCCTCGATCTCTTCGTGGGTGATGGTGATGCCCTTCTGGTCCTTCAGCTTGCCTACCAGCGAGCGCGTGTCCGCAGGCGGTGCCACCCGGTCGGCGGTGCCGTTGATGACGAGGCCCGAGGAGGGGCAGGGCGCGAGGAAGGAAAAGTCGTACATGTTCGCCGGCGGCGATGCCGAGATGAAGCCGGTGATTTCCGGTCGCCGCATGAGCAGCTGCATCCCGATCCATGCGCCGAACGAGAAGCCCGCGACCCAGCAATGCTTGGAATTGGAATTCAGCGATTGCAGGTAGTCGAGGGCCGAGGCCGCATCGGACAATTCGCCGACGCCCTGGTCGTATTCGCCCTGGCTCCGGCCGACGCCGCGGAAGTTGAACCGCATCACGGTGAAGCCCATGTTGTAGAAGGCATAATGCAGGTTGTAGACGACCTTGTTGTTCATGGTCCCGCCGAATTGCGGGTGCGGATGCAAGACGATCGCGATCGGCGCGTCGCGATCCTTCTGCGGATGATAGCGGCCTTCGAGGCGGCCTTCGGGTCCGGGGAAAATCACCTCGGGCATGGGGCGACAGGGCTCCTTAACGGGTGGCGGAAAATCTTGACGACTTTCCTCAAGCAATTTAGAACTATTCTAATCAGCGAGAACGGTCCTATCGGGCTTGGTCGCAAATATGCAAAGCCTGAGACGAGGTCAATCGCCACGGGCTCGGATGACGCCGGGAGGACGCGATGAAACTCAGCACGAAAGGCCGCTACGCCATGGTTGCGCTCGTGGATCTCGCGATGCAGCCCGACGGCGACCTGGTCACCTTGGCCGGGATCTCGAAGCGGCAGGATATATCCTTGGCGTATCTCGAGCAGCTTTTCGTGAAGCTGCGCCGGGCGGATCTCGTGGCGTCCGTGCGGGGGCCGGGCGGCGGATACAAGCTGGCGCGGCCGGCCACGGAAATTCGCGTGGTCGATGTGCTCTCAGCGGTCGATGAGACCGTGTCGGCGATGCATACCGGAGCCGGCGCCTCGGGCGGATTGTCGGGATCCAAGGCGCAATCCATGACCAACCGGCTCTGGCAGGGCCTATCGGCGCATGTCTATGTCTTCCTGCACCAGACGCGGCTGTCGGATGTGGCCGGCAACGGGCTTGTCCCGTGCCCGGCCGTCCCGTCGCTCTTCGACGTGGTCGACGACGCGTCATGACGGCAGGAGTGCACTCCACGCGGCGCGCAAGCGGATGCCGGCCGGGGGCGCTGCCCCCGGACCCCCGCGGTATTTTCGCCAACCCAAAGAGCGGGCGCGGGCGCGCATGAGACGCGTGTATCTCGATCATAACGCGACGGCGCCGCTGAGGGCCGAGGCGCGCGAGGCCATGATCGCCGCGATGGATGTCGCGGGCAATCCGTCCTCAGTGCATGGCGAGGGGCGCACGGCCAAGGGGCTCGTCGAGAAGGCGCGGCGGCAAGTGGCCACCGCCCTTGGCGCCGATAGCGCGGACGTGGTCTTCGTCTCCGGCGCGACCGAGGCGGCAGCTTTGGCGCTTGTGGGGCGGGGCCTGCGCGGCGGCGACATAGAGCATGACGCGGTTGCGGCCTGGATCGATGCGGATCTGCCGGTGGACCGCGATGGCAAGGTCGCGGTGGCTGTGCCGGGCGAGAGCGTCCTGCAGGCGGCCAACAGCGAGACGGGGATCGTGCAGGATCTGCCGCAAGGCCTTGCACTGACGGATGCGACGCAGGTGTTCGGCAAGCTGCCCTTCGCCTTCAACTGGAGCGGCGCGGAGATGGCGATCGTCTCGGCGCACAAGCTTGGCGGGCCCAAGGGGGTCGGCGCGCTGGTGATGCGGCGCGGCACGGACCTTGCCGCGCAGATCCGCGGCGGCGGGCAGGAAATGGGCCGCCGCTCGGGCACGGAGAACGTGATCGGCATCGCGGGCTTCGGCGCCGCGGCAGAGGCTGCGATGCGCGATCTCGATGCCGGGCTCTGGAACGGGGTGGAAAAACTTAGAAACGTTCTAGAGAATGCCGTTGCACAGGCCGCGCCAGAGACTAAATTCATGGGCAAGGCCGTGCGGCGGCTGCCGAACACGTCGTGTTTCGCGGTGCCGGGCTGGAAAGGCGAGACGCAGGTCATGCAGATGGACCTTGCCGGTTTTGCGATCAGCGCAGGCTCGGCCTGTTCATCGGGCAAGGTCCGCGAGAGCCGCGTCTTGCGCGCCATGGGCGAGACGGGCGAGGTGGCCTCGGGCGCGATCCGGGTGAGCCTTGGTCTCGAGACGACGGAAGACGATGTGATGCGCTTTGCCGAAACGTGGCTGCGCCATCTTGAACGACACCGCGCGAAGGCCGCCTGAGGCTGAACCCGCGCGAGGATGCAGACAGGACAAGGAAAGGTCGGACAATGACAGCTCTCGACACTCCCGAAGTGAAAGACGGCGTCGACCAGGAAACGGTGGACAAGGTCCGCAATCTCGGTGGCACCTACAAGTACGGCTGGGAAACCGACATCGAGATGGAATACGCGCCGAAGGGCCTGACGCCCGACATCGTGCGTCTCATCTCCGAGAAGAACGAAGAGCCCGAATGGATGACCGAGTGGCGGATGAAGGCGTATGATCGCTGGGTCGGCCTCGAGGAGCCGAACTGGGCGATGGTCGAGTATCCCAATATCGACTTCCAGGAGCAGTATTACTACGCCCGACCCAAGAGCATGGCCGAGAAGCCGAAATCGCTCGACGAGGTCGATCCCAAGCTCCTGGAGACCTATGAGAAGCTCGGTATTCCGCTGAAAGAGCAGATGATCCTCGCCGGTGTCGAAGGCGCGGACGAAGCGCCTGCAGAGGGCCGCGTCGGCGGCGGGGAAGAACGGCGCGTCGCGGTCGACGCGGTGTTCGATTCCGTGTCGGTCGGCACGACTTTCCAGGCGGAGCTGAAGAAGGCCGGCGTCATCTTCTGTTCCATCTCCGAGGCGATCCGCGAGCATCCCGAGCTTGTGCAGAAATATCTGGGTTCGGTCGTGCCGATCTCCGATAATTTCTATTCGACGTTGAACTCGGCGGTCTTCTCGGACGGCTCGTTCGTCTACGTGCCGCCGGGCGTGCGCTGCCCGATGGAGCTTTCGACCTATTTCCGCATCAACGCCGAGAATACCGGCCAGTTCGAGCGGACGCTGATCATCGCCGACAAGGGCTCTTATGTAAGCTACCTCGAAGGCTGCACCGCGCCGCAGCGCGACCAGGCTCAGCTGCACGCGGCTGTCGTGGAAATCATCGCCGAGGAAGATGCCGAGGTGAAGTATTCCACCGTCCAGAACTGGTTCCCGGGCGACGAGAACGGCAAGGGCGGCATCTACAACTTCGTCACAAAGCGTGCCGATTGCCGGGGCGACCGCTCCAAGGTGATGTGGACGCAGGTCGAGACTGGCTCTGCGGTGACATGGAAGTATCCGTCCTGCATCTTGCGCGGCAATGAAAGCCAGGGCGAGTTCTACTCGATCGCGATCACCAATAATCACCAGCAGGCCGATACCGGCACGAAGATGGTGCATCTGGGCAAGAACACCCGGAGCCGAATCGTCTCCAAGGGGATCTCGGCCGGGCAGGCGCAGAACACCTATCGCGGTCTGGTCTCGATGCATCCCAAGGCGACCAACTCGCGCAACTACACGCAGTGCGACAGCCTCCTGATCGGCGACAAGTGCGGCGCTCACACGGTTCCGTATATCGAGGTGAAGAACAACTCGAGCCGGGTGGAGCACGAGGCGACGACGTCCAAGGTCGATGACGACCAGATGTTCTATTGCCGCCAGCGCGGCATGGACGAGGAAGAGGCGGTCGCGCTCATCGTGAACGGATTTGCCAAGGAAGTGCTGCAGGCACTGCCGATGGAATTCGCGATGGAAGCTCAACAGCTCGTGGCGATCTCGCTCGAAGGCTCGGTAGGCTAACGGGCGACTAAGACGGAGCGCGCGCGTCATGATCAAGCTGGCCCTATTCCCGGCGGTTCTGACGGGCGCGTTCCGTGGTCTCTTCTCCGTTGTGGTCAGTGCTGTCGCGCGCGCTCGGGACATGATCGTCTTTCCAGGCGTCTCTTTCGCCTCGGGAGTTTCGGGAAACCTTTTCGCGCAGGCAGTGACGGGCAGGGGACGGCGATGAGCGCAGAGCTTTTGGCATTTCTATTGGTGAAAAGCGCAGGGGCCGGCATCGGTGTAGCTATCGGGGCCTTCATCGGTCTCGTGGTGCGGGCGCGGAACGGCAACACGCAAGGGCTGATCCGCGGGTCGGTGACGCTGACCTCCATGATTGTCGGCGGCGTCGCGCTCCTGGCCATGATGGTCTTCAACTATGTGAGGCTTGTCGCATGATCGTCTCGACCACGAACACGCTCGAGGGCCACCGGATCACCGAATACCGGGGCATCGTCGTCGGCGAGGCGATCATGGGTGCGAATGTCTTTCGGGACTTCTTTGCCCAGATCACCGACATCGTCGGCGGTCGCTCGGGGGCTTACGAGACCAAGCTCGCAGATGCGAGGGAGACCGCGATGCGCGAACTCGAGGCGCGGGCGCGACAGCTCGGCGGCAACGCGGTGGTTGGTGTGGATATCGACTACGAAGTCGTCGGCGAGTCGATGTTGATGGTGTCGGTGTCTGGAACAGCGGTGGTGATCGAGTGATGGCGAAGGACGAACAGGGCGCTGACCTCGACCCCGCGCTGATTCGGCTGCGCGAGCTTCTGGAGCCTGCGCGCCTCACGGAAATCGTGGATGTCGGCGCGAATCCAACCGAGGCGCCGGTGTACCAGCCGCTGCTGGATGCGAAGGTTGCTCGGGTCACCGGGTTCGAGCCGCAAGCTTCCGTCTTTGAGGCTTTGGCAAATCGCGAGAGCGCGCACGAAAGATATCTTCCTTACGCAGTGGGTGATGGCCGCATGGGCTCTCTCAACGTCTGTCAGTCAGGCGGCTTCACCTCACTTTACCGTCCCGATGCACTCACGCGGGAATATTTGAACAAACCGCGTTGGCGGAAGTTCATGGAAATTCGCGAAACCGTTCCTCTCGAGACCAAGCGACTGGACGAACTTTCAGAGATCGTCGCGATCGACCTGCTCAAGATCGATATCCAGGGGGGCGAGCTTGCCGTATTCGAGAACGGGCGATCGAAGCTTTCCGAAGCGCTGGTCGTAATCACGGAGGTCGGCTTTCTTCCAATCTACGAGCATCAGCCGCTTGTCGAGGATCAGGTTCGCGAACTGCGTGGGCAGGGATTTCTCCTGCACAGCTTTCAAACGCTGGTGGGTGGGCATATCAACGAAGCTGCATCGCTCTCTTCGAAAACGCGCCTCCCGAACCAGCAACTCATCGACGGCGATGCCGTCTTCCTGCGCGATCCACGGCGGATGGACGGCTTCTCCGACGAAGCACTTAAGCATTACGCGCTGATTGCGTCCGGAGCGCTTCGCCTGCCGGATCTGGTCGCGCGCTGCCTGAAGGAACTGATCCGCCGCGACGTGCTACCGGAAAGCGCGTTCGCCGCCTATTGCGAGACGCTAGGAGCGCGCGCCACGTGAGGGATGGCACCATCATATCTCGACCGGAGCTGACGCTCCCCGAAGCCGAGGCGGCGCTGGTGCGTGCGGAATACGCGCGCGCGTCCGTGATCCTCGAATATGGCTCGGGCGGCTCGACCGTGATGGCGTCCGAGATGCCGGGCAAGCAGGTCTTCTCGGTCGAATCCGACAAGGACTGGGCCGAGATGATGCGGGGATGGCTCGCGGCAAATCCGCCCGCGAAATCCACCGAGGTCGACGTGATCTGGTCCGATATCGGCCCGACGAAAGAGTGGGGCCATCCGGCAGATGACAGTGAATGGAAACGCTATCCCCGCTACCCGCTCGAGGTCTGGGGCCTCAGCGAGTTTCGCCAGCCCGACGTGGTGCTGGTCGATGGCCGCTTCCGCCAAGGCTGCGCGCTTGCGGCGAAATACCTCTCCAAGGGGCCTGTCACACTGCTCTTTGATGATTACGTGCAGCGTGAGCATTACCACAAGGTCGAGGACTACCTCGGCCGTCCCGAGATCACCGGGCGCATGGCCCGGTTCGACATCACGCCGGAGCCGATCCCGCCGGATCGCCTGCTTCGGATCATGCAATTCATGATGCGTCCCTGAACGCATCGAGATGAGACAGGAAAGGATGATAACATGCTGAAAATCGAAAACCTTCAGGTGAAGCTCGAGGAAGAGGACAAGCAGATCCTCAAGGGTGTCGACCTCGAGGTCGAGGCCGGAAAGGTGCATGCGATCATGGGGCCGAACGGGTCGGGCAAATCGACCCTGTCCTACGTTTTGTCGGGCCGCGACGGCTACGAGGTTACCGGTGGCTCGGCGCATCTTCTGGGGGAGGACATCCTCGATATGGAGCCCGAAGAGCGTGCCGCGGCCGGCATGTTCCTGGCGTTCCAGTACCCGGTCGAGATCCCGGGCGTCGGCAACATGACCTTCCTCCGCACCGCCGTGAACGCGCAGCGCGTCGCACGCGGCGAGGAGGAAATGTCTTCTACCGATTTCCTGAAAGAGATCCGCGCCAAGGCGAAGGAACTCGACATCGACGCCGAGATGCTGAAGCGTCCGGTCAATGTCGGTTTCTCGGGCGGTGAGAAGAAGCGCAACGAAATCCTGCAGATGGCGATGCTCGAGCCCAAGCTCTGCATCCTCGACGAGACGGATTCCGGCCTCGACGTGGACGCGATGAAGCTCGTGGCGGACGGCGTGAACAAGCTGCGCGCGCCCGATCGCGGCTTCCTCGTCATCACGCACTATCAGCGTCTTCTGAACCACATCCAGCCCGATGTCGTGCACATCATGTCCGACGGCCGGATCGTGAAGACCGGCGGCCCCGAGCTGGCGCTCGAGGTCGAAGAGAACGGCTACGGCGACATTCTGTCGGAGAACGCGTAATGGCTGCACCGCAGATCAAGTTTGACGCAACCGAAGAGCGGCTGGCGACGCTCAGCCTGCCCGAGGGCGGCTGGTCCGCCTCCGCGCGCCGCGACGCGCTTGCGCGGGTCCGGGCGATGGGCCTGCCGCATGCTCGCGACGAGTACTGGAAATACACGCGGCCGGAGAGCCTTGTTCAGCCCGAGCCCCCGAAAGCAGCGTTGTTCGAGTCCGGTGAGACGCCGATTTTCGAAGATGTCGACCGTCTGAAGGTCGTCTTCGTCGACGGTGTCTTCGATGCCGAAGCCTCGGACGATCTTTCCCTCGAAGGGATCGAGATCGAACGGCTGTCCGAAAGCAGTGCCGACATCCATTGGGCCAAGGACATCTACGGCCAGCTTGAGATTGCAGGGCAGACCCCCGTGGAGCGGCCTCTCGCGGCGCTCAACGCGGCGTTCGCGACCGACGGTGTCCTGATCCGTGTCACCGGCAAGGCATCGAAGCCGGTGAGCCTGATTTATCACCATAAATCAGAGACATCCGATGCGATGCTGCATCACTGCGTCAAGGTGGAGAAGGGCGCGGAACTGACCGTGCTCGAAAACGGGCCGGCGGCTGCGCGGTTCAACAAGGTCATGGAGGTGGATGTCGCCGACGGTGCGACCTTCCATCATATCCGCATGCAAGGGCGCGATCACGAACGCCGCGCTGCGACGCATATCTTTGCGCGGCTTGGCGAGGAATCGGTCTTCAAATCCTTCACCCTGACCGCGAACGGGATGCTGACCCGCAACGAGGTCATCGTGGAGCTGACCGGCGACAACGCCGTCGCGCATGTGGCCGGGGCCTGTATGGGCGACGGCGATTTCCACCACGACGATACGGTGTTCGTGACGCATGACGCGGTGAATTGCGAAAGCAGGCAAGTGTTCAAGAAGGTTCTGCGGAACGGTGCGCGCGGTGTCTTCCAGGGTAAGATCCTGGTGAAGAAAGGCGCGCAGAAGACCGACGGCTACCAGATCAGCCAGTCGCTTCTTCTGGACGGCAGCAGCGAGTTCGACGCCAAGCCGGAGCTTGAGATCTACGCCGACGACGTGGCTTGTTCGCACGGCTCCACCTCGGGCGCGATCGACGAGGAGGCGCTCTTTTACCTGCGTTCGCGCGGGGTGCCGCAGGGCCATGCCGAAGACCTTCTGACGCTCGCCTTCCTTGCCGAGGCAGTGCTCGAAGTCGAAGATCAGGCGCTTCAAGACGAGATCAACAGCCGGATCGAAGCCTGGCTGATGAGACGCCGGACCGCCTGAACTCGTGGCGGTTTCGACGGACATCCTGGCGAGCTATCGCGGACCGGGGGCGGTGATCCGCCGCCTCCTGTCTGCGGGCCGTCGTGAAGATCGCGCGTTGGCAATGCTGATGGGCGCGTGCGTGTTGTTTTTCGTCTCGCGTCTGCCGGCCCTCGCACGGCAGTCGCACCTGCAGGACGAACCGCTCGACCAGTTGATGGCCGGTGCACTGTTCGGCTGGATTTTCGTCGCGCCGCTGTTCTTTTACGGGCTTGCCGGTCTCAGCCACATCGTGCTGAAGGCGCTCGGCGGCAAAGGGGACTGGTACGGCGCGCGGCTTGCGCTCTTCTGGGCGCTGCTCGCTTCCAGCCCTCTCTTGCTGCTGAACGGGCTTGTCGCGGGCTTCATCGGGGCGGGGATCGAGTTGACGATCGTCGGTGCGGCCTGGTTCGCGGCTTTTACCTGGTTCTGGATCTCCGGCCTCAAGGTCGCCGAATACGAGGCCGTTCGATGACCCCAGCCGCTTTCCTGAGCCTCGCCTGGCAGAGCGTGACGGCCCCTAGGGAGGTCGCTCGGCTTCTTTTGTCCTTGGGGCTTGGGCGCGAGGCGCTGCTTCTCTCGGCGGCACTTGTGCTTGTGTTGAACACCGCGTTCGTGCGCGCGTCGGCCATCCTCACGCCGCCGGATCCGAGCATCGCGCCATTCGTCGAGCAGCCGGTCCTCTTCTTCGCCGGTCTTGCAGGAACGCTGGTCCTAGCGGCCTTCGTTCTGACCTGGTCGGGACGTGCTGTCGGCGGAACGGGCCGGCTCGAGGATATCGCGCTCACGCTGATCTGGCTCCAGGCCCTGCGGGCGCTCGTGCAGGCCGCGATGCTGCTGATCACACCGATCGCACCGGCATTGGCCTTGCTCTTGTCATTCGGAGCCTCGCTTGTCGGGCTCTGGATCCTCATTAACTTCCTCGCGGAAGCCCATGATTTTCCATCTCTCGGCAAGGCGGCCTTCGTGCTGCTTCTGGCGCTCGCAGGGATGGCGGTCGGGCTATCCTTCTTTCTCACGCTCATCGGAGCGACAGCATCCGGGATGAACGCGAATGTATGACGTCACAGAAGTCCGGAAGGACTTTCCAATTCTCAGCCGCGAAGTGAACGGCAAGCCACTGGTCTATCTCGATAACGGCGCCTCGGCGCAGAAGCCGCAGGCCGTGATCGACGCGGTCACGCGTGGCTATGCCGAGGAATATGCCAACGTTCACCGTGGCTTGCACTACTTGTCTAATCTCGCGACCGAGAAGTACGAAGGCGTGCGTGGGATTATCGCGCGGTTTCTCGGCGTCGCCGACGAGGAACAGATCGTGCTGAATTCCGGCACGACCGAGGGCATCAACACCGTCGCCTATGGCTGGGCCATGCCGCGCATGGAGGCTGGCGACGAGATCGTGCTGTCGGTGATGGAGCATCACGCCAATATCGTCCCTTGGCATTTCCTGCGCGAGCGGCAGGGTGTGCAGCTGAAATGGGTGGATATCGACAGTCGCGGCGCACTCGATCCGCAAGCGGTCATCGACGCCATCGGACCCAAGACCAAGCTTGTCGCAATCACACATCTTTCCAATGTTTTGGGAACTGTCGTTGACGTGAAGACGATCATCGACGCGGCACATGAAAAAGGGGTGGCCGTCCTCGTTGACGGCTCGCAATCGGCGGTGCACATGCCGGTCAACCTCGACGCGCTTGGCGCGGATTTCTACGCCATCACCGGGCACAAGCTTTACGGTCCGAGCGGCTCGGGCGCGATCTTCATCAAGAAGGATCGGTTGGCCGAGATGCGACCGTTCATCGGCGGCGGCGACATGATCCGCGAGGTTCACAAGGACGAGGTGACCTATGCCGATCCGCCGATGAAGTTCGAGGCGGGCACGCCCGGCATCGTGCAGACGATCGGGCTCGGCGTGGCGCTCGAATACCTCATGGATCTCGGCATGGAGAATGTCGCGGCGCACGAGGCGCGGCTGCGCGACTACGCCCGCGAGCGGCTCGACGGGCTCAATTGGCTGAGCGTGCAGGGCACGACCGAGGACAAGGCCGCGATCTTCTCGTTCACGATGAACTCCGCGGCGCATGCCCATGATATTTCTACCATTCTTGACAAGAAGGGTGTCGCGGTCCGGGCCGGTCACCATTGCGCGGGCCCGCTCATGGATTTCCTGGGCGTCACCGGCACCTGTCGCGCCTCTTTCGGACTCTACAACACCGAGGCCGAAGTCGATACGCTGATCGATGCGCTCGAGCTCGCCCACGACCTTTTCGGCTAGCCGGTTGCGCCTCGGGGGGGAGGCCGTAGGATGGGGGCCACTCAGCAACCATCCGAGGACACCCCATGCCGACACCCGAGCCGTTGAAAGATGCCGACCAGATCTCAGACATCGCGTTCGGCTTCATGGGCTCGAAAGCGCTGTTCGTAGCGCTCGATTTGGGGGTGTTCTCGACCCTTCAAGGTGGCCCGAAGACCGCTGAGGAGATCGGGCAGGCGGCAGGTGTCCATGGCGATCGTGCAGCGACCCTGCTGACGGCGCTCGCGGGACTTGGCCTCGTGACGGTCGACGAGGGGCGTTTTTCGAACTCGCCCGCGGCGGAAGCTTTCCTCGTGAAAGGCGCAAAATACGATTTCGGTGATTACCTGCGGCTGCAGGTCGGCAAGCAGATGTACCGCTTGCTCGACCAGCTCGGCCCCGCACTGACGGGCGAATTGCCGCCTGGCGCCACCGACAGTTACGAGACCTGGTTTAGCGATGCTGAGGAGGCGCGGCTTTATTCCGAAAGCCAGCATGCCGGATCGTCCGGACCGGCGCGGCAATTGGCCAAGAAGGTCGACCTCGCCGATGCGCGGCACGTGCTGGATGTCGGCGGCGGCACCGGCGCTTTCGCCATCGGGCTTTGCAAAGCCTATCCCGAGCTTAAGGTCACGATCCTCGATTTCCCGAACGTCGCAACGCTTGGGCGGTCTTACGTGGAGGAGGCGGGACTCTCGGACCGCATCACTTATGCCGAGGGCAATGCCATCGAGGCGGACTGGCCGGACGGTGTCGATGCTGTGCTGATGTCTTATCTCTTCTCAGGCGTGCCGGGTGACGCGCAGCCGGGACTTCTGGAAAAAGCGATGCATGTGCTGCGCCCCGGCGGCTGCGTCATGATCCACGACTTTATTGTGAGCGACAGCCGCGATGGCCCGCGCCTTGCGGCGCTCTGGCAATTGCAGCACACGGCCTTCACGCCCGAGGCACGGTCCAACGATACGACGAGCCTCGCGGCGCTTTTGGCAGAAGCCGGGTTCACCGATACCGAGATCGACACGATGATCCCCGAGATGACGATGCTCGCGACTGCGCGGAAACCGGAGTGATGGGATTTTGCCGGTAGGCTTTCGAGCCTGCTTGCGTCCGAGAGGCGGAGCGGTTAGCAACGCGCTCAGGCACCCGTAGCTCAGCTGGATAGAGCGCTGCCCTCCGAAGGCAGAGGCCAAAGGTTCGAATCCTTTCGGGTGCGCCACTCTCCAAAACATGGCGCCCATGGGGCGGGACGGCGCGAACGCCGCCCCGGATCTTCGATCAGTTCTTGGCGCGGTCGACCATCTTGCCGGCCGAGATCCACGGCATCATGCCGCGCAGCTTCTCGCCGACTTCCTCGATCTGGTGCGCGTCGTTGAGGCGGCGCGTGCCCTTGAAGAACGGCTGACCGACCTGGTTCTCGGACATGAAGTCGCGCACGAAGGCCCCCGACTGGATGTCGTTCAGAACCGCCTTCATCCGCGCCTTGGTCTCGTCGTAGGGCAGGATGCGGGGGCCGGAGACGTACTCGCCGTATTCAGCGGTGTTCGAGATCGAGTAGTTCATGTTGGCGATGCCGCCTTCGTAGATCAGGTCCACGATCAGCTTCACCTCGTGCAGGCACTCGAAATAGGCCATCTCGGGCGCGTATCCCGCTTCGACCAGCGTCTCGAATCCCATGCGGATCAGTTCGACGAGGCCGCCACAGAGAACCGCCTGCTCACCGAAGAGGTCGGTTTCGCATTCTTCGCGGAAGTTCGTCTCGATGATGCCCGAGCGCCCGCCGCCGATCGCCGCGCAGTAGGAAAGGCCCAGCTCAAGGGCCTTGCCGGTCGCGTCGTTGTCGACCGCGACGAGGCAGGGCACGCCGCCGCCCTTGGTGTATTCGCCGCGCACCGTGTGGCCGGGGCCCTTGGGGGCCATCATGATGACGTCGACACCGGGCTTCGGCTCGATCAGGCCGAAATGCACGTTGAGGCCGTGGGCGAAGGCGATGGCCGCGCCTTCCTTGAGGTTGTCATGCACGTATTTCTTGTAGGTCTCGGCCTGCAGCTCGTCGGGCATGGTGAACATGATCAGGTCGCACCACGCGGCGGCCTCGGCGATCTCCATGACCTTCAGCCCTTCGCCTTCGGCTTTTTTCGCCGATGCGGAGCCCTCGCGCAGCGCAACGACCACGTTCTTGGCACCCGAGTCGCGCAGGTTCAGCGCATGGGCATGGCCCTGGCTGCCGTAGCCCAGGATGGCCACCTTCTTGTCCTTGATAAGATTGATGTCGCAATCGCGGTCATAATACACGCGCATGGATGCCTCCTTCGGCTGGTTCTTGTTCCGACCGGCAAGATAAGTGCGACAGGGATGAATGTTGTTGCGATATTCGGGCGTTCTGTGCAAAGAGCGAAATTCTAATTCGACTATTTGCGATTTGTCGGAGAATTCATGCTCGACGATACAGACCGACGCATCCTTCGCCAGTTTCAGGCCGCACCCGATCTTTCGGGGCAGGAACTGGCCGAGCGAGCAGGCGTCACCGCGACAACGCTGACGCGGCGGCTCGGGAAGATGCGAAGCGCGGGCATCCTGCGCGGTGCCCGCGCCATTATCGATTGGGCGGCACTCGGCTATGCGGTCGAGGTCTCCTTGCGGGTGACGCTCGACAAGTCGCAAAGCAACGCATTTGAAGAATTCGCGGCAGAGGCGCGGCGCGTGCCTGAAGTGATCGAGATCCAGACCTTTCTTGGCCAGGTCGATGTGCGGCTTTCCGTCATCGCGCGCGATCTGGCGCATTATCAGACCCTCTACCGGGAAAAGCTTCTGGCTCTGCCGCATATCACCGATCTCGAGGCGCTCATGCATATCGCCCGGGTCAAGCATGACGAGACTCTACCGCTATGATCGAGACCGACGAGACCGATCGCGCGATCCTGAGGGCGCTCGTGGACAATGCGGATGCTTCCGCCGGCGAGATCGGCCGCGCGCTCGGGCTCTCGCAGCCGGCCGCGTGGCGGCGGATCAGGCGGCTTCGCGAGGCGGGCGTCATTCGCGGCACGCGGCTCGATCTCGACGCGGAAAAGCTCGGCTTCGGCGTGACCGTCTTTCTTGGCGTGAAGCTCGGCACCAAGGGGCAGGCGAGTCTTGGGGATTTCGAGCGGGCCGTTTCGGCCATTCCCGAGGTGCAGACGGTCGAGCATATTCTCGGGATGTACGATTACCGCCTGCGAGTCGTGGCGCGCGATCTGCCCGATTTCGAGCGCGTGCTTCGGCGGAGGATCATGACGCTACCGGGCGTGGCGAGCCTCGATGCCAATGTGCTTCTGTCCGAGGAGCGGCGGCCGGGCCCGATCGGGTGAGCCCCGGTATGCCGAGATAGGCTTTGCCAGCCGCGCCGGGACAGCGTAGCACATCGACAGGTGACGGGAAGGAGACCGCAGAATGGCACTCAATCAGGATATCGACGCCGGCGGGCTCGAGGAATTCTCGGTCGTCTTCACCGACCGTTCGCTCAATCACATGAGCCAGAACTTCCAGGACGTGATGCGGGACATCTCGGAGATGCTGCGCGAGGTCTACAAGGCCCATGCGGTCGCCATCGTTCCCGGCGGCGGCACCTTCGCGATGGAGGCGGTCGCGCGGCAATTCGGTCAGGAGGCTGAAGCCGTGATCGTCCGCAACGGCTGGTTCTCCTATCGCTGGAGCCAGATCTTCGAAGCGGGCGGCTTCGGCGGAGAGGCCCATGTCGTGAAAGCCCGCCGCACCGGCAACGAGATCGACGCGCCCTTCGCACCTGCGCCGATCGAGGAGGTTCAGGCCAAGATCCGTGAGACACGGCCCGACATCGTCTTCGCCCCGCATGTGGAGACCTCGGCGGGAATCATCCTGCCCGATGACTACCTCACGGGGCTGAGCGAGGCCGCGCATGAGGTCGGCGCGCTCATGGTCCTCGATTGCATCGCGTCGGGCTGCGCCTGGGTGGATATGGCGTCGACGGGCGTCGACGTGCTGATCTCCGCTCCGCAGAAGGGCTGGTCTGCGACCCCTTCGGCGGGTCTCGTGATGCTGTCCGAGCGCGCGGCGCAGCGGATGGAAGAAACGACCTCGGACAGTTTTGCCGCCGATCTCAAGAAATGGCGCGCGATCATGGCGGCCTACGAGAATGGAGGTCATGCCTATCACGCGACTATGCCGACGGACGGGCTGCGCGCGTTCCGCGATGCGATGCGCGAGACGCAGAGCGAGGGGTTCGACGCGATGCGCGCGGCGCAGTTCGAGCTGGGCGCGCGGGTGCGGGAGAGCCTCGCCGCGCGAGGCATCCGGTCCGTCGCCGCGGAAGGCTATGGCGCGCCGGGCGTCGTCGTGAGTTACACGAGCGATCCCGAGGTGCAGTCCGGCCGGGCTTTCGCGAAAAACGGCGTGCAGATCGCGGCAGGCGTGCCTCTGGCCTGCGACGAGCCCGAGGGGTTTTCGACCTTTCGGCTGGGTCTTTTTGGGCTCGACAAGCTCAAGGACGTTGACGCAACCGTTGCCCGGCTCGACGCGGCGCTCGACCGGGCTTTGTGACGTGCGGGTTCAGCCCTTCCGGCGGACCAACCCGCGCGCCGGATCGTAGCCCCAGAGGGCAAGGCCCCAGAAGGCCGCGAAGGCCAGCCCGGTCCAGCCGAGCGCGGGCAGGTTCGCCTCGGCGTAAAGCGCGAAGCGGATCAGTTCGACCGCATGGGTGAAGGGGTTCGCCGCGCAGATGTCGCGCAACAGCGTGGAGCTCTCGGCCATCTTCCAGAGCGGATAAAGCGCGGTCGACAGGAAGAACATCGGGAAGATCACGAAGTTCATCACGCCCGCGAAATTCTCCAGCTGCTTGATGAGCGAGGAGAGCGCGAGTCCCAGCGCGCCGAGCATCAGCCCTGCGATCAACAGCGCGGGCAGGACGGCAACATAGCCCGCCGGCGGCATCGTGATGTCGAAAGCCCAGGAAATGGCGAGGAAGGCGTAAACCTGCAGGATGCCGACCAGCGTCGCGCCTAGCAGTTTGCAGAACAAGAGCCATGAGCGGGGCAGGGGCGCGGTCAGCAGAAGCCGCATGGAGCCGGTCTCGCGGTCATAGACGAGGCTGAGCGAGCTTTGCATCCCGTTGAACAGCAGGATCATGCCGCAGAGGCCGGGCACGATATACGTCTCATAGGTGATGTAGGTCTGGTAGGGCGGGATGATCGAGAGGCCAAGCGCCGCCCGGAAGCCCGCCGCAAAGACCAGAAGCCAGACGAGCGGGCGCACCAGGGCGGCGAGGAACCGCTCGCGCTGATGGACGAAGCGCAGCGCCTCGCGCAGGACGATGGCGCGCAGGGCCGTCCAGTAGCCGCTCATGCGCTGGCCTCGTCGGCGCCGGTCATCTTAAGAAAGCAGGTTCTCAGATCCTGCGCGCCCCGGATCTCGCGCGCTTCGCCATCGGCATGGATGCGCCCTTCATGCAGGACGATGAGCCGGTCGGTATCGGCAACCTCGTCGGTCAGGTGCGTCGCCCAGAGAACGGTCAGACCTTCGTCAGCGCAGAGGCGGTGCACATGGTCGGTGATCCCCGCCCGCGCGGCGGCATCGAGGCCGACGGTCGGCTCGTCGAGCAGCAGCACCTCGGGATCGTGGATGAGGGCGCGGGCGATTTCCGTCCGCCGCCTGTGTCCGCCATTGAGACCGCGCGCTCTCTCTCCTGCACGGTCGGCGATGGCCAGCCTCTCCAGCGCGGCGTCGATCCGGGCTTCCGCCGCGCGGCCAGAAAGCCCGTGCAGCGCCGCGAAATAGCGCAGGTTCTGGCGGATCGTCAGGTCGAGATCGAGCGTCGTCGACTGGAAGACCACACCCATCCGCGCCAGCGCCGCGCGGGGCGTTTTGCGCATGTCTTGCCCGGCGATCTCGATCCGGCCTTCGGGCGTGGTGAACAGACGGGTGAGCAGGCCGAAGAGCGTCGACTTGCCCGCGCCGTTCGGACCCAGAAGCGCGGCGAAGCGTCCGCGCTCCACGGAGAAGCCGACATCGTTCAGCACCTCTTTACGTCCGTAGCGAAAGCTTACACCCTCTGTTGCGATACCGGCTCGCATTCCGCGGCTCCCCTTCCGATCCGGGAAAACCTAGCCGGGGCGGGGCGGCGGCGAAAGGCCGGCAGCGACCGGGCCACTCGGCAAAAGGTCTAATACCCCGGCGATAGGTTGATCCCTAACCTCGCCGCAAAAGGAGAGGACATTCCATGCAGATGAGCGATTCCCGCGAAGTGGCCGCCCCCCGAGAGGTGGTCTGGGCGGCGATCCTGAATCCCGACGTTCTGAAGGAATGCGTGCCAGGTTGTACCGAGATGACCGGCAACGCCGAAGACGGGTTCGAGGCCACGGTCGTTCAGAAGGTCGGCCCGGTGAAGGCGACGTTCAAGGGACAGGTCAACGTATCGGAGCGCGACGAGCCCAATTCGCTGAAGCTTTCGGGCGAGGGCAAGGGCGGCGCCGCGGGCTTCGCCAAGGGCAGCGCCACGGTGCACCTCGAGGAGAACGGCGAAGGCACGCTTCTGAAATACGACGTGGACGCCAATGTCGGCGGCAAGCTCGCGCAGCTTGGCAGCCGCGTGATCGACGGGTTCGCCAAGAAGATGGCGGACCAGTTCTTCACCCGCCTGCAAGAGGCGATCGAAGGCCCGGCCGATCCCGAGGAGGCCCCAGAGGCCGAACAGACGCCCGGCGACAAGAAAAAAGGTTGGTTCAAGCGTCTCGTCTCCTGACCGGGGCGGGACAGACCGGTCGCGGAAGGGCGCGACCGGAAAAGGCACAAGAGACAAAGATCCAAGGGAGGATTTTATGACCAAGGTTTCGATGACGGTGAACGGCAAGTCCGTTTCCGGTGAGGTCGAGGGGCGCACGCTCCTCGTCAATTTTCTGCGCAATGATCTGCGCCTGACCGGCACCCATGTCGGCTGTGACACGTCGCAATGCGGTGCCTGCGTCGTGCATGTGAACGGCGAGGCGGTGAAGGCATGCACGATGTTCGCCGCCGAGGCGGACGGGGCCGAGGTGTCGACCATCGAAGGCGCGGCCAATCCCGACGGCTCGCTCAACGCGATCCAGCAGGCATTCCAGGACCATCACGGCCTCCAATGCGGCTTCTGCACGCCGGGCATGGTGATGTCGGCGGCGGCGCTGTTGAAGGAAAACCCCAAGCCCAGCGAGCACGAGATCCGCTCCTACCTGCAAGGCAATATCTGCCGCTGCACGGGCTACCACAACATCATCAAGGCGATCATGGCGGCATCCGGACAGGACGTCGAACAGATCGCGGCCGAATGATCTGAACGGGCGGTGTGCCTTCGGGCGCACCCTGTGAGCATTCCAGATGCGGCATGACCCGCATCGACCCAAGGGAGGATAAGACATGCCGAAGGACACAGGCATCGGAGCCAGCACCAAGCGGCGCGAGGACGTCCGCTTTCTGACTGGCGTCGGAAACTATACCGACGACGTGAACATCTATGGTCAGGCCTATGTGCATTTCCTGCGCTCGGATGTGGCGCATGGCCGGATCAAGAACATCGACACCAGCGCCGCATCCGGTATGCCGGGCGTCGTGCGCATCTTCACCGGCGCTGATTTCGAAGGCGTCGGCGGCATTCCCTGCGGCTGGCAGATCACGGACCGGCACGGCAATCCGATGCAGGAGCCCGCGCATCCCGTCCTCGCGCAAGGCAAGGTGCGCCATGTGGGCGATCCGATCGCGGCCATCGTCGCCGAGACGCTCGAAGAGGCGCGCGACGCCGCCGAGGCGATCGAGCTCGACATCGAGGAACTGCCCGCGGTCGTGGACATGAAGGCCGCCGTCGCGGACGGGGCCACGAAGGTGCACGACGATCTCGAAAACAACCTCTGCTACGACTGGGGCTTCGTCGAGGAGAACCGCGAGGCGGTCGACAAGGCGATCAAGGAAGCGGCGCATGTCACCACGCTCGAGCTGGTGAACAACCGTCTCGTCGCCAACCCGATGGAGCCGCGCGTTGCCGTCGGCGATTACAACCGCGCCGACGATATGTCGACGCTCTACACCACCTCGCAGAACCCCCACGTGATCCGTCTTCTGATGGGCGCCTTCGTTCTCGGCATCCCCGAGCACAAGCTGCGTGTCGTCGCGCCCGATGTGGGCGGCGGCTTCGGCACGAAGATCTTCCACTATGCCGAAGAGGCGTTCTGCACCTTCGCCGCGCGCCAGCTGAAGCGGGCCGTGAAGTGGACCTCCTCGCGCTCCGAAGCCTTCATGTCGGACGCACATGGGCGGGACCACGTCACCAAGATCGAGCTCGCGCTCGACAAGGACAACAACTTCACGGCGATCCGGACCGAGACTTACGCCAACATGGGCGCGTATCTGTCCACTTTCGCACCTTCCGTGCCGACCTGGCTGCACGGCACGCTGATGGCGGGCAATTACAAGACCCCGCTCATCTACGTGAACGTGAAGGCGGTCTTCACCAATACCGTTCCGGTCGATGCCTATCGCGGGGCGGGTCGTCCCGAGGCGACGTTCCAGCTCGAGCGGGTCGTTGACAAGGCGGCGCGCGAGCTTGGCGTCGATCCGGTCGCATTGCGCCGGCAGAACTTCATCACCGAGTTCCCCTATTCGACTCCGGTCGCCGTGGAATACGACACCGGCGATTACGACGCGACGATGGACAAGCTGCAGGAGATCGCGGATTTCGCGGGCTTCGAGGCACGTCGCAAGGAAAGCGAGAAGCGCGGCAAGCTGCGCGGGCTCGGCATCAACTGCTATATCGAGGCCTGCGGCATCGCGCCGTCGAACCTTGTCGGACAGCTTGGTGCACGTGCGGGTCTTTATGAAAGCGCGACGGTGCGTGTGAACGCCACGGGCGGCATCACGGTGATGACCGGCAGCCACAGCCACGGGCAGGGGCACGAGACCTCCTTCCCGCAGGTCGTGGCAGAGATGCTGGGCATTGATGCCTCGATGGTCGAGATCGTCCATGGCGACACTGCAAACACGCCGATGGGCATGGGCACCTACGGCTCGCGCTCTATCGCGGTGGGCGGCTCGGCCATGGTCCGGGCGACCGAAAAGATCATCAACAAGGCCAAGAAGATCGCCTCGCACCTTCTCGAAGCCTCCGAGGCCGATATCGAGCTGAAGGACGGCCAGTTCACCGTCGCGGGCACTGACAAGTCGGTCGCCTGGGGGGACGTGACGCTGGCAGCCTACGTGCCGCACAACTATCCGCTCGAGGATATCGAGCCGGGGCTCGAGGAGACGGCCTTCTACGATCCGGCGAACTTCACCTATCCCTCTGGCGCTTATGCCTGCGAGGTCGAGGTGGACCCCGAGACCGGCAAGGTCACGGTGGAGCGGTTCGCGGCCGCCGATGATTTCGGCAACATCATCAATCCGATGATCGTCTCCGGCCAGGTTCATGGCGGGATCGCCCAAGGTGTCGGCCAAGCGCTTCTGGAAAATTGCGCCTATGACGAGAACGGCCAGCTTCTGAGCGCGTCCTACATGGATTACGCCATGCCGCGCGCCGATGATGTGCCGTTCTACCAGGTGGACCATTCCTGCCAGACGCCCTGCACTCACAACCCGCTCGGGGTGAAGGGCTGCGGGGAGGCCGGAGCCATCGGTTCGCCGCCCGCGGTCATCAACGCCGTGATCGATGCGCTGCATTCGGGTGGCCACACCCATGTTGAGCACATCAACATGCCCGCGACACCGGCGCGCGTCTGGGCTGCGATGCAGAAGTGAGGCCAGTCCGGGGGGCGCGGCCTCCCGGACCCACCCATCTATTTTCGGCCGGATCGTGAGGGCAGAGCCCCAGACGCGGCCAGAAGGAGGACAAGATGTACAATTTCGATCTGGTGCGGCCCACATCCATCGACGAGGCGGTCAAAGCCCTCGGCGAGGAGGACGCGCAGCCGCTTGCAGGCGGTCAGACTCTCATTCCGACGCTGAAGCAGCGCCTTGCCATGCCGACAAAGCTCGTGAGCCTCACGGGCATCGCGGACATCAAGGGTGTCTGTAAGACCGATGACGGCCAGCTCGCCATCGGCGGCGGTACGACGCATGGCACGGTCGCGAAAGAGGCGATGGCGGATTTCCCGGGCCTCGCCAACCTCGCCGCCAATGTCGGTGATCCCGCGGTGCGTAACCGTGGCACCATCGGCGGCAGTCTGGCCAACAACGACCCCTCGGCCTGCTACCCGGCCGCAGCGCTCGGCACGGGCGCGACGATCAAAACCAACAAGCGCGAGATCGCCGCGGACGATTACTTCCAGGGCATGTTCGCAACCGCGCTCGAAGAGGCGGAGATCATCACCGAGGTCCGCTTCCCGATCCCGGAGAAATCGAACTACCAGAAGTTCGAGCAGCAGGCCTCGCGCTTCGCGCTGGTCGGGGTCTTCGTGGCGAAATACGCCGATGGTGTCCGCGTGGCGGTCACCGGCGCTTCGAACGAAGGCGTGTTCCGCTGGAGCGAGGCCGAGAGCGCGCTCTCGTCGAACTTCTCGGCGGAGGCGATCGACAGCCTGTCGGCTCCGGATGGCTCGAACATGATCTCGGACCTTCACGGCTCCGGCGATTACCGCGCGCATATCGTGAAGGTGATGACCAAACGGGCCGTCGCAGCGGCGAGCTGATAGCCCACCTGTGTGCAAGTGACCCCCGGTGCCGCAAGGTGCCGGGGTTTCTCTTTGCGGGGCCGCGTGGCAATGTCGCGAAAAATCAAGCTGAGGCGCCTCATGTCCTACATTTTCGACCCCGAACGCCAACCGAGCCTTGAGATCCACGGGCAGGCGGCGCGCTTTCCGCTGCGCCGGATCTTCTGCGTCGGACGGAATTACGCAGCCCACGCCGCCGAGATGGGCAACGAGGTCGACCGCGAAGCGCCGTTCTATTTCACCAAGTCCCCGCATCATGCCGTGGGGTCTGGCAGCCATCCGATGCCGCCACGCACGGAGGATTATCACCACGAGGTCGAATTCGTGGTTGCGCTTCACGGGCCGGTCGATGCGGCAGATCCGATGAGCGCGGTCTTCGGCTATGCGGTCGGGCTCGACATGACGCGGCGCGATCTGCAAGCGGCCTCGAAAGCGAAAGGCCGGCCGTGGTCGACCGCCAAGGACGTCGAGGCGAGCGCTGTCATCGGCCCTCTGACAGCGGCTTCCGAATTCGGCGGGATCGGCGCACAGGTGCTCTCGCTTACCGTCAACGACACGCTCCGGCAGGAGGGTGCGCTTGCGGACATGGTCTGGTCGGTGCCCGAAATTCTGAACGATCTCAACACGCTCTACGCGCTCGGTGCCGGGGATATCGTGATGACCGGCACGCCCTCTGGCGTCGGGGCCGTCGCGCGCGGTGACGTTCTTGTTGGCACTTGCGAAGGGCTGGAGCCGGTTCGGCTGACGCTGACCTGATCCGCCGGCAGGCCCGGTGTGAGAAGAAAGCCGGGTGTGAGCACGGCCACGATCCTCCTTACGCTGGTCAGGAAAGTCCCTTGCGATTGGTGGGGATGGTGGACTGGTCCAGCATGCCAGGCGTGGTCAATTGGCCTCCGGGCTTTTCGAATGAAAATGATTAACCGGACCGTGACCGGAGCCGACGGCGAGCTCGTCTGCCTGCGCGATCGCAGCGGCGGTGTAGGACTTCGCTCGCGCCACCGCCTCCGGCAAAGCGAGGCCGTGGCCAAGATGCGCGGCGAGGGCCGAAGACAGAGTGCAGCCCGTTCCGTGCGTGTTGCGCGTGACATGACGAATGCCTTCGAGCCAGAGACTCTCATCCCGAGTTCGCAGAAGGTCGGGGCTCTGGTCTCCGGAGAGGTGTCCGCCCTTCATCAGGATCGCTGATGGCCCGAGGGCCAGCAAGGCCTTTGCCTGTGCCTCCATGCCGGGCCGGTTCGTTGCCATGTCCTCGCCCAAGAGGTCAGCGGCCTCGGGCAGGTTCGGCGTGATAACCGTGGCAATCGGCAGGAGCCGGTCGCGAAGAGCGCTCATGGCCTCTTCCGCCAACAAGCGGTCGCCGCCCTTGGCCACCATGACCGGGTCCAGCACCACAGGCGCGGCAAGGTCCGAAAGCGCGACGGCCACGGCCTCGATGATAGCCGCGCTGCCCAGCATGCCGATCTTCACGGCATCGATGCGGATATCCTCGCGGATGGCTGCGATCTGCTCGGTGACCATGCCCGGTTCGGTCAGCAGCACCGCACGCACGGCATGTGTGTTTTGTGCTGTCAGCGCCGTGATCGCGGCCATGCCATAGCCGCCATTGGCCGAGATCGCCTTGAGGTCTGCCTGGATGCCGGCGCCTCCCGACGGGTCTGATCCGGCGATAGAGAGGATGTTCGGTATCATGCCTGTCTCCATGTATCGACGAGGGCGCGGGTTGCTCCTTCGGGGTCCGCGGCGCGTGTGACGGCCGAAACGACGGCCATTCCGGACGCCCCCGCGTGTTTCAGGGTGGGGATGTCCCGCGCGGTCAGCCCGCCAATCGCGATGGTCGGCACCGGCGCGGCTCGGACGATGCGGGCCAGCCCTTCGCTCCCGATGGGCTCTGCCGCGTCGGGCTTGGTCGGTGTGGCGCGAAAGGGACCGGCGCCGATATAGTCGACGCCCGATGGAATGCGCCTGCATTGCGCTATCGTCTCGATCGACAGGCCGAGCAGAGCGCCTGGTGCGATCCGCGCGCGTGCGCGCTCCGGCTCGCCATCGCCCTGGCCGATATGGAGGTCGGCGCCCGTGCTGCGTGCCACCTCGATCCGGTCATTGACGAAGACGCGTACGTCCATCGGGGCGAGCGCTTCCATCAGTGCTTCGGTCAGGCGTGCAAGGTCCGTGTCGGGCATGGTCTTGTCGCGGATCTGCACAGCCCAGGCCCCGCCGCGGGCGGCGGCCATCGCCTGATCGGCCACTGGGATAGGTGCGCCCGGATCCGTCACGACGTAGACCGGCCCGATCATGTCGCGAGCTCGATCTGCGCGGCGGCGTTCAGTGCCTCGGGTGTGAGGGCATGGAGCGCATCGAGAAACGCCACCTGGAAGCTGCCCGGTCCCTGCGCCGCCGCGCCCGCCATTTCGCCAGCGGCACCATAGGCCGCAAGCGCCGCGACAGTCGCATCGAACGTCGGATGATCGGCACAAAAAGCCGCGATCACCCCGTTGAGCGAGCAGCCCATGACCGTGATCCGCGCCATCATCGGGTGACCGTTGGAGACGCGCGCAACGCGTGCACCGTCCGTGATGTAGTCGACCGGGCCGGAAACGGCGACCACACCGCCGGTTCGTTGGGCCAGGGCGCGCGCCGCATCCTCGGCCGAGGCGACGCTGTCGCCGGTATCCACGCCGCGTGCAGAGCCGCCAAGACCCGCCAAGGTGAGGATCTCGGAGGCATTGCCGCGCACCACTGTCGGTTTCAAATCGAGTAGCCGATCGGACAGGTCCTGCCTAAACCGCGTGGCGGCCACGCCGACCGGATCGAAGACCCAGGGGCGGTCGGCCTCGGACATGACGGCCGCGGCCTCCTGCATCGCGGTGCCCCATGCGGGATCCGCCGTGCCGATATTCACGGTGAGTGCCTGTGCCAATCCGGCGAATTCAGCCGCTTCCTCGCGCGCATGGACCATCGCGGGCGACGCGCCTATGGCCAGAAGGACATTGGCCATGACGTTCATGGCGACGAAATTTGTTATGTTGTGAACGAGAGGAGCCGAGGCGCGCATGGCGCTCAGGGTTGTTCCGGGATTGTGCATGGTGCCTCCTTGTCGGGCGGAGGCACGGCAGACGGCATTCACCTTTCGGGGCCATCTCCGCAACTTCCTCCGCCGGCATGATCCGGTTCAGGTTCGAAGGGTGCTTCTCAGCCCGCGCATGGCGGACGCCCCTGTTGCGAGACCGAGGCTGTCACAGCAATAAAAGGAGCACAAGAGTTGTGGACTTGTCCTGCCTAACAGGCCCCTGACTGGCCGGGTCCGGTCGCACCCCTCGGGGGGGCAAGCACCGCGCGGCCCTCAGCTCGGGACGGTCACGACCATCGCACCGCGTTTCGTGGCGATCACGGTGTGTTCGTACTGCACGACCGGCGCTCTCGGCTCGCAGTACAATGTCCAACCGTCCTTCCCGTCCGTCGCCATCACGCCGCCGGTGGAAAGAAACGGCTCAATCGTGAAGACGAGCCCTGCCGTCATCCGGCGGCGCTCCCGGCGGTCCGGCCAGGTGGCGATCTCGCCCGGATATTCGTGCAGGGACCGACCGACGCCGTGGCTCGCGAGGTTCCGAATGAGCGTGTAGCCCCGTGCCGATGCGAACCGCCCGATTGCCTGGCCTATCCCGGCGAGGGGCTTGCCGGCGCCGACCTTTGCGATCCCGATCTCCATGGCGCGTCTGCCGTCACGGCAGAGACGCTCTTTCGCGGGATCGGGCGGGGGCACGATGCAGGTCGCGCCGGTATCCGCGAAATACCCGTTCTTCGACGCCGAGACGTCGATATTCACGAGATCCCCGCGCGCGATCACGCGTTCGCCCGGTATCCCGTGGGCGATTTCCTCGTTCACGCTGATGCAGGTGGTGCCCGGGAAACCGTAGGTCGCTTTAGGTGCGGAAACCGCGCCTTCCTGCGCCAGGAGATCTCGCCCGATTTCGTCTAGCTCCCGAGTGGTCATGCCGGGCTCCATCGCTGCCGCCATGTCGCGCAAGGTATTCGCGACGATCCGCCCGATAGCCTTCATGCCGTCCAATTCGCCCTGGTTCGTGATCGTCATGATCGTCCCTTTTTGCCATCGAGGCGACGTTACCCACGCAAGACGGGTTTGCAACGCTCTGCCGGCCTGCCGTTCTCCGATGATGGCGCCTGCCGGTCAACGGATGCCCTCAAGCTGTATGAGGCAGTCAAAACGCCGGTCATTCTTTGCCTGGCGCTGACTTCTGACGAAGCGAGCTGGCGGATTGATTGAACAACACCCTGTTGTTGTCGGCCCTGTGCCGGCCGCGGTTCTGGTCCGACTTGTGCAGGTCGATTGCACGCTGCACGGCTGGGCGTTCCTTGATCCGGCGGCGCCACTCAGCCACGCGCGGGAAGTCTTCGAGCGAAGCGCCAAGAGGCTTGGCGATGAAGGCCCAAGTGAATGCCAGCATATCCGCTATGGAATACGCCCCGAGAAGGTAGTCGCGCCCATCGAGACGGTTCTCGAGAACGCCGAGGTTACGGTCGTATTCGCCAAGATACCGCTTGAAGCCATAGGCGCGCTCGTCTTCGGGCGCGTAATTGCGAAAATGACTGAGCTGGCCGCCCATTGGTCCCTGGTTGCCGACCTGCCAGAACAGCCATTCCATCAATTCCTTGCGCCCGCGCAGATCTTCCGGCGGCGGTGCGAACACGCCCGTCTTGTCCGCGAGATAAAGGAGGATCGCGCCGGACTCGAAAACGGAAACTGGGTTTTCGCCCCAAGCAGAAGCAGGGGCGTGATCGACGATGGCGGGCATCTTCGCGTTGGGACTGATCTTGAGGAACTCGGGCGCAAACTGGTCGCCCTCGGCGAGGCGCATGAGATTGAGACGATAGTCGAGCCCCGTCTCCTCGAGCATGATGGCCGCCTTCCATCCATTGGGTGTTGGCGCGAAGTAGAGATCGATCACGGATTGCTCTCCTGTTTTTCCGTCGCGATGCCGCTCGCAATCATCTCGTCGATCGTAGCCGGATCGTAGCCGGCGTCTTCGAGCACTGAGCGCGTGTCCTGCCCGAGCAGATGTGCCGGCGCCGGGTCTCCGGGCGGAGTGGCCGAGAACCGGGCCGGGCTCCTGGCTTGTCGTATACGGCCCGCCTGCGGGTGATCCTGTTCGAGGATCGCGCTGTTCGCTTCCACCTGCGGATGCGACCAAACCTCGGCGCGGGTGAGCACCGGCGCGCAGGGCACATCATGGTCGGTCAGGCGGCGCATCCAGTTCTCCGTCGTGTCCTCGAGCAAGGCCTCTTGTGTCAGCTCGAGCCGGGCAGGCTTGTTTTCCTCTCGGGCGGCGACGCTGGCAAATCGCGGATCCTCGAGCCAGTCAGGTCGGCCGACGGCGGCCGACAGCCCCTTCCACGTGCTGTCGGTATGAGCCGAGACCGCCATCCATCCATCCGCCGTCCGGTAGATGAGTTCCACGAAAGTCTGGGCATCCGCGTCCGCCGCAGGCTCCAGCTCGTCCCCCACGAAGGTGTAGCCTGACATGTCCGAGCTCCAGAGGAACGCCAACACCGTGTCGAGCATGGAAATCTGGACGTGGCTGCCTTTGCCGGTGCGGCTACGCGCCAGGAGCGCGGCAGTGATGGCCTGCGCCGTCTGGATCGCGGTCAGCTTGTCGGGGAGAATCGTGCGGACGAGCCGGGGCCGCGCGGCATCGGCGCCGCCTTGCACGCTCGCCAGCCCTGAAAGGGCCTGGATGAGCGGGTCATAGACAGGACGGCGCGCCCAGTCTCCGGTGAAGCCGAAACCGGCGATGGAGGTATAGATCACATCGGGCCGCACGGCGCGTATCGCCTCTTCACCGAGCCCGATGCGATCAATCACGCCTGGTCTGAAGTTCTGCACGACGACATCGGCGGTCTCGCAAAGCTTCAGCGCAGCCTCGATCCCGCGCGGGTCCTTGAGGTTCAACGTGACCGATTTCTTGCCCCGGTTGTTGTTGAGGAAGGATGCAGACATCCCACCGCGCCGGCCGGTCACCTGCCGGCTGTGATCACCCCCGTTCGGGTGCTCGATCTTGATGACCTCCGCGCCTTGGTCGGCGAGCGTCATCGTGGCGAGGGGGCCCGAGATCATCGTGGTCAGATCGATGATCCGAAATCCCTCAAGCGGTCCGGGCATGGCGGGTCTCCAGTTTGAAACAGTTTGCGCGACGAGCGCACCGGACCGAGACGTAGAGCGCGCCGAACGTTTCGCCTCAATTTCGCATCGGGAGCCTGCGTTGCTCGCGGAACCCTCAATCGCGATGGCAGAGGCGTCTGCCTGCCGCGGATCATCAAGGTCAGCTACGGCGCGTAAGCCTTCGTCCGTCACAAAATCAACGAATTCCTTCGGTTGGCTATGGGATGAGCCATGCCCAACGGTTGCAGGTCTCCTGGTCAGGCCGGTATCGCATCCGAAAACGAGGGCAGGGCGCCAAGAGCCGGACCTGAAACGCGAAGGAACACGACGTCATGTACTTCCCGCAACTGGGATCGCTTGGATCGGCATTCATGCAGATGATGCTGGTCGTGGGGCTCGGCCTCGTCTTCAGCGCGTTTGTCGACCGAAAGAACGTGTGGCATCGCAGCTTTCTGTTCGGCATCGCGTTCTTGCTGGCCCTGCGATACGCTTGGTGGAGGGCGACCGAGACGCTCGCCCCGGTCGGGCTGACGCTGGATTTCGCCGCCAGCAGCGCGCTCTTGGCACTCGAGCTGTGCGCACTCGTCGGCTCGCTTTCCGCCTTCGTCATCCTGTCGCGGTATCGCGACCGCAGCACCGAGGCCGATCAGCACGCAGGATGGTGGGGAAACGAAGCGCCGCGGGTCGCGATCCTTATCGCGACCTATAACGAGGAACTCGAGGTGCTGGAACGCACCATCGTCGGCGCGAAATCGCTGCGCTACCAGAACAAGGAAATCCTTGTCCTAGATGACGGTCGCCGCGACTGGTTGCAGGACTATTGCGCGGGCCAAGGTGTGCGCTACATGCGCCGACCGGACAACAAAGGTTCCAAGGCCGGCAATATCAACCATGCGCTCGAGCGGCTCGCCGAGGATGCCGAGCCGCCCGAATTCGTCGCCGTCCTCGACGCCGATTTCGTGCCGCACCGGGGCTTTGTCTCGCGCTCGCTGGCATTGTTCCACGACCCGGATGTGGGCGTTGTGCAGACGCCGCAGCATTTCTTCAATGCCGATCCGATCCAGCACAATCTCAACATCTCGCGGTCCTATCCCGACGAGCAGCGTTTCTTCTTCGACTACATGCAATCCTCGCGCGATGCGTGGGGGATCACGATCTGCTGCGGCACCTCGTCGATCGCGCGCTACGACGCCTTGATGAAGATCGGCAAGATGCCGACCGAAAGCGTGACCGAGGACTTTCTCCTGTCGCTCAAGATGCAGGAGAAAGGTTACAAGACGGTCTACCTGAACGAGCCGCTGACCGAAGGACTCGCGCCGGAAGGGCTCAAGGAATACGTCACCCAGCGGGCAAGGTGGTGCCTGGGGCTCATGCAGATCGCCAGATCCTCGGTCGGTCCTTTCGCGAAGAACAACCTGCGTCTGCGCAACCGGTGGAGCGTGATCGACTCGGTCTTCTACTGGTTGCCGAGCTTCGTCTTCCGCATCGCCGCGATCACCTTTCCGCTGCTCTATTGGTATTTCAACATCATCGTCGTCGATGCCCGCCTTGAGGATGTCCTCATCTACTTCGGCGTATTCTACATCTGGGTGCAGTTCGCGATGAACCTCCTGGCACCGAGGATGGTGTTGCCGCTGCTCCATGATGTGAGCCAGCTGATCGCCGCGATCCCGATCAGCCGAGCCGCGATCGTGGGTCTGTTGAAACCCAAAGGGCATCCGTTTTCCGTCACGGCCAAGGGCGGGGATCGGTCGCGCATCGTGATCCAGTGGCGGATCATGGCGCCTTTCGCGATCCTGCTTGCATTGACCTTTATCGGGCTTTGCCTCGGCATTTTCTTCGATGGCTTCGCCTATAACGACGCCGGTGACGGCAAATGGGTGGTTCTGTTCTGGACGGTCTACAACCTTGTCGTTCTCAGCATCACCTGCCTTGCTTGCGTGGAGCTGCCGCGCCGGGAGCGGCACGTCGCCGATGCGCCGGAACGCGCAGTCTTTCAGAGCGGGGCGGCGGCACACAGCGTCTGGCTCGTCTCCCTGACGAGCGACACCGCGCGGATCCGCGGACATGCCTTCGCTCCCGACGACCGAGGCATGCTGCGGATCGAAGGGGTCGGCGATGTCGAGAGCTACGTGATCGCGCCCACACGCGACGGTGCACGCCTGCAATTGTCCCCGACGCCTGAGCAACGCGAAGCGCTGTTTCTGCGTTTTTATGCCGATGGCACGGCACCGGGTGTGTCTAACGTGCGGATCACCGCGATACTCGGAGACGTGGCCCGCCGCTTGCAATTCAGAAGCTGAGGAACATCGCCCCATGCCCGTGAATCGCCGCAGTTTCGTGGCTGGAGCGCTTGCCTGCCTCGCCTCCCGGCCGGTGCGGGCCGCGGGCGCGTTTGCGGGGCGCTGGGATGCCTGGAAATCCCGGTTCCTTAGAGACGATGGACGAGTGAGTGATCCGGAGCAGGGTGGCATCTCCCACTCCGAAGGGCAGGGATATGGTTTGCTCCTCGCGCAGGCCGCCGGCGATCGCGTCGCGTTCGAGAGCATCGAGCGGTGGACGATCCGGCATTTGCTGGTGCGGCGGGATCCGCTCATGGCATGGCGTTGGACGCCGGATGCAGGCATTGTCGGCGAAGACTGGATCACGGCCACCGATGGCGATCTGTTTCGCGCCTGGGCCTTGCTGCGGGCGTCCCGCGACTCAGGATGGCCGATCGACGCGGGATCCTGGCAAGAGATCTGCGGAGCGATTGAGGATCTCTGCCTCGCCAATGATCCGCGTGCCCCGAGTGAGCCGCTGCTGAAACCGTCGGCGGAATCGCGCGTCACGGAACGCAGGGTTCTGTTCAACCCGTCCTATATCATGCCCCGCGCATTGCGCGAATTGGGCGAGGCCGCGTCCCGGCCGCGTTTGATCCAGGCAGCCGATCATGGGCAAACCTGTCTCGCGGAACTTGCGATCCGCGGTTTCGTGCCGGATTGGATCGACGTCACATCGCAGGGGTATGCCGTTCCTGCGGATCGCGAAACTGCCGCGAGTTATGATGCCATGCGGGCGGGCCTGTTCCTGCGGTGGTCCGGCGTCTCGGACCATCCGGCCCTGTCGCGTATGCAGGACTTTTTCGGACCGCCCGAGACGGGCCGCGTGATCGTGGCGCGAGACGAGACTGGCAGGCCGATTCAGACCAGCGACCTGCCGGGATATCTCGCGATGGCCGGTTTGACGCAGTGCGTTTCCGAACCACGCAATCCTGCACATGCGTTCTCCGAGGCATATTTCCCGAGCACGCTTCACATGTTTGTTGATCTTGCTAAGCGGGAAGGTGAGGCGTGCTCACCGCCATAAGGTTGCCAAGTTTCTTCGATTTGCCTGGGGTGATCTTGGTAAACGCCGCGCCTTTGTCTCTGGGCGTGGATGAAGAAGAGAGGGCAGACCTTGAGGTATTTGCGTCCTGTTATCGGCGGTTCGATCGTTGTTGCCGCGTTGTGGGTCATCATTGGTGAGCAGATGTCGGGCGCGAGCGCGAACGCGGTCGTGAATGCGGAAGTCGTCACGCTGCGCGCGCCGGTGGCAGGCGATCTCACCGTTGAAGACCGTGTTCTCGGCGCGCGTGTCGAACAAGGTGAAGTGCTGGCGCGGGTTGAGGATCGCCTCGTCGACAACGTCCGGCTGTCCGATTTGCAGATGGAGCAATCCTTCGCCGAGACCGAACTGACCCATGCCACCGAGCGCCTGGAGGCCGCGAAACAGGCTCGCGACCGTCTTGCTGAACGGAGTGCATCTTACCAGGACAGGCGAGTGGAGGAGCTTGCCACCCGCTTCGAATTCGCCCGCGAGCGCGTCGAGCGTCTCGAAGCGGGGAGCGTGCCGGGCGAAGCGGATACAGAAACCGGCGGATCACCGGCGGAGGACGGATCTGACACGCAAAGCCCGGACGAAGGAGGCTTGACGCTCACCTCGGCACGGGAACGGGTGGCCGTTCTGGAGATCGAACTCGCGGCCGCGCGTGCCGGTGTGTATCTCGGAGATGGCTACAACGATGCGCCGGTCTCGGAGCAGCTGTCGATGCAGCTCGAAACGGACATCGCCGCGCTCGAAGCCGATCTCGTGCGGGCACAGGAGCGCTTGGACGCTGTGTCGGCGCGCGTCGATCAATCGCGCGTGCGTGCCACACTGGCAGGCGGGGGACAGCTCTCTTCCCCGGTCTCGGGCCTTTTCTGGGAGGTGCTTCAGGCCGACGGCGTCATCGTCCAGCGCGGCGATCCGCTGTTGCGGATCCTCGATTGCGAGTCTTTGATCGTGACGTTGTCGGTAACCGAGCGGATTTACAACGACCTGACACTCGGACAATCCGCCGAATTCAGGATGTCGGGACAGTCCGACATCTATGATGCGACGGTGACCCGTCTTGCGGGAAGTGGCGCCGAGAGGATTTACGGGAACCTCGCCGTCGCGCCGTCCCAGCAACACCTCGAGCGGTTCGATGTCACGCTGCGCGTCCCGGCCTTGAACCAGGATTCGGAATTGGGCTGCGTGGTAGGGAGAACGGGCCGTGCATTTTTCGAGCGCCGTCCGCTCGATTGGGTGCGAAGCGTCTTCGGGTAACGCCAAGCTGCGCTTGGAAGACCTGCTCCAAGGCGACCGCGTGCGATCAAAGCGCGGCGAGAGAGGGCCATGCCGACATCTTGAGGGCGCATTGGTTAACCCACGGGTGCAGGGCTCGTCCAGCTGTCACTCGATGTCCCGGTTTTCCAAGACGTTTCAATATTTTGCAGCGTGGTAAGCAGATAATATACTCGTGATGCCCGCATGTCGCTCGGGCCCAAGTTCAGCCGGATTGCGGCTCCAAAATGACGCTGTCCAACGGTCACAAAGCGTGACGCCTGAAACGAGATTGTTTGAGAAGCTGAAAATGAAAGACATGACTGCACCAAGGCTCGCGGTCGTCGTGATCGGCGGGAATATTCTTTTCGCGATCCTGATTTTCGCCTGTTCCATCCTGTGGCTGTTTCTCCAGACGCAGGAAGTGAAAACCGATGCACAAAGAGCGAGTGCCCTGCGTGGGGCTGAAGCGATGCGCACCACGTTCACAGAGGCGATCGAGCGGGAATGGAACAGCCTCGGGGCTGTCGTCCGCAACGTCGACATCTCGCAAGCCGACACGCGCGATCAATTCGTCAACGCCGCGGCCGATGCAAGCTACGCGGTCACCTGGGCCGGTATCGCGGATCCGGGAGGCACGATCATCGCGGGCTCGAGAGACTGGCGCGTCGGGGAGGATGTCTCCAACGCAGAGTGGTTCCGCGATGGATTGCGCGGGAAAAGCGTCGGTGATGTCTTCGCATCGGACCAGAGCGACGAACTCGACCAGACGTTCCTGAATTTCTCGCGACCCGTTCTGGGGCCGGACGGGCTGCCGCAAGCGGTGGTCGTCTACAGGGTGAGCCTCGGATGGGTGCGCGGCTACGTTCAAAACGTTGCCGACACGTTCGGGCTCGACGCCTTTATCGTCGATCGCGACGGCCGCGTCGTTGCCAGCGACACGAACCTGTTCGGCAATGAATTGCTGGAGGAGGAGAGGAACCAGGCAACCGGACCGCGCCGTCCCGCCAGTGTGCTCACCGATACCTCGTCGACAGAGTTCGTCTCCGCGTTCGCGAGCAATGTCGGCGGTCTCGTCGTGCCCGACCTCGGCTGGAACCTAATCGTGCGCGTGCCTGCCAGCGACCCCGATGCTCCCGGCTTCCTCGACGAGCTGCGTTCGACCTGGGGTATGGGGCTTCTGATCGCGGCACTCTCGCTTGTCTATGCGCTCATCAGCGGGCTCGTGCTGCGCCCCATTGCAGAGCTTGTCCGGGTGGCCGAAGGCATCGCGAACGGCGAGGAAGTCTATCCGCGCGAGAATGCCTCCTCCGCCGAAGCGGCGAGCTTGTCGTCGACATTGGCTAAGCTGCAGACGCGTCTGCAATCTGCCGGCAACTTCTCGCGTGACTAGGCGATCAATTCTGCGACGCCGTGCGCCCGCAATTCCAATGCAATAACGAGGATCGCAATGCGTATGAACGGAGCTATCGCGACCGGAGCCCTGTTGGCGACAATCGTGGCCCCAGCCGCCAAAGCGGACGGCACCTTCCTGCAAGCGGATTTCTCGACCGAGACGGCGGTGGCGGTGGGATCGGTGACGCGGGATCGGCTGACCTTCGGCTCGGTTCTCTCGTCTGCCGGCGACGAGGCGCAGCTTGCCGTTTCGACTGGCTACACCCTTTACTCGGCCGACGGCACAAGCCTCAAGATCGGACCGTCTGCCAAAATCGAACACGAGGCAGGAGATGGGTTCGACAACGGCGAGATTGGGCTCAAGCTTGTCGCGGATCACTACAGGGCCACGGGTTTCGGCGGGCTCTACGGGCAGGTTGAATATGACACGATCGACTCGGCTTGGTTCGTGCTGGCACAGGCCAACATCTCGTCCGCCGGGCTCGCGATCGAGGTCAGCCGTGGGGGAAGCGACACATACGACGACGCCGCCTTGGCCGTTTCAAAACGTATTCCGGACACGCGCCTGAGCTTGAGGGCAGGGTATCGGTTCCTGTCAGAAGACGTCTTCGTGGGCGTGTCATTCAACACGTTCTGAGCATTAAGACCGAATGCGTCGGAGGAGGGTTCCAATGCGGATCCGGTCAGGATGTCCTCGCCGGCATTGGATGACGATCTCTCTGGCATGGGAGGGCGCGCATAGCCAAACGTCGCGCTTGTCCGGCGCTCTTCGCTTCGCGGGACCGATCCTCATTCTCTCATCGTGCTGTCCCGCGGCATCAGTGCGTAGCCGAGGTCGCGCACGTTCTCGTCCACGTCTTTGCCTTCGATACGCGCCATCAGCATATCAATGGCCAGCCGGCCCATCTCGCGCCGGAAAGTCCGCACACTGGTGATGGACGGATGCGCGGCTTCCATGACCTCGATGTCGTTGAACCCGCAGAGGCCAAGTTCAGGACCGATAGCGATGCCCCTGCGATGGGCGGCGAACTGCACGCCGAGGGCAAGGTCGTCGTTGTTGCAAAGGATCGCATCGGTTTCGGGCGCTTGCGCCAGAAGCTCAGCCAGCAGGGTCTCGCCGAGGGTGACGCTCGACGGGGTCGGCGTGGTCACGACGCGATCCCCCTCAGCGATATCTGCGGCCGCGATGGCATCGCGGAAGCCTTGCAATCGTCGCTCCGACCGAGGGTCCATGCGGGCCCCGATAAAGGCGGGGAATTTGTAGCCGCGTTCTATCAGATGATCCGTTGCCGTTCGTGCGGCATCCCTGTGCGAGAAGCCGACCATCATGTCGGTGGGCGTCTCGCCGAGTTCCATGATTTGCACGACGGGGCAATCCGCGGCGGCGAGCAGGGCGCGAGAGACGGGCGACTGGTCAATTCCCGTCACGACGAGCCCTGCGGGCCGCTGGCTGAGGAAGACGCGGATAAGCTCGTCCTCGGTCTCAGGCGCATAGCGCGTGTTCCCGAGCTGGGCGTTGAACGGCTTGCCCGCGATCGTGTCGTAGAGCCCCGACAGAACCTCAGCGAAGACGGAATTGGTGACGGACGGGATCAGAACACCGATGACGTTCGAGCGGCGCGAGGCAAGCGCGCTCGCCGCAGGATCGGGAACGTAACCGAGTTCGGTCACCGCTTTCGCGATTCGCTCGCGCAGCTTCTCCGACACCATTCCGGGGCGGCGTAATGCCCGACTGACGGTGATCGTCGAGGTCTGCGCGCGGCGTGCCACATCCTCCAAGGTCACGCGTGGCGGGCTTTTTCTTGGCGCTTGCGTCATTCTTTGCTCCTTGCTGAGTCTATCCTTGACCAATGACAGCGCTGTCAACTAATGATAGCGCTGTCATTCGGCGGAAAGCTGCATTTCGGGAGGAATTTGCGTGACACACGTGCTGGTCATGGGGGTGTGCGGAACGGGTAAGTCGTCCGTCGCCAGCAGGCTGGCCGACCGTCTAGGCACGCAGTTCATCGAGGCCGACAGCTACCATTCGGACTCGGCAGTCGCCCGGATGAGCCGTGGCGATCCGCTGACTGACGAGGATCGCTGGAGCTGGCTTGACCGGATCGCAGAGGCGGCGCTGAGCTCGGGGAAGGACACCGTCATCGCGTGTTCCGCCTTGAAGCGCTCCTATCGGGACCGGCTGGCATCGGCGCTCAGCGACCTGCGGATCGTGCACCTGTCGGGGTCACGGTCTCTCGTCGCCGAACGTATGGCCGGGCGTAGCGACCACTTCATGCCCGCCAGCCTGATCGACAGCCAGTTCGCGCTTCTCGAAGCGCCGGACGGGCCGGACGTTCTGACCATCGATATCGTTCGGCCTGTCACCGACATCGTGGATGCCGCAGAGGCCTTCGCGAGCCGCGTCAGGCCCACAGCCTGACCCGGCATTGATTTCACCAAGGGAAGAGGACCCAAATCATGAAACATCTGACCATAGCAGCCCTCATGGCCAGCGTTGCTGGCCCGGCCTTCGCGCAGGACATGACCCTGCGCTTCCAGTCGTCCGATCCGGCGGGCAACCCGAATTTCCAGCTTCAGCAGCAATGGGCCGAGAGCGTCTCCGATATGAGCGACGGCGCGATCGAGATCGAGCTTCTGCCGGTCGAGTCCATCGTCGCCCATAACGAGACACAGGACGCCATCGCGGCGGGCATTCTCGACGGTCACGTGACCGACACCTCGTATTTTGCGGGCAAGGATCCGGCCTTCGGCCTGATCGCGAACCCCGTTGGCGCTTATGGCGACCCGCAGGAAATGCTCGACTTCATGTATGAAGGCGGCGGCAAGGAGCTGATGAACGAGCTCGTGAACCCCTATGGCCTGCAATTCATCGGCGCGACCACGCCGGGCCTCGAGGCGTTCGTCTCCAAGGTGCCGCTTAAAGGTGTCGACGATCTGGAGGGCCTCAAGGTGCGCGCGCCCGAAGGCCTCGTGCAGCAGGTCTTCGCGGCGGCAGGTGCGGCTCCTGTGAACCTGCCCGGCTCCGAGGTCTTCACCTCGCTCGACAAGGGCGTGATCGACGCGGCGGATTACACCGTCTTCTCGACAAACCAGGCGCAGGGCATGCACGACGTCGCCCCGCACCCGGTCTATCCCGGTTTCCACTCCATGCCGCTCGTCGAGATCTCGATGAACAAGTCCAAGTGGGACAGCTTGAGCGAAGAGCAGCAGACCATGCTCGAAACGTCCGTCCAGGACTTCGCGCAGATGCAGATCGAAACGCTGAACGAAGCTGACCAGCAGGCCGTCGAAGAGGCGAAAGCCTCGGGCGAGGTGACCGTGCATGACTGGTCCGACGAGGAGCGCGCCAAGTTCCGCCAGATCGCCCAAGGCGAATGGGAAAAGGTCGCCGAGCGTTCGGACAACGCACAGAAGGTCTACGACGCGCTGACCGCGTATCTGAGCGAGCAGGGCCTGATGTAAGGGTCTCTCGAAGGTAAGTGGGGCCGGCCTTGTCACGAGGCCGGCCCCGGTCTTGAGGAGGGCAGCCGATGACCACGGCACGGGACGATATCCAGCACGGCAGCAGCGAAGAGCCGCCAAGAGACGAGGGCGGGCCGATCCCCGAGGCCGGACTGCTCGGGCGGCTCATCTCCCGAGGCGGGATCGTCTTCGCCATCGGTATCGTCTTGGCGATGCTGATCCTCATCCAGGAAGTGGTCCTGCGCTACTTCTTCAACAATCCCACCACCTGGGCGCACGAGACCACGATCTTCCTGTCCGGCATCGCCTTCGTCTATGGCGGGCTCTATTGCGTGGCGCGCAACAGCCATATCCGCGTCGTATTGATCTATGATGCGGTGTCGCCAAAGGTGCGGCGCGTCTTCGACGTGATCATCTCGGCAGTTTGCGCGCTCTCGTCGGCGATGTTCACCTATGCCGCCTGGATCATGGTCGGCCGTGCCGCCTTCACGCCGTCGGGCGAATTCCGGCTGGAACGCTCGGGCAGCGCCTGGGATCCGGTCTATCCCGGCCTCATGAAAGTCTTCCTTCTGGCGGTCCTGACCGTCATGGCGGTGCAGTTCCTTGTGCTCACCGTGAATTACGCACGCGGGAAACGGTAACGATGGAACTTTTCGGATCGCTTCAGGGGCTCGGCGTCGAGACCGCCACCTACATGATGTTCGGCATGCTCCTGCTGCTGCTCGTCACCGGCATTCCGCTGGCCTTCGTGACGCTGCTCGTCGCGCTGATCTTCGCTCTGGGATGGTTCGGACCGATGGCGGTGCCGCTTATCACGAGCCGGGTCTATTCCTTCGTCACGAGCTTCGTCTTCGTGTCCGTGCCGATGTTCGTCCTGATGGCCGCCATCCTCGACCGCTCCGGCATCGCGCGCGATCTTTTCGACGCGATGAAGCTCGTGGGCGGACGGCTGCGCGGCGGCGTCGCCATCCAGACGATCATCGTCGCGGTGATCCTCGCGGCGATGTCCGGCATCATCGGCGGCGAGATCGTTCTCCTGGGCCTCATCGCGCTGCCGCAGATGCTGCGCCTCGGCTACGACCGAGGTCTTGCCATCGGCGTCGTATGCGCGGGCGGGGCGCTCGGCACGATGGTCCCGCCGTCTATCGTCCTTATCATCTACGGGCTGACCGCGAACGTCTCCATCGGGGATCTCTTCACCGCATCCTTCCTGCCGGGGCTGATGCTGGCCGGGTTTTACGTCACCTACGTACTGATCCGCGCCTACATGAACCCAGCCATCGCTCCCGCAATGCCACCTGACGACGAGACGCCGCTTTCGGAAAAGCTCAAGCTTCTGCGGGGCCTGATCCTGCCTATTCTCGTGGTGATCGGCGTTCTGGGCTCGATCTACGGCGGGATCGCCAGCGTGACCGAAGCCTCCGCGGTTGGCGTTCTGGGCGTCATAATCTCGACCATGCTGCGCGGGGAATTCACGCTTGCGCTCATGAAAGGCGCGGCGCTGCAGACGCTTCAGACCGTCGGCATGATCGTCTGGATCGGGATCGGCGCCTCGGCGCTCGTGGGTGTCTTCAACCTGATGGGCGGGCTTGAATTCATCCAATCGCTGGTTGCCAATATCTCGGACAACCGGCTGGTCGTGCTCTTGTTCATGATGGGGATCTTGTTCCTTCTGGGCATGTTCCTAGACTGGGTGGGCATCGCGCTGCTGGCGATGCCGGTCTTCGTGCCGATCATCACAGATCTTGGATATGACCCTGTGTGGTTCGGGGTGCTGTTCTGCATGAACATGCAGGTGAGCTTCCTCTCGCCGCCCTTCGGTCCGGCCGCGTTCTACCTGAAATCCGTGGCCCCGCCAGATATCAGCCTCGGTGAGATCTTCCGGTCGCTGCTGCCCTTCATCGCGTTGCAGATCCTCGCGCTTGCCGTCCTCATCGCCTTCCCGGGGATCACCGGGCGCTGACGGGCAGGGCCGCCGGCCGGGTCGGCCTGACGTGCTCGCCCTATTTGGCGGCGGCTGCTTTCCCCAAGTGCTCGGTGGTTGGCCCGCTCGGCCTGTCGGCAAGTCCCGGCTTCGGCGGCGTTCCGGCGCGCCGCAGGGGCAGGACACCAGTTCGACGGTCGAGCCGCGCCTTGCGCCTTTCGGCAGGCGCGCGCAGTTTCCGCGCGTCATCGCGCTCGGAGCGTGCAAGACGGCCTGCCGGCCGTGATCATGCGCCGGACCGCAAGGTCGCCGCACCAAGTTGAATTCCGAACGCCACAGATGATACCGGCTGATCGAATCCGAGGAATGCCGATGTTCAACACGATATGGTCCCAGTTCATCCAGCCGATCCTGAGGCGCCCGTCGCGGTATCAGGTCGCTGCGCTGTGCTTTCGGCGGGACCGGGACAAGCTTGAAATCCTGCTCGTGACCTCTCTCGAGACGCGCCGCTGGATCCTGCCCAAGGGCTGGCCCAAGACCGGCTTTGATGCGGGAGGCGTCGCGCTGGAGGAAGCATGGGAAGAGGCTGGCGTGAAGCCGCGCGGCGGAAAACCGGGCTGGATCGGACAATATCGCTACGACAAGCGCCTTCGGGGCGGTATCCCGGTTCCGACCAATGTCGACGTCTATTCGATCGAAACCGAGTTGCTCTACGACGTGTATCCGGAAGCCGGAAAACGCGAGCGCCGCTGGATGACGCCGCGCGATGCTGCGGACGCGGTCGAGGAACCGGAGCTGAAAAGGCTCCTGTCCGATGCCGAAGCCCTGCTGTCTGGTCCTTCGCGATAAGCCTTGCCCCCCTGAGAGAGAAAACACATGAGCGAGCAGGACGGCTCCTATAGCTGGCAAACCCTCGACCGCGACCTCAACCGTCTGTCGCGGCTCGAGGCCGCGACCATGTATGCGTCGCGGCCGCTTATCGGAGCGGGGTTGTCGCTGCTGTTCGTCGGTGTCGCCGCGATCGCCGCCGGCCTGATCGTCGGGCAGACGCCGGGCGCGATCTTCGTCGTGGTAGCGGCAGCGTTCGGCGCCTACATGGCGCTCAATATCGGCGCGAATGACGTTGCCAACAACATGGGTCCGGCGGTCGGGGCGCGGGCGCTGTCCATGGCTGGCGCCATCGCGATTGCGGCCATTTGCGAGAGCGCGGGTGCGCTGCTGGCGGGCGGTGACGTCGTGGACACGATTTCCAAGGGGATCGTCGCGCCTGAAAGCCTCGCCGACAGCCGGGTGTTCGTCACCGCTATGATGGCAGCGCTGCTCTCAGCCGCGCTCTGGGTGAACCTTGCGACCTTCATCGGCGCACCGGTCTCGACCACCCATTCGGTCGTCGGCGGCGTCATGGGAGCGGGTATCGCGGCAGCCGGGCTCGGCGCGGTCAGTTGGACCACGATGAGCGCGATCGCGGCCAGCTGGGTCATCTCGCCTGCGCTCGGCGGCATCATCGCGGCAGCCATGCTCGCCTTCATCAAGTGGAAGGTGATCTATGTCGAGGACAAGATCGCCGCGGCCCGCATCTGGGTGCCGGTCCTGATCGGACTGATGGCGGCGGCGTTCGCCAGCTATCTTGCGCTGAAGGGCTTGAAGCACGTCATGTCGATCGACATGCCGACGGCCCTGATGATCGGAGCCGCCATCGGCACGCTCTGCGCCAGCGCGTCCGTGCCCCTGATCCGCCACCAGTCGAATGGGCTCGAGAACCGGAACCGCTCTCTCAAGGTGCTGTTCCGGATGCCGTTGATCATATCGGCCGCTCTTCTGTCTTTCGCGCATGGCGCAAACGACGTCGCGAATGCGGTCGGCCCGCTCGCTGCTATCGTCTACGCGCAGGAGACGGGTGGAGCGGCCGCCGAGGTTGCGATTCCCGTCTGGGTCATGCTGATCGGCGCAATCGGCATCTCGTTCGGACTGATGCTGTTCGGTCCGAAGCTGATCCAGATGGTCGGCAACCAGATCACCAAGCTGAACCCGATGCGCGCCTATTGCGTGGCGCTGTCGGCGGCCGTCACGGTGATCGCGGCCTCATGGCTCGGCCTTCCCGTCAGCTCGACGCATATCGCGGTCGGCGGGGTCTTCGGTGTCGGGTTCTTCCGCGAATGGCATGCCGAGCGCCGCGCCCGCATGATCCAAGACACGCGTCCGGCGGCACGACGCGTTCCCAGCGAGGAGCGTCGGCGTCGCAAGCTGGTGCGGCGCTCGCATTTTCTGACGATTGCCGCAGCCTGGGTCATCACCGTCCCTGCAGCTGCCGGGCTGTCCGCGATTTGCTTCCTGGCCCTGTCCTTCGTGTCGATCTGACACGCCCGTCGTCACGTTCGAACCGAACAGTGAGGCCGCTGGCCGGCGATCCGGCTCTCGCGGTGGCATCAGGGCAGGCGAGATGTTTCGCTCGGAAACTTGGGGCGGCGAGACTGATCCGCGCAGAAAATGGGCCGATCCAGCCCAGAACGCCCATGAAAGCTGGTAGGCCCGGGAGGCGTACCCAAGGGCCCAATAAATGGAATGAGAACAATAAGGATGTGGACCACACTCTTTTGAAGCCAAAACCGTCGGATAGGACGCTCAGAGAATATTCAGCGATGGCCCTGCAAGGGTGTGTCCTCTCTTCCTTGGAAGTCGGAACTTGATAGCGTCGATAGTTTCCCGGGAACTCGCATGCCGCACCGGCAACACCATAAGCAGCCGCTCAGCTTGTAGCTGACATCTGCCAACCGCTATCGGTGAGAGAGGGCAGATTGCGGGCTTACGCGGCAGGTGCACAACAACCCTAAGCGCATCATCAGAGCGGACATCCAAGCGGGTTCAAGGAGCAAACCTAAAGCGATGGACGCTCGGGCACCGTCGTTCGCATTATATACGAGGTGCTTTGCGCCAATTGACCGTTTGACGCCAAAATGTTGGTTTGAATGAGTTTCGCGACGATCATGTGGTAGCTTAAGGTTTCTGAGGAAGTCTAACTAACCCCTGCATTAAGCCATGCGAGCGCCTGTGTTTCGGTTTCGAAATACTCCAACTCCTCAACTTGAGCTATCCCCCGAAATTCGGACACTGACATAAGCTACGATTTGCAGTCTGCTGATCTTCGACGAGAAGGAGATCAGAGATGTCGAAACGCAAGCAGCACGCGCCTGAGTTCAAGGCGAAGGTCGCGCTGGAAGCCCTGAAGGGTGAAGAGACGGCGGCCGAGCTGGCGAGCCGCTTCGGGGTGCATCCGACGATGATCCATCAATGGAAGCGAGCCCTGCTCGAAGGCGCGTCCGGCGTGTTCGAGCGCGGGAGCCGTAAGAAACCCGAGATGGACGAGGAGCAGGTGAAGGAGCTCCACGCCAAGATCGGGGAGCTGGCGGTGGCCAACTCTTTTTTGGAACGAAAGCTGAAGCCTTGGGGCGGGAAGTGAGGCGCGGCATGATCGAGCCTGACCATCCTCAGCTGTCCATCGGTCAGCAGTGCAAGCTGCTGTCGATCGCGCGCTCGTCCTATTACTACGAGCCGAAGGGAGAGACCGAACAGAACCTCGGCCTGATGCGGCAGATCGACGAACAGTTCCTGGAGACGCCCTTCTTCGGTGTCCGGCAAATGACCCGGCACCTTCGCAACGACGGCAACCTCGTGAACGAAAAGCGGACACGTCGGTTGATGCGGCTGATGGGGCTCATGCCGATCTACCAGAAGCCAAACACCAGCAGGCCAGCGAAGGGGCACAAGACCTATCCCTACCTGCTGAGAGGTCTGCGCGTGGATCGTCCGAACCAGGTCTGGTGCTCGGACATCACCTACCTGCCCATGCGCCGCGGGTTCCTATACCTCATAGCGATCATGGACTGGCACACGCGCAAGGTTCTATCCTGGCGGATCTCGAACACCCTGGAGGCCGACTTCTGCCCCTCTCGGCAGATTTGCGTAGCAAATCGCCTGCCGGGCAACGGTGCGAAGCGCTGAGCGAGGCCATCCACAAGTTCGGCCCGCCCGAGATCATGAACACGGATCAGGGCAGCCAGTTCACGTCCTTCGCCTGGACCGACCGGCTCCGCCG
>NZ_FOXV01000007.1 GCF_900115815.1 Roseivivax halotolerans | reverse complement strand
ACTGGCAGAGAAATGATATCAACCAACCCGATCAGCAGGTGCAACGAGTAGCTTAAATTACGCCAGATCCTGTCCAACGATCGGGGAGTAGCTCAATCACCGACTTGGCCGGACCCTTCACGGTGCCATGCTTAGCGCTGGATGATCAGTGCCGAATTTCCAGTGCCGGTCTGCGATATCATTGCAGTGTTGTAATCCCCGATTTGATAGCTCGAAGCGCGATTGGAAACACCGCTCTGCACGATGGTCGACGAATTCCAGTTGCCAACTTGTTTCATGCTGGCGGCGTTGATCCCTGTCTGCAGCAGCATGGCGCTATTATTGTCTCCCATGCTGTCGACGTTCGCCACAGCTCCGTTCGTCGGGGCTGCTACGAGCGGGTAATCAGATAAGTCTACGGTGGCGGGGTTCACGCCTGTCTGCGACGTGGTGGACTGGGCGACAAGCGTAGTAATGTCAGGGGTATTTGAGACCGACGGAAGGTTGACGGAAACTGCACCCACGGACACCTGCGCGAGATAGGCTTCTTGTGCTGTGGCAAGGCTCGGAACCGTGAGCGCCGATATGACGGCGGCGATAACGTACTGCTTTATCATGACTACCTCGTAGACTTTTCGTTTTTCCGCTGGGCGCAGTCGACGGCGCCGACGCGTCCAACTTCAGGCCGCGATAACTCTAGGTAATCGTGAGATCTTAGCTGTGATGTGGCAGGCTTGAGACCATTTGGTGTCGTCGGAAAAGGTGCAATTATCTCAAAGTTGTCCGCTCACCCGGGTGCGCGAGCTGCTGCATCCGTCAAAGGCCGAATCGATTCAGCGATTCCGCCCCGCACACCCTAGGGTTGTATAAGACTCTCCGACGACCTCTTGGCGGGTTTTTTAACGGCAAAAGTTGTTTCTTTTTCGAGAACAAACAGCAGGCAGAGCGGGAAATGATGAAAAAATCGTCAATTATGCCCAAAATGCGGCAAAAATTTTGCGGAACAGCGTCAGTTTGCTACATACGTGGGAGCAACTCTTGAGCAGTGGGTTGAGCTGTAGCCTGCCAGTATAATGCGGGCCGAAATTTTTACTTTGAACCGATAGGGGAATTCTCCATGAAAACGATCGCACTTTCCGCGGCAGCGCTTCTGTTTGCTGGCGCAGCTTCTGCACAAGATGCTTACATCAACCAGCTCGGCGACCAGCTTAACGCGGTCAACTATTCCGAGTATTCGACTGGCAATGACGCTCAGCAGGTTATCGTCCAGCAGGGTGTGGGCTTCTCCGCCGGCCAGCTCTCACGCGGTCCCGGGAACTCGGCGACGACATACCAGATCGACAGCACCTCCAATACTGTCAATTCGCTTACAGACACGACCTCTGGCAACACTGTCGGCAGCGGCGCAACCGCGAACTCGTTCATCTGGCAGAAAAATGATGGCTTCACAAACGGCAACAATACTGCTGTTGCCGTTCAGCTGAACCAGCAGGGCCCAGGCTCGCAAAATTCCTCGTTCCTTTCGCAGATCATCCAGGAAGGAAACGATAACACGGCCGTAAACTGGAGCCAGGATCAGGCTGGCACGATGGCAGGCCAAAATCTGCTCGGGACAACGACCCTGACAGCGACCGTTGCACCGAGCCCGACCCCGCTGCCGGTTCCGGTTGTAAATGCGGGCTACCCGTTCGGCGGTACCATTACTACACCGTAAGGTCGCTATTAGCTGGCTGATTTAAGCCCTTTTTGAGCCGGGGCCCGCTGTCCCGGCTCCTTCTGACCAAGCCGAATTACTGGAATGTTTCATGATGCCGAACATCGTGCGTCTGCTGCCGTTTGCGCTTTTCCTCGCGACATCGACCGCGAGCGCGCAGGAAGCTTACATTTCGCAGGTTGGAGACAAGAACGTCGCCGCAGGAGTGTCATTCGGCAGCGGTAACCGACAGTATGCGGTTCAGGTTGGCGATGAAAACGCCGGTGCACTTATCACCGACGGCCAGACGAACACTTCTGCACTTATACAGGACGGCTTGAGAAATATCGGCGTTGCTGTGGTTGCCGGGAAGAGCAACACATCGAATATAATTCAGCTTGGCGCGGACAATGAGGCCATTTTCAGCGTATCTGGCAATCGCAATTCTGTGTCTGCGTTGCAAATGGGCTACGACCATAAAGCTGCGGTCGAGCTTAATGGAAATGACACCGACGTGATGATCGAACAATACGGAAGGGGAAGGGAAGTAGATCTTACAATCTCTGATCAGATGATCACGTCGCAGAACCCTGCCGATGCCACCTCAGGTTACTCATCTGGCCGTTTCAAAGTCGGCGTTGTTCAAGGCGCCCTTGATGCTCCAGTCGTCGCATCAATAACGCGCACAACGAATGGCACCCTTGTTATTCAACCCTAACTTGCTAACCAGCTTAGTTGCGAGAACGTCCATGGCGAAGCTCTTTTATGCAGTGAGCGCCAGGCAACTGTGGTTGCGATAATACAACATTTCCTCCAACGTTTGTCTTAGCTCAACAACACCTTGCGGTGAGCCACTGAAAATGTTGGTACGCGTAAGCGGGAGAAGGGAGAAATTTCTATGGCTAAGACAACGAACTTGACCATCCTGGCGTCGGTGTTCGCCATGGCGGCAGGAGCCGCTTCTGCGACTAATCTTGAATTCCAGTTCAACAATCCGAATTTCGGTGGCAATCCAAACAACGGAGCGTTCCTGTTCGGTTTGGCTGACGTGCAGCGAACGGCCACGATAGATCCAGATAGACTGGAGAGCGGTGCCGGTATCGGCGGTGGTGGAGGACAGCCTACTCCCGGTGTAACCGGCGGAGGAAGCGTAGGCGGTCCAACTATTGTGATCCCAATCAACACTGGAGCTCCAACGGACCCAACAGTGGATGTGTCCGACTGACGCACGCTTCTTAAAGTCTCCTTAGTGTAAGTGCCGGCTTGGCGATCCGAACTCAGATAATAGGCGTCCGAGAAATGAAGTTTCCGAAGCTACATTTACTTTCGTTTTTGGCCATCTTGGCCCTCTCGGCTTGTGAATATACAGTGCCGATGAGCGACGAGCTGCTTCTGGAACAAGCTCAAGAGATGTCTGCAACACAAACGGGGCTGAAACTTGAGCGGCTTCCTCCTCCAGCTCGCGCGCTGGACGTCGCGGTCTATGCATTCCCCGATCTGACCGGGCAAAATGAACCCACTGATGATTACGCTGAGCTGTCGCGTGCTGTTACACAAGGCGGTGCTGATATCCTCACGGACGTTCTGACAGCGGCAGGCAAAGGCGAGTGGTTCAATGTGATCGAGCGTGCGCGAGTCGATAACCTTCTTCGCGAGCGCAGCATCATCGAACAGACACAGGCTGCCTTCACTGGAGGCGTGTCCATCCCACCGCTGCGGTTTGCAGGCACGTTGATAGAGGGGTCAATCGTTGGCTACGACACCAATACAGTCACAGGTGGTGTTGGCGCACGTTTTCTCGGCATTGGTAATTTCAACCAGTATCGCAAGGATATTGTCACCGTCGCATTGCGTGCCGTCAGTGTTTCAACCGGGCGCGTACTGACCTCGGTGACAACTACGAAGACCGTTTATTCCGTACAAGTGCAAGGGGATGCATTTCGTTATGTGGCGGTCGACGAAATCCTTGAATACGAAACTGGCTTCACCCGTAATGAGCCTGAAATCTTTGTTGTGCGTGAAGCAATGGAGTTAGCAGTTCTCGCGATGATCGTTGAAGGTGCTGAGGACGGTCAATGGGCGTTTGCGACCGAGGCGGCAGGCAATGCAGTGATTGAAGACTATAGGATGCGCTACAAGCTGGCGCGACTTGGATATTCTGCGGAACAGATCCGGGGATTTTTGAGAAAAGAACGCGAATCCTCAGAGAGAACAACGGTAGTTGTAACCGACAACTGAAGCTACCTTCGTGCTAACACTAACCTGGCGTACTTTTTCATAGGAGAAATTCATGAAGGCGACCACATTAGCAAATATTTTTGCTGCCTTGGTTTTCTCAGCTGGCACGGTGAGCGCGCAGCAAAGCACAGCTCGCGCCCTTCAGATTGCAGCTGAGCAGGAAGCTTGCGGCGTTGCTGCAGCGATTGAAAGCGCCGTCTTCATTGATACTGACACCGTTGAGGTGACTTGCGTCAGGCCCGCCGGTGCTGACTTAGGCGGTGGACTTGGACCGACGACGACCGCAACCGCTGCGGTGACCTTTTTGGCATTGATTGCCGCGATGGGGGACAGCGAGGGCGGTAGCTCCAGCACTACATCGTCGACCAGCGGATCTAATTAAATTTCAAGAAGAATTGGCGTTTGCGGCTCGGCGCGATCATAATGAGGTTGTCACGCCAATCCCGACAACACTTCGGGGTTAAAAATGTGTGCAGAAACAGTTTACCTTCCCCCGCGGTTAGAGCCGGTGACCTGCCACTGAACTTTCGTCCATTCGAAGGTGGAAATTTCCATTCCGTGGTCCGACACCGAACCTTCTACCGCCCTCGGCGAGAGTTTTCCGCCTCCGATCAGGGTGACAGGCTGGAAATGCCCCCCAATTTCGTCAGCGTGATCGGGATCTTGTTGCCGATCGCGCTGTGTGGCCATTCCTCGTTGTAGTATCTACGCCAAGCCTCCAACTTTTCGGGGGCATCCGCAAGCGTCAGGAACCAGTGGCTGTTCAGGCATTCCGCCCGGAAGCGGCCGTTGAAGGCTTCGATGAACGCGTTGTCTGTCGGCTTCCCTGGCCATGAAAAGTCGACGGTAACGCCGCGTTGGTAGGCCCAGAGATCCATGTCCCGGGAGACGAACTCACTCCCCTGATCGACCGGGATTGTCTTGGGATAGCCGGTTCTGCGGCACACCCGATCCAGCGTCGCTACAACATCCTCACCGCGATAACTGAACCGCGCGTCGAGCACTGGAACGTATCGGGAGAATATGTCCACGACAGTCAGCACGCGGGGCTTCTTGCCCGTCGCCAGTTGGTCATGAACGAAATCCATCGTCCAGACATCGTTGGGTCCGACGGCTTCAGCACGATCATCGCGCAGCTTTGCCTTCACCCGCCGCTTCGGCGTCTTGTTCCTGAGCTGCATGCCCAACTCCCTGTAAATGCGACAGACCTTCTTGATGTTGATGCCCCAGCCCTCGCGTGCGAGGAGCACATGAACCCGGCGATAGCCGTAGCGGACCCGGGTCTCGCAGATCTCCTTGATCCGCTTCTCCACTGCAGCCTGATCGGCGCGTCGGGACTTGTAGTGAAACGTCGTACGGTCGAATCCGATGGTGCCACACGCCGTCCGGATCGAGACCGCCCAATCGCTGCACATGCCGCGAACCAGCTCGCGCATCCGGCCAGGCTTCAGATCTTTCGCCGGATGACGTCCTGCAACATCTCCCGGTCGATCGTCAGATCGGCCGCGATCTTCTCCAACCGGCCGTTCTCGTCCTGGAGCTGCTTCAGCCGTTTCATCTCCGTAGGCGGCAAGCCGGCATACTTCTTCTTTCAGTTGAAGTAGGTCGCCTGGCTGATCCCCGCCTTACGGCAGATCTGGCCGACCGGCGTGCCTTCCTCGCCCTGCTTCAAGATGAACGCCTTCTGCGCGTCCGTAGACTTCGATGCCTTCATGCGACTCCGCTCCTCTGTCAGCCAGGAAAGCGTAGCGGAAAACTCCAGCTTCAAACGGTCCAGAATCAGGGGATCAGATCATTCGCGATGGCCCGGAGACCGGGGATCAGATCAGTCAAAAGCACCATCCCGGGATCATGCGGCGAAAGTGAAATCAACGCTTGAGCAGCGCCCCTCGCCCGCCTGACGATCGGAACGATCGGCAGGCCAGACATGTCGCGGCTTGTCCGCGTCCTTCGGATCAGAATTCCACAACGTCCATGATGCCTGCGAGCGACTTGATCGCGCCCTTGATCTCAGGCGTGACGGGAAACTCTTCCTCCAACCCGATCTCGACCTCGCCGGGCAAATCGCGATGTGACAGGCACAGGTGCACGGGGCCGCGGCCCGCTTTCGGCATCTGCTGGGCCGCACGGCTGAGAACGGATGCGATCTGCGGAATCGCGGCTTCCTCTTCGAGGTAGATCCGAAGGCCCGACGCACCGGCATCGGCGACCGCCACGTCCACCGGCGCGACTGACCGGCCCAGAAGCTTGAGCTGATCGCTCTCAAGCGTCGCCTCCACCGTCACCACGACCTTCGCGCCGGTCTCCAGGTGCTCGCGGCTTTTCTCCAGCGTCTCCGAAAAGAGCGTGACCTCGTAAGCCCCGGTCGGGTCGGAGAGCTGGCAGAAGGCAAAGCGGTTGCCCTTCGCCGATTTGCGCTCCTGTCGCCCGGCGACGGTTCCAGCGAGCTTGGCAAGAAACGGGCCGCCCTCGGCTTTCCGCATAACCTCGTCGAGCGTCATCACGCCCTTGCGCTTCAGCGCTGCGAGATAATCGTCGAGCGGGTGCCCTGAGAGATAGAAGCCGATCGCCTTGAACTCCTCGGCGAGCCGCTCTGCCGGCAGCCAGTCGTTCACCGGCGCAAGGCGCGGCTCGGGCAGATCCTCGCCCGCATCGCCGAAAAGCGAGACCTGGTTCGAGGTCTTCTGCTCCTGCACCGCCGCCGAATAGGCGACCAGCGCATCGAGGCTGTCGAAGACCCGCCGCCGGTTCGGATCGAGCTGATCGAACGCGCCCGCACGCGCCATCATCTCGAGCGGGCGCTTGCCCACGCGCTTGAGATCGACGCGCCGCGCAAGATCGTAGAGCGTCGCAAAAGGCTGCGCTCCGCGCCCTTCGACCACGAGCCGCATCGCTTCGACGCCGACATTCTTGAGTGCGCCGAGGGCGTAGACCAGCTCTCCGTTCTGAACATCGAACATGGCCTGGCTGCGGTTCACGCAAGGCGGCACCCAGGGCAGTTCGAGCCCCTTCTTCACCTCTTCAAAGTAGATCGCGAGCTTGTCGGTGAGATGGATATCGCAGTTCATGACGCCGGCCATGAACTCCACCGGATGGTTCGTCTTGAGCCATGCGGTCTGATAGCTGACCACCGCGTAGGCCGCGGCGTGGGACTTATTGAAGCCGTAATTGGCGAACTTGTCGAGGAGGTTCCAGACCTCGAGTGCCTTGTCGTCATCGACGCCGTTTTTCTTGGCGCCTTCGATGAATTTCGGGCGCTCGGCGTCCATCGCCTCTTGGATCTTCTTGCCCATCGCGCGGCGCAACAGGTCCGCACCGCCGAGCGAATAGCCCGCCATCTCCTGCGCGATCTGCATCACCTGTTCCTGGTAGACGATGATGCCTTGCGTCTCGTCGAGGATGTGGTCGATCGAGGGGTGGATGCCCGCCCGCTCGCGCAGCCCGTTCTTGACCTCGCAATAGACGGGGATGTTTTCCATCGGACCGGGGCGGTAGAGAGCCACCAGCGCGACGATGTCCTCGATGCAGGTCGGCTTCATGCGCTTCAGCGCATCCATCATGCCCGAGCTTTCCACCTGGAACACCGCGACCGTCTTGGCCCGCGAGTAAAGATCATAGGTCTTTTCGTCGTCGAGCGGGATCTGACCGATATCGTTCTCGGCCCCGTCGAAGGGCTCATAGAGCGTGGCGCCATCGGCTCCGACGTGCAGATCGCGGCCGGACTTGTGGATGAGATCCACGGCGTTCTGGATCACGGTCAGCGTTTTCAGCCCGAGGAAGTCGAACTTCACAAGGCCCGCCTGTTCGACCCATTTCATGTTGAACTGCGTCGCCGGCATGTCCGAGCGCGGATCCTGGTAGAGCGGCACCAGCTCGTCGAGCGGCCTATCCCCGATCACGACGCCTGCGGCGTGGGTCGAGGCGTTCCGCAAAAGACCCTCGACCTGCTGGCCATAGGTCAGGAGCCGGTCCACGACCTCTTCGTTCCGGGCTTCCTCCCGCAAGCGCGGCTCGTCCGCGAGCGCCTTCTCGATGGAGACGGGCTTCACCCCCTCGACAGGGATCATCTTCGACAACCGGTCCACCTGCCCATAAGGCATCTGGAGCACCCGGCCCACGTCGCGCACGGCGGCCTTCGAAAGAAGCGCGCCGAAGGTGATGATCTGGGCGACCTTGTCGCGGCCATATTTCTCCTGGACGTAGTGGATGACCTCCTCGCGGCGATCCATGCAGAAGTCGATGTCGAAGTCGGGCATGGAGACACGTTCGGGGTTTAGGAACCGCTCGAAGAGGAGTTTGTAGCGCAATGGATCGAGGTCGGTGATCGTCAATGCGTAGGCAACCAGGCTGCCCGCCCCCGAACCGCGCCCCGGCCCCACCGGGATGTCATGCTCCTTGCCCCACTTGATGAAGTCCGCAACGATCAGGAAATAGCCGGGAAAGCCCATCCCCTCGATGATGCCCAGCTCGAAATCGAGCCGGGCCTGGTAGTCCTCTACGCTGGCGGCATGGGGGATGACGGCGAGGCGGGCCTGCAAGCCTTCATTGGCCTGACGGCGCAGCTCCTCGACCTCGTCATCGGCGAATCGCGGCAGGATCGGGTCGCGCTTGTAGGTCATGAAGGCGCAGCGGCGCGCGATCTCGACCGTGTTTTCCACCGCCTCGGGCAGATCGGCGAAAAGCGTGACCATCTCTTCGGGCGACTTGAAATAATGCTGCGGCGTCAGGCGGCGGCGCGGCTCCTGCTGGTCGACATAGGCGCCATCGGCGATGCAGATCAGTGCATCATGCGCCTCGTACATGTCCGATTTCGGGAAATAGACATCGTTCGTGGCGACGAGCGGAAGGCCCATCTCATAGGCCATTTCGACGAAGCCGCGCTCGGTCAGGCGCTCGGCCTCGGGTTGGCCGTCCTCTCCGGGATGGCGTTGAAGCTCGACATAGAGGCGGTCCCCGAACATCGCATGGAGCCGCACCATCAGCGCCTCGGCCGCGCCCCGGCTGCCCTGCCGAAGCAGCATTCCGACCGGTCCATCCGGCCCACCCGACAGGCAGATCACGCCCTCCGAATGGCGTTCGAGCTCATCGAGCGTCACATGCGCAAGCTCACCGTCGCCGCGCAGGTAGAGGCAGGAATTGAGCTTCATCAGGTTCTCGTACCCTGCCTCGGACTGCGCGAGCAGAACGACCGGTGCAGGATCGCGGGGACGCTCTCCGGGCTGGGGATCGGAGAAACGCAGATCGACCTGGCAGCCGACGATGGGCTGCACGCCCGCCCCCGCCGCTGTGACCGAAAACTCAAGCGCCGCGAAAAGGTTGTTGGTGTCGGTCACGGCGACCGCCGGCATCCCCATCTTCTCGCAGAGGCCGGGCAGCTTCTTGAGCCGTACCGCCCCTTCGAGCAGGGAATATTCGGTGTGAACGCGCAGGTGGATGAATCGGGGATCTGCCATGGCGCCACAGTATTTGGGTGCGCCGCGTGCGAAAAGTCATAAATCTGCCGATCCGCACGCACCCGCGCTCGCCCGCTCAATCCATGCGGATCGTCACGTTCGCATCGCCCCGAACCTGTCCGGGATAGATCAGGTGTACACGGTTGCTCTGCCCGCCTTCCCGGGTCGAGACGTAGGGCATCCACCATTCGCTGACATTGGCCGCGTTCCGCAGCCGCGAGGTATGCACGATCCCGTCCACCTCGGTCGCCCAAGCGTCGAAAGGCAGCTCGCCGCCCGTCTCCACCATCCACGTATCGGCATGAGTGTTCTGCGCATGCGCGACGATCAGCGGATTGCGCGAGGCTTTTTCGATGTTGTGGAACGTGTTGTCGGCGAAATAGACCCGTTTCATCCGGCTGAAATCGAGCGGGGCGAAGCTCGTGTCAGGCCGCTCGACCCGGTCTATCGTGCCCGAGGACGCGCGGAAGGTGTTGCCCGTCACGGTCATGCCGTTGATGAAATGCCCGGTCCCATAGGGCTTCACGACGATATATGAGAAGCTCGTGGCGACCTTCGAGCACAAGAGCACGTTGTCGGTGATCGAGAGGCCCGCAAAGCCGAAGCCCCCGGTGAAATCGGGCTCAGGCTCGCGCTCGTTGGTCCATTCGATGAAGCAATTGTCGATGTAGTTGTTCGAGATCTGCGTATTGCAGGCCCGAAGTGCGATCACGATGCCCGCGCTGCGAATCCCGTTCTCCGCCGCGTCTCCCTGGAAGAAGTGATTGCCGGAAATAATGTTTTGCGCGCCGGAGGCCACGAGGAAGTGCCGGAATTGCGACGCGCGGTTGTCACGCACCTTTACATCATTGGCGTTCACGTTGATCGCGACGGATTGCCGGTTCTGCGTAAGCTCGCCGCCTTCGTGGCTGAGGAACTGGCAATGTTCGACCAGCATGCCCTGGCAGCCCTCACCGGGGCTGGTGATGCCGCGGTTTTTCGGTCGATTGAACGTGCATTCACGGATGACCATGATCGTGCCGGTCGGTGCAAGCATCACGCCCGAGGCCTCGATCCCGCACTGAAATTCGATATCTTCGAGCTGGAAGACGTCGAGCCGGTCGAAGCCGGAGAAGTCGAGCATGTAGGCAAAGCGCCGGAAGGTGAAAGTCTGCGTTCCCGTCGCATCCGAGAGCGGCTGCGAAAGAACAACGTCGCCGGCGCCGGGATTGACGCTGCGGACGTAGATTTCGCGTCCGACGCCCGCCCCTTCCACGAGCGCGCCGACGGGAATTTCCCCGGCATTCGAGATACCGGTGAGACGGGTTGCGTTGGACGGCGAATAGCTTGCTTGCCGCGTGACGACGACTTCGCCCCAGTTTCCTCCGGGGGCCGCTTGAAGCTGCCCGTTCCTGAGAACCCGCCGCTGTGCGTAGCTCGCGCGGTTCGCGACCGCTGCGCGCACGTCGAGCGGCCCGGTCAGGGTCACGCGCCGCCCGGCCATGTCGAGGCTTTCGTGGTCGGCGTCGTTCATCAGCGCCTGCAAAGCCTTGCGGAGCGCCTCCTCCTCGTCGCCGAACGCATCGATATAGGCGGGCAGGCTGAAATTTTTCGTCAGCGACAGACGGCGATGGGTGGGCATCCTGACGCGCCCTTCGAAAACGATCTCGCTGTCGATGCTCACGTCCTGCGCCAGAAGATACTCACCCACCGAGACGAACAGCGTCCGCCCGCCTGCGGCTTGATCCGCCGCTTCGAAGGCCGCGCTGTCATCGGTGACGCCATCGCCCCGCGCGCCCCAGTCTCGCACATCGACATAGCCCAGCATGTCGCGCAGGAAGACCGAGGTGACATCCTCGATGACCAGATCGTCGATGCGGACGACCGATCCGGTCGCGCCGGTCAGGTCGAGCCCGAAATGGCCGAAAGTCGGCTCCGCGCCCCAGACGAGATCAACGCCCGAGCGATTGCCCGAGCCAATGATCGCGCTCACCTCGACGATCTCGCCGTAGCCCGGTATTTGCGTGGCGGGGCCCGCAGTCGGAATCCCGCCGACCGTCTGATTGTTCGCGCGACCCGCCCAGGCCGCAATCCGTACGGATGGCAGACTGCCGGACAGCACCTTTACCCGTGCGGTCACGCGCAGGTAGACGCCCGGCTCGATCCGCGTGTCGCCCATGTAGCGCAGGCGCTGTGTCGCTTCGGTCTTCAGAAGTTCGAGGCAGCCACCGAAATCCTGGTCGGCCGAGACGAAAGCTGCGGTAGGAATATTGGCGTAGGTGTCGGAGCCGGGCGTGCCATTCTGGCTCGACCAGACGCCGAGCCCGTCCCCAAATGGCGGCGGCATGATCTCCCAGCCGTCGGTGATCGCCTTGTTCATCGCTACCCCTTTCCTGACCGAAACGCCCGCGGCGTTTACCTTGCAAGGGTCAGGGGTAGCTGTGCCGCATTAACGGGGGCTTGGGCAGCCGAGCGTTGCGCGGATCAGGCGGCGAAGCCTTGCTGCGGCAGGATCTGGACGCCGTCGATGAGCCAGCCATCCTCGGTCTCGAGCATTCTGTAGTCGAGCATGTGGACCCGGCCTGCGCCGTCGGTGACGATCACCCGCTGGGTCAGACGGCCATCCACCTCGCGCAGATCGCCGAAATCGACGTCAGACGGCTGCCAGACCATCGGGTAGCCCTGCTCGACCATGCGGCCGAACATCTCCGGCGTGCGGAAAATGCCTTGGATCATCGGGCTTGCGAAGTCGAAAGCGCCTTCCACGTCGCCCGCGTCGAACGCCTGCATCTGGCCCGAGATCGTCTCTTCGATGCCGGGTACTGGGGCCACCACTTCCTGCGCCCAGGCCGGAAGGGCAAGCCAGAGCGCGGCGACAGGGCCAAGGATACGCGCATGTCTCATGAGGTCCTCCTCTTGCTGACGCAAGGGAAGATAGCGCGACCCCGGCATCAGCCAAAGTCACGCATGTGTCACGACAAGAGTTTCGGGAAGGCGCGCAAAGCCTGCGCCCGGAAACCGGGCATCCGCCCTGCCAGACCAACCTCAGCCGAGCTCGCCGCGCAGGCCCCGCTCGATGAGCTGTACGCTCTCCTCGATACCATAAAGCGCGATGAACCCGCCGAAACGCGGGCCCTGGCTTGCGCCCAGAAGCACCTCGTAGAGAGCTTTGAACCAGTCCCGGAGCGGGTCGAACTCGTGCTCTTTCCCGACTGCGAACACCAGGCTCTGCAGCGTCTCGTCGTCGGTCGGCCCGTCATGCGCCTGAAGCCGCGCGGCAAGATCGCGCATCGCGGCTTCCTCTTTTTCGTCGGGCGCCCGATAGACCTTCTGCGGCTTCACGAAGTCCTCGTAGTAGCGGATCGCGAAGCCGGCCGCCTGATCGAGGTCGGGATTGGCCTCGGGCGAGGCATCCGGCGCATAGCGCATGATGAAGCCCCAAAGCGTTTCCTTGTCCTCGGCGCCCGAGACCGAGGCGAGGTTGAGAAGCATCGCGAAGGGCACGACCATCGTGGAGGCCGGCACATCGCCGCCGTGAATATGCCAAACGGGGTTCGCGGCCTGCTGCTCGGGGCTTTGCCCCGGATAGGCGCGGAGCTGCTGGTGGTATTCGTCCACGGCCTTGGGAATCACGTCCCAGCTCAGCCGCTTGGCGGTCTTGGGCTTGAGGAACATGTAATAGGCAAGGCTCTCGGTCGAGGCATAGGTCAGCCATTCATCGATCGACAGGCCATTGCCTTTCGACTTGGAGATCTTCTCACCCGACGCGTCGAGGAAAAGCTCATAGGTGAAATGCTCGGGCTTCGCGCCGCCGAGGATTTCGCAGATCCGGTCGTAGATCGGCGTATTTGTGGAATGGTCCTTGCCATACATCTCGAAATCGACGCCCAGCGCGGCCCAGCGCGCGCCGAAATCGGGCTTCCACTGGAACTTCACGTTGCCCCCGGTGACCGGCAGCGTCCATTCGCGACCGCCTTCGTCGTCGAAGGTGATCTCGCCTTTCGCTGCGTCGACGTTCTTGATCGGCACATAGAGGACGCGGCCCGTTTCGGGATGAATGGGCAGGAAAATCGAATAGGTCTGCTGGCGCTCTTCGCGGAGCGATTTCAGCATGACTTCCATGATATCGTCATAGCGCTCGCAGGCGCGCAGAAGCACCTCGTCGAAAGCGCCCGAGCGATAGTATTCGGTCGCCGAATAGAACTCGTATTCGAAGCCGAACGTATCAAGGAAGCGCCGCAGCATGGCGTTGTTGTGATGCCCGAAGCTTTCGAACTTGCCGAACGGATCCGGCACCGATGTCAGCGGCTTTTGCAGATGCTCTTTCAGCGCCTCGGGATTCGGGACGTTGTCAGGCACCTTGCGCATACCGTCGAGATCGTCCGAAAAGCAGATGAGACGGGTCGGCACATCGGAGATCGCCTCGAAGGCGCGGCGGATCATCGTGGTGCGCGCGACCTCGCCGAAGGTGCCGATATGCGGCAGGCCAGAGGGGCCGTAACCCGTCTCGAAAAGGATGTGGTCCTTCTTCACCTTCCCCGCCTCGTAGCGTTTGAGAAGGCGGCGCGCCTCTTCGAACGGCCAGGCCTTCGAATTCATCGCGGCGTCGCGGAAGTCCGACATCTTGCTCTTTCCTTTTGTGGCGGGGCGCCGCCCGTTGCACGGGCGCCCGGTGCTCAAGCGTGCGCTACCTATTGCGGTGTCGGGACCGGGTCAATATTTCTACCGCGAGTTACCGTTACCCCCAAGGATGCCACCAGATGCCCGAAAGCGTAGAACACTCGATGTCCCCGCAGGATGCGCTCGTCGCATTGATGGTCGCGGTTTCGGCCTCGGACGAGAATATCCGCACGTCCGAGCTGGTGAAGATCCAGTCCATCGTCGGCACCCTGCCGGTCTTCATTGGCTACGACACCGACCGGATCAAGCATCTCTCGCAGATGGTCTTCGACCTCTTCGATCAGGATGACGGGCTCGACGCGCTGTTCGGCCTGATGCGCGAAGCGCTGCCCGAGCGCCTGCACGAGACCGCCTACGCGCTCTCCTGCGATGTCGCCGCCGCAGACGGAACGCTCACCGACACCGAGCTGCGGCTTCTCGAGGAGTTGCGCTACGAACTCGAGCTCGACCGCCTGCACGCCGCCGCGATCGAGCGCGGAGCCCGAGCACGGCACATGCGGGCGTGAAATCGTCACCAATACAATGAAGAAATTGCCGTAGCGGGCCCCTGCCGGTAATTCATGACGTCGAAGGAGAGACGTCATGGACCGTCCCGCACCGCTCGTCACGCCCGTTCTCATCGCGGGCTGTATCATCATTCTCGTGTCGTTCGCGATCCGCGCGAGCTTCGGCGTCTTCCAGATCCCCATCGCAGAGGAATTCGGCTGGCTGCGCGCGGAGTTCTCACTCGCCATCGCGATTCAGAACCTCGCCTGGGGGATCGGGCAGCCGATCTTCGGCGCGCTCGCCGAGAAGATGGGCGACCGCCTCGCGATCATCATCGGCGCGCTGATGTATGCGGCGGGGCTCGTGCTGTCGTCCTTCGCGACGACACCCGAGGCGCATCAGATGCTGGAGGTGCTCGTGGGCTTCGGCGTCGCGGGCACGGGCTTCGGTGTCATCCTCGCGGTGGTCGGGCGATCTTCCTCCGCCAAGAACCGCTCGATGTCGCTGGCGATCGCGACCGCGGCCGGCAGCGCGGGTCAGGTCTTCGGTGCGCCGCTTGCCGAATGGATGCTGGGCTTCATGGCCTGGCAGGACATCTTCCTCGTCTTCGCCGCGGCGATCCTCTGCGTGCTTCTCTGCCTTCCGATGATCCGCGCGCCCGAGGCGTCCAAGGCCGAGCTCGAGGAAACATTGGGCCATATCCTCGGCCGGGCCTTCCGCGATCCGTCCTTTTCGCTGATCTTCATCGGCTTTTTCTCCTGCGGCTATCAGTTGGCTTTCGTCACGGCGCATTTCCCTGCCCTCGTGACCGAGATGTGCGGGCCGATCCTGCAGGGCGGCGTTCTGCATTCCATCGGCATCACTACGACCTCGGCGCTTGGCGCGGTGGCGATCTCGCTCATCGGGCTGTTCAATATCGCGGGCACGCTGATCGCAGGCTGGCTCGGCAATTACTTCCCGAAGAAATACCTCCTCGCGGCGATCTATACCGGGCGAACCATCGCGGCGGCGCTCTTCATCGCTCTGCCGATCACGCCGCTTTCGGTTTTGGTCTTCAGCGCTGTCATGGGCGCGCTCTGGCTTGCCACCGTGCCTCTGACCTCCGGGCTCGTCGCGCATATCTGGGGGCTGCGCTACATGGGCACGCTCTATGGCATCGTTTTCTTCTCGCACCAGCTTGGCAGCTTCGTGGGCGTCTGGCTGGGCGGGCGGATGTACGACCTCACCGGCGATTACACGATGGTCTGGTGGGTTGGCGTCGGGGTCGGCGCGCTCTCGGCGCTTGTGCATCTCGGCGTGAAGGAAAACCGCGACGCGCCGCCTATGCGTCCTGTTGCGACGACCTGACGCGGACTTCGTCCATCAGCCGTGCGAGCGCGAGCCCAAGCTCCTCGGGATGGGTGAAGGGCAGACCGTGATCGGCCCCGGCAACGACCTCCTGCCGGGCCTCGCGGTTCGCCTGGGCGAGTTGCCCCATGCCCGACAACGGGATGACCGGATCGACATTGCCCCAGACCGCCAGAACGGGAAGCCCCGTCTCGGCGAGCGCGCGATGCAGGCGCGGCACGGGCTTCGACAGGCTGTGCCTGAGGCTCGACAGCACCGCGCCGACAAAGCCCCGCCGGTCCAGCGCATCGCGCTGCGCCTCCCGCACGAGCTCCGGCGCCTGCCCCCTATCGATCACGGCACGGTGCCGGCCTGGCCAGAGCATGTGAAACATGCCAGTCGCCGATCCAGGGCCAGTCGATGACAAACCGCTGGAAACGACTGAACGGCATCCCGAGCCCGGCAGGCGCCACCAGCGCGACCTGTCGATAGCGGCCCGGCTCCTCGACCGCCGCGGCGGTCGCGATCACTCCGCCCATGGAATAGCCGATGAGCGTCAGATCCTCGGTCAGATCGTAGTGATCCAGCACGTCCTGGAGCTGCCGCACGTAGAAGCCCGGCGTATGCCGGGCGCGCGGCGCGTCGGACAGGCCGCGCCCGTAGAGATCGTAGACCAAGACGCGAAATCCGGTCTCCTCGAGTTGCCGCGCAAGTCCTTCCCACGCGGTCGACGGCGTGGTCAGGCCGTGGATGCAGACAGCCACCGGCCCGCGCGTTCGCCCGAGCCAGCGGCAATGGGTGACACCCTGGCTGAGGGGCAGCAGCTCGCCCGGCGCGGTGTCTCGAAGGGTACGCACATCCTGCCGCATCCGCTCCCGCATGACCGGCAGGGCCGCGACCACCGCCAAAGCAAGCGCGAGCGCCCAGATCATCCGGCCCAGGCCTGGTGGATGTAGCGGGCGCACATGAGGTCGAGATGCGCGCCGCCGCCGTTCTTCAGAATGGTGATATCGTCGTCGCCCCGCGTGAAGGCCTCGGGCGAGTAGTAATCCGCGATCACGTCCTCGCGGCGGATCGCGCCCGAGGCCAGCGGGATCTTCAACTCTCCGATATGATCGAGCGTCGTCTCGAAACTGTCGACGAAGATCCGCGCTTTTTGCAGCGCCGTGTCGTCAACCTCCCGCATATCGGGCCGGAATGCACCGATGAGGTCGAGATGCTGGCCGGGGCGCAGCCACTCGCCGCGGATCACCGGCTCCTTCGCCATCGTCGCCGTCAGGATGATGTCGGCCTCGCCGACCGCCGCTTCGAGGTCGGCGGCCACGTTCAGCCCCGGAATATCTTCGGCCATACGCGCCGCGCCCTCGGGCGAGCGGTTCCAGACCGTGAATTCGGCGTTCGGGAAGGCAGCGCCATAGGCCTCGACCATGGAGCGTGCGACCGTGCCCGCGCCGACCAGGAGGATCTTCCGGCTATCCGGCCGGGCAAGTCTGCGCGCTCCATAAAGGCTGTCTCCCGCGGTCTTCCACTTCGTAACGAGGTGAAAATCCACGACCGCTTCCAGCTGACCCGTCGCGTCGGAGAAAAGGTTCACCGCACCATTGATCGCGGGCAGCCCACTCGCGCCGTTGCCGGGAAAGATCGTCGCGGCCTTCACGGCAAGCCCCAACCCGTCGATCCAGGCCGAGCGGTTGAGCAGCGTGTCGTCACCCCGGTAGAGGAACTTGTCCGCGATCTCGGCTTTGGGCAGCCGGTGCCCGGCCTCGAAGGCATCGCAGAGGCCGAGCCAGTCGAGCCTCGCTTCGCCGTCCTCAAAAGGGATTACGGCCGGTGTCGTCACGGAAGATCGTCCTTCTCAAGAAGCCCTTGTTCGACGAGCGCGCGCCCGAACCCGTCGGGGCCGCTAAAGTGGTGCGTGCGCCAGCCGCGCGCCCGTGCTGCCTCGATGTTATCCGCACGATCGTCAGTGAAAAAGAGCCTGTCCGGGGGCACCCTGCAATCGGCCTCGAGCGCGGCGTATATCTCGGCATCGGGCTTTGCCATCGCCATATGCCCCGAGATGTAGGCGCGGTCGAATTCTTCGAGAAACGGCCAGATCACCCGGGCGATCTCGAACGGGCCGATGCCGAAATTCGACAACGCGAAGACTGGCACGCCCTTGTCGCGCAAGCGGCGCAGGAGTGCGACCGATTCCGGGATCTCGGGGCCCGCGATCTTGCCCCAATCGTCGTGCCAGAGCCGCACCTCTTCACGCCATTCGGGGTAACCCTCGGCGGCACCGTAGATCGTCTCGCGGAAATCGCCGCCACGATCGACGCGGTCGTTGATCTCGTGCAGATCGACCTCCGCGAAGAGCCGCTTGCGCCGCGCCTCGCCGATCCTAGCGTCGAAATAGCGCTCGGGCTGCCATTCGATCAGCACGTTGCCGATATCGAAGACGACGGCGTCCGGCGCGCTCATCGGGCGACCCTTTGCGCCGCGCGCAGCTCGCGTTCGAGCGCGTCGAGAAAGCGCGCGCGGTCCGCCTTCGAGAACGCGCGGCCACCGCCCTGCCGGAACGGATCGGCGGCACGCAGATCGCTCATCAGATCGCGCGTCGCGAGGCGCTGGCCGATATTGGCCTCGGTGAAGGCCTCGCCGTTATGCGCCAAGACCCGCGCGCCGTTCTCTATCGCACGTGCGGCAAGCGGGATATCGCCGGTGACGACCACATCGCCCGGCCCCGCGCGATCCGCGATCCACATGTCGGCGATATCCGGGCCGTCGGGCACGATCACCACCTCGACCAGCGGGTTGCGCGACATACGCAAGCCGCCATTCGAGACGAGCTTCATCTCGAGCCCATGCCGGGTCGCGACGCGCTCGGCCTCTTCCTTGACCGGGCAGGCATCTGCATCGACGTAGAGTACGCTCACGCGTAAAGAGCCTCGGCGTGGAAGGCGACATGCTCCTCCATGAAGGTCGAGATGAAGAAGTAGCTGTGATCGTAGCCCTTCTGCATCCGGAACGCCCCGTCCTGCCGCCGGGCCGTCATCGCGTGGGCGAGCGCTTCGGGCTTCAGAAGATGGAGGAACTGGTCGTCTGTCCCCTGGTCGATCAGCACCGGCCCGTCGAAGCCCCGCTCTTCCATGAGGCGCGTGGAATCGTGCAGTGCCCAGGTGGAGGTATCGTCGCCGAGATAGGCGGTGAATTGCTTCCGCCCCCAATCGCTCTCAGTCGGGTTCGCGATGGGTGCGAAGGCCGAGACGGAGCGGAAGCGGTCCGGAAGATGCATTGCGATCGTCAGCGCACCGTGCCCGCCCATCGAGTGCCCGCTGATCGCTTGCCGCTCCCTGTCGAGCGCGAAGTTCCGCTCCAGAAGCGTCGGCAATTCCTCGGTGATGTAGTCCCACATCTTGAAATGCTTCGCCCAAGGGTCTTGCGTCGCGTTGACGTAGAACCCCGCGCCCTGCCCGAGATCGAAGGCCTCGTCATTGGCGACATCGTCACCGCGCGGGGAGGTATCGGGAAAGCACAGAGCGACGCCGTGATCGGCGGCCCAGGCCTGCGCGCCTGCCTTGGTCATGGCGTTCTCGTGGGTGCAGGTCAGCCCCGAGAGAAACCACAGAAGCGGCACCGGCGCGGTGCGCGCTTCCTCGGGCAGAAACAGCGCGAAGGTCATGTCGCAACCGCAGGCCTCGGAGGCGTGGCTGTAGACGCCCTGCGTTCCGCCGAAGGACCGGTTCTCGGATTTCGTTTCCATGCGCGTCTCCTGACGTTTGTCGGTGCTGTCCCGAACGGCTAGCGGGCGCGTCCGTGCGGCGCAAGTGGCTCAGCTCGTGACCCAGGCGATCCAGGCCGAAACGGTGACGATGCTCGCCGCGGTCGAGATCAGGATCGAGGCCGAGACCCGCTGCGGCGAGGTGCCGTAATGCTGCGCGAGAATGAAGACGTTGCCCGCGACCGGCAGCGAGGCCGCCGAGACCGCAACCGCCGCGGCATAAGGCTCGACCGGGAACAGGACGAGCGCGGCAATCGCCACGAACAACGGATGCAGCATGAGCTTGGCGAAACTGAGCCAGCCCGCGATAAAGAGACGCTCCGCCGATTTCGAGGCGAGGGACGCGCCGATGGCGAAAAGCGCGCCCGGTGTCGCCGCATTGCCGAGGATGGTGACGAACTCGTTGACCGGCACTGGCAACGTCCAGCCCGATGCGGCGACCGCGAGCCCAAGGGTGATCGAGACGATCATCGGGTTCTTCACAAGGCCCATGCCGATTGTCTTCAGAACGCCAAGGCTCATGCGTCCGTCGCGCGAGCCTTCCACCAGGATCACGAGAGCCGAGGAGAACACGATAAGATCGATGGACAGAACGAGGATGATCGGCCCGACCGCCTCGTCGCCCAGGAGAAGCGCCAGCATCGGCACGCCGAGAAAGCCGGTGTTGCCGATGGCCGCGCATTGCGCCTCGATCGCCGCGGTCTCGACCTTCACGCGCCGCCAAAACGCGACCAGAAGCCCGACCGCGTAGACGAAGGCCGTGCCCCAAAGATAGGCCATTGCCAGCCAGGCATCGAAGATCTCGGCAAAGGACAGGTTCGCCGAGAAGCGGAACAGCATCGCCGAGAGCGCGAAATAGAATACGAATTTCGTGAGGTACGCGCTGGCTTCCTCGGTGAAGAAACGCGTCTTGGCCGCGCCGTAACCCAGCCCGATCAACGCGAAAAAAGGCAGGGTCTTGAGGAAGATCGCCAGCATGGAACGTTTTTGAGCGAGCTTTCGCGCGGGGTCAACGCGATCCGTTCACTCGGCGAGGATCGTCATCACTTCGTCGAGGGGTTTTTTGCGTTTTGCCGCTTCCGGCACCGTCGCATCCTCGGAAGGGTAGCCAACGGGCAGGATCATCACCGGCTTCTCGCGCTCGGGCCGGCCACACATCTCGTTGAGAAACTTCATCGGGTTCGGCGTGTGCTCGAGGCAGACGAGCCCCGCGTGATGGATCGCCGCAATGAGCATGCCCGTCGCGATGCCGACACTTTCGGGCACGTAATAATTCTTGTAGCGAGCGCCCTCCGCATCGACGCCCCAGCGCTCTGCGAAAACGACGATCAGCCAAGGGGCGCGGGTGAGATGGGGCTTCTCGACGCCCGTGCCGATGGGCTCCAGCGCCTGGAGCCACGCGTCCCCGCCGCCGCCGCCGTAGAACTGACGTTCCTCTTCTTCAGCACCTTCGCGGACGCGCGCCTTCATCCCCGGGTCCGAGATCGCCACGAAATGCCAAGGCTGCCGGTTTGCCCCGGACGGTGCGCTATGCGCCGCGGCGATGCAGGCGCGGATGACCGCTTCGGGGACCGGCGTCTCCGCGTAATCGCGCACCGAATGGCGCTTTTGCATGTAGACGCGGAACGCCTCTGCGGCGGAGAGCGCCTCTTCGGGCGTGAGCTGCACCCGGTCGGGCAGCGGCAAGGGCGTATAGACCGGCTGGTCGTCTTTGGGCATCGGCTCTCTCCTCTCAGCCCGGACGAGAGCCGCTTTTCCCCGCTCCGTCAACCGGACCCGATCAGCGCCCCGGCAGCGAAGACCAGCGCGCCACCGAGGACGACCTGGAAGGTCGCGCGCAGGAATGGCGTCTGCATGAAGCGGTTCTGGATCCACGCAATGGCCCAGAGCTCGATGAAGACGACGATGATGGCGGTGATCGTCGCGGTCCAGAAATGCGGAATGAGATAGGGCAGCGCGTGCCCGAGCCCGCCGACGGTCGTCATCACGCCAGAGGCGATGCCCCGCTTGACCGGCGAGCCACGGCCGGAAAGCTCTCCATCATCGGAGGCCGCCTCGGTGAAGCCCATCGAGATGCCCGCGCCGACGCTGGCGGCAAGTCCGACGAGGAAGGTGGTCCAGGTGTCCTGCGTCGCGAAGGCCGTGGCGAAGATCGGCGCAAGCGTCGAGACGGAACCGTCCATCAATCCCGCAAGGCCCGGCTGCACCCAGGTCAGCAGGAATTGCCGTTTCGCGCCGTCATCCTCGGCGCTGCGGACATCGTCCGGCAGATGCTCTGCCTCGAGCGCACCGGCCTTGCTTTCATGCCCGGCCTCGGCAGCGGCAAGATCGCCAAGAAGCTTGCGCGTGCCGGCATCCTGCGTTCTCCGCGCAGCCTCGTGGTAAAAGCGCTCGGCGTCCCGCTCCATCGCGCGGGCCTCTTCGCGGATCCGGTCGAGGCTGAGGTTCTCGATCAGCCAAACCGGGTTGCGGGAGTAGAAACCCGCTACGTGTTCTCGCCGGATCAGGGGAATGACGGTCCCGAAACGCGCGGTATGCATGTCGATCAACCGCTGGCGGTGCCCATCTTCCTCGGCAGCCATGCCATCGAAAACCTTGGCCGACCCCGGATACTCCTCTCGAAGATGCTCGGCATACATCCTGTATATCCGTGCATCGTCTTCCTCGGAGGAAATCGCGAGCGCGAGGATCTCTTGTTCAGACAGGTCATCGAACCGCCGTCGGCTGGGAAGAAAACGCATGAGAGCACCAGAAATTAGAATAATTCTAATTTAGACGCTCAGCCTTATGGCGCAAGCCCAATAAATGAACCGAACAGTTTAAATTTAACCTTGATTAGTGAACCATACTGTTTAGTTTACTTTTGTCTTTCAACGATGGAGATATCCATGCGAACTCTACTACTCCCCCTCATCGTCACCGTCAGTATCGCCACGGGCGCATCCGCCGGTATTACCGCGCCGCAATTGCCTTACCTGTGGTTCCCGGACAGCGCTCCGACAGAGCCGCAGCCTGCCCAGGACGGCGCGGCGGAGACACGGTAGGCTTTGCGACGTCGCGGCGGAGATTGTTGAAACTGAACCAAGCGGTTTATACTTCTCCTTCGAGCAAGGAGAATTCATGGACGCTTCAGTCGACAAGATCCGCAAGGGCCGGAAATACGATCAGGTGATCGAAGGGGCCCGCGATGTGTTTCTGCGCGACGGCTACGACGGTGCGAGCGTCGATGACATCGCTCGCGCCGCCGGCGTGTCCAAAGCGACGCTCTATTCGTATTTCTCCGACAAGCGGCTTCTCTTCATGGAGGTCGCGCGCCTGCAGTGCCGCCATCAGGCCGAAGAGGCGATCACACATCTCGATCGCGACAAGCCGACAGCGGAGCTGTTCTACGATGCGGGGCGGACCTTCCTCGACATCATCTTCTCGCCGCTTGCCATCCAGAATTGTCGTATGTGCCTTGCGGAAGCGGAGCGCTTTCCGGCCCTCGCCGAGGAGTTCTGGCGCTTCGGCCCGGTTTACTTCGTCGATGCCATGCTGAGCCTCTTCGACCTCGCCATCGCGCGCGGCGATCTCGACATCCCGCAGGATCGACGCGAACACGCCGCGCACCAGTTCGGGGAGCTCTGCAAGGCCGGGCTCTACATGGCGCGGCTTTTCAACATACGTGGCACGGTCTCGGACGACGAGAAGGACGAGAATGTCCGCGACGCGGTCAAGGTGTTCCTTGCGCGCTACGGCACGGCCTGACCGTCAGTCGAGCCGCCGCACCAGCATCTGGTTGCCCTGCGAGCGCTTGGTCTCGAAGACCTTCAGATCCCTGATGAGATCCGACAGCTTGCGCTTGCCATAGGTCCGCGTGTCGAAATCGGGATTGGCGGCGGTCAGATACTGGCCGAGCTGGCCAAGCGTGTACCATTCGTCATCCTGCTCGATCGCATCCATCGCGTTGAAGATGAGATTTCGCGCCTCTTCGAGGCTGCCGGTGGCCTTCGTGTCGCGCTGCCCCGATTTCGAGGCTTCGGCGGCCGCGTCGATGTTCTCCAGGAAGATGAAGCGCTTGCAGGCCTTGCGGAAGGCATCCGGTGTCTTTTGCATTCCCATTCCGAACACCTCGAGCCCCTGTTCGCGCAAGCGCGAGGCGAGGCGGGTGAAATCGCTGTCCGAGGAGACCAGAACGAACCCGTCGAAGCGCGCCGAATGCATCAGGTCCATCGCGTCGATCACAAGCGCGATGTCGGAGGCGTTCTTGCCAACCGTGTTCGCAGGCTGGTGATGCGGCACAAGACCGAACTCGGCCGCGACCTTCGACCAGCCGGACATCTGATGGCTCGAGAAATCGCCATAGAGACGGCGCACAGCCGCTTCACCGAGCGTGGCGATCTCATCGAAGAGCGCGCGCGCGTATTTCGGTGACGTGTTGTCGGCGTCGATCAGCACAGCAAGCAGCGCGGTGCCCTTCTCGTCGGCCATCGGATCCGTCCTTTCCGCCTAAAGGCGTTTCATCATCACGAGAACATCGACGTAGCCGTGTTCGGGATGCCGGAAAGCCTCCGGCAACCGGCCTGCCGTCACGTAGCCTGCGCGTTCCCACGTTGTCACGGCGCGGGTGTTGGAGGCCACGACGAAATTGAACTGCATCGCGCGGAAACCCGTCTGCCGCGCCGCGTCCTCGGCATGGGCGAGCATGGCCCGTGCGAGGCCTTTGCCGCGCGCATCGGAATGAGTTGCGAAACCGGCATTGGCAACGTGGCTCCCCCCGCCCTTCTGGTTTCGCACGAGGTAGTAGGTGCCGAGAACCCTGCCATCGCGCTCGGCCACGAAGACCTGTCGCTCGCCGCCGGTCCAATAGGCAAGCGCGTCGGCCTCGGGGATATCGGGATCGACCGTATAGGTATCGCCCGCGCGAAAGACCGGCATCAGGATCGCGGCGATCTCCGCGTTGTCCGCCTCCGTCGCCGGGCGGATCGCGGTCGGCTCGCCCGCATCGCGGCTGAGCGCCTCAAGAGCGGAGAGCGCACGATCCGCATCTTCTTCCGGCACGAAGACATGATCATGGTTGAGCCCGGCGATGACGTTGCAGGCAATCCCTTCGCGGGTCAGCGCGTCAGCGACCACCGCCGTCAGCCCGATTCCGTCAAGCGCCGAGGTCACGTTCAGCGTGATTTGCCGCATGATGGGACCGGACGGCGCGCCGAATTCCGCCGCTACCTCCACCGGCAGGATCAGTGACAGCCCCTCCGCCTCCCGGACGGTCGCAATCGCACGATCCGCTGCCGCTGCGGCCTCCGGCCCGGCGAAGACGTAGCGGTCCGGCAGCAGCGATGGCGCCATCTGCCGGATCATCTGGTGTGTATCGCGGACGGGGCTGGCCACCGGTCAGAACGTCACGACCGCCCGGATCGACTTGCCCTCATGCATCAGGTCGAAGCCGTGGTTGATCTCGTCGAGCGACAGCGTGTGCGTGATCATCGGATCGATCTCGATCTTGCCGTCCATGTACCAGTCGACGATCTTCGGCACGTCGGTGCGGCCCTTCGCCCCGCCAAAGGCCGTGCCTTTCCAGACGCGCCCCGTGACGAGCTGGAACGGACGGGTGGAGATCTCGGCTCCCGCCGGCGCAACGCCGATGATGATCGACTGGCCCCAGCCCCTATGCGTGCATTCGAGCGCATCGCGCATCACCTGCACGTTGCCCGTCGCGTCGAAGGAATAATCGACGCCGCCGGTCTGGTCGAACTCGGTCTTGGTCATCTCGACGATATGCGCGACGACCGAGCCCTCGATCTCTTTGGGGTTCACGAAATGGGTCATGCCGAAACGTTCGGCCATCGCCTTCTTCTCGGGGTTGATATCGACACCGATGATCTTGTCCGCCCCGGCCATGCGGAGCCCCTGGATCACGTTGAGGCCGATGCCGCCCAGCCCGAAGACGGCCGCGGTCGAGCCGATCTCGACGCCCGCCGTGTTGATGACCGCGCCGATGCCGGTGGTCACGCCGCAACCGATATAGCAGATCTTGTCGAAGGGCGCGTCCTCACGGACCTTGGCAAGCGAGATCTCGGGCAGGACGGTGTGATTGGCGAAGGTCGAGCAGCCCATGTAGTGATGGATCGGCGTGCCATCCAACATGGAGAACCGCGTCGTTCCGTCCGGCATCACGCCCTGGCCCTGGGTCGCACGGATCCGCGTGCAGAGATTGGTCTTGCCCGAAAGGCAGGACGCGCATTCGCGGCATTCCGGCGTGTAGAGCGGGATCACGTGATCGCCGGGTTTGAGGCTGGTGACGCCCTCGCCGACCTCCACCACGACGCCCGCGCCCTCATGGCCGAGGATCGCCGGGAAAAGGCCCTCGGGGTCCGCGCCCGAGCGGGTGAATTCGTCGGTGTGACAGATGCCGGTGGCCTTGATCTCCACGAGGACTTCCCCGGCCTTGGGGCCTTCGAGATTGACCTCCATGATCTCAAGGGGCTTTCCAGCCTCGAGGGCGACAGCGGCGCGGGTTTTCATGGTCAGGCTCCCTATGTTTGTCTGGACCTGTTTTCAGGAAAGGGTCGCTTTATGCAACAGAAGATCATCGCGCTCGGAGCGCTGTTTTTGTCGGCCTGCACGAGCGCTGGAACGCCTCCTGCCGAGCCCGGCCCCGACGCGTGCGGAGCATCTGGATACCAGAGCCTCGTCGGCACGCCACTCGCCGCCGCGGCGCTGCCTGCGGATCTCGATGCGCGGATCATCCGGCCGGGCATGGCGGTCACGATGGATTTCCGCGCCGACCGGCTCAATATCGAGGTGAACGAGGCCGGAGAGATCGTCCGCGTCTATTGCGGCTGAGAGGTTGGCGCGGCAGCTCCGGACTCGACCCCGGAGGCGACTCGGGCTAGATGGAACATATCAGGAACATTCATGCTGCCCGATGCCCAACCGACGCATTCTTTCCCTCTGGTTTCCCCGGCTGGGCGCCGAACGGCTGATCCGGCGTGACCCGGCTTTGGCCGAGGTGCCCTTTGCCACCGTTACCGAAACCGGCAATGCCCAGAGCCTCGCGGCGCTGTCGGTGGCGGCCTCGCGCGCGGGGCTATATCCCGGTCAGCCCTTGCGGGATGCCCATGCCGCCTGCGCAGACCTTCTGACGCGCATTGCGAACCCGCACCGGGAAGCGGCGTTTCTCGGCAGTCTGCACCGCTGGGCGGGCAAGTTCTCGCCCTGGGTCGCGCGGGAAGCGCCGGATGCGCTGGTCATCGACCTGACCGGCTGCGCGCATCTTTTCGGCGGCGAGGTGGGGCTTCTGGCGCAGGTCGAACAGGATTGCGCCGATCTGGGGCTGAGCGTGCGCGCGGGGATCGCCGATACGCTTGGCGCGGCTTGGGCGCTGGCCCGGCATGGCGGTGCGCGGGCCGGATCGCACCGGAGCGGCGATGCGGTCGACCAGGAAGCGCGCGCCACCCGCTCACGCGCGGGCAAGCGGCGGCATTGGGAACGGGGCGGCGCTGCACCCGCGCTCTTGGCACCACCGGGACCGGACGTCACCCGCATTGCCGCGCCCGGCAAGACCTATGGCGCGCTCGCGCCCTTGCCCGTCGCGGCGCTCCGGCTCGATGCCGAGACCGTCGAGGCGCTCTCGCGCCTGGGGCTGCGGCGAATCGAGGATCTCGCGGGCCAGCCCCGCGCCGCTCTGGCCCGGCGTTTCGGCACCGGGCTCGTTGCGCGTCTCGACCAGGCGATGGGAGCGGCGCCGGAGCCCGTCGCTCCTGCCGCGCCGCCCGAGCATTTCTCGATCCGGCTCACCCTGCCCGACCCGATCGGGCTCGAGGCGGATCTGATGGCCGGGCTCGACCGGATGCTGCCGCCGCTCTGCGACAAGCTCAGGCGGCGAGGGCGCGGCGCACGGCGGGTGCGGCTCGAGGCCTACCGCACGGATCAGAGCATGGAATGGGCGCTCGTCAGCCTGGCACGGGCGACGCGAGATCCCGACCGGCTGCGCCCGCTTCTGGCGATGAAGGTGGCCGAGATCGACGCGGGCTTCGGCATCGACATGCTGCGCCTCGACGTGGTCGGTCACGAACCCGTCCACGCCGCCCAGCCTGCCGGGCATCTCGAGGCGGGCCGCGCGGTGAGCGAGCGGATGCGGGCCGATACCGCGCTCGAAGATCTGATCGGACGCCTCGGCGCGCGGCTCGGTCTCGAGGCGATCACGCGCAGGCATCCCGCCTCGAGCCACATTCCCGAGAAAGGCGCGCTGACCCTCGCGGCCGCCTGGTCAGAAGCCGCCATGCCCTGGCCCGACGTGGCGCGCGGGCGCCCCCTCCGGCTCTGGCGGCCCGAGCCGGTGCACGCCCCGGATGCGCCCGATCCGCCACGAACCTTTCGCTGGCGCGGACGCGACATGTCCGCCCGCGCGGCAACGGGCCCCGAACGGATCGCGCCCGAATGGTGGCTCGACGAGCCCGACTGGCGTTCGGGCCAGCGCGATTACTGGTGGGTAGAGACGGACCGGGGCGAGCGGCTCTGGCTCTTCTACGCGCATGGCGGCGCGCTGTCCTCAGGCTGGTTCTGCCACGGCACGGCGGGGTGAGGCCCCGCCGATCAGCTCTCCTGTCCGAGCTTCGGCGCCGCGCGATCCAACACCAGCTCCGCATCCGAGAACCGGAAAGGCGCGCGCACGCCCGGCAGGCCTTCGGGCGCGATCTGCATCCCCCGCGCGACGATCTGCGGATCGGCCATCACCTCGGCAATATCGTTGATCGGCCCGGCGGGCACGCCTTCCGCCTCGCAGGCGGCAAGAAGCTCCGCCTTGGTGAAGCGCAGGCTCGCCTCGGTCAGCCGCCGCGTCAGTTCCTCGCGATTGGCGATGCGGTCGGCATTGGTGAGGAAGCTAGGATCTTCCGCCAACTCCGCAACGCCCAGAAGCCCGCAGAGCCTTCGGTACTGCGCGTCGTTCCCCGTCGCGATGATGATATGCCCGTCAGAGACGTCGAAGACCTGATAGGGCGTCAGGTTCGGGTGGTAGTTGCCCGTCCGGCCCGGCGGGGTGCCCGTGGCGAGATAGTTCAGCGCCTGGTTCGCCGTTGCCGCCACCGCGCAATCGAGAAGCGCCATGTCTAGATGCTGGCCCCGCCCAGTGCGGTGGCGCTGCTCCACCGCCGAGAGGATTCCGATGACCGAATAAAGCCCGGTGAAAAGGTCGGTGACCGCCACTCCCGCGCGCTGCGGCTGCCCGTCCGGATCGCCGGTGATCGACATCAGACCCGACATGCCCTGAATGATGTAATCGTAGCCTGCACGGTGCGCGTAAGGCCCATCCTGTCCGAAGCCGGTGATCGAACAATAGATGAGCCGCGGATTGAGCGCCGAGAGGCTCTCGTAATCCGCGCCATATTTCGCGAGCCCGCCGACCTTGAAGTTCTCGATCAGGATATCCGCATCGGCCACGAGATCGCGCAACGCCGCCTGCCCCGACGGGTCGCGCAGGTCGATCACGACCGAGCGTTTGCCGCGATTGCAGGAATGGAAATAGGCCGCCGACCGCTCGTCGTCGCGATCGATGAAGGGCGGCCCCCACTGGCGCGTATCATCGCCCGCGGCGGCCTCGACCTTGATGACCTCCGCGCCGAGATCGGCAAGTGTCTGACCGGCCCAGGGGCCGGCCAGGATGCGCGCCAGTTCGACGACCTTCAGGCCCTCGAGCGGCCCGCGCGGTGCCGATACGCTCATTCCGCTTCGGCGATCTTCTCATCGAGAAGCGCGGCGAAGTCGTCATAGTTCATGTTCGAATGAAGCTCGCCGTCGATCACGAAGGACGGCGTCGACTGGATCCCGTCCTCGGTCGCGTTCGTGCGGTACCATTCCACGAGGGTCCGCAGCTTGTCGCCATCGGTCAGGCAGCTTTCCAGCTGGTCCCCGTCCAGGCCCGCGACCCGGCCAATCCGGCGCAGCTCATCCGCGACCGCCGCATCGGAGCCTGCGCGAACCCATTCGGATTGCTGCTCGTAGATCATGTCCGTGATGCCGAAGAAACGCTCTTGGTTGCCGCCACACCGTGCCACGAGCGACGCCCACATGCCGTACTTGTCGAAATAGACCTCGCGATAGGTGAATTTCACATCGCCCGTATCGACGTAATTCTCCTTGATGCGGTCGAAGACGTTCTGGTGGAAGGTCGCGCAATGCGGGCAGGTGTAGGACGCGTATTCGATCACCTCGACCGCCGCATCCTCGGCTCCGAGGGTCATCTCCTGAACGCCGCCATCGGCCTGAGCGGCTTCGGTCTCCGTGCCTTCGGCATCCGCGCTCTCGCCGGCATCTGCATTGTCCTGCGCCTGCGCTGCGCCAGGCAGTTCGAACTCGGCCGTGTCCGGCGCACCGAGTCGCTCGATCGCCCAGAAGCCGCCTGCGCCCAGCACCGCTGCGAGTGCGGTCGCGGAAATCATGCGTGTCATTGTCATCACCTTTTGCCTGCCGGATCTTCAGTCCGAATGTCTGTTTCGGGATAGAACGTTGGTTGCCAGCGTTTCAAGCGCAACCCTGAGCCCGTCATCGCCGACATCCTCGGCGGTTCGCCGCGCTGCCTGCCGCACCTCGGGAGTTGGCTCCGCGGGTGCGGCCTTCGGTGCGGGTGTGAAGGCCACTTGCCCTTCGGCGAACCCTGTCGGCGCGGTCTGCGTCACGCGGATCTTCTGGATCGCGTTGTAGCCGTAGACCTGGTTCACGCGGGCGCGGATCCGCTCTTTCTGCATCTCGAGTTGCGGCGCGTTCGCACCGGTCGTGAGCAGAACCAGCGTCGCCCCCATGCCGCCCCGCGAATAGCTGACCTCGACGGGTCGGGCGATGCGGGCGGTATCGGGGCCTGCGATCTCCTCCCAATGGGTCAGGAGGCGCGATTGCGCGAAGCCGCGCGTCTCGGATGCCTTGCGGATCCGGCTCTTGAGGAGGCTCGCGGTTTGTTGAAAGCCGCGCGTGCTGCCCTGATGTCGCGCCATGGTTGGACTCTCCTTCTGGCGCATATACTAGTCAGCCGCAGCGCGAGCACCACCCCGCGCGACAGCCCCGCGATCAGAGGAGTGTGATCCGTGCGTGAGACCGCCGACCCCAACGCGCTGCTCTCCTGGTATGACCGCCATGCCCGGCAGATGCCGTGGCGCGTCGGTCCGAAGGCACGGGCGGACGGCGTGCGGCCCGATCCCTATCGCGTCTGGCTCTCCGAGGTGATGCTGCAGCAGACCACGGTCGCGGCGGTGAAATCCTATTTTCTTGCCTTCACCGAGCGCTGGCCGCGCGTGACCGACCTTGCCGCGGCAGAGGATGCAGAGGTCATGGCGGCCTGGGCGGGACTTGGCTACTACGCACGGGCGCGGAACCTTCTCAAATGCGCGCGGGCGGTGGCGGAAGAGCACGGCGGCGTCTTTCCCGATACCCATGCCGGGCTGATGGCGCTACCGGGGATCGGACCCTACACGGCCTCCGCCGTCGCCGCGATCGCTTTCGACCGCCCCGAAACGGTCGTGGACGGTAATGTCGAGCGCGTGATGGCACGGCTTCATGACGAACACATGCCGCTGCCGCAATCGAAGAAGATCCTGACCGAACATGCCGAGGCGCTGACACCGACCGGCCGGCCGGGCGATTACGCGCAGGCGGTGATGGATCTTGGCGCAACGATCTGCACGCCGCGCAATCCGGCCTGCGGGCTTTGCCCCTGGCGGCCCGCCTGCGCGGCATGGGCGGCGGGCACGCAAGCCGAGCTGCCGAAAAAGGCGCCGAAAAAGCGCAAGCCCATACGCCAAGGAACCGCCTACCTTGTCCGCCGGGTGGACGGGGCGTGGCTTCTGGAGACCCGGCCCGAAACCGGACTTCTCGGCGGAATGCTGGGCTGGCCTGGCACCGATTGGGTCGACACGAGCGAGCCGGCCCCGGCCGAAGCACCGCCGATCCGCGCCGAATGGAAGACGCTGCCCGAGGAAGCGCGGCACACCTTCACTCATTTCCACCTGCGCCTGACGCTCAAGACCGCGCTCGTGCCGATGGATCGCGCGCCGGAACGCGGCGCATTCGTTGCGGCAGAAGAGTTCCGTCCGGCCGATTTGCCGACGCTCATGCGAAAGGCTTTCGATCTCGCCCGCCCGCGCTGATCTGACCTCTTGCGAGACAGGGCGGGGCGCGTATCCTGCCGGGCAAAATCGAGCAAGGTCAAAGGTCTCAAATGGCTGACGGTTCTCTGTCGCAACGTCCGTTCCTTTCGCCAGACAAGGTCTCGCGCCTCTCGGCGGCCCTGCCCTTCTGGATGTCACTCGCGCTCATTCCGGTACTGTGGCTCGGCGTCATGCTGGGCGGCTGGTGGATCGCACTGACCCCGCTGATGACGTGGTACCTGTTCTCCGCGCTCGATGCAGCGCTCGGCGTGAATATCGACAATGCGGATCCCGAGACGGAAGAAAACCAGCTGTTCTGGTATCGCCTCGTCACGCTGATCTGGCTGCCCGTCCAGCTTGCGACCTTGGTGGCGCTTCTCGCCTATGTGCCCGATGCGAGCCATCTCGGCACCGCGGAGAAGATCTGGATCTTCTTCGGCATGGGCGTCGTGTCGGGCACGATCGGGATCAACTACTCGCATGAGCTGATGCATCAGAAGAACAAGTGGGAGCGCCTCTTGGGCGACATCCTCCTGGCATCGGTGCTCTACTCGCATTTCCGATCCGAGCATCTGCACGTCCATCACCGCTACGTGGGCACGCCCCGCGATCCGGTGACTGCGCGTTACAACGAGGGATTTCACCGTTTCTATCCGCGCGTTCTCTGGCAATCGCTCACATCGGCCTTCGAGGCCGAACGCGCGATGCTCGCACGGAAGGGCCTACCATGGACACACCACCGCAATCCCTTCTGGCAGTATTGGGGGCTGCAGGCAGGGTTCCTTCTTCTCGCTGTCGGTCTCGGGGGATGGGCCGGTCTTGGCCTGTTCCTGCTGCAGGCCGGCGTAGCTATCTGGCAGCTCGAGCTAGTGAATTACGTGGAGCATTACGGTCTCACGCGTGAACACCTGGGCGACGGCAAATACGAGCACGTGAAGCCGCGCCATTCCTGGAATGCCGCACAGAAGGCGTCGAACTGGCTGCTCATCAATCTGCAACGCCATTCGGACCACCATTACAAACCCGACCGCCGCTTCCCGCTTCTTCAGAATTACGACGAGGATGAGGCCCCGCAGCTGCCCTATGGCTATCCGGTGATGACGATGGCGGCGATGGTGCCGCCGGTCTGGCGACGCGTGATGAACCCCCGCGTCCGTGCTTGGCGCAAAAAGTTCTATCCCCATGTCGAAGACTGGTCGGCCTATAACAAGCACGCAACGCCGATGCCGCGTTGAAGAATTTGCGTTTCTCCGCAAGCTCACCACCTGACACAAACAAAAAGACCCGGAGCAGACGCTCCGGGTCTTTCTAGTTGGTTGCCTTCAAACGCCTCAGTGCAGCTTAGCACCGACCGTGTCGATGGACTGATCGACGAGCTTGGCCTTGTCCTTCGCGCCGAGTTCTTTCGCCACCACTTCCCGTGCAGCGGCAGTGGCCACGACGATGGCGCGGTCGCGGACTTCCTTGACGGCCTGGCTTTCCGCCGAGGCGATCTGGTCTTCAGCGGCAGCGATGCGGCGCTCGATGGAGCGTTGCAGGTCTTCTTTCGCTTGTTCCGCATTGGCCTTCGCGTCTTCGCGCGCCTTTGCGACGATGCGATCGGCCTGTTCCTGCACTTCGCGCTGCTTGCGCTCGTAGCTGGCCAGAAGGCTCTGCGCTTCCTCGCGGATACCGCGGGCTTCGTCGAGCTCGGACTGGATGCCGGACGCCCGGTCGTCGAGCATTTTGCCCAACATGCCCGGCACCTTGAAGTAGACGAGCACGCCAAGGAACACGAGGAATGCCAGAAGCACCACGAAATCGGTGTTCGACAGCGAGAAGAACACGTCACCCGCCGCGAAGGAGGGAGTCGCGATCACGCTGGCGGTTGCGGTGAGTGTCAGCAGTTTCTTCATCGCGCTCACCCCTTGATCCGGTCGTCGACAGCCTTGTCGATTTCGCCCTGGTTCGCCGAGACGCCCAGCGCAGCCACGAGAGCGGCGGCGGTGTCTTTGGCGACGGCTTCGACATTCGACAGTGCCGACGCGCGGATCTCTTCGATCTGCTTCGTCGATTCAGCCGTCTTGGCGGCGATCTCGGCGTCGGCCTTGGCTTGAGCCTCAGCGACCTGTCCCTTGATCTCCTCGCGGGTCTGATCCGCGATCTTCTGCGCCTCGGCGCGTGCGTCGGCGAGAGCCTTCTCATAGGCCTCTTCCGCCTCGGCTGCCTGTTTCTTCAGGTCTTCCGCCTTGGCGAGGTCGTTGGTGATCGTCCCCTGACGCTCAGCGAGGACAGCCGCGATGCGCGGCAGCGCGATGCGCGACAGGATGAAATAGATCACGACAAGCGTGACGATCAGCCAGAAAATCTGGTTGCCGAAGGTCGAGAAATCGAGCTGCGGCATGCCCGGCGCGGTCTCGGGGCTGGTTGCAAGCCCTTCGCCGGCTGCGGCAGTTGTTTCGGTCGCCATTGCGCCCTCCGTCAGGCTTCTCAATCAATCAGCGGGCGGGCCGAAAAGGGTCCGGTCCCGCCCGTCGCGTAAGGATTGTTAGGCCCGTGTCTTAGACGGCGAACATCAGCAGCAGAGCGACGAGGAACGAGAAGATGCCCAGCGCTTCTGCGAATGCGATGCCGATGAAGAGGGTCGCGGTCTGCGACGCTGCGGCGGAGGGGTTGCGCAGAGCGCCGGCAAGGTAGTTGCCAGCGACGTTGCCCACACCGATGGCCGAGCCGCCCATGCCCATGCATGCGAGACCGGCACCGATGAATGCACCCATTTGAACGATATCGCCTTCCATGATCTTTCTCCTTACGATGGAATTGCGTGAATTAGCGCCGGACGGGTCAAGCCCCGCCGCAGCATCAGTGATGCGGATGAAGCGCGTCCTTGAGGTAGACGCAGGTCAGGATCGTGAAGACATACGCCTGAATGAAGGACACCAGCACTTCGAGGCCATACATCGCCGTGATGGCCAGGATCGACAGCGGCGAAATCGCCGCGATTGCCGCGAAGCCCGCGAAGACTTTGATCACCGCGTGACCGGCCATCATGTTGCCGGCAAGACGGATGGAGTGGCTGACGGGGCGGACGAAATACGAGATGATCTCGATGATCGCGAGAACCGGCCGCAGCGCCAATGGGGCCGAGCTTACCCAGAACAGAGACAGGAACGACGCGCCGTTGATGACGAAGCCAAGGACCGTCACCGTGAGGAACACCGCCATCGCGAGCACCGCGGTTACAGCGATATGCGAGGTGGTGGTGAAGGCCATCGGGATGAGCCCGAGGAAGTTCGCCAGCACGATGAACATGAACAGCGTCATGATGTAGGGGAAGTACTTCACGCCTTCCTTGCCGGTCACGTCCTCGACCATCTTGTAGATGAAGCCGTAGGCGAGCTCCGCGATCGACTGGGCGCGCGAGGGCACGATCGCGCGGCGGCTCGTGCCGACGACCAGAAGACCGATCACTGCCAGAACGGTGATCGCCATCCACAGCGTTACGTTGGTGATCGTGAACATGTTCACCGCGCCGTCCCCGAACAGCGGGGAGACGATGAACTGATCCATCGGGTGGAAGACCAGGCCGCCTTCTTCTGCACCATTGGCTTCAGTCGCCATGCTCGTCCCTCTCGTTCTCTTCGGCCGCTTCGGCCAGACGTTGGTCCTGGATCTCGCGCGCCGAGCGGATCATCACGTTCACGCCCGCCGCGAAACCCAGCAATGTGAAGAGCACCAGAAACAAGGGGCGCGTCCCGAGCGCCGCGTCGATCCCGTATCCGATGCCGAAGCCGATCCCGAGTCCCGCGACCAGCTCGATAACCATGCGCCAGGCGAGATGAGCCTGGCTGTAATGCTCCTCCTGGTGGCGCTTGGGCGGCTCTTTGGCCGCTTTCATCGCCGCGATCTTGGCGTCGAGCGCCGCCATCCGCCGCTGTCTGTCGTGGTCTTCCACGTCTGCGAGCCCCGTTCGGAGTTTGGCAAGGTGCTATGCGCCGCCCGGCTCCGAGTCAAGCGGCAGGCCGCCGCAGGCTTGGCGCGCGCAAGCAATTGATTTCATTATATTCCATGAGGGCTCGGCGCTGTGGCTCAGGACCTTCAAGCGCCTTCGAGCGTGCAATGCGGCCCGAAAGCCATATTCAACCGGCAAGTTGACTATGGCGCGGCAGCCGCTTGACCGGACCTGCGTTTCGCGCCCATGTGCCGGGTCATGGCGCATGATCTCGACCTCGTCTTCGCGGCACTCGCCGATCCGACCCGACGCCGCATCCTTGCGATGCTGCTCGAAGACGACATGGCCGTCACCGATGTCGCCGAGCCGTTCGAGATGTCGCTGGCCGCGATCTCCAAGCACCTGGCGATCCTCGCGGGCGCCGGTCTTATCACGCAGGAGAAGCGCGGGCGGGTGAAATGGTGCCAGCTCGAACCCGGCGCATTGCGAGAGGCAGCGATCTGGATGCAGAGCTTCGGTCAGATCGAGCCGATCAACCTCGACGCTTTCGAGCGGTTTCTCGAAACCGAACTCATCCGCGAAGACGCCAGCCTGGGCGAATGAGCTGCCTCAGGCGAGGCCGCGCTCGGCGACGTAAGCCTTGAGGTGCTTCAGGAAGGCTTGAACCTTCGCGGTGCGGTGCAGGTCCACATGGGTGACGAGCCAGGTATCCGAAACCCAATCCTCGAGCGAGGGCATGATCTCCACGAGGTTCTCATCCACCTCGGCGACCCGCTCGGCGACGAAACCGATGCCGACGCCATCCATCACCGCGCGCTCGATCACGCGGCTATCGCCAGCGCGGAACACGACCCGCTCGCGCGGGATGTTCTCTTTCATCCACCGGAAAAAGGGAGCGCGGTTGTCGATATTGTCCGGGCCGACGAAGCGGTGCTCGAGCAGCTCTTCGGACGTCGTGGGCCGCCCGTGCGTCTCGACATAGGATTGCGAGGCATAAAGCGCGACATACGCCTTCATGAACGATTGCACGACATTGTCCGGCTCGTCGGGCTTCGGCCCGGCGCGCAATGCGACATGCGCTTCGCCGTATTCGAGCCGGAACACCCGATCATCGGTCAGGTAGCGCACCGTCACTTCGGGATGGGCGGTCTGGAAGGACGCGATGGCCGGCACGAGAAGCGGTGAGAAATTGATGAGCGAAGTCACCACGAGTTCGCCCGACACTTCCGAGCCCTGACCCTTGATCCGGCTCGAGAGCTGCTGGAATTGCTCATCGGTCGATTGTGCGACGCGCAACAGATCCTGACCGGCCTCGGTCGGCGTGTACCCGCGCGCGTGCCGTTGGAACAGCTTCACGCCAAGCCGGCCTTCGAGCGCGTCGATATGCCGGATCACCGTTGCATGGTGCACGCCGAGCGCATCCGCCGCGCCCGACACCGTCCCCATGCGCGCAACCTGAAAGGCCGTGCGGACCTCGTCCCAGTTTTCCATTGGCGCGGGCTCCGTGTTTTGTGCGTGGTTTCACAGTTTTCGCGGAAAATTCGTCATAAGGTGCAATTTTGCAAGGCGCATTCGCGTGAGCCCGTCGCCTCGGACCCCGCCCCGCTTGACTCGTGAGGCCCGCGCGCGTAAGCGCCACGGCAACTTCCGGAAGTGCCAACGCTTCCGGTCCCATGGGCTCGGCCCGGGATCGCCCTCCGTCAGCGCGTTGCGCCCACGGGGGCGCTACTGGTTTGAGCCTCGAAGCGGTTTGCGTGCGCGCGCCTCTGCCCCCAAGTTCGGAGACAGAGGATCAACGGAAGACAAGGGGGCATCTGCCCATGTTCGAGAACCTGTCAGATCGCCTGGGCGGCGTCTTCGACCGGCTGACAAAGCAGGGCGCGCTCAGCGAGGAGGACGTCAAGACGGCGCTGCGCGAGGTGCGCGTGGCGCTCCTGGAGGCCGACGTCTCGTTGCCGGTGGCGAGAAACTTTATCAAGTCGGTGGAGAAGAAGGCCACCGGCGCGGCAGTGACGAAATCGGTGACGCCCGGCCAGCAGGTCGTCAAGATCGTCCACGACGAGCTGATCCAGGTGCTCGCGGGGGACAGCGACGAGTCCGGAGAGCTGCGTATCGGCACGCCGCCCGCGCCGATCCTGATGGTCGGCCTGCAGGGCGGCGGCAAGACGACCACCACCGCGAAACTTGCCAAGCGCCTCTCCGAGCGCGACCGCAAGAGAGTCCTGATGGCCTCGCTCGACGTCCAGCGCCCCGCGGCGATGGAACAGCTTGAAGTGCTGGGCAAGCAGATCGGGGTCGACACGCTGCCCATCGTCAAGGGCGAGGATCCCGTCGCCATCGCCAAGCGCGCCAAGACTCAGGCGAGCCTCGGCGGCTATGACGTCTACATGCTCGACACCGCCGGCCGCCTGTCGATCGACGAAGAGCTGATGTCGCAGGTCGAGGCGGTCCGCGACGTGGTCAACCCGCGCGAGACGCTGCTGGTCGTGGACGGCCTGACCGGCCAGGATGCCGTCAACACCGCCGAGAATTTCGACGAACGCATCGGCATCTCGGGCGTGGTGCTGACGCGGATGGACGGCGACGGGCGCGGCGGTGCGGCGCTTTCGATGCGCGCCGTGACCGGCAAACCGATCAAGTTCGTCGGCCTCGGCGAGAAGATGGACGCGCTCGAAACCTTCGAGCCCGAGCGCGTCGCGGGCCGCATCCTCGGCATGGGCGATATCGTCGCTCTCGTCGAGAAGGCGCAGCAGACGCTCGAGGCCGAGCAGGCCGAGCGCATGATGAAGCGCTTTCAGAAAGGTCAGTTCAACATGAACGACCTCAAGATGCAGCTCGAACAGATGCAGAAGATGGGCGGCATGGGCGCCATGCTCCAGATGATGCCGGGTGCCGCGAAGATGGCCAAGCAGCTCGACGAGAGCGGCATGGACGATTCGATCCTGCGGCAGCAGATCGCGCTCATCAACTCCATGACGAAGAAGGAACGCGCCAATCCCGCGCTCCTCCAGGCGTCCCGGAAAAAGCGCATCGCGGCAGGGTCGGGCCTCGAAGTCTCTGACCTCAACAAGCTTCTGAAGATGCAGCGCCAGATGGGCGACATGATGAAGAAGATGGGCAAGATGGGCAAAGGCGGCATGCTCAAACAAGCCATGTCCGGCATGTTCGGCAAGGGCGGCGGCATGCCCGAGGGCATGGACCCGTCCAAGATGGATCCCAAGCAGCTCGAAGCGGCCGCGAAGGCGATGGGCGGCAAGGGCGGCTTCCCCGGTATGGGCGGCGGCAGTCTGCCACCGGGTATGTCGGGCTTCGGCAAGAAGAAGTAAGTGACGGCGGCCCCGGTCATATCCACGGCGCGCCTGCGCCTGCGCGGCCACACCCTGGCCGACCTCGAGCAGCTCTGCGATCTGTTCGGGACGGACCGGGCTGTGCATATGGGCGGCCCCGTGCCGCGCGTTGCGGCCTGGCGCTGGCTCGCGTCCGAAGTCGCGATGTGGGAGCTGATGGGCCACGGTGCCTGGGGCATCGAGACCCAGGATGGCGACTTCGTCGGGCAGGTCGGAATTCTGAAGCCGCCGCATTTCCCGGAAGTCGAGCTGGGCTGGACCGTCCTCGCCGAGGCAGAGGGCAAGGGCTACGCGTTCGAGGCCGCGCTGGCTGCGAGCCTCTGGGCGTGGGATCAGGGCTTCGAGACCCTCGTCTCTTATATCGATCCGGCGAATGCCCGCTCCATCTCGCTCGCGAAACGCCTCGGCGCGACCCATGACGCGGACGCTGCCTTGCCGGATGGCGAGACGCCCGAAGACACCATCGTCTACCGGCACCTTCCAGACACCGATGGCGGTGCGGAGGCTTACGCATGAGCCTAACCGCCGCACCCCGCCTCGAGACCGAGCGCCTGATCCTGCGCGGCCCGGAGAAATCCGACGCCGAGGCGGTCATGGCCTTCCTCATGGACCCCGCACGCAGCGCTGGCTTCGGCCACATCGCCAAGCGCGGCGACGCCTGGCGCTGGTTCGCAATGAATGTCGGCCACTGGCATTGGCACGGCTACGGCTATTTCGTGATCGAGGATCGCGAGACAGCCGCGCCCGCAGGCATTTCCGGCATCTGGTTCCCCGAGACCTGGCCCGAGCCGGAACTCGGCTGGGTGGTTTTCGACGGCTATGAAGGCCGGGGCATCGCCTTCGAGGCGGCACGCCGCGCGCGTCGCTGGGCCTACGACGAGCTCGGTTTCACCACGCTTACGTCGAACATTCTGCCCGACAATGACCGCTCCAAGCGTCTCGCAACGCGGCTCGGCGCGGTCTACGAGCGGACCTACCACAACGAGAACATGGGCGAGGACGAGCTCTGGCGACATCCCGGCCCCGAGACGGTGGCGGCATGAACGTTCCCGTCATCCATACCGAGCGTGTGACCCTGCGAGAGCCGCGTCTTGAGGATCTGGGCGAAATGGCCGCCTATTTCCGCGATCCGCGCAGCGCGTGGAATGGGGGGCCGCTTGAGCGGCACGATGCGGGCCGCGCGATCTTTACCAATGCCGGCCAATGGCGGCTCAGAGGTCATGGCATCTGGCATGTCACCCTGGCGGGTTCGGACACGTTCATCGGCTTTGCCGGTATCTTTCACCCGGTCGATTGGCCCGAGCCCGAACTCGGCTACGGCATCACGGCAGAGCACGAAGGCAAGGGGCTCGCCTTTGAGGCCGTCGAAACGGCGCGCAAGGCGGCCGCGACCCATCTCGGGCTGACCGAAATGCCGAGCTTTATCGCGCCCGAGAACGAGCGCTCCCAGCGCCTCGCGATCCGTCTCGGTGCGGTGCGCGAGGACGATATCATGCTGCGCGGCAAGCTCGCCCGGGTCTATCGCCATCCCGCCCTGCAAGAGGGCGCGGCATGACCGAGCGCGTCTTTCTCCATACCGACCGGCTGGTCCTGCGCCCGCTCCGCGCCGGCGATTTCGAAGCCTATGCGGGCTACTATACCGGGCCGCGCGCTGAGTTCGTCGGCGGGCCGATTTCCCGGGTCGATGCGTTCAACCGCTTCTGCTCGATGATCGGACATTGGCAGATGCGCGGTTTCGGCCGTTTCGCGATCTGCCTGCGCGGCGAGGACGAGGGTTTCGGTCACGCCGGGCTCATGCAAATGGCCGATGGCGCACTGCCCGAGCTGACCTGGACGCTCTGGACGCCCGAGGCCGAGGGACAGGGCTATGCGCGCGAGGCCGGTCTCGCCGTGCGCGATCACGCGTTCCGGGCGCTTGCCCTGCCCGCGCTCTCTGCCATCGTGCATAAAAGCAACGCGCGCTCGGCCAGGATCGCCGAGGCACTCGGCGGCGTGGCCGACGAGACCATTCCGACCCGCTACGCGGATGAACGGGCCTTCCGCTTCGACCGCGCACGTCTCGAGCAGGAGGGCGCGGCATGACCGACATTCCCGTCCTCTCCACCCACCGTCTGGAATTGCGGGCGCCCGAGCCGCAGGATTATCCCGACTTCAAGGCGACCTTCGCTTCGTACCGCTCGCGCTTCATGGGCGGGCCGCTCAATCCGTATGAGACCTGGATGCTCTATGCCGCAGAGATCGGCCATTGGCAAATCCGCGGCTTCGGGATGTGGATGGTCCACCTGCGCGAGACCGGCGAGACCGTGGGCATGGCCGGGGGCTGGCAGCCCGCGAAATGGCCAGAGCGCGAGATCGCCTGGATCATCTGGCCGGACCGCGCGGGCCGCGGTTACGCGCTCGAGGCAACGGCACGCGTACGCCGGCATCTCTACGAGGATCGCGGCTGGGATGGCGCGGTCTCCTACCTCGATCCCAAGGATCTCGATTCCATCCGCCTCTGCGAGCGGCTCGGCGCAAAGAAGGACCATTCGGCCTCCAGCGTCGATGGACATGATGTCTGCTACCGCCATCCCGAACCGGCGGCCCTCAAAGGCTCGCAGCTGGCCCACGGGATCGAGATGGAGATCCAGAACTACATCGACCCTCTCTTCAAACCGAAAGGCTGGGCCATTGACTGAGACATCCGCCACAGACGCGGCCCAGGCGGCCGAGCTACTCAAGCATCACCGCGAGTCGATCGACCGTCTCGACGCGATCCTCGTCTTCACGCTTGCAGAGCGGTTCAAGCACACCCAGTCCGTCGGCGTCCTGAAAGCGCGCCACGGCCTGCCCCCCTCCGATCCCGCGCGGGAAGAAAAACAGATCGCGCGGCTCGAAACCTTGGCGCATGACGCGGACCTAGATCCCGAATTCGCCAAGAACTTTCTGAATTTCATCATTCAGGAAGTCATCCAGCACCACCGAAAGCACCAATCCTGAGGCCGGTGCGACCGGCCCGATCAAAGACAGCCCAAAGGAGATAAACCATGGCTCTCAAAATTCGTCTCGCCCGCGGCGGCTCCAAGAAGCGCCCCCACTACTCGATCGTCGTCGCCGACAGCCGTATGCCGCGCGACGGCCGCTTCATCGAGAAGATCGGCACCTACAACCCGCTTCTGCCCAAGGGCGACGAGCGCCGCGTGATCATGGATGTCGAGCGCGCCAAGCACTGGATCGAGCATGGCGCCGTCACCACCGACCGTGTCTCCCGCTTCCTCGAAGCGGCTGGCGAAGTCGAGAAGAAGGAACGCTCGAACCCCAAGAAAGGCACGCCCGGCAAGGCCGCGCAGGAACGCGCCGCAGCCCGCGCCGAGAAGGCCGCGGCCGCGGAAGCTCCCGCCGAGGAAGCCTCTGCAGAAGAGTAAATCCGGGCCCGGCCCGAAACGAAGAGCGCGCGGGCCCCGTCCGCGCGCTTTTTTTGTCGCGACTTTTCGCGCATCACACAGACGGGATCGGCGGAAACTGGCAATGTCGCGCGCGACGAGATAAGGCTTGATCAAACACGCCACATCCGACGCATCCGGAGCCTACATGACCCGCCTGCTTCTCGCCTCGACGACCCTCGCCGCGACCCTTCTTGCCGCGCCTCTCGCCGCGCAATCTGCCGATCCGGCGCTGAGCTTTACTCTGCGCGGCGGCGTGGCATCCGACCCGGCCTATTTCGGCGCTGAGGAATACGAGGTGAAGCCCGATCTCGGCTTCGGCTTCAATTCGGTCAATATCGGCCCGCTGCAATTCGGCGATCCGGATCCCCGGACAGACAAGCTCGGCTTCGGGCTGCGCGGCTCGTTCAATTACATCGGGATGCGCGATGCGAGCGAATACGATGCGCTGACCGGTCTCGACGATATCGACGCGGCGGTCGAGCTTGGCCTTGGCGTCGGTTACACGACGCGCAACTTCGCGGCCTTCGCAGATGTGCGCCAAGGCTTCGGCGGGCATACCGGCGTTGTCGCCGAAGCGGGCGCCGATGCGATCCTCCGTCCCAGCGATCAACTGACCCTGACCGCCGGTCCCCGGGTTCTGTTCGGCAATTCCGAGTACACGGACACTTACTTCGGCGTGTCCTCCTCCGAGGCGAGCGTGCTCAACCCGGCCTATGACGCGGATGGCGGGCTGGTCTCTGCAGGCATGGAATTCGGCGCGACCTACCAGATCAACGATGTCTGGGGCGTCGAGACGGCTGTGACCTGGGACCGCTACATGAACGACGCGGCCGACAGCCCGATCGTCGAGAACGGTCGCGAGGACGATTGGGGCGCGCGCGTCGGCCTGACCCGGACCTTCCAACTCGGCTTCTGATCGTTCGCTGCGATTGCACCTCCGCCCGCGCCCGCGCTATTGAGACGCGAGAGCATGGCTGAGACGAGGCAAAGCGTGAGCGACAGGATTTGCGTGGGCATGATCGGCGGCGCCTTCGGCGTCCACGGTGAAGTGCGCTTGAAGAGCTTCACCGCCGATCCGGAGGCCATCGCCGATTATGGCCCGCTTGAAAGCGAGGACGGCTCGCAGAGCTTCCACGTCCAGCTCACGCGGCCGGTCAAGCAAGGCTTTGCCGCGCGGCTGTCCGGCGTTCGCAGCAAGGAAGACGCCGATGCGCTCAAGAGCGTTCGGCTCTACGCACCGCGTGAGCGCTTGCCGCAGCTTCCCGATGACGAGTTCTACCATGCCGATCTCATCGGGCTCGAAGTCATGGATACCGGCGGCGTGTCGCTCGGTCATGTGAAGGCGGTTCTGAACCACGGCGCGACCGACCTTCTGGAGATCGCGCAGCCGGGATCGTCGCAGACAGCGCTCCTTCCCTTCACTCGCGAAGCTGTGCCAACGGTCGACCTCGCCGCGGGCCGGTTGATCGCCGATCCCCCTGCGGGGATCTTCGACTAGGGAATTCGCGGCTGCGCCACATCGTCGCCACGTTTCCGCCCCTTTTGGTTGATATGTTTTTCGACATATCGGGCCTGAGGGGGACGATGTCGCAACGATTGATCTTTTCAGCGGTTGCTCTGGCACCTGCCTTGGCGGCACTTGCCGTACCGGGCTTTGTGCAAGGTCCCGTCCTCGGGATGATCGGACCGTTCGGCGTGTCGTCGCTGGCGATCTTCCTCGCTTTCGTTGCTGTTCACGCCACGCGGCGGACACGAGATAAAGAAGAACATACAGGCATACGGGACGAGGGCACTCTGCTGACGGCCGCGGCGCATCATACGCCGCCCATCGACATACCCGACACAGACGAGCTTCGCGCCCGCGTGGCGGCGCGGCTGGTGCGGCGTCACTGCCCCGATAACAAGCCGTTCGGGCCGGCAGAGCCCGACAGCATGGATTTCGCGCTGTCGCGGATCGTCGGGCAGGTTGTCGATCTTTGGGAGGCCGACAGCGCCGAGGCGTTGAGCGAGACGCAGCTCCGGGAGCTGCACGTTCTCGAAACGCTTGCCCTCGCCGATGCCGTGGCCGCGGGAAAGCTCGCGCAATCCTTCCGCAATCCAGCGCTCGCCACGGACATCCGCGACCAGATCTCGGCGCTCGCAGAGCGGCGCGAGGCCTTCGAGGAGGCGCGCGACGCCTACCGCGCCACGCTCGACCTAGCAGATAGCGCGGCGCGCCCCTGGGACCTGAAAACGAGCCTCATGTTGATGACCGCGCCGGACGCGGACCTCTGGCACCGGGTCATCGCGGAGGGAGATCTTCGAGATCCAGGATTGCGGGCTGCGGCGCTCTGGTGCCTTGAGCAACCGACGCTCAGCAGGGCGAGTGTTGCACTGTTCTTCGCGCGCATTGGGCGTGAGAGGCTCCTGACCGACGCCGAAGCCACGGGCGACACCCTGTTCCTTCGAAGCGCGAGTCATGCCATCCGGCGCTGGAACGAGGGCGGGTACAGGAACAAGACGATCGGACTCGATCCGGCAAACGCGGTCGTCGATGCGGGGCCGGCGCTAAAAGCCGAGCTTGGCGCACTCGCAGAAGACTGGCCCTTCCCCGAGGGCGCGTTCGATTGTTATTCGGGCAGCGTCGCGCGACCGCGCCGGGCCTGGGACATTCAGGCGGGCATCCTGATCGGCACACCGCAGCCGCAGGATTATTTCGATCCGGTCTGAACCTGGCCCTTTGCCAAGAGGGGGCCAAGCGGGTAAGGGACGCGGCTGAACCCGCTCCAAGGACAGCCAAGATGCGCTCACTCGGCCGCAAATCCATCCAGGCCTCGCTCCAGCCGCGCGACCTCATGGCCGAGAAGCGGCTGAAAGGCGTCTGGACCGCGCAGGTCGTCACGCTTTTTCCCGAAGCCTTTCCCGGCACGTTGGGCCTGTCCCTCACAGGCCGCGCATTGAAGGACGGGCTGTGGCAGCTCGAAACCGTGCCGCTGCGGGAATTCGGCGACGGCAAACACCGCAACGTCGATGACACGCCTGCGGGCGGGGGCGCGGGGATGGTGCTGCGACCGGACGTGATGGCCTCGGCGCTCGACGCGGCGCAGTCCCGGCTTCCGGGCGCGCCGCTCCTCTACCTCTCGCCGCGCGGAAAACCGTTCACGCAGGCCCGTGCTCGGGCGCTCGCCGAGGGGCCGGGCATGACGCTGATTTGCGGGCGTTTCGAAGGACTCGACCAGCGCGTGATCGATGCCTACGAGGTCGAGGAAGTCAGCCTCGGGGACTTCGTGCTCACCGGCGGAGAGATTGCCGCGCAGGCCTTGATCGATGCGAGCGTCAGGCTTATACCGCGCGTGCTCGGGAATCAGGAATCCGTCGAGGAGGAATCCTTCTCGCACGGATTATTGGAGCACCCGCAGTATACGAAGCCCGCCGTCTGGAACGGTCGCGCGATCCCCGAGATTCTTCTTTCGGGACATCACGCGAAGATCACCGACTGGCAGCGGGTGCAGGCCGAAAGGCTGACCAAGGAAAGACGACCTGATCTCTGGCGGGCTTATCTGCGAGCGCAGAATAGGGACCCGGACGAAGACCAAGAGCTCTGAGGCGGCAATCACCTTTGCGGAAAAAACCGCAAGCGACATAGGAGTAAGGTCAATGGACCTGATCGCAGAACTCGAGGCGGAACAGATCGCCTCGCTCGGGAAGACGATTCCCGATTTCAAAGCTGGCGACACCATTCGCGTCGGCTACAAGGTGACCGAGGGCACCCGCACCCGCGTGCAGAACTTCGAAGGCGTCTGCATCAGCCGCAAGAACGGCCACGGGGTCGCAGGCTCGTTCACCGTTCGCAAGATTTCCTTCGGCGAAGGCGTCGAGCGGATCTTCCCGCTCTACTCGACCAATATCGAGCATATCGAGGTCGTGCGCCGTGGCCGTGTTCGCCGCGCGAAGCTGTACTACCTGCGCTCGCGCCGCGGCAAGTCGGCCCGTATCGCGGAAGACGTCAACTACAAGGTGCTCAAGGGCGACGGCAAGAAGCCGGTGCAAGGATCCTCGACATGAAAAAGAACCTTCATCCCGAATATCACGTCGTGACCGTCAAGATGACCGACGGGACGACCTTCGACACCCGCACCGTCTGGGGCGCAGAGGGCGATACGCTGACCCTCGACATCGACCCGACCGTGCACCCGGCCTGGACCGGCGGCTCCTCGCGCCTGATGGACCAGGGCGGCCGCGTGTCGCGCTTCAAGAAGAAGTACGAGGGCCTCGGCTTCTGAAGTCGGCGCAGCCCGCAAGATCGAACGCCGCTCCCGCGTCGGGGCGGCGTTTTTCGTTGGCCTCCCGGCTCTGTCATTCGACAGATGCGGCAATCCGGGGTAAGCGGGCTCAAAACACGGGACGTGAGGGATACGAGCATCCATGACAATCCTGGCCTACCTGCGCACCACGCTCTTCGTCTGCCTAGCCGCGCTTCTGACCGCCTGTGCCGCGGCGCCAATTCCCGAGACGCCGGACGTTACGCGCACCGAGATCGCGGCGCTTCGGCAGGCCTTCCTCGAACTCGATCCCAACGTCGATCCCGAGGAGGCAGACCGCGCCGCGCGTATCGCCGTGACCTATCCGCTCGAGTTGCGCGCTCTTTACGAGATCGAGGACAGCCCTGTCGTTCACAACACCAAGGTCAATGCCGGCCTCAAGCCGCGCGGGCTGTGCTGGCACTGGGCGCAGGACATGGAACGCCGGATGCGGTCAGAGAATTTCGCGACGCTCGACCTGCACCGCGCCGTTGCGCCGCCGCGTAACATTCTGCGCCTCGAGCATTCCACGCTCATCATGAGCGCGCGCGGGGAAACCATGCAGGAAGGTCTCGTCATAGACCCATGGCGCAAGGGCGGTGTCCTCTATTGGGGACCAACCCTAGAGGATGCGCGCTACGACTGGCTTCCCCGTCACGTCGTGCTGGCCGAGAAAGGCATTACCGTTCCTCAGCGATAGTGGCTTAGCGTGTTGTCGAAGGCCCCTTTCTCGAGATCTTCCTTGTAGAACACATGATCCCGGCGCAGTCGTTCGACGGCTTCCTCGGCGCTGCGGATCACGTCCTCGATATAGAGCGGTTGCGGCATCACCGCCTCCAGGATGCTTTGCTCGACATCGTAATCGAGCTGGCCCGCCTCGTCCGACCGCGCATGGGCCTGCGCCAACACCCAGCCACACGCATGGGCGTAGGCTTTCCATGACTTCTTCGACAAATCGTCAAGATCGATATCCTCGCGGAAGGGCGCGCGTTCGCGGGTCATGAAGCTTTCGCCGTCGATCTCGGCGCTGCCATAGAAGACATCGCCTTTCGCGAGGTGGACGGACTGGCCGTGTGCGATCCGGTCGCCCTTTGCGCCCGCATCGAACTCGTGCGGCGGCACCAGCCCGTCGAGCGCGGAATGGCGCGCCTTCTTGAACTCGACGATCAGGTCGTCGGTCGCGTTCTGCAACGGCCCCTCCAGAAGGCAGTAATAGCGCGGCAGCCCGAGCGACGCGGTGCCCTGCCCGTGCCGCATCGCGACATCCTTGAGTTTCAGTGAGCCGATCCGCCCCGTTCCCTCGATGTTGTTCTGCTTGCCAAGCTTGTCGATGAGCTTCTGGAACTCGTCGCAGCGCGTCGAGATCGGCGTCAGCTCATCGCTGGCACGGAAGCCCGTACCGGTTTCATTGAGATAGCGATCCCACAGCCAGTCTTCGCGCGGCTTCTTGGCTTCCTCGAACAGGCGCTTGATGACTTTCGGGGCATTGTCCTCGCGCATCTGTTCGCTGCTTTCGGTCTCGTAGCGCGCAAAATGCGCCATGCCGTCAAAATAGCCCTTGAGGAATTTGCGCGCGATCTTCTTCTGCTTCTTGCGCTTGTAGCCGCCCTCTTCTTCCGCGGCGATCATGAAGCCTGCCGTGCCACGCTTGAGATCCCACGAGAACGGCGCGTAGATCGCATCGTCGAAATCGTTCACGCCAAAGATTGGCACGTTATCAGCATTGGGCATTACGCCGAAATTCTCGGGATGCACGTCGCCCAGCGCCAAGACCGTCGGCATCCGGGCATCTTCGCCCAGCATGTCGCGATGGAAAAGCAGCGAGGTGCCGCGGAAGAACTTGAAGAGCGAGGAGGCGAGCTTGTCGAACTTCTCCTTGGTTCCGAAAGCTTGCTGGTCGATCCGAACCGCATGGTCCTCGAGGATGGTCTCGCGCACATGGTGGCGCCGATCCTGCCCGGTGATGTCCTTGGGGCGCATCGTGATCGGCGAGGCAACATAGGCCTCCGTCAAACGGCGATATTCTTCGAGACGGCTGCCGATCTTTTGCTTGTGCCGCACGCGGTCGCGCGCTTCGCTCTTAGCCGCTTTGGCAGAGGATGTCGTCTTCGCAGGCTTCGCGCTTTTCGTGGAAGTGCCGCTCTTTCGCTGCGATGTCTTCGGTGCCGTGTTCGACATATCGGGCCCGTCCTTTAAATCTTTATAAAGACTTCAACGCGCCACTGGGCCATCGGGGTCCGAACAGATGCAAAAGGCAGGCGGCGATCCATGTGGTTTCTGGTACGGATTGCAAAGGCGGGCGGGCTTTTGCTTGCACTGCTTCTGCTTGTGGCCTGCGCGCTTCAGGTCCAAAACTCCGCCGATCCGGATCTGCCCGCAAAGCAGAACGGGGCGCACCGGGTCGCCACGCATAACGTGCATTACATCTGGTACAACCGCGCCGACGGCCCGTGGTCACGCGGCGATTGGGAGGCGCGCGCGCCGTCGATGGACGCCGCGTTCAAGGCTCTCGACGCCGATATCGTCGCGTTTCAGGAGATGGAGAGCTTTGCAGGCGGCAACTCGGATGACGTGAACCTCGCACGCAGCTACCTCCTGGAGCGAAACCCAGATTATGCTGCGGCGGCGGTCGGCGATTGGCGAGACTTTCCATCGACACAGCCGATCTTTTACCGGACCGAGCGCTATGAGCTTGTAGAACAAGGCTGGTTCTTCTTTTCAGACACGCCTGACGTGATTTATTCCCGCACCTTCGACGGATCCTACCCGGCCTTCGCGTCCTGGGCACGGTTCCGGTCGCGTGACGGCGGGCCGGTCTTTGCCGTGATGAACGTGCATTACGAATACTCATCCGGGTCCAACCGCATGCTGTCGGCCGAGCTGACGGCGCGCCGCATCGACCCGTTTCTCGAGCGGGGCGAGCCGGTGATCCTGACCGGCGATCTGAATGCCCGCCTCGGCTCCCCAACAACCGAGACGCTCGAAGCGGCAGGGCTGCGATTTCTCGACGTTCCCGGCTCCACCTATCATTTCGATCTCGGCATCAATCTTTTCGGCGCGATCGATCATATTGCGATCAGCCCCGGCATGAACGCGGTGTCCGGGCCGGTCACGCTGCAGCGCAAGTTTGCGGGCGACTGGCCGTCCGATCATTATCCCGTCGTCGCGGACCTCACATTTCCGTAGTGGCTTCCGCGCCGCGGATTCCGCTTCAGATGCCGTGACGCCTTCACTTGTGGCAGCCCCCAAGATACCGTAGCGCCCAAGAACTTTTGGGGAATATCTGGGGAACCACGTGGCACATATCATTGTGGTCGGGAACGAGAAGGGTGGCGCGGGGAAGTCCACCGTCTCGATGCATATCGCCTCCGCGCTCGCGCGGCAGGGCTTTCGCGTCGGCACGCTCGATCTGGATTTGCGGCAGCAGAGCTTTGGCCGCTACGTCCGCAATCGGAAGGCGTTCATGGAAGCAGAAGGGCTCGACTTGCCCTCGCCGCGCTACATGGAATTGCCCGAGATCGACAAGGAGACGCTGCAGCCCGGCGAGAACGCCTACGACCATCGCCTGTCGGCCGCGGTCGCGGTTCTGGAGCCGGAAAGCGATTTTGTCCTGATCGACTGTCCGGGTTCGCATACCCGGTTGAGCCAGGTAGCGCACTCGCTTGCCGATACGCTGGTGACGCCGCTCAATGACAGTTTCGTCGATTTCGACCTGCTCGCCCATATCGGCGCGGACGGCGAGAAGATCGAAGGGCCTTCGGTCTATTCGGAGATGGTCTGGCATGCCCGACAGCTTCGGGCGCAGGCCGGGCTTCAGCCGATCGACTGGGTCGTGCTCCGCAACCGGCTCGGCGCGCAGCAAATGGTCAACAAGCAGAAGATGGAAAAGGCGCTCGAGCGTCTGTCCAAGCGGATCGGCTTCCGCATCGCGCCGGGCTTTTCAGAGCGGGTGATCTTCCGCGAACTCTTCCCGCGCGGGCTGACGCTGCTCGATCTCAAGGATATCGGGGTCAAGCAGCTCAACATCTCCAACATCGCCGCCAGGCAGGAGCTGCGCGACCTGATGAAGACGCTGAACCTGCCCGGCGTCGAGGTGGATTTCTGATGGCAGCCGGGGGTCCAAGCCGGGGCGAACTGATCTTCCGCCTCTGCTTTTCGCTATGCGGACTTGGCCTTCTCGCCGTTGCCGTCGCAATGCGCGGAATGCCGCGCGGTCCAGCCCTCTTCGAGGTTTTCGGTATCGCGGGCGTCTTCTTCCTCGGCACCGCGATCTGGTCGGCCTGGAAACTCTGGGGCCGGCGCTGACGCGCGGGTCCGTTTTGCGAAAGACCGAACATATGTCCGCACCGAAGAATCCGTTCAAGGACGCGCTCGCACAGGGGCAGCGGCAAATCGGTCTCTGGATGGGTCTCGCGGATCCCTATGCTTCCGAGATCGTCGCGCGCTCCGGCTTCGACTGGGTTCTGATCGACGGAGAGCATTCGCCGAACGACCTCGCCGCGATCGTGCGCCAGGTGCAGGTGATCGAACCGCATACGCACCCGGTCGTGCGCCTTCCGATGGGGGAGTCCTGGCTCATCAAGCAGGTGCTCGACACCGGCGTGCAATCCTTGCTGATCCCTATGGTCAATTCAGCTGCCGAGGCGCGCGCCCTCGTCCGTGCCATGCGCTATCCGCCCGAAGGTATCCGCGGGATGGGCGGCGCGCTGGCGAGAGCGACGAATTTCGGACGCACCCCCGACTATGCAGCGACCGCGAATGACGAGATGTGCCTGATCGTGCAGATCGAGACAGGCGCGGCGCTCGAGGCACTGGACGAGATCCTCGAGGTCGAAGGCGTGGACGGTGTCTTTGTCGGACCCGCCGATCTCTCGGCGGATCTGGGCTTTCCGGGCCGCGCCGATGCGCCGGAGATGCGTAAAGTGGTCGCCGAAACGCTTGGGCGGATCGCCGCTTCGGGCAAGGCTGCCGGGATCATCGATTTCTCCGAAGACGCAATCGAGGGCCATTTCGATGCGGGCGCGCAATTCGTGGCCGTCGGATCGGATGTGACCTTCCTCTCGCGCGGCCTCAGCGCCTTGTCCGCGAAATGGCGCGCGAGTTAACACAGCGTTAGGACAGCGCGCGGTAGCCTTGCCGAATGCGCTGGCTGCTCGCCCTTCTTCTCTTCATTCTCGCCGCCTGCAACACCGGTGGGCCGGGCTTTGCAGGTATCGAGCCCGAACGGGTGAGCCAGGATGGCAGCGCTTTCCTCTTCCGTCAAACCGGGCCGCTGATCGAGGCGCAGCGGATCTCACCCGAAATGATGCCGCGTTTTCAGATGGTCGCCACCAAGGCCGGACGCGCCGCCGAGGCGCGAACTGGCTGCGATGTCGCATGGATCATGGGCGATCAGGCGGTGATGGTGATGGCGCTCGATTGTCCGGGTGGCCCGCCTCCGCCCAAGATGCCGCGCACCAAGAACTGGTCGTGCCACGCTATCACCGCATCGCGTGCCATCACCGATGCCCTCGTCTCCAGCGACATCTCCCTCAACTGCACACGCGGATGAGCGGTTTTTCGTAGAAGACCGAAGTGCCGTTCTCCCTGTATTCACCGAACGGGCCACGCCGGACATAGCCTACCCGGGTGTAAAGCCGGGCGGCTGCGTCCAGAAGATTTCCGGTCTCGAGCCGAAGAAGCCCGATGCCCTCGCCCGCCGCTGCGCCTTCAAGGTGCTCCAGAAGCCGGCGCGCCAGCCCGGTGCCTCGTGCGGCCTCGGTCACAAAGAGCGATTTCACCTCGCCATATCCGTCGCAGCGCATCAGCGCGACGGTGCCGAGAACCCGGCTGTAGTCGCGTGCCGCCCATAGCGTGATGCCGGGGGCGGCCAGCGCGTCGAGATCGAGAAAGCTGTTATGTTCGGGCGGGAAGAGCGCCTGCATCAACGCGTGGCTTTGCCGAAGGACGGTCGCAACGCTTGGATCGGAAGGGTGCGCGATGACGATTTCCATGACGGGCTCCGGCCAGATGTCAGCGTTATGCGACATACCACAAGGCCGGCGGGCCCTTGCGTCAAGCCGGCAATATCTCGCCTTTTACGCGATATCTTGTGGATAAAGGCGCTGCAAACCCGATATACGGCGCAATTTGTTTGACTCAAGACAGCCGTCTTCGCACGCTTTCCCTCAACCGCGGAATCGGGAGCCTCCAGAACGTGCGCTTTTCGAAACTGAAACTCACAGGCTTCAAAAGCTTCGTCGACCCCACGGACCTCGTCATTGCCGAGGGTCTGACAGGCGTGGTGGGCCCCAATGGCTGCGGCAAGTCTAATCTGCTCGAAGCGCTGCGTTGGGTCATGGGCGAGAACCGCCCGACCGCGATGCGCGGCGGCGGAATGGAAGATGTGATCTTCGCAGGCGCCGCCTCCCGCCCGGCCCGAAATTTCGCCGAGGTCGTGCTTCAGATCGACAATTCCGACCGGCTCGCCCCCTCCGGCTTCAACGACCAGGACCAGATCGAGATCGTGCGCCGCATCACGCGCGATGTCGGCTCGGCCTACAAGGCCAACGGCAAGGATACCCGCGCGCGGGATGTGCAGATGCTCTTCGCCGATGCCGCGACGGGGTCGCAATCGCCCGCGCTCGTTCGTCAGGGCCAGATTTCCGAGCTGATCAACGCCAAGCCCAAGGCCCGACGGCGGATCCTCGAGGACGCGGCAGGGATCGCCGGCCTCTACCAGCGCCGCCACGAGGCGGAACTCAAGCTGAAGAACACCGAGGCGAACCTCACCCGCGTCGACGATGTGATCGAAGGGCTGGCCAGTCAGCTCTCGAGCCTTGCGCGGCAAGCCAAACAGGCGGCGCGCTATCGCGCCATCGGCGAGGATCTGCGCCATGCAGAGGGGCTCCTCCTCTACCGGCGCTGGAAGGATGCCGACGCCGCGCGTGCCAGCGCGGAGGAGGTGCTGCGCGGAAAGCTGACCGAGGCCGCCCGCGCCGAGACCGCCGCGCGCGAGGCCGGAAAGACGCGCGAGGCACAGGAGAGCGCACTGCCGCCCCTTCGCGAGGAAGAAGCCGTTGCGGCCGCGATCCTGCAGCGCCTGACGGTGGAGCGCGACACGCTCAAAGACGAGAAGGCCCGCGCCGAGGACACGATCCGCACTCTGACCGGCCGTATCGAGCAGCTTGCCCGCGATATCGAACGCGAGACCGGCCTCAACCGCGATGCGGGCGAGACGATCGAGCGGCTCGAATGGGAAGCGCGCGAGCTCGCCAAGGCGGGCGAGGGCCACGAGGATCGGCTGTCGAGTGCAGCAAGCGAGGCCAGTGAGGCGGCCACGATCCTGCAGGAGCGCGAGGATCTTCTTTCAACGCGCACCGAGGATGTGGCGCGTCTGTCCGCGCGTCACCAATCGGCCCATCGCTATCTTGCCGACACGCGTAAGACGCTCGAACGCAACGAAGCCGAGGCCGTCAAGGCGCGCGGGATCGTTTCAGACGCTGAGGCGAAACTCGCGGCCGCCAGCGAGACGCGGACAGAGGCCGAGACCCGCTTGACCGACGCACAGGCGACGGCGCGGCGCGCCGAAACCGTGCTGTCGGAGGCCGAGACCGCGCGCGCGGACACCCAGGCCCGCGAGGCCGAGGCGCGCAGCGAACGCTCTTCTGCCGAAGGCGAGCTCAACGCGCTCAGCGCGGAGGTCACGGCGCTTGCCCGCCTTCTCGACCGCGACACCGCCGAAGGCGGGCAGATCCTCGACCGGCTTCAGGTCGAACAAGGGTTCGAGAAGGCGCTCGGCGCCGCGCTCGCCGACGATCTGCGCGCGCCCGAAGTCGACGCGGACGGGCCGTCCGGCTGGACCGTGCTGCCCGCCTACGACGCCGCGCAAGCGCTGCCGAGCGGCGTGACGGCCCTCACCCAGCACGTCTCGGTCCCGTCCGTCCTCGAACGCCGCATGAGCCAGATCGGACTGGTCGACGCCGATGAGGGTGACGCCTTGCAGCCACGGCTCTTGCCCGGCCAGCGGCTCGTCAGTCGTGAGGGTGATCTCTGGCGCTGGGATGGCTACCGGGCCTGGGCGGAGGATATGCCGTCGGCTGCGGCGTTGCGCCTCGAACAGCTGAACCGCCTCGAGGCGCTGAAACAGGACATGGCGCATTCGGAGGCGCGGGTCGCCGGGGCTCGGCAAGCGCACGAGGCTCTGCAGACCCGCCTCACCGACCTTGCCCGTGCCGACAAGGACGCGCGCGAGGCACGCCGCGCAGCCGACCAGGCCGTGACAGAGGCGTCTCGCGCCGTGAGCCGCGCCGAGGCGGACCGCGACATGGCCGAAGGCCGGCTCGAAAGCGCGCGGCTTTCCGTCACCCGCTACGCCGACGAGGCGAGCGCCGCCCGCAAACAGGTCGTCGAGGCCGAACGCGCGGTGGCCGAGCTTGGCGATCTCGACGCGGCGCGCGCCGAGGTCGAGGATATCAAGCTCACCGTTGAAGCCGCGCGCATGACGATGATGGCCAAGCGCTCCGCACATGAAGAGCTTCGGCGCGAGGGCGACGCCCGCAAGGCGCGCAGCCAGCAAGTGACGAAAGAGCTGTCGGGATGGCGGCACCGACTGGAGACCGCGAAGGGCCGCAGCGCGGAGCTTACGACCCGCAAGGAACAGGCCGAGAGCGAGCTGGCCGCGGCGCAGGGAATTCCCGCCCAACTTGAGGAACAGCACGACAAGCTGAGCCGCTCCATCGAGGATGCGGAAGTGCGCCGCAAGAAAGCTGCCGACGCGCTTGCCGATGCCGAAACGTCGCTCCGCGAGCTGGTCGCAGCGGAGCGCGATGCCGAGCGCACCGCCTCAGAGGCACGCGAATCCCGCGCGGCAGCCGAAGCGCGAGCGGATTCCGCCCGCGAAGCTGTCAGCGCTGCCGCCGAACGCGTCAGCGAAGAGCAGGAAACAACCCCTCAAAACCTTCTCGAGAAGCTTGGCGTCGATCCCGATGCCATTCCCACGGCGCAAGACATCGATACGCAGGTCAACGCTCTCAAACGCCAGCGCGACGCGCTCGGCGCGGTGAACCTGCGCGCCGAAGAGGATGCCCGCGAGGTTCAGACCGAACACGACACGCTCTCGTCCGAGAAGCAGGATCTCGAGGAAGCGGTAAAGACCCTGCGCTCCAGCATCGCCTCTCTCAACCGCGAGGGCCGAGAGCGGCTCTTGACCGCCTTCGAGCAGGTAAACGCCAATTTCTCGATGCTGTTCACCCACCTCTTCAACGGTGGCGAGGCCAACCTCGTCATGGTCGAGAGTGACGATCCGCTCGAGGCCGGTCTCGAGATCATGTGCCAACCGCCGGGCAAGAAGCTCTCGACCCTGTCGCTTCTGTCGGGGGGCGAACAGACGCTGACCGCGCTCGCGCTGATCTTTGCTGTCTTCCTCGCGAATCCTGCCCCCATCTGCGTGCTCGACGAGGTGGACGCGCCGCTCGACGATGCCAACGTCACCCGGTTCTGCGACATGCTCGACGAGATGTGCCGCCGCACCGAGACACGCTTCCTCATCATTACGCACCACGCGGTGACGATGGCGCGGATGGACCGATTGTTCGGTGTGACGATGCAGGAGCAGGGCGTGAGCCAGCTCGTATCCGTGGACCTCAAGAAGGCCGAGAAGATGGTGGCCTGAGGGCTTTCAGCGCGGCTTTGTCTTTCTTGAGGTGGTCACCCGAAAGCGCATCTGTCGATTACTTACAAAATAGCGTGCAGCCTGAAATTCCGTAAATCGCGTCCGTGGAACGTGGTTAAAGCCGCTCCAACAGCTCCGAGGTCGGCCAGGCATCCGCTGGCAGACCCAACTCTCGCTGCACATCGCGCACCGCGGCGCGTGTGCCAGAGCCCAGGATTCCGTCCGCGCCGCCCACATCGTACCCGCGCGCCTGCAATGCCTCCTGCAGCCGGACCATCTGCGCGCCGTTCAGCCCCGGCTCGGGGTTGCCGGCGTCATAGATCTGAGCGCCTTCGAGGCGCGTCGCGAAATAGGCGGCCGTCAAAACGTAGGTGAAACTCTGGTTCCACTCAAAAAGCACCGGAAAGTTCGGATAGGCGAGAAAGGCCGGGCCATCCTTGCCCTGCGGCAAGAGGATCGACGCTGGAAGATCCGGCGCATCGATCTCGCCATCCCGCGCGGTGACGCCGAGCGCAGCCCAGTCGGACGCGGGCTTACGGGTCTCGAGGCCCGTTTCATACCAGTCGAACTCGGTGGGCATCTCGACCTCTTCGAGCCACGGCTCGCCCGCCCGCCATCCGAGGTCCGCCAGCATCGCAGCGCCCGAAAACAATGCATCGCGCGGCGAGGTCTTGAGCGACACGCGCCCGTCACCATCCGCGTCTATACCATTTGTCAGAATGTCCTCGGGCAGCATCTGTACCATGCCGATCTCGCCCGCCCAGGCTCCGGTCGTGGTATCTGGATCGAACGCGTCCTGCGCGAATAGTTCAAGCGCGGCGAAGACCTGGGGACGGAACAGCTCCGGGCGGCGGCAATCGTGGGCGAGCGTTACCAGCGCGTTCGCGGTATTGTAGTCGCCTTGGAAGCTTCCGTAATCCGTCTCGAAGGCCCAGAACGCGAGCAATATGCCACGCGGCACACCGTATTCCGCCTCGATCGCCTCGAACGTCGTGGCATAGTCGCGCCCAAGCGACCGTCCGCGTTCGAGACGATCCGAGCTGATGAGCCGGCGCGAGAAGTCGATGAATGGTGCCTGGAAAATCCCCTGACGGCGATCGGCATCGAGCACCGACTGGTCTTGCCTGATCCCGTCAAAAAACGCGTCGACCGTATCGGGCTTCTGCCCGCGCTCCACTGCCTCGGCCGAAAGCGCTTCTACGAAACCCCCGAACGGCCCGCCGCAAGGCGTTTGAGCCAAGGCCGGTCCAGCCGCAATGGTTACGGTGCAGGCGATCGCACGAAACATGAGCGTCCTCTTCATCATTCCCGCGACATCTACCACCCGATCCCGCGGGGCAAAAGCGGCTCATGCTTCCTTGAGGGACTCCCGACCATGCGGCGCCATGAGATCGAGCGCGGGGCCGATCGGGATGATGCGATACGGGTTCACCGATTCATGGCTGTAGTGATAGTGGCGCACGATGTGATCGAAATGCACGGTCTCCGCCACGCCAGGCCACTGATACAGCTCGCGAAGATATCCCCACATGTGCGGATAATCGACGATCCGATTGCGATTGCACTTGAAGTGCCCGTGATAAACCTTGTCGAAGCGAATGAGCGTGGTGAAAAGCCGCCAGTCTGCCTCGGTGATCCGATCGCCCATGAGGTATCGGTTCTCGCCAAGCCTCTCCTCGATCCAGTCGAGGCTTTCGAAGAGCGGATGAACGGCGTCGTCATAGGCCTCCTGCGTCGTGGCAAAGCCTGACTTGTAGACACCGTTGTTGACCGTATCGTAGATCCGCGCATTCACGGGCTCGATCGCGTCACGGAGCTCTTCCGGCCAATAATCGTTCGTGTTCCCGGTGATCTCGTCGAAGGCCGAATTGAACATACGGATGATCTCGGCTGACTCGTTGGAAACGACGGTCTCGCGCTCCTTGTCCCACAGGATCGGAACCGTCACGCGGCCCGTCATCTTCGGGTCCGCTTTGAGATAAATATCCCGTGCAAAAGGCAGATCGTAGAGCCGGTCGCCAGTCGCCTCGTTGAAATCCTGATCGAAGGTCCAGCCGTCGGACAACATGTCGGGATGCACGACCGAGACGCCGATATGATCTTCGAGACCTTTCAGAGCGCGAAAGACGAGCGCGCGATGCGCCCAGGGGCAGGCATAACTGACATATAGATGGTAGCGGCCACTTTCCGCCTTGAAGCCGCCCTCGCCCGAAGGCCCGGGGCTGCCATCTGCGGTGATCCAGTTGCGGAACGCGGTCTCCGAACGGACGAATTTACCACCCGTCTTCGATGTGTCGTGCCCCTGATCGAACCATTCGCCGTCGACAAGCTTTCCCATGTCTTCCTCCTGAGCTTTGGATGGAAAACTACGGCGACGCCCGAAGAGGTCCATGCCGACCTGCGCAAAGCCTCCCTGCGCGAGCGCACAGCCCCCATGGCTCGGGTTATCCAATACCGGGGGGAGCAGCGTGACGGCGCGGCACTTCTTGCTCATGGAGGCTCCGCATGCGACCGTTCGGCTAATCTACCGAAAGACGGCTTTCCCATGCACGAGACACGCCTCGCCACGCACCTGCCCCAGACCGTCGAGCCCCGAAATCCGGGGCTCGCGCTCGATCTCGACTGGGTCATGCGCGCGACCGCGAACCGCTCGGCGATCGAGCGGCGTGCGGCGACGCTGCCGGGTCGCCGAAGCGTGAAGAAGGACCACCAGGCCGCCTGGCTGGCCCGCGCGGTTTCGATGATCGACCTGACCACGCTCTCCGGCGATGACACGGAGGGTCGTGTGCGGCGGCTCTGCGCCAAGGCGCGCCAGCCGGTGCGCGCCGATATCCTCGAGGCGCTCGGGCTCGAAGGCCTGACCACCGGCGCGGTCTGCGTCTATCACGACATGGTCGCGCCGGCCGTTTCCTTCCTCGAAGGCTCGGGCATCCCCGTCGCTGCCGTCTCCACGGGCTTTCCGGCGGGCCTCTCGCCCTTCCATCTGCGCCTCGCCGAGATCGGAGAAAGCGTGAATGCCGGCGCGCAGGAGATCGACATCGTGATCTCGCGCCGCCATGTCCTGTCCGGCAATTGGCAGGCCCTTTACGACGAAATGCGCGCCTTCCGCGAGGCTTGCGGCGATGCACATGTGAAGGCGATCCTCGCGACCGGCGAGCTTGGCACGCTGCAGAACGTCGCCCGCGCAAGCCTCGTTGCGATGATGGCGGGGGCCGATTTCATCAAGACCTCGACGGGCAAGGAAAGCGTCAACGCCACCCTGCCCGTCAGCCTGGTGATGATCCGCGCGATCCGCGACTTTCACGACGCGACGGGCGTCCGGATCGGTTACAAGCCCGCGGGCGGCATCTCCAAGGCGAAGGACGCGCTGACCTATCTCGCTCTCATCAAGGAAGAACTGGGCGACGACTGGCTCTCGCCGCATCTCTTCCGCTTCGGCGCCTCGAGCCTTCTGGGCGATATCGAGCGGCAACTGGAACACCATGTCACCGGCGCCTATTCGGCGGCCTGGCGGCACGCATCGGCGTGAGGATTCCCGAATGGGCGTGAAAGAGATCTTCGAGACAATGGACTACGGCACTGCTCCCGAAGGCGCGGGTGACGCTTTGGCCTGGATCACGGACCAGGGCGCTCGGTTCGGACATTTCATCGACGGCAGCTTCACGAAGCCCGGCGAGACGTTCGAGACGACGAACCCCGCTACAGGCGAGGTGCTTGCCGAGATCACGCAAGGCAGCGAAAGCGACGTCGAAAAGGCTGTCGCCGCCGCGCGCAAGGCACAAGGGCCGTGGGAAAAGCTTGGCGGGCCGGGCCGCGCCCGGCATCTCTACGCGATCGCCCGGCTTCTGCAGAAACATTCGCGGCTCTTCGCCGTGCTGGAGAGCCTCGATAACGGCAAGCCCATCCGGGAAAGCCGCGATATCGACATCCCCCTCGCCCAGCGGCACTTCTACCATCACGCGGGCTGCGCGCAGCTCATGGAAGACACTATGCAGGGCCGCGTCGCCCACGGCGTTTGCGGCCAGGTCGTGCCGTGGAATTTCCCGCTCCTGATGCTGTCCTGGAAGATCGCGCCCGCGCTTGCCATGGGCAATACGGTGGTTCTGAAACCCGCCGAGTGGACATCGCTCACCGCGCTTCTCTTCGCCGATATCTGCCGGCAGGCAGGGCTGCCGAAGGGCGTCGTCAACATCGTCACGGGCGATGGCGTAACCGGCGCGGCGCTGGTCTCCGCCGAGGTCGACAAGGTCGCGTTCACCGGTTCCACCGAGGTCGGCCGCAAGATCCGTGAGGCGACGGCTGGCAGTGGCAAGGCCCTGACGCTCGAGCTTGGCGGGAAGTCTCCCTACATCGTCTTCGACGACGCCGATCTCGACAGCGCAGTCGAAGGACTTGTCGATGCGATCTGGTTCAATGGCGGGCAGGTCTGCTGCGCGGGCTCGCGTCTTTTGGTGCAGGAGAGCATCGCGGAGCGCTTCCACCAGAAGCTGCGCGCCCGGATGGACAAGCTGCGTGTCGGGGATCCGCTGGACAAGTCCATCGATGTCGGCGCGATCGTGCATCCCGAGCAGCTCTCGCGAATCCGCGCGCTGGTCGATGGGGCCGAGGGCGATGTCTACCGGGCCGATGCGCCCGTTCCCGAGGGCTGCTTCTATCCTCCGACGCTCATCAGCGATCTCGCACCCGCCTCGCCGCTCATGCAGGAAGAGATCTTCGGCCCCGTTCTCGTATCGACCACGTTCCGCACGCCCACCGAGGCGGTGGAACTCGCCAACAACACCCGGTACGGCCTAGCCGCTTCGGTCTGGTCCGAGAACATCAACGTCGCGCTCGATATCGCGCCGCAACTCGTCTCGGGCGTGGTCTGGATCAACGGCACCAACATGTTCGATGCCGCCGCGCCCTTCGGCGGGATGCGCGAGTCGGGCTTCGGCCGCGAGGGCGGCCCGGAGGGCCTCATGGCCTACACCAAGCCTGCCGGCAGCGCGAAGGCGCTGAAGCGCATCAAGCCGTTCGAGGGCGACGCCGTGGAGCCGCAGGCCGTGGACCGCACCGCCAAGCTCTATATCGGCGGCAAGCAGACCCGTCCCGATGGGGGCTACGCGCAGGTCGTCTACGACGCCAAGGGTCGGGTCCTGGGTCAGGCGCCGATCGCGAACCGCAAGGATGTGCGAAACGCGGTCGAGGCGGCACGCGCCGCGAAAGGCTGGGCCGGTGCCACCGCCCATACGCGCGCGCAGGTGCTCTACTATCTCGGTGAGAACCTCTCGGCCCGTAGCGACGAACTGGCGCAGCGCCTCAACGCGATGACCGGCGGGAAGTCCGGCGCGAAAGAAGTCGAAACGGCGATATCGCGTCTCTTCGATGCCGCGGCCTGGGCCGACAAGTTCGCAGGAGAGGCCCGCGCCGTGCCCATGCGCGGCCTTGCGATGGCGCTCCGCGAACCGACCGGCGTGATCGGCGCGCTCCTGCCGGACGAGGTGCCGCTCTTGGGAATGATCTCGGTCATGGCGCCCGCGCTCGCGATGGGCAACCGGCTGGTACTCGTCGCCTCCGAGCCGTTCCCGCTGATCGCGCAGGAAATGACCCAGCTCCTCGAAACCTCGGACATCCCGGCAGGGGCCGTGAACCTTTTGACCGGACCGCACGAGGATCTGGCGAAGACACTCGCCGATCACGCGGACGTGGACTCGGTCTGGTCCTTCTCCGGCGCGGATCTCTCTGCGGGAATCGAACGCCGCGCGGCGGGCAACCTGAAGCGCAGCTGGGTCAATTACGGCAAGAGCCGCGACTGGTTCGGACCGGAGGCAGGCGCCCGCGCGTTCCTCGATGCCGCGACCGAGATCAAGACCGTGTGGGTTCCTTACGGCGCATGATGGCTGTGTCATTGAGATTTCATGCCCACGATGCTATCCTTTACTTACGCCATGCGCGGTGCGTTAACCTGCGCGCCATCCAGAGGAGGACATTGTCCTGGTGCCTAATGCTTCCGCGGCCTATGCCGCTGACATCGGCGGCCCGATGACGGGCCAGACTCATTCCGAACCCGCAAGCGAGACGACGCTTGCCGCGATCCGGAACACCCTCGACGACATGAAGGCCGAAGACGTTGTGCAGATCGATCTGCGCGGTAAATCCGCCATGGCCGATTACATGGTGGTCTGCTCGGGCCGGTCGTCACGCCAGATCGGAGCGATCGCAGAAAAGGTCGCGGACGATCTCAAACAAGCCTACGGCATCATGTCCAAGACCGAGGGCAAGGAAACCGGCGATTGGGTTCTGATCGATGCGGGCGACGTGGTCGTTCACGTTTTCCGTCCCGAAGTGCGCGAGTTCTACCAGATCGAGAAGATGTGGATGCCAGCGCCGCAGGCCCACAAAGCCCAGTAGGTGCGGCTGCATCTCTGCGTGGTCGGCCGGCTCCGAAAGGGGCCGGAGAAAACGCTCGTTGACGATTACCTTGACCGCGCGGGCAAGACCGGTCGGGGCCTCGGCCTCGGTCCGGTAAACGTGACCGAGGTCGAGGACAAGAAAGGCGGCGGCGCAGCCTCGGAGGCCGCTCTTCTCTCCGCCGCCTTGCCCAAAGGTGCTCTACTGTGCTGCCTCGACGAACGCGGCGCGCGCCTGTCTTCCCCTCAATTCGCGGATCTTCTGGCCAAGTGGCGCGATACCGGCCGGCAGGATGTCGTCTTCGCCATTGGCGGCGCGGACGGGCTCGACCATGCCTTTCGCGACAGCGCCGACGCCACGCTCAGCCTCGGAGAGATGGTCTGGCCGCACATGCTGGCCCGCGTGATGCTCGCCGAGCAGATCTACCGCGCCGCCACGATCCTGGCGGGAACGCCCTATCACCGCACGTAAACCTTGAATTAACCAGGCCCGGCCAAAGTCGACGCGCGGTACAGGCGGGAGCGCCGATGACCGCGCCGGATCATACGGATGTATGACCACCCCCGCCGCGCCTCACGCCGGCGGGGGTTTCGCGTCCGCGCTTCATGTATGAGCCGGCGATAAATACTCCCGCCGGAGGCAAACCGGAGACCGGGGCCTATGGCCCCGGACGACATGAGCTGCGCGGGCGGCCCTGCCGCCCGCTCCGACGGATCAAATGCCGACGTCGATGATCGCGCGGGCGAGCTTCGGCACCGTCTCCTCGTTGAGGCCAGCGATGTTCATGCGGCTGTCGCCGACCATGTAGATCCCGTGTTTCTCCCGCAGCGCCTCGACCTTGTCGGGTCCGACGCCGAGCCGCGAGAACATGCCGCGATGCTGTGCAAGAAAGCCGAACCGGTCCGAGCCGGAGCGTTCGCGCAGCTCGTCCGCGAGTTGCTGGCGCAGGCGCAGCATGCCGGTGCGGACGTCCTCGAGCTCGGCCTCCCAATCGGTGCGAAGCGCGTCGTCGCCCAGCACCATCAGCACCAGCCGCGCACCGTGATCGGGCGGGAAGGAAAAGTTCTGCCGGTTGAGATAGGCCAGCGTGCCCTGGTTCACCTTGTGGCGGCCTTCTTCGTGGGCGATGGCCATCAGACAGCCCGTCCGCTCCCGGTAGATGCCGAAATTCTTGGAGCAGGAGGCCGCGATCAGCGTCTCGGGACAATGCGCGGCAACGAGGCGCGTCGGAGCGGCGTCGTCCTCGAGCCCGTCGCCAAACCCCTGGTAGGCGATGTCGATCATCGGGATCGCGCCCTGCTTGTTCAGAAGGTCCGCGACCGCCTTCCACTCCTCCATGTTGAGGTTCGCGCCCGTCGGGTTGTGACAGCAGCCGTGCAGCAGCACGACGTCGCCGCGCTTTGCATCCGCGAGATCGGACATCATGCCCTCGAAATCGACGCCGCCCGTCTCGCTATCGAAATACCGATAGGCGACATGGGGGATTTCCATGTGCTTCAGGATCGACAGGTGGTTCGGCCAGGTCGGATCCGAGACGAAGACGCGCGCATCGGGATTGGCCATTCGGATCATATCGAAGGCCTGGCGCACCGCACCGGTGCCGCCGGGCGTTGCGACCCGCGCGACCTTGGAGAGTGGAACCGCGTCGCCGAGCACCAGCTCGGCCATGCGATCCCCGAATTTCGGATCGCCCGCGAGCCCGGTATAAGCCTTCGTCTCCTCGGCCTCCCAGAGCTGCTTCTCGGCGGTCTTGATCGCGCGCATGATCGGCGTGTTGCCCGTGGCGTCCTTGTAGACGCCGACCCCGAGGTCGATCTTGTCCTCGCGCGGATCGTCCTTGTAGGCCTGCATCAGGGCAAGGATCTTGTCGGCGGGTTGTTCTTTGAGATGTTCGAACATCAGTCGTCTCCGGTTGCGACGGGCAAGGTGGGAAACTGGCCCCATTCGGACCAGGAGCCGTCATAAAGGGAATGGTCGCTCTTGCCGAACCGCTCCATGGCAAGGCTCAGGATCGCGGCGGTGACGCCGGATCCGCAGGTGGTGATCGCGGGCTTGGAAAGGTCGATCCCGGCGCTCTCGAACACGTCCCGAAGCTGGTCGGGCGCCTTCATCGTGCCGTCCTCGTTGAGCAAGGCTGCGTAATGGACGTTCTTGGAGCCGGGAATGTGACCTGCGCGCATGCCCGGGCGCGGCTCCGCCTCCTCGCCCCGGAAGCGGCCGGGAGAGCGGGCGTCGATGATCTCGTGATCGCCAAGTTTCGCCGCCGAAGAGACCTGCGTGACATCGCGTGCAAGATGGGCCTGGCGCCGCACGGTCATGTGCCGATCGCGCACCACGGGCGCGACATCCTCCACGGGATGACCCTCGGCTTGCCATTTCGGAAAGCCGCCATCGAGAACCGCGACATCGGCGTGCCCCATCAACTTGAAGAGCCACCAGATCCGCGCAGCGGAGAACATGCCCGCGCCGTCATAGACCACGACCTGATGGCCGTCACCGACGCCCATTGCACGCATCCGGCTCATGAACTTCTCGGGCGGCGGGGCCATGTGCGGCAAGTCGGACCGCGCGTCGCTCAGATCGTCGATATTGACGAAACGCGCCCCGGGAATATGCGCGGCGTCGTATTCCGCGCGCCCTTCCCGGCCCATATCCGGCAGGTACCAGCTTGCATCGAGGATACGAAGGTCGGGATCCGACAGATGCCGGGCCAGCCAGTCGGTCGAGACCAGGGTCTTGGGATCGTCTGTCACGTTCACCACCTCGCTCGGGTCATGGAGTGCGGGCTTTGATTACGGTGCGGCCAGGGCAGAGGCAAGCTCAGCCATGTTCTTTCAAAAGCCTTTGCTTCTGACGGTTCCAGTCGCGCTTGGCTTCGGTTTCGCGCTTGTCATGGGTCTTCTTGCCCTTGGCCAGCGCAACCTTGATCTTCGCCATGCCGCGATGATTGAAGTAAAGGACCAGCGGAACCAGCGTCATGCCCTTGCGCGCCGTCTCGTTCCAGAACCGCGCCAGCTCGCGCCGGGAGGCCAAAAGCTTGCGCGGGCGGCGATCCTCGTGGCCGAACATCGCCTGTTCGTACGGCGCGATGTAGCTGTTGATCAGCCACAACTCGCCATCCTTAACCTCGGCATAGCTCTCGGCGATGTTCGCCTGGTTGAGTCGCAGGGATTTCACCTCCGAGCCCGTCAGCACGATCCCGCATTCCACATCCTCTTCGATCTGATAGTCGAAGCGGGCGCGCCGGTTCTCGGCGATCACCTTGCAATTCGGGTTATCGTCTTTCTTCTTTGCCATGACCGTCGTGGCTATCCTCTTCGCGCGTCTCTGTCCATCCGGGGGACTTAGTGCGCTTGCCCGATGATTTCACCTCGCGTTGCTCCTGAAGCTCGTCGAGATAGGGCACCTTGATGCCGCGCTTCTCGGCGCTTTCGCGCACCGCGTCCTGCAGCGCGGTCGAGCGGCGCAGGAGCCGGCGGAACCGCCGCTCGTCGAGGGCGAGCAGCGTCGAGGGCGCGATCGCGCGCACTTCTGTCTTGCGCGCCGATTTCGTGAGCATGGCAAGCTGGCCGAACAATTCGCCCCGGCCAAGCCGGTAGGACACACCGCGCGTACGGAGCTCGACCGCGCCCGATGCGATGAAATAGACTGTCTCCGGCACCGAGGCATGGCTGAGGATCATGTCGCCTTCGGAGGCGTAGCGCGTAATCAGCGCCTTGGAGAGACGCTGCAGCGTCGCATCGTCGAGTTCCGAAAAGAGCGGGAATTGCCGCGCGATCTCCGCCTTCTGCAGCACGATATCGAGCGCCGGCCGGCGATCCTCGCGCGCCATGCGGCGGGCCAGACGGTGCATCAGGTCGGTATGCAGCTCGACCCCGATCAGACCTTCCTCGAGAAGCTCGTCATATTCGCGTTTCTCCAGCCGCAGCGCCGTGCGCCGGATGAAGCGGCGCTCGAGTTCCTCGGCATACCCGGGATATTGCAGGCGCAGACCGTCGAGCGCCTGTTCGACCATTTCGGCGCGCCGCGCCAGAAGCTCGTGCAAGAGCTCGGCCACGCGCCGGCCGTGAATGCGCCGGATGCGCCGGTCGATGAACCCGTCGAGATCGCGCAGGACGAGGCCCTGCAACAGCAGCACCTCGAAGCGGTCTGCCGTCAGCCGCCCGAGCGGCGCAGAGATGCGCGCGCGGTTGAAGAGCCGCACCGCAATTCGGAAGGACAGGTTCAACCCAACCGCCTGACGCGCGGCGCGGCGATATCCGAAGCGGCCCGATTGCCGCGCCGCCTCGACCAGCCGGTCCACGTCCGACAGGATGCGGTCTCCGAGCCGCGAAGAGACGGCACGCTCTTTCAGGCGTTCCAGAACGATGTCCCGCTCCGCGCTGGCCAGCGCAACGAGGCCCAGCGTGATCCGGTCGCGATCGAGAACGTCTTCGGAGTTCTCCGCCTCCTTGACCGCCCCGTCGAGCCGCTCACCGAAGCTCTTGGCTTCGGATCGGGCGATGTCATGGCTGATGTCGTAATTCTTGGTGGTCTCCGAAACCTCTTCGCGGACTGCCTGAAGCGCCACGGCAATGACTTGCTTTGCCAGCGCAGCGTCGAGCGGCGAGAGACGGTCGAGCCGCAGCTTGCTGATAACCCATCTCAGCGACGAGCCCTGAACGATCAGAGTGAACAGCGTATAGCCCGTGGCAAGGATGCCGATCATGCGGCGCGTCTCTTCGGGCACTCGGAGGCTTTCGGTGACGGCGAGCGCAAGCACCAGCGTCACCGCGCCGCGCAAGCCGCCCCAGAGGATCGCAGTGCGGTAGGGCCGCTCCACCGCCGGAGAAAGGCGCACCAGCGTCAGGAGGGGCAGAAGCCCGAACAGGATCACCGCCCGCGCCGCAAGCGCCGCCCCGGCGACGACGAGGATGAGGCCGATATCGACGAGCGTCACATCCTGCAAAAGGCGCGGGATCAGCAGTGCGGCGAGAACGAAGATGAAGCCGCCCGCCCAATGCGACAACAGCGTCCAGACTTCCCGCATGTTGTTCCAGCTCGTCGGGCTGATGGCACCGGGGGCCGCCACCGTCATCGTCATGCCCGAGGCGACCACGGCGATGACGCCCGAAGCCCCGAGCATCTGCTCGGCGGCGATATAGGCCAGATAGGGTAGCGCCACCGAGAGCGACACCTGCGCCGCCTCGTAGCGGTCGAAGAAGGACATCACGAAGACGGTCGCCCGCGCCAGCAGGAACCCGACCGCCGCGCCGCCGAAGATGAGGCCGGGAAACCTCAGGAGCGCCCCGGTCCATGTCGGGTCCGGCACCCCTTGCATCACGAAGCCCATCAGAAGACCGAAGAGCGCGATGGCGGCGGCGTCGTTCATCAGGCTTTCGCCTTCGATGATGCGCGCAAGCCTCCGTGGCGCGGCGATGGAGCGGAAGATCGAGACAACCGCCGACGGATCGGTCGTCGATACGATCGCCGCCAGTAGAAGACAGGCCACAAGTTCCATCCCGCTGACCAGCGACAGCGTGTAGCCTACGACCAGCGTCGAGAAGAAGACCGCGACCACGGCAAGGACGAGGATCGGCACCCAATCGTCCGCCATGCGGCGCAGGTTCATGCCAAGCGTCACCTGGAACAGCAACGTCGGCAGGAAAACATAAAGGAAGACGTTCGACCGGATCGGGAAATCGAGGATCGCATTCGCGACCGGGTTCAGAGCATCGGTCAGCTCGGTTCTGAGGAAGAACGAGGCAAGAAGGCCGATCACGATCCCGATCAGCGCGAGGATCACCGTGTAAGGCAGCCGCAAGCGACCGGCGAGCGGTTCAGCCACGCCGAGCACGATGAACAATCCCGCGATAATCGCAATGACGACAACGACATCCATGTAACTTGAGCTAGCGCGACATGGCGCGAAGCGGAACTGACTTTTTTGAAAAGTCGCGCCGCAATCGGCGAATCTTCGACCTTCGGCTCCTCAGTAAGCCATGGCGTGATTGACTTTTCTGATTGTTTTAATCAGGAATAATCGCGAAAGGATCGCTCATGCATCAGACCCTCGTTTCCTCCGAAATCGCGACGCGGCGTATCGAGATGCTTCGCAGTCCCGAAGCACGCTTTCTCGTGATGCTCCGGCTCTGGCCGGAGGGGGCCGAGGCTCAGGCTCAGGTCTGGTCCGGACTCTGCCATGACCTCGGTGCGGGACGAGCCCGCGCCTGCCTCTCTGCGTTCGAGGATCTCGACAGGATCCTGCGGAAAAGCGCCTGGCACATGCCGCGTCTCGGCGATCCCGGCGATGCGACGCTGACGCCGGACGAGGACGCGCTCTGCCGGTTCCTGCTGGTCTCGCTCGAGGCCGAACGCGAGGCGGCGCTGGCCGAGGCGATGTTCCTCGTCCGGCCCGACGCGATTCTGCCCGTAACGCTCGCCGCGTCTCGCGTCGCGCTGCCGCTTCTGTGCGTCGAGTGTCGCTTACGGCTCGAAGGCGCTCGGTGCCGCCGGATCTCCTGACAGCAAAAAACCCGGGCGATCGCTCGCCCGGGTCCGTCATTCAAAGGCTGTGAGGGAGGAGCTCAGCCCTTGGAGAACTCGGGATATGCCTCCATACCGAGCTCGGACATGTCGAGCCCCGCGATCTCTGCTTCTTCGGACACCCGGATGCCGCCGAGGGCCTTCAGGATGAACCAGACGATGGCCGAGACCACGAAGGTGAAGAGGCCGATAGAGACGATGCCCATGATCTGTGCACCCCAGTTGCCGGTGTAGAAGGCCACAGCGAGCGTGCCCCAGATACCGGCGAAGAGGTGCACCGGGATCGCGCCGACGACATCGTCGATCTTCAGCTTGTCGAGCAGCGGCACGGTGAAGACCACGATCACACCGCCGACCGCACCGGTGAGAAGCGCGCCGAAGAGCGATGGAGCGAGCGGCTCTGCCGTGATCGACACGAGACCTGCGAGGGCGCCGTTCAACGTCATGGTGAGGTCGGGCTTCTTGTACATCACCTGCGTGAGGATTAGCGCGGCAACCGCACCCGAGGCAGCGGCCATGTTGGTGTTGGCGAAGATCCGGCTGACATCGGTGACGTCACCCACGGTGCCCATTGCGAGCTGCGAGCCGCCGTTGAAGCCGAACCAGCCGAGCCACAGGATGAACGTGCCCAGAGTGGCCAGCGCGAGGTTCGAACCTGGCATCGGCACGGTGCGGCCATCCTTGGAGTACTTGCCGAGGCGCGGACCGAGGATAAGGGCACCCGCGAGAGCCGCCCAGCCACCGGCTGCGTGTACCAGCGTCGAGCCTGCGAAGTCGGAGAAGCCCGCTTCGGAGAGCCAGCCGCCACCCCACTGCCAGGATGCTTCGATCGGGTAGATGAAGCCGGTCAGCACGACGACGAAGATCAGGAACGGCCACAGCTTGATACGCTCGGCCAGGGTGCCAGAAACGATCGACGCGGTGGTCGCGCAGAACATCAGCTGGAAGAAGAAGTCCGAGCCGACCGATGCGTAATCGAGCGCGGCATCGGCCGCGTCGAGACCCACGGGCTCAAGCGAGGTGATGTTGAAGAAGCCGCCGACATAGCCGGGGATGATCCAGCCATCTCCGGGATACATCAGGTTGAAGCCGACGAGCCAGTACATAATGGCCGCGATCGAGAAGAGCGCGATGTTCTTGGTGAGCTGCATCGTGACGTTCTTGGAGCGCACGAGGCCGGCCTCGAGCATCGCGAAGCCCGCTGCCATCCAGAACACCAGGAAGCCGCCGATGAGGAACAGCAGGGTGGTGAAGATATACGGATTGATGTCCGGCGCGGCCTCTGCCTCCTGGGCGAGGCCGAGGCTCGGGAGCGCGGCAAGCGCGACGGCCGGAGCGAGTGTCTTGAAAAGTTTCATTGTGTCCGTTTCCCTTTGTGATCTTGTTGGCGGGCCGCCGCGCGCTCAGAGCGCGTCCGCGTCGGTTTCGCCGGTCCGGACGCGGATCGCCTGACCCACATCGAGCACGAAAATCTTGCCGTCGCCGATCTTGCCGGTCTTCGCGGTCTTGGCGATCGTCTCGATCACCTGGTCGGCCATCGAGGCTGCAACGGCGATTTCGAGTTTGATCTTCGGTACGAAATTCACGGCATATTCCGCGCCGCGATAGATTTCCGTGTGGCCGGACTGCGATCCGAAGCCCTTGATCTCGGTCACCATCATGCCGCGCACGCCGATGGCGGTGAGCGCCTCGCGCACCTCCTCCAGCTTGAACGGCTTGATCGTCGCAATGATGAGTTTCACCTTCGTCCCTTTCGGTTTGGCAGGCCGGAACCTGCAATTCGCAGCTGCAGAAAAGAAAGACGGAGGGATTAGGGGAAGGAAAACGCCCTATTTGGAGCCGCCACGCCAGAGTTTTCGCATAATTTTTGTGCGCTTTAGGCTAACCGCACAAAAATTAACCACTTATAAAACTCTGAAAAATCCGCGAGGCTCTGTCCACATCCGGCCGCCGAAGGTTTATCTTCCCCCAAACGAACGAGGCCCCGGCAGGACCCATGAGCGATTCACCGAAGAACAAGCGCAGGCTTGTCGCCGACCGGCGGCCGGCCAAGGGCAAGGCACAGCCGGCCAAACCGAAGGCCCGCAAAACGCCTCCGAAAAAGCGTGGCGGTCGCGGCGGCGGCGGACGCAAACTCAACCCGATCGCAGCCATGATCCTTGGGCTTTTCCGCTTCCTGATGCGGCTTGTGTGGGTTGTCACGTCGCGCGTCGCCCTGGTGGCAATTCTGCTGGTCGGGCTATGGGTCGGCTACACCTACACGACACTGCCCCCTGTCGATGAATTTCTCGACGGCCGCGCGAACGGGTCCGTGACGCTCTACGACCGGAACGGCGAGGTGTTCGCCTGGCGCGGCGATCAGTTCGGCGGCGTGGTCACCGCCGACACCGTGTCGCGTCACCTCAAGCACGCAGTCATCGCGACAGAGGACCGACGCTTTTACTGGCATGTCGGTGTCAGCCCGCGCGGCATCGCCTCGGCCATTCGCATCAACCTGCGCGAAGGGCGTGGCCCGCTCTCGGGTCATGGCGGCTCGACCATCACGCAGCAGACGGCGAAACTGCTCTGCCTCGGCGTGCGCTACGACAGTTCGGTCTGGGAGACGGAAAGCCAATACATTGCCGATTGCCGCGAAAGCTCGATCGCGCGGAAGGCCCGCGAGGCGATCTACGCGCTGGCGATGGAGGCGAAGTACAGCAAGGACGAGATCCTTTCGATCTACCTCAACCGCGCCTATTTGGGCGGCGGCGCCTACGGCGCGGAGGCCGCGTCGCAGCGCTATTTCTCGAAACCCGCCGCGCTTCTGGAGGCGTCCGAGTCCGCGATGCTCGCCGGGCTTCTGACGGCCCCGTCGACACTCGCGCCCACCAATGATCTCGAGCGCAGCCAGAACCGCGCGAACGTGGTCATCGGGCTGATGGAGGACCAAGGATACCTCACCTCTGCCGAAGCGCAGACCGCGAGAGCCAACCCCGCGACGCTCTCGCGGGCGGCCGAACGCCGGGATGGCGGCTACTTCGCCGATTGGATCATGGACACGCTCCCACCCTTTGCGGATGTCTCCTCGCGCGAGGATGTGGAGATCACCACGACGCTAGACCCGCGCCTGCAGCAGGCCGCCGAGGATGCGATGATCCAGATCTTCGACGAGAAGGTCCGCGATGGCTCGAAGGCGCAGGCGGCGATCGTCGTGATGTCCGCGGACGGCGCGGTGCGCGCGATGGTCGGCGGCCGCAAGACAGGCGTGTCGGGCGTCTTCAATCGCGCCACACAGGCCAAGCGCCAAACCGGGTCAGCCTTCAAGCCCTTCGTCTACGCAACCGCGCTCGAGCTCGGCTACAGCCCCTACGATACCGTGGTCGACGAGCCATTCTGCATGAACATTCCAGGGTCGGGCCAATGGTGCCCCGAGAACTACTCTAGAAACTACGCCGGCCGCGTCACGCTGACGGAAGCGTTGAAGCGCTCTCTGAACATTCCCGCGGTGAAGATTTCCGAGAGCGTTGGGCGCGACCTCGTGGCGCGCGTCGCCACGGATTTCGGCATCGACAGCCGCGTGGTGGACACCCCGTCGGTCGCGCTCGGCGTGTCGGAATCGACGCTGCTCGAGATGACGGGCGCCTATGCGGGCATTCTCAACGGCGGCTCCTCGGTCAAGCCTTATGGCGTCAACCAGCTGCGTTACCAGGGCGACAACGAGCCCTTGCTCGACGTGCAAGGCGGCATCGGGGAGCGGGTGATCCAGGAGGAAGCCGCGCGTGAGCTCGTCTTCATGATGGAGAAGGTGATCTCCGAAGGCACGGGAACGCGGGCGCAGATCGGCAGACCCGCCGCCGGCAAGACCGGCACCTCGAACGAGCAGCGCGATGCCTGGTTCGTGGGCTTCACCGCCGATTACGTGGCCGGTGTCTGGATGGGCTATGACGACAACACGCCTCTGAGCGGTGTCACCGGTGGCGGCCTGCCGTCCGAGATCTGGCGCGAAACGATGGCTCGGGTCCATGATGGTCTGCCGGTGCGCGATCTGCCGATGTCGGTGCCGCAAGCGCCGCAGCCACAGGTGCAGCAACAGCCGCAACCGCAGCAGCAACCCCAGCCACAACCGCAGCGTCGTCAGCAACCGCAGGACCCTGTAGGTGCGATCATCGATTCGGTGTTGCGCGATCTCTTCGGCAATTAACGGCGGCGCGAGGCGCGCGACCGTAAATGGACAGGTAACATACCGTGTCGTAAGGTACGTCCCGGACAGGGAACGGACGCGATGGCATCGAGGGGCGAATCGACGAGGGCAGAGCTGCGCCGCGCACGGCGGGGCGTGCGGCGCGGGCTGATCGCCGTGGCGCTCTTCAGCGCCGCGATCAACCTTCTGATGTTCACCGGCCCCCTCTACATGCTGCAAGTCTACGACCGCGTGCTGGGCTCCGGTTCGGTCGAGACTCTCGTGGCGCTGTCGGCGCTGGCGCTGTTTCTCTATGCCGCGATGGGGCTCATCGATGCCTTCCGCAGCCGGGCGCTGTCGCGGATCGCGGCGAGCTTTCAGGCGCGGCTCGATCCCGTCGCGTTCCGCCTCTCCCTCGCGCAGACTGAAGACAACATGCATCAAGGTCTGGCTCCAGGGCCGGAGGCGCTGTCGACCGTGACCCGTGGTCTGTCCTCGTCGGCCGCCGCCTCGGTCTTCGACATTCCCTGGACACCACTGTTTCTCCTGGTCATCGCGCTCTTCCATCCGTGGCTCGGCCTTCTTGCGCTGACGGGCGGCGCGGTCCTCGTGCTGATCGCGCTGACGCAGCGCTGGACGACGACGCCGCAGGAATCCGGCCTCGCTGCAGAGCAGACCCGCACGCAGCGACTCGAGGCGCAGGCCAAGGGGGAACGCGAGACCATTTTCGCACTCGGAATGCGCGGCAGTCTCGAGGATCGCTGGCTGCGCCGCCGGCGGACCGCGCTCGACGATCATGTCACGCTTTCAGACAGGGTGGGCGGGTTCACAGCCACGGCGCGCGCGATCCGGCTTCTCCTGCAGTCGGCGATGCTCGGTCTTGGCGCATGGCTTGCCATCGCCGGAATGGTCAGTCCCGGCGCGATGATCGCGGCATCGATCCTTCTGGGCCGTGCGCTTGCGCCGATCGAGGCGGTGATCGGGCAATGGCGGCTCCTCTCCACCGCGCTTGCCGCCTGGCGCAACATGAGCCGATCACTGAACACCGAGCCCGAAGCGCCCGAACTCCTCGCCCTGCCACGTCCCGAAGGCCGCATCGAGGCGCAGGGCGTGACCATTCTGCCGCCGGGACAAGCGCATCCCGCGCTTCGCAATGTCAGCTTCGAGATCGCGCCCGGCCAGGCGCTCGGCGTCATCGGGCCGTCCGGCGCCGGCAAGACCACGCTCGCCCGCGCATTGGTCGGCCTCTGGCCTGCGCGGATCGGTGAAATCCGCCTCGGCGGTGCGCGGCTCGACCGTTACGATCCCGAACGCCTCGGGCGATTGATCGGTTACCTGCCACAGCGCGTGAGCCTCTTCGATGGCACCGTGGCGGAGAATATCGCCCGGATGGACGAAGATCCCGATGCCGAGGCGATCCTGAAAGCTGCCAAGGCAGCCGGCGTGCACGAGATGATTCTGAGCCTTCCGCAAGGATATGAGACCCAGATAACCGCCCCCGGCGCGCCTCTCTCGGGTGGGCAGGCACAGCGGATCGGCCTCGCACGGGCGCTCTACGGCGATCCGGTGCTGCTCGTTCTCGATGAGCCCGACGCGCATCTCGACCACCCGGGGGCGACCGCGCTCAACGCCGCCGTCTGTAGCGTGAAGGCGTCAGGCGGCGCGGCAATCATCATGGCGCATAGACCTTCAGCCATCGCCGAATGCGATATCCTGATGATGCTCGAAGCGGGGCAGCGCACGGCGCTCGGCCCGCGCGAAGAGGTTTTGCGCGCGCGCGTCGCGAACCATGCAAGCCTCGCGCCCGCCGTTCGGGGTGCGGAAGGCGTGGCGGGATGAGCGGGCGTTCCTATTCGCTGAAAGGTCCGATCTTTGGCGGGCTCACCGTTCTTGCGGCCCTTGCGGGCGGCCTCGGCCTTTGGGGCGCGACGGCGAGCATCGAGGGCGCGGTGATCGCTCCGGCGGTGATCGAGGTCGCGACGGACGAGGTCGTCGTCCAGCATCCCGAAGGCGGAGTTGTCGCAGCGGTTCCCCTGCGTGAGGGGGACAGCGTCGCGGCGGGCGACACGCTCGTCCGGCTCGACCCCACCCGTCTCGATGCAGAGATCGCGGAGGCCGACAGCCAGTATTTCGAACTCCTTGCCCGCCGCGCCCGGCTCGAGGCGGAGCGGGACGGCAGCGACACTCTCTCCTTCGCGCCCCCCCTTCTCGCGCGGGCCAAGACCGATCCGGCTGTGGCCGAACTTGCGACCGGGCAGGAAAACCTCTTCGATGCCCGTGCCCGCACCCGCGCAGAGGAGACGCGCGAGCGCGAGATCATGCGCGCCCGCCTCGCCGAAGAGCTGCGCGCCTACGAGACGGAACGCGCGGGCATCATCGCGGAGCGGGCCATCGTGCGCGAAGAGCTGGGCGATCAGCAGAGCCTCCTCGACCAGGGGCTGGTGCAGATGACGCGCGTGCGGGGCCTCCAGCGAACCGCGGCACAGCTCGATGCACGGCTCGACACGCTCGCCGTGCAAGCCAGCGCCACGCGAATGCAAAGCCAGGAGGTCGATGCACTGGCTGCCCGGCTCGAGGAAGAGCGCCGAGCGGAGGTTATCGCGGAATTGCGGGACACGAGCGCCGATCTGCGGCTCCTGGACGCCCGCCGCGCGGCCTTGGCCGAGGATCGCCGCAGGCTCGAGATCGTCGCGCCGATTGCGGGCGTGGTCCACGATCTGCGGGTCACCGCCGCACGGGCGGTGATCGGGCCGCGCGATCCGATCATGACGCTCGTTCCGCAGGACCAGAGTTTCCGCGTGATGGCCCAGATCGCGGCGTCGGAGATCGACCGTGTCTGGCCCGGCCAGCCGGTCACGCTGCGCCTCACCGCGCTCGATCAGCGGCGCACGCCCCGGATCGATGGCACGGTGTCCTGGGTCTCGGCAGATGCGCTGACCGAGCAGCAATCGGGACGCAGCTATTACCGCGCAGAGATCGCGTTCGCCGAAGATACGCTGCCCGAGGGTGTCTCGCTTGTGCCCGGCATGCCGGTCGAGGCCTTCCTGAAGACCGGCGCGCGCACGCCCCTCGCCTATCTGCTGAAGCCGCTCACCGATTACATGACGCGCGCATTCCGCGAAGCCCGTCTTTCAAAAACGCCCTTTCGCAGAGCCCTTGTCGCGACTAGCGTCCTTTCAAAGACGTGATCGGAGACCACCAATGCCCAATGATATCGAGACCCGCCTGGCCGAGCTTGGCCACAGCCTGCCCGACGCCCCCGCACCTGCCGCGAATTACGTGCCGTACGTGATGGCCGGGCCGCTTCTTCACATCTCGGGCCAGATCAGCATGGATGCGGACGGCCTCATCACCGGCAAACTCGGTCAGGATCTCGATGTCGCCGCCGGGGCAAAGGCGGCGGAGCGCTGCGCGCTGTCGCTGATCGCGCAGGCCAAGGCGGCCTGCAGCGGCGATCTGGGGCGTGTCAAACGGGTGGTGAAACTCGTGGGCTTCGTAAATTCCACCGCCAATTTCACCGATCAACCGAAGGTCGTGAACGGCGCGTCCGACCTGATGGTCGCGGTCTTCGGAGAGGCCGGGCCGCACGCGCGGTCGGCGGTCTCGGCGGCGTCCCTGCCGATGGGCGTCGCGGTCGAGATCGAAGGCATCTTCGAGATCGCCTGACCGATGCCGCCCCTGCCGCGCGCCTTGCTCGATCGCCCGATCGCGCATCGCGGGTTCCACGACGCGCGCCTTTCGCGGCCCGAGAATAGCCGCGCGGCCTTCGAGGCCGCCATCGCGAAGGGCTACGGCATAGAGCTCGATCTACAGCTCTCGCGCGACGGCGTTGCGATGGTCTTTCATGATTACGACCTGCGGCGGCTGACCGGGCAATGCGGCCCGCTTCGCCAGACCGACAGCGCGGAGCTGACGACGATCCCGCTCCTTTATGGTGACGAGCCGATACCGACGCTGGCCGACATCCTGGCGCTTGTCGACGGGCGTGCCCCACTACTGATCGAGATCAAGGATCAAGACGGCGCAATGGGCCCCGATGTCGGCCCTCTGGAGGACGCCGCAGCGGCTGCGCTTGCGGACTATGACGGATCGGTCGCGCTCATGTCGTTCAATCCTCACAGCGTCGCCCGATGCGCCGACCTTCTGCCGGACATTCCGCGCGGCCTGACGACCTGCGCCTTCCTGCAATCCGACTGGCCGATCCTTCCCGCCGCTACCCGCGAGCGCCTTGCGGCCATCCCCGATCTTGAAAACGTCGGCGCGAGTTTCGTCAGCCATGACAGAAAGGGGCTGACAAGTCCGCGGATCGCCGAGATCAAACGCGCGGGTCTGCCGATCCTGTGCTGGACGATCCGATCGCCCGAAGAGGAGGCAGACGCCCGCAGCGTTGCCGACAACGTGACCTTCGAGGGATACGACGCTTGATCGACCTGAACGTCGGGCCAGATACTGGCCGGAAAGGGGATTGGGCGCCATGGATGACGGGCAGACCGACCGCAGCATTTCCGTAAGCCTGTACCAGAGCCTCGGCGATATCGCGCCGGAGGTCTGGGATGCCTGCGCCTGTCCGGAGACATCGGATGGCGGACCGCCGAACGATCCGTTCACGACGCATCGTTTTCTTTATGCGCTGGAGCAATCGGGTTCCGTCGGCACCGGGACGGGCTGGGATCCGCGTTATCTTGTCGCCGAAATCGACGGGCAGGTGATCGCGGTCGCCCCGCTTTATGCCAAGGGGCACAGCCAGGGCGAATACATCTTCGACCACAACTGGGCCCATGCCTATGAGCGCGCGGGCGGGCGCTACTATCCCAAGCTACAGATCGCCGTGCCGTTCACTCCCGCGACGGGACGGAGGCTTCTGACGCGGCCGGGCATGGAAGAGGTGGGCTTCGGTGCGCTTCTTCAGGGTGCGATCCAGATCGGCGCGGAGAACCGGCTGTCCTCTCTGCACGTCACCTTCTGCACCGAAGACGAGGCTCTGCGCGGCGCGGAGATGGGACTGCTGCACCGCGTGACCCAGCAATTCCACTGGCGGAACGACGGTTATGAGAGTTTCGACGATTTCCTGGGCTCGCTCTCCTCGCGCAAGCGCAAAACCATGCGGAAAGAGCGGCGGCAGGCGCAGGACTTCGGCGGCACTATCCACCAGATTTCCGGCGATGACCTGCGGCCCGAGCATTGGGATGCCTTCTGGCAGTTCTACCAGGATACCGGCGCGCGGAAATGGGGCACGCCCTACCTAACGCGCGCCTTCTTCGACCTTGTACAGGAAACGATGCGCGAGGACGTGATGCTGGTTCTGGCCGAGCGCGAGGGGCGCTACGTCGCCGGCGCGCTCAATTTTATCGGTCGCGATGCGCTCTATGGCCGGTATTGGGGCTGCACCGAACACCACCCCTGCCTGCATTTCGAGGCGTGCTACTACCAAGCCATCGACTATGCCATCGCGCATGGCCTCGCCACCGTCGAAGCGGGCGCGCAGGGCGAGCACAAGCTCGCCCGCGGCTACATGCCGACCGAGACGCATTCCTTGCACTGGATTGCCGACGAGGGTTTCTCGGGCGCTGTCGCGAATTACCTTGAGGCAGAGCGCCGGGCCATTGAGGAGGATATCGAAGTGCTCACCTCCTACGGCCCGTTCCGCAAAGCCAACCCAGAGGAGCAGGAATGACCGACACACTCAGCGACGCCGATCTCAAGCCCGTGCTCGACGCCGGATGGTCCAAGACCGATGACGGCAAGGGCATCACCAAGACCTTCAAGTTCGAGGATTTCGTGGGCGCGTTCGGCTGGATGTCGAAAGCGGCGATGCATGCCGAGAAGATGGACCATCACCCCGAATGGTCCAATGTCTACAACAGCGTGACCGTCACGCTGACAAGCCATGACGTGGGCGGACTGACCGACCGCGACACCGACCTCGCACAGGCGATGGACAAGCTCTGAGCCTCAGTCGGGCGAGAGCATGTAGCCCGCGCCCCGCACGGTCTGCAGATAGCGCGGCTCTTTCGGATTGACCTCGATCTTCCGGCGGAGCCGCGTGATCTGCACGTCGACCGCGCGCTCCTGCGCCTGGCCCTTGTCGCGGCCGAGGTCTTCGACCAGTTGCGATCGGGTCAGCGCCTCGCCGGGGGTTTTCGCAAAGATCCGCATGAGCTGCGTTTCGGTGGCGGTGAGCCGCACGACCTCCTCGCCGCGCCACATCTCGCCCCGGTCGATATCGTAGCGGATCGGCCCGAGCGTGATGAATTTCGGCTTGGCCGCATCCGCTGCAGGTTCGGGCATCCGCCGCAGGATCGCGTTGATCCGCAAGAGAAGTTCTTTCGGCTCGAAGGGTTTGGTGAGGTAGTCATCCGCCCCGGCCTCCAGCCCTGAAATCCTGTCTTCGGTCTCGGACTTGGCGGTCAGAAGCAGGATCGGCGTCAGAGCGCTTTCGCGGATATGCCGCGTCAGGCTCACACCGTCTTCGCCCGGCATCATCACGTCGAGCACGATCATGTCGAATTCGAGCCCTTGCAAGAGACGTCGCGCATGGGCCGCATCGCGCGCCGCGCTTACGAGAAACCCGTGGCGTACGAGAAACTTCTGCAACAACCCGCGTATGCGTTCGTCGTCATCGACGATCAGCAGATGTGCGTCTGGATCGCTCATCCCCTTCCCTCCCTGAGCGCATGATATCTGCGCCGCATCTCGGGATCCATCATCGCCTCAAGAACGCGTTTGAACCCCGCCACCGCCTCGGGCCCGGCATCCCGGTAAGCCTTGCGCATCCGCGCGCGCTGCGCGTCCGACAAGGCCCGTTCGAGGGCCGCTCCCTTCTCGGTCAGGTAGAGATGCCGCTCGCGCTTGTCCGACCGGCCTACCCGGCTTTCAACAAGACCGTCTCCGATCAGAGTGCGCAAGACACGGTTAAGCGATTGTTTTGTAACACCGAGGATGGCGAGCAGGTTGTTGACGTTCGTTCCGGGGGCCCCGTTGATGAAATGCAGCGCCCGGTGATGCGCGCGACCGTAATCGTAATCGGCAAGGATCATGTCCGGGTCGGCGGTGAAGCCACGATAGGCAAAGAACATCGCCTCGATGCCCTGACGAAGCTGTTCGTCCGTCAGAAAGAGAAGCGTCTCCCCGCCGGCCGGTGAGGCGTGGTCCTGATCGGCCATGTGTGTCCCTCAAGTCTTTTTCAGGACATTAAGTCAGTCTTGTTGACATTCCAACCATGAACTGGTAGCGACTCGCAGATTTTGGGACACTTTATGTCCGAACCGGACGTATCCCACGCAACAAATGAAAACGCGAATGAGGAGTCTCGCGATGGCCGGAGGTTATGACGACCGCGACGGTAAGATCTGGCTGGATGGTCGGATGGTGGATTGGCGCGAGGCGAATGTGCATGTGCTGACGCACGGGCTGCACTATGCCAGTTCGGTGTTCGAAGGCGAACGGGCCTATAACGGCAAGATCTTCCTCAGCCGGGACCATTCGGAACGGCTTCACTACTCCGCCAGTTGCCTCGATTTCGACATTCCGTTCTCCGTCGACCAGATCGAGACCGCCAAGGCCGAGGTGCTTAAGGCAAACGGCCTGACGGACGCTTACGTGCGTGCTGTCGCATGGCGCGGTGCCGGCGAGGATATGGGTGTCGCCTCCGCGCGGAACCCCGTCCGCCTTGCCATCGCGGCGTGGGAATGGGGCAGCTATTACGGCGACGCGAAGATGAAGGGCGCCAAGCTCGATATCTCGAAGTGGAAGCGCCCCTCGCCCGAGACGATCCCGGTTCATGCCAAGGCCGCCGGTCTCTACATGATCTGTACGACGTCCAAGCATGCCGCCGAGGCCAAGGGCTGCTCGGACGCGCTCTTCATGGATTACCGCGGCTACGTCGCAGAAGCGACCGGCGCAAACATCTTCTTCGTGAAGGATGGCGAGGTACACACGCCCGATCCCGACTGCTTCCTCAACGGCCTCACGCGGCAGACAGTGATCGGGATGCTGAAAGAGCGCCAGATCAAGGTGCACGAGCGGCACATCATGCCCGAGGAACTCGAGAGCTTCGAGCAATGCTGGCTCACTGGCACCGCCGCTGAAGTCACGCCTGTCGGCCAGATCGGCGACTACACCTTCGAGGTCGGCGGCATCACCCGCGAGATCGCGCAGGCCTACGAGGACAAGGTGCGCTCCTGAGCGCCTTGTCTTTCCGGGTGCCCCCGGCCTAGGGTCGGCACCGGCCCAGCCCGCGCCATTTCGCGCGGGCATTTTTTCTTGAGAGCAAGAGGTCACGCATGGACGGTCTCGACATGACAACGCTTCTGACGCTGGCAGGCGTCGCGGCCGGGGCCGGGGTCGTTGGCGGCGTGCTCGCGGGCCTACTCGGCGTCGGCGGCGGCATCGTCATTGTCCCTGCGCTCTATATCGCGTTGTCACTGACCGACATGGACCCCGCGCTGATCATGCAGGTGGCCGTCGGCACCTCGCTTGCGACCATCGTCTTCACCTCGCTCTCCTCTGGCTGGGGGCATTACAAGAAGGGCTCGATCGACTTCTCGGTGCTGAAGCTCTGGGCCCTGGCGATCCTCGTTGGCGTGGTCATCGGCGGCATTCTGGGCGGGGTCGTGTCGGGCTATGCCCTGATCGCCGTCTTCACGGTCGTCGCGCTCGCCGTGGCGGCTGACATGATCCTGCGAAGCCCGAACCCCGAGCCCAATCCGCGCAGCTTCTCACGCCCGGTCTGGGCTGGGCTCGGCGTTGTCGCCGGGGCAATCTCGGCGATGATGGGGATCGGCGGCGGCACGGTCTGCGTCCCCCTCCTAAGCTTTCTCGGCTACGACATCCGCAAGGCGGTCGGCACCTCGGCCGCGATCGGCTTCATCATCGGCCTTCCCGGCGCGCTGATCTACGCCGCCACCGGGTTCGGCGCCGAGGGCCTGCCGCCCTTCTCACTGGGCTATGTGAACCTCTTTCTTGCCGCGGTGATCATCCCGCTTTCGACCACCTTCGCACGGGTCGGGGTGATGATCGCCCATGCCATCCCGCGCCGCGCCTTGCGGCTCGCTTTCGGGTTGTTCCTCCTGGCAACAGCGATCCGGATGGGATCGGACCTCGTCTCCGCGTTTTAACCGACCGGCGAGATCTTCGAGAAATCCCGGGCGCTTTCCACCCGCACGTCGATCGCTTCCAGCGCCTTCATCGCCGCCTTGTCCTTGGCACCCGCGCCTTTGCCCGGCTCGCGGAGGATCACGCGGGTAATGCGGCCCGGATGTCGCTTCGCGGCGTCGAGATAGACCTGCGGATCGTGCTGGCCGGTATCGCCGACCAGAACGAACGGCGTCTCCGGCAGGGCGGCCAGCAGCACGTCGATGGAGCCGCCCTTGTGGTCGCCATGCGTGCCCGAGATGAACTGCGTGCGCGACAGTCCGAGGTCGCGCAGGAACATCGGCGCCTTTGGCATATGGTGCCGCTCGAAGATGCGGCGCAGGAAGAAGTGCAGGTTCCACGGCGAGGACGAGACGAAGAAGACCGGCGCGCCCGCTGCCTCGAACCCGCGCACCAAGGCGACGGCATCGGGAAAGATGTGGCGGGTCAGCGCATTGCCGGTCAGCGACGTCCACAGGTTGCGAAGAAGCGAATAGGCCCCCGTTTGGAGCACCGTGTCGTCGATATCGGAGATCACCGCGAAGGGTGGATCATGCGGCGGAACGAGGGCTTCCAGTTCGCGCGACTCGCCGTCCTCGACCGTGACAGGCACCGATACCCAGCCCGCAGCGGCATCCTCGCGCGGAAGATGCAGGTCGAAATAGCCCTCCTCGTCGGTGCGGGCTTCGGTCCCGCCAGCGGTGACGCAGATGTCGGCGACCTCGCGGGTCAGGAACAGCGACAGCATCTGCCGAAGGTTCGTCCACCACGACCCTTCGGGCGACGGATTGGTCCGCCGAAGGGCCGTCAGGACGCGGCCCCGGAGTATGATCTCCGAGGCCGTCGCGTAGCCGAGATAGGGGTCGATGACGAGGTTATCCGTCCGCCGCTTGGGGCGGAGGCGGTCGAGCCAGCGCTCGACCGGGTAAAGAACCCTCGCGAGCGCTGCCTTCGCCATGTCAGCTTGGGCTCAGCCCGCGCAGTTTCTCCGACCGACGCCGCAGGATCTCGACCGTCGACAGAAGCGCGATGGAGATACAGACGAGGATCGTCGCCGCGGCGAGGATCGTCGGAGAGATCTGTTCCCGCAGGCCCGTGAACATCTGCCAGGGCAGCGTCTGCAGCTCGGCCGAGCCGATGAAGATCACCACCACCACCTCGTCGAAGGACGTGATGAAGGCGAAAAGACCGCCGGAGATCACGCCGGGCAGGATAAGCGGCATCTGCACCTTGAAGAACGTCCGCACCGGGTTCGCGCCAAGATTGGCAGAGGCGCGCACCAGCGACTTGTCGAAACCGACGAGCGTCGCAGTCACAGTGATGATGACGAAGGGAATGCCGAGCACCGCATGGGCGAGCACGACGCCCCAATAGGTGCCGACGATGCCGATCTTCGAATAGAAGAAGTACATCCCCGTCGCCGAGATGATGAGCGGCACGATCATCGGCGAGATCAGAATCGCCATGATCGCTTGCCGTCCGGGAACGTGGCTCTGGCTGAGGCCGATCGCCGCGAGCGTGCCCAGCGTCACCGCGATCAGTGTGGAGACGGGGGCCACCCGGACCGAGTTCCAGACCGCGTTCGTCCATTCGGGGTTAGTCAGGAAGTCGCGGTAATGCCTGAGGCTGTAGCCGTCAGGATCGAGGCGCAGCATCTCGGGCGTGAAGGTGAAGAAGTTCTCGGCGTTGAACGAAAGCGGCATCACCACGAGGATCGGGGTGATGAGGAAGACGAGCACCGCGCCGCAGAGCACCCGGAAGGTGTAATGCCACAAGACCTCACGAGCGGTCAGGTAAGGCGGCAGGAACTCGCGGTATCGTTGCCGGCCGATCCAGTAGATGAACCAGCCGAGGAACCACGCGAAGAGCCCCATGACGATGAGGCCGGCGAGGCCGCCGAAGGCGAAGCCCGCGACGAGGAAGATTGCGATCAGACCATATTTGAAGGTCTTCTCCATTTCCGTGCCCAGGAGCTTGATCGCCGCGACGCCGAGCGCGGCAGCGATCAGGAAGCCGACGATCACGCCGCCAAGCCCAGAGCCCTGCGCGGTGCCGACGAAGAGCCCGAAGAAGGCTCCCGCCGCGCCGATCACGGAAGCGGTGAACCAGAGCGGCTGATCCTTGGTTTCGGTCAGAACGACGTCATTCATGGCTCAGCCCCCGAGTTTCACGTTGTCGATGCCGACGATGCGGTCATAGGCCCAGTAGAGCACCAGCACGACCACCAGCAGGATCGTACCCAGCGCCGCCGCGAGGCCCCAGTTGAGAGACGACGAGATGTGATAGGCGATCCGGTTCGAGATGAACGTACCGGTGGTGCCGCCGACGATCTCGGGCGTGATGTAGTAGCCGATCGACAGGATGAAGACGAGGATAGAGCCCGCGCCGATCCCCGGGATCGATTGCGGGAAGTAAACCCGCCGGAACGCCGTCGTCGGCGTCGCACCAAGAGACCTGGCCGCCCGAACATAGGAGGGCGGGATCGTCGACATCACCGAATACATCGGCAGGATCATGAATGGCAGCAGGATGTGGGTCATGGCCACGATCGTACCGAACTGGTTGTTGATCATCACGAGCCGGCTGCCGTCGCCGATCATGCCGAGCCAGACGAGCACGTCGTTTATCACGCCTTGTTGCTGCAGCATCACCTTCCAGGCCGAGGTTCGAACCAGAAGCGACGTCCAGAACGGCAGCAGAACGAGGATCATCAGGAGGTTCGCCGTACGCGCCGGCAGGTTCGACAACAGATACGCCACCGGATAGCCGAGCGCGATGCAGCTGAAGGTGATGACCAGCGACATGAAGAGCGTGCGCTGGAACAACAGGCCATAGATCCGCTCATCAGCATCGCGGAGCGCAGGACCATCCGCGGTCTTCTGCATGTCCACGGAGTTCAGGAAGTAGCCCGTGGTATAGTCGGGCGAATACATCTGTAGCGTGGTCCAGATCTCGGGATTTCCCCAATCCTCGTCGATCTCGATCATGCCTTCCTTGAAGCCGATGCTCTCGAACCCGTCGACCGCGGCATCAGCTTCCTGCACGAGATCCGCGCGCGGGCCGTCATACTGGCTGTAGCCGTTTTCGGTCAGATCCTTGTAAAGCGCCACATGGACAAGTCCGTAAGGCTCTTCTTCCAGCGGGCTGTCTTCTTCTTCGGTTTGCGAGAAACGCGCAAAGGTCTCGTAGGCGGCAGCCGCGTTCGGGAATTCGTTGATCGCGCCCTCGCGCAGTTCGAACCGCGGCATCCGGCCGTCTTCGCCAGCCTCGTCGAACGCCTGCTGCTCCGCGATCCAGTCGGGATCGCCCATCAGCTCGGCCCAGGGCAGGGCCTCGTCCCAGGCTTCATTGAGGTCTTCGAACTGGTCGAGATAGACGTCCGAGATGTCATCGAGGCTCCGGCCCGAGCGGCGGAAGAGCGAAGACATGCCCGTCATCTCGTAATTGAGACGGGTGCCGAGACGCGTATGTTCCCGCCGCGCCTCGGCAACGAAGAGATCGTAGAACAGTGCTTCGTAGAGCGCCTCGTCCGGCGTCTCGCCGGATGCCGAATCCCACTCGTCGATCCGCGCGGTGGTGCGCGGCAGCGTGTCCGAGACGATCTGGTTCTCGACCGAGCGGAAGAGCATGTCGCCGATGGGCGCGATGAAGCTGACCAGAACGAAGATCAGAAGAGGAGCGATCAGGATAAGCGCGCGCATCTTCTGCACCCGCAGCGATTTGGCGAGCGATTTCTTGAGCGGCGTTCCGTCCGCCGCGAGCATCGGACCGTCATCGGCGGCCTTGGCGGCGCGCATCGCATTGTCGGGCGTCGGACCCTCGATCTTGTCCGGATCGGTACTGGCGTCGCTCATGGCTCAGACCCCTTCTGCGAGGATGATTGTGCTTTGCGCGGTGCGGCGGCGAATATCGGCGACAGCCTGGTAATCAGGGTCGCGGTATGCGCGCTCTGCGCTGGCGTAATCGTCGAATTCGATGACGACGTGCCGGTCATGGGATGCGCCTTCGACGACCTCGGACGGGCCGCCGCGAACGATGAAGCGTCCACCGAGACCGGTGAGGATGGGCGTGTCCTTCTCGACGTATTCGCGATACGCCTCCGGATCCTCAACGGTGATATGTGCGATGATATAGCCCTTGGGCATGTCGCTTGGTCCCATCCCTGCCGCGGTCTTCTTGCCGCTCGTTCTTGGTTGGCGGGATGCGCCTCTGCGGCGCATCCCATCGGTATCACACCGGGCGATACATGCTGTGACGCATCGCCCGGAACCTCATCCTTACTGAGCGAGCCAGGACTGGAACTTCGCGTCGATATCGTCGCGATAGTCAGCCCAGAACTCGTAGTTGTAGAGGAACGTGTTGGCCGAGTTTTCCGGATCGGTCGGCATGTGCTGCTTCATGTCCTCCGGAACCAGCGGAGCCGAGGACTGGCGCGCCGGACCGTAGGAGATGTAGTTGGCCTGATCAGCCAGACGCTGCGTGTCGGTCGCGAAGCGGACGAAGTCCATCACGCGTGCCAGACGGTCTTCCGGCAGACCTTCGGGAATGATCCAGCCATCAAGGTCGAACACCTGCGCGTCCCACATCATGCCGATGGGCTGGTCCTGCTCTTCGATCGCCGAGTAGAGGCGGCCGTTATAGGTCGAACCCATGAAGACTTCGCCGTCGGCCAGAAGCTGCGGCGTGTCTGCGCCTGCGTTCCACCACACGACCTGGTCCTTGATCTCGTCGAGCTTGGCGAGCGCCTGATCCTGGCCCTCTTCGGTCGCGAGCACGTCATAGATCTCGTCCTTAGCGACACCGTCGCAGAGCAGAGCCCATTCCATGTTGTTGATCGGACGACGCTCCAGCGCGCGCTGACCCGGATAGGTTTCAAGATCCCAGACGTCGCAGATGTCGTTCGGGGCCTCGACGCCTTCCGGCACCATGTCGGTGCGGTAGCCGAAGGTCGTGGAGTAGACGATCTGCGGGATGTAGCAGTCGGAGACGATCAGGTCGCCGAAATCGTCGGACGCTTCGGTGCCGTCGGGCGCGGCTTCGAGCATCTCGTCGTGGTCGATCTCCATCGCCAGACCTTCGTCGCAGAGACGGATGGCGTCAGAAGCCACGACGTCGACGAGATCCCAGGTGATGTTGCCCGCTTCGTTCATCGCGCGCAGACGCGCGACCGCTTCCGCGGAGCTTTCGTCCCAGCTCACGGATACGTCGGGATTCATCTCGAGGTAGGGTACGACATATGCCTGCTGCTGGCTGTTCTGGTAGGCACCGCCCCAGCTGACCAGCGTCATGCTGTCGACCATTTCCTGATCCTGCGCGAACGCGGTCGCGCCGGCTGCAACGGTCAGGGCCGTCGTTGCCATAAGTGTCTTCGAGAACTTCATTACAGTCTCCCTAGTCATTGCCCGTCTTTTGGTTTGAGGGGCCCGCGTCACGGGTCGGACGTTCGAACCCTCATGGCACCCCCGACGCGCGGGCCCGATCCGGGCGCGCGTCGAGGTATTCGGTGCTTATGCGTCCAGAGCGCGGCAATCCTCGGCGAGCCAGCCGATCTCGAGCTGTTCGCCAGGCTTGAGACGCCGCTGGTCGGGCGCGTTTCGCGTCTTGATGATGAAATCGTCGTTCCCCGCCACGGAAAGGCGGGTGCGGAAGATGTCACCCATGTAAATGAATTCCTTGACCTCGGCCTTCAGCAGGTGTGCGCCTTCCTGGAGGCGCTCCTTGTTGAACTCCACCCGCTCGGGCCGGATCGACACCACCGTGCGCTCGCCCTTGTTTGCGACATTGACCGGCAGCGCGTCGATGATGTCACCGGAATCGAGCCGAACGGTGCATTGATTGCCGTTGATGCTTTCGACCACGCCCTCGAGCGTGTTGTTCTCGCCGATGAACTGGGCGACGAAGCTGTTCTGCGGCCTCTCGTAAAGCTCGTCCGGCGGCGCGAGCTGCTGGATGCGTCCGTCGTCGAAGACCGCGACGCGATCAGACATGGTCAGCGCCTCGGTCTGGTCGTGCGTGACATAGACCACCGTGATGCCGAGCTCGTGGGCCAGGTTGGTGATCTCGAATTGCAGGGTCTCGCGCAGCTGCTTGTCGAGCGCACCGAGCGGCTCGTCCATCAGGACCAGTTCGGGCTCGAAAACAAGCGCGCGCGCCAACGCGATCCGCTGCTGCTGGCCACCTGAAAGCTGGGCCGGGCGGCGGCCGGCGAAACTACGCATCTGCACCATGTCGAGCGCGCGATTGATCTTATCCTCGCGATCCGACTTGGAGATGCCGCGCACCTCCAGTGGGAAGGAGAGGTTCTCGGCCACCGACATGTGCGGAAAGAGCGCGTAGTTCTGAAATACCATCCCGATCCCGCGTTTATGCGGCGGGATATTGTTGATCGACACGCCGTCGAGCTTGATCGCCCCATGCGTTGCCGTCTCGAAACCGGCAAGCATCATCAGGCAGGTTGTCTTGCCCGATCCCGAAGGCCCGAGCATCGTCAGAAACTCGCCTTTCGGCATGGAGAGATTGAGGTCCTTAACGACGAGTGTCTCGCCATCATAGCTTTTTTGAACTCGCTCGAATGCTACGAACGAGTCGGTCTCAGCCGCTTGCGCCATCTCGGCTCCCTGATTGTCGTTCACGCGGTTATGGCTCCGCTTGTCACTGAAGAACTAAATATGGTGAGGACCTCACTTGCAACTGTCTTGACCGTGGGGTCGCTCAGAAACCCAAGAAGAAGGCCCTTTGCGCGTCAACCACTAGGCATTTGCGGCATTTGAACTGCGAAAAGCGAAGATTCGGGCAAATTTCCTCGCGACTGAGGACGAGAGAACGTCAGGAAGCCTGAAGATCGGGCGAGGACGAATCGCGCGGAGCCCAGCCTTTGGATGTATACATCCTGCCAAAAAGTTACCCGTCTCTGCCGAGCACGGCAGCAAATTGTCGTTCAAATGCAAGATTGCGCGCGCGCATGTCGTTTTTGGTGAGGCCCCGTTGTACACAAAGGGGCACAGATGACAGGGTAACGACATCCGTTTCGGAAAGGCTTGCCCATGGTATTTCACCGTTTCTCGAAGGACCTTCCTTTCTCCGAGGCCGAGTACAATCGGCGGCTCGACAAGACCCGGCGCGCAATGGACCGCGCGGGCGTCGAGCTTCTGCTTGTCACGGACCCGTCCAATATGGCGTGGCTGACAGGCTATGACGGGTGGTCCTTCTACGTGCACCAGGGCGTCCTGGTCTTTCCCGATGCGGATCCGATCTGGTGGGGCAGGAACCAGGATTCGAATGGCGCGGTGCGGACCGTCTGGATGGGCGACGACCGCGTCATCGGCTATGCCGACAATTACGTCCAGTCGACCGAACGACACCCGATGCAGGACCTTGCCCAGCGTGTGATCGGCATGGGGCTCGACAAGGTGCGGATCGGCATCGAGATGGACAATTACTACTTCTCGGCCAAGGCCTACCAATCGCTGACCGAGGAACTGCCGGACGCCACCTTCATCGACGCGACGGCGCTCGTGAACTGGCAGCGCGCGGTGAAATCGGAAGAGGAGCTCGTCTTCATCCGCCGCGCGGCGAAGATCTCCGAAAAGATCATCGACGGGCTCGTCGAACGGGTCGAGCCGGGGGTGCCGAAGAACGAGGTCGTGGCCGAGGTGTATCGCGACGCGCTGTCGGGTGTGGACGGCCATTGGGGCGATTATGCCGCGATCGTTCCGCTGCTGCCCTCGGGCTCTGACGCGGCCGCGCCGCACCTCACGTGGGATGGACGCCCCTTCAACCAGGGCGAGGCGACCTTCTTCGAGATCTCGGGCTGTTTTCGCCGCTATCACGCGCCGTTCTGCCGGACGATCTTTCTGGGCGAGCCGTCGGACATCTTCAAGCGCGCGGAAGCGGCGCTTGTCGAAGGGCTGGAGGCCGGGCTCGACGCGGCGCGGGCGGGCAACCGTGCCTGTGACATCGCCAATGCGCTGGCCGCGCCTCTCGAAAGCGCGGGCATCGAACGCGGCGCGCGCTGCGGTTATCCGATCGGGCTGTCCTATCCGCCCGACTGGGGCGAGCGCACGATCAGCCTGCGCTCCGAGGACGAGACCGAGCTTGAACCCGGCATGACATTTCACTTCATGCCCGGCCTCTGGATGGCCGATTGGGGGCTAGAGATCACCGAGTCGATTCTCATCACCGAAGACGGTCCGGCCGAAACCTTCTGCAACCGGCCCCGCAAGATGTTCGTGAAGACATGAGCGATCTCTGGGCCACAGAAACCATTCTTGCCGATCTGATCGCGCACCCGACGGTCTCATCAGAGCCGAACCGCGCCCTGATCGACCACATGGCCAACATCCTCGACGATGCCGGCGCGAAGGTCGATGTCTATGCGGATCCGACCGGCGCGAAGGCGAATCTCTTCGCGACGCTCGGGCCCGAGCGGTCGGGCGGCGTCGTGCTCTCGGGGCATTCCGACGTCGTGCCGGTGACCGACCAGAACTGGACCACGGATCCTTTCCGCATGTCTGCCTGGGACGATGCACTCTACGGGCGCGGGGCGTGCGACATGAAGGGTTTCATCGCCGCGAGTCTCGCGATGGCGCGGGAGTTCTCGCACAAGACGCTGAAGCGGCCGGTGCATTTCTGTTTCACCCATGACGAGGAGGTCGGCTGCCTCGGCGCGCAGGCGCTGGTGCCCGAGCTTGCAGAGCGCGAGATCCGGCCCGCCATCGCCATCGTGGGCGAGCCGACGGAGATGCGGATCATCGAAGGGCACAAGGGCTGCTGCGAATATACCGCAACCTTTACCGGGCTCGAAGGGCACGGCTCCGCCCCGGACCGCGGCGTGAACGCGGTGTCCTATGCGGTGCTCTACGTCACGCGGCTTTTGCTTCTGGCCGATCAGCTGCGCGGGCGCGCGCCCGAGACGTCCAAGTTCGATCCGCCCTGGACCACGATCAATATCGGCCGTCTTGCGGGCGGGCACGCGCACAATGTCATCCCCGGCTGGGCCGAGGTGCAATGGGAGATGCGGCCCGTGCAAGGCAGCGACGCCGCGTTCGTGAAGGACGATATCCGCGCCTATGTCGAACGCGATCTCCTGCCCGCGATGCGCGAGGTGCATCCTGACGCGGATATCGTGACCGAGGTGATCGGCGAGGTCGCGGGGCTCGAGCCGATGTCCGAGAACGCCGCGCGTGATCTCATGGCGGAACTGACCGGCGCGACGAAGGCCGAGCTCGTGCCGTTTGGCACCGAAGCGGGCCTCTTCCAGGAGATCGGCATGTCGGTCGTGGTCTGCGGTCCCGGCTCCATCGCGCAGGCCCACAAGCCCGACGAGTTCGTCACCCGCGAGCAGCTCAGCCAATGCATCGACATGCTGCACGGGTTAGGGGCGCAGCTTTCGGCATGAGCGAGGCGGAGACCCGGCATCACCAGCTTTACGACGTGCTACGCACGCGGATCTGCCTGCTTGACTATCCGCCGGGCACAAAACTGGGCGAGGAGGCGCTTGCGGCCGAGTTCGGCGTCTCTCGCACACCCCTTCGCCGGGTTCTAGCGCGTCTGTCCGATGAAGGGCTCGTCGAGACGCGGCACGGTGTCGGCACTCTCGTCACCGATGTGGAGCCATCGGAACTCGCCCATATCTACGCGCTTCGGATGGAGCTTGCCGAACTGATCGGCCGTCTCTCGCCAAGGCCCGTGACAGAAGACATCGTCGCGTCCGCGGAAGACATGCTGGCCGACGCCGAACGCCTCTCCGCTGCACCGGATCCGCGCGCCTTTGCCGAACTCAACGCCGCCTTTTTCCGCCTCGGGCTGCGACTGACCGGCAACGGCCCCCTTATCGAGGTAGCAGAGCGGCTTTACCTCAAGACGGCGCGGATCTGGCTGGCGCGGATCGGAGAGCTCGATCTCATGCGCGAATGCGAGAGTTTCGAGGCCGAGATTCGGGAGACGCTGGCCGCCCTCGAGGCAGGCGACGTGCAGGCTGCGGCGCTCGTGCGCCGGGCGCATATCTCCATGAGCTTCAGCCGCCTGCGGACCGCGGCATAAAAAAGCCCCCGGGCACTCAGCCGGGGGCCATGCTCGTCACAACACGATGCTATCAGCCCATACCGTTGGGATACCATTCGCCCATGCGGACCTCGGAGCCGTCGACCATCGACGCAAATTCTTCGGGATCCTGCGTGCCGCCGTCGCGGCCCCGGTAGTGGTAGGGGTAGACGACCGCCGGTTGAAACGCGTTCACGCCCTCGGCGGCCTGTTCCGCACCCATCGTGAAAGGCAGATTCATGCAGACGAAGGCCACGTCGATATTCTCGAGCGCGCGCATCTCGTCGGTCACTTCGGTATCCCCGGAGATGTACATCCGAAACCCGCCCCAATCGAGGACGTAACCATTGTCGCGGCCCTCCGGGTGGAAGTTCATCCGGTCCTCGGTGGTGTTGTGCGCCGGGATCGCGTCGATCGCGATGCCCATCATCTCGCCGCTGTCGCCATTGGCCATCGAAGTTGCTCTGGAGGCCAGCTCCTCGGGTAGCATGTCGAACACGGCGGGATTGGTGACGATCTGCGTTTCCTCGCCCGCAAGCGCGGTCAGTGTCTCCGCGTTGTAATGGTCGCCATGCTCATGCGTGATCAGGATGAGGTCTGGCGCAGGGAAGTCCGAATACAGGTCCGCATCTCCGACCGTGTCGACATAGATCGTGCCGGATGGCGTTTCGAGCACGAAAGACGCATGCTCAACCGGGTGTACCGTCACCGGGCCGGCCTCGGTCTCGAACGTGTTCGACGTCTGGTCCTGCGCCATCGCTGCAAAGGGCATGATCGTCGTTCCTCCGGCGAGTGCTGCGGCGCTGACGAGGAAGGTTCTGCGCGTCTGTGTCATGGGAGACCTCCTGTTGCATGACGTTTATCCTAGCGTCGCTGCGGAGGTAGATCGCCCGGCGCGGGCTTCAATTCACATGCCTGTCGCGCAGGGTTCCGGAAATGGAGACAGCGCACCTGAAACCTTGGATTTTGTTTCCTGCATGGGCCATAATCTGACCAAATTTTCATCTCAATGGTGGTGCAAAGCCGTCATAAGCCTCTTAGCAGAACGGCAGAGCAGTCTCGGATAGCGCCAATGTTGGAGTTCGAAAGCGTCAGCAAATCCTTCTGGACCGGATCGCATCACAAGGTGATCCTGAACCAGGCGTCCTTCCGCGTGGAGATGGGCGACGCGATCGGGATTCTCGCGCCGAACGGCACCGGCAAGACGACCCTCGTCAACATGATGGCCGGGCTCGAAAAGCCCGATGAGGGCGCAATCCGACGCGAAGGCCGCATCTCCTTCCCGCTGGGGTATATGGGCGGCGTGGTCAACCGGATCTCGGCTGCCGAAAATTCCCGTTTCATCGCGAAGATCTACGGCCTCGATCCCGATTACGTCGAGGCATTCTCGCGCTGGGTTTGCGGGCTCGGCGAGTATTTCGATCAGCCGCTCGGCACCTATTCCTCGGGCATGAAGGCCCGCTTCACGTTTTCGCTGCTTCTGGCGCTCGACTTCGATATGTATCTCATCGACGAAGGGATGCCGAACTCGACCGACGTGGAATTCAACAAGAAGGCGGGCGACCTTCTGGCCGAACGGCTCCAGCGCTCGACGCTCGTGATCGTGTCGCACCAGCCCGCCCTGCTCGAAAAGTTTGCGAAGAAGGCCGGTGTCCTCATGGATGGCCACCTGCACATGTTCGATACCCTGGAAGAGGCCAAGCGGCTCTATGACTACGAAACCCAAAGCTAAGAAGTTCCGCATCCGCCGGAACGAGGGATCGGCGCAGCCGGCACCGGAGGCTGCACAGGGTCGTGAGGACACACCGCCCTCCGCCCAGCCCGAGACCCGCATGAGCGCACCGCCGCAAAGTTCCGAGCAGCGCGCGACCGCGCCGCGCGAGGATGCCTCGCGTCAGACCGAAGCGTCCTCCGCGCCTCAGCCACGCTCGGGGGAAGTATCCAGCGCCGGGCAGGTCGCGGGCGAGACGGACATGCAGAAGATCCGCCAGGAAGGTCTGACCGGCCGGCAGCTACGCATGGCGCGGCGCATGGCGCAGAAACACGGCCTCGCGCCGACCTCGGATTTCGATGCGGTGCGGCTCCTGCGCGCCAAGGGGATCGACCCGTTCCAGCGCGCCAACATGCTCGAGCTCGTCGTCGGGCGCGACGAGTCCGACGGGCAGAGCACCGGTGAGCCGGGCCTTCCGACCCGCGCCAATCCGGTCGATCCGGCCCGTGTCGGTGACGGTGTGAAACTGCCGCAGACGATTCCGTTGAAGAAGCAGCAGGTCCCCTCGACGGAGACAATGAGCACCGCCGAGCGCCGCGCGATGGAAGTGGCGAAGGTGCAACGCGAGCTCGGCAAGCGTCGGCGTCGCCGCTTCGCGCTGATGATGGCGCGCCTTGCCTTCTTCGTGATGCTGCCGACCCTCATCGCGGGCTATTACTTCTACGCCGTGGCGACCCCGATGTATGCCACCAAGTCCGAGTTCCTTATCCTGAAGAACGACGGCGGTGGCGGCGGATCGGGCGGCATGGGCGGCCTCCTCTCGGGCACCCAGTTCGCTACGAACCAGGACGCCATTGCGGTGCAATCCTACCTTTCCTCGAAGGATGCGATGTTGAGGCTCGACCAGGATGTCGGGTTCCGCGAGCATTTCATGCAGGACGATATCGACCCCATTCAGCGCCTCGATGCCGATGCGTCGATGGAAGACACTTACAAGGTCTACAAGCGCAACGTGGAGATCGGTTACGATCCGACCGAGGGTGTCGTACGGATGGAAGTCCGCGCCGCGGATCCGCTGCTCGCAAAGCAATTCTCCGAAGCGCTGATCGACTACGCCGAAGAGCGGGTCGACAATCTCACCCAGCGCAAGCGCGAGACCGCTGTGGTCGATGCCGAAGAGGGCCTCGCCGAAGCCGAAGAAAAGCGCGTCGACGCGCAGGAGATGCTGGTGCGTCTCCAGCAGGAGAACGCGCTGCTCGACCCCGAGGCCAAGATCGCATCCCTGCGTAGCCAGATCAGCTCCCTCGAAGTGCAGCTTCAGGAGAAACAGTTGCAGCGGCAAGCGCTGCTCGATAACCCGCGTCCGAACCAGAGCCGCGTTGAAGGTGTCGAAGGCGATATCCGGCGGATCAACAACATGCTCGGCCAGCTCAACGAGCGCATGACCACCGAGACGACCGGCGACGGCAACCTCGCCGAGATCGCGATCCGAACGCAGCTGGCCCAGGCGGACCTCGCCACGCGCGATCTGATGCTGCAATCGGCGCTCGAACGACTGGAAAGCGCGCGCCGCGAGGCCGACAGCCAGGCGCGCTACCTGACCACCTCCGTCGTGCCCGTGGCCTCCGAGGATCCCAGCTACCCGCGGAGTTTCGAGAACACGATCCTGGCGTTCCTGATCTTCGCCGGCATCTATCTGATGATCTCGCTCACGGCATCGATCCTGCGCGAACAGGTCTCAAGCTAAGAGAAAGACCTCTAGGGGCGGTTGCGCTCCTAGAGGTTGTCCTCGACGCGGAAGCCCTCGGGGATCGCGTCGCGCCCGTCCAACACCAGATCGGCCATTACGTCTCCGACCTTTGGCGCCATGCCGAAGCCGATCTTGAAACCGCCATTCGCGATGAAGTGCCCCGGCCGGTCCGGCCAGGCCCCGAGCATCGGCGCGCGGCTCTTGGCGCGTGGACGCACCCCCGCCCAGCGGCGCAGGATGCGGGCGCTCTGAAGCTCCGGCACAGCGGCGACCGCGCGGGTCAGAAGCGCGTCGGCGGCGTGGTCGGTGCTGCGTGGCGCATCGAATTCCCGCTCCGTCGTGGACCCGATGGCCGTCGTTCCATCCGCGTGCGGCACGATATGCAACCCGTCCACGAAGAGTTGCGGTGCATGCCTCGCGTCGTGATCGAGAAGAAGAGCCTGCCCCTTCACGCCCGCGCCCACCCGCTTGCCGAACGTCTCGGAGAGGGCCTCTAGACCGTCCCAGCCGGTCGCCCAGACCACCGAGCCTTGCAAAGCGCCTTCGCGCAGAACCGGACAGCCCCGCGCCTCTAGTGCCGCCACGAGCGCCGCGCAGCCTCGGGCCGGATGGACACGCGCTGTCAGCGTGTCGAAGATGAGCTTGCCCGTAGGCGAGTGCGGCGTGAAGGCATCCGCATCAACGCGATCGATGATCGTCCAGTCGGCTTGACCGTTCCAGAGCACCCTGGCGGTTTCGATGCGCGCCTCGGCCAATGCCAGTGCGGCCTCGTCCGGGATGGGTTGAAGACGCCCGAGCCGGGCATAGCCGGGCGCTTCGCCTCCGGCCTCCGCCACCTCGGACCAGAACGCCTCGGCCATCAGCAGGCTGCCCAGCTGAAACGCCTTCTTGGCGTTCCAATTCTCGGGCACATGCGGAGCCAGGGCCCCGACGATCCCGCCCGAGGATCCCGCGCCCGGCCCGTTCGGATCGATCACCGCCACGCGCGCTCCGCGCTGGACCATTGCCCAGGCGATGCTCAGGCCGAAGATCCCCGCCCCCATCACGGTCGCGTCTCTTGTCATCGCCGTGCCTTTCGTCGCAGTGTCGCGCCGTTCTGCTATCGAGGCCCTGCCCCATGCACAAGCATGCCGAGCTCGACTGGCGGGACGGGCGGGTGCCCGTCTCGACCCGGTTCGACGATCCGTATTTCTCGCTCGATGACGGCCTCTCGGAGACGCGACATGTCTTTCTTGCGGGCAACGGCCTGCCCGAGCGGTTCACGCCAGGCTTCCACATCGCCGAGCTGGGTTTCGGCACCGGCCTCAATCTTCTGGCGGCACTGGAGGCCTGGCGGGCGAGCGGCACCGCAGGCCCGTTGCGCTTCACCACCTTCGAGGCGTTCCCGATGGCGCCCGAGGACATGATCCGCGCGCAGGGCGCCTTCCCTGAACTGGCGGAGATCGCCGCCACGCTGGAGCCGATGTGGCGTGACGGCCGAACGAGTTTTGAGACCGATGAGCTGATCTTCGAGATGCGCGTCGGCGATGCGCGGATCACGCTTCCGGCGTGGGACGGCACCGCCGATGCGTGGTTCCTCGACGGTTTCTCGCCCGCCAAGAACCCCGAGCTCTGGGAACCTGCGCTTCTGGCATCCGTCGCGGAGCATACCGCACCGGGCGGCACCGCCGCGACCTATTCCGCCGCGGGGGATGTGCGCCGGGCGCTTGCCGCGGCGGGGTTTGCAGTCTCCCGCGTGCCGGGATACGGGCGGAAGCGGCACATGAGCGTGGCCCGGAAAGAGATCCCATGACCAGCAACGACACAACGCGCGGCATCGGCCTGATGGTCGTGACCACTTTCGTCTTCGCCATGCAGGACGGCATCTCGAGGCACCTCGCCGAGACGTACAACACCTACATGGTCATCATGATCCGCTACTGGTTCTTCGCAGCCTTCGTCATCGGGTTGGCGCGGGTGCAGGCCGGGTCGATCAAGGCCGCAGCCCGAAGCGCGCAGCCGTGGGTGCAGGTGTTCCGCGCCGCGCTCCTCGCACTCGAAGTTCTCGTGATGGTTCAGGGCTTCGTCTATCTTGGCCTCGTCGAAAGCCATGCGGTCTTCGCGGTCTACCCGCTCATGATCGCGCTCTTCGCCGGCCCGGTTCTTGGCGAGTATGTCGGCTGGCGGCGCGCGCTCGCGATTGCGGTCGGCTTTGTCGGGGTGATCATCATCCTGCAGCCGTCCGGCGGTGTCTTCTCGCCCTACGCGGCGATACCGCTGCTCGCGGCGTTGATGTTCGCGCTCTACGGACTTCTGAACCGCTACGTTGCGCGTCGCGACACGGCGGCGACAACCTTTTTCTGGACGGGCGTCGTCGGCGCGGTGGTGACGACCGCGCTCGGCATCTGGCGATGGGAACCGATGACGAGCGGCGATTGGGCGTGGATGGGGCTTCTCTGCCTCACCGCGTCTTTCGCGCATTGGACGCTCATCAAGGCTTACGAGGCGGCGGAGGCCAGCGCGGTTCAGCCCTTCGCCTATTTGCAGCTGCCTTTCGCCTCGGCGCTCGGTATCTTCGTCTTCGGCGAGACGCTGCGCCTCAACGTGGCGATCGGCGCGGCGATCATCGTGGCGGCGGGTCTCTTCACTCTTGCCCGTGCGCGTCGCGCGTCATGACCCCGAGCCAAGCGTCGATCCCCTGAGCTCCTCCGAGAACGGCACCGGGTGCGGGTCCTTGCCAAGCCGCGCGCGATAGACCGGCAGGCTTTCGGCGACGCGCATGACGTAATTGCGCGTCTCGTCGAAGGGGATGTGCTCGATCCAGTCGACCACATCCATCTCGCCGCGGCGCGGATCCCCGTTGAGGCGCATCCAGCCGATGGGCCGCGAGGGGCCCGCGTTGTAGCCGGCAGAGACCATGACAACGTTGCCGTCGAATTGCTCGGCCAGGTTCGCGAGATAAGCCGCGCCGAGCCGGGAGTTGTAGACCGGCTCCCGCGTGAGCCGCTCGAGCGCGTAATTCTCCCCGAGCCAGCCCGACACTTCCTGCGCGGTGCCCGGCATGAGCTGCATGAGACCACGCGCGCCCGCACCCGATATGACGCTCGGATCGAACTCCGACTCGCGGCGGGCGATGGCGAGCACCATCTCGGTCGGCACCGGGTGGTCGCGATCCACCAGCGGATGCAGCGGGTAATAGGGGCCATAGACCTCAAGGCCCGCCTGCGCTGCCCGCTTGCCGAGCATCACCTGGATATGCGGCTTGTCCATTTCGGCGAGCATGTCGCCCATCTGGCCGATCCCTTGCCGGTCGAGCCGTTCGGCGAGATGCGTCAGGAAGCGCTCGGCAAGCCAATCCTCGCCGTTCTCCATCAGAAGCATCGCCGCGCGGTAAACCGATGTGTCGGTCCAGTCCGCGCTTTCCCAATCCCCGAAATCCTCGTTGCCATCGAGGCGTGGCTCCGGCGGGAGCCCCGCGCGCTCCGCAGCCAGAAGCCCGTAGAACGAGGTCTGGTATTGCGCGCCGAATGTGTAGGCATCGTCCGCGCCGGTGACATCGCCCGCCGCCTCGCGGGCACGGCCCAGCCAGTAGCCGGCGCGGCCGAGAGAGATAGGCGTGTCGACTGCCCCGCGGAACGCCATGAAATGACGCGTCGCGGCTTCGGCATCATCGAGGAAAGTGAGCGCGATGTAGCCTGACAGCCATTCCAATGCCGCGAAGTCGCTGCCGCCAAGAAGGTGATGCGAAGACGCGATGCGGTAGGCTTCCTGATGCGCGTCATCGAGCATCCGCTCGCGTGCAAGGTCTTGCCGGCGGTTCGCCCAGGCGGCCGGCTCTCCGAGATCGGTGGCGCTGCTTGAGCGCTCGAGCAGCATCTCGATGGCGTCGGCGTCGCGCCCTTTCCGCGCGCGCCAGACGAATCGCGCATGGGCGAGGCCGGGATCGTTCGCCAGCTCATCGGGCACCGCCTCGATCAGCGTATCGACGCCGGGCGCTTCGTCGTAGAGCGCAAGCCGCGCCTCGGCGAGCGCGCGTTGGCCGTCCGAGACGAGCGGCAGCATGCGGCGGGCATTGACTTCCCAGCCCTGCCAGAGCGCCATGTCGAGCCGCGCATTATGATGCGGCCGCAGAAGGTCGGCGTGATTGGCGAGGAAGGTCGCGTGTTCCTCGCTCGACATCGACAGCGTGCGCCAGGCAAGCACGATCTCCGCATCCGATGCGCCTTCATCACCGAAATGCCGGTAGGCTCGCGCCAGCGATAGCGCGCCGGTGCCGGTCTGGGGGCGGTTGTCAGCGAAGAAATCGCGCACATCCTCGTGGCTTGCGGCGGTGACGGCCTCTTCGCTCTTCTCGCGCAGATAGGGCATACCGGGCCAATCCGCGTTCCGCTCCACGAAGTCGAGCACCTGCGATGCGTCGCCCTGCCCGTCGCGCAGGTAATGCCATAGGATGATGTCGAGCGCTGCCTGACCGTCGCCGCGCGCCTCGATCATGGCAGCGGCCCAGTTGCCGTCACGCATGTCGGACATCGCCCGGGCGAGAGCCGCCTGAGCATGCGCCGCAGGTGCGGTGAGCCAAAGAGAAACGGCCAGGCTGGCCATGAAGAACCGGCTGAGCATCGTCTTGCAATTTCCGCGCTGAGGATGGATAGACACGCCCCTGAGGATATGGCCAAGAGCGGCACCCGCAACTCACTTTCGCGGGAATTTTCGAATCCTCTTCGGATGGGGCAAAGCGTGCCTCGTGAAACGGGAAAGGAGCGTGTCATGTTCAAGGGGTCGATGGTTGCCCTGGTGACGCCGTTCAAGGACGGCGCTGTGGATTTCGACACGCTCAAACGTCTCGTCGACTGGCATGTCGAACAGGGCACGCATGGGCTGGTGCCGGTCGGCACGACGGGCGAGAGCCCGACGCTCAGCCACGAAGAGCACGAGGCAGTCGTGGAGACCGTGGTGCGGCAGGCCGCAGGTCGCGTGCCGGTGATTGCCGGGGCGGGGTCGAACAATTCGGCGGAGGCGCTGCGCTTCATCAAGCATGCCGAGTCCGTGGGCGCCGATTGCGCGCTCGTCGTCACGCCTTATTACAACAAGCCGACGCAGGCCGGTCTCTACGCGCATTTCAAGATGCTGCACGACGAGACGAACCTGCCCATCATCATCTACAACATTCCCGGCCGCTCGGCGGTGGACATGTCCCCGATCACGATGGGTGAGCTTGCCAAGCTGCCGCGGATCGTCGGTGTAAAGGACGCAACCGCCGACCTCGCGCGGGTCTGCGCCCAGCGGATCACCTGCGGCACCGAGTTCCTTCAGATCTCTGGCGAGGATGCCACGGCGCATGGTTTCAACGCGCAAGGCGGTGTGGGCTGCATCTCGGTCACGGCCAATGTCGCGCCGGCCATGTGCGCCGAGTTGCAGGATGCATGCCTTGCAGGCGATTACGCCCATGCGCTGAAGGTGCAGGACCGGCTGATGCCGTTGCATCACGCGATCTTCACCGAACCGGGTCTTTGCGGAGCGAAATACGCCATGTCGCAGCTTGGTCTCTGCGGCGAAGAGGTGCGTCCGCCCCTCGTGCCGCTGACGCCCGAGACCCGTGCCAAGGTGGATGACGCGCTGCGCTACGCCGGTCTCGTCAACTGATACGGCGATGTGCGGAGGCCCAACGCCTCCGCACTCGTTTTTGCCTATGGCGCCTTACTGGCTGACCTCGGCCTCCAGCCCCTCGGGCTGACCGACCACCACGAACAGCAACTCCTCCGGCTTCAGGAGCCGGGCGGCGACGCGGCGGACATCCTCGATGGTGACCGCGTCCACCTTGTCGTTGCGCGTGTTCACGTAATCCGGATCGAGATCCTGCGTCTGCATGCCGACGATGATATTCGCGATGGGCGCATTCCCGTCGAAGCGCAACGGATAGGCGCCGGTCAGGTATGTCTTCGCCTGGTCGAGCTCGTCTTGAGTGACGCCCTCTTCGGCCATGCGCCGCCATTCGGCGCGGATGACCTCGATCGCCTCGGCGATACGATCATTGGCCGAGGCAACGCGCCCCATGACGAGATCGGCGTGATCCTTGTCGGCGAGGTAGGAATAAACTCCGTAGGTCAGGCCGCGCTTTTCGCGAACCTCGGTCATGAGCCGGGCCTCGAAGCCGCCGCCGCCGAGGATCTGGTTCATCACGTAGGCCGCGAAGTAGTCGGGATCATCGCGGTCGATACCCGCGTGACCGAAGACGGCAACGGATTGCGGCGTATCGAACGGCACGATCTCTGTGTCGGCTTCCGTTTCGACCTCTACCGCCTCCGGCAGCGGCGGACCGTCAGCGGGCAGACCTTCGAAGAGCGTATCCATCAGCTCGCCCAGCTCTTCCGCAGAGATATCGCCCGCCGCACCCACATGGGCGCGGCTTGTGACGATGGCTGCCTCCTTGGCAGCGACGAGATCCTCGCGGGTGATCGCCTCGACGCTCTCGGCGGTGCCCTGGATCATGCTGCCATAAGGATGATCGCCGAAAACCCGCGCGGTGAACGCCTTCGCGGCAATCGTGTCGGGGTCGGTGGAATCGGCTTGGATGGCCGAAAGCACCTGACCTTTGACCCGCGTGATCGACGCGTCGTCGAATGCGGGCTCGACAAGGCTCTGGCGCAGGAGGGCTATGGCCTCGTCCATGTTCTCGGTCAGGAACCGCGCCGAGACCGTCACCATGTCGTCGCCCACATCGTAGGAAAACGACGCGGCGAGGCTTTCCTGCGCGGCGATGAAGGCGCGGGCATCCATCTCCCCCGAGCCTTCCTCGAGCAGACCGACCATCAGGTTCGTCGCACCGCGCTTGCCCTCGGGGTCGAGCGACGCCCCACCCTCGAAACGCAATTCGAGATTGACGAAGGGGATCGACGGCTCCTCCACGAGCCAGGCCTCGTGCCCGTTCTCGGAGGTCACTTCCTGAATATCGATCGCGGCGGTGGCAGAGGCCGCCCAGAGGCAGGCGATGCCGGTCAGAACGATGCGGATCATTGGGTCACCTCCGGTTGCGCTTCTGCTGCGTCGGCTTGCGGCTCGGGTGCCATCAGCCAGCCCGTGACGGACTGGTCGAGGTCAAGCACATTTCGAGCGACAGACAGGATGTCCTCCTCCGTCACGGCCTGGAGGATATCCGGCCAAGCCTCGACATCGTCGACGCCAAGGCCCGAGGTCAGCGCGGTGCCGTATAGGCGCGCGATGCCGCCCGAGCTGTCGAGCGCGTAGATTTGTTGCGCCCTGAGCTGGAACTTGATCCGTTCAAGTTGCTCGGCATCGACACCTTCTTCAAGGAAGCGGGCGAGACTTGCATCCATCGCATCTTCGGCCTCCTGCAACGTCACGCCGTCTTGCGGCACGACGATCAATCCGAAAGAGGCGTCGTCATAGGACGTCCCCGAGTAGAAGGCCGAGCTGTAGACGGCGACCTGCTCTTCGAATTGCAGATCGCGGGACAGGACGGAGGTCTGACCGCCGCCGAGGATCTCGGAGAGTATCGTCAATGCGGCGGCCTCTTCCTGCGCGCCGGGATCGCGTTCGGGCGCGAGGTAGCTGCGGATCACGTAAGGTTGCGAGACGCGCGGATCCTCGAAGGTCAGCCGGCGCGGCGCCGTCTGCGGCGGCTCTTGCGGGCGTTCACGCGGCCCGAGCTCAGGATTTGCCGCAAGCGGTCCGTAATGCTCTTCGGCAAGATCGCGCACCTCGTCCGGTGTCACATCGCCCGCCACGACGAGGATGGCGTTGTTCGGCGCATAGTGGCGCTCGTAGAAGGCCAGCGCGTCATCGAGATCGAGGGCTTCCATCTCGTGACGCCAGCCGATGATCGGAGTGCCGTAAGGATGGTTGAGATAGAGCGCGGCATTGCGCTGCTCGCCGAAAAGCGCCGAGGGGCTGTTCTCGACCCGCTGGTTGCGCTCCTCGATGATGACGTCGCGCTCGGTCAGGATGTCCTCTTCGTCGAGGTTGAGGTTGACCATACGGTCGGCTTCCATCTGCATCATCAGACTGAGCCGGTCGGCCGCGACGCGCTGAAAGTAGCCGGTGTAGTCGTAGCTGGTGAACGCATTGTCGTCCCCGCCATTGGCCGCGACGACCTCGGAAAACTCTCCCGGCTCCATGTTATCGGTGCCCTTGAAGAGAAGGTGCTCGAGGAAATGCGCCACTCCAGAGACGCCGGGCTCTTCATCGGCGGCGCCGGCCTTGTACCAGACCATATGCGTGACCACCGGGGCGCGGTTGTCCTCGATCACGACGACGTCCATGCCGTTGTCGAGCGTGAAGGTCGTCACGGCCTCGTCGATGGACTGCGCCTGTCCGGGCATCGCCCAAAGCGCGACCGCGCTCAGCATCGCCGCAGCGATTCTCATGAAGCTACCTCCTCTTGGTCAGAGCTGACGGGAAAGCTACCCTGTTCCGCCGCGACTTCAACGAAGGTTTCGCAAATGTAATCGGCGGATCAGCGCTCTTGCGGCGGCGCGCTCGGTGTCGCGACGTTGCTGCCGGGCTGACGGACGTTCCGCAGCCAGGTGTAGGCGTCGAGCGACTGGGAGCGATACGCGCGATTGTATTCGTTGTCCGGCACGAGCCGCCAGTTGAAGAGGCTCTTGCGACGGCGGAACTCCGCGTCTTCCTCTGCCAGTGTCGTACGGATGCCAGCGGACCGCCCGAAGCGGCTGGCCGCGTTCACCAGCGCTGCGTCTGACGAGGGCACGCCGGTCGCCGAAAGCGCCGCCGGGTTGCCACCGAGGGCGGCGACCGCCGCGCCAAGCGGCTGCTGGTCGGCGCGGTTCGCCCCGCCAGGCGTCGGCGCGGGCAGCTCTGCGAAGTTCACGGGCGTCTCGAGAGGCTGGTTCGGCACGATGTCGAACTCCTCGGGGGAGCGGTCGTCGCTGCCGAAGGTCCTCAGCGTCCCGTCGCCACAAGCGCCGAGAGCCAGAACCGAGATCAACATTGCGAATTGCGCGCGGCGCATGGGCCACCTCCGTGTCACTCGCCCCTGATTAGCCGATGTCCGGGCCGAGGTCACGAGCCGTTTTTTCCTTCGGGTTTTCCCGGCATCAACGCAAGCCCGATCGCGCCTGCGAAGATCGCGATATCCGCGACGTTGAAGGCAAAGGGATTGTTGATGCTGCAGCAGGACATGTTGAGAAAATCTGCCACCGCCCCGTAGAGCAGACGGTCGATCACGTTGCCGACAGCGCCGCCGATGAGCAGGCCCGCCGAAACAAAGCCCATCCGCCCCGGCGGATCGCGCCTGAGCCACACGAGAACCAGAAGCACAATGCCGATGGCCACCGCGATCAGCACCCAGCGGGTAGTATCGCGCTCGCCGGACAGTAGGCCGAAATTGATGCCGTAATTCCAAGCCATGCGGAATTGCAGGAACGGCGGAAAGACCAGGATCTCGCCCTTCTGCGCGAGCCCCATGACGTGAACGACCAGCCATTTCGTAAGCTGATCGAGCACGAAAGTGACCGCGGCAACGGACCAGAGCAGCTTCATGGCCGTCCTCCTGTGCATAGGTGGAAGGTCAATGCCGGAAATGACGCATGGAGGTGAAGACCATGGCAAGGCCCGCCTCGTCGGCCGCCTCGATCACCTTGTCGTCCCGCATGGAGCCACCCGGCTGGATCACCGCCGTGGCGCCGGCTTCGGCCGCGGTCAGAAGCCCGTCGGGGAAAGGGAAGAAGGCGTCCGACGCCACGACGGAACCTTGCGTGAGCGGCGTGGAGAAGCCCAGCGCTTCGGCCATGTCCTGGCTCTTGCGCGCGGCGATGCGGGTGGAATCGACCCGGCTCATCTGGCCCGCGCCGACACCCACGGTCGCGCCGTCCTTGACGTAGACGATGGCGTTCGACTTCACGTGCTTGGCAACTTTCCAGGCGAACAGCAGATCGGCCAGTTCCTCGCTCGTGGGCTGGCGCTTGGTGACGGTCTTCAGCTCCCATTCGCCGATGCGCCCGTTGTCGCGGTCCTGCACGAGAAAGCCCCCCGAGACCTGCCGCACGGCAAGACCGCCCGCAGCCGGATCCGAAAGCCCATCCGTTGTCAGCAGCCGCAGGTTCTTCTTCGCCGCGAAGACCTCGCGCGCGCCCTCGTCCGCGCCGGGCGCGATCACGACTTCGGTGAAGATCTCCGCGATCGCCTCGGCGGTGGCCCGGTCGAGCGGCTGGTTGAGCGCGACGATCCCGCCGAAAGCCGAGGTCCGGTCGCAGTCGAAGGCGCGGGAATAGGCTTCGGTCAGGCTCGCCCCTCGCGCGACGCCGCAAGGGTTGGCATGCTTGATGATCGCGCAGGCCGGGCCGTCCTCGGGCAGGAACTCGCTCACAAGCTCGAAAGCCGCGTCGGTGTCGTTGATGTTGTTGTAGGATAGCTCCTTGCCCTGGTGCTGTTCGGCGGTGGAGATCCCGGCGCGCGCGGTGCCATCGGTATAGAAGGCCGCGCCCTGATGCGGGTTCTCGCCGTAGCGCAGGGTCTGCGCGAGCGTTCCGGCAAAGACCCGGCGGCGCGGCGCAGTCTCACCCAGCGTGTCCGCCATCCAGGCCGACACCGCCGCATCGTAAGCGCCGGTGCGCGCATAGGCATTCAGCGCAAGGCGTTGGCGGAAGGCGTAGCTCGTCCGTCCGTCATGGACCTCGAGCTCGTCGAGCAGCGGCTGGTAATCCTCGACATCGACCACGACGTTGACGAATGCATGGTTCTTGGCCGCGGCGCGGATCATCGCAGGGCCGCCGATGTCGATATTCTCAATCGCCTCGTCATAGCCCGCGCCGCGCGCGACTGTCTCTTCGAACGGGTAGAGGTTCACGACAAGCAGATCGATCGCACCGATGCCGTGCTCTTTCATCGCGGCGACATGCGCGTCATCGTCCCGAAGCGCCAGAAGCCCGCCATGCACGCCGGGATGCAGCGTCTTTACGCGCCCGTCCATCATCTCGGGAAAGCCCGTGAGGTCGGAGACATCCTGCACCTCGAGACCCGCTTCCCGCATGGTGCGCGCCGTCCCGCCGGTGGAGACGAGCTCGATCCCCCGGGCGGCGAGCGTCTTGGCCAGCTCGACCAGACCGGTCTTGTCGGAGACGGAAAGGAGGGCGCGGCGGACGGGGGTGAGATCGGTCATGTCTGGTCCTGATATGGCTCGGTCGTGTCGTCCTTGTCGTCGTCTCGCGCCAGATCCCGGATGGCAATTGCCGTCTCCTGCGCCTTGGCGAGCGACCAGCGGACGCGGGTCGCATACTCCATCGCGCGGCCGGATAAAACGATCTGTTGGCTGCCACGTGGCCGCAGCCGCCCTTTTTCGAGGTAAACCGATGGCTCCAGCGCCAGATCGGCGGAAGAATCGTGCCGGAACACCCAGATTTCGCCCGACCTGAGGCCCAGCGACACCGCCGCGCCGCCCAGGTCGATCTCGGCGTCGACTTCGGGATGCAGATGGAACCGGATCTGGAAGGGCAGACCCGAAAGCGACACCGCATCCATACGGCGGTCGAAGAGGGCTTTCTCGGAGGGCTCGACCGCGAGGAGGAGATCCTCGCCCGCGACGGCGCGTCCGTCGAAAGTCATCTCGAGCGTGCGGGCATGGGTCAGACCGTGCGTGGATACGTAGCCGTCATGCCCTCCCTGGAAGCTGAGACCGTCCGGCGCGCGAGAAAACTCGGTCGGCACATGGGTCGGCGCGTCGACCAGATGCTCGCGCGCCGCCGCGCCGATTTTGCCTAAGGGTCCAAGTCGGGCAGAGGAATACCCATCGAGGCTGAGCGTCGAATGCGACGGCGTCGCGCGTCCCGCTTTGCGCCAGCCTTCCCCGAAAATCGCGCCGGAGCCGCAATTCACGATCAAGGGACGGCGGCCCGAGGTGACCTCGAATGCCAGCGTCGAGGCATGTGCGTTGAGCGAGGCCTCGCCGGTCGGAGGCGGCGCCGCGTCGACAACGAGGCTCGTGCGTCCCGCCGACATCCGGGCAAAGCCCATCGCAAGCTCGTCGGTGCGCCGCCGTTTGACGCCGCTTGCCGCGAGGGCCTGGTCGAGCTGACCGTCTAGCCCGCGCCCGCCGCCATGAAACCGCGCGAGCCCGCCGTCGGAATGCCGAAGCGCCCGCAGCGTCGGCGCGACGCGCCCAAGCGCGGCCTCGATCGCCGGGCTTTCGGTGTGCCCCGCTTCGTCCAGCGCGGTCTTGGCCCATGTGAGCAGGGTGAACACCGCCAGAAGGTCTTCGGGATTGCGCGTCGGCAGTCCCCCGGTCTCATCGATCTGGCGCCCGCATTCGCGTTCGAGCGCGGCCAACGCCGGGGCAACCTGATCTTCCATGCCCTTGAGCGAAAGCCCGGCATAAAGCAGCCCTGTCAGCGCCTCGAACCGGCTGAGCCCGGGTCTCGACGCTTTCCAGCGGCGCGACAGGAAGACCGCCTGGGCGGTCAGCATGGCGTAGAACTCCGCGCTTTGCTCGGACGTGCGGCCAGACAGAAGGAAGAGCGCGTGATGCACGAGGCGAAGGATTCGGCATCCGGCCAGCTCTGGCGTCCAGCCGGGACCGGTGCCGCGCCCGTAGCGCGCATTCCAGCCCCAGACCCAATCCTGCGCGGCCCGGCGCGCCTTGGGATCGCTCACCGCGGCAAAATGATCGAGCCAGCCGAAGCCGTGCAGCTCCTCCTCGAAGGCGGCGTCAGGCGCGTCGAGATCCCAAGGCAGATGCCCCGGAGCCTGCACGAGATGCCCTGCGAAAAGGAGATTGCCTGCCGCGAGCTGCCGTCCCCGCGCGAAAGACCCTACTGTGCGCGGCTCGGGACGAGAGACGAAATCGGTCGCCGCGCGCGAGCGTGCGGCGCGGCGTGCATGATAGCGGTTCATCAGGAGGCTCGACCGGGCCCTCCAGCGCTCCAGTATCGACATGTCCCTGCCTCTTCGCGGCCCTTCCGGCGCATCTTGCTCCAAGTGATACGCAAGCGGGCGCGCGAAGTCACCTCAGAAACGGCGGCGATGGCGGTAGCGGCGCCTCCCGTGCAGGACAGAGCCTACCAGACATCCTTGCGGTGAAGCGCCTCAACGCAGCGGGACGCGCCGACCAGCTTCGGCATATCCGTGCCTGTCAGGCTCTGGCCGAGCCACCCCTGCGGCATGCTGAGCGGCAGGGGCGCGGCCGCCTGCGCCTCGGTGATCGGCTGGAAACCCACCCGCTTGTAATATTCGGGATCGCCATAGGTGATCGCGACATCCGCGCCGCCCTCGCGGAGCGCACGCAACGCGTGCCGCAAGAGCGCCTGCCCGATCCCCTTGCGCTGATGCACCGTCGCGACGGCCATCGGCGAGAGCAAAACGACCCGATTCGGATCTTGCGGGAAGCTCAAGCTGGTGAAGATCGCAGCCGCGATGATCGCGCCATCCTGTTCAGCGCGAAAGACCCGGATATCGACCTTCGGCGTGTCCGATACAAGATCGCTCACGAGGCCGCCGATCACCTGGCCTTCCTCTGGCCCCTCGGCGTCTTCGAAGGTGGTTGCGAACAGATCCGTCAGAGCGGCCTCGTATCCGGTCGTTCCTTCAAGAAATTCCATACCAGCCTCGCTTGCATCATATGCACTCTGGCCCCCGCCGGAATGATGACACAGCTCTATTCAAACGAAAACGCCCGGCCGAAATGACCGGGCGTTTCCTGACTGGCCGTCAGAGCGGGAGAGTTACTCGGCGGCGGCCAGCTCTTTGGGAAGGCGGAATGTCCAGAGCATGCCGCCTTGGTTGAGGTAGTTCACCTTCTTCGCGACCTCGCCGCCCCAGAGCGGTACCGCGCCGCCCCAGCCGGAGATGACGGAGACGTACTGCTCGCCATCCTGCTCCCAGGTGACGGGCTGGCCGACGATGCCCGAGCCGGTCTGGAAGGACCACAGCTCTTCACCGGTCTCGTCGTCGAGCGCGAGGAACTTGCCCTCGGGCGTGCCGAAGAACACCAGGCCGCCCGCGGTGGTCATCACGCCGCTCCAGAGCGGTGCGTCGTTCTTGTATTCCCAGACGAGCTCACCGGTATCGGGGTCCATCGCCTTGAGAGAGCCGATATGGTCCTCGTAGTTCGGCTTGATGGTGAAGCCCGCGCCGAGATAGGCCGCGCCCTTCTTGTAGGTGATCGGCTCGTTCCAGATATCCATGCCCCATTCGTTCGAGGGGATATAGAAGTTGCCGGTCTTCTGGCTGAACGCCATCGGCATCCAGTTCTTGCCACCGAGGAAGGACGGCGATGCGAAGATGACCTCGCCTTTCTGGCCGTCAGCCGCTTCGGTCGGATCGCCGGGGCGGTTCTCTTCGTTGAAGATCGGGCGGCCGTTCTCGTCGATGCCATTCGCCCAGGAGATGTCCTTCACGAAGGGCGTGGCGGAGACGAAGGCACCGTCTTCGCGGTTCAGCACGTAGAAGTAGCCGTTCCGGTCGGCAGTGGCGTAGCGCATGTTGCCGTCGCGGTCGGTATAGGCCACGACCTCGTTCACGCCGTCATAATCCCAGCCCTCGCGCGGCGTGGTCTGGAAGTGCCACTTGATCTCGCCCGTATCGGGATCGATGCCGAGGCGCGAGGCGGCGTAGAGGTTGTCGCCTGAACCATCGTTCATCTGGCCGGCGTTGCGCAGCCAGGAGTTCCACGGCGCGGGGTTGCCGGTGCCGAAGACGAGCGTGTCGGTATCGGCATCATAGGAGCCGCCGAGCCAGGTCGCACCGCCGCCGGTCTTCCACATATCGCCGGGCCAGGAGGCGTTGAGCTCCCCGGTCATGGTGCTCTCTTCGCCGTTGAGCGTGCCCATGTGGCCTTCGATCACCGGACGGGTCCAGACAAGCTCGCCGGTATCGGCATTGCGCGCCTGTACTTCGCCGACGATCCCGAACTCACCGCCAGAATTGCCGGTATAGACCATGCCGTCCACGATGAGCGGCGCGGCGGTGTAGGAATAGCCTGCCTTGTAGTCGGCGATCTTGTCGCGCCAGACGACGTCGCCGGTCTTGAGGTCGAGCGCCACGAGCTGCGCGTCGAGCGTGCCGAAGATGATCTTGTCGTTCCAGATCGCGCCGCCGCGGTTGACGACGTCGCAGCAGGGCAGGATGCCCTCGGGCAGACGTGCATCGTACTGCCAGACTTCCGCACCCGTCGCGAGGTCGATCGCGTAGAGGCGCGAATAGGAGCCGGTGATGTACATCATGCCGTCATAGATGAGCGGCTGGGTTTCCTGGCCGCGCTGCTTCTCGCCACCGAGCGAGAAGGCCCATGCGGGCACGAGGTTGTCCACGTTTTCCTTCGTGATCATCTCCAGCGGCGAATAGCGCTGGAGGTCCCGGCCCATGCCGTTGGTGACGATCTGATCGGTCGTCGCCTGGTCATTTGCCAGCATCTCTTCGGTCACCTGCGCGTGGGCCACCGGAGCGGTGGCCACAAGCGCGAGTGTGACAGCGGCGATGAACTTGTTCATTCGGTCCTCCCTTGGATCGGGACCCCTGTCAGCCGCTTGGCGCTCCTCCGCGCCCGGACCCGGGATTCCTTCAATTAGGGAGTATATGGAAGCCGCTGCGCGGCCATACGCCGCTTTGGTCGTAAGACCCAAAGCCGCTTGACAGAGAATGATTCGGCGATTCCGAAAGACGTCGCGGTTCAGGCTCGGTCTCGGCCAAGACGATCAGAAGAGTGGCGCGTATTTCCAATCGTCCGCGTCGGGCGTGACCTCGTCAAGATCGTAGTCCGCAGCCTGCATGCGCTGCGCGATCTGGAGCCCTTCGCCCGCGGCTTCGTCGATCAGCGCGCGACCCCGCTCCTCATCCCGAGCAACGCCGTGTCCGCGCAGGAGCGCGAGGCCGTAGTTGAACTTGCCCACGGGATCACCCGCCTCGGCGGCCTTGCGGTCCCATTCAGCGGCGGCATCGGGATTGTAGTCTCCGCCGAGCCCGTTGTTGTCGAGCTGGCCCATCCAGGTCATCGCGCCGGTATAGCCCGCATTGGCGCAATTCTCGAAGAGCGCCCGCGCCGCGCCATGCTTGCCCGACTTCGTGAGCATGTAGCCGGTGGAGCAGAGCACCATGCCGGTCTCGCCCTTCTCGGCGCGGTCGAGCATCGATTCCCAGGTCATCTCGTCAGGGTTGAGCGTGCCGTGCGCGTCTTCTTCGGAATACGCGGCGAAGGGCAGAGACACAGCGAGCGTCGCGATCAGGATGTGTTTCATGTGATCCTCCTGAAAGCTGACATAGCATGGCAGCGCGGCAAAAGCAGAAACCAATCTTCAACCCCCAGATTTTTAAGTAAAAATCTGGGGGTTGCGCTTAATTCGTCGGACGGAAGGCGGCCCCCCAGGGAAAGCGGCCGACCTTGATCGTCTTCTCCGCCTTGCGCGAGGCGACATCGACCATCGTCACGTCGCCCGAGACACCGTTCGTCGTGAAGAGCTTCGAGCGGTCGCCATTGAAGGCCATGTGCCAGACGCGTCGTCCCACGAGGATGTAATCCTCGACCTCGTAGGTCTCTGCGTTGACCACGGCGACATGGTTCGAGGGGCCGAGAGCGACGAAGGCATGGCTGTCGCCTTCCGTGAACTCGAAGCCGACGGGCTGCACGTTCGCAGGGTTGATCGAGGGGATCTCAAAATTGATCTTGCCGATTTCCGCCTTGGTCTCGACATCGAAGACGGTGATCGTGCCGCCGATTTCGGAGGAGACCCAGAGCTCGGTGCCGCCCTTGACGAATTCGGCGTGGCGCGGACGCGAATCGACCAGGGTGTTCGCGATCAGCTCCTGCGTCTCCGTGTCGATCCAGTGCGCCATATTGGTCGTCTCGGACGTGGTAATCACGATGGACCCGTCGGGCGAGACCGCCATGCCCTCGGGTTCGATCCCGACATTGATCTGGGCAATGACTTCGCGGGTTTCCGTGTCGACCACCGTGGTGATCGCGTCGTCCTCGTTGGCGATGTAGAGGCGGCGGTTGTCGGGATGCAGCACGAACTGCTCGGGATCTTCACCGGAGGGCAGATCATGCAGGATCTCGCCGGTTTCAGGGTCCATGACCTGAACCGCGTCCGAATCGGAGGCGCAGATATAAAGCACGGAATGATCCTGCGCGAAGGTGATCCCGCGCGGACGTTCCCCGGTCGGGATCGTGCGCGTCACCTCGAGCGTGTCGAGGTCGATGACGCTCAGCGTGTTGTCCTTCTCGTTGGAGACCCAGATCTCGCCCGCCAGCGCCGGGGCGGCGACGAGGGACAAGGTGGCAAGCGTAGCGGTAAACTTCATGACTCTTTCCTTGTTGCAATGGGGGAGCGAGGGGCCAGCCCCTCGCGCTCCCCGACGGTATTTGGGCCAATCCAAAGAGGGGGTCAGTCGAAGGCGCTGCATTCGGCCTCGCCGCGATCCTGGCCCAGCGTGTCGAGTTCGTTGGTCTGGTGAAGGAAACCTTCGAGCGGCGCCTGCGCGACGAGCGCGCGGGGTTGCACGATGGGGATTGGCTGGCGCAACTGGCCATTCCACGGCCGGAAGGTCAGCGGCCGGCCCAGAAAGCCTGCAAGCTCGAAATCTTCACCAAGAAGGTAGGCGCGCAGATCCTGCGCGTCGGGGCTGCCCGTGCGCGTCACCGCCTCGCCAATGCTCCGCAACGCGGCCCAGGCCGCGTAGTCACGGGGGGCCATGTCCCGGCCTGCATGTTCGGTGAAGCGCGATTGCAGCTGCGCCGCGCCCCATTGCTCCACCGCGGGGGACCAGGCTTCGGCGGTCAGCCCTTCGGAGCCGGCGACGGGCCGTGGCAGCCAGGTGTTGTAGAGGATGTAGCGACCGAAATCGTGGCGCTCGTCCGCAACCAGAAGGACGTCATACTCGCCCAAGTCTTGGGTCAGGAGCGGCACTTCGGCGCTCGCCGAGCGGCGCATGTCGGCATCGAAACTCCACTCCGTCTCGCTGCCAAGCTCCATGCCGAACTTCGTCAGGGAGCCGCGCAGCGCCTCGGCATAGGCTTGATCCTCGGGATTCTGGCCCGCCACGAGCGCCAGATCCTCCCAGCGTTTGACCCGCAGCATCTGGACGAGCGCATCTGTTCGCATCGAATAGGACGGGATCGTGTGAAAGAGGTTCGCGCGGCACGCACCCGCGCGCAGATCGCTGTCCTCCACCGCGACGTTGAAGAGAAGCGCATCGCTGCCTTCGGCGATGTCCGAGGCGGCCAGGAGCGCATCGCGCGGTGCGTCGATCAGGAGAAGCGGGCTTGCGGCCAGCGCCGTCTCGACCGCGCCCGCCCAGTCGCCGCCTTCGGGCACGGAGGTAACGGTCAAGGTCCAGTCCTGGCCCATGAAGCGGCCGGTCGTCGCGTTGTCCGCAAGGCCGACCTCGGCCCCTGCAATCCCGAGATCCGCCGGGATCGGATCGAGGTTCGACAGGACGGGCGGTGGCGGCACCTCCTGGCGCAGATATTGGATGTCGAGCGTGACAGGCTCCTGCGCGACCGCGACGCCAGAGCCAAGCGCAAGGAAAGCCGCCGCACGAAACGCCGCTTTGATCATGATGTCTCCTCCCGTCCCGAACGATATCGGTGCGGAAAAAGCAGGAAATACGACCTATGTCGGGGCGCGGAGAGACCGTTTGCGGACGAAAGTCCAATATCTCGGTCCCGGTCCCCCTGCCTATGAAAGAGGTCAAGCCAATCCATCCGATTGCGTCCAAGGGAGGGACCCAATGAACCGCACCACGATTCAAAGCCTCGCGAGCGCCGCCGCGATCATCGCAGGCGCGAGCTTCGCGCTGGCCCACGGCGATGTCGCCCCGCAACCTGTCGACACGGGCAACCTGCCCGAACTCGGCGAAGAATGGCTGACGGAGAACCCCTACCGCGCGGAAGCCGCCGGCGAAGAGGTCTGGGCCGAGGCGGTTCGTATCGGTGCGTCGGGCTACAATCAGAACTGTGCGCGCTGTCACGGTCTCGAGGTGATCTCGGGCGGGCTCGCCCCCGATCTGCGCTTCCTCGAGGCCGAGGAATACGGCGACGAATGGTATATGGAGCGCTTCATCCACGGCTACACCCAGAACGGAACGACCAAGATGCCCGCCTTTGGCGAGCTTCTGGGCCAGGAGGCCGCCTGGGCGATCCGCACCTATATCGAGACGCGCCCCGATGGCGCGACGATGGAGGGCTTCAACGACGAGCTCGCCTCGATCCGTGACGAGCTGGAGGCCGGAAATGCCGATGCCGACGCCGTGCAGGCCCGCCTTGCGGAGATCGCCGGTGAGATCGAGACCATGTCCGGCGCTCCGGTGGCCGATTCCATTGCCTATCGCGCGGCCAACCAGCTCGCCGCCGGCGAGACCCAGGACAGGGCGGCCGAGACGCTGACCATCGGCCTTTCGGCAGCGAACTGACCCATGAGACAGGTCCTTCGGGGTCTGATTATCGGAGCGGCGGCGGCTTTCGGGCTTGCCGCCGCGCCCGTGCGCGCAGCCGACCCCTGCGCCGATTACACGCCGCAGCCGAAACCGCAGAACACCGCGCGGGACATTATCGGCCAGAGCGTCGACGAGATCCGCGAGCGCGGATTCATGACCTTCGCGCTCTATGAGGATTATCCGCCCTATTCCTGGGAAGAGGGCGGGAAGGCGCGAGGTGTCGACGTGGAGATCGCGCGCCTCATCGCCGAGGCCATCGGTGTCGAGCCACGTTTTTCTTTCGTGACCGCGGGAGAGAACCTCGATGCAGATCTGCGGAACCACATCTGGAAAGGGCCGATCGTCGGCGGCGCGGTGTCCAATGTGATGATGCGCGTACCCTTCGATCCCTCCTTCGCCTGCCGGATCGAGCAGGTCAGCTTCGGCGGGATCTATGGCGAGGAATCCATCGCCATCGCCTATGACGCGGAGAGCTATCCCGACGAAAAACCCGTCCCGGCCTATTTCCGCTTCGATACGGTCGCGGTCGAGAACGATTCGATCTCGGATTTCTATCTGTCGAACTTCGCGGGCGGCCAGCTTCAGGGCGGTATCCGCCGCTATCCCTCGCTTGCGCTTGGCATGGAGGCGCTGCGCGAGGGCGAGACCATGGCGGCTATGGGCCCGCGCGCGCAGTTGGAATACGGCGCGGACGAGGGCATCGGGCTGCACGAGCCGCCACTCGCGGGCTTCGCCAAGTCACGCTGGAAGATCGGCCTTGCCGTGCATTTCGCGTGGAAGCCGCTCTATTACGAGGTCGATGACGCGATCAACGCCGCGCTCGCGGACGGACGCATCGCCGCGATCTTCGAGAGCTACGGACTGACGCATCAGCCGCCGGAGTGGTAGTCCGCGCTATTGCAGATCGGAGAAGGCCGCGCGCAGGCGCGTCGCGGCCTCTTCGATACGCGCGCGCGGCGTTGCGATGTTGAACCGCAGAAAGCTTTCGCCGCCCGTCCCGAAGGTCTCCCCGTGGTTCACGGCGATCAAGGCATCCTGTTCGACGCGCTTGCGGAACTCGCCGGGCGCCATGCCGGTGCCAGAGAAATCCACCCAGGACAGATACGTCGCCTCGAGTGGCATCGACGCAAGGCCCGGAATGTCCGCGATCGCCGCGTCGAAGATCTTCCGGTTGCCGTCGAGATAGGCGCAAAGGTCGTCGACCCAGGCCGCTCCCTCGGGCGAATAGGCTGCCGTCACCATCTCGCGCCCCATGAGACCCGGCGACATGCCGAGCGCGGCCATCTTTCCCGCGAAAGCGCGGCGCAGGTCGGGATCTGGAATGATGACGTTGCCGATATGCGCGCCCGCGATGTTGAAGGTCTTGGTCGCCGCGGTCATCATCATCAGGCGGTCGCGGATGCCGTGGTCGATCGTGTCGAAGACCTTGTGGGTCTGGCCGGGCATCACGAGATCCATGTGGATCTCGTCGGAGACGAGGATCAGATCGTGCCGCCTCGCGAAGTCCGCGACGCCTTTCAGCTCGGCTTCACTCCAGCAGCGCCCGCCGGGGTTGTGCGGCGAGCAGAGAACGACCATCTTTTCGCGCCCGGTCATCTGAGCGTCATAGGCGTCGAAATCCATTTCGTAGCGCCCATCCGTCAGGGTGAGCGGGCATTCCACGACCTCGCGGCCGCCCGCGCGGATGACCTTTGCGAAGGCGTGGTAGACGGGTGTGAAGAGCACGATGCCATCGCCCGGCTCGGTCCAGGTCTCGACGCACATGGCGGTGCCGTTGACGAGCCCGTGGGTCGAGAAGATCCAGTCGGGCGAAACCTGCCAGCCGTGGCGTTCGCGCATCCACCATGTAATGGCGTCGCGGTATGCGCCATCCGGGCCGGGATAGCCGTAGACGCCGTGCGCGATCAGCTCTTTCAGCCGGTCCTGCACCACTTGCGGCGCCGCGAAATCCATGTCCGCGACCCACATGGCGAGCCCGTCATCGGCTGGAACGCCGTAGATGCCCTCCATGCCATCCCATTTCATGCAGCCCGTACCCACACGGTCGATGATGTCGTCGAAACTCATGACAGCCCTTCGCAAGTTGGTCGCGCGAAGACTGCCAGATAGAGCGCGGGCGGCAAGTCGAAAGCGCCGGTCAGCCAAAGCGCCCTTTCAGTTGCGCCCCGGCGGCGAGATGCTTAAATCGCGCGCATGGCCAAGCGACCCATCATTCTTCACCCCGACCCGCGCCTCAAGAAGGTCTGCGATCCGGTCTCCGATCTGTCGGACGATCTGCGCCGGCTTGCGGACGATATGCTCGAGACGATGTACGACGCGCCCGGTATCGGGCTCGCTGCGCCACAGGTCGGCGTGATGTCGCGGCTGATCGTTCTCGACTGCGAGAAGAACGAAGATGCCGATCCGCGGCCGACCGTGATGTTCAATCCCGAAGTGAAGGCCGCTTCGGACGAGCGGAACATCTACGAGGAAGGCTGCCTGTCGATCCCCGATCAATACGCCGATGTCGAACGGCCCTCCGAGGTGACCGTGACTTGGCTCGATCGCGACGGCCGGTTGCAGGAAGACACGTTCGACGGGCTGTGGGCGACCTGCGTGCAGCACGAGATCGATCACCTCAACGGCAAGCTATTCATCGATTATCTCGGGCCGATGAAGCGGCAGATGATCACTCGCAAGATGCAGAAGCTGAAGCGAGAGAAGGCCCGCGCGTGAGCCTTCTGCCGATCCTGATCTGGCCCGATCCGCGGCTCTCGACCCCTTGCGAGCCGGTCGGCGCGGAGGGCGTGACGGAAGAGCTGATCCGTGATCTTTTTGAGACGATGTATGACGCGCCCGGACGCGGGCTCGCCGCGCCGCAGGTAGGCGTGATGCAGCGCGTCTTCGTGATGGATTCGGGCTGGAAGGACGGCGAGATGACGCCGCGCGCCTGCATCGATCCCGAGATCACCTGGCGCTCGGACGAGACCGGCGAAGTCAAGGAAGGCTGCCTTTCGATCCCGGGCGTGTCCGTGCCGGTCACCCGCCCCACCACGATCCGGCTGGCGTATACCAGTGCCGCGGGCGAGCGGATCGAGGAGGAGCTGACCGGCGCCGAGGCCCTGATCGCGCAGCATGAGATCGATCATCTCGACGGTCTCGTGACACTCGATCGCGTGGACGAGGCCGTGCGCGCCGACATCCTGTCGATCTATACCGCTCAATGAGCATCCGGACGATCCTGCGCTGGCCCGACAAGCGGCTTCGTACCGCGGCCGAGCCGGTGGCGGAGATCACTGACACGGTACGCGCGCATTGGGACGACATGATCGCCACGATGGAGGCGATGCCCGGCGTCGGCCTTGCCGCGCCCCAGATTGGCGTGATGCTGCGGCTGGCGGTCGTGGATGCCTCCGAGGCGCGGGGCCAGGCGATCCGCATGGCCAATCCCGAGGTCCTCCATGCCAGCATCCAGCCGCGCGAGCATGACGAGGCGAGCCCCTGTCTGCCCGGCGTCTCGGCTGTCATCGCCCGCCCGCGCGCCGTGACAGTGCGGTTCCTGAACGCGGACGGAGAGACCGAGGAGCGCGACCTCGTGGGTCTCTGGGCGACTTCGGTGCAGCACCAGATCGACCACCTGAACGGGCGGATGTACTTCGATCACCTGTCGAAGACCAAGCGGGACATGCTGATCCGCCGCGCCCGAAAGCGCGGCTGAACTCAGGCGGCGGCCAGGCCCGTGTCGAGCGCGGTCAGGATCGTGTCGATCTCGGCCTCGGTAATGACGAGAGGCGGCGACATCAGGATGTTGTGCATCCCCAGCCGCACCATCGCGCCCGCCTCGTAGGTCGCCGCATGGATACGCGCCATGCCGGCAGCGTCCATGGCCGTCTTCGACCCGCGATCCGACACGATCTCCAACCCGGCCATCAGGCCATGGCCGCCGCGTATATCGCCAATGATCTCGTGACGCTCGGCCAGTGCTTGCAGCCCCTTGAAAAGCTGATCGCCGCGTGCGGCCGCATTGCTTGCAAGATCGAGCCGCAGCGTCTCTTCCAGCGTCGCCACGACCGCTGCCGCGCCGACGGGATGTGCTGAATAGGTGTAGCCGTGCCAGATCGCACCTTCCGCACCCGCGCCTTCGAAAACCTCTGCGACCTTGTCCGAAACGAGCGTCGCGCCCACCGGGTAATACCCCGAAGTAATGCCCTTGGCCGTGGTCATCATGTCGGGCTTCACGCCCCAGTGCCGCGCGCCCGACCAATGCCCGGTACGTCCGAAGCCGGTGATGACCTCGTCCGAGATCAGGAGGATGCCGTGCCGGTCGCAGATCTCGCGCATGAGTTTCATGAAGGAGGCGTCGGGCACGATAACGCCGCCCGCGCCCTGGATCGGCTCCATGATGAAGGCCGCGATGGTCTCCGCACCCTGAAAGGCGATCTCGTCCTCCATCGCCGCGGCGATCTTCTGGGCGAGCGTCGCAGGGTCGGTCTCGTCGAAGGGGTTGCGGTAGGTGTAGGGCGACGGCAGATGGAAGCAGCCCGGCAGAAGCGGCTCGTAGCCGATGCGGAAACGGTTGTTGCCGTTGACCGAGGCGCCGCCCCAATGGGTGCCATGATACCCCTTCTTGAGCGACAGGAACTTGGTGCGCTGCGGCGCGCCGTTCAGGCGATGGTATTGGCGCGCGAGCCGAAGCGCGGTGTCGACCGAATCCGACCCGCCCGAGGTGAAGAAGGCCCGCGCCATGCCGTCTTCGGCGAAGAACTCGCAGACCGCATGGCTTGCCTCGATCGCGGAGGGATTCGTGGTGCCGGCAAAAGCTGAATAATAGGGCAGATCCTGAAGCTGGGCCGCAATCGCGTCCTTAACCTTCTGGTTGGAATAGCCAAGGTTCACGCACCAGAGACCGCCCACCGCGTCGACCGCGCTGTGCCCCTCCTGATCGGTGATCGAGACGCCTTGCGCCGAGCGGATGATCCGCGGCGGGGTCTCGCGCAACGCGCCCGGATGACCCATCGGATGCCAGAGATGCCGGGCGTTTTCTTCTTTGAGGAAATTGTCGTCTTTCATGGGACCGCGCCTCCGCACAGGATTTGATCAAATCCTAGCGCGGCCTCGCGCTCCCCGAAAGCGATTCCTGCAGGCAGGCGCGCGGACCCTGTCTTTGGGTTGGCAAAAATACCGAAATGGCCGAGCCTTGCCGCAGGCGCGTCGCTCAGAGTGTCGCGGCAAGACGCACGCCCTGATCGATGGCGCGCTTGGCGTCGAGTTCGGCCGCGACGTCCGCGCCGCCGATCACGTGAACGCTCACACCCTTCGCCTCCAACGCATCGGCCAGACTGCGCTCGCTCACCTGCCCCGCGCAGAGCACGATGCTGTCGCAGGCGATCACCTCGGGCCGCTCGCGCGCCTCGCCATAAGAGATGTGCAGCCCCTCGGCGTCGATCTTCTCGTAATTGACGCCCGCTTTCATCTCGACCGCCTTCATCTGGAGCCCGGCCCGGTGAATCCAGCCGGTGGTCTTGCCGAGCCGCTTGCCGGGCTTTTCGGATTTGCGCTGAAGAAGCGTGACCTGCCGCACCGCCGGGTGCGGGTTCGGCCCGTCCGGATCAAGGCCCGAGCGCGCTTCGGATGTATCGACGACGCCCCATTCGCGCATCCAGTCGGGCAGGCTTTCGGTGGCGCTGTCATCGGTGACGAGGAATTCGGAGACGTCGAAGCCGATACCGCCCGCGCCGATCACGGCCACGCGGGCACCGACCGGGGCCTTGCCGCGCAGGACGTCGACATAGCCGAGAACGTTCTCGCCCTCCTGGCCGGGAATGCCCGGATCACGCGGCAGAACACCCGTGGCGACGATCACGTCGTCGAAGCCGGCAAGCGTCTCGGAAGTCGCCTCGGTGCCGAGGCGGGTCTCGATACCGCGGATCTCGACCATGTGCGCGAACCAGTCGACGAGACCGCGGAACTCCTCTTTGCCGGGGATGACCTTCGCCATGTTGAGCTGGCCGCCAAGCTCTTCTGCCTTGTCGAAGAGCGTCACCTGATGCCCACGCTCCGCCGCGGTGATCGCCGCCGAGAGACCGGCGGGTCCGGCGCCAACGACCGCGATGCGACGCGGCGCCGCGGCGGGCTCGATGACGATCTCGGTCTCGAAGGCGGCGCGCGGGTTCACGAGGCAGGACGAAACCTTGCCCTGAAAGGTGTGATCGAGGCAGGCCTGGTTGCAGGCGATGCAGGGTGCGATCTCGCGCGTCCGGCCGGAGGCGGCCTTGGTCACGAACTCCGCGTCGGCGAGCCAGGGCCGCGCCATCGAAACCATGTCGGCGCAGCCCGTGGCGAGCACCTCTTCGGCGACGTCCGGCGTGTTGATCCGATTGGATGTGATGAGCGGGATCGAGACCTGACCCATCAGCTTCTTCGTGACCCAGGCGAAGGCGGCGCGCGGCACCGAGGTCGCGATGGTGGGCACCCGCGCCTCGTGCCAGCCGATGCCGGTGTTGATGATCGTCACGCCCGCCGCTTCGACTCGTTTTGCCAGTTCGACGACCTCGTCGTAGGTCGAGCCATTTGGCACGAGGTCGATCATCGAAAGACGGTAGATCAGGATGAAATCGGGCCCGACGGCTTCACGAACGCGGCGCACGACCTCGAGCGGCAGGCGCATCCGGTTCTCGTAGGAGCCGCCCCAACGATCCTCGCGCTTGTTGGTGTGCGTGACGAGGAACTGGTTCAGGAAGTATCCCTCGGAGCCCATGATCTCGACGCCGTCATATCCGGCTTCGCGCGCGCGAGCAGCGGAGGTGACGATGTCGGCAATCTGTTTCTCGATCCCGGCCTCGTCGAGCTCGGTCGGCGCGAAGGGCGAGATCGGGGATTTGATCGCGGAAGGTGCGACACATTTCGGCCCGTAGGCATAGCGGCCCGCATGCAGAACCTGCATGGCGATCTTGCCGCCCGCCTCGTGGACACGGTCCGTGACCAAGCGGTGATTGTCGATGTCCTGCGGCGAGAAGAGGCCAGCCGCGCCGGGGAAGACACCGCCTTCCTCGTTCGGGGCCATGCCGCCGGTAACCATGAGACCAGCCCCGCCGCGGGCGCGCGCTGCGTAGAATTCAGCGACGCGGTTCCAGTCGCCCCTCTCTTCGAGGTTGGTGTGCATGGACCCCATGAGCACACGGTTGCGCAGCGTGGTGAAGCCCAGATCGAGCGGGGCGAGGAGATGCGGATAATCGGTCATGTGGGCCTCCCTGTTCGCGCAGGAGTTCACATGACGGGCGCTGGGCTGTCATGCCCAACGTCGCGTCAGAGCGCGAGGAGAGCCCGACCGGACTCGAGGAGCTGCTCCTCCGCCCGGTCAGGCGTCCTCGCGATTGTCAGCTCTTCATGCTGTCCCAGAAGCTCTTCACCGAACGGAAGAAGCTCTTCGATTCGGGGTTGTTGTCTTCGCTCATCTCCTCGAACTCGCGCAGAAGCTCCTTCTGCTTCGAGGTCAGGTTGACGGGCGTTTCGACCGCAAGCTCGATGAACATGTCACCCGATCCGCCGCCGCGAAGCGCCGGCATGCCCTTGCCGCGGAGGCGCATCTGCCGGCCCGATTGCGAGCCCGCGGGGATCTTAACCCGGCTGCGCCCGCCGTCGATCGTCGGCACCTCGATGTCGCCGCCAAGGGCGGCCGCCGTCATCGAGACCGGCACCCGGCATTGCAGGTTCACGCCGTCACGGTCAAAGATCGGATGGCTGGTGACCTCCACGAATATATAGAGATCTCCCGGAGGCCCGCCGCGCATCCCGGCTTCCCCCTCTCCGGCAAGACGGATACGCGTCCCGGTTTCGACACCCTTGGGGATGTTCACCGACAGCGCACGCTCCTTTTCGACACGGCCCGCGCCGTGGCAGGTGCCACAGGGGTTCTTGACCGTCTGGCCAAGACCCGAACAGGTGGGGCAGGTCCGCTCAACCGTAAAGAAGCCTTGCGTTGCGCGCACCTTGCCCATGCCGGAGCAGGTCGGACAGGTCGTCGGCTCGGCACCGCCCTCGGCGCCGGTGCCATTGCACGAGCCGCATTGCACTGCCGTCGGCACCTGGATGGTCTTGTGCAGGCCTTGGAACGCCTCTTCGAGCGTGATCCGCAGATTGTAGCGCAGATCCGCGCCGCGCGCCGCCCGGCTGCGACCACCCCGGCCGCCGCCCATGAAATCGCCGAAGAGATCGTCGAACACGTCCGAGAATGCCGAGGCGAAGTCGCCCTGACCGTGGAAACCGCCGCCGGGACGGCCGCCGCCTCCGCCGCCCATGCCGCCTTCGAAGGCCGCATGGCCGAAGCGGTCATAAGCCGCCTTCTTCTCGGCGTCCTTCAGAACATCGTAAGCCTCGTTGGCTTCCTTGAACTGGGTCTCGGCGTTGGGGTTGTCGGCGTTGCGGTCGGGGTGCAGCTCCTTCGCCTTCTGGCGATAAGCCTTCTTGATCTCGTCAGCCGACGCGCCCTTGGAGATGCCGAGCACATCGTAATAATCGCGTTTGGACATCTAAGCCTCCTTCGCGCATGGCAAAACGCGGAGAGGGCCGGCCCGGCATCCGGACCGGCCCTCTCTCAGGCGTTTCGCACCGGGCTCAGCCCTGCTTCCGATCTTCGCCGAGATCTTCGAAATCGGCATCGACGACATCGTCGTCCGAGCTGTTGCCGCCGCCGCTTTCGGAGCCGTCATCGCCGTCGGAGCTGTCGGCTTGCGACTTGTAGATCGCCTCGCCAAGCTTCATCGACGCCTCGGTCACGTTCTGGATGCCGGACTTGATCTTCTCGGCATCGTCGTTCTCAAGCTCGTCCTTGAGCGCGGCAACCGCAAGCTCGATCGCCTCGACGGTGGACGGATCGACCTTGTCGCCATGCTCCTCGACCGATTTCTCGGTGGCGTGGATCAGGCTTTCCGCCTGGTTCCGGGCTTCGACGAGTTCGCGGCGCTTCTTGTCGGCATCCGCGTTCTCCTCGGCGTCCTTGACCATCTTGTCGATGTCCTCGTCGGACAGACCGCCGGAGGCCTGGATGGTGATCTTCTGCTCCTTGTTGGTGCCCTTGTCCTTCGCGCCGACGGAGACGATGCCGTTGGCGTCAATGTCGAAGGTCACCTCGATCTGGGGCATGCCGCGCGGTGCGGGCGGGATCTCCTCGAGGTTGAACTGGCCGAGCATCTTGTTGTCGGAGGCCATCTCGCGCTCACCCTGGAAAACCCGGATCGTCACCGCGGACTGGTTGTCCTCTGCGGTTGAGAAGATCTGGCTCTTCTTCGTCGGGATCGTGGTGTTGCGGTCGATGAGGCGGGTGAAGACACCGCCCAGCGTCTCGATGCCGAGCGACAGGGGCGTGACGTCCAGAAGGACCACGTCCTTCACGTCGCCCTGCAGGACACCCGCCTGAATGGCGGCGCCCATCGCGACGACCTCGTCGGGGTTCACGCCCTTATGCGGCTCCTTGCCGAAGAACTTGGTCACTTCCTCGACCACTTTCGGCATCCGGGTCTGACCGCCAACGAGGACAATCTCGTCGATATCGTCGGTCGAGAGACCTGCGTCCTTGAGAGCGGCCTGGCACGGCTTGATCGACGCCTTGATGAGATCGCCCACGAGGCTTTCGAGCTTCGCGCGGGTCAGCTTCATCACCATGTGCAGCGGCGAGCCGTTGGAGCCCATCGAGATGAACGGCTGGTTGATCTCGGTCTGGCTTGCGCTCGACAGCTCGATCTTCGCCTTTTCGGCCGCTTCCTTGAGGCGCTGGAGCGCCATCTTGTCCTGCGTCAGGTCGACCTGGTTCTCTTTCTTGAACTCGTCGGCGAGGTAATTGACGATCCGCATGTCGAAGTCTTCACCGCCGAGGAACGTGTCGCCGTTGGTGGACTTCACTTCGAAGAGGCCGTCGTCGATCTCGAGGATGGTCACGTCGAACGTGCCGCCGCCGAGGTCGTAGACCGCGATCGTCTTGGTCTCTTTCTTGTCGAGGCCATAGGCCAGCGCCGCCGCGGTCGGCTCGTTGATGATGCGAAGGACCTCGAGGCCCGCGATCTTGCCGGCATCCTTCGTGGCCTGACGCTGCTGGTCGTTGAAATAGGCCGGGACGGTGATGACCGCCTGCGTGACCTCTTCACCGAGATAGCTCTCGGCGGTTTCCTTCATCTTCTGCAGGATGAAGGCGGAAATCTGCGAGGGCGAATACTTGTCACCCTTGGCGGAGACCCATGCGTCTCCGTTGCCGCCGTCGATGATATCGTACGGCATGTTCTTCTTGTCCTTGGCAAGATCCGCGTCGTCGAACCGGCGGCCGACAAGGCGCTTCACGCCAAAGATCGTGTTCTCGGGGTTGGTCACTGCCTGGCGCTTGGCCGGCTGGCCGACGAGACGCTCGTCGTCGGTGAATGCCACGATGGACGGCGTCGTGCGTGCGCCTTCAGCGTTCTCGATCACTCGGGACTGGCTGCCATCCATGATGGCGACGCAGGAGTTGGTGGTGCCGAGGTCGATACCGATCACTTTACCCATGATTTTCGATCCCTTCTTCAATTCAAGGCGATACTCCGGGGCGCGGACCCTTTATGGCATTCCGTGCCCGGATGGCTGTTGCGGACCGGGACACCCGATCACGCGGTCGTGGGGTATATAAGAAGGGCGTTTTGGGGCTGCAAGCGCCACGGACGCAAAGAATCCCGGCAATTTGCTTCGTCTTCTCCGAGCGCTGTTTTCTTCGGCGCGCAGGACGGGCAGGCTCTGCATATGACCGAGGTTCTCCTCAGAGGTGTCCGGGTGCATCACGGCTTTCTCGACCGCGCTCGACAAGAGGCGCTGGTAGAGAGCCTGCGCGGCTGTTTGCGGCAAGCGCCCCTGTTTCATCCCGTTACTCCGCGCGGCAAGCGTATGTCCGTCGCGATGTCGGCGGCGGGGCGCTTCGGCTGGGTGACGGACCGCAAAGGCTACCGCTACGAGGAACGGCATCCGGACGGAATGCCCTGGCCCGAAATTCCGGACGACGTTCTCGAGATCTGGAATGCGGTCTCGGGATCGGCACGCGCGCCCGAATGCTGTCTCATCAACTGGTACGGTGACGGAGCGAAGATGGGTCTGCACCAGGACCGCGACGAGATCGATTTCTCGGAGCCTGTCGTTTCGATCTCGCTCGGCGACGAGGCGCTTTTCCGTGTCGGCAACGACACGCGCGGCGGCAAGACCGAGTCGATCTGGCTCCGTTCAGGCGACGTTGCGGTGATGGGCGGGGAGGCGCGGCTGCGCTATCACGGGATCGACCGGATCCGGCACGGCTCTTCCAGTCTTCTGCCGCAGGGCGGCCGGATCAATCTGACCCTGCGCGTCGTGACCTAGCGGCTCTGCATCGTGCAGCAGCCGGAATAGAGCGTCCCGCCGATGACGATCTCGGAGGACAATCCGAAGAGCTGGTCGGACATTCCGTCGCTACAGCTTTGTCGAGAGAGGGTCGCTGTCACATGCGCGCCCTCCAAATCGCCCGCGATGAGGAAGCGGTCGGTGCGGTTCACCGATCGCGCGCGGTGGGTCACGAGGCCATTTTGTTCTGCGGCGTCGATCTGCTCGAACGTCATGTCCGGGCCGTCGAAGGAAAGCGTCCAGAACGGTTCCGTTCCGAAACAGCTCTCAGGGGCAGGTTGACCGTCAGGCCACTGATCTGCAGCGCGGGTCAGGAACGAGAGCGATGCCCAGCCCGATTGGCCGTTCACGTTGACCCGGCCCCAGCCGTCCTCCGCAGCGGTGACCTCGATCCCGGTCGCATCAGGGGCAAGCTCGCCGATCATCTCGGCGCTCGCATCGGGGGCGACGCGCACGTTCAGAACGTCGTAATCCGCCACGTCCGAGACATCGTAAAGCGCCGGCAAATCCTGCGCGGCCAGCGGTCCGGCCATAAGCAGCGCGAGCAGGCCAAGCCCCCTCATCGCCGTGCGCCCCAGGAGACGGAGATCCGTCGCCGCGTGTAGAATTCGAGCATGAGGCCGATCATCACCAGGGTGATGATGACCCAGACCGGATACGTGATCGACGAGTTGCGCGGCCAGTAGTTCAGAAAGGCGAAACCGCGCGCCTGGTCGATGGCATGAAAGAGCGGGTTCCAGTCGAACATCGCCAGCATCGACGGCGTGAGCATGTTGGCCGCGAACATCTTGCCGGACGCGATCATGTTCGCCCGTGTGTAGACGGTAGAGATGATACCCATCGGCGTCGGCGCCCACGGCGTGAGGGCCATGAAAACGAGGCCGATCGCAGCACCTGACATCCAGGCGAGCAGCAGCATTCCGTAGGCGCCGATCGGATCGTGAATCGAAGCCAGAGCCCCCGGCGCGACGACAACATCGTACACGAACAGGATCGCGATCAGCGACAATGTCTGGATATAGAGCGTGGACAGCATCGCGGAGAGAATGGTGATCGCGGTGTTCATCGGCGCGTGCTGCATCATCGGGCCGAGCGCGTTGCCCGCGCTCTTCACCGCGCCGATCGTCTTGATATGCGTCATGTAAAGAAAGACGCCGGACATGATGAAGATGAGGTAGTCGCCCCGGATAGGCGAGCCCCTCATTCCCAGAAGCTGGAACATGAAATAGAAGGCCAGCGTGAAAATCACCGCCTGTGCCATGTTCATCACCACAGCGAGGATCGCGTTCGCGTGGCCCGAGCGCACGGAGCGAACCGCGTTGTGAAAAATCAGCTCCGCGATCTGGATTGCACCGGCCGTCTTGCTGCGCGGTTGGACTTTTTCGAACATCGGGCCTGCTTTGCCTCTGTGGCGGGCCCCTCGTGCTTGCCCGCGCTTGCACGGCGGATCATAAGGTCGGGGCGATTTCAAATCAATGAACGCGGGAAATGTGCCCCGGGAAAGGCAATAGTTTGAATTATTCCGAATTGACGAAGGTCATGCGGCGTCTCGCGCTCGAAGCCGGTGAAAAGATCATGGAGATCTACAACGCCGACGATTTTGCTGTGAAAACGAAGTCCGATTCCAGCCCGGTGACAGAGGCGGACGAGGCCGCCGATGCCCTTATCTCCGCCGGGCTGCGCGCTGCCTTCCCCGACATTCCGCTCGTCACCGAGGAGCAAGCCGACAGCCACCGCCAGGAGGTGAGCACGTTCCTCATCGTCGATCCGCTCGACGGAACCAAGGAGTTCATCAACCGTCGCGGCGACTTCACCGTGAATATCGCGCTCGTGGAAAACGGCCTGCCGACGCGGGGGATCGTCTACGCCCCGGCGCGGGAGCGGATGTTCTATACCGACAGCGTGGGCGGCGCGGTCGAGGAGGAAGGTCCCTTCGATAGCGACGAGGCAGGCTCAACCAAGCCGATCCATGTCTCCGAGCCGGACAATTCCGCATTGATGGTCGTTGCATCGAAATCGCACCGGGACGCGGCCACCAACGAATATATCGGCAAGTACGACGTAAAGGATTCGCGGTCTGCGGGCTCATCGCTGAAATTCTGCCTTGTGGCGACGGGTGAGGCGGATTTCTATCCGCGGCTCGGGCGCACGATGGAATGGGACACCGCCGCGGGCCAAGCGGTTCTGGCAGGCGCGGGCGGACGCGTCGTTCGGTTCGACGACCACACGCCGCTCACCTATGGCAAACCGGGCTTCGCCAACCCGTTCTTTCTTGCCCACGCACCCGGCGTGACGCTGAAGGACGGCTGAGCCGATGGAGCCCGTTCCGGTCAGCGTCGTCGTCGTCAGCCGCGCGCGACCGCGCTGGCTGGCACGCTGCCTGACCGGGATCGCGCAGCTCGACCACCGTCCCTTCGAGGTGGTCGTCGTGGCCTGCCCCGCCGGCTGCGAGGCGGTCCGCGCGCATCCCAAAGCGGACGAAATCAAGCTTGTTGCCTACGATCAGGACAATATCTCCGCAGCGCGCAATCGCGGCATCGCGGCGGCCGCCGGCGAGATCGTCGCTTTCATCGACGATGACGCGGTGCCGGAACCCTCCTGGCTGTCCCGGCTCACCGCGCCTTTCGAGCACGAGGAGGTCGCGGCTGTCGGCGGGTACGTGATCGGACGGAACGGCTTCTCGTTGCAGTGGGGGGCTGGCTCCGTCGATGCGTCGGGTGAGCGCTGCGCGCTGTCTCTGGAGGGCGAAGAGCCCGTCACACTGCATCCCCAGGAGGGCCGCGCGATCAAGACCGAAGGCACGAACATGGCCGTGCGCCGCTCTCTTCTGGCGGAGATGGGCGGCTTCGATCCGGCCTTCAGGTTCTATCTCGACGAGACCGATCTGAATCTGCGCCTTGCCGCGCGCGATCATGCCACCGCGCTCGCCCCGATGGCGCGCGTGCATCACGGCGTCGCCGAGAGCGCCCGCCGCGCGGCCGACCGGACGCCGCGCGATCTGCACCAGATCGGGGCCTCGAAGATGGTGTTTCTGCGCAAGCACGTCGCCCCAGACGAGCACAAGCGCGCGCTGGCGCGGTTTCGGGCAGAGCAGAAAGCCCGCCTCCTGCGGGCGATGCGGGACGGGCCGCTCGATGCCGGTGACGTGTTCCGCATCATGCGAAGCCTTGATGCGGGCATCGCGGAAGGCGCGGGACGCGATCTCCCCCGCATGTCCGCCCTGCCCGCGGCCTCCGAGGGCTTTCGCCCCTTCACCGCGAGACCCGGTGCGAAGCACCGCATCCATGCCGGACGAAGCTGGGTGCGGCAGCGACTCGAAGACGAGGCCCGCGCCGCTGTGATCGCCGGCGAGACGGCGACCGTCCTGTCGCTCAGTCCGACCGCGCTCTATCATACGCTGCGCTTCGGCGAGGACGGCATCTGGCGGCAGATCGGCGGACAATATGGCCGGGCGGAACGCAGCGGCCCGCTCTTCCGGTTAGCCACACTGAAGCGAAGAATCGCGCTCGAGGGACGACGACTCTCGAAATTCCGTAATGTTTGAGATTTTGTGCTGGAAAGCCGCCACGCGGCAGGCACCGAGATGCGGCACTATTGAAAGAATTTACAGAGGACAGAGGTCATGAAGAAAAAGGTATCCAAGGCGATCTTTCCGGTCGCGGGGATGGGAACGCGGTTCCTTCCAGCGACGAAGTCGGTCCCGAAGGAGATCATGACCCTCGTGGACCGTCCGCTCGTACAATACGCCATCGACGAGGCGCGTGCGGCGGGGATCAAGGAATTCATCTTCATCACGTCGCGCGGCAAGGGCGCTCTCGAGGATTACTTCGACCACGCCCCTCAGCTCGAGCAGGAGCTGAAGAAGAAGGGCAAGGACGAGCTTCTCGAAATCCTGAAATCGACCAACATGGAATCGGGCGAGATCGCCTATACCCGCCAGCACAAGGCGCTCGGCCTCGGTCACGCCGTGTGGTGCGCGCGCCGTCTGATCGGGGACGAGCCCTTCGCCGTCATGCTGCCGGATGACGTCATCGCCGCCGAGAAACCGTGTCTGCAGCAGATGGTCGAAGCCTATGCGGAGACTGGCGGCAACATGGTCGCGGCGATGGAAGTCCCGCAGGAGAAGACCTCGGCCTATGGTATCCTCGACGCCGATCGGGGCGCAGACCCGCTGGTGAAGGTCAAGGGCATGGTCGAGAAGCCCGATGCCGACAAGGCGCCGTCGAACCTTGCCGTGATCGGCCGCTACATCCTCACGCCGCAGGTTCTGAAGAACCTCAACAAGATGAAGTCGGGCGCCGGCGGTGAGGTGCAACTCACCGACGCCATCGCGCAGGAGATCGACGGCGAAGGCGTCCACGGTCTCTGCTTCGAGGGCGAGCGCTTCGATTGCGGCTCGAAATCGGGCTTCCTTCAGGCGACCGTCGCCTTCGGGCTTAGCCGCCCGGATCTGCGGGACGATTTGCGCGCCTTCCTCCACGAGGTTGTCGCGCAAGACAAGGCCGCGGGGTAGCGCGACGTGTCAGGCACGGTCCTTGTCACCGGCGGCGCGGGCTATATCGGCAGTCACGCCTGCAAGGCGCTTGCCCGCGCCGGGTATACTCCGGTGACCTTCGACAATTTCGCAACAGGCTGGCGCGACGCGGTGAAGTTCGGCCCGCTGGCCGAGGGCGACCTGCTCGACCGCGCCAGTCTCGATGCGGCCTTCGAGATGCATCGGCCCGAGGCGGTCCTGCATTTCGCCGCGCTGTCGCTCGTGGGCGAGGCAATGGAGAATCCGGGCCTCTACTGGCGCACCAACGTGATGGGCGCGCTCAACCTCTTCGAGGCGATGGTCGCGCATGGCTGCGACCAGATCGTCTTTTCATCGACCTGCGCGACCTATGGCGAGCACGACAATGTCGTCCTCGACGAGACGACGCCTCAAGAGCCGCTCAACGCCTATGGCAAATCGAAGCGCGCGATCGAGGATATGCTCGGCGATTTCGAGGCCGCGCATGGTCTGCGCTCGGTGATCTTCCGCTATTTCAACGTGGCCGGCGCCGACCCCGAAGGCGAGATCGGAGAGCATCACCGCCCGGAGACACATCTCATTCCCGTCATGCTCGAGGCGATCCAGGGCAAGCGTCCGGCGCTCACCATTCACGGTACCGACTACGACACGCCCGATGGCACCTGCATCCGCGATTACGTGCATGTCTCGGATCTCGTGGATGCCCACGTCCTCGGCCTCAAATGGCTCGAAGACGGCAATAAAAGCGCGCTGTTCAATCTCGGGACCGGGACGGGCTTCTCGGTCCGCGAGGTGGTCGACGCATCGCGCAGCGTGACCAACCGCGAGGTGCCGATGACCGAAGGCCCCCGCCGCGCAGGCGATGCGACCAAGCTGGTCTCGGGCTCGGACCGCGCGGCGCGCGAGCTCGGCTGGACGCCCGACCGCTCCACCATGCCCCGGATGATCGAAGATGCCTGGCGCTGGCAGCAGCACGGCCATTACGCGCGCTGAGTCGCCAGCGCGCTGTCTCGACCTGACGCGCCTTGTCAGCCGCGCCGGGCGGCAGGCGACGGGGGTCGACCGGGTCGAGCGGGCTTATCTGGAGCACCTTTCGCATCGTAACGAGCCGCTCTTCGGACTGGTCCGAACAGCGCTCGGCTATCTTCTGATCGACCATGTCGGCTGCCGCGCCTTCGCGTCCCGGCTCGGGGCCGGCGAGATCGGCAGGCCCACCTTCTTTTCGCGTCTCGCGCGCCGCGGCGATCCCGCCCGCGCAGGCATGGAAAGCGATCTGAGGCGAGATGCGGTGGGGCGCGCGCGGCCGCGCAAGCTTGGCACGATGCTGCGGCGGCACCTGCCAGAAGGGACAAGCTACATCAATGTCGGGCACACAAATCTCGGCCGGGACACGCTGTCCGGGCTTCGCGCGGTGCCCGGTCTTCGCATCGGGGTAATGATCCACGACACGATCCCGCTCGATCTGCCGGAAATGCAGCGGGAGGGGAGCGTCACCCGTTTCCAGATGCTGTTCGACCGCGTTGCGGCAGAGGCAGATACGATCATCGCCAACTCTCGCGCGACCGCCGCCGATATCGCCCGCCACAGCGGACGGCGCGACGGTGTCATCGCGGCGCATCTCGGCGTGTCGCAGCCTCCGCTCGGGACACCACCCATAGGGCCCTGGTCACGCGCACCCTGCTTCGTCGCCCTCGGCACGATCGAGCCGCGCAAGAACCACGGGTTTCTGCTGGACCTCTGGGAGCGCCTCGTGGCCGAACACGGCGCGGACGCGCCGCATCTCTTGATCCTCGGATCACGCGGCTGGAGGAACGAGAGGGTCTTTGCCCGTCTCGACGCCGCACCGCCCCACATCCACGAGCTGCCAGGACTTGACGATCCCGAGGTCTTCGCGCTTCTCGCGGCTTCGCGGGGCCTCGTCTTTCCCTCGCTCGCAGAAGGCTACGGGTTGCCGCCTCTCGAGGCAGCCGCGCTCGGAGTTCCGGCCCTCTGCAACGATCTGCCCGTCACGCGCGAAGTGCTCGGCGACAAGGGCATTTACGCAGATGTGGCAGACGGTTATCTTTGGCGCGAACATATAATGCGGCTCGCGCGGCAGGACGATCGTGACAGCCAGTCGGCGGAATGGGCTCCGCCCGGCTGGGATGCGCATTTCAAGACCGTCTTAAGCCACGTCTGATAGCCGGAACAAGAACCGGGCGGCATGCCGCCTTTGAGGGGAAAGCGGGGCAGAGCGCAGGTTGGGCGTCTGGCGATCATATATGCTGAGATTGCAGCGTCGGCGCTGGCGCATCCGCGCTTTCCGCAAACGCCGGAACCTTCGCGCGATCTCGAACCGGACCGACCAGATCCGCAGCTCCGATATCCTGCTGTTCTCCACGCAGCGCAACGAAGGTGTGCGTCTGCCCTATTTCCTGAAGTATTACAGGGAAATGGGGGTCGATCACTTCCTGATCGTCGACAACGATTCCACCGACGGCTCGCTCGACTACCTCGCGCGGCAGCCGGATGTTTCGGTCTGGACGACGCGTGCCAGCTACAAGCGCGCGCGCTTCGGCGTCGACTGGATGAACTGGCTGCAGATGAAATACGGGCACGACCACTGGTGCCTGACGGTCGATCCCGATGAGCTGTTTCTCTACCCGTTCTGTGACACGCGTCCGATCCGGGCGCTGACAGATTGGCTCGATGCCTCTTCGATCAAGTCCTTCGGGGCGATGCTTCTCGACATGTATCCCAAGGGCCGTATCGACGCCGCGCCCTACAGCCCCGGCCAGGATCCGCTCGAGATCGCGTCTTGGTTCGACGCGGGCAATTACACGATCTCGAAGAACCCTCGCTTCGGAAACCTGTGGATACAGGGCGGCCCCCGCGCGCGCATGTTCTTCACCGAGGAGCCCGCGCGCGCACCCGCGCTCAACAAGGTCCCGCTGGTCAAGTGGAACCGGCGCTACGCGTATGTCAGTTCCACCCACAACCTGCTGCCGCGCGGCCTGAACCTCGTCTACGACGAGTGGGGCGGCGAGAAGGCGAGCGGGGTTCTTCTGCACACGAAGTTCCTCGACACGTTCTCGGTGAAGGCCGAAGAAGAGCTGGACCGCCGGCAGCATTACGGCGGCTCCAAGGAATATATCGCCTATGCCGAGGGGCTGAAGGATAACCCCGACCTCTGGTGCAAGTGGTCCGAGAAATACATCAACTGGCGCCAACTCGAGATTCTGGGCCTCATGTCCAAGGGCAACTGGGCATGAGCGTCGGGATCGTGATGCTGGTCCATACCGCGCTCGGGCGCGCCGAGCAGGTCGCCCGCCACTGGACCGCCGCGGGCTGCCCCGTGGTCATCCATGTCGACAGCAAGGTGCCGAAAGCCGCTTACGAAACGTTCCGGGACGCGCTCGAGATCGATCCGATGATCCGCTTCTCGCGCCGGTATCGATGCGAATGGGGCAGTTGGGCGCTCGTGCAGGCCAGCCAGGATGCCAGCGAGATGATGCTCGCGGCCCATCCCGACGTGCGCCATGTCTATCTCGCTTCGGGGTCCTGCCTGCCGCTGCGTCCCGTCGAGGAGCTGATCGCCTATCTTGCAGAGCGGCCCCGGACCGATTTCATCGAGAGCGCGACAACGGCGGATGTGCCCTGGACGGTCGGCGGGCTCGATGAGGAGCGCTTCACCATGCGCTTTCCGTTTTCCTGGCGGAGGCAGCGCTATCTCTTCGACCGGTTCGTGGAATTGCAGCGCGCGGTCGGCTACCGCCGCCGTATCCCTGCAGGTATCGTGCCGCACATGGGCAGCCAATGGTGGTGCCTCACGCGCCAGACGCTGACAGCGATCCTGCAAGACCCCAAGCGCCCGAAGTACGATGCGTATTTCCGCTCCGTCTGGATTCCGGACGAGTCCTATTTCCAGACGCTCGCGCGGCTCTACTCGACCAATATCGAGAGCCGGTCCCTGACGCTGTCGAAATTCGATTTCCAGGGCAAACCGCATATTTTCTACGACGATCACCTCCAGCTTCTGCGGCGGTCGGATTGCTTCGTCGCCCGCAAGATCTGGCCCCATGCGGAACGGATCTACGACGCCTTCCTGACCGATGCGGCCCGCCAGAAAAACCGCATGGAACCCAACCCCGGCAAGATCGACCGCATCTTCGCCCGCGCCGTGGACCGCCGGACGCGGGGGCGCGCCGGTCTCTACATGCAATCGCGCTATCCCAACATGGGCTGGGAGAATGGCGTGACCGCCGGCAAATACTCCGTCTTCCAGGGCTTCGCCGAGCTGTTCCAGGGCTTCGAGCCTTGGCTTACCAAGGCCACCGGCGCCCAGGTTCACGGGCATCTCTTCGCGCCAGAGCGTGCGGAGTTCGCAGGCGGTCAGAGGATCCTGAACGGGGCGCTTTCCGACAGTGCCGCGCTGCGGGACTACAACCCCCGCGCCTTTCTGACGAACCTGATCTGGAACACACGCGGCGAGCGACAGTGCTTTCAGTACGGGCCCGCCGACAATACCAAGATCAACTGGCAGATCTCGCGCGATCCCAACGCGCAATTCTCGGTGATCTCCGGCGCCTGGGCAGTGCCGCTCTTCAAGTCGAACCGCGACTTCGCGGATCTGCGGCAGGAGGCGGCGGCGCTGCAGAAGATCGAGGCGAAGATGCTGGACGAGCTGCGCTCTCCCGACGCCAAGGCGCGTATCCGCATCTGGACCATGGCGGAGTTCATCGAGGCCCCGATGGAGCCGTTGCAGCTCATCATCGACGAGATCGGCCAGCGCCCGTCACGCCGGCTGACAGAGGCGCCGCGGCTCGAGGATCTGACCGGCTTCGGCCAGTTCCTGCAGAACCTCAAGAACCACGGGATGCACCCCTACCTGATGGGCGACTTCCCGGTCGATCCCGCGCCGCGACACGGCCAGAGGCCGCAGCGCAAACCCTACCTGGTGAAGAAATAGGTCCCGATGAGCGAACGTTTCGACTATTTCGTGGTGTTCGCGGAGATGCGGACCGGATCCAACTTTCTCGAGACGAACCTGAACGCCTTGCCCGCGATCACCTGCCACGGCGAGGCGTTCAATCCGCATTTCATCGGCTATCCCAATTCCGAAGAGATCCTCGGCATCACCCGTGACGAGCGTGACCGGAAGCCCGAGCGGCTCTTGCAGCAGATCCGCAGGGCGACACAGGGCATGGGCGGTTTCCGCTATTTCCACGACCATGATCCGCGCGTGCTGGACGCGATCCTGGCAGATCCGCGCTGCGCGAAGATCGTGCTGACCCGCAATCCGGTCGAGTCCTATGTCAGCTGGAAGATCGCGCAGCAGACGGGTCAATGGAAACTGACCAATGTCCGCAGGCGCGTGGAAGAGAAAGCGATCTTCAAACCCGACGAGTTCGAGCGACATTTGGCCGAATTGCAGGGCTTCCAGACGACGATCCTGAACGCGCTCCAGAAGGCGGGGCAGACGGCCTTCTACCTCGCCTACGAAGATCTGCAGGATCTGGACGTGATGAACGGTCTGGCCGCCTGGCTCGGTGTGCCCGACCGGCTCGAGGCGCTGGACCGGTCGCTGAAGGTTCAAAACCCCAAGCCGCTCTCCGAGAAGGTGGCGAACTTCAAGGAGATGGAAGAGGCGCTCATCCGGCTCGACGGATTCAACCTCGCCCGCACGCCGAACTTCGAGCCGCGCCGGGGACCGCTTGTGCCGAGCTACGTGGCGGCTGCAAACTCGGCCCTCCTCTACATGCCGATCCGCTCGGGCCCCGAGGCGAGCGTCCTGCATTGGCTGGCGCGGCTCGACTCGGTCGCGGAAGACGCGCTTCTCACCAAGTTCAGCCAGAACAGCCTGCGCCAATGGAAGCGCGAACGGCCCGGCCACCGCAGCTTCACCGTGATCCGCCATCCGCTGGCCCGCGCACATGACGCCTTCTGCAGCAAGATCCTCGCTACGGGCCCCGGATCATTCGGCAAGATCCGCGCGCATCTCATCAAGGCCTACGATCTTCCGCTGAAGGACGACCAGTCCGCCTATACGCTTGAGGATCACCGCGAGGCCTTCACCGGCTTCCTGCGCTTCTGCAAGGCGAACCTCTCCGGCCAGACCCCGATCCGCGTCGACGGACATTGGGCGAGCCAAAGCCAGACGCTTGTCGGAATGGCGGATTTCACCTTTCCGGACATAGTCGTGCGCGAGGAAGAAATGAGTGTCTTCCTGCCAGCTTTGGCGATGCAGGTTGGGCATACGGCGCCGCCCGACCCGGTGGCGCAGGCCACGGATGCCCCGTTCGGCCTCGCGCAGATCTATGACGATACGCTCGAGGAACTGGCGCAGGACGCCTATTCCCGCGACTATACGATGTTCGGTTTTTCGGATTGGGGCTGACCGGCCGCGCTCACGCGGCTTGGACGGACTGCGCCTCGGTCAGGATGGTATAGAGCTTCGCCGGATCGGGATTTGCCCGGAGCTTGTCGCAGAAGGCCGGATTACGCAACGTCCGGCTGACAAGCGCCAGCGCCTTCAGATGCTCGACCCCTGCATCTTCCGGTGCAAAAAGACCGAAGATCACGTCGACCGGCTGCCGGTCGATCGCGTTGAAGTCGACGGGCTTTTCGAGAAGCAGGAACGCGCCTTTGACCTCATTGATGCCGTCGAGGCGCGCATGCGGCAGCGCGACGCCGTGGCCAACGCCCGTGCAGCCAAGGCTTTCGCGCTCGATCAGCGCCTCGACCACGCCGGAGGCCGGCAGGTCATAAGCGCTTTCGACCACGTCGGCGAGATCGTGCATGACGCGTTTCTTGCTCGATGACGCGCTGAACACTTTCACCGCCTGCGGGACCAGGAGATCGACGAATTTCATGTATCTCGACTTTTCTGCTCAGACGTTAGATCGCTTCAGGTGATCTGCCGTAGTACCGTGTCACGGGTCGATCCAGCCGATATTCCCGTCGTCTCTGCGGTATACAACGTTAACACCGTCTTTCTTGTCGTTCCGGAACACGAGCACCGGTGCGCCTGCGAGTTCCATCTGCATGACCGCCTCACCCACGGAGAGCGAAGGAATCTTGGTTTCCATTTCGGCGACGATGATCGGCTGAAGCGAGTCAGGCTCAGCGGTGTCGTCGGCGTCTTCTGATCCGGCGAGGATATACGAAGAAGCGCCAATGAGTTCAACCGGGGTCGTCCGTTCCTTGTGGTGATCCTTCAGGCGGCGCTTGTAGCGACGCAGCTGCTTGTCCATCTTCTCGATCGTAGCGTCGAAAGATCCATATATTTCAGGGGCTTTCCCCTTGGCCGTGCAGGTCAGCCCGGTAGACAGGTGGACTGTGGCTTCGCAGACATGCTCATGGCCGGACTTGGAAAACACCACCATCGCGTCGGTGGGGCGACCGGCATACTTTTCGACCACATTGCCCAGTTCGGTCTGAACATGGGTCTGCAGAGCTGCACCGATGTCGATTTGTTTTCCGGAAATCTGGTAGCGCATGAGGTGTTGTCCTTCTTATGGGAGGCACGACCCGTCCGGTCGATTGCGATCGATCTCTAGGAAACGAACGGGGCAAATGCCGGAACATGATGCCGGCGCGGCGGCTTGTGAGCGGCACTCCCTTCGGCAAGGGTCCTCTGGTTCGAAACTGCGAAGGCGCGCGGCATCATGAGACTATTTGAGGGCAGAGCCGGGGGGGCTGTCAATCGAATCCGGCGCGTTTTCGCTGGGCGTTCGATCAGCCGATCTTGAAGCTGTCGCCGAGATAGACGCGGCGCACATTCTCGTTGCGAACAACCTCGTCGGGCGAGCCCGACATCAGGACCTGTCCATCGTGCAGGATGTAGGCGCGATCCACGATCTCGAGCGTTTCGCGCACGTTGTGGTCGGTGATGAGAACACCGAGGCCCCGTGTCTTGAGATCCGCGACAAGGGCCCGGATATCGCCGACACTGATCGGATCGACCCCCGCGAACGGCTCGTCGAGAAGAAGGTACTTGGGATCCGCAGCGAGACAGCGCGCAATCTCCACCCGGCGCCGCTCACCACCCGAGAGCGCAAGCGCGGGCGCACGGCGCAGATGTTCGATCGAAAACTCGGACAGCAGGTCTTCGAGACGCTCGCGCCGCCGGGAGTGGTCATCGACCGCGATCTCGAGAATGGCCGAGATGTTGTCCTCGACCGAGAGGCCGCGAAAGATCGACATTTCCTGAGGCAGGTAGCCGATACCGAGCCGGGCGCGTCGATACATCGGCAGATAGGTCGCATCGATCCCGTCGATCATCACCGAGCCGCCCTCGGGGTTCACCAGCCCGGCGATGGCGTAGAAACTGGTCGTCTTGCCCGAGCCGTTCGGACCGAGCAGCGCCACGACCTCCCCGCGCTTGAGCGACATCGAGACATCGCGGATCACCACGCGCTTCTTGTAGCTCTTGCGAAGATGCGAAACCGTCAGGCCGGCCTGACCTTCGGTGACGTTCAGCTCGGGACGGGACACCCTATTGGCCCTCGCCTTGCGGCGCTTCCTCGTCAGGTTGGAAGACGGTCCGCACGCGCCCGTCCATCTGCGCCGTGCCATCGTCGAGGTTCACGACCATGCGGTCCGAGGTCAGCGCATTCTCGCCTTGCGTCAACAGCACGTTGCCAACCATGACGACCGTCCCGTCGGCGACATTGTAATCGGCGCGGTCGGCCTCTGCCGCCTCCTCACCAGAGACGAGCGTCACACCGCCCGTCGCTTCGAGACGGTCGATCTGGCCTGCGCCTTCAGCGTAGACCACCAGAACCCGCGGCGCGGCGAGACGCATATCGCCCTGCCCGATCACGACATTGCCGGTATAGATCGCAGTGCCGCTCGACTGATTGACCGAAAGCTGGTCCGCACTGACCTCGACTGGCAGCGAGCTGTCTTGCTGCATGGTCCCGAACGCCACTTCCGCGCCCTGTCCGAAGGCCGCGAATGGAATGAGGCACCCCAAGAGGGCCAGAGTTCGGGTCATCACCATAGATCGCACTCAGTCTTGTTGTTGCGGCTCGTATACCATCTGAACGCCGTCCGTGAAAAGCAGTTGCACGTCGCCCTCCTCGCCGGTCTCGGTTTCGGCAGGCAGGATCCGCATCTTGCCAGCGGTAAGACGCCCGGCCGGACCATCGGCCTCGACCGTGCCGTCGCTCTCGACGTCGATGCGATCCATCGCGGAATTCAGTGTTTCGGTCCGCACCGTGTAGCCTGTGGAGCTTTCGATGACGACGCCGCCGGTCAGCCGTGTCGCCGCGGCAGAGGTGTCCATCGCCGCGCTCGGCGCGGATAGATCGATCCGGCTGCCATCCGGGAAGTCGAGCGTCGCCCCGAAGCGGTCCGCGAGCAGGTTGTTCTCCGCCTCGGGATCGGGTCGGGTCATCTCGGCTCGCATCGTGACCTCCGCGCCGTTGTCCGCAACGCCCGTATAGACCGCGCCGGTCGCGCTTTGAGATTGCCGGTCCCTGAGATCCTCAGCGGTCGACATGGGCAGATTGCGCGTCGGATCCGTGCTGCGCGCGAACAGGAACAGCGTCGACAGGAGCGCCAGGGCCAAGAAAGGCAGCAGCACCTTCAGCCCCGCAACGATCCGGCTATAGGTTCCCGCCGCCCGCGCCATGGCTCAGGAATGCGCGAAGATGTCGGTCTCGGGCCATCCGGCCAGATCGAGCTGCGCCCGCATCGGCAGGAAATCGAAGCAGGCCTGCGCCATCTCAAGGCGGCCTTCACGCTCGAGCATGTCGTTCAGGACGTCGCGCAGGCGATGCAGATAGAGAACGTCCGACGCCGCATATTCCATCTGCGCCTCACTCAGCGATGCTGCGCCCCAGTCGGAACTTTGTTGCTGTTTCGAGATGTCGATGCCGACAAGTTCCTGCAGCAAAGCTTTGAGCCCATGGCGGTCCGTATAGGTCCGCACGAGCCGCGAGGCGATCTTCGTGCAATAGACCGGCGCCGCAAGCGCGCCGAGCGTATTGTACATGGCCGCGATATCGAAACGGCCAAAGTGAAACAGCTTCAGCGTGTCGGGATCGGTCAGCAGCGCTTCGAGATTTGGCGCACGCGTCTGGCCGCGCTCGATCTGAACGAGATGGGCATCGCCGTCGCCGCCCGAAAGCTGCACCACGCACAGCCGGTCGCGATGCGGGTTCAGACCCATCGTTTCGCAATCGATCGCGACCTCGGGACCGAGATCGAGGCCGTCGGGCAGATCGCCCTTGTAGAGATGGTTGGCCATTGGACCTCCGGCTCAACGCTGCGTTTGAACCGGACATAGAGGCAGCGGTTGCGGCGCGCAACGCCCCGACAGCGGCGGATCGAGGACACTCATGGCGCGAATCGGGCGAATTGTGGCGAAGTTCGGGCGAACAATGGCGCCAATACGGCTCGCTTTGTGGCGCAAATCGGAACGGTTGGGATATATGGCCGAATTTGGACGTCGAGCCTGGCGGCATAAGCAATCACGACTTCGCGCGCGGTGTCATCACTCGGTGCTTTCGCTAAAGGCGATCACCACAATTCTACAGGCTCGCATCGAGCCAAGAGCCTTTAAGTTAATTTTGGAAACTATACTCTGAAATTTCTGTCGAAACCTGAGATTTCCTGAGCTCTCCGAAACAATACTTCGCGAAATTCGCTGCTCTCAAAGCAGCGTCTACCGTCACGGAAAGCAGCCTCGCGGCGCAAACCCGCGCTCAACCAACGAAATCGCACACGCATAGATTGAGCTTTGCGTCGTTTTCGCAGGCCCTGATGCCACTCACGCCCTCGCAAGCGCATTGACTAAAAAAGGCCGCATTTGCATATCTTCCGGATGCAAGGGGCGGTCCCAAAGCCGCCATCTTGTAACGAACGCACCTGGGGGTTGGTGCCTCACCTTTTGAACGCATCGCGGAGACGCGGCTGTGCAGATCGCTGTGATCTGCGCCGGTCGACGAGTGCGTTCGTAAACTCGGGGACGGCAACGTGACGCTGCATATTCGGAACTCATTCTCGCTGGCCGATTTCGACCGCGACCTCGCGCGTCGCCTGCACGCGCCGCAGTCCGGCGGCCTGTATTGGCGTGCGGGCAAGCGCGCACTGGATATCGCCTTGGTCGCAATCGCCGCGCTGCCTGCGCTTCTGATCGTGCTGCCGCTCCTTGCGCTGATCTCGCTCGATGGTAGTTCTCCGTTCTATCGCCAGAAGCGACTTGGCCGAAACGGCGAGATCTTCTGGATGTTGAAGCTCCGCTCCATGGTGCCGAACGCCCATGCGCGTCTTGCCGAGCACCTGGCGCAGGATCCGCTGGCCGCCGCGGAATGGGACCGGACCCAGAAGCTCCGCAACGACCCCCGGATCACTCCGATCGGCCGAATGATCCGCAAGACTTCACTCGACGAGTTGCCGCAGCTCTGGAACGTGCTGACGGGCGATATGTCGATTGTCGGCCCGCGCCCGATCATGGTGGAACAGGCAGAACTCTATCCAGGCTCTGCCTATTACGCGATGCGTCCCGGGATCACCGGGTTCTGGCAAACCTCCGTCCGCAACGAGTCGAGCTTCGTCGAACGGGCGAGCTTCGATGCGAGCTACCTGCGCGAATTGTCCTTCGCGACCGATCTGTCGGTGATGCTGCGGACCGTGCGAGTCGTCATCAAGGGCACTGGCTGCTGATCAGGCGCGGCGCGACTGCGCCGCTTCCCTCAGGAGCGTCATCAGCTCGTCAAGCAGCTTAATCGCGCGCTCGTCGGTCAAGCGATCCTCGTCGTCCCAATGCTGGGACGTGTTGCCCACCATCACCTCAGGCCCCGGCAGCAAATAGGGACGGAACGGGTTGAGACAGAGCCGGGCCATGTTCTGCGACCGCTCGCCTCCCGCGCGCCCGGCAGCCGAGGATATCAGTGCGACCGGCTTGTCCCGCCAGGGATTGCCCTCCGTCCTGCTGATCCAGTCCAGCGCGTTCTTCAGGACGCCGGAGATGCCCTTGTTGTATTCGGGTGTCGAGATCACGACGGCATCCGCCTCTGCAATCTGGTCCGCCAGAAGCTGCACCGGCACCGGTATGCCCTCACCGTCTTCGATGTCGCCATCGTAAACCGGAAAGACGATATCCGCGATGGTCACCTCGGCCGGCCCGAAGCGGCGCGCGGCTTCAGCTGCCAATTTGCGGTTGGTGGAGGCCGCGCGGAGCGAGCCGGAAATCGTGAGCAGCTTCAATTCGGACATGAATAGGACGATCCTTCGTGGTGCGGTGCGTTCCGCGCAGGAGCTACAACGAAAACACGCCGCGGCAAGCCGCGGCGTGTTCCTGTACGTTTCACCAAAAGTGCGTGATCAAGTCGTCGGCAGGATCACGATCTCGACGCGGCGGTTCTGCGCGCGGCCTTCGGGCGTGAGGTTCGACGCAACCGGCTGGTCCTCGCCGCGTCCGATCGACGAGACACGGAAGCTCGGCACGCCGTTCGAGGTCAGGATGGAGGCCACTGCCTGCGCGCGGCGCTGCGAAAGACCCTGGTTGTACGCCGCATCGCCGGTATTGTCGGTGTGACCGATCACCTGGACGTTGGTGTCCGGGTATTGCTGCAGGTTCCGCGCCACTGCGATCAGGTCGCCTTGGATAGAGGGGCTGACCGCGGTCGAGTCGGTCGCGAACAGGATGTTCTGCGGCAGCGTCACGATGAGACGGTCACCGGTGTTCTGGATGTCGATATTGTTGTTGCCGATCTGCTGGCGCAGCGCGGCTTCCTGCTTATCGAGCTCGTTGCCGACAATCGCGCCGCCGGCTGCACCGATAAGGGCGCCCGCGGCGGCGTTGCGGCGACGCTCTTCGGGATCGTTGCCCGCGGCGGCACCGGCAAGCGCGCCGACACCGGCACCGATCAAGGCGCCGGTTTGCGCCTGGCGGTTGGGGTTATTGGGATCGTTCAGCGGCGCGCAAGCAGTGATGGCAATCAGGCTTGCAGCCGACAGGATCAGGGAAGTCTTCGCTCGGATCATTAGGTCCTCGTCCGTTTGACGTTTTTCGTCGGAATGACACGCTGGTCATAGCGCGCATGCCACGTGTTATCCAAAAACATTGCCGAAAGCATAGGCGGGGCTCCGCCGACACCGGCGTCATGCGTCGGCCCGCACCGATTCCCAGGCGAGGATCGCGCGCTTGACCGGCAGACCCCAGTGATAGCCGCCCAGCGCTCCGCTTTTCCGAAGCGCGCGGTGACATGGGATCAGCAGGGAGATCGGATTGCGCCCGACCGCCGTTCCGACCGCGCGCACAGCCTTGGGATGGCCGATCGCCGCGGCGATCTCGGAATAGGTGGTCACGTGGCCGGAGGGAACCTGCATCAGTGCCTCCCAGACCTTGATCTGGAACGGCGCACCGATGAAATGCAGAGGCACCTCGCCGCCCTGCCCGAAGATCGCCTCGGCCTTAGGCGTAATGCGCGCGGCATCCTCGGTGTAGCGTGCATCCGGCCAGCGAGACCTCAGATCCTCGAACGCGGCCGCCTCACCGGCCTCGGAGGTGAAGGCGATCCCGCAGATGCCGCGATCCGTCGCCATCAGGAGCGCCGGGCCGAACGGACTGTCCGCCATACCCCAAGTGATGTTGAGACCCGCGCCGCCCTTGGCGAAATCGCCTGGGCTCATCGCCTCCCAGCGCATGAAGAGATCGTGCAGCCGCCCGGTGCCAGACAGCCCCGACGCATGCGCGGCCTCGAGCGTCGTGAACCGCTCGCGCAGAAGCGCCTTGGCATGGCCGAGCGTCAGGTATTGCTGGTAGCGCTTCGGGCTGACCCCGGCCCATTCCGAAAAGACGCGCTGGAAATGCGCGGGGCTCATCTGCATCTCGCGCGCCAGATCGTCGAGCCGCGCGCCGGGACCGAGCTCGTCCACGAGCACGATCGCCCGGCGCATGACCTCGAAATGGTAGGCGCTGCGGCCTGCGATAGGGGTCTGATCGGTCATTGTCGTGGCTCCGCGTGTCTCCTGCGCCCCTTTTTACAGCGGCCGCGCCTGTCCCGGCGACCCGATTGTTGCGTATCCGTCAGGCAGCGGGCAAGACAAGCGGGATGGCCAAGCAGCTCGACTACAAGACGATCCGCGAGATCTTCCGCCGATTCCATGAAGCGGAGCCCGAGCCCAAGGGCGAGCTCGAGCATGTGAACGCCTATACGCTCGTGGTCGCGGTCGCGCTCTCGGCACAGGCGACCGATGCGGGAGTGAACAAGGCGACCCGCGCCCTTTTCGAGATCGCCGACACGCCCGAGAAGATGCTGGCACTCGGCGAAGAGGGGGTGATCGAGCATATCAAGACGATTGGCCTCTATCGGAACAAGGCCAAGAATGTCATCAAGCTCAGCCGCATTCTGGTCGAGCGATATGACGGCGTTGTGCCGAATTCCCGCGCCGCTCTTGAGAGCCTGCCCGGTGTCGGACGCAAGACCGCGAACGTGGTGCTCAACATGTGGTGGCGCTACCCGGCGCAGGCGGTCGACACGCATATCTTCCGTCTCGGCAATCGCTCGGGCATCGCGTCCGGGAAGGATGTCGTCGCCGTCGAGCGGGCCATCGAGGACAATGTGCCCGCCGATTACCAACTTCACGCCCATCACTGGATGATCCTGCACGGGCGATACACCTGCGTCGCGCGCAAGCCGAAATGTCCCTCCTGCCTGATCCGCGACCTCTGCCAATTCGAGGACAAGACCTTATGAGCAAGACCTATCAGGTTGCCGGGATCGGCAACGCCATCGTCGACGTGCTGACCCGGGCCGAGGACAGCTTCCTCGACAATATGGGCATCGAGAAGGGCATCATGCAGCTCGTTGAGCGGGAACGGGCCGAGGTGCTCTATGGTGCGATGGAAGGCCGGGTGCAGGCACCGGGCGGCTCGGTTGCGAACACGCTCGCGGGCCTTGGAAACCTCGGCCTGCGCACGGCCTTTGTCGGCCGTGTGAAAGATGACGGACTGGGCCGCTTCTACGCCGAGGAGATGGAGAAAATCGGCACCGCGTTCGTCAATCCGCCGAAAGCCGAAGGCGAGTTGCCGACATCGCGATCGATGATCTTCGTCTCGCCCGACGGGGAGCGGTCGATGAACACCTATCTCGGGATCTCCGCCGAGCTTGGCCCCGACGATGTGGACGAGAGCGTGGCCGCAGACGCGGAGGTGGTCTTCCTAGAGGGCTATCTCTTCGACAAGGACAAGGGCAAGAATGCCTTCCAGAAGATGGCGCGCGCCTGCCGCAACGCCGGGGGCCGCGCAGGGATCGCGATCTCCGATCCGTTCTGCGTGGAACGGCATCGCGAGGATTTCCTGCGGCTCATCGAACACGACCTCGATTACGTGATCGGCAACGAGGCCGAGATCCGGGCGCTGTATCAGAACGATGATCTCGATGCAGATCTCGCGGCCGTCGCCGCGATCTGCCCCTTGGTGATCTGCACCCGCTCGGGTCATGGATGCTCGATTATCCGCGACGGCGTGCGCACGGATGTGCCGGTGGAGCATATCACGCCCGTCGATGCGACCGGCGCGGGCGACCAGTTCGCCGCTGGCTTCCTCTATGGGCTCGTCACCGGGGCGGATATGGAGATTGCGGGCAAGATGGGCCACGCCGCCGCGCGCGAGGTGATCAGCCATATGGGGCCTCGTCCGGAGACGTCGCTCCCCGATCTCTTCCGCCAGCACGGGCTGATGAGCTAGAGCGAGGGGGCCGGCTGCCCCCTCGCGCTCCCCCGCCGGTATTTATGCCAATCCAAAGAGTGTGGCGTGGCGCTCAAGCTCGCCGGGATCGTATCCGGTGGCAGGCTCATGCCGCGACCTGTCCGGCCGCGCGTTTCAATGCGCCTCGGCCCAGTTCGCGCCTTGTCCGGCATCGACGACAAGCGGCACGTCGAGCTTCAGTACCGGATCGGTCGCGCCTTCCATGACGGCACGCGCTGCGTCGACCAGCTCGTCGACGGAATCTTCGGCCACCTCGAAGATCAGCTCGTCATGCACCTGCAACAGCATCTGGGCCGGCAGGTCCGCGATCGCGTCCGGCATCCGCACCATGGCGCGCCGGATGATGTCAGCCGCAGTGCCCTGAATCGGCGCGTTGATCGCGGCGCGGCGGGCGAAGCCGGCGCGCGGACCGCTCGCGCTGATCTCGGGCGTATGGATGACCCGGCCGAACAGGGTCTCGACGCGCTTGTGCTCCTTGGCGAACGCGGTCGTCTCGTTCATGTAATCCTTGATGCCGGGAAAGCGCTCGAAATAACGGTCGATGAAACCCTGCGCTTCGGCGCGCGGGATACGCAGGTTCCGTGCAAGGCCGAAGCCTGAAATCCCGTAGATCACGCCGAAATTGATCGCCTTGGCCTGACGGCGCACCTTGGGCGTCATCTCATCGAGCGGCACTCCGAACATCTCCGATGCGGTGGCGGCGTGAATGTCCTGCCCGTCGCGGAAGGCCTCTTTCAGCGCGTCGATCCCGGCGATATGCGCGAGGATCCTGAGCTCGATCTGGGAATAGTCGAGGCTGACGAGCACCTTCCCCTCCTCGGCGACGAAGGCCTCGCGGATGCGGCGCCCTTCCTCGGAGCGGACGGGAATGTTCTGCAAGTTCGGATCGGTCGAGGCGAGCCGCCCGGTGCTTGCGCCGGAAATCACGTAGGAGGTATGCACCCGCCCCGTCTCGGGATGGATATGCTCCTGCAGCGCGTCGGTATAGGTCGATTTCAGCTTCGAAAGCTGCCGCCAGTCGAGAACCCGGGCGGGCAGATCGTGTTCGGTCGCCAGATCCTCGAGCACGTCCGCGCCCGTAGCATAGGCGCCGGTCTTGCCCTTCTTGCCGCCCTCGAGCCCCATCTTGTCGAAGAGGATCTCGCCGAGCTGCTTGGGGCTGCCGACGTTGAACTTCTCGCCTGCAAGCTCGTGGATCTCCTCCTCGAGCGCCGCCATTTTCTGGGCAAAGGCCCCTGACATGCGCGAGAGCGTGTTGCGGTCGACCCTGATGCCGGCGCGTTCCATGTCCGCGAGAACCGGAACGAGCGGGCGCTCCATCGTCTCGTAGACGCGGGTGACGCGTGCGCGATGGAGCTGCGGTTTGAAAAGGTGCCACAGGCGCAGAGTGATGTCCGCATCCTCTGCGGCATACTTGGTCGCATCGTCGATGGGCACGCGGTCGAAGGTGATCTGGCTCTTGCCGGTGCCGATGATCTCCTTGATCGGAATGGGCTGATGGCCGAGATACCGCTCGGCGAGCTGATCCATCCCGTGCCCGTGCAAGCCCCCATGCATCGCGTAGGACATGAGCATGGTGTCATCGATCGGCGCGACATCGATGCCGACCCGGGCCAGGATCTTGGCATCGTATTTCACGTTCTGGCCGATTTTCATGACGCTCGGATCTTCCAGAAGCGGCTTCAGCATCGCAAGCGCCTCGTCCCGGTCCATCTGTCCGTCCAGCAGCGCGTCCGAGGTGAAGAGATCGCCATCATCCTTGGCCCGGTGGAGAAGCGGCAGATAGCCCGCCGTCCCGGCCTCGATGCAGAAGGACAGGCCGACAAGCGCGACCCGCATCTCGTCAAGGCCGGTCGTTTCGGTATCGAACGCGATATGCCCCCGCTCGAACGCGGCGTCGATCCAGGTCTGCAGCGTCTCTGCATCACGGATCGTCGTGTAGCTCGCCTCGGCGAAATCCGGCTGTTCAGGCGCGTCCCCGGCATCGGCGGCTTCGGGCGCTGTCTCGGGGATGACCGGCGCCTCCTCGCCCAGCGTCTCGGCGATGCGGCGCGACAGGCTGCGAAACTCCATCTCCGCGAGAAAACCCAGCAGCGTGTCCGGATCGGGGTCGCGCAGTTCGAGATCCTCGAGCGTGAAATCGAGCGGCGTGTCGAGATCGAGCTGCACCAGGCGCTTCGAAAGCTCGATCTGCTCGCGCTTTTCGATCAGCGTCTCGCGGCGCTTGGGCTGCTTGATCTCTTCGGCGCGATCCAAAAGGTCTTCGAGCGTGCCGTACTCGTTGATGAGAAGTGCTGCCGTCTTGATCCCGATCCCGGGCGCGCCGGGCACATTGTCGACGCTGTCGCCCGCAAGCGCCTGCACGTCCACCACCCGTTCGGGTGCGACGCCGAACTTTTCCATCACGCCCTCACGGTCGATCACCCGGTTCTTCATCGCGTCGAACATCTCGACGCCGTCACCGACGAGCTGCATGAGATCCTTGTCCGAGGAGACGATCGTGACGCGGCCGCCCGCGTCGCGCGCCTGGCAGGCGAGCGTTCCGATGATGTCGTCGGCCTCGTAGCCTTCGACTTCCTTGCAGGCGATGTTGAACGCCTCGGTCGCGCGGCGCGTCAGCGGAATCTGCGGGCGCAGATCCTCCGGCATCTCGTCGCGGTTGGCCTTGTACTGATCGTAAAGGTCATTGCGGAAGGTATGGCTGCCCTTGTCGAAGATCACCGCGATATGGGTGGGCGCATCGCGTCCGTGATCCTTCGCTATGTAGCGGCGCAGCATGTCGCAGAAACCCTGCACCGCGCCCACCGGCAGCCCGTCCGACTTTCGCGTCAGCGGTGGCAGGGCGTGGAAGGCGCGGAAGATGAAGGCCGAGCCGTCGATCAGATGCAGATGAGAGCCTTTGCCGAAGCTCATGGGCGCCGCCTTCCCTTACCGGTGTCGTTTCTGCCCGAGGACATATCGCCCCGCGGGCACGGTGACCAGCGCCCGCCCGTTTCTGAAAGGAGTCGGGGGAATGTTGCAGAACGCCCGGCACGAGGGCGCGCGAGGCTACGTGGGCTTACGTCCCGTCCTTCTCCGCGAAATCGCGATGGACGAACCGCGCATCGCAATAGCCGCATTCGACCCAGCCGCGATCTTCGGGAATCGAGAGCCAGACCCGCGGATGGCCGAGCGCCCCTTCGCCGCCGTCGCAGGCGACGCGGTAGCTGTCCACGATCTTCGTTTCTGGCGCGTCCGGAGCCATGCTGCGAATTCCCATTCGGTTGCCTTTGCCTTATGCGCGTTATGTCCGATGACAGACCAAGGAGCAAGGCAGGCATGGCAGGCGACGCGATCCGGATAGAGGGCCTCAGGAAAACCTATGGGGGGCAAGGCAAAGCGCCCGAGAAAGTGGCGCTCAAGGGGATCGATCTGACCATCCCGCAAGGCTCCGTCTTCGGGCTGCTCGGCCCCAACGGCGCGGGCAAGTCGACGCTCATCAATATACTCGCGGGCCTCGTTCTCAAAAGCGCCGGCAGCGTGGAGATCTGGGGCTTCGATCAGGACCGCAATCCGCGCCAGTCGCGCGCCTCGATCGGGGTGATGCCGCAGGAGTTGAACCTCGATCCGTTCTTTACGCCGCGCGGCGCGCTCGAAGTGCAGGCCGGCCTCTACGGCGTGCCGAAAGGCGAGCGGCGCTCGGACGAGATTCTCGAGATGGTCGGCCTTGCCGACAAGGCCGAAGCCTATGCGCGAACGCTCTCGGGCGGCATGCGCCGGCGGCTTCTTCTCGGCAAGGCGCTCGTGCATCGCCCGCACATCCTCGTGCTCGACGAGCCCACGGCGGGCGTCGATATCGAGCTGCGCCAGATGCTCTGGGACAATGTGCGCCGCCTCAATCGCGAGGAAGGGATGACGATCATCCTGACCACGCATTACCTCCAGGAAGCCGAGGAGATGTGCGACGAGATCGCGATCATCAACGAGGGTGAACTGGTCGCCCGCAACACGACATCGGCGCTTCTGGGCGAACTTGACGCGCGTACGATGGTGATCGAGCCCGAGGCGACGCCCGAAACCCTCCCCGACCTCGAAGGGGTCGAGGTGGAAGAGCGCGGCGGCGGCATCCTTGCGCTGACCTATCATGCCCGCGAGATGCGGGCCGAGGATGTGCTCGATGCGGTCCGCGCCGCAGGCATCCGCATCTCCGACGTGCGGACGGAACAGCCGGACCTCGAAGATGTCTTCCTCGCCCTTACGAAAGGCGCGCATGGCTGAGGCGCTCGCCCCTGGTATGAGCCGGCCGTAAATACTCCCGCCGGAGGCATACCGGAGGCCGGGGCCACCGGCCCCGGACGACATAAGATGCGCGGGCGGCCCTGCCGCCCGCTCCGCCGGATCAGGCTTTGGCGAGCATTCGGCCGAGGGGACGGCCTGCAAGGATATGCACGTGCAGATGCGGCACTTCCTGCACGCCGTTCCGTCCCGCATTGGAGATCAGCCGGAAGCCATCCTCTTCGACGCCTTCCATGCGGCAGACTTCTCCGATGGCGCGAACGTAGTCGACGAGTTCCGCCTCGGTCGCTTCCTGCGCGAAATGGTCATAAGAGACATACGGCCCCTTCGGGATCACCAGTACGTGGACGGGCGCCTGGGGCTGGATGTCTCGGAACGCGAGGGAATGCTCTGTCTCGAGCACCGTGTCGTTCGGGATCTCGCCCCGCAGGATCTTGGCGAAGATGTTCTGGTCATCGTAGTCGAAGGGCATGGCGGCTCCTCAGTCGGCGAATAGGTGATCGGTGCGCGCGATCTCGCGCGCCTTGTCCTGCCCGACCGAGAGAAAGGCCGCAATCGCCTGGGCGTTCACTTCGGGCGGATCGGTCTCGCGGATACGCAAATGGTTGTCGAACTCGGCATCCCGGATACGGTCGCTTTCGTGCAGCATGTCGTTGCGGATAGTCGGTAACAGCCGCTGCAATGTCTCGGGCGGGGTATTGTCCCCGGCAAGGCCGACGCGCATGGCGTGGCCGATCAGGTATTCGTCGGAGAAATGGCATTCTACCTCGAGGATCCGCGTCAGCGCGCGGTCGCGGCAGAAATCCTCAAGAAGGTCGAGATTGCCGGGGTCCATGCAGATGATCATGCGTTCGCTCTCGAAATACTCGAACAGCATCCGCATCAGCGCGCGACGGTGCCGATGCCGCTTGGACATCGTGGCCTGGATTCCGCCGAGATCGGGCAGCGCCGTGTTGTCCTCGTTGAAGAGGTACTCGATGCAGGGAATGTTGGTCATCTGCCGGATGCGGTCGAGGAGCCGTTTGGCCACATGCCACTTCTTGCAGACGACGATCAGAAGCTCGCGCTCCCGGCCGAGCGAGCTTTCCGTCTCCCAGAATCGCGGCGCGAACCTGCGCCCGATCCGGCCCCGTTCGGTCAGGAACTTGAAAAGCTGACGGCCCTCGTTCGAGATGTCAAACTTCACGCCCTCCGCCGAGTAGAGCGCGCCGAGGCGGCGCTTCAGGTCAGCCGCCTCGGGGCTGATCTTGCGCGCGAAAAGAAAATCCTGGCTCAAGAGCACGTCGTAGTGATCGTTGTAGAACGTGACCGGCATTCCGTAATCGGTGAACATCAGGAAGGTCAGCGTCCGGCTGTCGATTTCCCGTTCGGGCACGAGATGGCGGACCAGCGTCTGGAAAAAGGTCTCGTCCGGGATCCAGGTCGTGCGGAAGAACGAGACCACGTCGGGCCGCCTCCGCGTGAAGTCGAGCACCCATTCCACAGTGCGCCGCCGCAGGCACCACCATTGGCTGCCGATCATGATATCGAGGTCGGGCGGGATCGGCCGCGTGATGCCGAGCCGCTTTTGCAGCTCGAACATCGCGTAGAAGCGCTTTTTCTGACTCCGCTCGTTGAACCAGTGGCGGTAGATCAGCCGCTCTTCCTTCCAGCCGGTCTTGATCCAGTCGGATTTGAAATAGTCGAAGCTCTCGATGTAGTCGCATTCACGCCGGTCGAGGAAATCATGCGCGTATTCCGCGGTCTTGATCGCCATGCAATCGCCCGAAAGCATGTAGAAATGCGTGGCGCGCGGGAATGCATCGACTGCGGCTTTCAGCGCCTCGAGCGTGGCTTCCACGAGGCTCCATTCGCCCCAGCCGCAGCGCACGCGGCGCTTGGCGAAGACGACGCCTGGATTGTCGGCCAGCGCCGCGCGGATCTGGCGATAGGCGGTCGGCGAGGCGCTCCGGTCGAAATGGATCGCGATGTAGTCGCCCACGGCTGTGAGCGATTGCGCCTGACGGACAATCGCCTCGGGGTCCTTGTGACACAGCAGAATGAAGGCGATCTTTGCCATTAAGGAAACACAGCGCCCATTTTTTGCCCGATTGTCTAGGTTGATACCCTAAACTTAGATTGAAAGAACACGGTTTGTTTGCTTGTTTGGCTCAAACCCGGCGCGCGAGGCAAGCGCGCGATCAAGAGGCAGAGCAGAAATATGGGCTTTCCCGGAACCTGGATGACCGAAAGCGAAAGCGTGGTTTATCGCGTTGTGCCGAAATGCGCCTGCTCGACCATCGGTCAGATCATGTACTATTCCGACCACGGTAAATTCTTCGACGGGGACATCCACGATGCGACCGAAGGGCTGCACAAATGGGCCCGCGAGGAAAGCCAGCCGCTCATCCGTGCCAACGTGAAGACCCGCTCCTCCTATGCGTTCACCTGCGTGCGGAACCCTTACACGCGCATCCTGTCGTCCTTCTTCGACAAGATCTGCGGCATCCAGCGCAACGGGAAGCGGTACCGCGGCAATCTGGTGCCGCTTCTGATCCAGAAATACGGAATCGAGGTCGGCGGCGACGACGGGACGGAGGAGTTCGACCAGATCAGGTCGTTCCGCCGCTTCCTCTTGTTCGCCCGCGACACGATCCGCTGGCGCCGCCCGATGGAGCCCGACATCCATTGGTCGGCCATGTCGGGCCATGTCTCGACCTTCATCGTGAATGGCGGCCGTTACGATCGCATCTTCTGGACCGAAGCCTTCAACGACGGCATGCAGCAGGTTCTGAACGACATCGAAACCCCGAAGAAGGTAAAGCTCAAGGACGTGCCCCGCTTTAACGAGAGCGAAGGACACGGGCCGAAGCGCGCGCATCCGGTCGAAGACTATTTCGACGATCTGTCGATGCACCTTGTCTATGAGATCTACAAACGCGACTTCGAGCTTTTCAGGTACGATTTCGAGAACCCGGGCAACAAGATGCCCACAGGCGAGATCGATCTTGATGAAGTGCACGCCAAGCTCGGCGACTAGGTCGCCTTACGCTTCAGCCATCGTCGCCCGGCCAAGCCTGTCTCGCAGCTCCGAAAGCCAGCCGAACCCTTCGCCGCGATCGTGATATTCGGCGCTGAGCCAGCCCTCGTAGCCCGACGCGGTCACCGCTTCGTAGAACGCCGCCTCCTCGGCGGTGTCAGGACGCGGCGCGCCTCGGTTCTCGAAGCCGGAAATCTGCACATGGCCTACAAGCCGCGCATGACGCTGCCAGACGGCAAGGGGATCGCCGTGAATGCGCCGAGCGTGCCAAGTGTCGAATTGCAGCTTCAGGTTCGGCAGCCCGATCCGCTCGACGATATCCGCTGCCAGGTCGAAATCGTTCAGGTAGTAACCGGGTGCGTCATGAGGATTGATCGGCTCGATCAGCATCGTGACCTCAGGCGCGGCAAGGCAGGCCGCGCGAAGGTTGGCTTCGAACCGGTCCCGCGCCCGCGCGCCGCTCGCCTTTCCAGCCATCACATGGATGCGCGGCACGCCGAGCGCCTTCGCGTAGTCGAGCGCGCGCTGCATCTCGGCGGCGAAGGTCGCCATCTCGCCGGGCACCGCGGCCCGGCCGCGAGCGCCATCCTCCCAATCGTCGACCGGCGTGTTGATCAGCGCGAGCGGCATCTCGTCGAGCGCGCGGCTCATCTCTCCGGTGCTGAGCGCATAGGGGAACAGGCACTCCACACCGTCGAAACCAGCCTCGTGCGCGAGCCGGGCGCGGCCGGCAAGCGGCACGCCGAAGTCCAGAAAGGTGATGTTCGCTGCGATCCTCATTTTATCAGCGTAGCACTTTTTTCGCTTTTCAATAGGGATTTGACCTACCCGGGCAATTCGCTGCTGGGGATCATCGGGAAGAACTCGCCCGAGGACCAGAGGCCGAACCAGGCCGTGCCGCCCACCTCGCGCTCCGCTCCAAGTTCCACCAAGCGGTAGAACGATTTGCGGTCGATCAGCGCCTCGAGATTCCGGCGCACGAGGATATAGGGCGCAGGCTCTCCGGTCTCGCGGTCGCGTTCGACGCGGATCGGGTGATCAGGTCCGGCCGTGGCCGTATCGTCGACATGGGTCATAAAGGTCAGGATTTGCGACTCGCCCTCGCCCTCCGCCTCGAAATCGACGGCGACGAAGGGCGCGTCTTCGACTGTAATGCCGACTTTCTCCACCGGTGTGACCAGAAAATAGGCGTCGCCCTCTTTCTTGAGGATGGAGGAGAAGAGCTTCACGAGCCCCCGGCGATTGATGGGCGAGCCGTTGTAGAACCATGTCCCGTCACGCGCGATACGCATGTCGAGATCGCCGCTGAAGGCCGGATCCCACGTCTCAACGGGCGGCAGGCCCTTGCCCTTGGCGGCCGCCTTCGCAGAAGCCGCGATCCCGTCCGCCGATGGTTGCCCGCGATTTTGTGACGTCATTGGTTTTGCCATTTCCGTGTCGAAGGATACTCTCAGCACAAATGTAGCCGCACCGAGGAGCAATGCCATGGCCGACGCAGAAGACCTTGTCGCCGAGATCGAAGTGCTAGAGGCGAAGCTCTCCGAGGCCAAAACCGCGATCACCCGCCGTTTCATTGGCCAGGAGCAGGTTGTGGACCTTACTCTCGCGTCCATGCTCTGCGGCGGGCACGCGCTGCTGATCGGTCTGCCGGGCCTCGGAAAGACGCGACTCGTCGAGACGCTTTCGACCGTGATGGGCCTCAACGGGAATCGCGTGCAGTTCACGCCCGACCTCATGCCCGCCGATATTCTCGGCTCCGAAGTGCTCGAGACGGGCGCGGATGGCAGCCGCGCGTTCAAGTTCATCGAAGGTCCGATCTTCTGCCAGCTCCTGATGGCGGACGAGATCAACCGCGCCTCGCCGCGCACGCAATCGGCGCTCCTTCAGGCGATGCAGGAAAAAGTCGTGACTGTCGCCGGGGAGACCCGCGCGCTCGAAGCACCGTTCCACGTTCTCGCCACGCAGAACCCGATCGAGCAGGAAGGCACCTATCCCCTGCCCGAGGCGCAGCTCGACCGCTTTCTGGTGCAGATCGACGTGGCGTACCCGGATCGGGACACCGAAAAGGACATCCTTCTGGCCACGACCGGCGCCGAGGAAGCCGAGGCCTACCAGGTCTTCGATCCCGCGAGCCTCATCGCGGCGCAGCGCCTTCTGCGGCGGATGCCCGTGGGTGACACCGTGGTCGAGACGATCCTTGATCTCGTCCGCGCGTTCCGGCCTGCGGACCCGTCCTCGCCCGAGCGTGTGCGCGATATCGTGGCGTGGGGGCCGGGACCGCGCGCCGCGCAGGCGCTGATGCTGACGGTGCGGGCACGCGCGCTTCTGCAAGGTCGGCTCGCTCCTTCGATGGAGGACGTGACGGCGCTGGCACGGCCGGTGCTTGTTCACCGGATGGCGCTGACCTTCTCGGCCCGGGCACGTGGCGAGGATCTCGGCGCGCTCATCGAAGAGGTTGCAGGCGGGCTCCTGCGGAGCGAGGCCGCCGCTTGACACCAGAACTCGCCCTCCGCGCCCGCGCCGAGGCCGAGGCCTCGCGGCTCCCGCCACTTCTGGCGCGCGCCGAAAAGCTCGCCGGAACGGTGCTCCTGGGCGATCACGGTCGCCGGCGCGCCGGGCTCGGCGACGATTTCTGGCAGTACCGCCCGCTGATGCCGGGCGACAGCTACCGCTCCATCGACTGGCGGCGCTCGGCGCGCGGGGACTCGCAATTCGTCAAGGACCGCGAATGGCAAATCGCGCAGAGCGTACTTCTGTGGGTGGACCGCGCGGCATCCATGCGCTTCGCCTCCGAGGAAAAACTGCCCCAGAAAGCCGACAGGGCGCGCCTTCTCGGCCTCGCGGTCGCGATCCTGCTCAATCGCGGCGGGGAGCGCGTGGGCCTGACCGGCTTCACACTGCCGCCCCGGCGCGGGTCGGAACAGCTTTTGCGGCTTGCCGAATATTTCTCGGACGAGGACGCCGAGGAATATGCCGCTCCGGAGGCGCGGGGCATGATCCCGCATGCGCGGGCCGTCTTCATCTCGGATTTCATGGGGGATTTCGAAGGTGTCGAGGCAGCGCTGACAAAGGCTGCGGATCGCGGCGTGCGGGGCGTGCTCCTGCAGGTTCTGGACCCCGCCGAAGAAGCCTTTCCCTATCGCGGGCGCACCATCTTTCAATCGGTCGGCGGGGCGATGGCGCACGAGACGCTCAAGGCCAACGATCTGCGCGATCGCTACCTTGAACGGCTGGCCGAGCGGAAAGACCGCCTGTCCCATCTCGCGCGGCTGACGGGGTGGCACTACGAATGCCATCACACCTCGTCGACGGCGCAATCCGCGCTTCTGTGGCTTTGGCGCGCGATTGACGGAGGCGCCGCATGACGTTGTTCGGGATCCTCGGCTTCACGACGCCGTGGCTGCTTCTGGGTCTTCTGGCCCTTCCCATCCTCTGGGTGATCCTGCGCGCTGTCCCGCCCGCCCCGGTGCGGCGGATGTTCCCCGGCGTCGTGCTCCTGATGGGCCTGAAAGACGACGAGCAGGTCAGCGACCGCACGCCCTGGTGGCTTCTCCTGCTGCGGATGCTTGCCGTGGCGGCGATCATCATCGGCTTGTCCGGGCCGATCCTCAATCCGGACGAAGAGACGGCGGCCGATGGCGACGCGCCGCTTCTCGTTCTCTTTGACGGCTCCTGGGCGTCGGCGCAGAACTGGCGCGCGAAGATACTGGCGCTGGATGGGCTTTTGGCCGAGGCGGGACGGAACGACAGGCCTGTGGCGACGCTGAACCTCGCGAGCCCGGAAGCCGCGACGTTTCAAGGCGCGCAAACCTTGCGCAACAGGTTGTCGGGCCTCGCGCCGCAGCCCTGGGAGCCGGATACAGCGCGTGTAGAAACCGCGCTGGCCTCGTTGCCGGAGGGAGATTTCGACACATTCTGGTTCTCGGACGGGCTCGCCCGCGACAGCCGGAGCGACGTGCTGAACGCGCTCGAGGCGCGCGGGCGGGTGACAGTCTTCGAAAGTCCCGCGCCGGTCTATGCGCTCGAGCCTGCCCGGTTCGAGGATGGCGAGGTCGCATTGACGCTGCATCGTCTGCGTGCCGGCGCAGAAGCGGAAGTCGGCATCGTGGCCGAGGGACAAGATCCGTCTGGCAACCCTGCCGTGCTGGCCCGCCTGCCGATGACCTTCGAGGATGGCGCGACCACGGCCGAGGGCGCATTGTCGCTGCCCGCGGAGTTGCGCGCCCGCGTCGAGCGGTTCGAGGTCGAAGCCTCGTCGTCCGCCGGGGCGGTCACGCTGCCCGACGACAGCCTGCGCCGCCGCGAGGTCGCGCTGATCGCGGGCTCGGAAAACCGCGAGGGGCTCGAGCTGCTCTCGCCGCTGCACTATCTCAACCGCGCGCTTGAGCCGACCGCCGACCTGATCGACGGCGGACTTCTCGATGTCCTGCCCGCCAATCCCGACGTGATCGTGCTTGCCGATGTCGCCACGGTCAGCGAGGCTGAAAAAGAGGCACTGCTCGAATGGGTCGAGGGCGGCGGGATGCTCCTGCGCTTTGCCGGTCCCCGCCTTGCCGCAAGCGAGGTGAGCCGCGCGACCGAAGACGCGCTGATGCCGGTGCGACTGCGCGCCGGGGGCCGCACGGTGGGCGGCGCGATGAGCTGGGGCGAGCCCAAGACGCTCGCGCCGTTTGACGCCGAAAGCCCGTTCTTCGGCCTTGAACTTCCCGAGGATGTCACGGTCACCGCGCAGGTGATGGCGCAGCCCGACCCGACGCTGGCCTCCCGCGTGATCGCGCAATTGACAGATGGCACACCGCTCGTGACCCGCAAGCGCGAAGGTCAGGGGCAGGTCGTGCTCTTCCATGTCACGGCGAATGCAGAATGGTCGACCCTGCCGCTCTCGGGCCTCTTCGTGCAGATGCTTGAACGGCTCGCCGTGTCCTCGATGCCCGCCGAGCCGGAGGCAAGCGAGTTAGAGGGCACGACCTGGCAGCCGGTGCGTGTACTCGATGCCTTCGGCGGGCTTGGCGAGGCCGGGAACCTGCCCGGCGTGTCCGGCGAGACCCTGATCGAGGATCCGCTCGGCCCCGATCTGAGACCCGGCCTCTACCAAGGCGACGAGCGCAGCCTGTCGCGCAACGTGACGCCACGCGATGCGGAGCTGACACCGGCGGCCTGGCCCGACCGGATCACCGTGGAGGGGCTGGACCGCGCCGAGGAGACGCCGCTCGCAGGGTATCTTCTGGCCCTCGCGACGTTGCTACTGGTCGCGGACATTCTCGCCTCTCTCGCGCTCTCGGGACGCCTGATGGCGGCGCGGGCCGCGGCTGTCGTGCTTGCCGCGATGACGCTTGCCGTGCCGCAAGCGCGCGCTCAGGAGAGCAGCGAGCCTCAGGGCGAGACCGCCTTTGCAATCGATGTGACCGCCGAGTTGACTCTCGGACACATTCTGACCGGCGACGAGGAGATCGACCGCGTGGCTCAGGCCGGTTTGCGCGGCCTCTCCGACACGCTGTTCTATCGCACCTCGGTGGAGCCCGGTGATCCGGTGGGCGTGAATCTCGAAGAGGACGAGCTGGCATTCTTCCCGATGCTCTACTGGCCGGTCACACCGGATCAGGCGACGCCCTCGCCCGCCGCTTATGCCAAGCTCAACGAATACCTGCGCTCTGGCGGGATGATCCTGTTCGATACGCGCGATGCGGATATCGCGAGTTTCGGAGCTTCCTCGCCCAACGGTCGCAAGCTGCAGGAACTCGCGCAGCCGCTCGACGTGCCGCCGCTCGAGCCAGTCCCCGAGGACCATGTTCTGACGCGCACCTTTTATCTCTTGCAGGATTTCCCCGGGCGCTACGCAAGCCGCGATGTCTGGGTCGAGGCCGCGCCGCCCGATGCCGAACAGATCGAGGGGATGCCCTTCCGCAACCTCAACGACAACGTGACCCCGGTGGTGATCGGCGGAAATGACTGGGCCTCCGCTTGGGCGGTCGATCAATCCGGGCAGCCCCTGCGCCCGATTGGCAGCGGCTTCTCAGGTGAGCGTCAACGCGAGATCGCCTACCGCTTCGGGGTCAACCTCGTGATGCATGTGCTGACCGGCAATTACAAATCCGACCAGGTGCATGTGCCCGCCCTTCTGGACAGGCTTGGCCAATGATCGACGGCATCATCTTCGACCCGCTTCTGCCCTGGATCGCCATCGGCGTTCTGGCCGCAATCGCCTTTGGCGGCCTCGTCGTCGCGGTGTTCCGGGGACTGGCGGGATGGGCCTTGCGGGGCCTCGCCGCACTGGTCCTCATCGCCGCGCTGACGCAGCCTTCGCTGCAGGACGAGGACCGCGCGCCGCTGTCGGATATCGTGATCCTTCTTGACGACCGGTCAGCCTCGCAGCGGCTGGCCGAACGGGAAGGTACGACCGCAAGCGCGCTTGACGCCATCGAGGCCGAGCTTGCCGATCGTCCCAATACAGAGGTTCGCCGCGTCGCAGTCGGCGACGGCCAGGAAGATCAGGGCACGCTCCTGATGACGGCGCTCAACACCGCGCTCGCCGAAGAGCCGCGCGGCCGGATCGCGGGGATCATCACCGCGTCGGACGGACGTCTGCACGATCTCGATCGTGCGCCCGACCTGCCCGCGCCGATGCATCTTCTGCTGACCGGGCAGGAGGACGACTGGGATCGACGTCTCATCGTCAAGAACGCGCCCGCCTTCGCGATCCTCGACGAGCCGGTGACGCTGACCGTGCGGCTCGAGGATGACGGCGCGGCGCCCGATGCGGGGACCGTGCCGCTCGACATCTCGGTCGACGGGGCCGAGCCGCAGACCTTCACCGTTCCCGTGGGCGAGGATATCGAGCTGCCGATCACCCTGCCCCACGGCGGGCTCAATGTGATCCAGTTCACGACGCCCACCGCAGAGGGCGAGCTCACAGACCGCAACAATTCCGCGCTCGTGCAGATCAACGGTGTGCGCGACCGGCTGCGGGTGCTGCTTGTCTCGGGCGAGCCGCATGCGGGCGGTCGGACATGGCGAAATCTTCTGAAATCCGACAGCTCGGTCGACCTTGTTCACTTCACCATCCTGCGCCCCCCGGAGAAGCAGGACGGCGTGCCGGTCAACGAGCTTTCGCTGATCGCTTTCCCGACGCGCGAGCTTTTCCTCGACAAGATCGAGGATTTCGACCTCATCATCTTCGACCGTTACAAGCGGCGCGGCATCCTGCCGGCGATCTATCTCGACAACGTTCGCAACTATGTCGAGGAAGGTGGCGCGGTTCTGATCTCGGCCGGGCCGGATTTCGCCTCGGCGGATTCGCTCTTCCGGTCGCCGCTCGGGGACATCGTGCCAGGCACGCCGACCGCTCGGGTCATCGATGAGAGTTTCCGCCCGCAGATCACGGATCTCGGCGACAAGCATCCGGTGACGGCGGGCCTTCTGGGTGAGGAGACCTGGGGACGCTGGCTCAGGCAGATCGAGATCGAGACGAGTGCCGATGCGGGGGATACCCTGATGTCCGGCGTGGGCGACCGCCCGCTTCTGGTGCTCGACCGGGTCGGCGAGGGGCGTATCTCGCTCATGGCGTCCGATCAGGCCTGGCTCTGGTCGCGTGGCTACGAAGGCGGCGGCCCGCAGCTCGAGCTTCTGCGCCGTCTCGCCCATTGGATGATGAAAGAGCCAGAGCTCGAGGAAGAGACGCTCTATGCCAAGGCGACAGGCCAGACCATGCGGATCATCCGCCGGACCCTGGGTGACGAGGTCGGCCCAGTGACGGTCACTCGGCCCAACGGAGAGACCGAGGAGATCACGCTGGAAGAGGTCAGCCCCGGCCGGTTCGAGGCCCTCTACGAAGGACCGGAGATCGGGCTCTACCGGCTTGCGGAAGGCGAGCAGGAGGCCGTGGTCGGCCTCGGCCCCGCCGCGCCGCGCGAATTCGAGGAAACCATCGCTTCGGGCGAAGTCATGCAGCCGGTGATCGACAGCCGGGACGGCGGAATCCTCCGCCTCGAAGAAGGTCTGCCGCGTATTCGCGAAGTCGCAGAGGGGCGCCCGGCAGCGGGACGTGGCTGGATCGGTATCACGCCGCGTGACGCCTATCAGACGCTGGATGTACGGAACGTGCCGCTGCTGCCGGCTTGGCTGACGCTGCTGCTGGCCTCGGCGCTGATCCTGGGCGCGTGGCTTCGCGAGGGACGGCGCTAAGGGCTGGGCACGAAAACCAGACGACCGCAAGCGCTCCGGGCTTACAGCTCCGGGCGCACCTTCACGGCCAACCGCTCCTCTCCCCAGCCGTCGACCGAACATTTCGCGCGGATGAAGACTGTCCAGACGCCATCGGGCACCTGAACCGATGACAGAGACCGGGTGAAGGGCTGCTCGGTCACGTGAGGATGGTGAAGGGTCCGGGTTCCGAGAACCTGTCCGTCCTCGGTCTCCACGCGCCAGCCATCGGCATAATGATCCCAGCCGGTATCGGGATGTTCGAGCGTTACGGAGACACGCCAATCCATGCCCGTCTTCTCCATCGACGCATCGACGATCGTGACCGGATCGGCATGAGCAGCGGTGGTGGCGAGGAGGAGTGGCAGGAGCAGTGATTTCATGTGTCTCTAGCTAGCACCGACGCGATGAAACGGGGCTCATTTTTCCGTGTCTTTCGGCAGGTTCGACAACAGCACCTCGCGGCTGTCCGACAGGAACTCGCGCCGGAGGATCACCGCCGTCGTCAGAGCCGTGGCGAGGATCAGCGCCCAGGCCCCGACCAGCCATGCGGTGGAGGCGATCCCGAAATAGACGGCCCTGAGGCCGCGATTGTAACTGCGCGCGGCGGTCACGTTGATCTCACCCGCCTGCCGCGCCCTCTCGAACGTGCCCGGATCGGCGATATCGTTCGGCACCGCGGCCATGAGCACCGCGCAATAGCCGAACAGCCGGTGCGACCAGACGAATTTCAGAAAGGCATTGATCGCGAAAAGCAGCATCAGGATCACCTTCAGCTCCCACAGGACGACCGGATCGGTGCCCAGCGCAAGATCGCTCGCCAGCCCGCGAAGCTGATCGGCATTGCCGATCAGCGCGAGCCCGCCGCCGATCGCGATCATGCTGGCCGAAGCGAAGAACGCCGTGCCCTGCCGCAGGATACCGACAATCTGGCTGTCGAAGATGCGCGGCTGACGCGTCACGAAATGCACCATCCAGGCACGCCGGTAGGAAGCCATCAAGGACGAGGTCGAGGGCCGCCGCGAAGGCGGATGTTCGACCGCGCGGGTCGTGGCGAGCCAGGCGATCAGCAGAAGCGCGAGAGCGAGCCAGTCGAGCCAGGTCAGAAGGTCGAGGACGCTCGGCATGGGTCAGAACGGCTTCGCGACGACGACCCAGAGGATCGCGATGACCCCGAACACGCTCGCCTCGTTGAAGATCCGCAGGAAGCGGTCGCTCTCGGTGAAGGTGCCCTTGCGTGCGCGCAGGACCATGCGACCGGTCCACCCGTAATGCGCGGCCAGAAGGATCACCAGCGCGAGCTTCAGCCAGACCCAGTCCGGCATGGCCAGAAGCCCGCCGAGCCAAAGCCCGGTGATGAGCGCGATCACACCGAGGCCCAGCGAAAAGCGGTAGAGCCGGATCGTCAGGTCGCCCAAGGGACCGAACTCTCCGAGGCGCGCATATTCGCGCTTCCAGTAGATGAGCGCGCGCGGCACGGCGAAGATGGAGGTCATCCAGCCCATCACGCAGAGAATATGGACGATCTTGATCCAGGTCATGTCTCTCGTTTGAGCGATCGGACAGGTCCGCGCAAGGCTAATGTCGTGCGGGCGATGCGGCGAGATGACAGATGCGGCGCACTGGACTTGAGGCCCCGTATGCTAGATGTTTCCCGCGCGTCAGAGGAGGGCCGCGCCATGGATATGCCGACACCCGACAGTGCCGTTCTGTCCCGCAAGGACGAGATCGTCGCGCGACTGCGAAAGGTACTGCCTGCGGATGCCGTGATCGCGGATGTGGCCGAAACCCGCGCCTACGAATGCGATGCATTAACCGCCTATAAATGCCCGCCGCTTGCCGCCGTGCTGCCCGCCTCCACCGAAGAGGTCTCGGACGTCTTGCGGATCTGCCACGAGATGGGCGTGCCGGTCGTGCCGCGTGGCTCGGGCACCTCCCTTGCCGGGGGCGCGCTGCCGACTGCCGATTGCGTGATCCTCGGCGTCGCGCGCCTCAATGAAGTGATCGAAACCGACTACGACAACCGCTTCATCCGGGTGCAGACCGGGCGGACCAACCTGTCGGTGACGGGCGCCGTCGAGGAAGAGCAGTTCTTCTACGCCCCTGACCCCTCCTCGCAGCTGGCCTGCGCCATCGCGGGCAATATCGCGATGAATTCGGGCGGCGCGCATTGCCTCAAATACGGCGTGACGACGAACAACCTTCTCGGCGTCACGATGGTGCAGATGGATGGGACCGTTGTCGAACTCGGCGGCGCGCATCTCGATGCGGGCGGGCTCGATCTTCTGGGCGTGATCTGCGGATCCGAAGGGCAGCTTGGCGTCGTGACCGAGGCCACATTGCGGATCCTTCGCAAACCCGAAGGCGCACGGCCGGTGTTGATGGGTTTCGGTTCGAATGAGGTGGCCGGGGCCTGCGTGTCGGATATCATCAAGGCCGGTGTCCTGCCCGTCGCGATCGAGTTCATGGACCGGCCCTGCATCCGCGCCTGCGAGGCGTTCGCAAAGGCCGGCTATCCCGATTGCGAGGCGCTTCTGATCGTGGAGGTGGAAGGATCGGATGCCGAGATCGATCACCAGCTGAGCCTCATCATGGAGATCGCGCGTCGGCACGACCCGGTCGAGCTGCGCGAGGCCAAGGATGCCGACGAGGCCGGGCGGATCTGGCTCGGGCGGAAATCGGCCTTCGGAGCGATGGGCCAGATCAACGATTACATGTGTCTCGACGGCACGATCCCGGTATCCGAACTGCCGCGCGTTTTGACGCGTATCGCCGAGATGTCGAAGGAGTACGGGCTCGACGTGGCGAATGTCTTCCATGCGGGCGACGGCAACATGCACCCGCTGATCCTCTTCAACGCCAACGAACCCGGTCAGCTGGAAAAGTGCGAAGCGCTCGGCGCCGACATTCTGAAGCTTTGCGTCGAGGTCGGCGGCTGCCTGACCGGCGAACATGGCGTCGGCATCGAGAAGCGCGACCTGATGCACACGCAATACGCGCCGGAGGATCTCGAGGCGCAGATGGCGGTGAAGGACGTGTTCGATCCCGGCTGGCTGCTGAACCCGGCCAAGGTCTTCCCGCTCGACGCCTCGGATGCCCGGCGGAGCGTAAAGATCGCAGCCGAATGAGCGAGGGGGCCGTCTGCCCCCTCGCGCTCCCCCGACGGTATTTGTCCCAACCCAAAGAGCATGAGGCCGCCCGATGAGACCCGGCAGCGAACAGGAGATGAGCGAGGCGATCCGCGCGGCGTCCGGCCCGGTCAGGATCGTGGGCGGCGGAACTCGGGGCGGCTTTGGCACCGGCGAGGTGATCGAGACCGGTGGCCTGTCGGGAATCACGCTCTACGAGCCGGGCGCGCTGACGCTCGTGGCGCGCGCTGGCACGCCGCTGTCGGAGATCGAGGACGCGCTGGCCCGTGAGAACCAGCGCCTCGCCTTCGAGCCGATGGACCATCGCGCGCTTCTGGGCACGCGCGGCAAGCCGACTTTGGGCGGCGTCGCGGCGGGCAATATCTCCGGCCCCCGGCGGATCCAGGCGGGCGCGGCGCGGGATTTCATGCTGGGCGTGCGCTTCGTCGATGGCAGCGGGACCATCGTCAAGAATGGTGGGCGGGTGATGAAGAACGTCACCGGCTACGATCTCGTGAAGCTGATGGCGGGAAGCTGGGGCCAGCTCGGGGTTCTGACTGAAATCTCGCTCAAGGTTCTGCCGGTCCCCGAGATGCAGGCGACACTGGTGCTTCACGGGCTCAACGACAGGGACGCAGTTGCAGCGATGTCGCGCGCGCTCGGCTCGCCCTACGAGGTGACGGGAGCCGCGCATCTGCCAGCCAGCGGGCGCACCTGCCTCAGGATCGAGGGGTTCGAACGCTCGGTGCAGTATCGCCTTGAGGCGCTCGGCCAGCTCTTTGCCGAGGCGGCGCAGGACCGGATTGTCGATTCGGCCGAGAACGCGATCCTCTGGCAAGCGATACGGGATGCCGAACACCTCGCCGAAAGCGCGGGGAATATCTGGCGGATCTCGGTCAAGCCGAGCGACAGCCCGGTCGTCGCGGAGCGGCTTGGCGCGAAGGCGCATTTCTTCGATTGGGGCGGCGGTCTCGTCTGGGCGTGCCTGCGGCGCGGCGACGATGCCCGCCATGCGCTTACCGGCATCAGCGGTCACGCGACATTGGTGCGCGCAGATCCCGCCGACCTTGCAAAGCTCCCGCGCCTTCAGCCGGAACCGCCGGCCATCGCGAAGTTGACCGATGGGCTGCGCCGGAAATTCGACCCCAGAGGCCTCTTCCGGTCGGAGCCCGTGACGGCATGACGACAGAGCTTCTTCTGGCCTTCGCGATTTCCTTCGGCGCCGGACCCCTCCTGTTTCTCATCCTGACGCGGGCCGAACCTTCGGTCGCGCTTATGGCCGCTTTGGCCATCGGTGCGCTGGCGTTGATGGTCGCGGGGTCGAGCCTTGTCGATCGCGCGCCGTTCGCGGCCGTGGCGTGTCTCTGGCTCGCCTGGGTCAGTGCGGTCGCCTTCATGGCCCATGCGGCGATGCGCGCGATGAGGTCCGCGCCACTCCGCAAATGGGCCCGCGTCACCGGAAGCCTTGCGACCACCTTGCCGTGGTTCGGCCTCGCCACCGCGCAATTCCTCACTTCCTGACCCGATCAAGGACCATCATGCAGACCGAATTTCGCCCCGAGCAATTGCAGAACCCCGATTTCGAGCGATCGAACGAGATCCTGCGCGCTTGCGTGCATTGCGGTTTCTGCACCGCGACCTGCCCGACCTACCAGGTGCTGGGCGACGAACTCGATTCGCCGCGTGGGCGGATCTATCTCATCAAGGACATGCTCGAGAACGAGCGCGTGCCTGACGAGAAGACGGTCAAGCATATCGACCGCTGCTTGTCCTGCCTCGCTTGCATGACGACCTGCCCTTCGGGCGTGCATTACATGCATCTCGTCGATCATGCCCGGACCTATATCGAAGAGAATTACCAGCGCCCATGGCAGGACCGTGCCCTGCGTTGGGTGCTGGCGCGGATCCTGCCCTATCCGGGTCGCTTCCGCCTTGCGCTACTCGGCGCGAAGATCGGGCGGCCATTCAAGGGGCTGATGCCGGACAAGCGGCTGCGCGCGATGTTGGACATGGCGCCGGCCACGATCCCTCCGGTCAGCCGCAACGACGACCCCCAGGTCTTTCCGGCAGAGGGCGCGCGCCGGATGCGGGTCGCGTTGATGACCGGCTGCGCGCAGAAGGCGCTCGATACCGATATCAACGACGCGACGATCCGGCTTTTGACTCGGCTTGGCGCGGAGGTGGTGATCGCGCGCGGCATGGGCTGCTGCGGCGCGCTGACCCATCACATGGGGAAGACGGACGAGGCGCACGGCACGGCGGCGCGCAATATCCGCGCCTGGTGCGGCGAGATGGACGGGGACGGGCTCGACGCCATCGTCATCAACACCTCGGGCTGCGGTACGACGGTCAAGGATTACGGGCACATGTTCCGCACCGAGCCGCTGGCGGCGGATGCCGCGCGAGTGTCCGCCATTGCGCGCGATGTCTCGGAGGTGCTGGCCGAATTGATGAAGGAGCCGCCCACGCAGACGGCACAGGAAGCGCGCGACGGGATCGCGGGCATCGATGCCGCGCCCGGTCATGGCATCTTTGCGCCACCACAAGCCACGCGGGGTGGCGCGTTCCGCGTGGCCTATCACGCGGCCTGCTCGCTGCAGCACGGACAGCAGATCAAGACGCATCCGAAGGCACTGTTGAAACAGGCGGGGTTCGAAGTGGTCGAACCTGCCGACAGCCACCTCTGCTGCGGCTCTGCAGGCACCTACAACCTGATGCAGCCGGAGATCTCGGGTCAGCTCAAGACGCGCAAGGTGCGTACGCTCGAGGCCAAGAGCCCCGACATCATCGCGGCCGGCAATATCGGCTGCATGATGCAGATCGGCTCGGGCACGGAGATCCCGGTCGTGCACACGGTCGAGCTACTGGATTGGGCGACAGGCGGGCCGAAACCGGCGAAACTCGTGGAAACACTCTGATCGCAGGACGGCGACCCATTGCCCCATCGGTGCCGCATTCCCGTCATGCCGCATCGCTAGATCGGACTGATCCGAACCTGCAGGAGACCTGAGTGCCGCGTCGTCTTATCCTAGCCGCCCTTTTCATGCTCGCCGCCGGGCAGAGCCCCGCCCAGGGAATCTTTTCGCTCGGCTCATCGGCCTCCGGCGGCGCATGGGACGGGGTGGGTCGGCTCGAGGTCGGCGGCAAGGCGTTCTGTACGGGAGCGTTGATCGCACCGGATCTCGTCCTGACAGCCGCCCATTGCCTCTTCGACCGAGAGACCGGCGCGCGCGTTCCCGTTGACGAGGTGCAGTTCCTCGCCGGCTGGCGCAACGGCCGGGCGGCCGCCTACCGCCATGTGCGCCGCGCCGTGGCGCATCCCGATTACGACCCGAACCGCCCTTCGAGCCCGGAGCGGGTCGAGCGTGACATCGCGCTGCTCAAGCTGCAGCATCCGATCCAGAACACCACGATTACGCCCTTCGAGACAGATACCGACCCCGCACGCGGCGACCGGATCGGCGCGGTGTCCTATGCCGCCGATGGCGAGGACGCGCCGTCGCTGCAAGAGCGTTGCGAAGTGCTATCCTTGCAGGACGGCGTAATCGTGATGTCCTGCAAAGTGGATTTCGGTGCCTCGGGCTCGCCCGTCTTCTCCTTCGAGACAGGCACGCCGCGCGTGGTGTCCATCGTCTCTGCCAAGGCCGAATCTGACGGCGTGCCGGTCTCCCTTGGCGTCTCTGTCGAAGCCGCGTTGCCGACGCTGCGTGACGCGCTCGAGGCCGACAGCCTCAATGCCCGCTTGCCGGGGGTGAAGACGGTCACGCAATCGGGCTCCGCGGGCTCTGACGCGAAGTTCCTCCGGCCATGATCCGTACGGCCCTCGCCTTTCTCCTGCTGCCCTGTCTCGCCGCAGCTCAGGGCGCGACGCCGCTCGACGCGCTCGACCGCAGGGACGAAGTGCTGAGCTGGGAAGGGGTCGGCCGGCTCGATACGCCTGAGGGGTTCTGCACCGCGACCCTCATCGCCTCCGACATTGTCCTGACCGCCGCGCATTGCGTCTCCGAGCTTGCCTCGTCCGCTGGCGTCACGTTCCGCGCCGGTCTCACGGGAAATCACGCGATCGCCGCGCGACGGATCTCGCGTATGGCGCTCGATCCCGCCTATCCGGGGGCCGGGGATGGCGGGCAAAGCGCCGAAAAGATCAGCAGCGATATTGCCCTGCTTCAACTTGAAACGCCCATCACGTCGGCCGAGGCCAGCCCCTTCCGCGTGGGCGCGCCGCCCGGACGCGGCACAGACCTCAGCGTCCTGTCCTACGGGCGAGGCCGGGAGACAACCCTCTCTCGGCAAGCCATTTGCCAGATGACCGAGGCGTATCGCGGCGGCATCTTCGCCTTCGATTGCGACGTGACCTTCGGCTCATCGGGCGCGCCTGTTTTCGAAACGAGCTTCGGCAGTCGGCATATCGTCTCGCTCGTCTCGGGCGGGGGCGGCGGCGCCGCCTACGGGATGGACCTGTCGGCCAAGGTGCCGGACCTGATGCGCGAGCTGCGGAACGAGGGCGCTCGACCGCCGGTTTCCGAAGGCGCGCGGCGGCTGCGGGTCAGCGACGGCGCGCGTGCCGGAGGGGCGAAATTCGTCCGGCCCTGAGAGATCTTGAAAGCGCTGAACACGCTCCCCAAATTTCTGACTGGGACGCCTCTATGGGTCCCGATTGACTGAACGCTGTCTGTCCCGAAACGGGAAGGCATACAACATATGGTATCGCTCAAAGGAGGATAATCCATGCGTAGTTTCGATCTCGCACCGCTCTACCGAGCCACCGTCGGCTTCGACCAAATCGCCGACATGATGGACCGGGTGCTCGCCAATGATGTCACCCAGCCCACCTATCCGCCCTACAACATCGAGAAGACCGCCGATGATGCATATCGCATCTCGATCGCGGTCGCCGGTTTCTCGGAAAACGACCTGTCCGTCGACGTCAAGGACCATGCGCTCGTCGTCTCGGCTCGCAAGGCCGACGAAGATGATGGCCGCACTTACCTCCATCGCGGCATCGCAACCCGCGCGTTCGAGCGTCGCTTCCATCTCGCTGACCATGTGCGCGTGATCGGAGCGAGCTATGCAGACGGAATGCTGCATATCGATCTCGAGCGCGAAATCCCCGAAGCGTTGAAACCGCGCCGGGTCGAGATCCGCAAGATCGAGAACTCAGCGAAGGCGAAAGACGTCGTCGATGCTGACAAGGTGAACTGATCCTGCCTGCCAAGACAGGATGACCTCGCGAACGCCCCGGCCCGATGGCCGGGGCGTTTTTCGTCTTATACCGTCAGGCAGACGTATTTCATCTCGAGATATTCATCGATCCCGTGATGCGACCCCTCGCGACCGAGACCGGATTGCTTGACGCCGCCGAAGGGCGCGACTTCGGTCGAAATGAGGCCGGTATTCACGCCGACGATCCCGTATTCGAGCTCTTCGGCGACCTTCCAGACCCGGCTCAGATCCTTGGCGTAGAAATACGAGGCTAGCCCGAAGATCGTGTCGTTCGCCATTGCGATCACGTCGTCGACATCCGTGAACCGGAAGAGCGGCGCGAGGGGACCGAATGTCTCTTCGGTGGCAAAATCCATCTCCTGCGTCGCGCCGGTGACGATGGCGGGCTTGAAGAAATTGCCTTCGAGATCTTCCTGATCGGAGCCGAGAATGACTTTCGCACCCTTGGATTTGGCGTCGCGGATATGCGCTTGCACCTTGTCTATGGCATCGCGGGTGATCATCGGGCCGAGATCGACATCGTCCTCGGCAAGACCGTCGCCCACCTTGAGCTGCTGCACCCGCGCCTTCAGCTTCTCGGCGAACTCGTCATACACGCCGTCCTGCACGTAGAGACGGTTCGCGCAGACACAGGTCTGGCCATTGTTGCGGAACTTGCAGGCGATCGCCCCTTCCACGGCCGCGTCGATATCGGCGTCATCGAAGACGATGAAGGGCGCGTTGCCACCCAGCTCCATCGAGCATTTCATCACCTGGTCCGCGGCCTGACGCAATAGGATCCGGCCCACCTCGGTGGATCCGGTGAAGGTCAGCTTGCGGACTTTGGGGTTCTCGCAGAACTCCTTGCCCGCCTCGGAGGAAGACGAGGTCGGCACCACGTTGAAGACACCCGCCGGAAGTCCGGCCCGCTCTGCCAGAACGCCGAGTGCGATCGCCGATAGCGGTGTTTCGGAGGCGGGACGCGCGACGAAGGAACAGCCCGCTGCCAGTGCAGGTCCGGCCTTGCGGGTGATCATCGCATTCGGGAAATTCCACGGCGTGATCGAGGCTGCGACCCCGATGGGCTGCTTCATCACCAGGATGCGCTTGTCGCGCGCATGACCCGGAATCTGCTCACCGAGAACGCGCTTGGCCTCTTCCGCGAAGAATTCGACGAAGGACGCGCCATATGCAATCTCGCCCTTGGCTTCGGCCAGCGGCTTGCCCTGTTCTGCGGTCATGATCTTCCCGAGGTCGTCCTGGTTCTCCATCATCAGGTCGAACCATTTGCGCAGCACCTGCGAACGCTCCTTGCCGGTCCAGCGGGCCCATTCTTTCTGAGCTTCGAAAGCGTGGTCCACGGCCTTGCCGATCTGCGCGCGCGACAGGTCAGCCACCTTCGCGATGACGTCGCCGCGCGCGGGGTTCGTCACTTCGAACGTCCCGTCGTCGCCGTCGATGAACTGCCCGTTCACATAGGCGCGTGCCTCGAGTAGCGACGGGTCGCTCAGCATCGCCTTCAGATCCGTCGTCCGATCCAGCATGTCTCTCTCCTGTCTGATGCGGGCAATCCGGTTGGACCCGCGGATTCATCTCGATATTGTCGCCAGAAACGCCCCGGAGAGAGCTTATGGATCTGGACGACGACTACAACAATCAGGACCACATTCCCGACGCCGCGAGCTTCCCGCCGTTTTGGGCGGAGAAGGCGCAAGACTTGCGTAAAAGACTGGGGGCGGCGAACCGGGCACGGCTAGGTCTCATGTACGGACACGGAACGCGAAACGTCTTCGATCTGTTCCTGCCGCTGAGGCGGGCCGAGGGGCTCTTGATCTTCGTTCACGGCGGCTATTGGCGCCGCTTCGGCCGCGGAGACTGGTCGCATCTGTCCGAAGGCGCGCTGCGGCGGCATTGGGCGGTCGCCATGCCGTCCTATGATCTGTGCCCGCGTGTCAGCGTGGCGGACATCACCCGGCAGATCACCGATGCGGTGACCACGGCCGCGCGGGAAGTGACGGAGGTGCCGATCCGACTCGCAGGACATTCGGCAGGCGGGCATCTCGTGGCCCGGATGCTGGAGCCCGGCCGGCTGCCGGAGGATGTCGCAAGCCGGATCGATCACGTCATGCCGATCTCACCGGTGTCCGACCTGGAGCCGCTTCTGCGAACCTCGATCAACGAGGATCTCAAACTCGATGCAGAGATGGCTCGCGCCGAAAGCCCGGTTCATCAGCCGAAACCGAGCGCCCGCGTGACCGTCTGGGTCGGCGCGGACGAGCGGCCCGCCTTCCTCGATCAGGCGCGCTGGCTTGCCGAAGCCTGGGATGCCGAGCACGTGATCGAACCCGGCAAGCATCACTTCGATGTGATCGCGGGGCTCGAGAGCGAGGACAGCCGGATAACCGAAGCGCTTTTGGGCTAAGGAGAGTGCGCTTGCCGTTCCCCTATCGCGCTCCTACCTCAAAGGAATGACCGATACGCTTCCGGAAACGGGGCTCGAGGCCCTGCTCTGCTTCGATCTTTACGCCGCGCAGAACGCGATGGGGCGGTTCTACAAGTCGCTGCTGGAACCTCTGGGCCTGACCTATCCGCAGTATCTGGTCATGACGACGCTCTGGGCCGGAGAGCCGCTCAGCGTCGGACAGATCGGGCAGCGACTGGGGCTCGAGACGAACACGGTCACGCCTCTGCTGAAACGGTTGGAAGACGCCGGGCGCATCCGGCGCGACCGGGACGCGGCGGATGACCGGCGCGTTCTGTTGTACCTGACGCCGGAGGGTCGCGCGCTTCGTGCCAAGGCCGCGCATGTGCCTGCCTGCATCACCGAGGCGCTCGGCATGTCGCAGCGGGAGATCGGCGAATTGCAAAATGGCCTTAGGCAGTTGCGCTCGGCGCTTCTTCCGAAGACAGAGTGAGGCCTTGGATCGCCCCCGCGGTTGGGGCAATGTCACCGCGCAGAACAAGGTAACGAGGTGCCCGCCCGATGGCCTATGTGAAATGGACCTTCATCATCCTCTTCTGGGCGGTTCTTCTGTCCTTCCTGCACTATACGTTGCCGCAGAACGATATCGTGCGGATCACCGATACCTACGAGAAACGCGAGGATATCGGCGCGAACAGCCTGTTCTGGACGCGCGGCGATGCCGGGGCGAGCCCGAATGACAGCCGGGATGTGTTCTTCATCCAGACGCGGCGCGCGGGCGACGACATCATGGTCTATCGCAATGAGGATACCGGCTGGGGCTGGCCGCCCTATTTCAAGTTCAACAGCTCGAACCTGCAAGCCGAGGCCGCCGATCTGCGCTCGACCGGAAGCGAGCCCAACTGGGTCGCGATCCGCCATTACGGCTGGCGCGCGGAGTTCCTGTCGATCTTCCCGAACGCCGTTGCGCTGAAGTCGGTGGAGGGCCCGGATGTCCGCATCATTCCCTGGCGCTCGATCTTCATTCTCATCGTCCTCTTCGCGGTATTCTGGGCCATCTGGGTTCGCTGGCGGCGCTTTCGCGCGGCGCGGATCGATCCGGTCCTGAGCGAAGCCGCGGACAGTTTCGACGACGCGGCACACGGCCTCAAATCCCGGCGCAAGCGGGTGACGGACTGGGTGCGCGGGCGCTGACCGCGCCGCTTTTGTTGCCAATTCTGCCATAAACGGGCCGAAATCCCCCTCTACTCTGCTCAAGTGTGGACCCTGGCGATCAGACCGGGGCCGCAACGGTCAGCAAGAGGGCAGTTTCGATGTTTGAGACGATTGCGGCCCTGGGCGTCGCCGTTTTGGGCGGGACGCTCAGTGCGTTTCTTCCCGGTCTGGACGAGGCTGACGACCTCGAGGAGGCCGGCCCCGAGGCAGCGGCCGCGGCGGATCCCGCCGACGTGCCACGACTTCCGGTCATCAGCGCCGAGGAGCCCTGGTTCGAGAACTTCGACCCGATGGTCGACCAGGTCGTCGTCGTTTTCCCGGACAGCATGGGCAGCGCCAGCCTTTCGGATCTGAGCTTTGCCTATGACGAAGAGCACGATGAGACCGAGGTGACCTTGAAGACTCCCGAGGGCGAGCGCTGCGTCTGTTTCCTGCCCGAAGTCGCGCCGGGTGAGATGGACGCCGCCAATTTTGACTTCATGTCCGAAAGCGAGGCCCGCGCGCAGCTTGGCCTCTGACGGGGTCCGGTATCACGATGGCGCGGCAGCGCGCGACAGGCTAGGACGCGGCTGGTAAGCTCGCGGCGCAGGCGCAGAAGATCGAGGTCGGCAGAACGCAACATGCCCAACGCCATCGCATATCTGATGCTCGGCTTCTGGCCGATTGTCACGCTTGCGGCGTTCCGGCTCCTTCCGCCGGGCCGGGCGCTGCTGGTGTCTGTGATCGGCGGATACCTTCTGCTGCCTCCCGAACCCGCCGCATTCGATCTGCCGCTTCTGCCGGGTCTCGACAAGGTCACCTTGCCCGGCGTGGCGTGCCTGGCCTGCCTCGTCGCGTTCCGCAATCAATCGGCCCGATCCTTCTGGCCTGAATCGCCCCTGGTTGGCCTTCTGCTGACCCTCTATCTCGCGACCCCGCTCATGACCGCCGTGATGAACCTCGATCCCGTGCGCTGGGGCCGCTTCGAGGTACCGGCAATGAGCCTGAAGGACGGAGTGGGGTTAGCTCTCCGACATGCGCTCACCATCCTGCCATTCCTGCTGGCGCGTCAGCATCTCGCCTCAGGCGGCGCGCTGCGGGACGTCGCCTTGGTGGTGACGCTTGGCGGCCTCGCCTACGTGCCTTTGATGCTGGTCGAGGTGCCGCTCGGCCCGATCCTCAACGAAGGGTTCTACGGATTCCAGCAGGCGCTCGAGAGCCAGGCGGAACGTGGAGACACGTATCGGCCCGTCGTCTTTCTACAGCACGGGCTTTGGGTGGCGTTCTTCACGCTGTCGGCCACGCTTTGTGCCTTCACGCTTTGGCGGAGCGAGTCGAGCGGGCGCACGAAATGGCTGTTCGCCGCGCTTCTTCTTCTGGGAACACTTCTGGCAATGAAATCCTTCGGCGCGCTTCTTATGGCGCTCACGGTGGTCCCGCTTCTTGTCCTGACCGGCCGGCGCATCCAGACGGGCGCTGCGATCCTCATTGCCTGTCTCGCGCTGGCCTATCCACTCTCGAAGACGAGCGGCATCGTGCCGGAAGAACAGCTTCTCGCCAATATAGCCGAGATCGATGCCGAACGCGCGTATTCGCTTGAATTCCGGATGGCGAACGAAAATGTGCTGATGGAACGCGCGCTCGAGCGGCCGTTTTTCGGGTGGGGCAGCTGGGGGCGCAATCACGTGATGAACTCCGCCAGCGGCGAATGGGAGACGATCACCGATGGCCGCTGGGTTCTAACCCTGGGCGTGCTGGGCGCGGTCGGACTGGTTGCGGAATTCGGCCTCTTGCTCATGCCGATCTTCCTGCTCCTTTCCGCTGGCATCGCGCGTGACCCCGAGCGCTTCTCACCCTACGCGCCGCCGCTCGCGCTCTTGCTATCGCTCAATATCTTCGACCTCATTCCCAACGCCACGCTTACACCGATCACGTGGCTTTTGGCCGGTGTGCTCCTCGCGCATGCGGAGCGGCCCGAGCGGCGGAGTACAACCGATTCACCTGATGCGACGCCAAGAGGGCCTGCGCCGTTGCGCTGGAAGCCGATCCTTTGAGCGTTGAAGCATCCCGCCCGCGCGTCCTCGCTATCGCCGAGGCGGCGAATCCCGAATGGGTGTCGGTGCCGCTTGTCGGCTGGTCGATGGCCCAGGCGCTGCGGGAGGTCGCTGATGTCCACCTCGTCACGCAGATCCGCAACCGGGAGGCGATCCTGCGGGCAGGCATGGTCGAAGGTGACGAGTTCACCGCCATCGACACAGAGGCGCTCGCCCGCCCCGCCTACCGCGCCGCCGAGATGCTTCGCATGGGCGAGGGCAAAGGCTGGACGATGATCCAGGCCGCGCAGGCGCTCACCTACCCATGGTTCGAGCGCAAGGTTTGGGAGCGGTTCGGCGCGGATCTCAAGGCGGGGCACTATGACCTCGTGCACAGGATCACGCCATTGTCGCCGACCGCGACATCGCCCCTGGCTGCCAAGCTCGCAGCGATCGACGTGCCGTTCGTCGTCGGACCCATCAATGGCGGCGTGCCCTGGCCGGAAGGCTACGGCCATGTGCGCCGCGCGGAACGCGAATGGCTGGGTTACATCCGCGAGGTGCACAAGCTCGTGCCGGGCCGGTCCGCCACGCTCAAACATGCCAGCGTCATCCTCACGGGCTCGCGCCTGACCGCGGCGGAGCTGCCGAAGTCGGTTGCGAACAAGACGGTCTGGTTGCCCGAGAACGCGATCGACACGACACGCTTCTCGGGTCGCGCGAGCCCGGGCAAGCGTGGTGCGCCCTTCCGCGCGGTGTTTGTCGGGCGACTCGTCGCGCTCAAGGGTGTCGACATGCTGATCGAGGCCGCACGCCCCCTGATCGAACGCGGAGAGCTGGTCATCGATATCGTCGGTGACGGCCCCGAAATGCCCCGCCTCAAAACCCTTGCCGACCCTCTCGGGGCTGGCATCACCTTCCACGGCTGGCAGGCGCATGGCGCGGTGCAGGACATCCTGCTCGGAGGCGACGTCCTCGCCTTCCCGTCGATCCGTGAGTTCGGCGGCGGCGTGGTACTTGAGGCGATGGCCCTCGGATTGCCACCGCTCGTAGTCGATTATGCCGGGCCCGGAGAGCTCGTGGACGAGACCACCGGTTACAAGGTGCCCTGCCTTCCGCCCGAGGGCTTGGTGCCTGCGCTGCGCGAAACGCTCGAACGCATCGTCGCAGAGCCTGACGTCCTCGCCGCCAAGGGCGCTCGGGCTGCGGCGAAGGTCGCGCGGCATTTCACCTGGCCGGCGAAGGCGCGACAGATCGACGAGGTCTATCGCTGGGTGCTGGCTGGCAGAGAAGGCCCGGCGCCGAACCTTTTCGCAGAGACGCGTTCATCCTACGAGGCAGGGTCATGACCTATCCCGCATTGCAGGAAGACCGGGACGCGGTGGTGGTCGGCTGCACGTTCGAACGCGCGCTGATTGAAGGCGGGCGCGAATGCCTACACACCGGCAAGATGGATGGCGGCCCCGCCCTTGCCAAACTCTGCGCCCGCACTGGATTACGGAGAGTGGCGTTGCCTGAGCGCGCGTATGACCTCCAGGGGCAGGATCGCGCCGCATTTCGCGTAGCGCGGGGCCAAACGTCGCGGGTCACTCAGCATTCGCCAGAGCCATTCGAGCGCCAGCTTCCGGACGAGTCTCGGCGCGCGTCTCTGGTGCCCCGCGAAGAAATCGAGACCCGCGCCGATGGAGACGAAGCCGATATCCGGCGCGATCTCGCGTCCGCGTGCAGCGAGGCACTCCTGACGCGGGGCGCCAAGAGCCAGGAAGACAAGGCGCGCACCTTCGGCTTGCATACGACCGAGCGCATCGCGTGCGGCGTCGCCATCAGGATCGAACCCCATCGGCGGGGCTTCGGCAAAGGCGACCCTGAGGCCCGGCACCTCGGCTTCGAGATAGGTTTTTGCGCGACCGAGCGTTTCTTCCGTACTGCCATAAAGGCCGATTGCCGCGCCAAGCTCGGCCGCGACACGGCAGAGCGGCAGGATCGCATCCGAGCCAGGCACCAAGTCGACGGGACGCGAGGCAAGACGCGAGAGCCAAACGACAGGGTTGCCGTCGGCCGTCACGAAATCATGGCGCGCATAGGCCGCGCGGAATTCGGGATCGCTTCGGAGCTTGACCATGTGATCGAGATTGAGCGTCGCCACGGCAAAGCCCCGTCCCTGGGAGAGACGGCCGCGGACGGCGGCCGACAGCGCGTCGTGATCCGCGACATTCACGGCAACGCGCGTGCCCGCGTATTCGAATGTCATGTCCTGTCCCATCGCTGCGCTCATAGCATCAGTGGCGCGCGGCGTGCAGGACAAATACGCGTCGCTCGACTTCGGTGCATACGGCCCGTGTCCTGTCTGCCCGCGAGGTGCCCAAGATGAAGCGCGTGGCCTACCTCACCGGACACTATCCGCGCGTCTCGCATACCTTCATCGAGCGCGAGGTCGAGGGTTTGCGCGCGCTCGGACACGAGGTCCAGACCTGCTCCATACGGCGCACCGCCCGGTCGGAGCTGTCCGGCCCCGCACAAGAGGCCGAGCAAGCGCGAACCTGGCATGTGATCGAAGCTGCAAAGCGCCCTGCAACGCTTCTCGGTGCGCACTGGCACTACCTGAGACATCATCCGAGACGCTGGTGGCAGACGCTCCGCCTCGCAGTCCGCACCTCCGCCGACGGACCGCGCGCCCTGCTCTGGCAGCTGTTCTATTTCCTTGAGGCTGCCGTTCTTGCCCGGCATCTCGAACGCGAAAAGGTGGCACATCTGCACAACCACCTCGCATCGCAATCCTGCAACGTGGCAATGCTTACCTCGGCGCTATCCGGCATCCCCTACTCATTCACGATCCATGGGCCGGATACGTTCTTCGAAGCGCCCCGTTGGCATCTTGCCGAGAAGACGCGCCGCGCGGCCTTCGTCTCGTGCATTTCGCATTTCGCGCGCTCGCAGCTGATGTGCTTTGCCGATCCCGCCGACTGGGACAAGCTGAAGATCGTGCATTGCGGCGTCTATCCAGAGGCTTACACGGCTCCAGCGACAGAAGGGGCCCGCCTCCTCTTCGTCGGCAGACTTGTCGGGGTGAAAGGGCCGCGCCTTTTGCTGCGCGCGCTGACGCAGCTGTCCGGGACGCATCCGGACGCGACACTGACTTATGTGGGCGATGGCCCTGACCGCGTGGCGCTCGAGACGCTGGCGCGCGAGACGCGCCTCGCGGAGCGTGTTCGGTTTCTGGGATATCAGCCGCCCGAGAAGGTGGCCGAGGCACTGGCGGACGCGGATGTCTTCTGTCTGCCGAGCTTCGCCGAGGGCGTGCCCGTCGTGCTCATGGAGGCGATGGCCGCCGGGCGTGCAGTCGTCACCTCGCGCATCGCGGGTATCCCAGAGCTTATCGAGGACGGTGTCAGCGGCCGGCTGGTGCCGCCGGGCGATCTCGGCGCGTTGACGGATGCGCTGGAGGCGTGCCTCTCGGATCGGGATGCAGCACGCCGCGTGGGAGAGGCCGCACGTGCGCGCGTCGCGGCGGAGTTCGACGCGCGTATCGAAGCACGCAAGCTTTCGGCGCATATCGAGGCCGCCCGATGAGCGACGTGGATATCGTTCTGATCGGGCGCAACGAAGCCCAACGCCTGCCGGCGGCACTTGCTGCCGCCAAGAGGAGCGGCGCGCGGCTTGTCTACGTGGATTCGGGCTCCAGCGACGGCAGCCCGGAGATCGCGGAGGACATGGGGGCGGAGGTTGTGCGGCTCGACATGTCCCGTCCCTTCACCGCCGCCCGCGCGCGCAATACCGGCGCAGCCGCTTTTCACGATCCCGCCCCGTATCTGCAATTCGTCGATGCCGATTGCGTGTTGGCGCCAGGCTGGATCGAGACTGCGAAGGACTTTCTCGCTCAGCACCAGCGCCACGCCCTCGTGACCGGGTGGGCACGGGAAGAGCAGCCGGACCACTCTGTCTTCAACCGTCTCATCGACTGGGAATGGCGCGCGCCGGCCGGCCCTATCGACGCCTGTTCTGGAAACCTGATGGTGCGCCGGTCGACCTTCGATGCGGTCGGCGGCTTCGATGGGGGCTTCATCGCCTCGGAGGAGGAAGACCTCTGTGCCCGGCTTGCCAGCGATGGGTGGGCCCTAGAGCGGCTGCCCGAAGAGATGGTCACACACGACGCCGGCATGACCCGGCTTTCGGAATGGTGGCGGCGCACCGAACGAGCGGGGCACGGGCTCGCGCAGCTGGGCGCGAAACATCCGGGCCGCAGGCACACTGAACGCTTGCGCGCATGGCTCTACGGATTGGCGCTCCCCGTCGCAACTCTGGTTCTCGCGGTGCTCTGGTGGCCGCTCGTCATCCTCCCGCTCGCGATCTACGGACGCAGCTGGCTGAGCGGCTATCGCACACTCCGCAACACCGGGACACGACCTGCCGACGCCCGCGCCTTCGCCACGCTCTTCACGTTGGCGAAAGCGCCGGTTCTGATCGGAATGCTCCGTTTTTATCTTCGGTCTATGCTGCGGCGAGAGATGCGGCTGATCGAGTACCGAAAAGATCGGGCTTAGCGGCACCCGCGGCCAATGCGGCCCGTAAACAATCCCCGCTTTTCGACCCAATTTTCGACAGAATCGTCGTCTTTAACCAACGTGGAGCAGAAGACACCAAACTTGAGACCAGGCATATTGATGCAGGCAGGCCCATCCTCCGCGTGGCAGCAGCCACCGAGCACCGCGTTCCGTCCCGAATGGAGCGCGCGATGAGTGCTGACCGGACCTTCCGCCGGAAGAACCGCCCGGTGCGCGCCCGCGAAGAGGATGACATGCGCCCCGTCGCGCCACTGGAGCGTCCGAAGGATCGTGTCCCGCAAGATGCGGCGCCCCCCGCCGCCCTGGAGAGTGGCGAGGCAAGGGACAAGCCGCGCACCTTCCGCCGCAAGAATCCGCCGCGCCGAACGCCGGAGGCACAGCGCCCGGCGGGTCCGCCCGAAGCGCGGCCGGACCCGGCTGACAAGGAACCGGACGTTCCCCGGAAAACGCTGACCGAACCGCCGGTCCGCCTCGAGCCCGAGATGCGCCAGGACGCGCCGACAGACGCAGCGCCGGAAGAGACGCCGCCGCCTATGGCCGAGGCTCAGGAGCCGGCTGCCTTGATGCGCGCTGACGAGCCGAAAGACGGTCCGGCAACCGCTCCGGCGATGGCACCTCCGGCGGAACGGACGGCAACGCCCGTGACGCCAAGCCTTTCCGAGAGCGCCGCGGATCAGGACGCCAACTGGCGCGCGCTCGACACGTTCCGCGTGGACGAGCGCCTTCTCGATCGCAACCGGATCATTACGGCAAGCCGCTACGACCCGGCGCATTCCTCGTTCGACGTTCTCCGTACACGGCTCCTGCAGGCGCTTGCGGAGCGTGGATGGACCCGTATCGCCATCACCTCACCGACACAGGGATGCGGCAAGACGTTCACCGCCGCGAACCTCGCGATCAGCCTCGCGCGACAGGAAAACTGCCGCACGATCCTGTTTGACACTGATTTGCGGAATCCCTCTCTGTCGAAGGTGTTCGGACTGAGCGGGATGGGTCCGATCGGCAACCTTTTGCGGGGCGCGAGCGGCCCCGAAGATCATCTGCTGCGGCTCGGACCGAACGCCATCCACGCTTCGCAGAACCTCGCCATCGCGTTCAACGATGCGCCGGAGACCTACGCGTCGGAGCTCTTGCAGGATCCGCGCACGGGTCGTGCGCTGAACCACGTTCAGGAACGTTACAGGCCCGACGTGATGCTGTTCGACATGCCGCCTGCCCTTTATGGTGACGACGTGATCGCAATGCGGCCGCATATCGACGCGGTGATCCTTGTGGTCGGCGGCGGCCTGACAAGCGAGCGCGAGATCCGCGAAGTCGAAGCGCGCCTCGGGACCGAGACCCCGCTGCTTGGCGTCGTACTCAATCGCGCGGAAGGCTCCACCGCGCGAAAATACACCTACTAGAGATTAGTCCGCGAAGCTTCGGGGCAGAAACCGCTCCCAGAGCGCCGGGTCGAGCAGCCGAGTTCCGAAGAACTGAACCGCCGCCGCGACGGCGGCTGCCAGGGCTGCAAGCGCGGCGAGAATGCCGAGGCGGCTGCCCCAACCCGATTTGCGGCGCTCGACCACCGGAACCGTGATGACAGGCGTGATGCCAAGGCGACGCTCGAGCTGCGCGGCGGTGCGGATCGCGGGATTGAACGCCTCTGCCGCATAGGCGACGCCAAGTGCAAGAACCACGCTGAGCGCTGCGCCGATGGTCGCGATCGAGCGGCGGCTGCGCGAGATCGACTCGTCCGCAGGCACGGCTCTTTCCAGAACGGTCAGCCGGTCGGATTGATCGCGCGCCTCCAGCACCTGTTCGAGCTCCGCATCGGAGCGTTGGCTCACGACCGTGCGGTACTGCTCCTGCAGGTTGCCGATCTGCCGTTCGATCAGCGCCAGCTCCTGCGCCACTTGCGGCGCACGCGCGATTGCCTCTTCGATCTCGGCCATGCGCGTCTCCACGAGCGCTTTCTGGTCCTCGAGAAGGGCGATTTCCTGCTGGCGCACCTCATCGCGCTGGCGCGTGCTCGTGGTTTGCAACTCGGCGATATCGCGGTCGATGCCGAAGGCTGTTTCCTCCAGAGAGGTCAGCCGCGTACGAAGCGCTCCGACAGAGGAGGGAAGCGCCTGGTCGTTCTCCCGGCGAAAGACAGCAAGCTCAGCCTCTTTTTCTTCGATGGCCGCTTCGAGCCGCGCGGCTTCCTCGTCGAAGAAAGCCAAGGCGTCCTCGGCGCGCGACAGGTTCTGCTGGCGCGCTTCTTCTATTCCCGCCAGCATCACCTCATTGGCAAGCGCCGCGGCGCGAACCGGATCGTCCGTTGTCGCCTCGATGACGAGGGCATAAGGCGCGGTGCGCGGCTGGTTGATCCGGTCGTCGGCGATCTCACGGATCTGGATCGCCTCACGCATGATGATCAGCCGCGAAGTACGGTTGAGCTCCTCGGAGGAGTCCTCGACGTTGAACATACCGATCTGCTCGCCGATGCGAAGTAGGCTTTCGGAGGAGGTCATCCGCTGCTTGATCAGCTCGATCCGGCGCACGGCGTCGGACGTGACGCCGATCCCCTCCTCGGGCGCGGAGATGCGTGCATTTTCGACCTGAACGACTGCCGTCGCCATATAAAGCTTCTGCTGACCCAGCGCGAACAGCACCGACAGCACGCAGCCGAGGAGGATGATGCCCGCCATGATCGGCATACGGCGACGCAACGCTGCGAACAGCTCGTCCTTGCTCTGGATCTGCAACATGTCGTCACTCCGGCAGTTGGGCCCCCACTGCACAGAGACGAATCGCACTTGGAGTGCGGCCCGTCCTCGACACAATCTAGACGCTTCGCCCGAATGTTGCCACTTTTGCGACCCCTCAGGTGGCGAAACAAACCGTCCCGATTTCGGAAATCACGGCCATGTTTTCGCCGCAATTGGGCAGGTCAGGTGCGGGATAATGCCGATAGCGACAGGCAGAGGCCGTCGCCGGTCCATTGACTGACCGGGATCGTCTGGCCCTTCGCGAAGGGGGGCACCGGACGGGCGAAACGCAGCGCCCGCACGGCCCCGTCATAGCGCAGCGCATCGAACCCGAAGAGCGTCCGCGAAAGCGGATATTGCGCCTTGTAGGCCGCCTCCTTGGCCGAGAAGAGCTGACGTCCGGCAAGCCTGCGGTCCGGACCGACCGCGTCGAGCTCGGATGCGAGACCGATCTCTGGCAGGATGTCCTCGGGCAGCGGGTTGAAAGGCTCGATGTCGACACCAAGCGCCATGTAATCGGATTGCCGCGCGACCACGGCGATGCAGGCCGTATCGCAATGCGAGACGCTGCCGACAATGCCCTCGGGCCAGATCGGGCTGCGGTCCTCCGCCATGGGAATTGCCACCTCCGGGTGGCCGAGTGCGGCAAGGGCGCGGCGGGCAGCTCGGCGCCCGCCCGCAAATTCCGCGCGCCGCCCGGTGACAGCCCGGCTGACCGCTGCTTCCTCGACCGGGTAGAGATCGCCGGGCTCGGACTGCGGCGGACAGATCGCCACAGCCACTCCGGCCGGCCATGCGGAGCCGAGCCCCGCGATCATCTTCTCCAGAACCGCTGCGGGCATGGGGTCAGCTGTCCTGCCGCGCGCGCATCTGCCGTCGCCGCGCCATCGCCGCGCGGCGAGCTTCCGCCCGCGCGTTCCGGGCGGGGCTTGCGGGCGTCTCAGCGGCCCGCTCCGCCGGTGCCGGAACATCGCCCCGCAACTCGCCGATGCGTCCGGCCATGCCGCCCAGCGTCGGGAACCGGAAGACATCGGTGATCGCGAAGCTGGTCACGCCGAAACGGTCCCGGACCGCGCGAAAGAGCTCGACCGCCAGGAGCGAATGACCACCAAGGGCGAAGAAATTGTCGGACCCGCCGATCTGCGAGACACCGAGCACTGCTGACCAGACCTCGCCCAGCTCTGCCAGCGTTGCCGCGTCTCCCGCCTGAGCGGGGCGCACGGGGCGTGCGTCTTTCGGTATCGGCGCGGGCCGGGTCGTTTTGGGCTCTGTCGGTTCGGGTAGCCGCGCGCGATCCACTTTCTTGTTCGGGGTGAGCGGCAGCTCGTCGAGCGTTACGATCCGCGCCGGGACCATATGGGCAGGCAGCCGTGCTTCCAGCGTCGCCTTCATCTGCGTTTCATCGCCCGCATCCCCCGTGACGAACGCCAGAAGCCGGTTGTCGCGGACCACGGCGGCGGCCTGCCGCACGCCCTCCAATGCCTCGAGACGGGCCTCGACTTCGCCAAGTTCGATCCGCATGCCGCGCAGCTTGACCTGGCCATCGGCGCGGCCGAGGAAGTCGAGACATCCATCGGCCCGGCGCGCGACGAGATCGCCGGTGCGATACATGCGTCCCCCGTGAAACGGGTCCGGGCGGAAGCGCTCTTCGGTCAGCGCCGCGCGTTTCCAGTAGCCGCGCGCAACGCCGGCGCCACCGATCCAAAGCTCGCCGGGCGCGCCTATAGGCTGCGGCTCCATCGCGTCGTCGAGAACGTAAAGCCGCGTATTGGCGATGGCCGCGCCTACAGGCACCACACCATCCCCAGGTGATGCAGGGCCGCAAGCCGACCAGATCGTCGTCTCGGTCGGGCCATACATGTTCGTGACGCGCGCATCCGTCGCTTTGCCCAGCGCCGCAACCAACGGTCCGGGAAGCGCCTCACCGCCGAGGAAGACATGGCTGAGGCTGCCGAGCGCCGCCCGGGCGCCGTCATCTGCCAGCATCAGCCGCATCAGCGACGGCGTGCATTGCAGATGCGTCGCATCGTGCCGCCGGATCTGCGCCGCGACGGAGAAATCGTCCTCCGCCGGAAGGTCCGGCCCCGTCACGCGCGAGACGACTTCGGCCAGAGGATGCAGCCCTTCTAGGATCGTGTCCGGCGCGATGCCGTAATCGATGAGGCAGGCGATCTCGCTCACGCCGATGGCCTGCACTTCGGCGACACGCACCTCGGCATCCTCGATCGTGCCGAAAAGGCCGCTTTCATTGAAATAGCGCTCGAAGGCATGATCGAGGATCGCCTCGAGCTCATCCGGCTCGAGCGCGCCAAGGTCGAGCTGCATCGGGTTCGTGACGCCCGCCGGCTTCTTGAAGGCCGGGAAAGCCCAGGCATATTGCTTGATGAGACCCGCCGCCGAACGCAGGTAATCCTTCATCGGCTCACGCGCGATCTCGCGGGCCGCGTCTCGCGTCTCGGCAAGGTAGGTATGCAGCATCAGGGCCACTTCACCTGTTTTCGGATCGAACCCTGCCTCTGCCCGCGCTTGTCGGTAGAGCGCGATCTTCTCGGCGACCTCGTCGATGCTTTGCCCCAGAAGGTGCGTCAACACGTTCGCGCCGAGACGCCCAGCCTCTTTCCAGGTCTCGGGATTGCCCGCCGTCGTGATCCAGAGCGGCAGCTCCTTCGACATCGGACGCGGCTGCGTCACGACCTCGTGCAGGGAGCCATCGGCCCGCGGGAAGGCCACCGCTTCACCGCGCCAGAGCCGGCGGATCTGGTCGATCGACTCTATCATCGCGCGCTTGTTGTCCGGCGGCGCGTTCTCGGGGCGGAGCACGAAATCATCGGGCTGCCAGCCGCTCGCGATGGCCAGGCCCGCGCGGCCTTCGGTGAGGTTGTCGATCACCGCCCATTCCTCGGCCACGCGGGCAGGATGGTGCAGCGGTGCGACGCAGGAGCCGGCACGCACGCCGATCCGGCTGGTGACGCCGGCCACCGCCGCGCCTGTCACCGAGGGGTTCGGATAGGGACCGCCGAACGCGTGAAAGTGCCGCTCTGGCGTCCAGACGGCGGTAAACCCGTGCGCGTCCGCGAATTTCGCGCCTTCGAGGAGCGTGCGGTATTTATCGCGTCCTGTCCCGTCGTCGTTGCCCCAGTAGTAGAGCGACATCGCCATGCCCGAGGCGCGCCGCGCGCCGGAGGATACGCCGCTCGCCACGTTCTCGGAGGCCATGACCACCTTGTAGCCGCGCGAGAGCGCATAGAAGAGCTCCAGCACCGAGATATCGAAGTTGAGGCTCGTCACCGCGAGCCATGTGTTGCCCGCGTCCGGCACGACGGCATCCATGCCGGTGAAGAAATTGGCGACCTGCGCGTGTTCGACCATCACGCCTTTTGGCGTGCCGGTAGAGCCGGATGTGTAGATGAGATAAGCGAGCGCCTCGGCGTCCGGGCCGGGATCGGGCCGCGTGGCGGGGACCGAGAACAGCTTGGGCTCGATATCGAGACGGATTTCCTTCGCGGCATGGCGAGGGAGTGACCGCGCGATCGCGCTTTCGGTCAGAACGATCGCCGCGCCACTGTCGGAGAGGTAATGCGCCTGCCGCTCCGCGGGATAGGCGGGGTCGATTGGCAAATATGCCGCGCCGGCCTTCAGAACGCCGAGAGCCGCAGCCACGAGGCGCGGTCCGCGTTCCAGATGCAGCCCGACAATTGCGCCCGCTGCGGCGCCTGCACCCTGCAACAGGTGCGCGATCCGGTTGGCGAGCCCGTCGAGGTCGGCATAGCTCAGCGACTGATCTTCGAAGACAACGGCCACGCGTTCGGGGTGCTCCTGCGCCGCTGCCTCGAAGCGGTCGAGCATCGTCCGGTCGGCAAGCGGCGTCTCCGTCGCGTTCCAAGTCTCCAGCGTGAGCGCGCGCTCCGCTTCGCTCAGGAGCGGCGCATCGGCCATGTCGCCGGACCATTCGGCAAGCTGGTTCAGACGCGCCGCGAGGAGCTCCGCCATAGACGCGGTCATCGCCCCGGCGTCATAATGCAAGCGTTGCGTCGCGCCGGTCTCCAACGTCAAAAGCGCACCCGGCAGAGGCCCGGCGCCTTCGCTTATCGCAAACGCGGGCGTCGCGAGCGACATGGCTGGCGCCAGGCGGTGCCCCAGATCGCGTGCAAGCGGACCGGCGTTGCGCGCCGCGTTGAATTTGGCCGTCATCTGCTCCCGGAACGCATCCGCCGGTCCTTCGACATGCGCGGCAATCGGCATCCAAGGCAGCGCGAGGCCCGAAGCGGCGCGCTGCACGCTCTCGAGGGTCACGAGAGCGATGTCCGCCCGTCCTTCGGGAGCAAGGCGCGCCGCGAGCGCCGCCAGCGCATGAGGCGGGATGTCCGACACCGTCATCTGCGCCGTCTCCCCGGTCGGCGCTCCGAAGCCCGGCAGCCGCGCCGGAATGTAGCCGCTCAACGCACGCCGCCAGTGAAACTCTCCGCGCGCGAGGTCGGACAAATCGTCCTCAGGCGGCTCAGGCAGAACCGTGCCAGCGTTGGGCAGCTCGCCTGATCCGTCGAGGCGCTGCAGGCCCGAGAGCCGCACTGCGCCGTCGCTTGTGGCAATGGTGATCGTTTCGTCAGCGACCGAGAGAACCTCGCCTGGCTGGCCGCGCCCTTCGGCAGTCTGCGCTTGCCCGATGGCGAAGAGCGCACCATTCGTCCAGAGCTTCGGCAGAGCGACGGGGTTGGGATAGCCGCCGTGGTCGAGCGCCCGGACGAGCCGCAGAATTTGCGCCGAGGTTTGCGAGAAATCGAGCGTTCCGTGATGCGCGGGGCGATCCTTCAGCCCGAAATAGCTCCGTTTGTCCGAGGTTTGCGGCGCGCGGTTCTGGGCACCCGCCTCGAGTTCGGAGATCACCGTGTCGAAACTGTCCAGCGCGGCGGCGAAGCACTTGGTGTTGAGCGTCAGCGCGGTATCCTCGGGCGCGATCTCGACCGAGCGCGCGACGAGGATGTCACCGCGATCGACGCCTTCGTCGAGCATGTGCCACGTGATGCCATGCCGCGTCTCGCCGTTCAGGATAGCCCAGACAGGCGCGTTGACGCCGGCATAGGCGGGCAGCGGGCCATCGTGGAAATTGACGCCGCCCTTGCGTCCGAGCCGCAGGATCTCGGGAGGCAGAAGATCAAGGTTGGCGACGCTCAGTAGCCAGTCCGCCGCGCAACCCTCGAGCCGCTCGGCAAGACCTGGACCGGGTGCGACAACCCGCACGCCTTCCTTCGACGCCCAGTCCGCGACATCCCCATCGCGCGTCACGCAGGCGGTGAGCGTGTGACCCGCAGCGCGCAACTTGACCCCGGCCTCGCGGGTGAGACGGTCGTTGCCGATCAGGATCGCCGTGAAGCTCATGGCTCGCTCCTTCGAGGTTCTGCGGTAAGGGGATGGGTGGCGCGCGCGCTGGTGCCGAAGAACCGGCGCAGACCGTGCCCCATGAGGCGCCGAAACATGCCCGGCGCATCGAGACGCGGCGCACCCAGAAGGCGGCGCAGTTTCCAGACCAGAAGGCCCGCGCCACGCGCCAGCGTCGCGGCGGCGGCATAACCGCGCCCATGTGCCTTCTCGAAATACATCCAGCGGCTTTCGAACCAGTAATCCGGGAACTCGTGCCAGTCCTTCATGCCGGTCGAGACCGACCCGAGGTGCCGCACACGGCTCTCGGTGACGTACATCGTCGTCCAGCCGGCCCGTCGCGCCCTCAGAAAAAGCTCGGTTTCCTCGTAATAGAGAAAGAAATCCTCGTCGAAGAGGCCGATCTGATCGAGAACGTCCTGCCGGATCATGGCCGAGGCGCCGGCCAGCCAGTCGACCTGCCGCGTCCGCGTGAGATCGGCGATCACGATCCGCTTTTCCCGTAGGAGCTTCGAGATCGGACCCGTGCGCGCGGTCTGCTCGAACTCGCCCGCGAGGGTCGGGAACCGGAACGCGCTCGAATGATGCGGATCTTCATCGTTGTAAAGCTGAGATCCCGCAAGGCCAACCTCGGGATGTGCGTCGAGATAGTGGATGAGCGCGCGGACCGCGTCTTTGTCGGGAAACGCATCGGAATTGAGGATATACACCGCATCCGGGCGCTTGCCGTCACTGCGACCCGCGCGGATACCGACATTGTTCCCGAAGCCGTAGCCACCATTATGGCCCGACTGCACGACGCGCACGGGAACCGGCCACTGCCCGGTTTCAACCGCTCGGCGCAGCGCATCTTCGGAGCCGTCCCGGCTGTCGTTGTCGACCACGACGATCTCCGCATCGAGACCGTCCAGCGCCTCGGCCAGGGCACGCATGGCGCGCTCCGTCATCTTGGCGCTGCGCCAGTTCAGGACGACAGCGAGAACCGTCTCGATCGGCCGGCTCATTCCGCGGCCTCGGTGCGCTTGAAAGGTGTCACATGACTGGTCCTGCTTCCGCGTTCCGCATCCTCGATGATCCTTTTCAGTGCCGCGGCCAGCACCCGGACATTGGGCTCCAACACCATCGAATCGTGATCGCCCGGCACCTCGACGACCTCGAGCTCAGATGCCCAGCCGCCCCATTCATTGTCATGGGTGAGATAGGCGCGTTCATGGTTCACGAGGCGGCCACCGGCGACGCGCCATTTGGCCATGAGCGGCGGACGGAAGAGCGCGACGCGCCCGTCATATGGTGCGACTTGGTAGCGGCCGATCGCCTCGATGAACGCCGCTTCGATCTCGACGTTGTGGAACGTCTCCGCGCTTTCGGTCGCGCCCTTGTCGCGGCGTTTCTCGATCTCCCACCGCACACGGTTGCGCGCCCAGATCACCGGATAGAGGGGCCCCTTGCGCCGCGCTTCGTGCAGCTGGATCACCGCGCGGTCGATCGCCGCGAGCGGGCGCTTCTGCGGCAGCGGCGTGTCGAGCATCGCCACCAGCGCGACCTCGTCACCGAGAGCGGTCAATTGCCGGGCGATCTCGTAGGCGGTGATGCCGCCGCCCGAGAAGCCGCCAACCAGATACGGGCCGTCCGGCTGCACCTGCTTCATCTCCGCGATGTAGTCACGCGCGGCGTCCTCGATGGTGCCATGCGGGGCCTCATCACCGTAGAGACCCTTGGCCTGGAGGCCGTAGAACGGCCGGTCCCGTCCAAGCAGCAAGGCCAGGTGGCGCAGGTTCAGCACGTTGCCGAACATGCCGGCCACGAGGAAGAACGGCGTCTTTGACCCTGCCCCGCCTTCGTGCATCTGGACGATATGCGAAAAGCGCCGCTCCGGCCGCGTTTGCGTGGGGCGGTCCGGCACGTCCGCCACCGGGCCGTCCGAGATGCCCGCACGTTCCGCGATCAACGCCGCGCATTGCCGGATTGTCGGTGCCTCGAAGAGGATCGAGATCGGAAAATCGACGCGGTAGGCCTTCTTGACCATCGAGAACAGCCGCACCGCGATCAGCGAATGCCCCCCAAGATCGAAGAAGCTGTCGTCGATCCCGACATTCCGCACGCCCAGAAGCTCGGCCCAGAACCCGGCAAGTCGCTTTTCAACCTCGGTCTCGGGCGCTGCGAACTCGCCATCCATATCCGGGCGCTCGAAGCTTTGGTTGCTCGTCTCCGCCCGCGCGGCGGTATCGGCTTGCGCCTTCAGCGCATGGACCGGGATCGGGCTCACCGCCAGAACGGGGACGCCTGCCGCCATCGCGCGCAAGAACGCCTCCGCGCCCTCTTCCGGCCGGATCCCCTGGGAGAGATTGTGCTGCAACAGCTCTTCGCCCGGAGACAGCGGCGCGGCTGCCTCGCCTTCCTCGGAAATCAGCTCCGCCGCGGTCGCGCGGGGCGCGCGTGCAAGCTGCGCGGGATCGTCGAGCCGGCGGATCGCGAAGCCCCGGATGTCGACCAACACCGTGCCGTCCGGCGACGCGAGCGAGATGTCGAAACTGGCACTCTCGCTGTCGGCGCGGGCCTCGCCGCTGGGCCGGACCCAGCTCAGAACCTTGTCCGACAAGGGACCATAAACCTTGATGCTCGCATAGGACAGCGGCACCCAGAGGTGGCGCGCCTCGTAGCCCGAGATGAGATCCATCGCCCAGCCAGTGGCGATGTCGAAGAGCGCGGGATGAACGAGGCATCCATCCTCTGAGGCCGAGGGCGAGAGCGCAAGCTCCGCAAGTCCTTCCTCCGACGAGAGCGCGCGCGCCTCAAGGACCCGCCAGCGGGCACCAAACTCAAGATGCGTCTCCTGGCCGGTGACGAGCGTTTCGCCGGGTGCTGCGGTCTCGCGCTTCGGCAGGCGGGCCCGGATTGCCGCCGGGTCGAGACGCGGCGCAGACCCGGGCGCACGGAGCGCGATGTCCGCTTCGGCAAAGCGAAGCATCCCCTCCTTGCCCTGCACGCGCGCATCTTCGAGAAGGTCCATCTCATAGCCTGCCTCGGTCCGGGACAGGCGCAACGTCATCTTGCGACCCTGGCCGGATGTCACGATGAAGGGGCGCAGGAAGGCGAGATCCCGGATCTCGAAACTGTGCCCCTCGCCCACCGCATCGAGCGCATGAGCGGCGAGCGTGACGACGGCAGAACCCGGCAAAAGCGCCGTGCCATTGCGGGTGCGGTGCTCGTCGATGATCCAATCCGATGTCGAGAATGTCTTCGCGAAGACGCGCCGACCAGCTGCATCGAAGCGCATCGTGTCGAGGAGCGGTCTGTTCGCAGGCTCGGGCGCGCTTTCTTCGGTCTCTCCGGTTCGTCGGGCCAGGGCGTCGGCGGCCATACCGGTTTCCGCCCATATCCCCCAGTTCAGCGCCACGACGCGCGTTGCACCGCCCGACCGCGCGGCCGCCATCGCGTTGAGATACTCGTTCGCCGCCACGTAATCGAGCTGGCCCGCCGCCGCGGCCATCGTCGAGACCGAGGAGAAGAGCGCGATCCAATCGACCGAGCCGTCCGGAAACAGCGTATCGACCGCGTTGGCCCCGTGAAGCTTGGGCGCGAAGGTGTCTTCCACATCCGCGGGACCAAGCGCCAGAAAGGGCTGGTCAGACAGGCGGCCGGCGGCATGGATCACGCCGTTGATGCGGCCGAACCGGTCTTCGGCCGATCGCAGGAGATCCTGCATCGCCGCGAGGTCGCAGATATCGGCGGTCGCGACCATGACTTCGGCCCCGACCGCTTCGAGCGCCTCCACATGCGCGATAGCGCGGCTCACGGGATCGTGCGGCGCGTGCCGGCGGCGGTATTCGGACCAGTCAGACCGTTCCGGCAATGCGGTGCGCGAGACCAGCACCAGCTTCGCGCCGTTCTTCGCGGCAGCCAGGCCAAGCGTTCGCGCGATCCCGCCAAAGCCGCCCGTGATCAGGATGGTGCCTTGCAGGCTCACGTCCGGCGTATGAGGCAAGAGCCTGTCCGCGAGGGCGCGCTCGAACCGGCGACCGCCGCGCAGGGCGGCTTCGCGGGCGCCCGGCGGGATCAGAAGCTCCTCGGTGACAAAATTTGCAAGCGTCGCGATGCTGTTCTGATCCACCTTTCGGCGCCCGAACATGGCGCGACTTCCGCCAGCGGCGGGAAGTGTCACGTCAAGCGTGCCGAAGGTCAGCCCCGGCACTTCGCGCGGGATCACTCGGACAGGGCCCGCGATGGTCGCCTTGACCGGGCATGGCACGGGCTCATCGCGCACTTGCACCGCCCCGTTCGTGAAAATCTGCAGATGCAGGCCCGACATGCCTTCATCGACGAGCGCCTGCGAGAGGAACAACAGCGAATAGAAGCCCTGCTCCTGCAGCCGGTGGAAGAAGCTGGAACCGGGACGGTGCGCCTCGTCGTTGGTCACCAGCCAGAAATGCGCGATGCGCGTCGGGACAAGGCCACGCGCGGAGAGGTCGGCCAGGAGAAGATCATACCCCTCCCGCCCGCGTTCCGGCGCGAGGATGTACTCATGCTCGCCCCGTCTTGCGAAGGTGTCACCGGGGCGAACCTCCACGACCGTATGGCCCGCAGCGCGAAGCGGCGCCAGCGACGCCGCCGCGAGACCTGCATCGTCCACGAAGACGAGCCAGGTTTCGGGGTCGAGTAGGTGCAGATCGTAGTGCGGATCGACCGGCACTTCCGCCGCGCGCGGCTGCCAGACAGGGGCCGCGCCCCACTCGGCCATATCGTCCCGGCGTGCGGGATAGCGATCCGCGATATCGGCCGAAGCCGCCTGCCCCGGTTCGATGAAGTAGGAGGCATGCTGGAAGGCGTAGGTCGGCAATGGCACGCGGTGCCGCCGTGCCTCGCCCCAGACCTGATCCCAATCGACCTCGACACCGAGCGCCCAGAGGCGGCCGAGCACTTCGTGGAAATAGCGGTCATCGGCGATGGCGTCGTCGGGATGACGCAAGCTGGCAACGACGCGGTTGCCGCCGATCTGGGGTTGCTGGCGGGCGAGCGCGGAGAGCGCATGACCCGGCCCGACTTCCAAAAGGACACGGTTCTCGGTCTCTGCCACGCGCGCGACGCCATCGGCGAAGCGCACCGTATTTCGCAGATGACCGACCCAATATTCAGGGTCCGTCGCCTCTTCGTCGGTGAGCCAGGTTCCGGTGCGGTTCGACAGGATCGGAATCTCGGGCGGGCGGAGGTCGAGCGTCTCAAGATGCGCGCGAAACTCCGGCAGGATCGGGTCTAGCATCCGGCTGTGCGCTGCGATGTCGATCCCGATACGCCGGCATTCGATACCTTGGGTCGTCAGTCGTTTCTCAAGCGCGTCAAGCGCGGCATCGGGGCCGGTTGCCACCGTGAGCTGCGCGCCATTGATCGAGGCGATATCGAGATCTCCTCCGAGATGCGGGACAAGCGCCGCCTCGGAGAGCGCGACCGAAAGCATTCCCCCGCGGGGCACCGTATCGAAGAGCGAGCCGCGCTTGTGAACGAGGCCGATGGCCTCTTCGAAAGTCATGACGCCCGCGAGGCAAGCCGCCGCGTTCTCACCCATCGAATGGCCGATCAGCGCCGAGGGTACGACGCCCCAGCTTTCCCAGAGCCGCGCGAGGGCGATCTCGGTCACGAGGATAAGAGGCAGCTGCACCGACGGGACAAGAAGGGTCTTCTCCGCCTCAGCGCCCGGCGCGGCAAGCCACGCGGCGCGCGGATCGCTGCCGGTAAGTGCAGCGAGATGATCGAGACCCCGGTCCATCCATTCGGCAAAGACCGGCTCTGTTTCATAGAGACCCTTTGCCATCTGCGGATATTGCGCGCCACCACCCGGCAGAAGGAAAGCGACGTCGGGATCGCTCAGTGCCTTGTGGCTATGAACGCGCCGACGGTCACCGCTTTCGAGAAGTCGGGCTGCCTCTTCGTGGCTCTCGGCGACGACGATGCGCCGCTCTGCGAAAGCCGCGCGGCCTTCCTTGAGCGTGTAGGCCACATCGGCGAGCGGCACCTCGGGATGGGTCCGCAACCACTCCATCAAACGTGCGGCATTGCCGTCGAGCGATGCTTTCTTCCGCGCCGAGAAAGTCAGGATTTGGAACGGGAACTCCGCCTCGTCCGAGGGCGGACGTTCCGGTGCAGCTTCCAGCACGACATGGGCATTCGTGCCGCCGACGCCCAGCGAATTGACCCCGGCGCGGCGCGGATGCCCGGTTTCGGGCCACGGGGTCAGGCGGTCGTTGACGCGGAACGGCGAGTGATCGAAATCGATGGCCGGGTTCGGCGCCTCGTAGCCAAGGCTGGGCGGGATCTCGGCATGGTGCAGCACAAGGGAGGCCTTGATCAGGCTCGCGACGCCCGCTGCGGTATCGAGATGGCCGATATTGGTCTTGACCGAACCGATCCGGCAGAAGCCGGTTTCATCCGTCGTCTCGCGGAACGCTTGCGTAAGGGCCGACACCTCGATCGGATCGCCAAGATAGGTGCCCGTGCCGTGGCATTCGACGTAGCCGATGCTGCGCGCGTCGATATCCGCGATGGCCTGCGCCTCGGAGATCGCTGCGGCCTGCCCTCCCACGGAAGGCGCGAGATAGCCGGCCTTGTCCGCCCCGTCATTGTTGACGGCCGTGCCCTTGATGACCGCCCAGATGTGATCGCCGTCGGCCAGCGCATCCTCGAGGCGGCGCAGCACCACGACGCCCGCGCCCGATCCGAAGACCGTGCCCGCGGCACGATGGTCAAAGGCGTGGCATTCACCGTCGGGTGACAGGATTTCGTTTTCCTTGAAGACATAGCCGCGACCCTGCGGCAGCTCGATCGTCACGCCCCCCGCGAGCGCCATGTCGCACTCGCCCGCCAAAAGAGCCTGCGCCGCGTAGTGGGTGGCCACGAGCGAGGTCGAGCAGGCCGTCTGCAACGACATCGACGGACCCTTCAGGTCGAAGACATGGCTGGCGCGGGTGGACAGGAAATCCTTGTCATTGCCGGTATGGCGCAGAAGGAACATGCCGGTCTGATCGACGAGATCCGGGTTCGAACAGATGTTGAAATAGAAATACGACCCCATCCCGCAGCCGCCATAGACGCCGACCGCGCCGGGGAAATTCTGCGGAACGTGGCCGGCACTTTCCATCGCCTCCCATGCGACCTCGAGGAAGCGGCGGTGCTGAGGATCGAGAATCGCGGCCTCCTTCGGCGAGAAGCCGAAGAACTCCGCATCGAACATCGTGTAGCCGTCGAGCGGGGCTGCGAATGGCACGTAGTCCTTCCGGCGGATCATGCCGGGCGCTTCGCCCGCTTCGAGAAGTTCATCCTCGCTGAGACGGCGGATCGACGAGAGGCCGGCGCGCAGGTTCGACCAGTACCGCTCGACAGAGTTCGCACCGGGCAAATGCGCGGCCATGCCGACAATCGCAATGTCGGCTTCGCCGGTTCCGTGGAGATCGGCCGGGTCTGTCATGAATCGTCCTGCTCTTTCCTGGCTTCATCCTGTAGCCCCGGAATTGGGGCAAATTGAGGCAAACGGAGTTTATCACATGTCCCGTGTCAAATTGCCTTTCCGGCTGCGTCACATCGTGGCGCTCGCAAGCGCGGCGATGTCACCGGCGTGAAACCATATCACCCCTCCGGCAACGGCAAGCCCGACCCCGCCGAAGACGACATCATGCACCGGATCCCACGCGCCCGATTTCCGGGACAGCCAGACCTCGGCCGGGTATGTCAGAAGTCCGGCAACGCCCTGCCCGACGATGGCACCGGGCAGCCCCGCGAAAGCGAGCCCGAGACTGACGCAGACGAGAATCGCGACGGCGCGCACGAGCGTCAGCACGAAGAAGTTCCGGCTGTCTCCCCGGGCGAGCGCCGCCTGATCGTAGGTCAGCGTCACGATTTGCGGAATCCACATAATCGCGAGCAACACGGTGACCGGCCCGGCCTGCTCGTAGCGCACGTCATATAGAAGCTCGACGAGCCAGACAACGATGAGGCCCATGATCGCGACCATGCCCACAAGCGCCGCGCTGACGATCATGCGCATCCGGCGCAGTTTGAGAAAGTTGGCGCGGCTCTCGGACGGAGGCGCTTCGCGGTAAATCGGGATCAGCACCTTGGATGCCACCAACCGCCCCAGCATGTTGGGAAATGACGCAAGGAAGTAGCCGATATTGTAGACGCCGAACGCGCCCAGCGCGAGGAAACGACCGATCAGGATCCGGTCGCCCTGCGCTGCGATGAAGCCGCATATCGTGGCGAGGAAAATCCATTTTCCGAAGGAGGTCAGCTCGCGCGCAGCTTCGGCGTCCCAGCTCAGCCGCTCGCCTTCGCCGGGCAGAAGCGCCCAGTTCAGACCGACCTGAAGCGCGGTTCCGAGAACCCCGCTGATGACCAGCGCCCAGACCGAACCCGTGAGCCACGCAAGGACGATGCCGATCACCAGCCCTCCGGTCTGCGCCGCGAGCTCAAGTCCCGCGACCCGCCCGAGCAAGAGGTTGCGATGCGCCAAAGCGATCCGCATCGGATTGAGGCCCAGGAGAATCAGTGAGAGCCCCGCGACCGGCAGGATCGCGGTCAGTTGTGGGGCGCCGAAGAGAAGCGACAGGGGCCAGGCCAGAAGACAGGAGGCGAGCCAGAGAAGTACGCCCCGGATCGCCTGAATGGTAAAGGCCGTGTCGAGAAACCGCCGATCTTCGGCCCGCCGATGCTGCATGATGGATTGCAGCACGCCGGTATCGGAGAAATTCGTCAGGCCCTGCATGATGACAGCCACAAGCGCCATAAGGCCGAAGGCCTCGGGAAAGAGCAACCGGGTCAGGACGAGATTGCCGCCAAGCCGGATGGCCTGACCGGCCACGAAGGCCGCCGTCGTCCAGATCGAAGAGCGGATCGCCCGCGCGCCAAGCGATGCGCCGCGCAGACGGGAGAGGCCGAATGTCGTCATAGCCCGCGGCTCCAGCCCTGTCCGGGCCTGAGCCGTGCCGAGGCGGCCACGGCGGAATAGACGGCGAAGGCGAAAGGATCGCGCAAGGCGAGGCGCAGCTTACGCGTCAAGGGAAACGGGCGATGATCGTCGTTGTCCATGCGTGCGGGGTAGAGCCGTGCCACCTCGGCGACCCCGCGATCCTGACGGGCCCGGACCCGCGCAAGCGCGCCAAAGCCGCGGACAACCGGCCAATCGTAAGCCGCGGGGACGGCGATCCGTTCATGCGGCGCGAAGGAAAGCCGCACGAAGGTATCGTCCGAGATGATGTCGGGGAAGGTGCCCCAGCGGGCGCGGCCCGCGGAGTTGACCGCGAACAGACCACATCCCGGAACAGCGTCAGACATGAACGGCACACGTGCCCAGTAGCGCGCATAGGCCCGGCTGATCGCATCATCAGGCGCGGCGATCCTGAGAGTGCCAGTAACGAACCGTGGCTCCGGGGTATCGAGCGCCTCGGCGATCTCGGACAGGAGCGCGGGCGACACCGTGACATCGGCATCGAGATACACGCGCCGGGCGCTCCCCGCGACCCTATCGCCCGCGTTGAGAGCTGTCGGCTTTCCGGCCGGTGCGCTTTCGATCACCGCGAACGACCAGCCTCTTTCCGACAGCGACGCCCCGGAGGTTCGCGCCACCTCCGCCGTGGCATCGACGGAGCCGTTCTCGACCACGATCACCTCGGGCCGGGCCTCTCGCGTCCAGTCCGAACGGGCCAGTGCGGTGAGGCAAGCGCCGAGACGTGCGGCCTCGTTGCTGGCCGGTATGATGATGCTCAGGTCGGTCGCACTCATGGTCCTGCTCGGTCGCGGGCGATTGGGTCTTGTCCCGCGCTACTCGTCCAGAAGCACGAAAAAATGGCCAAAAGAAGGTTGCGCGTCACGGCAAGGAAATGGTTTCGCCGGTCGTGCCCTCGAAGCTCAAAAGCTCGAAATCGGTCAGGCGCACGATCAGCCAGCCTGACTGCACCAGCGTGCGCCCGGCTGCGTCGCGGCTGATCGTCCAGTCGCTCTGAACGCCCGGCAGACGCGCCTCGTCCTCGCCCGCCCCACCGTGCAGAAGGTCGGCACCGCCGCCCGAGATCACCAGGTCGTCGCCCGGACCGGCAAGGATGAGATCCTCCTCGCCAGATCCGCGAATTTCGTCGTCACCGTTGGTTCCCGCCGCGACAGCGCCGTTCGCGAAGACGGCGGCCCCGCGCGCATCCGGTACAGGAGCCGCGTCATTGTAGGACAAGAGGCTTTGCCAGCGCGGATTGTCGTCCCAAGGATGGCGCAAATGGCCCCAGATGCCCCATTGCGAAGGCCGGCCCATGTCGACGAAGGCGTTAAAGAGGGTTCCGCCTGCCGCAGACCAGCCGGAGAGAAGCTGATCATAGAGACCCGCCATCGCATCCGAGTAGCCGAAGGCGCTGAGGAATTCCGCCAGACGTTCGGCTTCGGGATGGCCTGCCGGCACGAGATGCGCGCCGCCTTCATACATGATGAGGTCGAGCCCTGCCTGTTCCGCAGCCTGGGCATGGTAAGGGAATACCTCGTCGGTGAGGCGCGCGACATTGGGCTCCAGACGCTCCGCGAACGGCGCGAAAGCCTCGTTGAAACGCGTCTCGCGCACATGCTCGCGCAAGGCGACGCGGGCAAGACCCTGAGCTTCCCCCGCTTCTTGCGCCGCCGCCTCGGCGTCGTCGAGATCCGCGAGGAGCGCATCGCCCTGCGCCTCGAAGTCGAACAGGAAGTAGCCTGTCACGGCATAAGCGTCGAAACTGTCCTGCGGCATCTTGCCGAGCGTCAGGAACGCCAGCGGCGCGGCCAGGGCCCGTGCCTCGCGGCCTGCCCAGCCGGTATGGGTCGCGAAGACCCGGACAAGCCGCGCCTCGGCGGCATCGTCGAAGACGTCAGCCCAGATATCCATGACCTCGGCGGCGCGTTTTCCATAAAACTGCATCCGCAGGTCGTCGCCTGGCCCCCAAAGCTCCTCGGCCTGCCGATCGGCCCAGCGCGCCTGCTCGAAAATATCGTTCCACATTTCGTTCGAGTATTCCGCATAGGCCTTCAGGCGCGGATCGAGCCCGTCCCGAACCGACTCCGCAAAGGCGCGGACGTAAGCGTCGTCCGCCATGTGCGGCAGCGTGAACCAGGGATCGGCGCCGACCTCGTTCGCCAGCCGCAGGAGCACCGGCAGCGGCACGCCCCAGGCGGCATAGGTGGCATCCTCGACGCGCGGGCGGCTGTCCCAATCGGTGACGGGCGAATTGTTCGTCTCCATCCAGTCCATGAAGCGCAGAACGCGCATATCCGCGATCCGCGCAAGCCAGGCCGGGTTGAAGAGCGCGCCGGCCTCGAGAAGCGGCTCGTGTTCTTCCCGAAAGAGCCGGATCTCACGGATGGGGTTGTCCTCATTTAGGGCGGCAATCGAGACGCCGACCGCACCCGGACCCGGCTCGTAGAAGAAGCGGATGCGCCCCGGCGCGGCATCGACGCGGCGTGCGAGACCCGTCACGGAAATCTCGCCCTCCCCTTCGTAAGTCAGAACGTAGGCGCCGCGCAGTTCCTGCGCCTCTTCGGGCCTGTCAGTGAGAACAAGCGCCTCGATCCGCTCGGCCTCGTCCGGGATGGAGAGCGGCCAGCCACGCGCATCGATGTGACCACCGGCCCGCAGGACATCCGTCTCGATCCCGCCCCATTGGCCGGGCAGATGTCCGATCCAGGGACGCGAGGTCTTGAAGATGTCGAGGAAGGGCTGCTGAGGCGACCAATCGTGTATCCCGTTGAGCCCCATCGCCAGCGCCGGTGCCCGGGCCGCAGCCTCTGCGGCAACCTCGCCGGGGGTCTCGGTCTGCGCCTGTGCGAGCCACAGGGTCGCGAGGTTCGGCCCCGACTCCTGTCCGAATACAGTGTCGCGCGCGGCAAGGGACGGCGCGGCCAGCAATGCCAGGCAAAGGGCGGCGATCAGACGGGACGAGACGGACAAAGGGAACTCCAGACTGGCAGTAAACCAAGCCGCACTCTAGGCTGATCGCCCGCCCTGCCGCAATCGGGCCGAGGCATCACGAATGAGGCATCGGGCCCCGCGCGTGGACACCCGCGTGCGGCAGGGTTATCACCAGCTCAAGAGAGCGGGACCGCGAAAGGCCACGAGATGACAGCAGCTTCCCGAGACCCGGCGGACCTGACCCGCGGCTCAGCGGAGATCGCGCGCGACGTGCTGCGAACCGAAAGCGCCGGCCTGTCGCTGCTTGCCGACGAGCTGTCGGCGGATTTCGCCCCGGCGGTCGCGCGGCTTCTGGAGATACCGGGCCGGATCATCGTCTCCGGCATGGGCAAATCGGGCCATATCGCCGCGAAGATCGCCGCGACACTCGCCTCGACGGGCAGTCCCGCGCAATTCGTGCATCCCGGAGAGGCCAGTCACGGCGATCTCGGCATGATCACGCGCGAGGATGCGGTGATCCTGATCTCCAATTCCGGCGAGACGCGCGAGCTTGTGGACATCATCGCCCATACGCGCCGCTTCGCCGTGCCGATGGTGGCGATCACCCGCAACGCGCAATCGACGCTGGCGCGGCAATCGGATTTCCTGCTTGTGCTGCCGGACGCGCCTGAAGCCTGCTCGCTGCGGCTCGCCCCGACCACCTCGACGACCATGACGCTGGCCCTCGGCGATGCGCTGGCGGTGGCGCTGATGGAGGCGCGCGGCTTCGACCGGGACAGTTTCCACTCCTTCCATCCCGGCGGTACCCTCGGCGCGCAGCTTCTGAGCGTGGCCGCGGTCATGCACAAAGGCACCGAGCTGCCGGTCGTCGCGCCCGATACGGATATGGGCGAGACGTTGATCGAGATGACCGCGAAGGGCTTCGGCGTTGCGGCCGTCGTCGAGGAAAGCGCTCTGAGGGGCGTCATCACCGACGGCGACTTGCGCCGCAATCTCGACGGGCTGATGGCCCGCAAAGCCGGCGAGGTGGCGACCAAGACGCCGACCACGATCCTGCCCGACGCGCTTCTGGTCGAGGCTTTGGGCGTGATGAACGCACGCAAGATCTCGGCGCTGTTCGTGGTCGATGAGACCGGCGCACTCCAGGGTCTCGTTCATATCCATGACGCGCTGCGGGCGGGGGTCGCATGAAGACCGTCGTCTTCATTCCCGCGCGCTACGCCTCCTCGCGCTATCCCGGCAAACCGCTGGTCGAGCTGACGGGTGCGACGGGCGAGAAAAAGACCCTGATCCAGCGCAGCTGGGAGGCCGCGCAGGGCGTCGCCGGGGTCGATGCGGTCTATGTCCTGACCGACGATGCGCGCATCCGCGATGCAGCGGAAGGGTTCGGGGCCGAGGTGCTGATGACGAGCTCGGCTGCCCGGAACGGCACCGAACGCTGCGCCGAGGGTCTCGCCCAGCTTGGCACGCCGCCTGACGTGGTGGTGAACCTGCAAGGCGACGCGCCGCTGACGCCCGTCTGGTTCCTCGATGCGCTCATCGCGGCGATGGCGGACGAGCGGGTGCAGATGGCAACGCCCGTCCTGCGCACGGAGGCCGAGACGCTCGCCAATTTCGTCACCGACCGCAAGGAGGGCCGCGTCGGCGGCACGACGGCGGTCATGCGCGCGGACGGCACCGCGCTTTATTTCTCCAAAGAGGTGCTGCCCTACGTGGCCAGCCTCGAAGCACCGCCCGAGGTCTGGCATCACGTGGGCGTCTACGCCTACCGCCCGGCCGCGCTCGACGCCTATGCCGGCTGGCCGGAAGGCCCGCTCGAGGCAGCCGAAGGGCTCGAACAACTGCGATTCCTCGAGAATGGCTGGCCCGTGACCTGCGTCGAGGTCGAGGCGCGGGGCCGGGTGTTCTGGGAACTCAACAACCCCATCGACGTGGCACGGATCGAAGCCGTGCTCGCCAAGGAAGGTCTGTCATGAAAGACGTCTCTGTCGGCAAGCTAACACTCTCCAATTCGGCGCCGTTCGCCCTGATCGCCGGGCCATGCCAGCTCGAGAGCCTCGATCACGCGCGGATGCTGGCGGCCCGGATCGCCGACGCGGCGGATGCGGCAGGCGTGCCCTGGGTCTTCAAGGCGAGCTACGACAAGGCGAACCGCTCCTCGCTTGGTGGCAAGCGCGGGCTCGGCATGGAGGCAGGGCTGGAGATATTAGGCACTATCAAAGCGGAATTCGACGTGCCCGTCCTGACCGACGTTCATGCGCCCGAACATTGCGCGCCGGCGGCCAAGGTGGTCGATATCCTCCAGATCCCCGCCTTCCTGTCGCGGCAGACCGACCTTCTCCTCGCCGCAGGAGAGACCGGCGCTGCGATCAACGTCAAGAAGGGCCAGTTCCTTGCGCCTTGGGACATGGGCAATGTCGCCGACAAGATCGCCTCGACGGGCAACGAGCGCATCATGCTCTGCGAGCGGGGGGCGAGTTTCGGCTACAACATGCTGGTCTCGGACATGCGGTCACTGCCGATCATGGGCGAGACCGGCTACCCGGTCGTGTTCGATGCGACCCATTCGGTTCAGCTTCCGGGCGGGCAAGGCACCTCCACGGGCGGACAGCGCGAATTCGTGGAGCCTCTGGCGCGCGCGGCCATCGCCGTCGGCTGCGCGGCGGTGTTCATCGAAACGCATGAAGACCCTGACAATGCCCCGAGCGACGGGCCGAACATGGTCCCGATCGACAAGCTGCAATCGCTTTTGGAGGGCCTCGCCGCGATCGACCGGCTGACCAAGGCGCGCTGAGCCGTACAAGGGCACCGTTTTCGCCCGGTTGAAGACCGGACGCACAGGGTTGCGACCAAGATCAGCACCGCCGGTGACCCTTCGGACGGAATCCCGCACTGGATTGACCCTGAGGAACGTCAGCAGACCGGCGCTGCACGCTTCTTGCGTGTCTGGCGCGCTGGTGCGTTTGGTAGACGTTCGCTGCGTGACAACCCGTTCTTGGCACAGGATGCCCAAGCGAACGTTCCAATCCACCTGCCGCAGGCGGTTTTTGCAGGCGATGTGGTCCGCATAAACCGGGGCTTAAGGCTCCGTGCGTTTTGGTGGTCCGGTCAGATTCTCTTGCCGGGGGCAGAACGCCATGTTGCGACGACTAGCGGCCTTGTTCGATCTCTATGCGGCTCGGCAGTTGCAAGCCAGCTGCGATGGACCCGCAATACACGATCGCGGTGGGACACGGGTCGGACATGTCGACAGAATTTCCTATGCGGACGGGCGGCTCGTGGTGGAAGGCTGGGTCGCAGCCGAAGCGGTTCGGCTCGTTCACGGCGCAGCCAGCGTGTCCTGCCCGGCAACGTTGCAACGGGCCGATGTCGCCGCCTCCGGTCTATCGGGGGCTGGCTTTTGCCTGTCCGTTCCGGCGATGCCGGGTAATCTCCGGCGCAGCGCACCGCCCGGCCTGATCTTCGAGACCGGCGGGCCCGAGGCGGGCATCAATAATCTCAGTTTGCCCAGGCCCCCGCTTGGACGTTGGCACCTTATCCCAGGCTTTGCACTGCGCCTTCTGCGCGCCATGCCCGCCGCGATCGGCTGGCGTTTGACCCGGAATCCCCACCAGCGTGCGCGCGTGAAAGCGTTGCTCGGGTTCTCGGAGGTGGCGCGCCCCGGGCCGCTTCTCCACGGCATGATCCGGTCCGAACCGCATGATCCCCCGATGGCGGCGCCCGACGTGACCGTCGTGCTGCCCGTGTATAACGGCTTCGATCTCTTGCTCGACGTGCTGACGCGAATCGAGGCGCATACCGACATTCCCTGGCATCTCATCTTGATCGAGGATTGCTCGACCGATCCGCGCATGCGGCCGTTTCTGCAGGACTGGGCGACGGAGCCAGCGCGCCTTTCACGCGTCACTTTGCTGGAGAACCGCGAGAATGTCGGATTTATCCGCTCGGTGAATCGCGGCTTCCGCGCGGCTTTGGCCCGGAAGGAGACCGGACCTATCCTCCTGCTGAACTCGGACGCGATGCTGCCGGCGCATTGGGCCACACGGCTGCTGCGTCCCTTCGCCGTCCATGGACGCGTCGCGAGCGTGACGCCCGCCTCGAATGCCGCGGAGATCCTGTCGGCCCCCGTCATCTGCCGCGACGTTCCCCTGCGCGCGGACATGGCAGAGGCGATCGACCAGGTCGCCGCGCGGCTCGACCCAGATGGGGCGCTGGCTGATCTGCCGACCGGCATCGGCTTTTGCATGGCGATTTCACGGGCCTGGCTGTCGCGTTGCCCGCGCTTCGACGAAACCTTCGGGCGCGGCTATGGCGAGGAAGTCGATTGGTGCCGCCGCATCCTCGCGATGGGGGGGCGGCACCTCGGCCATATGGGGGTCTTCGTAGAACACCAGGGCGGCGCAAGCTTCGGCGCCGAAAAGGCCTCGCTGCTGAGGCGGAACAATGTCCGCCTAAGTGCGCGTTATCCAGGCTATGAAGCCGCGGTCGCCGCCTTCAAAAGCACAGATCCGCTACGCACGGCACGGCTTGCGCTGGGGCTGGCTTGGGCGGGCGCAGCGACACCGATGGCGCCAGTGGAGGTCATCCTCGGGCACAGCCTCGGCGGCGGCGTCGAGCGCGCCATAAGAGACCGGGTGGCGCGCGGTCTTGCGTCGGGGCGGGCCGTGATACGGCTCGACGTCGGCGGCGCGCAGCGGTGGACGCTGCGGCTTATCACCCCCTGGGGAGAGAGCGAGGGTGCATGCGATGACACGTCCACCATCACCGAACTGTTGTCGATCCTGCCCCGCAAGCACATCGTCTATGCCTGCGGCGTCGGCGACCGCGACCCGGTGGAGCTGCCTACCATCCTGCGGAGTTTGATCGGGCCTGCAGATACTGCCGAGCTCGAAGTTCACGACTACTTTCCTCTCTCGCCGTCCTACACGCTTCTGGACAGCCACGGCGTCTTTCACGGCCTGCCGAGCCTCACCTCCCGCGATCGCGCCCATCGCAGTCGGCGGCCGGACGGTCGCGACGTGTCGCTTGCCGCATGGCGCGCGGCCTGGCATGGATTTGCGAAACAAGCTTCGATTACCTGTTTCTCCGAAGCCTCGGCAAAACTTGTGCGCGGCGCATGGCCGGACCTGGTACCGGCGATCACGGTTGCACCGCACGGGCTTCGGCTGCCGTCACAAGTGCCGGTGGTCAGGCATCCGAACCGGCCGCCCACGCTCGGTATCCTCGGCGCGATCGGACCGCAGAAAGGTGCGGCCATCGTCTCGGCCCTGGCGAGTCTGTGTGCCGAAACCGGGCACCCGCGTCTCGTCGTGATCGGCAGGATCGCACCCGGTTTCTCATTGCCGCCGGACATTCTACAGACAGGCCCCTATCGACCCGAAGAGATTCAAAGTCTTGCCGAACAGCACGGCGTGACCCATTGGCTCATCCCGTCGATCTGGCCGGAGACGTTCTGCTACGCCTTGCACGAGGCGCTTGCCACGGGCCGCCCGGTCTACGGGTTCGACCTCGGAGCGCAGGGCGAGACCCTCGCCTCTGCCTGGAACGGCCATGTCTTGCCGTTCCTTCCGGATGACCCCCAAGCGATGGCGCGTGCTGTTATGACCGCGCTTGCGACCTGCGCCCTCGCTGAACGACACGCCGGCATTACTCATATGCATCGCTCCCCCGCCGCGCTACGGCACAAGCTGCCACGTGCCGCAGCGACCGGAACAGACGGATGAGCGAAGTTGGCATAGACTGGCTCGCCGCGCGCGGAATAGAGGCCCTGCCGCGACCGGGCGGCCGTGTTCGTCTTCCCGATACCGGCCGGATCGAAGCGCCGTCGAGCCTGAAATGGACCCGGTTCGAGCAGATGCTCGAACTCGGTGCCTTTTCCTACCAAGTGTCGGGATATGCCTGCGCCGCTCGGATCGGCCGTTATTGTTCGATCGGCGAGGACGTTCAGATCGGCCGGCAGAATCATCCACTGGATTGGGTGTCGACGAGCCCTGCCTTCTATCTCGGATCTCGCCTCTTCGACCTCAAGCGCGGCTTCAGCGGTGCCGAAGAATTTCGCAGCTCCGCGCCGCCGCGCTGCTCCAACGGCCCGCCGACCCGCCTCGAGATCACGATGATCGGCAATGATGTCTGGATCGGACATGGCGCGATCATCACCGCAGGGGTCACGATTGGCGACGGGGCGGTGATCGGGGCCGGATCCGTCGTGACCCGCGACGTTCCGGCCTACGGCATTGTCGCCGGCGCACCTGCGCGCTTGATCCGGATGCGACACGCGCCGGAAATCGTTGCAGGTCTTCTCGAACATCGATGGTGGCAATGGGCGCCGTGGCAGCTGTCGCACCTCGACCCCTCGGATCCTCGCACGTTCCTTGAGGGGCTTGGTGCAATGACATCAGAGCCCCCGTTCGACTGCGATGTCCTTGATCTTTCGAAGGTACCCGAATGAGCCTCCACCCCGATCAGACCGCGCGCAAACTCGTTTTTCTGCATATCCCGAAGACGGCGGGACAGGCCGTTCATCAAGCGATCGCGCAGGCGGTCGGCGCACCCGCGATATCTCCAGTGCGGGTGCATAGCCAAGCGGGCCGCGGGCGGGCTCAGTTTCCGCCCGGATACCGGGTCTATAGCGGCCATATCGACTGGGAATCGCTGGAAACGCTTGGGCCCGGGACCCGCACGTTCACGGTTCTGCGTGATCCGCTCGAACGGATTGCCTCCTTCTATTTCTACCTGCGGCGTAAGGCATCGCAGATGGACGCAAGCGCGCTTGAGCAGGGGCAGCACACGGGGCTCTCGCGCGCCCTGCGCTGGTCGGCCGAGGCGTATTTCTTCGGCGGTGACAAAGAATGGCGGCGCTTCATCGCCGATCACTATCACGCACCCTATTGCAGCTACCTCGTGACCCGGCGGATCCGGGGCCATTCTCAGATCGCGCATTTCCTTCGGCCCGATCTCATCAGCCGCGCAGTGCTTGCGGCGCGGCAGCTCGACGGTGTCTACGATCAGCGCGACCTCGGCACCCTCGAGGTCGATCTGTCCATTTGGCTGGGCAGGGAAATTCGCCTCACGGAGGTCAACCGCGGGCCGGGGACGGGTCCGCGCTGGCCGGATCTCGCCGCGGTCCTCTCACCGGATGGCGCAGCACAGCTCGCCGATTGGGTCGCGCCGGACCAGGCGTTGATGGCCCGCCTCGGCCTCGCGCCACCAAAGATCTCCGCCACGCCCAGAGGAGCCGCTGCATGAGCGCCCTATCCGACATCAGCCTGACGCCGAGACACGAAGGCCGTGCCGCCCTGTTCGCACGGCTTCGCGAGAGCGAGAGCGAGGGCGTGCCGGCCCCTCGGATCATGAGTCCCAAGACAAGCACACCGCGCAGATTTCCGCGAATGGCAGCCCTCGGCCTATCAGCCGCCCTGATGATCGCTTTACCCGTTCTGCTCGCGTCCTCGTATCTCTGGAACCGCGCCGCGCCGCGCTTTCTCTCCGAGACGGGCTTTTCGGTACGAACCGAGGAGGCGAACAGCGCCGTTGAACTCCTTGGCGGTATGGCGGATCTGTCGACCGCATCCTCCTCGGATACCGATATCCTGCATGACTTCATCACGAGCCCGGACCTGGTGGCCCGGGTCGACAAGGCGCTCGACTTGCGTCGTCTCTGGGCGGGGCCGGGGGCGGATTGGTCCGATCCCGATAGCGATCCGGTCTTCGCCTTCGCCGGACCGGGCGATATCGAGACCCTGACGCGCTACTGGAACAGGCGTGTTCGAGTGGACAGACTGGCTGGCACCGGCCTTCTGTCGCTGACGGTCGAAGCCTTCTCTCCGGCGGAGGCACAAGCGGTCGCGAACGCCATCGTCGCGGAGAGTTCCGATCTCATCAATCGCCTGTCGGCCTTGGCGCGAGAGGACCGGATCGGCCAGGCGCGGGCCGAACGCGATCGCGCGAAGGCCCAGCTTGTCGCGGCACGGGTCGCACTCACGCGGTTTCGCAACGAAACGCAAATTGTCGACCCGGTGACCGCGCTGGCGGTTCGGATGGGGGTCATGACATCGCTTCAGGAGCAACTTGCCGACGCCTTGATCGAAGTCGACCTTCTGCGCCAATCCGCCCCGGATGCACGCTTCCGGATCGAGGCGGCACAAGGCCGCGTCGCGGTGATCGCGGCGCGGATCTCGGAGGAGCAGGCCCGACTTGGGGCAGGCGCAAACGGGCTGGGCACCGATCCGGCGTTCGCGGACCTTATGGGCATGTTCGAGACCTTGGCGACGGATCTGCGTTTTGCCGAGGAAAATTATACGCTTGCCCGCGCCAATCTGGAAGCTGCACTGGCTGAAGCGGACCGCCGGGACCGATACCTCGCCTTGCATATCGCGCCCACCTTGCCCGAGGCCGCGCTCCGCCCGGCCCGATGGGAAACGCTCGCGCTCATCGCCTCGGGGCTTGGTCTGATCTGGTCGCTGCTCGCGATGGTCGTCGCGGCCTTACGGGATCGCCGCTGATGATCGTGCTCGAGAATGTCGAGAAATCCTATCTGCGCAAAGACTGCCGCGTCAGAGTGGCGAATTGCATGAACGCGACCTTGCCGGGGGGTGTTTCCATCGCGCTTCTGGGCAGAAACGGTGCCGGCAAGTCGACGCTTCTGCGTATGATCGCCGGTACCGCGCGACCCGATCGCGGACGGATCCTGACATCGGGCCGGATCTCCTATCCCGTAGGCCTTGCGAGCGCGCTGCACGGCGATCTGACAGGCGCGCAGAACGCCCGTTTCGTCGCACGCCTTTACGGCACCTCCAGTCAGGATGTCTGCGCGTTCGTCGCCGATTTCGCAGAGCTGGGTGCAGCATTTCATGAACCTGTCAGGCACTATTCCAGCGGCATGAAGGCGCGTCTCGCCTTCGGAATCAACATGGCGATGGAGTTCGACACCTACCTGCTCGACGAAGCGCTGGCAGCCGGGGATGCCGAGTTCATCCGCAGATCGCGCGCGCTGTTGTCGTCACGGCTGCAGGGCGCCGGCGCGATCATCGTCAGTCACGCAATGGGTCAGGTACGCAAGCTCTGCAGCATGGGTGCCGTTCTCGAAAACGGACAGCTTCGTCTCTACGACGATCTGGAGGATGCCATCGCGATCTATGAGAGAGGAGCGGCAGCATGAGAGCTCAGCCTCAGCCCGAATTTGCATCCGTTGCGTTTCCGAAAACGGCGCGCATAGTCTTCGTGATCGGCGCGCAAAAGGCGGGGACGACCTTCCTGCACAAGGCATTCGGTAAAAGTGCCGAGGTTTTCCTGCCGAATGTCAAAGAGCTGCACTATTTCGATATTCGACGCGGCGTGGGAAAGATGGCCTTCGCTGCGCGCTGCCGGGAAGTGTCGCGCGCGTCGGAAGCGCTGGCGACAAATGGGCCTTCACCCGATCGCTGCGCCCGCCTGCGCCGTGCCACCGATCTTGTCGGGATGCAGAACTCTGAACCGCTCGGGGCCACGGGACCATCGCGGCACTCAGCCTACACGACGTACCTACTTCAAGGCTGGCAGGGCGAGCCGCTCATCGCGGATGTCACCCCTGCCTACGCCATCCTGCCCGCCCGCGATTTTGCCGATATGGCCGCGTTCACAGACGCGCGTTTCATCTTCATTCTTCGCGACCCCGTCTCGCGGATGTGGTCGCAGCTTCGCATGGCGGCGCAGGTCGAGGCTGGGATCGCTGCTTCAGGCGAGGCAATACTGGCGCTCGCGCGCGCCAAGGCGGAGTCGCTCATCGCGACCGGCCGTCTCCCCAAGGTCGAACGCGCCGATTACGCCCGGACTTTTCGCAACCTGGATCAAGCCGTCGCCCCGGACCGTCTGCACGTCATGTTCTACGAAGAGATGGTCTCGTCCCCTGCGCCCATTCACGCGCTTTCCGAATTCCTCGGTATCGACCGGATCGACCCGGATCTCTCTCACCGTGTCAACGAAGGTATCCCCATCGCGATCCCCCCCGATCTGGATCACGCGTTCCGCGAAGCGTTCGCACCGCAATATGCCTTTGTTCGCGAACGTTTCGGCGCACGCGTACCTAACGCGTGGCGCAACGTGGCCGCGGTGACGGATGAGGAGCCATCGGCAGACACACCGCCGCTCACCGCTTGAAGGGTGTAACGAACTCCGCAAGCCCCGGTGCGACCGCGTCTTTCTCGGATAGCGTGGGCGCATGACCCGCATCCGGCCAGTCGATGCCTATATCGGGATCGTTCCATCGCAGGCTCCCCTCAGTCTCGGGCGCATAGTAATCGGAGCATTTGTAGACGATCTCGGTATCAGTGGTCAGTGTCATGAACCCGTGAGCGAAGCCTTCAGGGATCAAGAGCTGTCGGCCATTCTCGAAGGTCAACTCGACGCCGACCCATCGCCCGTAGGTCGCGCTGCCTTCACGAATATCGACGGCCACGTCAAAGAGCGCGCCGCGCCCGCAGCGCACGAGCTTGGCCTGAGCGGAGGGCGGCCCCTGGAAATGCAGGCCCCGCACCGTTCCGGGCATCGCGGACATCGAGTGATTGTCCTGTACGAAGTTCGTCGTGATTCCCTCGTCCTCCAGCAGCCGGCTGTTCCAGGTCTCCTCGAAAAAGCCGCGATGATCGCCGAAACGCCGAGGCGTCAGCATCAAAACGCCGTCGAGCGCGGTATGATCGATCTGCATGGGAAACTCCTTGGACGTGCGAGAGACAGACGAGCAAAAGATTGGCCGGACGCTACTGCGCGCGCCTCGAGCCCGTCCAGCCGCCCAAGGCGTATGGCAGCTCTGCGTGGCGAACGCGACATATCGCTTGTGAGCGCGGCGCAGTCGCTGTGCCTTCGTTGACAGCACTGGTCCGCTGCCGCAAGGAAGACCTCAAAGCTTTTAGACAAAGGGCATTGCACATGAAAATCGCGATGATCGGGACGGGATATGTTGGTCTGGTCTCGGGGGTTTGTTTTTCGGATTTCGGACACGAAGTCGTCTGTGTCGACAAGGATTCGCGCAAGATCGAGATGCTCGAGCGCGGCGAAGTGCCGATTTACGAGCCCGGCCTCGAAACCCTTCTGGCCAAGAACGTCGATGCAGGACGGCTGTCCTTCACCGGAGACATCGCGGTTGCCATCGACGGCGCGGATGCGGTCTTCATCGCCGTGGGCACGCCCACGCGCCGCGGCGACGGACATGCGGACCTGACCTACGTCATGGCTGCTGCCGAGGAGATCGCGAAAGCGGCAGATCACTACATCGTCGTCGTCACCAAATCGACCGTGCCGGTCGGGACCAACGCCAAGGTTCGCGACACGATGGCCGCGGCGAATCCCGATCTTGAGTTCGATGTGGCCTCGAACCCCGAATTTTTGCGCGAAGGCGCGGCAATCGACGATTTCATGAAGCCCGACCGCGTTGTCGTCGGCGTCGAGTCCGAGCGCGCGGGCCGCGTCATGGAAGAAATCTACCGCCCGCTCTATCTGCGCGATTTCCCGATCGTGGTGACGGATCTCGAATCCGCGGAGATGATCAAATACGCGGCCAATGCGTTTCTCGCGACGAAGATCACGTTCATCAACGAGATCGCCGCGCTGTGCGAAAAGGTCGGCGCGGATGTGAAACAGGTCTCCAAGGGAATGGGTCTCGACGGGCGGATCGGCAAGACGTTCCTGCATGCGGGTCCCGGCTATGGCGGCTCGTGCTTTCCGAAGGATACCAAGGCGTTGGCACGGATCGGCCAGGATCATGCCATGCCGATGCAGATCACCGAAGCCGTCATCAAGATCAATGACGAGGTCAAGCGGCGGATGGTGGACAAGTTGCTGGACCTGTCGGATGGCAGCTTCAACAACCGGAAAATCGCCGTTCTGGGCGTGACGTTCAAACCCAATACGGACGATATGCGCGATGCGCCGTCGCTCACGATCATCCCCGCGATGGTCGGAGGCGGCGCCAAGGTCAGTGTCGTCGATCCGCAAGGCCGCCGCGAGGGCGAGGCGCTTCTGCCCGGCGTCACCTGGGAGAGCGATCCCTATGTCGCCGCGAAAGACGCCGATCTTCTGGTGATCCTGACGGAATGGAACGAGTTTCGCGCCCTCGATCTCAAGCAGATCGCGAACGGCATGAACACGCCCCGCCTCGGCGATCTGCGTAACATCTACTCGGCCGAGGATGCCCGAGAGGCGGGATTCGAGGCCTATTCCGCGATCGGCCGCCCCGGCTATCCGGACTGAAACGGCTTGAGTAAAACGGAAACGGTTTTCTCAACCGGGCGTTAGATCGTAGTGCGCTAGCCTTCGCGGGATCTGTCCAGGTGCGAAGGCGATGCCGATCTACATTCCGCAACCCGACGTGACGCCCAGCGTGGCGGAACAATATTACCTGTGCCTGATCAACCGCGATCGGGCCGACCCCGCCGGCGCCTATGACCGCCTCCTCGCAGAGGCGACTCCCGGTACCGAGGCGGCGCTCGCTTACTTCGGCGTGTCCCTGTCACTGCTCGAGGATCAGCTTGCCGCGTTTCCTCCCGTACCGCCCTTGGCCTGGAACGCATCGCTCGCCATCTCGGCTGAGCGGCATTCGCTTCTCATCGTCGAATACGACGAGCAATCGCACAACCTGCCAGGGGAGCCCGGGCTTTATCAACGGATCGTGGAGGCGGGCTATAACGATGCCCGCGCCTTGGCCGAAAATGTCTATGCCTATTCTGACGGGCCGCTTCACGGGCATGCCGCCTTCCTGATCGACTGGGGCTATGGTCCGGGCGGCATGCAATCCCCCGCAGGACATCGCATCGCGATCCTCAGCCCGACCTATACGGAGATCGGGATCGGGATCGTGACGGATGCCGATTCAGACACGCGCGTCGAAACCGAGATCGTCACCCAGCATTTCGGAACGACCTGGTCGCCGGAGGCGCAGATCGTCGGCGTCGTGATCGACGATCGGGACGGTGACGACTTCTACGATCCGGGAGAGGGACTGGGCGGCGTGACCGTTACGGCCAGCGGCGGCGGCGAAACCTACGTGACGACCAGTTGGGCGTCCGGCGGCTACCAGATGCAGCTGCCGCCCGGAACTTATGTCGTCACCTTCTCAGGCGGCGGGCTCGAAGGCGAGATCACCGAAACGGTCACGATCGCGGCCAGCAATGTAGGGCTCGACGTGGAAGCGGACGATGCGGTGCTGCGACCCGCGGCCCTGATGGGCGGTGGCGGTGCGGACCTGTTGGCAGGCGATGCGCGCGCCGAGATGATCGAGGGTCGCGGCGGAAATGACAGCCTCTCGGGCGGAGGGGGGAATGACACGATCTTCGGCGGCACAGGGTTCGACGAGATCCACGGCGGCGACGAGGCGGACTGGATCGAGGCCGCGGGCGGCTTCGACACCGTCTCGGGCGGCGCGGGCGATGACACGATCCTGGGGCAGGCAGGTGCGGATTCATTATCGGGAGACGCAGGGGACGACGTGCTGAAAGGCGGCATAGGCCCGGACGCGCTGATGGGCGGCAGCGGCGATGATTGGCTGGAGGCAGGTGATGGAGCGGATTTTCTTCAAGGTCACGATGGTTCGGACACGCTCTTGGGCCAGGCAGGTGCAGACACGCTGGATGGCGGGCCGGGGCACGATCTGCTGCAAGGCGGGATCAATCGCGACGTGCTGATGGGCGGTGCGGGGAACGACCGGCTTGAAGGCGGGGACGGCTTCGATCGACTCGATGGCGGTGAAGGCAACGACACGCTTCTCGGGCAAGCAGGGAACGACACGCTGGTCGGCGGTGACGGCGACGATCTTTTGCACGGCGGTATCGGTACCGATGTCTTCGTCTTCGCACCGGGTGGAGGACAGGACGTGATCGTGCATTACCAGCCGGGCATCGACGTCATTCACCTCGAGGCAAGCCTCGCACCGGACGGCGTCGCCGGCCTTGATGCCGAAACCGTGGGCAATGATCTTGTGATAATACTCGCGGATGGCGGCGAAATCACCTTTGACGGGATACGAACGCTCACCGAAATCGAAGCGGATTTCGTGCTGATCTGATGCTGCTGTCGTGGCTTGGGCAACCCAGCGTTAGCATTTTCAGTGGATAACGAGTCATGAACCGAAGCGTCGATCAGATCTCCACAGTCACTCTTGGGTCGCATCCACCGCTTCTCTCCGCGACGTTCCGATCCATCGGCGCGCTCATGCTGCGCGAGATGGCAACCCGATATGGTCGTAATCCGGGCGGCTATCTCTGGGCTGTGCTCGAACCAGCCGCCGGGATTGCGTTTCTCTGCCTCGTATTTCAGGCTGGCTTCCGTGCGCCGCCGCTCGGAACGAGCTTTGCGTTATTCTACGCGACGGGCATCTTGCCGTTCTTTGCATTCCTGACGGTCAGCAACGCCGTCGCACAAGCACTCAACCGCTCGCGGCCGCTCCTCGGCTATCCGAGGGTCAGCCTGTTGGGTCCGCTGGTCAGTGCAGCTTGCCTTGCCGCACTGACACAGCTCATCGTCGGCGTGATTATCCTGGGCGCGCTCGTCATCTCGCTCGCCCCGATGACGCGGATCGACATTCCACCGCTCGCGATGTCCTACGTTCTGGCGATGAGCTTCGGCCTTGCGACCGGCGTCGCGCTGGCGGTGCCGGTCACCGCGCATCCCATGTGGCAAAGCATCTGGTCCGTACTGACCCGTCCCTTGGTCATCGTCTCGGGCGTCATCCTCTTGCACGAGAAACTGCCCGATCCGTGGCGCAGCTGGCTGGAATGGAACCCGCTCGTTCATGCGACCGGTCTTGCGCGGCAGGCGGCCTATCCCGGCTACAGTGCATCCTATGTCAATCCGGGCTACGTCTTGGCGGTCTCGGGGTGTCTTTGTCTTTTCGGGCTTGTGCTCCTGCGCCTCATGCAACGGGACCTCTTCGAGCGCTAGCTTACAAAAGCCCGATGTCGTTCAGAAGCGCATCCGGATTGACCAGACCTTCGATCACCAGGCGTTCGCCGCCGGGAAAAGTGAATACCGTTGCGCCATCGACTGCCTCTGCAAAAGACAGCATCGCCGCCGCATCATACGCCGCTCCGCCCCAAAGCGCAGGATCCAGAAGCAGCATGTCGACGTCGTTCTGGAATGCGGTCACGACCGCGACACCTTCGGCGAAGATGAAGACATCGGCGCCGTCGCCGCCGTCGAGGATGTCGTTGCCGCCGCCACCCGACAGCGTATCGTTTCCGGAGCCTCCGAAAAGCGTGTCATCCCCAGCGCCACCATCGAGAATGTCAGAGCCGTTTTTCCCGATCAGCCGGTCGTTGCCGGAATCGCCTTGAAGCGTGTCATGACCGAGCCCGCCATCAAGCGTGTCGTCACCGCCTCCGCCGCTGAGGTCATCCTGGCCGCCACCCCCCCAAAGCTCATCCGCGTCACCCGAACCCAGCAAGACATCGTTGCCGCCTTCGCCGTAAAGCAAATCACGGCCCTCACCGCCATCCAGCGTGTCGTGGTTGATCCCGCCCCAGATCGTATCGGATCCGGACTCGCCCATTACGAGGTCCGTGCCGGCATTGCCGGTCAGAATGTCGTCGCCCTCCCCCCCGTGCAGCGTGTCTGCGCCGTCATCGCCGGAGATCCGGTCATTGCCGCTGCCGCCGTTCAGTAAGTCGGGCGCGTTGCCACCCAGAATGTGATCGTCTCCGGCATCACCGAAGATCGTGTCGAAGCCCGCATTACCGGACAAGTGATCATCGCCGTCTCCTCCCTCGATCCAGTCATGGCCGTCGAGCGCCGTGACCGTATCGGCCCCCGCTCCGCCGAAGATCGTATCCGCCCCGATCCCGGCATTGATCGTGTCATTGCCCGCCCCAGCCGAAATCAGGTCCGATCCGCCGCGCCCTATGATCGTATCGTTGCCAGAGCCGCCCTCGATGCTGTCGTTTCCGGGCGTTCCGGCCAGATCCTGCGGCGGATCGGCGGGCTCGAGGGTCAGAACCGGCGTCAGCCAGTCAGGCAGGAAGCGGTCCGGCTGAGGAAGGATCGCCGCGATCACGGCATCAGCCGAAAGCGGGCCGCCCCCAGCGCTCTCCAGCACGAGAACCTCCTCGCCGACAAGGGACATGAACCGGATCTCGGCACCGCTTGCGGTCGGGCTGATCGAAAGTTGCGACGGATCGCGGTAAAACGCCCAGCCGGACAGATCGAGCCGGTCCTCGCTCGCATCGAAAGCAACGATACGGTCGGGATCGGCGTCCGCGATCATCACGAACAGGTCCGCTCCAGCCTGCCCGATCAGCGTGTCGGCACCGGCCTCATCCATGTGGGATATCCCGCTCAGCGCGATTGAAAAGGCGCTGAGGCCCTGGTCGGACACGCCAAGCGTCACAAGATGCAGGGAGCCGCCTTCGATATACAGCTCGAGATCCGAAACGCCTGACACCGCCGTCGACACGCTGTCCGCCACGACGCCGAGGTGAACGAGTTGGCCGTCAGCGGTCAGGCGAAACAGGCTCACGCCATCGTCGGAGCCAGCAGCAGCGAGAAATGCCTCGTTCTGCAAAACGGCGCTGTCGAGTGTGGTCACATTCGCGAACCGACTGTCTCGCGTGTCAATGACATGGTCGGTCAGTCGAGGCCTCCCGCTCTCGAGGCCATAGACAGTGAGCGTGCCCGACCCGGCTGCCCCCAATACGGCAAAGGAGGTTTCTCCGATCTGCAAGGTCTCGAGCGTGATCGACCCCGCGATGCCGGGGTTGTCGGCTTCACCAAGCTGCGCCGCCATCGAAAGCCGCCCGTCGGGCTGGATGTCGTAGATCGTTAAGAATGTCGCGTCGGATCCAGCGGCGACAAGCATGCCATTCGCGATCTCGATATCGGTCAAACCTGGCCCGTCCGCGCTGCCGCGAGACCCCGAGGACAGCACCGTCAGCGTCCCGGTCGGTCCGATTTCCCAGACCATCGGACTGCGGCTGCCCGGCGCGATCCCGTAAAGAAAGAGCCCCTCCCCGCTGTCCATGACGGCGATATCGGACAGGTCAGCCGGCACGCCAGCCGCGGCGGCGTTGATCGCAACGGGCGCCCCGAATGAGCCGTCGGCATTGATGCGAACCATCGCGAGACCGCCGGCCACACCGGTCAAGAGCGCAACCTCCTGACCTGATGGCAGCACGGCAGGCGTGATGTCCGGCGCAACGCCTGCCACCGGTCCGGCCGTAAGCACCGATGTCGCCTCGGCTATCGGCGCGCCGCCCCGCAGATCCCAGCTCGTCAAACGGGTTGCGACATCTTCACCGGAGAGGACCTGGACAGTGACCCCGTCCGGTCCTTGGTGCAGCGCGAGGCTCCGCACTCCATCGAGTTGCCCCCCGCTGGAGGCGAAGACCGTACCGTCATGCGAAAAGACCGCCTGCATCGGCGCACCCTTTATCCACTCAACCCGAGTTCTGAAGCTCTGGTCGAACGAGGGAAGCGGCGGGGCGCGATCCTGGCTGAAACCGGGCGTTTCGGGCCAATCGTCAGGAGTCCGGCAAGCGCTTGTTTACCACGAAGTCAGAACCAGCGACCAATCGCCGTCATCCGCAGCGTGCAGGTATCGACGGCGGCAAAATCGGTCTGTCCGGCAATGCGGCGCAGCGAAATCGTGGTGCCCGCGCCATCGCCGCCGGTGCATGTCACAGCGCCAAGTGCATCGAGACCGGGAGTGATGTTCGCGGTGCCCGGATCGAGGCTGCCGGACACGAAGGCCGACCCGGCGAACATCTGCGGAAAGGTCCAGTGCGCGGAGAGGGTCGCGGCATCGCTCCGCGTGAGGGCCATGGTATCCCAGACGATCTGCGTGCCGCAGGCAAGACGGAGGTAGGTCGCGCCTGCCTCAAGAACCGCTCCAGTCGGCTTGCCGGCGGCCTGCGCGACCTGCCCCAGAAGAGTGCCCGGACCATATCCCCAATCGGCCCTCATCAGTCTGCCCGGCGTCGTATCATCCGGCTGTGACTGAACCGCCGCACCGCCTGCATGGCCTGTCGCCGGATCGAAGACCAGCGCGTCGTGCCACGTGCCGCCATCGGCGCTGACCTTGATGGTGAATGCGTCCGACCCTGTCGTTCCCATCTCTGCGCGGCCGCCACAACCGGTCTGGAACAAGAGGCTCGCCGTCTCGCCGGGTGCCGCCTTGTTGATCTTGACCTGATGGCCGCCGCCCACATTGTTGAACAACGAGGCCGGCCCCGCCACGATCAGCGGATTGTTCGCATCGCTCGTCGCGTTGATGCCAAGACCGGGCAGATTTTGAAGCTCGGGCTCGAGCGCCTGCCATGTGCCGCCGGTCCATACGACGAAGCGCCCTTCCCCCGCGATCCAAGCCTGCCAGCCTTCCTGTGGCGTGGTGAAGGTCCAACCGCCTGGCTCGAAAATGGCGATGTCATTCGCGTGGCCGATCCATGCGCCCGAGGGGGACGCACCGACGATAAAGCGCGTATTCTCCGAAGGCGCTTCCGGAGGCGCGTCGTCGCGGCCTTGAACGGAGAGCTGCACGACAAGATCAAGCCGCCGGAGCGCTTCGTTGAACGTGACGTGTTTCTGAGCCTGGGAGGGTGCCATGAAAGGCAGCCCGAGAGCGGCGGACGTGAACATGCGCGAGACCTCATCGACGGATACATCGAGGATCAGGCTCGCGTGCGGTGGTTAACGCGCGTTAATCAATCCGCGCGTTGCAGAGGTCTATTCCGCCAGGTGGCACGCCACGCGGGTCTCGCCGATGGGGCGCAGGCGGGGACGTTCTTCGCGGCAGCGGTCGACCGCGATAGGGCAGCGCGGATGAAAGGGGCAACCGGGCGGCGGGTTGATCGCGTCCGGAATCTCGCCTTTCGGCGGATCGACTTCACGCCCGAACGCGTCCATGCGCGGTGCGGCATCGAAGAGCATCTGGGTGTAGGGATGCTTCGGCGCATCGAAGAGCCGGTCGCGCGGCGCCTCCTCGACAAGACCGCCGAGATAGAGCACGCCAATCTTGTCAGCCATGTGATGCACGACGGTTAGATCGTGGCTGATGAAGAGATAGGTCAGCCCCAGCTCTTCGCGCAAGTCGGACATGAGGTTGAGAACCTGGCTCTGCACCGAGACATCGAGCGCCGATGTCGGCTCATCGCAGACGATGATACGCGGTCCGGCCGCCAGCGCGCGCGCAATGCAGATACGCTGACGCTGCCCGCCCGAGAATTCGTGGGGATACTTGCCCGCATCGACCGCCGAGAGGCCGACCTGTTCAAGCAGCCGTTCGGCGAGCCCCTTGGTGTCGCCGCCCTTGATCGAGACCGGCTCATTGATGATGTCGCGGACCGTCCATCGAGGATTGAGCGAGGCGTAGGGATCCTGGAAGATCATCTGGATATCTGCGCGAACCGCATCGACCTTGGCGCGGTCGGTCTCGGTGGCAAGATCCACGCCATCAACTTCCACGCGGCCGCGGCTTGGCGGGACCAGCCCAACCATGATCTTGCCTATGGTCGACTTGCCGGAGCCGGACTCGCCCACGAGCGCGTAGACGGAGTTCTCCTCGATCTCGAAACTGACCTCCGAGACGGCGGTCAGAAGCGCGCGCGGGCTGCGTTCGATCACCCGGTTCAGCCAGGGTTTGGAGACGTCGAAGATGCGCGTGAGATCCTCGACCTTGACGATGGCGCTCATGCGGAGACCTCGGTCTTTTCGGTCAGGGGGAACCAGCAGGCGGCGCGGCCGTCGCAGGCTTCGAGGCTCGGCCCCGGCTCTTCGCGGCAGCGCGGCTCAGCGCGGTCGCAGCGCGGATGGAAGGCGCAGCCCGAAGGCAGGTTGTCGAGACGCGGCATCGCGCCGGGGATCTGCCGTAGGCGGCGATGGCCCTGGCTCGCAACCGGGGTCGAGGCCATGAGCCCCGCCGTATAGGGATGCCGCGCGTTGGTGATCACCTCGCGGACCGGGCCCAGCTCTGCAAGACGGCCCGCATACATCACCGCGACGCGGTCGGCAGCCTCCGCGATCACGCCCATATCATGCGTCACGAGCATCACCGCGACGCCTTTCTCGCGGCAAAGCCGTTTCAGAAGCGCAACGATTTGCGCCTGAACCGAGACGTCGAGCGCGGTGGTCGGCTCATCGGCGATGACGAGGTCAGGCTCGGCGCAGAGGGCGAGCGCGATCACCACGCGCTGCCGCATGCCGCCGGAAAACTCGTGCGGGTATGAGCCGATCCGCTGACGCGCCGCCGGGATCCCCACCTCGTCGAGCGCGGCGATCGCACGCTCGCGCGCTTCGGACTGGGTGACGTCGAGATGCTCGAGGATCGTCTCCGTGAGCTGTTCGCCAATGGTCAGCAGCGGATTGAGCGAGGTCAGCGGATCCTGGAAGATCATGCCCATCTTCTTGCCCCGCAGCTTGCGCAGCCGCTCGCCTTTCAGCGCATGCACCGGCTCGCCGGACAGAAGCACCTCGCCCGAGACGATCCGGGCCGGCCGATCGAGCAGTCCGATCACCGCGTTTCCGGTCATCGACTTGCCCGCGCCGGACTCGCCGACAACGCCGAGAATCTCGCCGGCATGGATGTCGTAGCTCACTTGGTCGACGGGTCGCAGCACACCGCGTCGGGTCGGGATCTCCACCACGAGATCGCGGACGGACAGGACGGGGGTGGTCATCGGATCACCTCAGTTTCGGATTGAGCGCATCGCGCAGCCAGTCGCCCAGAAGGTTGATCGACAGGGCCAGCGCGAGAAGCGTGACGGCGGGGAAGAAGAGGATCCACCACTCGCCGGAGAACATGAATTCCTGCCCGATCCGGATGAGCGTGCCGAGCGAGGGCTTCGTCGGCGGCGCGCCGACCCCAAGGAAGGACAGCGTCGCCTCCGCGATGATCGCGAGCGCAAGGCTGATCGTGGCGATCACGAGCACGGGGTTGAGCACGTTCGGGAGGATATGCCGCACCATGATCGAGAAGGGCGAACGCCCGATCAGCCGTGCGGCCTGAACGTATTCGCGGTTCTTCTCGACCAGTGTTGCACCGCGCACGACGCGGGCGAACTGCACCCAGTCCGACAGGCCGATGGCGAGGATCAGAACCCAGATCGCCATTTGGTCGCGGTATTCGGGCGGCGTGATCCCTTTGGCGATACCGAAGATCAGCATCGCGACAAGGATCGCCGGGAAGGTGAGCTGAATATCGGCGATCCGCATGATGATCGTCTCGACCCAGCCGCCGAGATAGCCTGCGAGAAGCCCCAGCAGCACACCGATAACCAGCGCCAGCATGACAGCGGCAAAGCCAACGAAGAGCGAAATCCGCATCCCGTAGAGGATTGTTGAGAACACGTCCCGGCCCTGATCGTCGGTGCCGAGGAGGAAATATTCTTGCGTGAACTGGTTCGCCTGCCCCGGTGGTGTGAAGCCGTTCATCAGGTTCAGCGTCGCGGGATTGAACGGATCGTGCGGCGCAATCAAAGGCGCGAAAATCGCCGCGAGGATCAGGAGCGACACGACGAAGGCAGAGACCATCGCGACGGGATTGTTCCGGAACGAATAGGCCAGATCGCTGTCCCAGGCTCGGGCCAGCCGGCCGGGACTCGTCTTGGCTTTCGTCTCGATTTCTGTCTGAAGCTCGGACATCTCAGTGTCCTCCTGCCGTGCGGTCGACGCGCAGACGCGGGTCGATCGCGAAGTAAAGCATGTCGACGATGAGGTTGATGCCGACGAACATGACCGAGATCATCATCAGATAGGCGGCCATCACCGGGATATCGACGAACTGGATCGCGTTGATGAAAAGAAGCCCGACGCCCGGCCATTGGAACACCGTCTCGGTGATGATCGCAAAGGCGATGATCGAGCCGAGCTGCAAGCCCGTGATCGTGATGACCGGCACCAGCGTGTTCTTGAGCGCATGGCGGAAGTTGATGGATTTCTCGCGGATGCCGCGCGCGCGGGCGAAGCGGATATAGTCCATCCTGAGAACCTCGAGCATCTCGGTCCGCACCAGCCGCATGATAAGCGTCATCTGGTAAAGGCCGAGCGTGATCGCCGGAAGGATGAGGGCTTTGAGGCCGCTTTCGGTCAGAAAACCCGTGCTCCACCAGCCGAGATCGACGACTTGCCCCCGTCCGAAGGAGGGCAGCCAGCCAAGCTCCACCGAGAAAAGGTAGATCAGCAGGATCCCGATCAGGAAGGTCGGCAGCGAGACCCCGATCAGCGAGAGCGTCATGATCGTGCTCGCCGACGGGCCGCGCCTTCGGATCGCCGTGAAGATGCCGAATCCGATCCCGCCAGCAAGCGCCAGAAGTCCGGACACGGCTGCAAGTTCCAGCGTCGCGGGCAGGCGCTCGACAAGGATCTCCGAGACGGGCCGCCCTTGCCGGTAGCTCAGCCCGAAATTGCCCTGCACCGCCTGTTCGAGGAACTTGTAGTACTGGACCGGGAACGGCTGATCGAGGCCAAGCTGGGTTCGCAGCCGCTCCACGTCGGCCTGCGTGCGTTCCTGACCGAGCATGTTGTCGATCGGATCGCCCACGAAGCTGAACATGGAAAAGGCAACGAATCCCGTGACCAGAAGCACGAGGACAGATTGCGCGACCCGTCTGATGATGTAGGCGAGCATGTTTTCCCTAGTTCACCGTGACCCAGCGCAGGATGAAGAAGTTATCCTCGCGTTGGGTGAGCTCGATATTTTCGGCCGTCCCCCAGAGGAGCGGCTGCACGTAGAGCGGCACGTAAACCATCTCGTCCTGCACGATGCCAGCGATCTCGTCGAGCATCTCCTGCCGCGCCGACTCGTCGATCTCGGATTGGATCGCGGGGATCAACTCGTCGACCCGCGGGTTGGAATAGCCGCCGAAATTCCAGGTGCCGATATTCTCCTGCGGTGTGTGGACGAGGAAGCGGAACGGATGCTCCGCATCGAAGGTGCCCGGCGACCAGCCCAGGAAATACATATCGTACTCGTCGGCGCGGAGTTCCGGCCAGTAATTCCGCACCGGGATCGCATCGAGTTGCGCGTCAAGGCCGACCTGCGCGAGCATCGAGACCGTGGCCTGGCACACCGATTCATCGTTGATGTAACGATCGTTGGGGCATTTCAGAAGGAACGAGAAACCGTCCTCGTATCCCGCCTCGGCCAGGAGTTCGCGGGCACGTTCGGGATCATAGGCTGGGCGTTCGGAGAGACCCTCGGAATAGCCGCGCATCGCCGCGCTCACGAGCTGCGCCGTGGGCTCGGCCGAGCCGCGCATGATCGTCTGGCGGATGGCATCGACGTTGATCGCATGGGCCACGGCCTGGCGGACCAGCGGATCCTGGAACGGATTTCCCTCTACTCCGTCGCCGCCGACAAGGCTGTCCTTGTCCTGGCTGAAGCCATACATCATCACCCGAGCCTCGACGCCGCGCTGAAGATCGACACCTTCTGCGTTGTCGATCCGCTCGGCGTCCTGCACCGGCACGGGTTCGATCATGTCGACTTCGCCCGACAGAAGCGCCGCGACGCCGGTCGCGGAATTTTCGATGGGCGTGAAGATCCCTTCGGTGACGTTGCCGCGATCGTCGCCCCACCATTCTTCGAACGGCGCAAGGACCGTACGCAGAGCCGGCTCTCGCTCCGTGATCCGGTAGGCGCCGGTGCCGTTGGTGTTGAGAGTCGCGTAACTGCCCTGCTCGATATTGGGCCGGGTCGCGTTGTTCGCCTCGGCCCAACCGCGATCCATCATCATCCAGTTGGCGATGGAATCGGGGAAGATCGGGTTCGGCGCGTCGGTGCGGATCTCGACGGTGTACTCGTCCGGCGCGGTGACCTCGGTCACACCGGCGAACCAGCTTGCCGTATCGGCCTCTGCGGAAGACGCACGCTCGTAAGAGAAGATCACGTCATCGGCGGTGAAGTCCGCGCCGTCGTGGAAGGTGACGCCCTCGCGCAGATGGAACCGCCAGCCGGCACCGTCCTCGAGCGGCTCCCACTCGGTCGCGAGCGCTGGTTCGATCGCCATGTTCCGATCGCGCCGAACGAGCCCTTCGTAGACGTTGTTCAGAAAACCCAGGACAGGCGCGGAATTTCCGGCATGAGGATCCATCGTGTTGGGATCCGTCTGCCCCGCCCAGCGGAAGGTTTCGGCCGAAGCCGGAGCGGCCAACACGCCAAGCGTAGCAATAACGAGAGAGGTCCTCATGGCGACAATCCTCTTGATTGGGAAGGCCCGGCGCGGGAATTCCGCGCCGGGCTATATCTAGCGTCGGTGCGCGCGTATCTGCGCGCACCGGCCCATCAGTTCATCTCGAAATACTTGAACTTCGGATCATCTTCGGGGCTCACTTCGATGCCGACGCTGTCGGTCATGCCCCAGTTCAGAACCTGGTGGTGTAGCGGCAGGTAAAGCTGCTCGTCCTGAACCGTGTTCCAGATTTCGGCGATGGTCGCGTTGCGCGCCTCGAGATCGGTCTCCGACGCCAGGCTGACGATCTTCTCGTCGAGCTCAGGGTTCGAGTAGCCGGTCGCGTTCCAGCTGCCACGCTCGTCGCCGCGCGTGTGCACGAGGAAGTTGAACACGTATTCCGAGTCGTAGGTCGGAACGCCCCAGCCGAGCATGAAGAAATCGGTCTCGTCATTCGTGATGAGCGGGAAGTGCTGCGCCTTGGGCTTGGCATCGAGGTTCACAGTGATGCCGATCTGCGCCAGCATGCCGACCGAAGCCTGGCAGATCGCTTCGTCGTTGACGTAACGGTCGTTCGGGCAGTCGAGCTGGATCGAGAAACCGTCACCGTAGCCGGCCTCTTCCATCAGGCTGCGCGCTTCCTCGAGATCGGTCGTGACCTCGTCGAGCTCCTCGGTCCAGCCATTGACGAAGGGTGGTGCAATGACGCCTGCAGGCTCGCTCTGGCCACGCATCACGACCTGCTGGATGGCCTGGCGGTTGATGGCGAGGTTCATCGCGCGGCGCACATTGACGTTCGCGAGCGGGTTTTCGCCCTCGACATCGTCATTGGCGATATCGTCCGCGCCCAGGTTGAGCCCGAAAAAGATCGTCCGGTTCTGCGGCGCGGTCTTCACCACGAGACCATCGGTGTCGTTCACGCGGCCGAGATCCTGGACCGGAACATCCTGGATGAAGTCAACCTCGCCCGACAAGAGCGCGGCAACGCGGGTCGCGGCGTTCTGGATCGGAGTGTAAATGATCTCGGTCACTTCCATCGAGAACTGGTCCATCCCCCAATAGTCAGGGTTCTGCTCGAGCACGGTGCGGACGTCGGGCTCTCGGCTGACGAGCGTGAATGGGCCGGTGCCGTTCGCGTTGGTGGCGGCGTAGGTGGTCTCGCCACCCTCCATGTCCTGAACGTCCACGGCGTCATTCGCCTCGGCCCAGCCTTTGTCCATCATGAACAGATTGGTGAGGTTCGCCGGCAGGATCGGGTTCGGCCCATCGGTCACGAACTCGACGGTGTAGTCATCCACGGCGCGGACTTCGGTGATGGAGTTCAGCAGCTCCTTCATGTCCGAATCTTCGGACTTCGCGCGGTTGATCGAGAAGACCACATCCTCGGCGGTGAAGTCGGCACCGTCATGGAAGCTGACGCCTTCGCGAAGGTTGAACACCCAGATGTTCGGGTCGTCCTCGCTCGGCGCCCAGTCGGTCGCCAGCGCCGCCTCGAATTCACCCGACGTGTCGCGGATGATGAGCGGCTCGTAAATCTGGTGCGACAAGGTGTGCGTCGGCCCTTCGTTCTGAGCATGGGGGTCGAGCGTCAGGCTGTCACCCGCACGCGCCCAACGCAGTGTTTCGGCCTGCGCGGTCAGGGCGGTGGACGCCAGAAGCGCCACGGCAAGAATGCCGGTCGATTTCATAGGATATCTCCCTGTGTCTTTTCCGGGGCTTCCTGTCCCCGTTTGAACCTACGATGATAACGAAGCGCGCCGCAGTCGCAAGGAAAGCGCTGGATTGCCGCGGCGGCAAGTCCTGGCTTGGGCCGGAAGTGCGCGAAGGCCGAAACAGGGTAACGTCCGTTGGGCAGAGAGGTCATCGCGAGGTCTGCCGGAATCCGGCGAACCGACTGAGTATGGAAGTCATGATTGAACGTGAAAAAACCGCCCGGAAAGGGCGGCACTTGCATCGGCTTAGATTAAATTCGAACTGGTTGCGGGAGTAGGATTTGAACCTACGACCTTCAGGTTATGAGCCTGACGAGCTACCGGACTGCTCCATCCCGCGGTATTTGTTATATGTTA
>NZ_FOXV01000025.1 GCF_900115815.1 Roseivivax halotolerans | reverse complement strand
ATCCTCGGCCTCAATCGGCTCCGATTACGCGGGCCATACGGCGCAAACGACGAATTCCTACTCGCCGCAGCCGCCCAGAACCTCCGCAAACTGGCCAAGATCCTTCCTGCACCGCAGCAACCGCGAAAAGCCTGACAAGAAAGGCGCTCGTGCCCCTTCCATGCGTCGATATTCTGCGCCAGCAAACGGGTGTTTTTCTACAGAATGGGCGGGAAGCGGAAGTTCGCCGCGAGTGCGCGCTACTTTGTTAATAGAAGCGAAAGCGGACATCGGCTCGGTCGAGTTTGGAGAAAAGATGTTGCGCCGTCGTCCGACGGCTCCAAGCCTGAACTATTTACAGCGATACTTGCGGGCACCGCGGCTGCAGCATTGGCGATTTTGACGCGACCGAACCAAATGCAAGTGTCGGCGATATCGCGACTTCGGCAGAAGGCCTCGCTTCGTCCGACTGCCGCGATCTTGGTCATCGAATTGATCGGTCACATGCGCGGAGCTGACAAGATACTCGTGCAACTTTGATTAGTGCGACTGATATGCTTGGACACATGACATTCGCTGCAAGCGCGAGAAGGCTTGATCTACTGCGGATGCACCCAATGAATTCAATCCGGATGAACTGACTTAGCGGCCGATTCAAGACCCTCTGTTAATGGTACGCTGACCACCAAGCGTCAGCCAGCCTATGCGTCGTTACAGTTCTTGTATGCTTTCGTATAGGAACCCTATTCCCATAGCACCCGTGCTATCCGGCTGTTCAATATCTTTAGAGCCGCAATTAGACGATCTTTCTTCGGGGGACACGCAGAGAGGTCAATATGTTTTCCGATCACTATAACAAATTGCGCCGCCGCCGAATAGCGTTCACAGCATTCATGAGTCTATTAGTCAGCGCGTGTTCGCCAAGTATCAATGCGAGCTCCGAGATAAAACCGCTTTTGGGACCTCCCGTAAGTAATAACACTACTCCCTATACTGTTTGCCTTGACGGACTTGCGAAGGAGCCCGGCCTTAACCGACCGACAATTGCGGTTGGCAATATCTTGGACAAAACCGGTAAGCGCGCATTCGATTCTGTCAACGATAGCACGGAGGTATCCCAGGGAGCTTCCGAGATGGTCATAAGTGCGTTGTTTAAGACGCGCCAAGTCAATCTCGCAGAGCGGCTCGACCCGAGGATTGCTCTTTCTGAAGAGCAACTCGTTCAGTCAAAGCTTATTAAAAGACCGGCTGGTGATGTAAATATCGCTCCGGCGCATTTCGTAGTTCTCGGTGCAGTGACGGAACTGAACTATAATATTCATTCTGGTGGTGAGCGGCTATTCATGGCCGGCATTGGCGCCAGCAAGCGTGCTGCCGTTATAAACGTGGGCCTTGATTTACGTCTCGTGGAAATGCGTAGCCTTGGCACGGTTTATGTCACAAGCCTGCAAAAACAGATTGTTGGTGTCGAATATGAGACGGGCATTTTCCGCTTCTTCGGCGACCAATTCGTAGAATTCGACTCCGGTGAAGTTCGTAACGAACCGTTGCAACTCGGAGTGCGATCGGTGGTGGAACTGGCGGTCTATCAGATCCTTACCGAAGGTCTCGGTTTACCAGCCAACTCTCATGAAGGCTGTGAACCGGGCGGGGTGTACCCCGAACAATCAGACCAACCCAACTCAATCAAGGAAATCAAAACATGAAGATCCAAAAACTTGCGGTCTCCGCAATCGCCATCTTCGCCGCGGCACCAGCTCTCGCATTTGATAGCGTGACTTGGAACTGGAACGCTGACGTCGTCTCTTCGGTGACGACCGGCGCCGTCAGCGACGTGTCCGTCGCTCCTACTGGGCTCGAGCAGATTGAATCCGAACAGACCACGCTGGGCGACTTCGCGGCTACAAGTACCTCGAACCTGATCACTAACGACGTTGTGAACCTCTCTGGCCTCGCTCTCGACGACGTGGTCGCTGTGGAAACCACGTCCACCGCGCTCGGCAACAGCGCCGCGCTTGAGTCCGATGTGTCAATGCAGTTCGATATGAATCAAACCTACGGCGGTGTCGATGTGAGCCTTGGCACTGGGCTGACCGGGACGATCGCCGATGTTTCGCTCCCCGGAGTTTTGGCTGCCAGTTCAATCACAACTGGTGTCGTGAACGGAACGGTCGACAGCGACGCGACTGCGATTGCCAATAACATGACCGCAGACCTGGTCACCACATCGGGCTCGGATGCTTTCCTAATCGGGAACAACATCCAGACTGCCTATTCAGTGGCGACGGCAAGTTCATTGGTTGATGGCGTCATGTTTAACGATGTCACCGATCTGGGCACGCTGGTTAATCCGGCTATATCTTCCGTCTCCACCGCCCTCGGTAACAATCTCGGCGTGACGATCGACGGGATCAACTGATCCTAATACGCACCTGTAAGCCCTTGCCTCTCAGGATGTCCCCCAACTCGAATGGCAAGAACAGGTGCGTAACGCGGTCCGGGGGGGTACCCCCCCGGATCGCCCAAATTTCGGTAGATGGAGAAGAGAATGAAGACGATAGTCGCATTAAGTATTTTTCTGACATTTCCACTCGATGTCTTCGCAGGCGAAACGACATTTGTTGTCGGTTCGCGGCCGTGGAATTTCTCCCAGCGCAGTCGAGAGAATCATATCACGATGCATATGCGCGGCCCGGAAGGCATGACAGCGCCCCAGAGTGGCGCTGCTGTCCAGGGCGGCTCCGGTGGGCCCGGCTACGTTTCCAACTCTTATGCCATCGGAAACTGGGTTCAGGTGGATATGGTACTCGGCGATGGGTCGGAAGGGTTGATCATGATCGAGAATGACCAGACGAATAATGGAGATCAGCAGTCTGTGTCAGATATTCTCGGTGAACTAATTGAAACTTATCAGGCCGACGATCAGGCAAACTACTCGCAATAGTAAATTCATGTTCGCTATGCGGTTTGGCTAAGGTGCTCTTTTTACCATTGGCGGAAAGATTATCAGCAAAGGTGGGCCTGCGTTCCGTACAGTATTGTTGCAGAACTACGACTTGAGGCGTGACTTCCCCTTACCCCGCTGATGTCATGCCACGTGTTCGATCTCGGCGTTGCCGAGGGCCGAGAAATGGTTCATGAGGGCGATGCGGATGTGGATTTCGGCTGTTTGGTGGTCTGGGTCTCTCGCGGCGATGCGCTCGCCGAAGGCTTTCAGGCAGCGCATTTTCGCTTCGACCCGACTTCGAGTGTGATAGCCTATCCAGCGTTTCCAGAAAGCCCGGCCATAGTATCGGGTGGCATCAAGGTGTCGTTCTGGACGCATGCCGCTGGGCAGTCCTCCTTCCACAGACGTACGTTTCTGCGGATCGGAATGACCGGGACAGCATCACGCCCAATGATGGCCTTGTGGCAGCGGCGCGTTTAATAGGCCCCATCTGCGGTGACGGTGCCAATCTGCTCCACTACCGGGACTGGCTCAGCAAGTCTGGCAGCACGGTGCTGTCGCTGTCGCAGCTAAGTGTGAATTCCACGGCGCGGATGTCCGAAGTGACCGGATCCATGGCCAGATGGAGCTTGCGCCACTGCCGACGGACCCTGCGGGCCATGCTTGCGGGCCTGCCATTCGCCGTCGCCGCGGAACTTGATGCCGGTGCTGTCCACGAGCAGGTTCAACGGCCCATCAGCACAGCGATAGGGGATCTGCACGGCCAGGGTTTTCTGCCTGCGGCAAAGGGTGGAGAAATCCGGCACGGGCCAGTCCACCCCCGCTAACCGGAGCAGGCTGGCTACCATCCCGGCGGTCCGACGCAAAGGCAGCTTGAACGGGATTTTGATCGACCGGCAGAACTGGATAACGGCATCGGAAACGACCGGCGGGCGTCCCGGCCGCCCGTCACGCGGCGCGTGCAAGGGCATATCCTTGTCCATCCAGATCAGCAGAGACTCCCGCTTGCGCAGCGGCGCGTTGTAGCTGGACAAGTTCGTCGTACGATAGCGGTCGGGGGGGGGAGTTGCTCATGCAACCATCTAACAGAATGGATTTGCGAAGTGAATCCTCTGGCGTCAAAGATATGTAGCAACGCCAACGCTCGCTCGCGAGTTCGGATGACGCCAACCCGTTCCTGCAATCCGAAGGCATGAATCTGGCCGCTTGCAGCCCCGAGATCGGCGGCGCGTCCGAGGACATGTTTGGCAAGTGGAGCGGCCCCTCGCTCAGCGATCTTCTCGGCGAGAAACTCTCGCGGAACGACATGGTGCAGATCACCTTCGCCGATGACGAGGTGCTGAGTGGTACCTACGTCGTCTCGCGCGACGGCGATCTGAAGCTACCCTACCTGCCGCCGGTGCGCGCGCAGGGGCGCTCCACCAACGAAGTCGAAACAGCGCTGGCCGATGCGCTCGTTGCCGCCGAGTTCTACACCTCGCGTCCGCGCCTTGCGGTGCGGATCACCGACTTCGCCTCGGTCTCGGTCTCGATCGACGTTGTCGGCGCTGTCTTCGAGCCGCACGCGGTCGAGATCGGCGGCACCACGGGTGATGCCATGGATACCGGTCGCCAGCAGGCGCTCGGCGCCTCGACTGACGAGCGCAACCTTTCGACCGCGATCCGGGCCGCAGGGGTCGTCCGCCCGGATGCGGACCTCTCGGCGGTGGAGCTACACCGCCAGCGGAGCGTCTACCTCTTGGATCTGCGCGGCGTCTTCAACGGCAGCGATCCCACCGACATCATGATGCTCACCGGCGACCGGATCGTCGTGAACAGCCGGATGTGCTTCCAGGACGAGCTGATGCGGTCGAGCCCGATCAGCCCGCCGGGCGTGTCGATGTTTCTGTCAAACTTGACCCAGCCCGTAACCAGCAACGCCATCTCGGCCATCGGCCATCGGCCATCGGCCATCGGCCATCGGCCATCGGCCATCGGCCATCGGCCGCGACGTGCGCGAGATGCCTTACGGGACGCGTTTCATGCAAGCGGTGATCGACAGCAACTGCGTCGGCGGCTCGAAGACTTCGAACGCCAATCGCAGCGCGGTACTATTCTCGCGCAGCCCGGTCACCGGCACCTCGGTGGTGATCGAGCGCAATATCGAAGATCTCCTGCGTAGCAGTGACCGCGACGATTTCGACCCCTATGTTCCGCCCGGCGACTCGGTGGCCTGCTACGACAGCACCGTTACAGGCGTGACGGAGATCGGCCGTGTGCTTGAGGTCATCGGCGGCGCGGTTCTGCTCGGGCGATACGCGTCAGGGCGTGTTGGTCAGCCTCTTGCGGGCACGAGACCACGCGCCCTTGGCCCGTTGGGCGAGGGTCGGCAGTGCACCCTCATCTTTGGTCTTCGCGGCGCGTTCATATTCCACGAGGGCGTCGCGCATCTCGAGCGCGCCGAACATGGCGACGCTGCCTGCAAACTTGTGGCACTCGGCGGCGAGATCATCGAGCGCGCGCCGCGTTCGACTTGGACGCGCCAGCTTCGACATCAAGGCATCGCCTTCTGCGACCAGCTGAGAGACGAGCTCCGGGAAGGCGTTGAGACCAAGATCTTCGCGCAGCTGGGCCAGATGCGCGTCCCCTTCATCGACCGAGATCATGCCATCCTTGGTGTCGGCTTCGGTGATCGCGGCAAGTGCATCGCGCAGCGCTTTCAGACTGATGGGCTTGCCGAGAAAAGCGGTCACGCCAGCCGCGCGAAACCCCGCAACCGCGTCGGGCAGCACGTTGGCCGACACCGCGAGGATCGGTGCATCCGCCGAAGGTCCGCCACCCGCGCGGATCAGCCGGGTTGCCGTGGCGCCGTCCATCACTGGCATGGACATATCCATCAGAATCGCATCGAACCGCCGGCTGCCTGCTGCCTCAACCCCGGACTTGCCATCCATTGCTTCCGTCACCGTGTGACCGTCGAGCATCAGCATGTTGCGGATCACCTCGAGATTGATCGGATTGTCCTCAACGACCAGGAGATCGAGGCCGCGCACGTGACTAACTGGGCTTGCCTCGAGCCCTGTCGTTCCTGCCTCGGCATGGCGTAGCTGGAGCCTGATCCAGAAGACACTGCCTTCGCCCGGCGTGCTTTCGACGCCGATCTCGCCGCCCAACGCCCTCGTGAACCGGCTCGCGATACCAAGGCCCAATCCGGCCCCTCCCGTCGACCGGCCAATCGAAGCGTCATTGGTATGAAAATCCTCGAAGACACGATCGAGGTTCTCCGGGGCGATACCGATTCCAGTGTCGATGACGCGAAACTCGTAGATTGATTTTTGCGGATCGGCTGTCGACTCCGCGCGTTCCAGCTCGAGCGAGATGCGTCCATTCTCCGTGAACTTGATGGCGTTACCGACGAGGTTGAGCAGGATCTGCCGGAGGCGCTGCGTGTCGGTCTTGACCCAAGGATGTGCAGGGCCCGCCCATAGCCACTCGATCACGTTGCCGCGTGACGCGGCGTTGCCGCTCTGGCCGTCGACGATCTCCTGCATGAACGTTCCAAGATCGAGCGTCTCGGTCTTGGCGTTCAGCTTGCCGGCCTCGAAGCGCGCGATGTCGAGCACCGTGTCGACATGGTTCAGAAGCACCTGTCCAGAGACGTCCATGTTATGGATGAAGCGCAATTGCTCCTGGCTTGGGCGCGCGTTCTTCAAGAGTGAGAGATTTCCGAGAAGCCCGTTCAAGGGCGTGCGAATCTCATGGCTCATCACTGTCAGGAAGTCCGTCTTCGCCTTCTCGCCCGCAAGCGCCCGGTCACGGGCAGAAGTCAGTTCCTTCTCGCTCGCGACACGCTTGGAGATGTCGCGAAGAAAGCCGATCATGATCTCGTTGTCGCCATCGCGGGCCGATTGCAGCGCCAGCTCGACGGGGAAGATCTCACCGTTCGCGCGCATGCCCTCGAGTTGCACGCGGCCGTGGCCGACGACCCGCCGCTCGCCGCCCTCCTGCATCCGCTTCATGCCTTTGTCATGGGCTTCGCGCATGTGCGGGGGGACGATCAATTCACCGATGGTTCTCCCGCGGGCCTCTTCGAGACTGTAGCCGAATGTCGCTTCAGCGGCGGGATTGAACTCCAGCACGCGGCCCGATGCGTCGGAGACGATCACGGCATCAAGCGAAGTCGACAGGATTGTGTTCATGCGATGGTTGGTTTGCACCAGCTCGTTGCCGCGCCGCTGCGCGATCTGGTTGGCGCGGAGCAAGTAGAGGCTGACAAGCGTCAGTGTCAGCAGCAGTACGGCCGACAGCGCGGCAAGATCGCGCAACGTTCGCGCGGTATCATTCCGGCGGGCATCCGCGGTCTGCGCGAAGTACGACAATCCGCCGATCGCGAGCGCGCGCACCTCGTCCCTGAGCGCGGCTGCGTCTTCCCATATCACCCAGAGTTCTGCGTCGAGCCTCTCATCCGGGCCGTCGATCAGTGGCACGGTCCGGTCGAGAAACGACATGATGGAGGAGAGCGGTTGGGCGAAAGCGGGATCTTCCCGCAGCTCTGCAAAGAGCCTGGAACTCTGAAGGGTATCGATACGGCTGTAAAAGATATCGAATTGCTGCCGGACTTCGCCGAGATCGCTGGCGAAGGGCAAGGTACCGCCCGGATCGTACATCCGGTGTTCGAGAGCGGTCAGGAATGCCAGATGCTCCACTTCGACTTGTGTCAGCGTCCACTGGACATTGTCCGAGCTCGCCGAGCTCTGGCGTTCCAGATCCGACATCACTTCGCGCGAGAGGCTCAGCGCGAGGATGAAGATCACCGACAGCCCAAAGCCGACGAGTGCAATCACCCATCGGCTTTGGCGCTTGTATCCAAGCTGCGCGTCTTTCAACTCAGGCATGTGCGCGATCGCCTTTCGAGAGACCTCGCTTGCCTCTATTGGACGACCTCGAGTCTGTCGAGTTGCCAGATGCTGCGCGAGTAGATCACCTCGGTGCGGAAGGCGGCATCGCTGTCATAGGGATAGACGATCCACAGCGGTCCTTTCTGACGGCGCGGCATTGCGGCCCCGTCCAGCTGATAGGCGACGATCGGCGCGGTTTCGGTCACGCTCTCAACCGGGATCTCGATGGAGTAGTCGTTGATCGCGCTGGCGCGGATCGTGCCTTCGGTAACGCCGAGACGATCCAGAAGCGCGGCCAGCGGCACGCCCGTGAACGCGCTCGTGCCTTCGGTCCAAAGGGTCGTCGTCTCGAAGGAGACTTGCTCCATCGCCTCGAGCATTTCCATGTCGAAGCGTGCGACGTTGCCGTCATTGGTGTCAGCGATGTCACCCGAAATTGTCAGAACGACGTCGCCCTGAGGAGTGTCGAGCGTCTGTGCCGCGACCGGTGCGAGCCAGAGGCTGAAGCCAATGGCGATGACAGTAATGAGCTTGCGCATGCATCCAACTCCAAGATGGTGTCGAGGCGTCATGATCGAAGTCTTGCTTCGCGTCATTCGGGCATGGGGATAGACACCTATCCCGACGGATAGGTGTCCTGAGATCATGCGGCCCGGAGGTTCCCCGTGGAACGGGCAGCGAAGAACTGGCTGACCCCGTTGCACAGCTCCGGACGGTCGAGCGCGAAGGCGATCGTCGCCTCGAGGTATCCTGGCACAGAGCCGCAATCGAAGCGCTCTCCGTCGAAGGCGAAGCCATTGACACCGGCTGTCCTCAGATCGGATGCGATGGCGTCGGTCAGCTGGATCTCGCCGCCCGATCCCGGCTTCTGGGATACGAGCCCATCGAAGATCGAGGGCTCCAGAATATACCGGCCGACAATGCCGAAGCGAGAGGGCGCATCCTCGGCCTTGGGCTTCTCAACAAGGCCGCGCAAGGCCTGAACCGCGCCTTGCTGACGCGCGATGTCGACGACGCCATAAGAGCTGATCCGATTTGCGGGCACCTCTTCGGTCGCGATCATATGGCCGCCCTGCGTGGTATGGGCGCCGACCATTTGCGCCAGCGCAGGGATCACGTCGTCGGGCAGAAGGACCGCGAAGGGCTCGTCTCCCACGAGACGTCGGGCGAGCGAGACAGCGTGCCCAAGACCGCGTTGGGCTTCCTGGCGAACGAAGCTGACGCTTCCCTCGGGCAGGTGCGACAGTCCGAGCGCGTCCAGGGCGCTGGTCTTGCCGGCTTCAGCGAGACTGCGTTCCAGTGCCCGCGCAGTACTAAAATAATTCTCGAGCGCCGACTTGCCTGCAGAGGTGATGAAAATGAACTCCTCGATCCCTGCGGCGCGGGCTTAATCGACCGCGTATTGAATGAGCGGGCGATCGACGAGCGGCAGCATCTGTTTCGGGAAGGACTTCGTTGCGGGCAGAAACCGGGTGCCGAGGCCGGCGACGGGAACGACGGCCTTGCGAAGATGGATCATTGTTTGCATCCTTTTTTGGGGTCAGTACGCGCCGCGTCCGGAGACGACCGCACGGAAGGTGAGCATGATCAGAATGAGGTTCAGCAGCGTGGAGCGGGACCGGACATAGGCGAGGTCCAGGTCGATCATCTTGTCGAAGCCGATATTGGCACGTACGGCGACCTGCCAGAGCCCGGTGATGCCGGGTTTCACAGCGAGGCGGCCAAGGGCGCGCTCGGGGTAATTCGCGACTTCTTCGGGCAGGGCAGGGCGCGGCCCGACGATCGACATCTCGCCTTTCAGGACGTTCAGGATCTGCGGCAGCTCGTCGATCGACAGGCGGCGCAGCATCTTGCCGATCCGCGTGATCCGTGGATCGTTGCGCGACTTGAAGCAGACGCCTTCGCGGTCCGAGCTTGCCAGGAGCGCGGCACGGCGGGCCTCGGCGTCGACATGCATGGAGCGGAACTTGTAGACACCGAAGGGCGTGCCGTCCTTGCTGATACGGATCTGTTTGAAAAGTGCTGGACCGCGGCTGTCCAGCCGGACCATCGCGGCGACGGCGAGCATCGGCACGGCCAAAAGCGCCAGCGCCGCGACCGAGACGGCCAAATCGAGCAATCGCTGACCTTCGATTTGCCGTACGGCATAGCCCGCCGCCCGAGCAAGGAAGGTCGCGTTGCCGATGAGGTAGCGCCGGGCGAGACGGCGGGGCCCCATCGCCAGCCGTCAGGCCCACTCCATCCGGTTGCGCCGGAGCCATTCCGGCGCGCGGCGCACATTGCCCGCAAGGAAGTCGAACAAGGCGCCGACACCGAGCACGAGCTCGGCGTCGATGAGGTGACGGTGCGCGTCGATCCAGAGCTCCTGGCGCGGCACGCCGATCGCGATAAGGACGATATCGGAGCACGAGGCGTTGATGTCGGCCGCTGCGTTTCAGGCATCATCCGCCCCGAAATAGCCGTCGCGGGTTCCCACAACGCGCAGCCCCGGGATGTCCATGCAAAGCCGCTCTGCCGCTGCCTCCGCCGTGCCGGGATGACCGCCAATCAGAAAATGGATTTGCCCCAACGCGCCGCCTGCCGCAGCAGGCGCGGTGCAAGCCGGTCCCGTTGAGTTTGGCCGCGAGCCTTTTGCCGGTTATCCGGGCCGCAAGCTCAACGCCGATTCCCTCCGGCAGCACGGTATCGGCACGCTCCAGCGCCGCCGCGTAAGAGGCATTCCGCGCGCGGATGTTGGCGCAATGGGCGTTGAGAGGAAAAACGCTGCGCCGACCGGGTTAGAGCAACGTCAGGATGACGGTCTCGCCGTCGGCGTTCACGAGCGGCACGCCCAGAACGGGACACTTCGGCAGTATTGCCGGCGCGGCAGGCTTGGCGCGGTTCAGTAGGAATTCGGACGGTCGATAGTGCATGTGAGGTGTCCTGGCATCCAGCGATTTCGATTTGGGCGGACACTGGGGGAGCACGGTATTTCAGTATTGACGGGCGTTCGGACAGCGGTAGCCGCGGACGGTTCGAGACTGCTCCAGAGAGGAGAGCGACCCGATCTCTGCGGCTTTCGTACATATCCTTTCGGATAAATCGTTCTATTCCAATGTTAACCTTTATTGCGTCGCGCTCTCGCGCTATGCGTTCAGCAGCTTCGTGGGGCCAAGCGGAGACATAACTTGAAAGTACTGATCGCAGACGACCACGAACTGGTGCTCGACACGCTGGTGGCCTTCATCCATGCCGCGGGCGGGATCGAAGTTGCAACCGCGCCTGACTTCGCAGCGGCATCCGCAAAGATCCGTTCTGACGTTCCCTTCGACCTGGTGCTGCTGGATCTCAACATGCCAGGTATGGATGGCCTTGCGGGCTTGAAGGCCGCGATCGCGATGGAGGGCGCAGACCGAGTTGCGCTGCTGACCGGCGATGCGTCGCGCGCGCTGGCCGAACAGGCTCTTGAAGCCGGTGCCGCCGGGTTCGTGCCGAAGACACTGTCGGCCAAATCGCTCGTTAACGCGATCCGCTTCATGGCGATGGGCGAAACTTATCTTCCGGCGGACCTGATGAAGGCCGAAGAGCCGCAATGCGCGCATCCGCTCGCCCAGAAATTGACAGAGCGGGAGCGGCAGGTGCTTCGCGGACTCACGGAAGGCAAGGCGAATAAGGAGATCGCCCGCGATCTCGACCTGTCGGAGCCGACGATCAAGCTTCACGTCAAGACGCTTTACCGCAAGGTCGGTGCGAGCAATCGCACGCAAGCGGCGCTGCTGGCGCGCGAAGCAGGACTGTTCTGACCGCGCATCTATCCCTTCAGGTAGTCGCCGAACCGAACGCGTATCCAGCTGCTCCGATGCCCGCCCTGACGCCACCGATAGAGGTCTGGTAGATCCCTGTCACCAAGAGGATCTACTATGATCGACCAGAACCTTACACAGTAGCGCCTCGGCTCGCGCACTCTCTCGCTACGCTGGATCGCCATCTGCCGAAGCCCACTGCGGGCCTTGATCTGGTACCGCGTTTTCGCCGATGGACGGCTGTCGGATGCAGGGCGTTTGCCGCGCTATGTTGCGGTCTTCGCTCGTGGCGCCAGCGCACTCTGGGCGCCGATCCTGGGATATCTCGGGACCGCGACGCTCAAGTTCACGTCGAGCGCATCGCTGATCCTGCCGGGGTCCGGCGCGTCCGCGTCGGTCAATCTCAGCGAAATCGGCCAAGCCTCGTCTTTCGCCAACTCAGCTTTTTCGAACGGTTTGGTCAAGCAACACACACTTGATCGGCTCTCCCGCCTGGAAGGTCAGGTCCGCGGTGTCGCTCGCATGGTCGAGAGCGACCGCTACTGCATGGATATCCTGGCGCAGA
>NZ_FOXV01000005.1 GCF_900115815.1 Roseivivax halotolerans | reverse complement strand
GTCACCAGAAAGGGCAAAGGTGGCCGACTTTTACGCCGCCCGCAGCAGGCTCATCCCGCCGCTCCCGTGGCCGACTTTTCCACCGCCGTTCTCACCCAATCGTGCCTCGGGGACCAGATCGTGGTCCGACCACATCGTGAAGGACTGACCATAGCGCGCCCGGAACGAGGGTTCAGCGGCAATACGTGTCAGCTTCTTCAGCCTGTCCGTGCTGATCTGTTTTCCGACGCGGGCAGGCAACACTCCGCGGGCCATCGAAATGGCAGTATCGAGACGTGCCGAGGGCACACCGTTGGCCGCTTGAAAAAACGCTCTGGGCAGAAAACGCGAATACCGCTCGAAGGTATCGGCGGCCCAGTACCGCTGATACCCACCGAACGACTCGTCTCCACCGTCACCCGACAGGGCAACCGTGACATCCGAGCGGATCAGTCGCGAGATCAGCAGCGTAGGAAGCTGTGACGGGTCCGCAAACGGTTCATCGAAAACCACCGGCATGTCCGATACCAGCGCCAATGCGTCTGCCGCTGAGGCGGTCAGCTCATGATGAGCGGTTCCCAGATGCTTGGCGATATGGGCGGCCGCATCGGCCTCGTTGATCGCGTCGTCGTCGAAGCGGACGGTGTAGGTCGACACGCGATGGCTTGCCTGTTCCTGCATCAGCGCCACGATCAGGCTGGAATCTATTCCGCCCGAAAGGAACGCACCCACCGGAACATCCGACACGAGCCGTTCCGCGGTTGCTTGCGACAGAACCTCATCGACACGCTCAATGGCTTGCGCTGCATCTGTGCAGGGATCGGCCCTCCCCTTCGCGATGACCTCTTCGAGAGACCAGTACGGGCGGGCGCAAGATAAAATGTCGGCTGGATCGGAAACGGAAGCCTCCACGGGGATGGTCGCCCAATGACCCGCTGGAAATTTCACGACGCCTTCGTAGATCGAGCGAGGTGCCGGCACATAGCCGTACCGGAGATAGAGAGCGACCGATCGGCGGTCGGGCGTAAGGTCGGAAAAATCGGGGTGCGCGCGTATCGCCTTAAGCTCCGAGGCAAAGGCGGTCGTTCGGCCTCGGCATCCGATGTAGAGGGGCTTCTTGCCGAGCCTGTCCCGCGCAAAAATCATCGAATTCGTCGCGCGATCGAAAACCGCGAAGGCAAACATCCCGGTCGCGCGCTGCAGCGTCGGTTCGATACCCCATCTCTCGATACCGTTCAGAAGAACCTCGGTATCGGAGCTCCCCCGAAAGATCACGTCTTCCGCCGCCAGCGCGTCGCGCATGCCGCCGAAGCCGTAGATCTCTCCGTTATAGACCATCTCGAAGCGGCCGCTGGCCGAGCGCATCGGCTGCGCGCCGGCTTCGGACAAATCGATGATCGCCAACCTGCGGTGGCCGAGCGCCACGCGGCCGCCGGGATCGACGAAGTGACCATCGGCGTCGGGGCCGCGATGGCTAAGGGTTTCGGTCATGCGCGCAAGGATCGCCTTGGCGTTGGACGACTCACTGGGCGCGGAAGTGATGAAACCGGCTATCCCGCACATTGAACCGACTCCCTAGCACCGATGCCAGACCGGCGTTTCAAGCCTGTCTGCATCCAGAACGGATTGATAACGCGCGGCGATTGCTGCCAGCTCGTAGTTTTCGCGGATTTGCCGTGCTGCGCGCCGCGAGAGTTCGGCATAAGCTGCGGGCTCGAAGCCGCACATCCTTGCCATTGCCTCGGCGACGGCCCGGTCATCTCCGGGGGGCACCGCTTCGCCCGTATTCCCTACGATGGTCGCCGCGTCTCCGACATTCGTTGTCACCACAGGTATTCCGTAGGACATGGCCTCCGCGACGACGTTGGGAAAGCCCTCTGTCCGTGAGGACAGAACCAAGACATCGATCGCTCTGTAAAACGGGTCCATATCGGTCAGCGGCCCCAGCAGCTCGATGCTCTGAGGATCCAGATCGGCAGCTCGTATTTGCTGCGCGAGTTCTTGGTTTTCGCAAGTCATGCCGTGCCCGGCTGCCACGAATTTCGCATCCGGCACGCGACCAAGCAGGCGCGCTGCCGCCCGCAAGAACGTCGGGTGATCCTTTTGCGCATGGTGGCGCGCAGCGATTCCGAACACGCGCGGCACGCGGGCCTTGTGATTGGGGTGCGCGGGCATCTCGATGCCATTCGGGATCACGACCGCAATGTCGTTGTGAAAGCCGGCCTTTCCGTGCTGGACCAGTGCGCGCCGGGAATTGTAGATGATCCCATCGCAGAACCGCGAGAAGACCGACGCCGCTCGGACCGTAAGACGAAGCGTTCGTCCGAACGCCTGCGGATCGTCGAGCGATTGCCGGATCGTCCAGTAGACGCGGGGCCGAGGGCCGAAAAGGAACCCTGCGAGCAGACCCAGCAAAGCGGCATGATACATCCAGCAAAGGATCGCTTCGGGACGCTCGCGCCGCAGGATGCGGGCAAGCGTCCACAGCCCGTTCGGCACACGGGAAAGTCCCGTCATCCCGAGCGGATAGTAGCGGATATCGTGACCGCCGGCCCTCTTTCTGGCGTCGTCGGAGACCCCCCTGAGCGACACGACGACAGGATCGGGATCCAAGCCTTGCCGCAAGAGGCGCGCAAGCATCACCTGAGCGCCTTCCATCCGCGAGAAATCCGTTATGATGTGGAAAGACACATTCAATCCATTCGATGTCTGAGGGCCTGCAATGTACCGGCATGCAGGCCGCCGGTCTTCAGGCGCAACAACGCGATTCTCTGAAAGTCACGCTCTGTGACGCTCTGCGCGTTCAAGGTTGTCATTCCGCGGCCAGAACAATCGCGTCATCGCGTTGGCCATAGCCTGGACGCCCGACGCCGACGATCCGATCAAAGCCGGCGGCGCGCAGGGCGTCGATCGGGTAGACGTTGCGCAGATCGGCAAAGCGACGCGTGCGCATGCCTCCAGCCAGCCTTGGCAGATCCAGCGCGCGGAAAGCGTTCCATTCGGTCAGTAGCACAACGGCATCCGCATCCGCTGCGGCAGCATAGGCATCGTCCTCCCACGTGACAGAGGGCAGCAGCGCGGCGCCTTCGACGCGTCCCTTGGGATCGACGACGCGGACATGCGCTCCCGCCCCGATCAGCGCGGGAACGATTGTCAGGGCGGGGGCTTCGCGCATATCGTCCGTGCCTGGCTTGAAGGTCACGCCCAAGACCGCGATGGTCTTGTTCGCCACGCTGTCGTCGCACAGTTCGAAGATCTTCTCGACCGCGCGCCGCTTTGCCGTCTCGTTGGAGCCGATGACAGCTTCCACGATCTGCAGCGGTATTCCGACTTCCTGCGCGGTGCGAGCCAGGGCGCGCGTATCCTTTGGGAAGCACGATCCGCCATAGCCCGGTCCGGCATGGAGGAATTTTGGACCGATGCGTCCGTCCAGGCCGATCCCTCGGGAGACTTCGCGCACGTCGGCGCCGATCCGTTCGCACAGGGCCGCGATCTCGTTGATGAAGGTGATCTTCGTCGCGAGAAACGCATTGGCCGCGTACTTGATCATCTCCGCAGACTCGAGATCGGTCTCGACGATGGGAAAGGATCTCAGGAAAAGCGGGCGATAGATGTCCCGCATGACACCTGCCGCGCGCTCGGACTTGCAGCCGAAAACGACCCGATCAGGTTTCATGAAGTCCTCGATGGCTGCCCCCTCGCGCAGAAACTCCGGGTTCGACACGATGTCGAACGACAGATCCGGGGCGGTGGCTGCGATTTCTGCGGCGACGCGCGCATTGGTTCCGACGGGGACCGTGGATTTGACGACGATGACCAGACCGTCGTGAGCAAGACGCGCCACATCCCGCGCCGCGGCCATCACGTAGGACAGATCCGCCTGCCCGTCTCCGCGGCGGGACGGCGTGCCGACCGCGATGAACGCCGCATCTGCGCCTTCCAGCGCTTCGGCCAGGTCCGTTGTGAAGCGCAGCCGGCCCGCCTCGGCGTTGCGGACCATGAGTTGGTCGAGCCCGGGCTCGTAGATGGGCACCTGCCCGGCGCGCAACCGGTCAATCTTTGCCGCGTCGGTATCGACGCATGTCACTGTATGCCCGAAATCCGACAGGCAGACGCCGGAGACGAGGCCGACATATCCGGTTCCAATCATCGCGATACGCATAAGTTCAATCCTTTGTTAGGTTCTCAAAATACGTTCAATAGCATTGCCGGACTGCCACGAAGCCTTCCGCGGCCTTCCGGTGGACGGTGGCGCCGCGCAAGGTCGCCAGCGCGCGCAGCGCGTCGATAGAGCGTTCCGCGGGGCTCGCACGGACCTGGCTGGCGAAGGCCGCGAAAGCATCGAGCTTGGTCTGAAGGGTATCGCCGATATCGACGAACGTGTTCGGCGTGAAGGGCGGCGTCAGATAAGGCGCGTTCCAGTTGGTTTCAGACAAGGTTTCATAGACGTAGATGGCCTCAGGATATTCCTGCTGCGCCGGTCTGGAGGCGACCATGGCGGACAGGAACACCAGCTGATGGTCGAGATGGATGTCGCCTGGGTGCGGCAAGAACAGAACCTGCGCGCCGATGCGGCCGACAAGGTCCGCAAGGCTGCGATTGAGCGCACCGTGCGGCTCCGTATCCAGTTCTGCCGCCGCGTGGTCCAGCCAGTGCGTCTGATGAATGCCAAGGATGTCGTGGGCGGCCGCGGCCTCTGCCTTGACCGTCTCGACCTGATCCCGACCGAACCGCTCGGCGCGGCCGCGCGTCGCGATGCACACGTGGACTTCGCGTCCTTTTTCAGTCAGCCGCGCAATCGTGCCGCCGACGCCCAGAACCTCATCGTCAGGATGCGGAGCGATCACCAGGACCGGGCCAGTATGGGCAGTCTCGAAGATCATGGCCGGCCCGGCGAGAGGCTGGGGGGTGGCGCCTCGACAGCGCGTCTGCGCAGAACGTCGGCGGCGACACGGATCCGGGCCTCGGCCCTGGCCTCTCCGCGCAAAAGAGTGACGACCGTCAGCCCTAGGATGGCCATATCCAAAGCGGCGCTGCGATGATCCACGTACCACAGATCGAGCGCGACCTTCTCGGCATCCGTCAGGCGGCTGTTGCCACTGACCTGTGCCCAGCCAGTCATGCCCGGGCGGACACGTCCTCGGAGAACGGCATCGGTACCGAATGCGCGCAACGTTTCGGGCAGTAATGGCCGCGGCCCCACGAGGGCGAGATCGCCGCGCAGGATCGCCAGCAGCTGCGGGATCTCGTCGACCCGGAACCGGCGGATCACACGGCCGATGGCGTTGGTACGCGCCTCGTCCGGCAAGAGGGCGTCGCTTTCATCGCGGTCCTCGTTCATCGAGCGGAATTTCAAGATGACGATCCGGCGACCGCCTTGTCCCGATCGGACCTGCCGGAAAAAGATCGGGCGGCCGAGCCCCGCCCAGACAAGCAAAGCGACAAGGCAGCCGAGAGGCAGAGCCACGACCGACAAGGCAAGTGTCAGAAATATCTCAAGCAATCTCGGCATCGGATCTCCGCATGCGGTCGATCCGAAGCTACCGGCGGTGCCGAATGGAACAATTGGCCGTCTCGGTAGAAGACTAGCCCTTTCGGTCCGGGTCGGTGCCAAACGAAGCACGCTCCGGGATGGAGCGATCATCGCGGTCCGGCGGCTCAACATCGAAACGACGCGAAAACAGGCAGCCAACCTGGCAGAGGTGGCGCGCAAAAGTGGATTAGTCGGGTCGGCTCGGGCCACGCTTTGAGGGCAATCCTCACCCGAAGGGAGTAAAGCCCGATACTCATCGGTTAAACCCGTGTCGGAAGTTGAATTGATTTAGGGCGCGCTACACCGGACTCTCGCCATACTTGTGAGCGTCTGGCCCGCGTCTGGCCCGTGCCGGGACTTACGCAGGGCCATCGTGCGGCCAGTATCAAGGCGATACCAAGGAAGAACCGCGTGACGCATAACCTTGTTCTTGTCGATCTGTCCCGGGCCGTGCGCGCGCACTTCCAACCGAGAATTGCAGCGAGCCTCACGCAAATTTCGGCTTATCAGTCTGAAGTTGGAGCTTGCACGCCACGCCGCATGCCCGTTCAGCAAACATTGGACGAGACAAACGTCGTCTCGCCCATGCTCGGTCCGAGTCCTGCAAAGAAGATGTCGGCACGATGAGGTCGGTTACGTCCCGAGCCAAGTCCATCGCGCTGATCAGCAGCTACGCGCAGAGCCTGGTGCGTTTCCGGCTCGACCTCATCCGGGCGATGATCGCCGAAGGACATTCCGTTACGGCCTTTGCACCTGAAGACGACGACCAGGTTCGGCGGATCCTCGCACGCGAAGGATGCGCCTTCGAAGTTGTCGAGATGGCACGGACGGGCACCAATCCATTTGCCGACGTCTCACTTCTCATTCGTTTGTTCACCAAATTACGTCAGCTGCGCCCGGATGTCGTCATCAGCTACACGATGAAACCCGTCATCTACGGCGGCATCGCCGCACGTTTGCTGCGTATCCCGGAACGGTACGCGCTCATGACGGGCCTCGGCCACGTCTTCGCCGACCCCGAACCGCGCGGCAAGGCCAGGATCCTGCGCGGCTTGTCCACCTGGCTCTATCGTCGCGGGCTCAGGGGCGTGAACCGTGTCTTTGTCTACAACGGCGCGGACGAGGCCGAGATCCGCCAACTTCGGATGATCGATCGGCACACATCGCTGATCCGGGTGGCAGGGACAGGCGTGAACCTAGATCGGTTCGCTCAGAGTCCCCTGCCCGAGGGTGCGCCCCGTTTCCTGCTGATTGCGCGGCTGTTGGCCGCCAAGGGGGTCCGGGAATACGTTGAGGCAGCGAGACGGCTGAGGGAGGACTGGCCTGAGGCGCAATTTCGGATCGTGGGACCGCTGGATCCTAATCCGAACGGTATCGGGCCCGAAGAAGTCGCAACTTGGCGGCAATCGGGCGCGGTCGAGTATTGCGGCGAGACCAGCGATGTTCGCCCTTTCCTCGACGCGGCGTCGGTCTTTGTCCTTCCTTCCTATTACCGCGAGGGCGTTCCCCGCTCGATCCTCGAGGCGATGTCAAAGGGCCGGCCAGTGATCACCACGAATTTGCCGGGCTGTGGCGATACCATCGAAGAGGGTGTGTCGGGCTATTTTGTGCCACCGCGCGATACGGATGCGCTGACGGACCGGATGCGGCGTTTTCTGGACGCTCCCGAGAGCGTAGCGTCAATGGGCAGGCAGGCGCGGAAGCGGGCGGAGCAGGCCTTCGACATACACGCGGTGAACGCGCACCTGATCGCCGAGATGGGTCTTTCGCGGGTTCATCGAAACCGGGCGCCGCGCGCCTCGAAGGTCGCCTGAGATGAGCGGTATCGCAAGAAGCGTCCGGCGGTTGGTCCACTTCGACGACGTGATCTCCCGCATCATGCGCAACACCGGCATCCTTGTGGTCAGCTCCACGACGATCGGGGTTCTGGGGGTGATCACCCTGGCGGTCACGGCACGCGCGCTTGGTCCCGCCGGGGTGGGAATCCTCGCGTTGGTGGAGGCCTATATTCGTTCGGTGGACCTGATCGTCAGATGGCCGCCGACACAAGCCGTCATCAAATACGCAGCGCGGATGCTCGAAGCCGACGATCGTGAAGCCTTTTCGCGCCTCGTGAAATTGTCCATCGTCATCGACCTTGTCGGCGGTTGTCTGTCAGGTGTTATCGCCATCCTGTTGGGATACTGGGCCTCCACATGGTTCGATCTTGGCGGTGACGGCTATCGCTATATCCTTCTGGCCGCAGCATCGCTGTTCTTCTCGTTCCGGCCGACTGGCATCGCCATATTGCGGATGTTCGACAGGTTCGACCTCCTTGCGATAAGCGATACCGGCATCGCGATCGGACGGCTTGTCGTGGCGCTTATCGCGCTGGCCCTCGATCTCGGCATCTGGGCGTTCGTCACACTTCTGTTCCTGCAGGGCGTGGCGGATGGGCTGGTGGTTTTTTTTCTATCCCTTCGAGAGATGCGTCGACGCGGATACCCGCGGCTCCGCTCCGGATCGGTGCGGCAGGCCCTGGCCGAGAATCCGCGGTTCATCGGCTTCCTGTTCAACACCAATGCCAGCCAAGTCCTGCGTCAAGCGGTGACCCGCTTCGACGTCCTCGCCCTCGGCCTGTTCGTCAGCCCGACCATCGTCGGCTTCTATCAGGTCGCGAAGCGCTCCGGGAAAGCGGTGCAGCGTTTTGGCCGGACCTTGACGCAGGTGCTGTTCCCCGAACTCGCCAGGATGTGGGTACGCGGAGAACGCGCCCAGTTCGACAAACTGATCTGGTTCATCACGCGGACGACGCTGGCGATCGTCGCGATCGTGTTCGTACCGCTCGCTTTGCTCATTCCCTTCATCGTTCGGACCTTGTTCGGCGTCGAGTTTCTGGATGCCGTGCCCATTGTGCAGCTGCAACTGGTGGCAATCGTGATCAACCTCGCCGGCGTTTCCTTCCTCCCTGCCCTTCTGAGCATGGGCCTGGACCGCGAACTGATGATACTCGCCATCCTCGTGACCATCGGCTTTGCCGCGGCTTTCGCCCCGGCAGTTTTGCTCGCCGGTGCGCTTGGTGCGATGGGCTGTCATGTGCTCTTCAGCGTGTTCTGGTTTTGCGGCTGCATGTGGCTCTTCTTCCGGCAAGCCCGGAAAGAACGGGCCGCAGCATGAGGCGGGTGGATGGGGTCTTGTCCGGGCTCGCCACCGGCCTGTCACCGGAAACCGCCGGATCGGTACCTGCCCCGCGACAATGCCTTTCCTGCGATCACGACGACCGCTCGAGCCTAGATACCCCTCGAGGTCATCCACCCGAAAGATACAAATTCCCGCCCGCCCGGCACGAGCGTCTAGCCCTGATGAAGGGGGAGGCTATCCGAAAGGTCGGTTCTCAGGTCTTCTGCTTTCGGGCTATCGTGCTTTGGGTTCAGATATTGTCTGCCGATTTTATCCAAATGTTTTCCGTGGTGATGCTACAAACCAAAGGAGCTTTTCCGGGATTCATGCAACGCATCGACACCTCTTTGGCGAGCGTTGACCTTCCGTGTTCTCGCCCGTTCGATCGTCCATTCCCGTGCATTCGCGGTGCGAAGGCCGTTCGGGTTTTGAATACAGCTTTTCATTTTGCCGTGCCGGCCGCCGAACCCGGCGGTCGAGATGCACGCGCCACACGATTGACGAGGTGGCCGGCGACCCGATCCCGTCAGCGGTCCTGCGCGGCCGACCGTAGCAGATGTTTGACCATCGGACTGGAGATCTGCGGATGACCGCGCAGGAAAGCTTCACACCCATGATGATCGAGTCGTCGCAATCGTTCGATGAACGGATAGGCGTTGCGGAGTTGTTGGTCATCCTTCGGCGTCAAGCAAAGATCGCCGTTTTCATTGTTTTGGCCGTCATGTCTGCCGCACTTTATTACCTGAGCACGGTGGAGGAACGCTTTGTCACTCGCGCCATGCTCGTGCTGACGCAGCAAGAAACGCGCATAGACCGAGCCTTGGCACAGCTTGAATCATTCGACTTGTCGCGCTCGATCGTCGAGACAGAATTAGATGTTCTGAGATCTCGCGAATTCGCAGCAAGTCTCGCAGAGCGTCTGTCGCTCGATGACGAGCCGGCTTTCGCACGGGCTGCCGATGCTCCGCCAATCTCAGAGGCGGAGCGGCAGGCCGTGCTGATCGACAAGCTTCTGGCAAGCTATTCGGTGTCCCGCTCGGGTGAAAGTCTGGCTATCGAGATTGTCGCAGAGACTGCGGACCCCGAGCTTACGGCCGCCATCGCCAATGGCGTCGCGGAAACATACATCCAGCGCACGACGTCGGAACGGCGATCCGAGATCCAGCGGTCCGTCACGTTTCTCGAGGCCCGCGTCGAAGAGATGTCCGCCGATGTCGGTGCGATGGAGATGAAGATTGCCGACTTTGTGCGTGAAAACAATCTCGATGACCCGACCCGCCTGAATCGGCTCGTCGCAGAACAGATGCAGTTGACGACACTGCTTACGACAATTGCAGGCGACCCGGGCCGATCCGCGGAAGTTCGGCGTAGCGAGGCCGATTTGGCCGAGGCCGAGGACCGCCTGCGAAGACATACATCTGCAAGCTTGTCTCTCGGCGGCATGGAGCGCGCTCTGGAGCTCGAGCAAACCCGCTATCAGCAAGCGATCTCCCGTCTTTACGAGCTCGAAACCCAACTCGACTTCGTGCCGCGCTCGGCGCGGCACGTGACCGAGGCTCGCGTTCCCGTTGAACCAGACTGGCCAAATACGAAGGTTGCGTTGGCACTGAGCTTCCTAGCGGCGGTTATCCTTGCCTTCGTGGCATCGCTGCTCTTCGAGGCTTTGAATCGGCGTGTCTGGTCAGAAATGGACATCAAGCGGCTTACTGGCCTGACGAATGTCGGCTCGGTTGCGCGCATCCCGCGCCGAGGCATCATGCGGCGCAAACCGACGCCGTTGCAGTTCCTGTCGACCGATCCACGGTCGGTCTTTAACGAAGGTCTGCGCGGAATTTTGACATTGTGGCTGAACGTCTATCGCACAAGCCGCTCGAAAGTAATCATGGTCACGTCGAGCCTTCCCAATGAAGGCAAATCCACCGTTGCACTTTCATTGGCGGGCTCTGCTGCGCGGGATGGCTTGCGCGTTCTTGTCTTGGACCTAGACGTTCACGACCAAGGCGTCACGGAGCTTGCCGGTGATAAACAAGCGTCGATGTCGCTTCAGTGGATGGTCGATAAAATCGACAAAATCGACAAAGAGGAGGACCCGCCCGAGCTTGGAGAACCGCCTATCATGAAGCACGCCTCTGAGGAGCACTCGGAGGTCGGCGCCGATGAACAGCCTCGACGGTTGGCGGAGGGTCTCGATCTTGTCACCGTCGGCGCTCAGGGCCGCCTAAATCCTCATCTTCTCATGGAGGTGAAAGCCAAGCTTTTTCCGCATTTGCGGACGCAGTACGATTTGATCGTCATAGACACGCCGCCCGTCCTGGTCCTAAACGATGCATGTCGGTTCGGCTCGCTTGCCGACGCAGTTCTGGTCGTGGTTCGCTGGGGCCGCACGAAATCCGACGAATTGCGTGAAACGCATGCCAGGCTGAACAGGAGCGGCGCCCATGTCTTCGGCACCATCCTGAATGACGTGGATCCACGCAAGCAGCTTCGTTACCAGACCGGCGGCTATCTCGGAAGTTCTGCTTATGGGAAGAATTTGCCAGGCAAGGCTTAGCCGGAAGATTCCGCACGCGCGGATCTCTCGGACGGTGGCGGCATTGTCGCTCCGCGACGCTGATGCGTCCGTACCGACGGCCCAGAAACATGGTGGAGCCTGATGACCGGCGTGTCTATTCCCGTGCAGGGCGCCAATCGCAGCCCGGGACGCACTCGGACGATCGACGCTCTGCGGAGCCTCGATGCGAAGCTGGCGGCGTTGGCAGTTTTCCTGTCGCCAATGAACTACTTCCGGCTCGATCAGGTGTATCTGACACTCGCGGACCTTGCCGCCTGCGCAACGCTCTTCGTGATGCTGTTGCGAGGGCGCCTGCCTAGGGCACCTTTTGGCATTGTCACTTCGCTCTGGCTGGCAGGCGTCCTGGCGTTGGCGGCCGGGCTGACGTTTGGCTCGATCATCAACGGCGACATGAGTTCGCTGATGGTGATCCTGTCGCAATACGTCTTCACGCTCGTCGTTCTGGTCTACATTTTGGCTGGCCGACCCTATCCCGAAACCGTCGCACTGATGAAGGTGCTGGTCCTCTCTATCACGGTGATCATGGTCTTCGGCGCATACGTCGTGCATTTCGTCCCCAATCCGGACCCGCGCTTCGTATCCGGCAGCGGACGTTTGCGTTCGCTGGTCGAGCGTACGAACGAGGCTGCGGCTCTTGGAGCGATAGGCATTGTTATGGTTCTCAATCTCGCGCTCCTAAGGGAAATCCGCGGGAGTATCGCGGCCTTTTGCCTTCCGGTCCTGCTTTACGGGATCACACTGACAGGGTCCAATACCGGCCTGATCCTCACGACCTTCGGCATTCTCGTAACCGTCATATTCAGTGGTTCGGCAAAATTTCTTTTCGGAGCAGCCGCGGCGGTCGCGGCGGTCGTGGTCACGACCATCTTTGCAGGCGACATCATTCTGCCCGATGTGTTCCGCGAGCGCGTCCTGAATGCACTTACTTCCGGCGACGTAAATCAGGCCGGCACATTCGAAGATCGATATTACCTGATCCGAGAGGCCCTTCACGTCGCCCGCGACACGCTGGTGGTCGGGCTCGGTGCGGATCAGTATCGAACGGTAAGCGCACACAGCACCCCGGTTCACAACTCCTATCTGTTGCTTCTCACAGAGGGAGGATTACTCGCTCTTATCGGATTGCTCCTGTTGCTCCTGACGGGAGTCAGTGTCGCATGGCTGGCCGTTTTTACCGCGAATGCGCGGACGCAAGGCTTGATCGCATTGACGATCACGCTGATCTACGCGTTCACCCTGAACACCTTTACGCACTTCTACGCGCGCTTCTGGGCAGTTCCCCTCATTTTGGCGCTCGCGTTGGCAGCCGCGTCTTTGGACAAGCGACAAAGGAGTCGATAATGGATCAGCAAGACTGCATCCGTGTGCTGTTTCCCTATCAGGATGGTGATGCGATCGGGGGCAGCCATACGTCTTCGCTTACTCTCGCAGCCGGGCTCGACCGCCGAGAGTTTTCGCCGCTCGTGCTTCTGCATGGGGCCCCGGGAGTGCTGGGTGACATGGTGGCCGAGATGGACTTGCCAATCCTTCGCATGGAACGGCCGGCTGTCATGGCCGGTCGCCTGATGCGGAACGCAGACAATGCGTCATTGCCAAGCTATCTGATACGCTCGTTGCCCGCGTTGGTGCGACTGCTGCGGAAAGAGCGGATCGATATCGTTCATACCAATGACGGCGGGATGCACGCGAGCTGGGCGCTACCTGCAAAACTCGCCGGAGCGCGTTTCATCTGGCACCATCGCCAGGCCCCGGACGCCAGGGGCGTGAATCTCGTCGCGCCAATTTTCGCAGATCATATCTTTTCTGTCTCGGAGTTCTCACGACCTTCAAAGCCAGTTCTTGATATCTCGAAGCGCTTCGAAGTGGTCCGCAGCCCGTTCACGTTGTCATCAGACGTGCCTGATCGCCAGGCTGCGCGCCAAACGCTCCTGCAAGAGATTGGCGCGGAAGAGAATGCCTGTCTGATCGGATATTTCGGATCGTTGATCTCGCGCAAGCGACCCGAACATTTCGTTCGCGTCGTGGACGCAGTGCGGAAGATGATCCCGGATCGGCCAGTGCACGGCCTCATATTCGGGAAAGATCAGGTCGAAGGGCTCGGGATTGAGGCTGAGTGCCGAAAGCTCGTCGACACGCTGGGGATGACCGGATGTCTGCATCTGATGGGACATAGGACACCGGTCGATCCGCTGATCGCGGGTGTGGACGTGCTGGCAGTCACCGCCCTGGATGAGCCCTTCGGCCGGACCTTGATCGAAGCGATGCATGTCGGAACGCCGGTGGTCGCGACGCAACACGGCGGAAACATCGAAGCGATCCAGGATGGGCAGACCGGTTTTCTGGTTGATCCGACTGAGCCCGCGGCCTTCGTGCCGGCGATCCGCACTATTTTGGACGAACCAGAAACACGTCGCCGGATCACGTCGGCGGCGAAGGGGTTCGCCCGCGCCCTGACGGTCGAGGCGCATGTCTCGAAGGTCTCTTCAGTCTACCGGTCGCTTGTCAGACCGACCGGTGACGGGAAGCGTAGAGTCGCGTATATCGGAAGCGGTGCGCCCTGATCGCTCATGCTTCGGCATGTATCGGGAACGCTGATTCTCAGCACATCGGCGGCCGCTTACCGCAAGTCGGGAAATTGGTGCGTAGACCCGTCGTCACCCCGGCGAGCGAAGCAAATGCCCTGTTGCCAAATTTGTGAGAGCCTAAAGGGCTTGCGTCGCTTCCAGGATGACCGAACTGCCCTGAACCTTGTCCAACCGCTCGCCGATGCGCCGAGACTCCGTTCCGCAATTAGCGCTCATCTTGTCGATCTTCTTGAGCATTTGATCGACATCCACTTCTCGTATATCGAAGACATATTCTTCCTGCCCAAAATGTTCCGCAAGATCTATATATTTTGTAGCCCAGCCAAGAATGACCGCGGGAACACTGCTGCGATACCCGAAGATAATGGAGTGGTAGCGAGATGCGACGATGAACTTGAAACGAGATATTATGTCGATCAATTCCGGGCTTGAGTACTCGCCTGAAATAATCTTGATACTTTCTTTTCCTTGAACACCGCGAAGAACACTCTCAACCAGATGTGTGTCCGCCCCGGAGGTGTTGAGAATGTAGACCTTTTCCCCATTCTTAACAAGTCGCTCCATTATATTTCTGTACAGATCCAACGATGATTGGGAATCACCTATCCGAAGCACGTTTTCATTGATAATGAGACCGACGGAGTTTCGCTCCGGATACTCGATTTCATCGGCTCGGGTCGTGGCATAGATATCATTCGCTTTTGGGAAGGCCTTTTCCCGAATGACCATATCAGCGGATAACTCGACGTTTGTCAGCCCGAGAGATGTAAGGCATTCATAGCCTTCCTTCTCTCGAGCATATATCTTGGTGCAATAACTCAGCTCTTTCTTGACTTCGTCGAGGAACGCAGCGTCATCGCTCTCGCCCCAATCAAAAGGACCGAAGCTCTGGGGCATCAATATGATCTTCTTTTTGTACTTCTTGGCCAACCGCACGGTCTCCAGCAGCCGCCGCCCCCCGCCCTTGGGCCAACCGGAACCAAGAGTGTACCCGCTCGCGTCAAAAATCGCATGCGCTTCGCGAAGGGCCTCGTCCATCTCGACAAGCTTCCCGTTCCATTTGTCTTTCTTTCGGATTCTGGAAGCCAGAAGCGTTGCGGTCGACGCCAGAACCGGAACCTTCTGCAAGCCGAGCTTCAGGGCGGGCCGTGTGAAGTCGTCATGCGGGAGAAGGGTGAAGCTGTATATTTCCGGACAATCATATTTATTTGCGAAACCCAGAACCTCGCAATCTCCATAAATCAATTTCAAATGATGCCTGAGCGTGAAGAACATGGCCTGAGACCCCTTGTTCTTCATCTGAACACCAGTCACGATGAATTTTTTCATAGTCAATCATCAACGGATAGAGAGACCGCTGCCCCAATGTGTTCGGAAATAAGTATTTTCGATCATGCTGGATTGATACGTGCTACCCACAAATTACCTGGAAAATGCCCCCAGCCACAGCTTTGTAGTACATTGAAACAGGCCTCTAATCCGCTAGCTGAAAGTGAGACAGTACGTGACACGCAAGGCGCGCAACTTTCCGACAAAGGTATCATTGCCAAAACGAGTTATCTGATAAAAGCCTTATGTAAAAGGTATACATCCGTCAATTTACTACTTCAGAAGTTTTAAAAACTGCGTCTCCGCATAAGGATAGTGAGCGTTCCGGCTGCCTTATGGCTGATTTAGGCACACCCAACCGGTCCAATCAGCCAAATGATACATTTCTGACCAAAGGAGGTAGTACCACACCCACCAAGGTCAGCCCCTTACCGGAAGTTCGATTGCGTCTCACAACAGCTCACCGGATTATTTCATAGCGCGACATATTTGGGAATAAATTATTGACGTGTGAAACTCTGCTGACCCATTTGAACGCGTACCTGTCAGTTGCAGTTGCTCTTACTTTTGGCCACCGGGAGGTACTCACACGCGAACAGGCTCATTTATATCCGCCTGAGCCGCGTCTGATCCCTCTCGGCGCGGGTCCTTGATCGGCCAATGGACAAACAAGGCATTTGCAAACCCGAAAGGCCTGGGGGCCCCTAACCGACAAGTAGTTCCACGAAGGATATCTCAGAATGAAAACCCTCGCTAAGACCTTCTTACCGGATACGCAGGTCGATCGTCTTCGGGATGCGCGCCTGCTTCTGAGAGAGTCGAAGGCTGCCAGAATTGTGACCTCTGCGCAGACGGGCGCTCTGCGGTTTGCCTCTCTGACGAAGTCATTCGCGTCGGTCTATTATTCACTCCTGTCAGGGCAATTCCGACGCGAGGAGCGGGCCGTCCTGGCCGGCCTCGCGAAATACCATGCGGAGCTTCAGGACGATGATGCCAATGTCTTCTTGATGCGCCGGAATGTGCACCGGCTCGAAAAGGGTCTGCTTATGCGGCCCCGTCGGCCAGTCTTTGCAAAGGACTACATTCTCGAGACCGTCAACGTCTATCGCAAGATCGTTTCAGAACCGGCGCGCTCTCAGGAAAGTTCCGCCGAGTCGCTCCGGTGGGGGTACGACGTTCTGAGCGAATATTTCGCTGTCACTGCAGCTGACCCCGTGATCGATCATGCCCGCGACGTATTCGAAAAATGTCCTCCTGCACCGGGTGCCGGGTCAAACGTAAAGCGGATTCCATACCAACGCGCGCTGGAGGAACAGCCGGTCACATATGAGCAGCTCGAGCAGCTGTCTCTTAAGCGCCGCTCCGTAAGATGGTTCGAGCAGAAGCCCGTCCCCCGCGATCTGCTGGACAAGGCGTTCCATATCGCCAACCTGTCGCCGAGTGCGTGCAACCGTCAGCCTTTCCGGTTCCTCGTCTTCGATGATCCTGAAATGGTCCAAGAGGTTGCGTCGCTGCCCGGTGGCACGATCGGCTGGAAACACAACATCCCGGCGATGGTCGTTGTTCTGGGCTCGCTGGATGCATTTTACAGCGAGAAAGATCGTCATGTCATATATATCGACGGTTCGCTTGCATCGATGTCGTTTTCATACGCACTTGAAACTTTGGGCCTCAGCTCGTGTATCTGCAATTGGCCGGACATCGAAGCACACGAGGCGCGCGCGCAAAAGGTTTTGGGACTCCAACCCTATGAGCGACCGATATTCTTCATGGCAGTCGGATATCCTGATCCTGACGCGATGGTCGCCTATTCGCAGAAACGCCCGCTGGACGTCATGCGTCAGTATAATACCGAAATCGCGTCGAGCGAACGCGCATCGGCATAGCTCGCGTCGTCGCGCCATCTTTGCGGCTCAAAACCGGGCATCGGTGATCCGTGAATGCCGGAGGAGTAGAGCAACCGGCCGCTAGCCCTTGCGGTCCGGTATGTGCATGAGCTCGCGAAGATAGTGACTTTCCCTGTGCTTCAGATTACGGCGAAATCGCAACTTCGACTGCAGGCGCAAAACGTCAGAAATTCATCCCGCGATGGGCCATATCCGAGATGAGAAAATTAGGTTCGATGACCTGAAGGTATTTTTCTTGGGTCGGATGCCATCAAATCTACGAGGTCGCGTCGACCGACAAATACCAGTGTTCCAGCGATCTGCCACTGATCTTTTCTAGCGCCAAGATGGACGGCTCATAATAATCAAAGAGCCGGCGCCTTAGATCATCGCTGAGCGGCGGATATTGCTGTTCGCGGGCGATCAAGCCATGCACGGCCTTGAATGCCGCAGTTCTGCGACAGGGTCGAACGATCGGTTTCATCCATTCGAGTCGTTTACGTATCTTCGGAGGAATGTATGGATCGGTCTTGTCTTTTGCTTTCGCTCGAGCGGCCGGAGCAAGCCCCCATGCAGGCAGACCCAAATGAGACCGCACTTGAGCGATCTGATTTTCAGGATCGGCAGCCACACCTTCGTAGAACAGGACCAGCAGCCGATCTCTGCCGAAGAGTTCCAAATACGCCTCGAGATGCGTTGCAAACTGACCGAGTATCAGCAGCCTTTGGTCACCCGCGACAGCGGGCTCAAGATAGGACTCGATATCCGGCCCGACCTCACCGCGGCGGTAAAGCATGCAGTAGTGTGAGTACGCACGTTCGACCGGGTTGCGAAGCTGTACGATCAGTTTCACATGAGGCATGCGATCGTGAATGAGTTTCGCAGCACCAGGCGTGTAGAGATATGAGTTTGATTTCTCACCGATGAGCCGGTCGCGCATCTGATAGTTAAACTGTGACAGATACCAGGCGTCCCCAAGGTTGAGGTTTCGCGAAAAATAATGTAGCTCCGGGTCTGGCATGTAGACCGCCGGATCCGACTGAAGTTGGATTTGCAACCAAGTCGTTGCAGACTTGCCAGATCCGATAATCAGGAAATCGATATCCGCGAATTGCATTTAATACCACTCTATCCTTTGAGGCCTTAGGGCGCGGTTGGTGGGCTGCAGTCCCTCTGTAATGTGCAACAGCGTTGATGCATGGCAGTTCGGGATCCTTCGGCACGCAGATCGCCTCTGGTTTGTTGTTCGATCGACAACCTAAGGTGAAAGCTACGGCCAATAAGCCTGTTTCCAAATATACCATAAGGCTAGCGGGTACCCCTGTCGGGGCGTAGGCTTCGCTCAATGTCACGCTACCGAGGCTGACCGTATGCGACCGACTGCGATCATGCGTGGGTGATTGGCGGTAGATGCAGGCCCCTTCGCTCCAAGGTCGCACGCGAATGTTCGCAGCCACACGCCGAGGATTGACCAAGCTCGAAATTTTACGAAGCCTTTTCAACCCCTTGCCACTATCACAGCAGATTGTCGTCGGCTTTCGAACGCCTCTAACCAGACACGTATGGCTAGAGGGGTGACACAGAGCGAATCGATTCGTAAGTTTCACCCTCTCAAAGCCCACCAAAACACAAGTGAAAAATGAAAGTTTCTTCAACCATTAGTTGCTTGCGTCATCAGCGAATGTTTAAATCGTTAATATTTAATAAGTTTTCTCGGGGGAGCGGACCTCCGAAACATGCAATCTCGCCCTAGCAAAAATTCACCAGGTCAACCAATTTTGTGGTAAGATACTTCTTGTTCCCGAAAAACTATTCTTAGGACTGATATTCACTCGAAGGGAGCAACGATAGATTTTTTGATACTTAGGGCTTAAGCTAATACCGGGAAGGTTGAGCAATGTTTAAGGTCGGCGTATGCAGTTCTAGCATATTCTTCAGAGGTGCGATCAAAGGTTTGCTGCCAAATCATGATCTCATGGAGTTTGAGACGATACATGATTCTCGGCGTGCGGCAGCAGCGTATCGATGCGTGCAGATAATCGTTCATGAGAATGATCTTTTGAGCGAAACGGGCGACGAATCCAAATTCAGTGATGAAAACCTACGCATTATTGTAATCTCTCCGAGGTTCAACCAAGCGAACCTGGCGAGGCTCATCGATCGGGGCATCAGGGGATACCAGCTTGAAACCGTATCGTCATCGGTTCTCCAAGCCACGCTACAACTTGTAGCGCTGGATGAAATCGCCCTGCCCTCGGTTCTTGCCGAGCATCTTGCCGGCATCCCGCGAGATGTGGCCTATGTGCCCCTGTCGGCCAAAGAACTCGTCGTCATGCGTTGTCTGGCAAAGGGCTACGGAAACAAGGAGATCTCTCGATCGGTTGGCATCGCCGAAGCCACTACGAAGGTTCACGTCAAGGCGATAATGCGTAAACTTGGTGTATCCAACCGAACCCAGGCCGCTGTCTGGGCGGTGCGGAACGGCCTCGATCAAGCCTCTTTCCACGCGTGACGCTCAGACCAATTTAACGCTTTAGGGTCGCTGTAAGCCGCGACCCTTTTTTTATACACCAGATCAGGTAAACAATTAATCATTTTGAATTAGATCAAGGCTTATTGATTAATTTTCGCCCTCTTTCAGCTCGAGGCGGGGCATATGTCTAACCCCCTTTTGAGCACTTTCCCGCCGAAGCCGGGCACAGTTAACCTTCTTTGACAACTATTGTCACGATCCCATTTTTGGAGAAGTGAAGTGTCAGAGATAAATAATTTTGATAACGTTCCCGTATTTCCCAGAGCAGGATTATTGGAAATCCTGCAAGAGAAATCCATCCGAATTCGCGCGCTCTTTCTGTGCGACATCATTGCAACCAATTTGGCTTTCCTGATTAGCCTGTCACTCGCCACGGGCACGTTTCCTTTCGCCGAGGGACTTATCCTACAGATGGGGCTCTTGACCGTCATAGCGATATTCCTGCTACCGAAACTGGTCGTCTATCGTGCGAACCTTCGCTTTGTGTCACTGGGCGATTTGGTAAGTGTAGGTGTGGCAACAGCCGCCGTCGTGGTGGCTTTCGGTCTGACCCTTGCCATGACCGCAGCCCCCATGCCGCCGGTGCGCGCACTGGCGATCCTACTCTTCGTGCAGACCGCACTCTTATCGGCACCAAGGCTCGCAATGCGCTCGCCCGACCTCCGGTCAGGACTGCGGACCACGCTGGGTCGCTACGGCCCATCACGCGTGACGGAGCCGGTACTTCTCATCGGTCGCGGTACTGCATGTGATCTGTTTCTGCGGTCGCTACGGACCCAGCCGAGCCTAGCCTACCGCCCGGTGGGTATCATCGACGACATGTCGGACACGACGGGCACCTTCATCCACGGCATTCCGATCCTGGGTGATTACAACGATTGCAGCGCCGTCGTCGCCAATCTGGCCAACCGAAAGGTCAAGGTGGATCGCATCATTCTGACGGAACCGTTGACCCGTCAGGCGACCATCGCGCTTGAGCCACTTCTCGAATGGGCACGAGCCGAAGGTATCGCGGTTTCACAGCTTCCTGGTCTGAGCGCGCTGCGTCCGCTGCCCTCCGAAGTCGGTCTTGGCACCATTAATGTATCCGAGCTTCTCGATCGGCAGGAGGCTCGGGTCGACTATGCGGCAATCCAGCGGTTGATCCACGGAAGAAGGGTGATGGTAACTGGTGCCGGCGGCTCGATAGGGTCCGAACTGGTGCGCCAAATCGCGTCGCTCAAACCTTCTGAACTGACGCTTATCGAGAATTGTGAGCTGAACAGCTACCAGATCGACATGGATCTGGCGCGTCATTTCCCTTATGTTCTGCGTCATTCCTACATCTGCTGCATTCGGGACAAGACCCGCCTGAAGGAGATCTTTCGCCGCCATCGGCCGGAACTCGTCTTCAACGCGGCCGCGCTGAAGCATGTACCCATCGTCGAGTGCAATCCGTGCGAAGGCGTCCTGACCAATGCGATCGGTGCTCGCAACGTAGCCGATTTGGCCGCCGAGACAGGCTCGATGGCAATGATCCAGATCTCGACCGACAAGGCCGTCAATACCTCAAACGTGATGGGCGCGACCAAACGTGTGGCGGAAATGTATTGCCAGGCACTCGATCGCAAGCTTCCGACCCGCTTCATGACTGTCCGGTTCGGCAACGTGCTCGGCTCATCGGGATCACTTGTGCCTTTGTTCAAGAAGCAGATCGATGAGGGCGGTCCTCTGACGGTCACCGATCCGCGTATGACGCGCTTCTTCATGACCATCCGTGAAGCGGTCGAGCTGACCCTTCTAGCCTCCGCGAGTGGACTTCAGCACACCACGTTGCAGGGGCAGATCATGGTTCTGGATATGGGCAAGCCGATCCGGATCATGAGCTTGGCAGAAAGGATGATCGGCCTCGCAGGCCTGGTGCCGGGGCGAGACATCGAGATCAAAACCGTGGGCATTCGCCCGGGCGAGAAGCTTTTTGAAGAACTTTTCGACGCCCGTGAGATGCGTTCTGAAAGCCCGGTTGAAGGCATCCTCGTTGCCACTGCCGAAGGACGCCGTCTTGAGGATATGCAAAAAGCCATTGCCTCGCTTGAGATCGCCGCCCGTCGCGGTGATGCCGCCGCGGTTATCTCTCAACTGTCGCAGATCGTTCCTGGCTACGCTTCCGCCGCCATAGGCGACGCGAAGGCCGTGCTGCCCGCTACCGTTGTCCCGAGCAGCCTAGCTCAGCCCGGTCCCGCATTTGCTGCAAACCAAGCAGAGGTGATGTGATGCCTCAGGATGTCTCCATTCGCAATGGCGTCTCCGGAACTGCCGTGGTGCCACTCCAGCCTTCTGCCCCTTCGATCCCGACGCACCCCATCTGGCCTCATTTCGATGAGGAGCAAATCCGTGAAGTGACACGTGTGCTGCAAAGCGGCCGTGTGAATGCGTGGACAGGAACCGAGGTTTCGGACTTCGAGACCGCCTTTCGCGAGATGACAGGCGCATCCCACGCGATTGCGCTGGCCAATGGCAGCCTGTCGCTGAACCTCGCCTTGGAATGCCTGGACCTTGAGCCAGGGGACGAGGTCATCGTTACTCCGCGCAGCTTCGTCATCTCGGCGAGTGCCGTCATCCTGGCTGGCGGGACACCGATCTTTGCCGATGTCGACCGTGATACTCAGAACATCACACCCGAAAGCATTTCCGCGCAGATCACCAAGCGTACCGTTGGTATAATTCCCGTGCATCTGGCCGGCTGGCCTTGCGACATGCCCGGCATCATGGAGGTGGCACGCACTCATGGCCTATGGGTTATCGAGGATTGTGCACAAGCTCACGGCGCTCAGATCGAAGGCCGCCACGTAGGCACCTTTGCCGATTTCGGTTCATTCTCGTTCTGCCAGGACAAGATCATTTCGACGGGCGGCGAAGGCGGCATGCTCGTCACTCAAAGAGAGCATCTATGGCGCGAAGCTTGGTCACGCAAAGATCACGGCAAAGACTACGATCTTGTGCATAACCAAGCACATCCACCCGGCTTCCGCTGGTTGCATGCTCGTGCAGGAACGAACTTGCGCATGTCGGGCATTGCAGCCGCAATTGGCTCGGTGCAGGTCCGCCGAATGCCGCTGTGGACCGACCTACGCCATCGCAACGCGCACATCCTCGCAGACGGTCTGCGCGACTGCCCGGCCCTGCGGGTACCGATGCCGGGCAAAGGCATAAGGCACGCCTGGTATCGATTCTACGCATTCACCCGGACTGATCGGCTGAAGCCGGGTTGGAGCCGCGACAGGATTATCCAAGAGCTTGCCGAACGCGGCCAGTCTGTCTTCAGTGGCAGTTGCCCCGAGATATACAACGAAGGCGTATTCCGCTCTCGAAGATTCACCCCGGCCAGCCCGCTTCCGGTCGCGCACGAATTGGGACACACCAGTCTCGCCTTTCGGGTGGATCCGACGATTGAGCCCGCTGAGATGCATGTGATGGTCCAAGCAGTGCGCGACGTAATGAAACTGGCAACCCGCTAGGGACCGGCGCGCTGCAAATGGCTCTTCAAACGCGAAATACCAGCATCAAGGCCAATTGAGGCGTCCGGCATTTCTCAGCTCCCGAGTGTGACGATACAACTTGCGGTGGGATCAACCCTACCGATCTCAAAGGTCGTAAATGGCCAATATGACACCGCTCACACCAGTCTCCGCCGATTACGTCCATTGCGCCTCAGTACAAACCGGCAGCGGAATTCATCTTTTAGTCGGGTGCTAGCCTTAAGGCGTAGCGTGGATCACAAAGGGGAATTGAGCCTCCCCTTCTAAATCTGCACACCTTCTGAGCAGAGTTCCGATCGTCATGGGTGGAACATGAGGACTGTTTTCGTGGGGGCTGTCGAAGGGTCCTTGGAGGCCCTGAAAGCGTTGGTCGCATCCGGGCAAACACCTGACCTTGTGGTAACGCTACCGCCGTCAAAGTCCACGCGCCACTCAGATTTTGCCGACCTGTCCGATTTAGCGCGAGGCTCAGGATCGCAGCTTTTATACACGACCGATATCAACGATGCAGCCACCGTCTCGGAGATATCTTCTCGCGCCCCTGATTTGGCTCTGGTCATAGGCTGGTCGCAGATCTGCCGGGAGCCTTTCCGGTCTTTGCCACGGCACGGCACGCTGGGCTTTCACCCTGCACCTCTTCCACAATTGCGGGGCCGCGCGGCGATCCCGTGGACAATTCTGGCCGGGCTGGAAGAAACCGCAGCCAGCCTGTTTTGGATAGACGCAGGCTGCGACACCGGGGACATTGCCGCGCAGACTTTCATTCAAGTAACGCCGCGCGAAACCGCCCGCTCGCTCTACAACAAACAAGTGAGTGCGATGTGCGAGCTGCTGCCGAGAGTTGTAGCAGAGATTTCAGCCGGCAAAATTACGCGCCTCCCCCAGGATCCGGCCGGCGCAAGCTATTGCGCAAAACGCCGACCTGAAGATGGCCGTATCGACTGGACCCGTTCTGCTGTGCAACTGGACCGTCTGATACGAGCGGTCGGGGATCCCTATCCCGGCGCGTTCACTGAACTGGACGGGCATCTAGTGCATATCGATAGCGCTCACGTCTTTGAGGGTCCGCCCCTCTATATTGGATTGCCAGGTCAGATTCAGGACCAGACCGACGGTGGGTTCCGCGTCAGCTGCGGGGATTTCACCTGCCTGGAAGTCACCAGTTGGCGTGCCTCCAGCCCGGGACCGCTGCCTCGGCATGCGGTCTTTGGCGCCTCACGGAAAGTGCCCGCATGACGGCGTGGGGACCGCGCGTTCTTATCACGTCCGCAGGGCGTCGAGCCGGTCTTGTCGAGGCATTTCGCGCGGCCGGACCTGCGCTCGGCGTACCCGCTACGATCTACGCCGCCGACATGAACTCGATGCTCAGCGCGGGATGCGCGGCCGCGGATTACTCATTCGACGTGCCGCCTTGTACCGATCCGGACTACATCGATACGCTTCTCGAGTTTTGCGCCGCGGAAGACATAATGCTGCTCGTGCCGACGATCGACACCGAGTTGGCGGTCCTTGCAGATGCGACCCCTCGCTTTGCCGAAATTGGCTGCCGTGTCCACGTCGCCCCGCGCGCGCTCATCGATATTGCGCGCGACAAACAGCGCACCTGCGCTCTTTTGGCGGAGCATGGCGTGCCGACACCCCGCAGCTATACCCCCGAGATCGCCCGCACTTTGCAAGACCTCGGCGCGTGGCCACTCTTCGCGAAACCCGTCGCCGGAAGTGCCAGCCGCGGATTGATGAAGATCGAGACGCCGCGGGAGATTCCGGCTCGCTTCAACGAGCCAACGATACTTCAGGAATATCTCGACGGACCCGAATATACCGTCAACGTTTTCGTGGACAAGTACGGCTCCTTGCGCACTGCCGTGCCGCATCTCCGCCTGTCCGTTCGCGCCGGCGAAGTAGAAAAAGGGCGCACGGTCCGCGATCCCAGATTCACGCAGATCGCCCGAAATCTGGTCGATGCGCTGCCTGGCCCTATCGGCGTGATGTGTTTCCAAATTATCGACGACAAGAATAGCGGACCGAAGGTCTTCGAGATCAACGCGCGGTTTGGTGGCGGATTTCCGTTGGCGGACCGCGCAGGCGCGACGTTCGCGCGCTGGCTGCTGGCAGAGTGTCTGGGCCGAGATAGTGGTGCCCACGACAACTGGATCGATGGCGTGGAAATGCTCCGATACGACGCCGCCTTCTTCAATATGCCGCAGACGAGTGCGGCCTGCGCCTCTCCGGCGAAATGACCTTCGTCGTTTTCGACCTAGACGATACGCTATACTTGGAACGCGACTTTGTCCTAAGCGGCTACCGGGCTGTCGGCATCTACGCGCGCGATCAGCATGGCATCGAGAATTTGGAACCGGCCTGCCGAACGGTTTTTGCCAGCGGAGAGCGGCGACGCGTTTTTGACAAGGCTTTGCTAAGCCTCGGCGCCATGCCCGAGCGTGATCTGGTGCAGGATCTCGTTAGGATCTACCGCGATCATACACCCGCGATCGCCCTACAGGCGGATGCCGATCGCGCTCTGCGCCGCTTTTCAGGCCGGTGCGCGTTGATCAGCGATGGACCCGCGAAGACGCAGGCCGCCAAGGTCGCGGCACTGGGTCTGAACGAGCGCCTGTCGCCGATCGTCCTGACGGGCACGCTTGGAATTGGGGCCGGCAAACCGGCCCCCCTGGCCTTCGAAATGCTCGCGGATGCCACCGGATTAAGCGGTGCCGACCTGGTCTATGTCGCGGACAACCCGGTCAAGGATTTCGTGAGCCCGCGCCGAATGGGATGGCAGACTGTGATGATCGCGCGAAAGATGCGGGTTCATCTCAGCCCTCCCCCGACGACGGATCATGCCGCCGCGCACAGGATCACATCGCTGGACATGCTGGACGACTGCCTGACAAGAGACCCGAAGGACTGAGAGGGAAGATCTGCCAACGAAATTCCCGCACGCTCGGGCCTGCCCGGATATATCGCAGGACGGCACGAGACCCGGTATTGAGACCGCCCTCGCCGGTCGGATTGCTCTCACTCTCTTATGCGCCGGACTCTAGTCCTTTCAGAGTATTCCGCCCCTCCTCCCCGAGATCTAGATTGCGAAGAGCACAGCAGCGGAGCGTCCTGTCGTGACCCATCTCAATCCGATCGACTCCGCGGAGGCGTCAAGACCCATCCCCGCGGCGACTGGACCCGAGGATTGCCGCCGGCTCGAGATGACGCCGGCCGTTTGCCATAATCGCTCGGGTAGGTCGGACGGCCCCCATCGGCGCACGATGAATGCCGTCGGCGCGAGGCGCGGCGACGCTCAAATCGAAAGCCTCAACAACGGCTTTTCGAGAACTTGTAGGCCGCATCCCCGATCCCTGGCTTGAATAGGTACAGAGCATGTCTGATATCTCATCTTTCTTAAGGCGCGCAGGACTGACGCTTCTCGCCTCGCTCCTGCCCGTTGCACCCCTGGCCGAGGCTTTTCCAGGCGCAGTGGGCTACGGCAAGGACGCAGATGGCTGGCGCGGCGGACGCGTCCTGTCGGTTACCAATACCAATCCCGAAGGCCCCGGCTCTCTGAGGGAATGCGCCGAGGCCGAAGGTCCGCGGGTCTGCCTTGTCCGTACCGCCGGAACGATAATCCTCGACCGCCCCATCAAGGTGGCGTCGAACGTCTATATTGCAGGTCAGACCGCGCCGGGCGACGGCCTGCAGATTAGACTCGACGGCGAGGGTGCGACCCCGATTGTCATCAAGGGCGTCAACGATGTCCTGATACGGTTCCTCAAGGTTCGTCCTGGCCCTACCGATATCCCCCATCCTTCGGTCGACGCCGTCACGGTCGAAAATGCGCAGCACGTCTACCTCGACCACATGTCGCTGTCCTTTTCGACGGACGAGACATTCAACGTGCATGCCAGCCGCGGCGAGACCTCGCATGTCACCCTGGCGCGCAGTCTTCTGAGCTATTCGCTGGATCGCTCGAGCCATCCAGAGGGACGCCACTCGAAAGGCGCGCTCATCTGCTCGTCCGAAAAGTCGGCGACCGGGTGCGGACGGATCACACTCTGGCGCAACCTCTTTGCGCATCATCGCGACCGGATGCCCGACGTGAATGCGTCGGAGATCGGCCCTGTCGAGGTGGTCAACAACCTGTTCTTCAATCCGATCAGCCAGTTCGGCGAATACTACAACCTCGTTGGCGATACGCGTATCGCCCATATTGCAAATGTCGCGGTGCCTGGTCCAAGCACGCATGACGACACGCCCCCGGCAGTCGAAGTCTTTCTTTTGCATGACGCGAATCCGTTGGGACTCAGGGCAGAGGACAATCTGGCATTCGGCGGACCCTGTGTCTCAAATCCGGGCCCGGCGGTTCTCGGCCCGACCGCGCGGTCCCGGATCGACTTGGACGTACCCTTGTCCGAGGGCCTGCCGATCCTGCCAGCCGCGCAGGTGATGGACGCGTTGCTGCCCATGGTAGGCGATATCCTCCACCGAGACGCCCTCGACATCCGCGCATTGGACGGTCTCATCAACTGCTCCGGAAGGGTCATAGATCGCGTCGAACAGGTCGGCGGGTGGCCAGTTCTCGCGGGTGCCGTGCCCGACCCCGATACGGATGGCGATGGCATGCCGGACGCTTGGGAAGCCACACACCCTTCGCTGTCCGGCGAGAGCTATGACGATGCCTGGGCCGCCGATCCTGATTCCGGCCTGTCTTTTCTCGAAACCTATCTTTCGACGCTGGCGGGCGATTTGCCCGAAGCGCGCTGATCACTGGACCATGCCCTTCGCCAAGTCCGACCGTCCCACGCTCCAAAGCCCCAAGGTGGCCCTCGTTCAGGCTGGTCTTGGCAGCGGCGGAACGGAAAAAGTGCTGGCGCGACTTGCCGCGCATCTCGACGCGCAGGGTTATGCGGTCACGATGGTATCCTTTCAAGGCGACCCTGAAGCCCCCTACTACCCGGTTCCAGACAGCGTGCGATTGCGCAGCTTGCAGGTCGAGATCGGCACCGACGCATCCCGGAGCACGCGGCGCCGTGTGCCCTGGCTGCGCGCGGTCTTGCGGGATCAGGATCTCGCTCTGTCTTGCCTGACCAAGATCAACGTGCAGACAGCATTGGCAACACTCGGCCTGAGACAGCCCCGAATGGCGTCCGAAAGAAACAATTTCCAACGCCAGCAGATGAACCGTCTATGGCGTTGGTCGATGCCTGTCGCACTCGCCGGAGCGGATCGCGTGATCATGCAGACCGCCGCCGCGCGCGATGCGCTGCCGGCCTGGTCCATGCACCGAGCCGTAATCATCCCCAACCCAATTCCTGATCTGCTTGGCGCACCGCCTGCCCCACCGAAGCCAGAGCTGGTTGCTGTCGGCAGGCTCACGGACCAGAAGGCGTTCGACACGCTGCTGCACGCGTTGGCGCTTGCCAGGGACCGAGGCAACGCGATGCCTCTGACAATCTACGGCGTCGGAGAACTGGAGGAAGAGCTTCGGACGCTTGCGGGATCTTTGGGGTTGCGAGATCAGGTACGCTTTGCCGGCCGGTCCGACGTGCCTCATGGCTGGACCACCCGTCCCGGGATCTTCGTTCTTTCTTCCCGCTTCGAAGGGTTTCCAAATGTCCTGATTGAGGCGATGGCCGCAGGGTTCGCGGTTCTCTCCACACGCTGCGATTGGGGACCGTCCGAGATCGTGACCCATGAACTCGACGGCTTGCTGGTTCCCGTGGACGACCCGGCATCGATGGCCGATGGTCTCATCCGACTTCACAGAGACGCACACCTGCGCACGCAACTGGCAAATGCCGCACGTATCCGCGCGGTTGAATACGTCGAAGCCAACGTTATGGAGCAATGGGAAGCGGTGATCGCTGACGTGTTGTCGACGCGAAACCGAAAGACGTCGGGTCGCACGGCCCTCAATCTCTTGGCACGCAAGATCGGCACCGACCTGAAAACCGGCACGCCGCGCGATTGAAGAAAATTCTGCAACTGCCTGCTCCGTTCCCGCGCCTGCGAAAATCGGAGTCTCTATTTTACTCCTCAGCATCGCGGTTATCTGTCATCCTGACGTCACAGGATACCCCTACCCCTCGCGCGCATGTCTTCTCCCTCGCTCTCTCGCATCGCCCGCATCTTTCACAGGATCGGCTGGCTGTCCTTCGGTGGGCCCGCCGCCCAGATCGCGCTGATGCACCGTACCATCGTCGATGAGGAGCGCTGGCTCGACGAGCCGCGTTACCTGCGCGCGCTGTCGTTCTGCATGCTATTGCCCGGCCCCGAGGCGATGCAGGTCGCGACCTATGCGGGCTGGTCGCAGCGCGGCGTCCTCGGCGGTCTGATCGCGGGCGGGCTTTTCGTTCTGCCTGGCGCGCTTGTCATCGCGGCGCTGGCGCTGGCCTATTCCGCGCTTGGCACCGCGCCCCTTGCCGAAGCTCTGCTGCTCGGCGTGCAGGCAACGGTGATCGTGATCGTCCTGCAAGCGCTCTGGCGGCTCTCCTCTCGAAGCCTCAAAGGTCCGGCGCGGCTTGTCCTTGCGCTTGCCGCCTTCATCGCGATCTACGCGCTCGACCTGCCCTACCCTGCGATCCTCGCCGTCGCTGCCGGGATCGGCGCGCTGGCTTTCCGGGAGGACGCGCCGGGCGAAGCCGCCCCGGCCCTGCCGAGCCTGCCCCTCCGCACGATCACGCTCTGGACGGCGCTTTGGCTCGCGCCCTTGGCGTTTCTCTGGATCGCCGACGCCCCTTTCCTGACCTCTGTCGGAGCTTTTTTCGCGAAACTCGCCGTTGTCAGCTTTGGCGGCGCCTACGCAGCACTCGCCTACATGGCGCAGGACGCGGCCTGGGTCGATGCGGAGACGATGATCGACGCGCTCGGTCTCGCGGAGACCACGCCGGGTCCGCTCGTCCTTGCCACGCAATTCGTTGCGATGAGCGCGGGGCACGAAGCGGGCGGCGCGGTGTTGTCGGTCCTCGCCGGGCTCCTGACGCTCTGGATGATGTTCCTGCCCTCCTTCCTGTTCATCTTCGCTTTTGCCGCGCATATCGATTGGCTGAGCGGCCGGCCGGGCCTGTCGGGAGCACTCAGCGGTGTCACCGCGGCTGTGGTTGGCGTGATCCTCAACCTTTCGGTCTTTTTCGCTTTGAACGTCCTGTTCGCCGAAACGAGGCAGCTCTCCGGTGGCCCTTTCGACGTCGAAGTCCCTGTTTTTGCCAGCCTCTCTCCACTTGCGCTCGGGCTGACGCTGTTCGCCGGCGGCCTCATCTTCCTCCTGAACCGCAATATCGTCACGACGCTCGCCCTAACCGCGGCGCTTTCAGCGGCAATCTCGCTCCTCTGACGGCGCAGCGGGATTTTTGGGGCCCGCGCCCCTTTCGCTCGGCCTGAAAACCAATATGCTCCGAGTCGTTCCACGCCACGGATGATCCATGTCTCAAGGAATCGACTACGGAAATCTGATGCACGAGGCCATGCGTGGCCTGATCCAGAAGGTATTGATCGGTGTGTCCGAGACCGGCCTTCCGGGCGACCACCATTTCTTCATCACCTTCGACACCGCGCATCCCGATGTCGAACTGGCCGACTGGCTGTCCGACCGCTATCCGGGCGAGATGACCGTTGTCATGCAGCATTGGTTCGACGGGCTCGATGTCACCGACGAAGGCTTCTCTGTCACGCTGAACTTCGGTGACGCGCCGGAACGGCTGTATATTCCCTATGACGCGATCAAGACCTTCGTGGATCCCTCCGTCGAGTTTGGCTTGAAATTCGAAAGCCCGGAGGATCGCGACGGCGAGCCGCCCGAGCCGGACGACAGCGATGACGACGACGAGGACGAGGGCGAAAAGAAGGACGCCGAGATCGTCAGCCTCGACTCGTTCCGGAAGTAGCGACACCCGCATCCTGCGATAGCGATAACGGGCATGGTCAGACGCGCCCCCACTCTCTAAACATCGATGAAAGTCAGCTTGCCTGCCTCTTGGCGCAGCGCCTCGGGGCGGCTAGAGCGTATGCGACAGTATACCAGCGAAAGGACGCGCCATGACAGCGACCCGCACCGAGACCGACAGCTTCGGTCCCCTCGAGGTTCCCGCCGAGAAGTACTGGGGCGCACAAACCCAGCGCTCGATCATGAACTTCCCCATCGGCTGGGAGCGTCAGCCCGTTCCGATCATCCGGGGCCTTGGCGCGATCAAGAAGGCCTGCGCGCTCACCAACGTGGAACTCGGCAACATGGAGGCCGAGATCGGCGAGGCCATCGCCGCTGCCGCGCAGGAAGTCATCGACGGCAAGTTCGACGACAATTTCCCGCTGGTCGTCTGGCAAACCGGCTCGGGCACGCAGTCCAACATGAACGCAAACGAGGTCATCTCGAACCGCGCCATCGAGATGCTGGGCGGTGAGATGGGCTCGAAAACACCCGTTCATCCCAACGATCACTGCAATATGGGCCAGTCCTCGAACGATACCTTCCCGACTGCCATGCATGTGGGCATCGCGCTGCAGGCCCGCGACGTGCTTCTTCCCGGGCTGCGCAAGCTGCACGCGGCGCTCGTCGCGAAATCCGAGGCGTTCGACCACATCATCAAGATCGGCCGCACCCATACGCAGGATGCAACGCCCTTGACGCTCGGCCAGGAATTCTCGGGCTACGCTCACCAGGTCGCGAAGGGGATCGAACGCGTCGAGGCGTGCCTGCCAGACGTCTACGAGCTGGCGCAGGGCGGCACCGCTGTCGGCACGGGCCTCAACACGCAGAAGGGCTGGGCCGAGAAGGTCGCGGCGCGCATCGCAGAAATCACCGATCTGCCCTTCGTCACGGCCCCCAACAAGTTCGAGGCGCTGGCCGCCCATGACGCGATGGTCATGTTCTCGGGCGCGCTCAAGACCGTTGCGGCCTCGCTCTTCAAGATCGCCAACGACATCCGCCTTCTGGGCTCGGGCCCGCGATCCGGCCTTGGAGAGCTGATCCTGCCCGAGAACGAACCGGGCTCCTCGATCATGCCGGGCAAGGTGAACCCGACCCAGGCCGAGGCGCTGACGATGGTCTGCGCGCATGTGATGGGCAACGATGCCGCAGTCGGTTTTGCCGGAAGCCAGGGGCATTTCGAGCTCAACGTCTACAATCCGATGATGAGCTATAACGTATTGCAGAGCATGCAGCTTCTGGGCGATTCCGCCTCGGCCTTCACCGACAACATGGTCTCCGGCATCGAGGCGAACGAGTCCCGGATCGGTGAGCTGATGCGCAATTCGCTCATGCTCGTGACCGCGCTCGCGCCGACCATCGGCTACGACAACGCCACCAAGGTCGCCAAGACCGCGCACAAGAACGGCACGACGCTGAAGCAAGAGGCGATCGCCCTCGGCTTCGTCGACGAGGCGACGTTCGACGCGGTGGTCCGGCCCGAAGATATGATCGGCCCGAAGGAGTGACCGCCACGGGCCTTTGCCTTCCTGCCGCAGCTTTCTAGACTTTTCGCCATGAGCAACGTGACGAATCTTGGTCGCTTCAGGAAGGCGAAGGCCCGCGACGAAAAACGCCGCGCGGGCGACGCCAATGCCGCGAAGTTCGGGCGAACGAAAGCCGAGAAACGACGTGATGAGAGCGCCCGCGAGAAGGCGGAGCGCGGTCTCGACGGCCACAAGCGCGAGGAATGAGCGGGCGTCCGGTCAAACGCTCGCTGACGTTGAGCGGGCATCGCACGTCGGTCTCGCTCGAAGAGCCGTTCTGGCAGGAATTCCGCGCCATCGCACGCGCCGAGGGCAAACCGATCAATCGCCTCGCCGCGGAGATCGACGCGGACCGCGATGTCGAGGTCGGCCTCGCATCGGCGATCCGCCTCTACGTGCTCGAAAGCCTGAAAGCGCGGCTTACTGGGTGATTTCGTAAACGATACGCACGTCTGCCGAAAACCCCGCCTCCCCACGCGCAACGGGCACCGAGTCAGCCGCCATCCGCATCTCGGCCATTGGCATCGGATAGGGCTGCGCGCCGCCTTCCTCGTCGATGGAGAGAATGCGGCCAAGGCTCACACCGGCAGCCTCCGCGTAGAGATCTGCCTTGGCGCGGGCATCCGCAACCGCATCTCGCCGCGCCTCGTTCATCACCTCGTCCGAGTCCGAGACGCCAAAGGACAGACCCGACAGCTGGTTCGCGCCGTCACCCGTCACAGCGCCGAGGATATCGCCGAGCCGGTCCAGGTCGCGCACGCGCACGGACAGCATATTGGACGCACGGAAGCCGGTGATGCGCGGCTCCTCGTCCTCGCGCCTGTCGGAATAAACGGGGTTCAGTGACAGACCGGAGGTTTGTACGTCCCGCTCGGCCACCTCGAACTCGGAAAGACGCTCGAGGATGCGACCGGCCACCGCGGATGCCTCATCCAAGGCCGCGCTCGCCGTCTCGGCCTCGGCCGTCACGCCAAGGGTGATCGTCGCCATATCCGGTACCGCACGCGCCTCGCCGCTGCCCGAAACGGTCAGCCGCGCCGGCTCACTGCCCTGCGACTGCGCGTGAAGCGGTCCAGCCGCGACGACAGAAAGTGCAAGAACAACGCCGATCATTCGGAACATGGTCGAAATCCCTTTGAAAATATGGGGCAAGTCTCCGTGAAGGCAGACAGTTTCGCAAGCTGCATTCCTTGGCGTCGGCGGTCCTCTGCTATATAAGGAGGCCCAAGCAAACCACAGACTCCCATGAGCATCGGGGCAATGCTAAGACGTGGTCATGAAACCTGATTTCGCGCTGAAACTTTCCTTCGACGGCATATCGCTCCTGCAAAAGGTTCGCGGTGGCTGGGCGGTCCTCGGCACGGCCGGTCTCGACGGCGATCTGGCCGCGGAGATGGCCGATCTTCGAAAAACTGCGCTTGCGGAAAGTGCCGAAGGCACAATCGTGAAGCTGCTTCTCCCGGAAGAGCAGATCAAGTTCCTCTCTCGCGACGCGAGCGGAGACAAAACCGAGGCAGCGCGCGCCGCGCTGGAGGGTGCGACGCCCTACGAGGTCTCGGAGCTTCGCATCGACGCCGAAGAGGCGGGCGGGCAGCTACACGTCGCCGCCGTTGCGGAGGAGACCATCGAGGAAGCCGAGGCCTTCGCGCTGGAGCACGGCTTCGTGCCGGTCGGTTTCGTTGCCGCGAAGTCGAACGGGTTCAACCGCGAGGTTCTGTTCGGAGAAGCGGCCTCCTGGACCGGAGCGGCGCTGAAACCCGACACGGGCGGTCTGCGGATCGTGCCGAAGCCGGCCCCGGAGCCCGAGCAAGAGCCGGTTGCGCCGGCTTCTGCGACGCAAGACGCGCCGCCCGAACCACCGGCAGCGCCGACGGCCCTTGATCCTCTCGCAGTGGAGCCGACCGCGAAGGCCGAGGTCGAACCGGCTGAGGCGGAAGACGCGCCGCAGGCCACCGGCGACCAAGAGCCGCCAGCCGCGCCGCCATATCCCGTCCGCGAACGCCCCGCCGATCCGCTGGCGGCGCCCCGCGCGCCCGATCCCACCCCTCCGGCAGCGCCCGTCGCATTCCAGAGCATCCGCGCGCGCCGCGACGTGCCCGAGACGCCGCGCGCCCCACTCCGCGCAGATGCCACGCCGTCGCGCCTGTCGCTGAGCGCAGAACCGCAGGAGCCCGCGCCGCGCAAGACGCCGCCGCCCGAAGCGCCTGCTCGCCCGGCTCCCGCACTCGAGGAGAGCCTGAAGCGCCCGGAACCGGCTCCGCCCCGGAAGCCTGCCCCTGCCACGAAAGCCGAACCCGCGCCCAACGTCGCCGCGCCGGCAGCCGCGGCGGCCCCGACCCCGAAACTGTCGGCCCGCGAGCGGATCGCGGCGCTGCGCCCCGGAGCTGCGGATGCAGGCACCGCGCTCGATACGCCCGCGCTGGCTGCCGCGGCGGTACCTGTCGACGAGGAGCCGCGCCAGACACCTCGAAACGCCGAGACGTCTCGCGACGGGGGGATGAAATTGTTCGGGCTGGGTCGCAAGAAGCCCAAGCAGGACACGTCGGCGCAGAACGAAGAACTCAAACGCATGACGGTCTTCGGCGCGCGCCGCGACGAGATCGTCATCGGGGGCAAGCCGCGTTTTCTCGGCCTGATGTTGACTTCCGCGCTGATCCTGTTCCTTCTTGGCGTTGCGGCCTGGGCGTCGGTGTTCCTCGAGGACGGGCTCGCGCGGTTCTTCTCGTCCGATCCCGAGCCCGAAGTCGCGGCCCTGCCCGAGGACGCCGTTGATACCTTGCCGGAAGTCACCGGGTTGCGGCCCACGGCCCGCCCCGAAGAGGCAGCGCCCGTGGTCGAGGCCCGGCTCGAGACGGAAACCGACGCGGCGCCCGAGATTGCCAAGCCTCGATCCGTGCCCGCCGCACCCGAGGCAATGACGCCCGACGAGGCCGAAGCGACCTATGCCGCGACCGGCATCTGGCAACGCGCACCCAATGCACCGAGCGAGATCGAGGAAACCGGATCCGGCGATCCCTACGTCGCGTCCATCGACCCGGTCGTTGCCAAGCTCGACGCGACCGCTTTGCCCGAGGCCGACGCCTCGACCGACACGGCGCTCGAGCCGCTTCCCTTGCCCGCGCCTGCGGGCACGCCCTTCGACCTCGATGCGCGCGGCCTTGTCCGCGCCACGCCCGAAGGCGCGGTCAATCCCGACCGGGTGCGCGTCTTTGCCGGGCTGCCGCCCGCCGTTCCGCCGCTTCGCGGAGACGCGCTTGCCCCGGTGATCGAAGCGATCCCGGAGCGCGAGGACGGCACTCGCCCGCAAACAACCGAAATTTTCCAGCGCAATCAGCAATATGATACGTTCCGGCCGATCCTGCGCCCTGACAACCTGCAAGAGCAGAACGATCGCGCCAATCTGACAGGATTGTCACGGCCAGAACTTGCAGCCTTCCGGCCGTCACTTCGGCCCGAAACGGTCAAGGCTGAAGCCGAGGAAGACGTAACCGCGACCGCGCAGGCCGTCGGAACGTCGGAACGACCCTCTGTCCGGCCCGGCAACATCGCCGCTATCGTCGCTGCCGTGGAGGCCAGTCGCGCTGCCAGCGCGCAGCAGCAGCCCGCGCAGACCCAGCAAGTCGCGGCTGTCGCGCCGCGCACCGTCGCGCCGAGCGTTCCGTCGAATACTTCCGTCTCGCAGGCCGCGACGGAAACGAACGCGATCAACCTTCGGCGAATGAACCTGATTGGCGTCTACGGCAATCCATCGAACCGCCAGGCGCTCGTGCGTCTGTCGAACGGCCGTTACGTGCGCGTCGGTGTCGGAGACAGGATCGATGGCGGCCGGGTCTCGGCCATCGGCGAGAGCCAGCTGCGCTACGTCAAAGGCGGCCGCAACCTTACGCTCGAAATTCCCGGATAAACGGGCCCGAGCCTTGTGGCCCGGGCCCTGCAAGGGTCACTCGGCGGCGTCGAGCTCGCCGTTGGCGATCTGCTCGGCCTCGATCGACTCGAAGAGCGCCTTGAAGTTGCCCTCCCCGAAGCCGTCATCGCCCTTCCGCTCGATGAACTCGAAGAAGATCGGTCCGATCACGGTCTTGGAGAAGACCTGCAACAGGATCCGCGTCTCCCCGCCATCGACAACGCCTTCTCCGTCGATGAGGATGCCGTGCTTCTTCATGCGGTCGACCGGCTCTTCATGGCCCTGCACGCGGTCGAAGCTCAGATCGTAATAGGTATCGGGCGGGCCGGGCATGAACTTGACACCCTTCTCGGCGATTGCGTCGGTGGCCTCGTAGATATCCTTGGCACCGACCGCGATGTGCTGGATGCCCTCGCCATTATACTTCTCGAGATAAGCGACGATCTGACCCTTCTCGCCCCGATCCTCATTGATCGGAATACGGATGCGGCCACACGGCGAGGTCAAAGCGCGGCTGAAGAGGCCGGAATGCTTGCCCTCGATGTCGAAGAACCGGATCTCGCGGAAGTTGAACAGATCGCCGTAGAAACGGAACCATGTATCCATGTTTCCCTTGAAGACGTTGTGCGTCAGGTGGTCGAGATACCAGAAGCCGACGCCCTCGGGCTTCGAGGTGGCGACCCAGTCGAACTCCTCGTTATAGGGCGAGGTGTCGTAATACTGGTCGGTGAAATAGATGAGGCTGCCGCCGATCCCCTTGATCGCGGGCCAGTCGACGGTCTTGTCCGCACCTTCATAGGGTTCGGCGCCGTTCTTCACCGCGTGCTGAAAGGCATGTGTCGCATCGACCACGCGCCACGCCATCGAGGGCGCGCAAGGTCCATGCTCGTCTACGAAGCGGGCCGCGAAAGATCCCGGCTCGGCGTTGATGATATAGGTGATGTCGCCCTGCTGCCAAAGCTCGACCGCCTTGGTCTTGTGCGTCGCCACATGCGTATAGCCCATCTTCGCGAAGAGGTCGCGAAGCTGTTCAGGCTCGGGATGAGCGAATTCGACGAATTCGAACCCGTCCGTGCCGGCGGGGTTTTCCTCGGTGATCTTGGCTTGCGGTGCATCGTGGGGGAAGGGTCCCATGGCTGCGCTCCTCTCGTTGGTTCAGCATGAGGATAGACTTTTGACGATGCGGTGTCCGCGCGATATTGGCTATATATGAACACAGAATGACCGTTGACCGCACCATAGGCGAAAATCATGCAGGACTCCCGCGTCACCCTCGATGACACCGATCTGCGCCTCCTTGCTGCGCTTCAGCGCGACGCGCATCTGACGGCAGAGGCGCTCGGCTCGCAATTGAACCTTTCGGCGAGCCAGGCCGGCCGGCGGCGGCAGCGCCTCGAAGCCTCCGGCGCGATCCGTGGATATACAGCGCGTCTCGATCCAGAGGGGCTGGGACTTGCCGTGCAAGCCTTCATCCAGGTCACTCTCGAACGGCACGGTCCCGAACAGGCGAAGAGTTTTTCGCGCATGGTCGAGACCCGGCCCGAGATCGTGTCGGCATGGACGCTGACGGGCGACGCCGATTACCTGCTCCGTGCCTATACGACGGGACTCCGTGCGCTGCACACGCTCATTCACGAAGTGCTGCTTTCACACCCGACCGTCGCGCGCGTGCAAAGCCAGATCGTCATGGATCAGCTCAAGGCGGATGCACCCCTGCCGCTTTGAGCCGCACCCGGCCACGGGTCGCGCTGCGTCGTGTTGCGCCCGCGCCTCCGGCCTGCATGATGGAGCGGAACGAACGGGAGCCCCTCGCCCATGGATACCTTTCTGCTTCAGGCCTCGATCTATCTTCTGGCCGCCGTGATCGCCGTGCCTATCGCCTCCCGGCTCGGGTTTGGATCGGTGTTGGGCTACCTCGCCGCGGGCCTGGTGATCGGTCCGATCCTCGGCCTCGTTCACGAAACCGGCGACCTTCAGCATTTTGCAGAGTTCGGCGTCGTCATGATGCTGTTCCTGATCGGGCTCGAGCTGGAACCGCGCGCGCTTTGGGACATGCGGCACAAGCTTATCGGGCTGGGCGGGCTGCAGATCAGCGTCACGACGCTCGCGGTGATGGTCGCGGCAATGGCTTTGGGCCTCGCCTGGCAGCCCGCGCTGGCGGTGGGTCTCATCTTCGCGCTCTCCTCGACGGCGATCGTGCTGCAGACGCTCACGGAAAAGCGGCTAATCCAGACCTCGGGCGGGCGCTCCATCTTCTCGGTGCTGCTCACGCAGGACATCGCGGTGATCCCGATGCTGGTGTTGCTGCCGCTTCTGGCAGTCGGCGGCGGCGGCGGAGCGAGCCTGTCGGCGGACGGCTCCATAGACCGCACTCATGCGGACGACGCGGCACATCATTCCATGAGCCTCGTCGAAGGTTTGCCCGGATGGGGTGTGGCGCTTGTCACGCTTGGCGCGATCGCGGCGATCATCGTCGTCGGCTTGTACCTGACCGGGCCGCTCTTCCGGTTCATTCATCAGGCCCGCCTGCGCGAGATGTACACGGCCTTCGCGCTTCTGATCGTGCTCGGCATCGCGTTCTTGATGATCCTCGTGGGCCTTTCCCCGGCCCTCGGCACCTTCCTTGCGGGCGTGGTTCTGGCGAACTCGGAGTTCCGGCACGAGCTTGAATCGGATATCGAGCCGTTCAAGGGGCTGCTTCTGGGGCTTTTCTTCATCACGGTCGGTGCGGGCATCAGCTTCACGACCTTCCTTGCCGCGCCCTTCGTGATCCTTGGCCTGACCTTCGGGATGATGGCGCTGAAGGGCGTCATTCTTTATGGTCTCGCCCGCGCCTTCGGTCTCAGCCATTCCGATCGCTGGCTCTTCACGCTTGGGCTGGCACAGGCGGGAGAGTTCGGTTTCGTGCTGGTCTCTTTCTCGCTTCAGCAGAACGTTCTGACCGGCGCGCTCGGCGAGCGGATCCTGCTCGTCATCGCACTCTCGATGCTGTTCACGCCCCTCGTCTTCATGCTCTACGAATATCTCGCGCCGCGCCTTCAGGGCGAAAGCACGCGGCCCGACGACGACGAGATCGACGAGACCGGCCCGGTCATCATCGCGGGCGTCGGGCGCTTCGGCCAGATCGTGAACCGGATGCTGCAATCGACCGGCTTCAAGACCGTCGTGATCGACCACGACATGGAGACGATCCAGCTCATGCGGCGGTTCGGTTTCAAGGGTTTCTTCGGCGATCCGACACGGCCCGATCTTCTGCATGCAGCCGGGATCGAGACGGCGCGCGTCCTTTGCGTCGCGCTCGACGACCGCAAAAGCACGAACACGCTGGTCGCCTATGCGCGCCGCCTGCGCGGAGACGATCTGCACATCGTCGCCCGCGCCCGCGACCGGACGCATGTCTACGAGCTGTATCAGGCCGGCGCGAACGATATCGTGCGCGAGACTTTCGACAGCTCGCTCCGCGCGGGCCGCTACGTGCTGGAGAATATCGGACTTACGGAATACGAAGCCTCCGAAGCCGAGAAGACCTTTTTCCACCACGACCGCATGACGGTGCGGGAGCTTGCCAAGCACTGGAAACCGGGTGTCGCGGCGGCGGACAATCCCGAATACATCGCGCGGGCGCGGGAGCTCGAGAAGGAGCTGGAGACCGCGCTTCTCTCCGCACTCGATTCGACGGGGCGCACCGGGACCGATGACTAGCGCATGAAAAAGCCGCGCTGCCCGGGTGGGGCAACGCGGCCAATCTCTTGTCAGGATGCGACGCTTACGCGGCGCGGCCGATCAGAACCTCGTCGACCTGCTTCGCCGCGGCAACCTCGTCGTCGCCGCTGACGGCGGCGATTTCGCGGGTCAGGCGCTCGAGCGCAGCTTCATAGAGCTGACGCTCGGAATAGCTCTGCTCGCGCTGGTCGTCCGCACGGTGCAGATCGCGCACGACCTCGGCGATGGCGATGAGATCGCCGGAATTGATCTTCTGCTCGTATTCCTGCGCCCGGCGCGACCACATGGCCTTCTTGACCTTGGCCTTGCCCTTGAGCGTTTTCATCGCCTGGTTCACCACATCCGGGGACGACAGCGTCCGCATGCCCACTTCGCTCGCCTTGTGGGTCGGAACGCGCAGGGTCATCTTGTCCTTCTCGAAGGAGATGACGAACAATTCGAGCTTGATGCCCGCGATCTCCTGCTCTTCAATGGACATGATCTGACCGACACCGTGGGCGGGGTAGACCACGTAATCGTTCGGGTGGAACTCAGACTGTTTTGTTTTGGTCATTCTTGGTCCTCAGGCAGCTCGGCGATGCGTGATCCGACGCGAAAAAAGCGAGCGGACAGCCTTGGGCTTCCGATCACTTTTAAGGATTTCGGTATTATGACGCGGGGCAGTCGAACCACGCGCGATATGCACACATCGCTTTCATTTGTGACAGAAATACTACCATAAAATCCGCGCCCTGAACAGAGCGCAGTTTCTCGCCGTTCCACGTTGAGAATCAGCGGCTTGGCGCTGAATTCTCAAGTAGCGCACAGCGCGCGCAACGCGGAGCCGATTCGGAGATCAGCCGCCCTCGCCCGGCTGCTCGGAGAAGTATTTCTCAAGCTTGCCCTCTTCCCCGTCATGCTTCTCAGCGTCCGGAAGGGGGTCCTTCTTGGTGATGATGACGGGCCACATCTCGGAATACTTGCGATTGAACTCGACCCATTTCTCTGCCTCCGGCTCGGTATCAGGGCGGATCGCGTCTGCCGGGCATTCGGGCTCGCAGACGCCGCAATCGATGCATTCGTCGGGATGGATCACCAGCATGTTCTCACCCTCGTAGAAGCAGTCGACCGGGCATACCTCGACGCAGTCGGTATATTTGCAGGCAATGCAGGCATCGTTGACGATATAAGTCATGAGGGGGATGTCCGTTTATCTGGTCGCCCCGTGAGCTAGACCAAGTGCCGTTATTCTTCAAGCGCCTCACGGCGACTTTGATCGAGGGCGCGACGATCCTTCTTGGTGGGCCGTCCGCCACGCTCGTATTTGGGCACGTGCGGCTGCGGCTCGCGCTCGGATTTCGGGCGCGGCGGGTCGAGATCGTCGTAGAGGAGCCGCGCCTCCGAGGCCGGTCCGCGCCGCTCTCCGGGTGCTATGACCCGCACGACGCGGATCTCATGCGCCTGCGGAAAGGTCAGCACGTCGTCCGGGCCGACGGCATGAGCCGGCTTGGCGATGGGCTGGGAATTCACACGCACCCTGCCTGAGGCCACGATCTTCGCCGCAAGGCTGCGCGTCTTGAAGAAGCGTGCCTGCCAGAGCCATTTATCGATGCGGATGCGGTCTGTCACAGCGATCTTTCCCGGAAAGATCGCCGGCATTCCGACGCGGAATGCCGCGGCGCTGCGCCGGTTTCAGCGTCTGAAACCGGCCGCGTTTTGCGACAAAACGCGTGCGCCCGCGTCACGACTTGCTCTTGAACCCCGAAAGTGCCGCGGCAAAGGGGTTGTCGGGATCGATCCGTTCCTTGCGCTCAGGCTTGGCAGTGTAGTTCTGCGCCTTTTGCCCCTGTGGCGGGCGCTTGCCCTTGCCCTTGCCTTTCGGCGGACCGCCACGGCCCTTGCCCTGGGGCTTGCCACCACGCTGATTGCCGCGATTTCCGGCCCAGGTGAACGTATAGAAAACCTCCAGCTCAGGCCCGGCCAGTTCCTCGTCGGGGGCCGTGCCAACCGGCACTTCCTCGTCCGAGACCTTGTCCACGGGCACTTCGTCCTGCGGCTGCGCGGGCTCAGCGGCGATTGGAGCTTCACCGTGATCGGTGATCTCTTCTACCGGGGTCTCTTCGGTGACGGGTTCGGCCTGCTCGGTGATGGCGCCAGGCTCGACCGCGTCCGGCTGGCCTGCGTCGAAGACCGGGGCATCTGCATTCTCTGCCCCCGGCTCTTCGGGTGGCACCGTGTCCTGATGGGCGACACCCTCATCGGTCGGCACGGTCTGATCGACCGCCTTCTGCTTCACCCGCTCGCCCTTCTCCGCGCGATAGCCGAGCCCATCCATGAGATCGGCGAATTGCTCCAGCGTCAGGCCGGTGATCGACAACATGTCCGCCTTGGCCTCGAAACCACCACGGCTGTCCTCGGGCCGCAGAAGATCCGCGAGCCGTTCGAGCATGTCGATTCGGATCGCCCGCGCACCGGCCTTCCGATAGCCCATCGCCGCGAAATCGGCAGCGCTCGTTCCGGCCTCCGCCGGAACGGTGACAAGGCCCGGCGGCGGCGCTTCGGGGAAGATGTCGCGGCCCTGCGCGAGACTCCAGAGCACCAGGCGCAGCCGCGTCGGCGCGGGCTTCAGCAGGAGCGGCATGAAGATGGTGAACTGACCGAACCGCATCCCGTGCTTGCGCAAGGCGCCCCGCGCGTCCTGGTCGAGCGACTTGACCTCGCCCGCGACCTCGGCCCGCGGCAGGATGCCCATCGCCTCGATCATGCGGAAGGCGAAGCCCTTGGCGAGGCCCGAGAGCGTCTCGTCGCGCTGCAGGTTCATCAAGGGCTCGAAGAGGCTCGCGATCTTGCGGTCGATGAAGTGCTGCAGGCGCCGCTCCACCTTCTGGCGCACATCGGGGCCCGCCTCGTCATCGACGAAGGCCACGACGCGCGGCTTCAAGGGATCGTCGCCCTTCTCGAGCTTGCCGACCGCCTGGTCGCCCCACATGAGGCCGCCCTGCTCGGTGAAGTCGATCTCGGTATCGGGCGCGTTGTAGAACCTGTCGGCGCGCAGATGGAAATGCGGCGCGAGCGCTTGCAGAGAGGCGGACTTCAGCGTCTTCGCCTCCTCGCCCTTGGCATCCTTGTCCTGGCGGAACCGGAACCCTTCAAGCTGACCGACGAATTCGCCTTCGACGGTCACTTCACCTTTGTCGTTCACTTCGGCCAAGAGGGCCTCCTTCTGTTTCAACCGGCGAAGAAGGACACTCGTCCGCCGGTCTACAAATCTTTGGGTCAAACGCTCGTGCAGGGCGTCCGATACCCGATCTTCTACCGCCCGCGTGCGGTCGCGCCAATGCTCTTCATCGTGGGTCCAGCCTTTGCGCTGCGCCACGTAGGTCCATGTGCGGATATACGCCAACCGTTTCGACAATGTGTCGATGTCGCCGTCGGTTCGGTCGATCCGGTGGACCTGTCGGGCCAGAAAGTCATCGGGAACGGTTCCACGCTCGTGCAAATGCCCGAATATAACGTCGAGAAGGCCAGCATGTTCCGCGTGGGATATGCCGCGGAAGTCGGGGATCCGGCAGACATCCCAAAGAAGCTGCACCGAGCGGGCATCGGACGCCCGCGCGCGCACCTCCGCGCGAGAGGACAATTCCTTCAGCGCCTTCAGATCGTCCGCCTCGCGCGCTTTCACGAGAATCTCGTCATCCGTGCTCGCTTCCAGCGAGGCGATCAGCGAGTCCGGGCTGCCGAAGGCGAGTTTGGAGTTGCGCCATTGCAGTTTACGGATCGGCGTGAAGCGGTGATTGCAGATCGCCTCGGCGACCTCCTCTTCTAGCGGAGGCGCCTCACCCGTGACGCCGAACGTCCCGTGGCTCATACCGCGCCCGGCGCGGCCCGCGATCTGTGCAAGCTCATTGGGCGCGAGCGGGCGCATCCGTCGCCCGTCGAACTTCGTGAGCGACGAAAACGCGACGTGATCTATATCGAGATTGAGCCCCATGCCGATCGCGTCCGTCGCCACCAGGTAATCGACCTCGCCGTTCTGATAGAGCTCCACCTGCGCGTTGCGGGTCCGGGGGCTGAGCGCACCCATGACCACCGCTGCACCGCCCTTTTGTCGGCGCAGAAGCTCGGCGATCGCATATACATTCTCAACCGAAAAACCCACGATCGCGGAGCGCGACTGCAGTCTACTTATCTTTTTCGAACCTGAATACGCCAATTGGCTCATACGCTCACGGCGCAGGAATTCACAGCCGGGCACAAGGGCCGCGATGGGTCCGCGCATCGTGTCCGCGCCCATGAACAGGGTCTCGTGGGTGCCGCGCATCCGCAAAAGGCGGTCGGTGAAGACGTGGCCGCGTTCGGGATCGGCGCAAAGCTGGATCTCGTCGATAGCGACGAAATCGGTGCCCATTCCCTCGGGCATCGCCTCGACCGTGCAAACCCAATAGGCCGCGCGCGGCGGCACGATCCGCTCTTCCCCGGTGACGAGCGCGACGACCGACGGCCCGCGCGCCGCGACGATCTTGTCATAGACCTCGCGCGCCAGAAGCCGGAGCGGCAGGCCGATCATGCCCGTGCGATAGCCCAGCATACGCTCGATCGCGTAATGCGTCTTGCCGGTATTGGTCGGGCCGAGAACGGCCGCGACCCGCGATGTCATCTCCATGAGATGTCCTTGAGAAGTTAGAGGCGGATCCCGTTCGCAAGGATGTCGAGCCGTGTCATCGCGTTGGTCACACGTTCGTCGAAGGGACGCAATGCATCCGCCTGTGCATAGGCACGATAGGCAAGCGTCGCGTCACCCAGTTGTTCGAAGATCGCGCCGAGACCCTGGAGGGCGCCGAAATGATTGGGATTGATCGCAAGCGTGCGCTCGAGACTGTCGACCGCAAGGCCAAGCCGCTCTTGCGCATAATAAACTTGGGCAAGCTCGTACCAGCCTTCGGCGAAATCCGGCGCGTGATCGGTCAGCGCGCGGAGGTGTTCGGCCGCGCGTTCGGCATCCTCGACCTCCATCGCGTCGCGCCCGCGTTTCAGCAGAAGATCCATCGCAGCAGAGCCGGATTTCGACCATTCCAACACGATCTCCCGCTCGAGGGACCGGGCCTCCTCCGGGCTCGTCGCGGCGGCGAGTTCGCGCATCAATTCGGCCGAACGGTCGGAGCCAGCCTCCGCAAGCGCGGAACCCGGCACGAAAAACGCGACCGCAACGGAAAATGCCGCGACGACAGATTTGAATTTTCGCAAGGTCCTGAGCATGGTGAGTCCAAGATTAGCGCATGGATCGCGAATTGAAACCCGCGAGAGATCACAGTTGGGAAGACAGATTATGAGCGACACGATCAACGAAGCCGTCACCGCCCTGAACGAGAAGCTGGCCGGCGAGGAAATCGGCGGCACCGCAAAGTTCGACATCGAAGGCGAAGGCGCGATCATGATGGACGACAATGGCGCGCGCGCCGGCGACGAGGAAGCCGATGTCACGATGACCGCCGATGCCGATACCTTCCGCCAGATCCTCGAAGGCGAGATGAACCCGACAGCGGCCTTCATGTCCGGCAAGCTCTCCATCGACGGCGATATGGGCCTCGCGATGAAGCTCGCAGGCGTTCTCGGCTGATGACCGAAACGGCCCCTTTTCTCACCGATCTGGCCCAGGGCCCGGACGGCGCACGCGCCGTCTGGGTTCAGGCCGTGGACGGCAAGCGAATTCGTCTTGGGCATTATCCTGGCGGAGAGACAGGGACCGTGCTGCTCTACCCCGGGCGCACCGAATACATTGAGAAATACGGTCGCCTTGCGGCCGATTTTGCAAAGGCCGGGTATCACACGCTCGCCATAGACTGGCGCGGTCAGGGCCTCTCGGATCGGCTTTTGCCGGATGTGCGGACGGGGCATGTCGATCTCTTTCACGATTACCAGAAAGACGCCGACGCGATGATCGCCTGGGCCGAGGCGGAAGGATTGCCGCGTCCTTTCCACCTACTCGGGCATTCGATGGGCGGCTGCATCGGCCTGCGCTCGCTCGTGAACGGCATCGACGTTGCAGGCGCCGTCTTCACGGGTCCGATGTGGGGTATCCGCATCGCGCCGATGATGCGCCCCGTCGCCTGGACCCTGTCGCTCGGGGCCTCGCGCTTCGGCCTAGGCCACAACATCGCGCCCGGCACGAACCCCGAAAGCTATGTCGTCTCGGAGACGTTCGAGGGCAATCTGCTGACCCGCGACCGTGAGATGTACGACTACATGCGCGCGCAGGTTCTGGCCGAACCGGGCTTGCAATTGGGTGGCCCTTCCTTGCGCTGGCTGAACGAGGCGCTCGTGGAATGCCGCGCGCTCGCGCGGATGCCCGCCCCCGATTACCCCTGCCTGACCTTCGTCGGCACCAATGAGCGGATCGTCGACATCCCGCGTATCAAGGCGCGCATGGCCTCCTGGCCGGGCGGAAAACTGGTCAAGATTCCCGGCGGCGAACATGAGGTTCTGATGGAGAGCCCCGAGGTGCGTGGCGAAGTCATCCCGGCGATCATCGCGCATTACGACGCAGCCGAAAGCCGCGCGCCGAAAGCGGCCTCCGCCTGACATTGGCGGCGGCCTGCGCCCGCCCTATCCTTCCGGGTCATGGCGGATCCGGTCCTCACATTCACAGAACGCGGCATCTACTGCCCCGCAGGCGATTTCTTCATCGATCCCTGGCGACCGGTGGACAAGGCGCTCATCACCCACGGCCATGCGGACCATGCGCGATGGGGGCATAAATCCTATCTCGCGACAGAGACCGCCGCGCCGGTCATGCGCTATCGCCTCGGCGACATCGCGCTCGACACGATCCGCTTCGGAGAGGTCCGGCAGATCGGCGGCGCGTCAGTCTCCTTCCATCCCGCAGGGCATATACCGGGTTCGGCCCAGATCCGCATCGAGGTCGGCGGCGAGGTCTGGGTCGTCTCGGGTGACTACAAGACCGAGCCTGACAAGCTCTCCGAGCCATTCGAGCCCATCCGATGCCACGCCTTCATCTCCGAATGCACCTTCGGCCTGCCCGTCTTCAAATGGCGGCCCGAAGCGGAGGTTGCCGCGGAGATCAACGCCTGGTGGGCGTCGAATGCCGCCGAAGGCATCACCTCGGTTCTCGGCTCCTATTCGCTCGGCAAGGCGCAGCGCGTCCTGTCGCTGGTCGATCCCGAGATCGGCCCGATCCTTACGCATGGCGCGGTCGAGGCGACAAATGCGATCCTGCGCGAACAGGGCCTGCCGCTGCCAGCAACGACGCAGGTTTCCGCAGACGCCAATCCGAAGAACATGACCGGTCCGCTCGTCATTGCGCCGCCCTCGGCGCTCGGCACGCCATGGATGCGCCGCTTCGGTCCGTCGAGCCAAGCTTTCGCGAGCGGCTGGATGGCGCTCCGGGGCGTGCGCCGGCGGCGCGCGATGGACCGGGGTTTCGTTGTCTCGGACCACGCGGATTGGGACGGCTTGCTTGCCGCGATCAAGGAGACGGGCGCGGAAAAATTATTCGTTACGCATGGTTACACCGATATCTTCGCGCGCTGGCTGAAGTCTGAAGGCTATGACGCGCATGTCTTGAAGACCGAGTTCGGCAGCGAGGATGCCGACGAGGTCACGGAGGAAGAGCCGGCATGAAGGATTTTGCCGCGCTTTTCACGGAAGTCGATCAGACCACCAAGACCACGCGCAAGACGAAGGCGCTTGCGCGGTTCTTCGCGGAGGCCTCGGACGAGGACAAGCTCTGGACCATCGCGCTCTTTTCGGGCCGCCGTCCGAAACGGGCCGTCAACACGACCCAGCTTCGCGAATGGGCAGCCGAGGAAGCCGGCATCCCGCTTTGGCTTCTGGAGGAAAGCTATCCAATCGTCGGCGATCTGGCGGAGACGCTGGCGCTGGTCCTGCCGCCCGCGCCCGAGGTCAGCGACAAGCCGCTCTCGCACTGGATCGGCGAGCTGAAGGCGCTCGGCCAGGTCGATATCGATGCGCGTCACGACCGGATCGTCGCCGCCTGGAGACAGCTCGACGAGACGGAGCGCTTTCTGTTCAACAAGCTCATCACGGGCGGCTTCCGCATCGGCGTCAGCCAGAAGCTCATGACACGCGCGCTCGCCCAGGCGACGGGTCAGGACGAGGCGGTGCTCGCGCACAAGCTCATGGGCAAGTGGACCCCCGATGCGACGTCCTACCACGCGCTCATTGAGGCGGAAGATCCTGCCGCCGACGCTTCCCGCCCCTACCCATTTTATCTCGCGTATCAGCTCGATGACGGGCCGGTAGACATCGGCCCGCCCGAGGATTGGCAGGCGGAATGGAAATGGGATGGCATTCGCGGCCAGCTTCTGGTGCGCGGGGCCGAGCATCACGTCTGGTCGCGCGGCGAGGAGCTGATGACCGACCGTTTTCCCGAGCTTGCGCCCGCCCGCGACTTCCTGCCCGACGGCACGGCGCTGGACGCCGAGATCGTCGCCTGGGACTTCGAGAATGAAATGCCCCTGCCGTTCAACACGTTGCAGGCGCGGATCGGGCGCAAGACCGTGCCGAAAAAGCTTTTGCGCGAAGCGCCCGTGATCCTACTGGCTTATGATCTTCTGGAACATGATGGCACAGACATCCGAGCGCATCCGATGGCCGAGCGGCGCGCGGCGCTCGATGCGCTGATCGCAGATCTGCCGCCCGAAGCCCCGATCCGGGCGTCCCGGCTCATCGCTTTCGACACTTGGGAGGCGCTCGCGAAGGAACGCGCCAAGGCCCGCGATTTCCGCGCCGAGGGGGTCATGCTCAAACGCCTGGACAGCCCCTATCTGTCGGGGCGCAAGAAGGGGGACTGGTGGAAGTGGAAGCTCGACCCGCTCACCATCGACGCTGTGATGATCTATGCCCAGCAGGGCCACGGGCGGCGCGCGAACCTCTTTACCGACTTCACCTTTGCCGTGCGCGACGGCGAGGCGTTGGTACCCTTCACCAAGGCCTATTCCGGTCTGACCGACGCCGAGTTCCGCAAGATCACCGCCTGGGTGCGGAAAAACACGCTGGAACGCTACGGCCCGGTGCGTCAGGTCACGCCCGAGCATGTCTTCGAGATCGCCTTCGAGGGGATCCACGAAAGCCCGCGCCACAAATCCGGTGTCGCGCTGCGCTTCCCCCGGATGAGCCGCTGGCGGCATGACAAGCGCGTGGCGGAGGCAAACACGCTGGACGATTTGAAGGCGATGCTGGCCGCCTACGGTTGAGGGAATCGCCCCTTGAACCTCGCGCGGCACCACGCCACGTTCCTGACAAAGCCAAAAGGAGCCAGCCCATGAATGTCCGTCCCGTCCTCGACGCCAATGCCTCCGCCGGTGGCGGCAATCTGGGCAACCTGCCCGAATGGGATCTGACGGACCTCTACGCTGCCCCGGACGCGCCCGAGCTCAAGCGCGATCTCGATTGGCTGGAGGCGTCCTGCAAAAGCTTCGCTTCGGATTACGAGGGTAAGATCGCTGGGCTCGATGCGCGCGGTTTTCTCGAGATGGTCGAACGCCACGAGAAGATCGAGAATATCGCAGGACGCATCATGTCCTTCGCCGGCTTGCGCTACTACCAGAACACGACCGATCCGGATCGCGCGAAGTTCCTCTCGGACGCGCAGGAGAAGATCACGGTCTACACGACGCCGCTCGTCTTTTTCTCTCTTGAGATCAATCGCCTCGAGGACGCAGCTTATGCTGATCTCTTTGACGCCGATGCCGATCTCGCCCGATACAAGCCTGCCTTCGACCGCATCCGCGCGATGAAACCCTACCAGCTCTCCGACGAGATGGAGAAGTTCCTGCACGACATGGGCGTCGTCGGCGATGCCTGGGAGCGGCTCTTCGACGAGACGATCTCGGGCCTCGAATTCGAGGTCGATGGCGAAGTCATGGGCATCGAGGGCACGCTCAACTGCCTGACCGAACAGGACCGCGCAAAGCGTGAAGCCGCCGCGCGAGAGCTTGCGCGGGTCTTCGCGGGCAACATCCGAACCTTCGCGCGCGTGCACAACACGCAGACCAAGGAAAAAGAGGTCATGGACCGCTGGCGCGGCATGCCGACCCCGCAGACCGGACGACACCTTGCCAATGACGTCGAGCCCGAGGTCGTCGAGGCCTTGCGCGACGCCGTTGTCGCCGCCTATCCCAAGCTCTCGCACCGCTATTACGAGCTCAAGCGCAAGTGGCTCGGGCTTGAGCGGATGCAGGTCTGGGACCGCAACGCGCCCCTGCCCATGGAAACGACCCGCACAGTCGATTGGGACGAGGCACGCGAGACGGTGATGAACGCCTATTCGGAGTTCGATCCGAAAATGGCCGAGATCGCCGAGCCGTTCTTTAGCAAAGGTTGGATCGACGCAGCCGTGACGCCGGGCAAAGCGCCCGGCGCCTTCGCGCACCCGACGGTCACGAACGTGCATCCGTACGTTCTGCTCAACTACCTCGGTAAGCCGCGCGACGTGATGACGCTCGCCCATGAGCTTGGCCACGGGGTTCACCAGGTTCTCGCGGCGGGCCAAGGCGAGATGCTGTCCTCCACCCCGCTCACCTTGGCCGAGACCGCGTCGGTCTTCGGCGAGATGCTGACCTTCCGCCGGATGCTGCGAAACGCCAAGGACGATGCCGAGCGCAAGGTTCTGCTCGCCGGCAAGGTCGAGGACATGATCAACACGGTCGTGCGCCAGATCGCGTTCTACGATTTCGAGTGCAAGCTGCACGAGGCGAGACGCAGCGGCGAACTGACACCGGACGATATCAACGCGCTCTGGATGTCGGTCCAGGCCGAGAGCCTCGGGCCCGCCTTCGATTTCATGGACGGCTACGAGACCTTCTGGGCCTATATCCCGCATTTCGTGCACTCGCCGTTCTACGTCTACGCCTATGCTTTCGGAGACGGTCTCGTGAACGCGCTCTACGCGAATTACGAAGAAGCGCCCGACGGCTTCCAGGAGAAGTATTTCGACATGCTGAAGGCGGGCGGCTCGAAGCATCACACCGATCTGCTCGCGCCGTTCGGCCTCGACGCGACCGACCCGGCGTTCTGGGACAAGGGTCTGTCAATGATCTCGGGCCTGATCGACGAGCTCGAGGCGATGGAGGACTGAGCCCTGCTCGTGCTCGAAAACGTGCTCAGCGACCGCGGGTCGAAATACGCGGTCGCCGGCGCGCCCTGCGCTTCCGAGGACGAGGCAAAGGCGCTGGTGAAAGACCTCAAGCGCCACAAGAAATTCGCCAAGGCCACGCATAATAGCTGGGCCGTGCTGCTTCCCGATGCGCCCGTCAAGAACGACGACGGCGAGGCAGGCGCTGGCAACGTCATCCTGCGCATGCTCGAACGGGATGGGGTTTCCGAGCACCTCGTCGTCGTCACGCGCTGGTTCGGCGGCAAGCATCTGGGCGGTGACCGCTTCCGGCACGTCCAGACCTGCGTGCGCGCCTATCTCGACGAGATCGGGGCAGACTGAGCGATTATTTGAGCTGGCTGTCCTTTGAGCCGCGCCGGTTGATCCCGCCGCGCGACGGGGCAGCCCCGTCCCGCTCCTGCTGGCAGTCGATACAGAGTTTGACGCCCGGTAAGGCCACGCGGCGCTTCTCGGGGATCGGCTCTTCACATTCAGCGCAATGGGTCAGGCTTTCGCCCGATGGCATGCGCCGCGCCTTCATGCGCGCCAGCTCGTCCGAGATCGACGCTTCGATCTGTTCGCTCACCGCGCCGTCGCGTGTCCATCCACCGGCCATGATGCACCTCCTCGTTATGAAACTAATGCGCTTGCGCCGCCGTGCCTATGGTCGCGGTTGGAAAAGTCGCGGCGCGGACTATCTCGCGTCCCAGTTTCCGAAGGTGACCCATGCGACATTTACTTGCAGTTTTCGCGCTGATCCTGACGGCCAGCCAAGCCGCGGCTCTCGATTTCCGCTTCCCCTCCATAGATGGCGGCGAGATCGACATGCGGGATTGGGCAGGCCAGCCTGTGCTCGTGGTGAACACGGCCTCGCGCTGCGCCTTCACCGGGCAATATGATGCGCTGCAAGAGCTCTATGACCGCTACCGGACCGACGGTCTCGTCGTGCTTGCGGTCCCGTCCAACGACTTCAAGCAGGAGCTTGGCTCGGACGAGGCGGTCAAGGACTTCTGCGAGCTGAATTTCGGGATCGACATGCCCATGACGACCATCACCGCCGTACGCGGCGGCGAGGCGCATCCGTTCTATGCATGGCTCCGCGAAACTGCGGGCTTCGAGCCGGCCTGGAACTTCAACAAGGTTCTCATTGACCCCGACGGCCGCGTCACCGCCACCTGGGGGTCGACCGCCCGCCCGATGTCGCCCGCGATCACGCGCGAGATCGAAGCCCTTATTCCGCAGGCTCGCGGCTGAGAATCCTGTAGACTTCGTCCTTCAAGGCCGCGCGCTCGCGCCGGATCTCCAGCGCTGCAAGATCGTCGATCGGCACCACGTTGGTCTCCGCCAGGTGCACTTCGGCGTTGAGCGCATCGTAGCGATCGGCAAGCCGCGCGAAATAAAGGTCGGTCTGCCGCAGGGTCGCGATCCGCGCGCGATGTTCGGGAAAATCCTCGGGCAGCTTGTGGGGAACGTGGGTCATCGGGGCCTCCTTCATTGGTTACGCCGATGACACCACGTGCGGGTGCCTAGGTCTTTGACAGGGATCAATTGCACTACCGCTGCGCCTCCTGCCAGTTCGGATGAATCCAGGGCTCCGCATTCTCCGGCGGAAGATGGCGACCGAGCACATGATCCGCGATCTTCTCCCCGACCATGATCGAGGGCGCGTTGAGGTTGCCGTTCGTGATGCGCGGGAAGATCGAACTGTCGGCGACGCGAAGCCCATCGACGCCGATCACCCGGCCTTCGGGATCGACCACGGCTCCGGGATCGTCCCGCCGACCCATCCGGCAGGTGCCGCACGGGTGGTACGCGCTTTCGACATGGGCGCGGATGAAATCGTCCAGCTCGTCGTCGCTCTGCACCTCGGCGCCGGGCTGGATCTCGAAATCGGCGTAAGGCGCGAATGCCTCCTGCGCGAAGATCTCGCGGGTGAGCCGGATCGCTCGCCGGAAATCGTCCCAGTCCTTCTCGTCCGACATGTAGTTGAAGCGGATGCTGGGCGCGGACTCGGGGTCGCGCGAGGTCAGTGTCACCTCCCCCCGAGACGGAGACCGCATCGGCCCGACATGCGCCTGGAACCCATGGCCCTCGGCGGCTGCCTTGCCGTCGTAGCGTACCGCGAGCGGCAGGAAGTGATACTGGATGTCCGGGTAATCGACACCTGCCTCGGAGCGGATAAAGGCTGCGCTTTCGAACTGGTTCGACGCGCCCGGCCCGCTGCGGTTCAAAAGCCAGCGCAGCCCGACATAGGCCTTCCCGAAGAGGTTCCAGTACCGGAAAAGGCTGACCGGCTGTTTGGAGGCCATCTGGATGTAGAGCTCGAGATGATCCTGAAGGTTCTGTCCGACGCCGGGACGGTCGGCCACGGGCTCGATGCCGTGCTCGGCAAGATGCGCCGCGGGGCCGATCCCCGAGAGCATCAGGAGCTTCGGCGAGTTGAGCGACGAGGCCGCGAGGATCACCTCGCGCCGCGCGCGAATGGTCTCCCGCGTATCGCCGCGAGCGAAGTTGACGCCGGTGGCCCGGCCATCCTCGATGACGACACGGCGCGCGAGACCGCGCACGATCTCCACCCCCATCTTCTGGGCAGGCCGAAGATAGGCATTGGCAGCGGACCAGCGGGTGCCCTTGTGGATCGTGGCCTCCATCGGCCCGAACCCTTCCTGCTTCTCGCCGTTGTAATCGGCGGTCGCTTCGTAGCCGGCCTGCACGCCCGCCTCCGTAAAGGCTTGGACGAGCGGGTTGTCCCGAGGACCACGGCTCACATGCAAAGGGCCGTCCGTGCCGCGCCAGCCGGGCTGACCGCCATGCGACGTCTCCATCCGCTTGTAATACGGCAGAACATCCGCATAGCCCCAGCCATCCGCGCCCTGATCGCGCCAATGGTCGAAGTCGCGCGCATGGCCGCGCACATAGACCATGCCGTTGATCGAGGAGGAGCCGCCGATCACCTTGCCGCGCGGACAGGCGAGCCGGCGACCGCCGAGATGGGGCTCAGGCTCGGTCTGGTAGCCCCAATCATAGAGCGGCATGTTCATCGGGTAGGACAGCGCGCCCGGCATCTGGATGAACGGGCCGCCATCCCAGCCGCCATGTTCGATGACGATGACCGACCGGCCCGCCTCCGCGAGGCGATAGGCCATGGCGCATCCGGCGCTGCCGGCTCCTACGATGACGTAATCGGCGATCATGGATCTGGTCCCTGGTTGGTTGTGCCCGTTCGGGCTGTGTCGAGGACGCTCGACAGAGCGGAGGAGACGCGCCTAGAACGGCGCTTCCACGCGTCCCATCCGCACGTAGACGGATTTCAGTTGCGAATAATGTTCGAGCGCGGCTTTCGCGTTCTCGCGGCCCACACCCGACATCTTCACGCCCCCGAACGGCATTTCGACCGGCGCGTCATTGTAGGAGTTGATGAAGCAGGTGCCTGCTTCCAGCTTCCCGATCACCCGGTGCGCGCGGGAAATATCCCGCGTGAAGACACCCGCGGAGAGACCGTATTCGGTGGCGTTCGCCCGCGCGATGCCCTCTTCCTCGGTCTCGAACTCGAGAACCGACAGCACGGGCCCGAAGATCTCCTCGCGCGCGATGCTCATCTCGTCGGTCACACCGTCGAAGAGCGCGGGCGTGATCCAGAAGCCGTCGCGGTCGAGGCGCTCTCCGCCAGTGACGAGCCGCGCCCCTTCGGCCACGCCTGCCTTGAGGTAGCCCTCCACGATCTCCATCTGGCGCGCGCTGACGAGCGGGCCGAAATTCGTCGCCTCGTTAAGCGGATCGCCGATCACCGCACCCTTCAGGCGCTCTTCCATGCGGGCGACGAAGCGGTCCTTCAGCCCCTTTTGCACGAAGACCCGCGTCCCGTTGGAGCAGATCTGGCCGGACGAGTAGAAATTCCCCATGATGGCGCCACCGACCGCGTCCTCGAGATCGGCGTCGTCGAAGATCAGGATCGGGGACTTGCCGCCAAGTTCCATCGTGACGTGCTTGAGGCCATCCGCCGCGGCCGCATAGACCTTTCGGCCCGTCGGCACCGACCCCGTGAGCGAGACCTTGTCGACACGGGGGTCTGTGGTCAGCCGGCCGCCAACCTCGCCCGCGCCCTGAACCACGTTGAACAGCCCCGAGGGCAGACCTGCCTCATGCAGGATCTCGGCCACCTTGAGCGCGGAGAGCGGCGTCGTCTCGGACGGCTTGAAGATCATCGCGTTGCCGCAGGCGAGCGCGGGTGCGGCTTTCCAACATGCGATCTGCGTGGGGTAGTTCCACGCGCCGATGCCAACACACAGGCCAAGCGGCTCGCGGATCGTGTAAGCCCAATCGGCGCCGAGCGGGATATGCTCTCCGGTCAGGCCCGCCGCGATGCCGCCGAAATATTCCAGCGCATCGGCACCGGACGTGGCGTCGGCGACCAGCGTTTCCTGCAAGGGTTTGCCGGTATCCTGCGTCTCCAGGATCGACAGCGGGCGATTGCGCTCGCGCATGATCTGGGCGGCACGGGTCAAAACGCGGCCGCGCTCGCGCGGGCTCATCGCCGCCCATTCGGCTTGCGCGCGACGACCGCTTTCGATCGCCTTGTCGATCACTTCATCCGTTGCCGCGTGCACGCGGCCAATGACCTCGCCCGTGGCGGGATAGATCACGTCGATCGGAATGCCGTCCGTATCTTCGAGATAGGCGCCGTCGACGAAATGGCTGGCTTGCGGCTGGGTGTCGTAGATCAGATCGTCCATGACTCATTCACCCCTTGGAAAGCGTTGATTTTCCTCGACCTCGTTAAGGTCCATGTGGTTGCGCATGTAGCGGTCGGAGGCATCGCGAAGCGGCTGGTAATCCCACGGGTAATAGCCGCCCTGCTTGAGCGCCTCGTAGACGACCCAGCGCTTGGCCTGGCTCTGTCGGACATCGGCGTCGAACTCTTCCAGATCCCAGCGCATCGCAGCCTCGCGGCGGAAGGTCTCGAGAGTGACCTCATGGGCCGGGTCCTCTGCGAGGTTCACGCGCTCATGCGGGTCAGCCTCGAGATCGAAGAGCTGTTCGGGGTCGAGCGCGCAATTGGTGTATTTCCAGCGCCCTTGGCGCAGCGCGATCAGCGGCGAATAGGACGCTTCGGCGGCGTATTCCATCACGACAGGGCTCTTGCGGCTCGCCCCCTGCCCCAAGGGCTTCAGGCTTTCGCCGGTGGTCCAGGGCATCACCTCCTGCATCGACACACCTGCAAGATCGCAAAGCGTGGGGCAGAGATCGATGGTTGATACCGGGCTTTCGACAAGGCCCGGCTGCATGTCGGGGGCCGAAACCAAGAGCGGCACACGGGCCGAGCCTTCGTAGAAGCTCATCTTGAACCACAAGCCACGCTCGCCGAGCATGTCGCCGTGATCGGAGACGAAAACGATGATCGCCTCCTGCCGCGTGCGCTCCAGCACGTCGAGGATGCCGCCGATCTTCTCGTCGAGATAGGAGATATTCGCGAAATAGGCGCGGCGCGAGCGTCGGATATCCTCGTCCGTGATCTCGAAATTGCGCCAGTCGTTGGCATCGAAGATGCGTTGCGAATGCGGATCGTGGTCCTCGTAGGCAAGCGCCGGAACTTCGGGCTGCAGATGCGCGCAATCCTCGTAGAGATCCCAGTATTTGCGCCGCGCAACGTAAGGGTCGTGCGGATGCGTGAAACTCGCGGTCAGCATCCAGGGGCGTGGATCGTGCCCGCGCGCCAGGTCGTAGAGCTTCTGTTCCGCCTCGAAGGCGACCGCATCGTCGTATTCCATCTGGTTGGAGATCTCGGCGACACCCGCGCCCGTGACCGAGCCGAGATTGTGATACCACCAGTCGATCCGTTCGCCGGGCTTGCGGTAATCGGGCGTCCAGCCGAAATCGGCCGGGTAGATGTCGGTCGTCAGGCGCTCTTCGAACCCGTGGAGCTGGTCGGGGCCGACGAAATGCATCTTACCCGAGAGGCAGGTCTGATAGCCCGCGCGGCGCAAGTGGTGCGCGTAGGTCGGAATTGAAGACGTGAACTCCGCCGCATTGTCATAGACGCCGGTATCGGAGGGCAACTGGCCCGACATGAAGGACGCCCGCCCCGGCGCGCAGAGCGGCGAGGCCGTGTAGGCGTTGCGGAACCGCGTCGACCGCTCGGCCAGCTTTCGCAGGTTCGGCGTGTGCAGCCAATCGGCGGGGCCATTGGGAAACAGGGTTCCGTTCAGTTGGTCGACCATCAGGACAAGGATGTTCGGGCGCGACATGAAACCTCTCGAGGGTGAGCATTGCACCCGAGAAGGTAAGGCGATCTGATTGACTCGTCAATCAATCATCCGAAAGCCACTGGAGGCCAGGCATGAAAAAGCCCGGACGCGCGCAGCGGCCGGGCTCTAGATCTGATTTGTCATGGTGCGTATCAGGCGTCGATATGGCCGATAACGCTCATATGGGGCAGCCGCGCTACCTCGTATCCCGCTTCGGTTGGCCGCAGGTTGTAGCCATAGCCGCGCATGCGGAAGCGCCATTCGGCATCGGAGACGACCTTGGACCGTTCCTTCAGCGCAAAGTGGCGGATTTCGTCAAAATTCTCTGTCAGTCTGTTTTCAGCAAACATGGGTGTCACTCTCCGTAGATCACAAGGGCCGGGTCTTGCTCGCCCGATGGGACCGAAATTTGCGCGCGATTGCGGCAAGACCGGGACATCGGCGTGATCATTTCTGGAAGCGAAACAGTTAAGGTTTTCCTATTGCTTTGTTGCGTGGATCGGCGGCGTTACGCCCTGCTTCTTCAGCTGCGCCTCGCGCCAGGTGATGAAACTGACCGCCGCGATGATGATCGCACCGCCCGCGATCACGAACGGATCGGGTGGCTCGGCGAAGAAGGCGGCCCCCACGATCACCGACCAGACTAGCTGCAGGAACGTGACAGGCTGGGTCACCGTCACCGGCGCCGAGGCGAAGGCCAGCGTCATCGTGTAATGCCCAGCCGTCGCGAAAAGCGCGACACAGGCGAGAACGCCAAGCTCGTAAAGATTGGGCCAGACCCAGTTGAGCATGGCGAAGGGCGCAAGTCCGATCGTGACCATCACCGACAGAAGCGCCACGACGACCGTCGCGTCGGTCTCGTCGGAGAGGATCTTCGCCACGAGGTAGCTGCACGAGAACGTCCCCGCCGTGACCAGCATCGCGAAATGACCCGGATCGAGCTCCCGGAAGCCCGGACGCAGGATGATGACCGCACCGGCCAGCGCCGCGCAGATCGCGAGGATGCGGCGCATCGCCATGCGTTCCCCAAGGAAGATCACGGCAAGGATGCTGACCCCGATCGGGTTCAGGTAATTCATCGCCGTGACCTCGGCGATCGGGATACGGGTCATCGCGAAGAACCAGCACCCGACGCCAATCGTGTGACACGCCCCGCGTAGCGTGAAGAGCCCCCACTGTCTGCGCGTGAGCCGGGTGGCGGAGAGCGAGCGCCAGAGCGGCAGCAGGAACACGAGGCCGAGAAGATAGCGCAGAAAGGCGCTTTCCGTGGCAGGAATACGCCCGCCCAGCATCTTCACCAGCGCCGTTACCATCACGAAACAGAACCCGGTGACGACCATCCACAGGATACCGCGAAGCGGGGATTGGGGTCTTTCGTCCATGCGCTGCATCAAGCGCCCCGGCGCACCGGATTGCAAGGCGGCTCGGGACTACAATAAAAGCGAAGCCGCGATTGCAAGCATGGTGCATCCGACCAAAGCATCGAGGACGCGCCAGGCGCGCGGCCGCGCAAAGATCGGCGCAAGCGCCCGAGCGCCGTATCCCAGCGCGAAAAAGAACGCGAAGGAGGCCGTGACCGCCCCCGCCCCGAAGAGGACCGGCGCACCATATTGCGCCGAGAGCGCGCCCAAAAGCACGACCGTGTCGAGATAGACGTGAGGATTGAGCCAGGTCAGCGCGAGACAGGTCAGGAGCGAGGCCTTGAGGCTCGGCGCCGATGCGCCCGCCTCGAGCGCCGCACCGCCCGCGACGGCCGAACGCAGGGCCCTCAGCCCATACCACGTCAGGAAGGCCGCGCCGCCCCAGCGCATCACCGTCTCGAGCCAGGGCAGACGCGCCGTAAGCGCGCCGAACCCCGCCACTCCGAGGCTCACCAGCAGCGCATCCGAAATCGCGCAGGTCAGCACCACGGGCAGGACGTGCTGACGCATGAGACCCTGGCGCAAAACGAAGGCGTTCTGCGCGCCGATGGCAAGGATAAGCGAGAAGCCGAGCCCGAAGCCGGCAAGGTAGGCTTGCATGGCGCGTCTGTTGGCACGCGTCCTGCGCAAGGGCAAGCGTGTCCGGCCCCTTGCCCCCTGCCCCGAACCTCCCGTATATGACACACGATTTTCAGACAGGACGTGAAGAGGCAGACATGGCCGGCCATTCAAAGTGGGCGAATATCCAGCATCGCAAGGGACGCCAGGACGCGGCCCGCTCGAAGCTGTTCTCCAAGCTCTCCAAGGAGATCACCGTCGCCGCGAAAATGGGCGATCCCGATCCCGAAAAGAACCCGCGCCTGCGTATGGCCGTGAAAGAGGCCAAGGGCCAGTCCATGCCCAAGGACAATATCGAGCGCGCGATCAAGAAGGCGACGGGCGGCGATGGCGATGCCTATGAGGAGATCCGGTACGAGGGATACGGCCCGAACGGCGTCGCGGTGATCGTCGAGGCGATGACCGACAACCGCAACCGCACAGCCTCCAACGTGCGCTCCACCTTCTCGAAGAACGGCGGCAACATGGGCGAGACGGGCTCTGTCGGCTTCATGTTCGAGCGCAAGGGGGAAGTCGTCTACGCGGCCTCCGTCGGCTCCGCCGAAGAGGTGCTGGAAGCGGCGATCATGGCCGGCGCGGAGGACGTCGAAAGCTCGGAGGAGGGGCACATCGTCTGGTGCGCCGATACCGATCTCAACGAGGTCGCGACCGCTCTTGAGGAAGCTCTTGGCGAATCCGAGACGACGCGCCTGGTCTGGAAGCCGGTCAACACGACCGAGCTGGACCTCGAGGGCATGCAATCGCTGATGAAGCTGGTCGATGCGCTCGAGGATGACGACGACGTTCAGCGAGTCACGACCAATTTCGAAGCCTCCGACGAGGTGATGGCGCAGCTCTGATCGCTGCGCCGCTCAGGTCTCGCGGGTGAAATCGAGCGACACCCGCGTGCCCTCGCCCGTGCTGTTGATGGCAAGCTCGGCATCGAGCGAGCGTGCCAGCGAGACGACGATACTGCCGCCGACGCCCGGCTGGTGATTTGCCCCGGTCGTATCGAGCTTGCCGTTATCCCCTTCCGCCTTGCGCCGCTGCTTGGCGAGCGAATCCGCGCCGTGAGGCCAGTTGCTACCCTCGGGCAGGCCGATGCCATCGTCGGTCACTTCAAGCCGCAGGCGATCCTCTCCGAGATCTTCCAGCGAGACATGGATGGAGCCGGAATCGCGCGCCTCGAAGGCGTGCTCCATCGCGTTCGTCACCAATTCAGACAGCAACAACCCGACCCGCGCCGCCTGATCGACGGACATCACGATGGGATCGCTGGTCACGCGAACCTTGACGGTCCCGCGCCCGTCGATGCCAGACAGAACCTCGCTGATCCGCTTGAGATACCCGTCGACCTGGATGCGGCTGTCCCGCTCCACGTTGACGTTGAGCTTGAAAAGCTCGTCGTAAAGGAGCGCCAGTGCCTCGATCCGGCGCGACAGCGCTTGGAAGCTGTCCGTCGTCACCTCGCGGCGTGCCTGCATGCGGATCATGCTGACCACCATCGCCAGGTGGTTCTTCACCCGGTGCTGCAATTCGCGCAGCATCGACACCGCGCTGTCGCGATGCCGGACCGTGTTCTCGGAGGCGGCGCGGGCCAAGTCGCGGTCGACCTCGCGCTGAAGTCCGAACCGCGCGATCATCGCGCCGCTCTCGTCGTGCACGGGCGAGATCAGAAGCTGGTTCATGAACGGCGTGCCGTCTGCCTTGTAGTTAAGGAGGGTCACCTCGAACTGCTCGCCCGATTTCAGACCTTCCCGCAAACGTCTTACGTCGTCTGGGTCGGTATCCTCGCCCTGCAGGAAGCGGCAATTGCGGCCCACGGCCGATTGTCGGGAATACTGCGTCGTGCGGACGAACGCGTCATTCACATAAGTGATGGGCTCATCTTCGATCCTTGGATCGGTAAGCACTATCGACAGCGGTGAAAACTTCACCGCCGTGCCCACGATGGACTCGGGGCTTTCCTGCGAAAGTCCGGTCATGCATTCCCTCGATCCAAGTTCGCACGTCCCGCGCCATGCGAAAAATAAGCTTAATTACCTGCCCCGGAGACCTAAGGCAGGAATACAGGATTTCAACAGCGGGGTTCGCGAGGCGGCTTGGGCTCAGTTCTGCTGGGCCTGCTCCGCCTCGATCTCGCGCCAGCGCGCGACGTTTTCGTTATGCTCTGCCAGCGTTTCGGCGAAGGCGTGACCGCCCGTGCCATCGGCGACGAAAAAGACGTAATCCGTCTCCGCCGGATTGAGCGCCGCCCGGAGCGACGCGCGGCCGGGATTGGCGATCGGTGTCGGCGGAAGCCCGTCGATGACATACGTGTTGTAGGGCGTCTCGGCGCGCAGTTCGGACTGGCGAATACCCCGGCCCAATACGCCTTGCCCGTTGGTGATGCCATAGATCACCGTGGGGTCCGTTTGCAGCCGCATCCCGTCGCGAAGCCGGTTCACGAAGACCGAGGCGACCTGCGGACGCTCTTCGGCGACGCCGGTTTCCTTCTCGACGATGGAGGCGAGGATGAGCGCTTCCTCGGGGCTTTCGATCGGCAGATCGTCCGCGCGATTGGCCCACTCCTCCTGCAGGATGATGTCCTGTGCCCGGCGCATCCGCTCGATGAGGCTCGCGCGGGTGTCGCCTTCGGCAACCTCGTAGCTGTCGGGCGCGAGGGAGCCTTCAGGCGGCACCTCGACCTCACCGTCAAGCACGTCGACCGATCTCAGCTCCTCGACCACCTGCCAGCTGGTCACGCCCTCGGCGAGCGCGATCCGGTAGCGGGTATCGGCGCGGCCGCGCACTTCGGTGAAGGCTTCGGGCGCGGGCTCGTCCGCGGCGGGGTCGAATTCCGCCAGCTCCACGAAACGGCCCGTCGCCGGGTCGAGCGAGCGGACTTCGACCTCGGCGGAGTTCACACCGATCCGGTACACGACCTCGGTGCCGCAGGTCGACGCCCCGCCGCGCGTGATGATGTCGGTGATCTCGCGCATGGACGCGCCTTCGGGGACAAGGAAACTGCCCGCTTTGAGATCCTGCGTCTTCTCGGAATAATCTGCGCCGAGCCGGAACAGCGTGCCCGAGCTCACCGCGCCCTGGCTGACCAGATCCTCGGAGACGCGGGACATGTTCGAGCCGCGCGGCACTTCGAGGCAGATCGGCTCAGGCAGCGGACCGGCGTTCTCGTATTCCGATTGCGCCCAGATCAGGACGCCGCCTGCCAGAAAGACGGCGACGACCAGGAAGGTCAGCGCGTTGGAGGCGATATTGCGCCACATGGGTCCGGTGCCTGCTCTTGTTTGTCGCTCGCAGCCCGCGGGGGCCGCCTGAAGTCAGTATCGCCGAGCCAGGGCGCAACGGGAAGCCCCGCCTGCCCCGGCTCGCGCGAAATTCAGCTCATCTTGCCGAAGATCACGCTCGCATTGGTGCCGCCGAAGCCGAAGGAGTTCGACAGCGCGTGGGTGATCTCGCGGTCATGCTTGGCGTTCGGCGCGAGATTGAGCTTCGTCTCGACCGCCGGCGTGTCGAGGTTGATCGTCGGTGGCGCGATCTGGTCGCGGATCGCGAGGATGGAGAAGATCGCCTCGATCGCGCCCGCCGCGCCCAGAAGATGCCCCGTCGCGGATTTGGTCGAGGACATCGTGGCCTTGCCCGCCGCATCGCCGAGCATCCGCTCGACCGCGCCAAGCTCGATCACGTCGGCCATCGTCGAGGTGCCGTGGGCGTTGATGTAGTCGATATCGGCCGGCTCGAGGCCCGCATTCTTCAGCGCCGCGCGCATGGAGCGCTCGCCGCCCTCGCCGTCCTCGGAGGGCGCGGTGATGTGGTAGGCGTCGCCCGAGAGGCCATAGCCCTTCACCTCGGCGTAGATATGCGCGCCGCGCGCAACCGCGTGTTCGTATTCCTCCAGAACGACGACGCCCGCGCCCTCGCCCATCACGAACCCGTCGCGGTCGGCATCATAGGGGCGGCTCGCCGCCTGCGGATCGTCACCGCGCTTCGTCGACAGGGCCTTGCAGGCGTTGAACCCGGCGATCCCGATCTCGGAGATCGCGGCCTCGGCCCCGCCGGCGATCATCACGTCCGCATCGCCGAACATGATGAGCCGCGAGGCGTCTCCGATGGCATGCGCGCCGGTCGAACAGGCGGTCACGGGCGCGTGGTTCGGACCCTTGAAGCCGTACTTGATCGACACGTTGCCAGAGATGAGGTTGATGAGCGCGCCCGGAATGAAGAAGGGCGAGACCCGGCGCGGGCCCTTGTCGCGGATGAGATACGCGGTCTCGGCGATGGAATTGAGCCCGCCGATGCCGGAGCCGATCATCACGCCGGTGCGGAGGCGATCCTCTTCGTCCTCGGGGGTCCAGCCGGCATCCTCGACGGCCTGCTTGGCGGCGGCCATGCCGTAGAGTATGAAATCGTCGACCTTCCGCTGCTCTTTCTTGTCGAGATAGGCGTCGGGGTCGAAGGTGCCGTCCGAGCCGTCGCCATAGGGCACTTCGCAGGCATAGGTGGTGGCAAGGTGGCTGGCATCGAACTTGGTGATCGTGCCCGCGCCCGACTTGCCGGCCAGAAGCCGCGACCAGGTTTCCTCGACGCCCGAGGCGAGCGGAGTGACAAGGCCCAGTCCGGTGACGACGACACGACGCATGAGATGCCCTTCTCGATAATTCTTTGCCCGGGTTCGGCTTTACCGCGCAGCTATTTCAGGAGCAAGGGGCGGTCAGGCCCAGTCCGGGCCGAGATCCGCCGCCGCGCGTGTGATCCAGTGATCGCGCAGCCACTCGCACGGGGCCGAGCGGCGGATGAGCGAGCCGGAATAGCCCTCCACCGCCTCGTCCATCTTGGGATGGCCGTGAAAGCAGACGACGCGGGCATCGGGGGGCAGCTCGGGCCCGCGCACCCAGTTCCTCGGGAACGGGTTGCAATCGTATTTGAAGGACACGACCCACTCTTGCGGCAGGTAGGCGAAGGCATCCTTGTCCATCGCCTTGTGGGACGTGTAGCGCTGCTCGGAGCCGCGCGCCTTCTCGACCTCGGCATAAGGGTTCGCGGCGAGATCGTCATAGAGAAAGCCGTGCCGCGCCGGATCGAACCGGAAGACGGAGCCGTGCCCGGTCGGGCGCCCTTTACGCTTCTCGGTCCAGTCATGGCGCATCGCGACCTTCTCGGGCGCAAGCTCGAAGAACGGATCGAGGTTCCCGGTGATGACCACGTCGAGATCGAAGCCGAGGACCGGCCCTTCGAGATCGGGGATCAGCCCCTCGCGGAAAAGCGAGACCTTCCGCATCGCCCCCTGCCGGTTCGCGACCGCGAGCGCGGCGTCCATCTCGGGCCGGAACGGCTCTTCGGGCAGATCGAGCGTCTCGATCTCGGGGTGCAGGCCATCCCTGTGTTCGGTCATGCAGAGGAAGCGCACGGGCGACGTGAGATGCCGCCGGACCCCCGAATAGAGCCGGTTGACATATTCGGGACCGAAGAGCGTCCCCCACTTGATGCAGATCGCTGTGACGTGGGTCATGGGGAGGGGGTGTAGCGGAGGTGGGAGGTGGGGGGAAGGGAGCGGCAAAAACTCCGCCTCCGACACCAAACACATAAATTTAACCGAGTTGCTTGTCTTGCTCAACTAGCGCGATCAAATCATCAGTAACTTCCCTGATAAAATCATCCTCTTTGCCCGAATCTTCAGGCCAAGTTTTGTAAAGAGTGTCATTTAGCGTAGGGTATCTACCATCCAGATCAAATTCTGAGAATTTAATAGGAAGAATTCGCCCCTTTCGGGAGATATTCATTGCAATCGCGGAATTTGACTCTTTATTTGTCCAACCCTTTCTCGAAAAAGTTGAACTCAAGACTGGAACAAAAAACCTTGACTTAAGCAGGCCATGATTGACACGCTCAACGATTGAGTCACCCCATTTAATAGAACTTTCATCAAAGAATACTTTGACGCCAGCACTATTCAAAGATTCATATAATGGCCTAACCTTACTCTTATCATCTGATGCGTGAGACAAAAATACATCGAACTCTTTCGTCATATCCGCCAACCTTACTATCCATTCAATATCTGAGATACCTGCCGCAACCACTTGCTGGCATAGCTTTGCAAGCACTGGATCTGATTGACCGCGCACTTGTCTAATGTATGCTAACCATCCAACAAGGTGCATGCTTATACTTTTGCTAGAGTCTCCTAGCCATAGCAGCGATGCCTCAGCCTGACCATACTTTCTTGTAGAGTATATCTTCATTCGCAGTCTTTGAATATCCGCCCTTCTTATATTCGCCTTTTCGTTTACAACAAGACCGGTCACCTCTTGGCGATTGTTTCGGCGCATAAGTCTAGTCTTTTTATCATTCACTCGAAAACCTGAATGCCTTATAATATCCTTTAGCTCCGACCCAAGCTGCACTTCCCAAGCACTATCAATTTCAATTATTTCAGAGACAATAGACTTCGGCACATACGCCTTACTGCAAGATAGTGTGATGTCGTCAGAATACCTACTATACTTCAAACGGTGAGTTCGCGCTAAGCCTGTCAGCCGCTTATCAAGAGACTTTGCTATCAAGTTTGCCAAAATAGGAGAAGTAGTCGCTCCCTGAGGGAGACCACCCTGAAACGTGCAAATCCGCGCTAGTATAGTTGCAACTCGAGGGTTAAATGAGAAAAGTGATGACATAAAAAGACCGCGGACACGCGCGAACGTAACCGACGGAAAGAAATCCAAAAGATCAATATTTAAAACCCACCTCTGGGCATGGTGATAATGTGCATTGTCAAGAAAGGATGAGCCTTTGACGAAACCCTTTACACATTCACCAGGAGAATACACAAAACTTAGAATTGGCACGAGTCTAGCCTGTGCTAGCGCTAGACCTTTTTTCGGCTTAGCGATATCCCTCTCGCCACCACTCTTTTTAGGAATCTTGAAAGTATCATAATAATGCCCATCATCAGCTCGCTGCACAACGTAAAAGAACTTCTCTGGATCAAGTCCAAGCGCGTAAGCAACGTCTTTTACAGAATGGGCAGTCTGAAGACTAAATAGAACCTCAGCTTCGGACTTCACGGTATCAGCTCGACCCTCGCTCTTTACCTTATCCACACGCATCCGGCTGAATCACACCGACCGGCCGCGCGATTATGTATAGACATTTCAATAAGCAGCCGTGGATTCTACAGCCCCAAGTAGAGGGCCGAGCTAATTCTTGATAACTCAAGCCATACTTACTGTGAAGCAAGAAATGTTTCGTCCCCTCAATACCCACTCTCACTCACCAGCACCCGGTGCCCCGGTCCGACCTCCCGGTACTCGTTCGCCACAGGCTCATACCCCACCGGATGTATCGGTGACGGGATCGGCTTGAAGTTCAGATCCCGCTCGGACTTGCGCCTCTCGGGGTCGGCGATGGGCACCGCCTTCATCAGCGCCTGCGTATAGGCGTGCTGGGGGTTCTCGAAGACCGCGCGGCGGGGGCCGATCTCCACGATCCGGCCGAGATACATCACGCCCACATGGTGCGAGACGCGCTCCACCACCGCCATGTCGTGGCTGATGAAGAGGTAGGAGAGGCCGAGCTCCGCCTGCAGCTCCATCATCAGGTTCACCACCTGCGCCTGCACCGAGACGTCGAGCGCGGAGACCGCCTCGTCCGCGACGATGAGCTTGGGATTGAGCGAGAGCGCCCGCGCGATGGCGATGCGCTGGCGCTGCCCGCCCGACAGCTCGTGCGGATAGCGGCGCATGAAGCTGCGCGGCAGCTCCACCCGGTCGAAAAGATCCTCCACCTTCCGGGCGATCCCGGCCTTGTCGAGACCCATCCCGCCGAAATTGTGGAGGGGCTCGGCCACCTGGTCGGCAAGCTGCATCTGCGGATTGAGCGAGGCGAAGGGATCCTGGAAGATCATCTGCATGTCGCGCCGCGCTTTACGCAGATCGCGGTCGTTCAGCGCCATGATGTCCGTGCCGCCGAGATCGATCTTGCCCGAAAGCGGCTCCACCAGCCGCAGGATGGAGCGCCCGGCGGTCGACTTGCCGCAGCCCGACTCGCCCACGAGGCTCAGCGTCTGGCCCTTGTTGATGGTGAAGGACAGATCCTCCACCGCGTGCACGTTCGCGACCGTGCGCCGGAAGAAGCCCCCCTGCACCGCGAACCGGGTCGTCAGGTTCTCGACGCGCAAGAGCGGCTCCTCCGTGCCGGGGATCGGATCGAGGGTCTGATCCTCGCGGCCCACGAGCTTCATCGGCGCGGGCGCGTCGGTACCCGACATCTCCCCAAGGCGCGGCACTGCGGCGAGCAGCGCTTGCGTGTAAGGGTGCTGGGGATGCGCGAAGATCTCCGCGACCGGCCCCTCCTCCACTTTCTCCCCGCGGAACATCACGATGACGCGGTCGGCCATCTGCGCGACCACGGCCATGTCATGGGTGATGAACATCACCGCGGTGCCGGTCTCGCGTTTCAGCCGGTCGATCAGCGCCAGGATCTCCGCCTGGATCGTCACGTCGAGCGCGGTGGTCGGCTCGTCCGCGATCAGAAGGCGCGGCTTGCAGGCGAGCGCCATCGCGATCACGACACGCTGGCGCATCCCCCCCGACAGCTCGTGCGGATATTGCTTGAGCCGGCGTTCGGGTTCGGGAATGCGGACCTCGCGTAACAGCTCGAGCGCCCGCGCCTCCGCCGCGCTCCGCGACATGCCGCGATGGACGCGGAGGCCCTCGGTGAGCTGGCGTCCGACCGTGAAGACGGGGTTCAGGGCCGTCATCGGCTCCTGGAAGATCATGCCGATCTCGTTGCCCCGGATCGTCCGCATCAGGTCCTGATGCGTCGTGGCAAGGTCGATCTCGCCGCCTTCCTTGCGGTCGAAGACGAGCTTGCCACCCGCGATGTCGCCGCCCGAGAACTCGATCAGCCGCATCAGCGAGAGCGAGGAGACCGACTTGCCGGAGCCCGACTCGCCGACGACGCAGACCGTCTCGCCCGGTGCGATGGAGAAGGACACGTCCTTGACCCCGACCACCGTGCCGGACTTCGTCTCGAACTGGACGCGCAGGTTCTCGATCCGTGCGATGGGGGTGTCGAGCATGGCTCCGGCTCCGTCTGGCGATCTGGTCCGCTGACGCTAGAGGCAGTGTCGTCAAACTGTCAAACCTTGCCATCGGTGCGGCGTCTCAAAGCTTGCAATCTTCCGAAACTCTGCTTTCGATAAAGCCATTGCCCACCCTCGGCGCTTCCGGCCCGACAAGAGGCAGACAAGAAAACCCGGCCAAAAAGGTCGGGTCCAACACGGGAGAGATATCCATGAAACTCAAGACCATGCTCCTCGGAGCGGTGGCAACGACCGCCTTCGCGCCGGCGGCGTTCGCCGAGCGCGGCTCGGACGGCCAGGTGAATATCATCTACTGGCAGGCCCCCTCGATCATGAACCCCTACCTGTCGGGCGGCACCAAGGACATCGAGGCCGCGAGCCTCGTGATCGAACCGCTCGGCCGGTATGACGAGACCGGCGCGCTCGTGCCCTACCTCGCCGAAGACATCCCCACCGTCGAGAATGGTGGCGTCTCGGAGGACCTGACCCAGATCACCTGGACGCTGAAAGAGGGCCTTCTGTGGTCCGATGGCAGCCCCGTGACCGCCGAGGACGTCGTGTTCACCGCCGAGTACTGCATGGCCCCCGAGGGCGGCTGCGCCCAGCGTGCCAAGTTCGACGGCGTCTCCTCGGTCGAGGCCCTCGACGAGCGCACGGTGCAGGTCACATTCGAGAGCCCCAAGCCCAACCCCTATGGCCCCTTCATGGGCGGGCAATCCCCCATCATCCAGAAAGCGCAGTTCGAGAACTGCCTCGGTGCGAACGCCTCCTCCTGCACCGAAGAGAACTTCAACCCGATCGGCACCGGCCCCTTTGTCGTCACGGATTTCCGCCCGAACGACGTGATCTCGCTCGAGGCCAACGAGAATTACCGCGATCCGGAGAAGCCCGCCTTCGCATCGGTGAACTTCAAGGGCGGCGGTGACGCCGTGGCCGCCGCACGCGCGGTGCTCGAGACCGGCGAATACGACTACGCCTGGAACCTGCAGCTGGCGCCCGACGTGCTCGAGCAGATGGCCGCCGCCGGCCAGGGCGAACCCATCGCCGCCTTCGGCACGCTGGTCGAGCGGATCGAGATGAACCTCACCGATCCCTCGCCCGACCTGCCCGAAGGCGAGCGCTCCACGGTCGCGCATCCGCACCCGATCCTGTCTGATGAGCGGGTCCGCCGCGCGCTGTCCATGGCGATCGACCGCGAACTTCTGGTCGAGGTCGGATATGGCCAGGCCGGCCGCGCCACCTGCAATCTCGTGCCCGCGCCCGAGCTTTACGCCTCCGACAACACCGAATGCCTGACGCAGGATATCGAGGGCGCCAAGGCTCTGCTGGAGGAAGCCGGCTGGACCGACGGGAACGGCGACGGCATCCGCGAGAAGGACGGCATGGATCTCAGCCTCGTCTACCAGACCTCGACCAACGCCGTGCGCCAGGACTTCCAGGCGCTGATCAAGCAATGGTGGACCGAGATCGGCGTCGAGACCGAGCTGCGCAACATCGATGCCTCGGTCTTCTTCGGCGGCGATCCGGGCAGCCCGGACACGTTCCAGAAGTTCTACGCGGACGTGGAAATGTACGCGAACAACTTCGACGGCACGGATCCGCAATCCTACCTCGCCATGTATCGCTGCGGCAACGAGCCGAAGCCGTCCTCGCAATGGCAGGGCGAGAACATCAACCGCTTCTGCAACGAGGAATACGATGCGCTCCTCGATGAGCTGGCCCAGACCGGCGAGCTCGAGAAGCGCGGCGAGATCGCCAAGCGCCTCAACGAAATCATCACCAAGGAAACGATGACTATCGTTCCCCTGGTGGATCGCGGCCGGGTCTCGGCGCGCTCCAACACGCTGGGCGGCGTTGTCCTCAACACCTGGGACAGCGAGCTCTGGAACGCGGCCGACTGGTACCGCATCGAGGAGTGATCCTCACGTCGGGGCGCGCGAGCAACGCGCGCCCCGAACCTCCGCGTCGGGTGACGCCCAGCCCAGCCCCTCACCGCCTCCAAGAACGGCCGACACCCCATGCTGACCTATACGATCCGACGACTTGTCCTCGCGGTGCCGACGCTGCTCTTCATCAGCTTCGCCATCTTCATGCTTTTGCAGCTCGCGCCCGGCGATCCGATGGCGCAGGTGCCGCTGACCGTCCCGCCCGAGGTGAAACAGCAGATGCGCGAGGCGCTCGGCCTCGGTGAGCCGCCGCTCGTGCAATACTGGAAATGGCTGGTGCAGGTCTTCTGGATCGAGCCTCAGGTCTTCATCGACTGGGTGACACGCGAGTCCTGGCTTCTGGGCTGGCTGCCCGACACGCAGCTGTATCAGAACGAGCTCAGGGTGATCTCCTGGCAGACGCGCTCTCCGGTGATGGACATCGTGATCCAGCGCCTGCCGCAGACCATGTGGGTCGTGGGCCTCGCCTACGTCGTGGGCGTGCTGATCGCGCTGCCGATCGGCGTCTATTCAGCCTACCGGCAATACTCGGTGTTCGACCAGGCGGGCACGTTCGTCACAATGATCGGCTTCTCGATCCCGCCATTCTTCACCGGACCGCTCCTGATCGTGATCTTCTCGGTGAGCCTCGGCTGGTTCCCCTCGATCTACGACACGACCCATGTCGTGAACGACTGGGCGAGCTTCAAGGTCCAGCTTCAGCAGATGGTCATGCCGGTCATGGTGCTGGCGCTGCAGACGACCGCGCAGATCTCGCGCTACATGCGCGCCTCGATGCTCGACAATCTCGGCGCCGATTACGTGCGCACGGCGCGCGCCAAGGGCCTTTCCGAAGCGGTGGTGGTTACGATCCACGTCCTGCGCAATTCAATGATCCCCGTCGTCACCGTGATCGCGCTCGGCGTGCCCGCGATCTTCGGCGGCGCGATCATCACCGAAAACGTCTTCAAGGTGAACGGGATCGGCCAGCTTCTTATCACCGCGCTCTTCGCCAACGATCTGCCGATGGTGATGACGCTGACATTCATCTTCGCCTTCCTCATCGTGATGTTCAATCTCATCGCAGATGTGCTCTACGGCGTGCTCGACCCCAGGATCCGCTATGACTGAGCCTGTCCCCGCCTCCCCCGTCGCGATCGACGCGCTGGCCGACGAAGGCCCGCTCGAGCCGCCCCGCAGCCAATGGGTCGATGTCTGGCAGCAATTCACCCGGCACAAGGGCGCGATGATGGGCGGGGCTTTCCTCGTGTTCATCACGCTCGCGGTGCTGGTCGGCCCGTGGATCTTGACGCTCGATCCGCAAACCCTCGATATTCGCAACAAGGATCTGCGCCCGATCTATACGATCATCTGGGATGGCAGCGCTAAGGTGTCCTGGGCGCACCCGTTCGGCACGGACAATCTTGGCCGCGATCAACTCGCGCAGATGATCGCGGGAGGGCGCGCCTCGATGGCGGTCGGCTGGGCGGCGATGGTGCTGTCCTTGCTGATCGGCACGGCGGTGGGTGTTGTCGCGGGCTATTTCAAACGCCTCGACGGCATCCTCATGCGCCTTACGGACTTGTTCCTGTCGCTGCCGATCCTGCCGCTCCTTCTCGTGGCGGTGACGCTCTTCCGTCAGCCGCTGCGCGCCAATTTCGGCCCCGAGGGGGGCATGTTCATCCTGATCGTGACGGTGATCGGCCTGACATCCTGGATGCCTACGGCACGGATCGTGCGCGGCGATATCCTCGCGCTCAAGGAACGCGAGTTCATCCTCGCCGCGCGCTCCATCGGCACCACGAGCGGCAAGATCATCCGCCGCCACCTTCTGCCGAACGTTCTCTCGCCGATCATGGTCTCGGCAACGCTCGGCCTTGCCACCGCGATCATCACCGAAAGCGCGCTGTCCTTCCTCGGCGTGGGCTTCCCTTCCGATTACCCGACCTGGGGCAAGATGCTGGCCGACGCGGTGCCGCGCATGGTCGATTTTCCCGAACGCGTCATGCTGCCGGGGATCGCGATCTCGCTGACCGTGCTCTCGGTGAACTATCTCGGCGACGGCCTGCGCGACGCGCTCGACCCGCGCATCCGGGGACGCTGACGCGCCGCCCCTGCCCGTTTGGGTTGGCGAAAATACCGTGCGGGGGTCTGGGGGCGCAAAGCCCCCAGCGCGTGCCGCCGAAGCGCCGCTCAGAGCGTGGGGCCCTGCTTCTCCATCTGGATGCGGATGCGCCGGATCATCCACCAGACCGCGAGCACGACCGGCAAAACCACACCAGCGGTCAGCATCCCCCGCGACAATCCCACAGCTTCGGCCAGCGGATAGAGCAGATAGGCAGCAAGCGAGACCGCGTAATAGCTGATCGCAACCACCGACAAGCCTTCGACAGTCTTCTGCAGGCGCAGCTGCATATCGGCCCGCTGGTTCATGCTTTCCAGAAGCTGCTGGTTCTGCGCTGAGCGCTCGACCTCCACGCGCGTCCGCAAGAGATCGCCCGCCCGCATCGCCCGTTCGGCCATCGTGCCGAGCCGCCGCTCGGCGGATTTCACAGTTCGCATCGCCGGATCGTAGCGCCGCGTCATGAATTCACGGAAGGTCTGCCGCCCGTCCCAGCGCTCCTCGCGCAGCACGTCGATGCGCTGCTCGACGATGGCCTCGTAGGCTCCGGTCGCGCCCAGCCGGAAGGATGTCTGCGCGGAAAGAGCTTCAAGCTCGGCCGAGACCGCGAGCAGCGCCTTCAGCGTCTCCTCTGCCGGTGCCTCGCCTTGCGTCATCACCTCCATGAGGCGCGTAAGCTCGCTGTCGATCTCCCCCATACGCGGGCTGATCGCCTTCACGCGGGTAAAGCCGAGCATCGACATTGCCTTGTAGGTCTCGATCTCGGTGAGCCGCTGCACGATCCGCCCCACGCGCCGCTGCCCGACGCCCTGCCGGGTGAAGACGGCAAAGCGGGTATGCCCGGCCGGATCGATGCGGAAATCGCCCGCGATCACCGCCTCGTCGTCGATCACCGACGAGACCGCGAGGCTTTCGGGCACGAACCAATCGTCCAGAGGATCGGAGATGGCATCTCCCTCGGGCCGGATCTCGCACCGGATGAGGCAAGAGGTCACCCGCACGCCCGGCGCGTCGTCGAGCCATTCGCTGGGAAAGACCTCGAAATCCGCGGCGTCATAGGGGCGCTCGCCCAGCCCTTCGAGGAAAACGGTATAGGTGACGAACTCGGTATGCTGCTCCCATTTCAGCATATGCCGCCCGATCGCGCCCTGGAAATGCGTGGCGCCCGGCTGCGGATGCGGCGCGCCGTAGCGATCGAGCAAGTCCGTCAGGTGCCGCAGATCGAGCGACTTGTCGCGCGAGGCCGCGCCCTTGGCCTTCTTGATCGCCAGGAACACTGCGCGGCACGGCGTCTTGAGCGCGGGAAACGGCCGCGCATGCAGCTCGTTCGCGAGGCTGTATCGCAGGGGATGATCCTGAATCGGCGGCATGTCCGCACTCCTTGACTTAGCGGCAACGTAGCCTGCCAACTCAGATAGGGAAACAGAAAATATCTTTCGATCCAATGAGTTATGCGCGTACAACGGTATACTGCGCCTATTGAGGCGCACGCCTCCTTGAGTTTCGTCCATCGGGGCGGTGGAGCGCAAAAAAACGGGCACCGCGCGATGCGATGCCCATTTTCCCAGTAGCGTTCGGAGTGCTTAGCTGATCTTGCTCAGCAGCTCCGTGATCGTGGCTTTCGCGTCGCCGTAGAACATCCGCGTGTTGTCCTTGAAGAACAGCGGGTTCTCGATGCCGGAATAGCCCGTGCCCTGACCGCGCTTGCAGACGAAGACGTTCTTGGCCTTCCAGACTTCCAGAACCGGCATCCCGGCGATAGGCGAGTTGGGATCGTCCTGCGCCGCCGGGTTCACGATGTCATTGGAGCCGATGATGATGACGACATCGGTATCGGGGAAGTCGTCGTTGATCTCCTCCATCTCGAGCACGATGTCGTAGGGCACCTTCGCCTCGGCCAGAAGCACGTTCATGTGGCCCGGAAGGCGGCCTGCGACCGGGTGGATCGCAAAGCGGACCGTCTTGCCCTTGCCGCGCAGTTTCGATGTCAGGTCCGACACCGCGCCCTGCGCCTGTGCCACGGCCATGCCGTAGCCCGGCACGATCACGACGCTGTCCGCTTCCTCGAGCGCGGAGGCCACGCCATCGGCATCGATGGCCACCTGTTCGCCCTCGACCTCGGCCTGTGCGCCGCCGGAGCTGCCGCCCCAACCGCCCAGGATCACCGAGACGAAGCTGCGGTTCATGCCCTTGCACATGATGTAGGACAGGATCGCGCCCGAAGAGCCGACCAGCGCGCCGACCACGATCAGAAGATCGTTGCCGAGCGAGAAGCCGATCGCCGCCGCGGCCCAGCCCGAATAGGAGTTCAGCATCGACACGACGACCGGCATGTCCGCGCCGCCGATCCCCATGATCAGGTGATAGCCGATGAAGAAGGCCAGAAGCGCCATCAGGATGAGCGTCCAGGACCCCGATCCGCCGAGATAGAGCACCAGCATCAGGAGCGAGCCGAGCACGGCCGCGAGGTTGAGCATATGCCCGCCCGGCAGCTGCTTGGCCGAGGTGTCGACCTTACCGGCAAGCTTGCCGTAGGCAATGATCGAGCCGGTGAAGGTGACCGCGCCGATCCAGATGCCGAGGCTGAGCTCAACCATCAGGATGCCGATCTCCACCGGCGTCTTCTTGGCGACGAGCTCTGCGAAGTTGCCCTCGACACTCTCGCCGGCGGCTTTCGCCGCTTCGACCATGTTGATGGTGATGTCGGCGTTGAAGCCCACGAAGACCGCAGCGAGGCCGACAAGGCTGTGCATGGCCGCCACAAGCTCGGGCATCTGGGTCATCTGCACCTTGTTGGCGAGCTGCCAGCCGATCGCGCCGCCCAGCGCGACCAGCACGATCGAGACGAACCAAAGCCCCGATCCCGGCCCGATGAGCGTCGCCACGGTCGCGATGGCCATGCCGACGATGCCGTACCAGATCGCGCGTTTCGCGCTTTCCTGCCCGCTCAGGCCACCGAGCGAGAGGATGAAGAGAACTGCCGCGACCACATAGGCCGCCGTCGTGAATCCGAAATCCATAATCCTGCCTCCCGCTTACGATTTCTGGAACATGGCGAGCATGCGCCGTGTCACCATGAAGCCGCCGACGATGTTGATACCGGCCATGAAGACCGACACCGCGGCGAGCAGGATCACCAGGAACGAGCTCGATCCGATCTGCATGAGCGCGCCCAGGATGATGATCGACGAGATCGCGTTCGTGACCGCCATCAGCGGCGTGTGCAGCGAATGGCTGACGCCCCAGATCACCTGGAAGCCGACAAAGACCGACAGGACGAAGACGATGAAGTGCTGCATGAAGCTTGCGGGCGCGATAAGGCCCACCGCGAGGATCAGCACAGCCCCGACGCCCAGTAGCGCGACCTGCTGCTGGGTCTGCTTCTGGAATGCGGCCATCTCTTCGGCGCGCTTCTCCTCGGGGGTCTTTTCCTTTTCCTTGGGCTTGGGCTTCTGCGCCGCAATCGCCTTTGTCTTTGGCGGTGGTGGCGGGAAGGTCACCTCTTTCTCATGCGCGACGGTCGCGCCGCGGATGACATCGTCTTCCATGTTGTGATTGACCTGCCCGTCCTTCTCGGGGGTCAGGTCGGTCATCAGGTGACGGATGTTCGTGGCGTAGAGCAGCGAGGATTGCTTGGCCATCCGGCTGGGGAAGTCGGTATAGCCGATGATCGTCACGCCATTGTCGGTGACGATCTTCTTGTCCTTCTGCGTGAGCTTGCAATTGCCGCCCTTCTCGGCGGCAAGGTCGACGATCACCGAGCCCGGCTTCATCGCCTTGACCATGTCCTCGGTCCAGAGCTCCGGCGCTTCGCGGTTCGGGATGAGCGCCGTGGTGATGACGATGTCGACGTCGGGCGCGAGCTCGCGGAACTTGGCAAGCTGCGCCTCCCGGAATTCAGGCGAGGAGGGCTTGGCGTAGCCGCCCGATTCCGATCCGTCCTCCTGGTCTTCCTCGAAATCGAGATAGACGAATTCGGCGCCCATCGATTCCACCTGTTCGGCGACCTCGGGACGCACGTCGAAGGCCAGCGTGATCGCGCCGAGCGAGGTCGACGTGCCGATGGCGGCAAGGCCCGCCACGCCCGCGCCGACGATCAGAACCTTTGCCGGGGGAACCTTGCCCGCCGCCGTCACCTGCCCGGTGAAGAAGCGGCCGAAATTGTTGCCCGCCTCGATCACGGCGCGGTAGCCCGCGATATTCGCCATCGAGGACAGCGCGTCCATCTTCTGCGCGCGGGAAATCCGCGGCACCATGTCCATCGCGATGACGCTGGCGCCCTTGTCGGCTGCGGCCTTCATCAGGTCTTCGTTCTGGCCGGGCCAGAAGAAGGAGATCAGAAGCTTCTTCTCGGACAGCCGCTTGACCTCGGTATCGGTCGGCGGCTGCACCTTGGCGATGACATCGGCCTCCTTGTAGAGCGCCGCCGCGGTCTTGATGATCTCGACGCCGGCCTCCTCATAGGCGGCATCGGGGAAGCCGGCCTTGTCGCCCGCGCCCGTCTCGATCGCGCAATCGTAGCCGAGTTTCTGAAGCATCTTGGCGCTGTCGGGCGTCATCGCGACGCGCGCTTCGCCCTCCATCACCTCTTTGGGTGTTCCAATCTTCACGGATCTCGTCCCCTTTTCGGTCCATCGGTCTTGGTGCCAACGTAGAGCGCGGCGATGGCTGGAAGCCATACCCCTCGCCCGCGCACGCCGGATTGCTCGAACCTAGAGCATAGGTTCCGGCGGAGTTAAAGCCACCTATTCGTTTGTTGCGCGTATGCGTCGAATTCGGAAAGAAATGTAGCCTGGATGCGCTGCTCTTCGGGAAGGATGAAGCGGAGCTGAAGGATCATGGCAAGGACCGGCACAAGGATCAGACCGGGCAGCGAGCCCCAGTAGAGCGATGCGCCGAGCAATATCGCGACATCGGCCAGGTAGATCGGATTGCGGCTGAACCGATAAATCCCCGTTGTGACAAGGGCACTTGGCGCGTCGCCGGGAATGATGCTGGTGCGGTGACGGCGGAACTCGCGCGCTGCGAGCGCGATCACGCAGGCTCCAGCGAGCACGATGAGGGCTCCGACACTCTCCAGCGCGAAGTCAGGGCCGACACCACGAAAGAGCCAGGACAGCAGCAGCAGGCCCGCCAGCCATACGGGCGGCATGTCGATCCAGCGCATCCTCGGTCCCTCCGCATCCTGACGCGACGTCCAGCCTGCGCCAGCCATGCAGCGGCGGCAAGCGCCCTTGTGGCCGAAGCATCGCGGCTTCTAGGCTTCGCGCACTACCAAAGGAGGACCATCATGCATCTCGACGGCAAACACGCGCTCGTCACAGGCGGCGGAACCGGGATCGGCCTGGCCATAGCGCAGGCGCTCGCAGCGCAAGGGGCCCAAGTGACGATCACCGGGCGGCGCGAGGACCGCCTGCGGGCCGCCGAGACTGACCGGATCCACGGCATCGTCATGGACGTCTCGGACGAGACCTCGGTCGAAGACGGTGTCGCCGCCGCGGTCACGGCGCGCGGACCCGTGCAGATCTGCGTCGCCAATGCCGGCATCGCCGAGGGCCGCGCAATCCACAAGACCGACCTCGAGTTCTGGCGGCAGATGATGGGCATCAATCTCGACGGCTGCTTCCTGACGATACGCGCCTGCCTCGCGTCGATGCGGCAGACAGATTGGGGCCGCGTGATCGCCGTCTCCTCCATCGCGGGTCTGAAGGGCCTGAAGGGCGCACCGGCCTACTCGGCCTCCAAACACGGCATGATAGGGTTGATGCGTGGGCTCGCCGCCGATTACGCGGGCAAGCCCTACACGTTCAACGCGCTCTGCCCCGCCTATGTCGACACCGACATCGTGTCCTCGAATGTCGAGAAGATCATGGAGCGCACTGGCATGTCGGAGGCCGAAGCGCAGAAGGTCATGGTCGGCGTGAACCCGCATGGACGCCTTGTCACCTCCGAGGAGGTGGCCGAGGCCGCGCTGTTTCTCTGCGGCGAGAATTCGGGCAGCATGAACGGTCAGGCGATCCAGATCGCAGGCGGCGAATTGTAAAATCGTGCGCGGCGGAGCGCAGGCGAGCCATCCTCTTCCGCCGCTTTCTCGCCACATCTTCCGCGCCCCTGCCAGCGATCTTGCGAAACGCTCCCTCATAGGGGGCGTTTCATCGTTTCGCGACCATGGACTTTTCCAAGTTTAGACAGATTCCTCGCCAAATTTCGACATCGCCCGCGGCTAGTTCTGGTTAACAACGCTGCGGCCCGGCCGGAGCATTCTAACCGGCCGCGACGTCTCGTCAGAAGGACAGCGGCACAGAAGTGCAGAGCAGTCCCATGCCGACTTACACGTTCGATATCTATCTGACCGACCCGTTGGGCCAATTCGGCTCGAGCGCGGGTGCGACCCGCACCTGGAACGGAGCGGCGACGCCGAACGGGACGGCCGTGATCACCGACAACCAGTCCGGTGCCGGAGGTCTTAGGCTCGAGGATCTGGGCGCGGGCGAGACCGCGACCGCGACAGTCACGACACCGGGCGGCACCTCCACCAACGCGGTGGTCTACGCTGAAGAGGTCTGGACCGTCACCGATACCGTCAGCGGCGAGACGTTCCAGGTAGCGACCCTGCGCGTCGATTCTGGCCCCGCAACCGGCTTTTACACGCTGTCCGAGGAAACGCTCGTTGCGGGCCGCAGCTACACGATCAACCAGGTCGATACGACACCAAATGGCGCGGCCGGTGATCCCGTCTTCTCTTACGAGGACTACGCGGTCGGCTATGTCGACGGCACGTCCGGCGGCGATCTCATAGACTACGCCTATACCGACGGCGAAGGCGAAGGCATCGACGACGATACCGCCTCGCTCGGCGACACGATCGTCGCGGGCGCGGGCAACGACACGGTCTATGGCGGCTTTGGCTCGGATACGATCGAGGGCGGCGACGGCGACGATCTAATCTATGGCGGCAACGACACGCTGACCGGTCCCGGACCCGACCTCAGCGAGACGTTCCGCTGGAACGCGGTCGGAGGCAACGGAACGAACGTCGCCGGAGGTATCACCCAGAATACCGGTGGCGTCGATGTGACCGTCTCCTTCGCCAATACCGGCAACAACAACACGACCTTCCAGATCGACACCGACGATCCGCAATATGTCGGCGCGGAAGGGTTCAACCCGAACTCCTCGCTCTATCTTTTCGGAAACGGTGACGGACAGACCTCGGTCACGACGATCGATTTCGACGGCGCGAACGCCGATTACGAAGACCATGTCGAGAACCTGACCTTCATCATCAACGACGTCGACTGGGGCAGCGGCAACCATACCGACGTCGTCACGGTCAACGCGGTCGATATCAACGGCGATCCCGTCACGGTCACCCTGTCGCCCTATGGCGCCGATACGGTCAGCGGCAATACGGTCACCGCCTCCACGAACGCAAACACGGCGGCCCAGGCCGGTGGCGCCGTTCTGGTCGAGATCGCGGGTCCGGTCTCCTCTGTGTCGATCTCGTATGCCAACCAGCAATCCGGCACCCAGGGGATCTGGGTCACGGATATGAGATACGACGTGGTCCCGTCCGAGAACCAGGACGATGTCATCTCGGGCGGCGCGGGCAACGACACGATTTTCGGTGAAGGCGGAGACGACACCATCACCGGCGACGCCGGCGCGGACTCGCTCTCGGGCGGACGCGGCGACGATTCCCTTGTCGGCGGAGATGGCGACGACACGCTCGAAGGTGGCGAGGGCGCTGACACGCTTTCGGCCGGAGCGGGCATGGACTTCGCCTCCTACGCCTCGTCCGATGCCGGTGTCACGATCAACCTGGCCAACAACACCTTCTCGGGCGGCCACGCGACGGGCGATGTCAGCGAAGGCGGGATCGACGGGATCATCGGCTCGGATTTTGCCGACAGCCTGACCGGCTACGACCAGGAAGGCCCTGATTTCACGAATGAATTCTATGGCGGCCTCGGCAACGACACGCTGGACGGTGCGGGCGGCGCGGACAGGCTCTTCGGTGAGGAAGGCGACGATTCCATCATCGGCGGCACTGGCGCCGATACGCTAGATGGCGGCGCGGGCAACGACACGATCGAAGTGGCCCAGGGCGACGTGGTCTTCGGCGGCGACGGCGACGACCTGTTCCTGCTGACCGATCTCGGCGAGCCCGGCACCGACGGCATCAGCATCGACGGCGGCACCGGGGACCAGACCGGCGGCGACATTCTCGACCTGACGGGCGCTGCCGACCGCGGCACGCTCTCCTTCACCACCGACCCGATCACCGGCGAGAGTTTCGGCACCGTTCAGCTCTTCGACGGCTCGATCGTCACCTTCTCGAATATCGACCAGATCATCTGCTTCACGCCCGGCACGCGGATCCGCACCGCGGCAGGCTGGCGCGCGGTCGAGACGCTTGAGACCGGCGATCTGATCGCGACGCAGGAGTCGGGCCTCAGCCCCCTGCGCTGGATCGCCTCGGACCGGGTTCAGGGCGATGGAGACTTCGCGCCCGTGCTGATCCCCGCAGGCACACTGCCCGGCCAGTTCGGCGATCTGAAGGTCTCACCGCAGCACCGTATCCTGATGCGCGGCCCCGCCGCCGAGATGCTGTTCGGAGTGGACGAGGTCTTCGTTGCGGCGATCCACCTCGTCGGATGGCATGGCATCCGACGCGATCCGGCCCCCGCAGTCGAGTATTACCACCTCGCGCTGGCACGTCACGAAGTCATCTTCGCCGAAGGGGCGGAGACCGAAAGCTTCTTCGTCGGCAAAAGCGGCCTCGAGGGGATCTCGAAGATCAACCTTGCGCGGCTTTGGGCGGCCTTCCCGCATGTAGAGCGGAGCGAGGACGCCTATGGGCAGACCGCGCGGCTCTGTCTCAAGGCATTCGAGGCCAAGGCGCTGCTCGACCGGATCGCACCGCTCGAGCTTTACGCCCCACCCACGCGCGAGACGAAAGTCAGCGCCTGACCTTCAGGCGCTGATCTGGTCGGCGCGCTTCGGCTGCTTGCGCTCGGCCCATTCCCTCGCCGCGGCACCGAACGCCTGGAACAGCGGACGCGACACCGGATCGTTCGCCGCATCCCATTCGGGGTGCCATTGCACCGCGAGCGTGAAGCCCGGCGCGTCATCGATATAGGTCGCCTCGGGTGTGCCGTCCGGCGCATGTCCGTCGATCACGACCCGCGCGCCCGCGCTCTTGATCCCCTGCCCGTGAAGCGTGTTCGTCATCACTTCCCGTGCGCCGAGAATACGGTGGTACGGGCCGTTCTCGGTAAAGCTGACCTTGTGGCGCAGCGCGAATTTCTCTTCCAGCGTCCCATCAGGCGGCATCCGGTGGTTCATCCGGCCTGGCAGATCGCGGATCTCGGGATAGAGCGTGCCTCCCATCGCGACATTCACTTCCTGGAAGCCGCGGCAGACGCCAAAGACCGGCTGTCCGCGCTCGACGCAGGCCCGAACCAGCGGCAGGGCGATGGCATCGCGGTCACGGTCGAAAGCGCCATGCGCCTCGGTTGCTTCCTCGCCGTATTCCTCGGGATGCACGTTGGGCCGCCCCCCGGTCAGAAGAAACCCGTCACAGGCTTCGAGAAGCTCGGCCACCGAGACCACGCGCGGATCGGCCGGGATCAGAAGCGGCAGCCCCTCCGAGACGAGCGCCACCGCCTCGGAGTTCATCGTTCCGCCCGCATGGGCCGGATACTGATCGTTGATCAGGTGATGATTGGTGATGATCCCGATGACCGGACGGGTCATGACGGCCTCTTTCTTGCGAAATGGAACCCGTCATATGTAATCGAGAGCCCCCGCGAGGTGAAGCCCCTCAGACCTCCGCCTCGAGCCCGGCGGCCTCGATGCCCGCTTTGGCGGCAGCCGCGTCGTTGTCGGACGTATCTCCCGTCACCCCGACCGCGCCGAGAAGCCGGCCCTTGCCGTCACGCACCAGAACGCCGCCCGGAACCGGCACGAGCGCCCCGCCGAGCGCGCCATTGGCGCAGGCGATGAAGTAAGCCTGATCCTCCGCGCGCTTCATCTGCGCCGAGCCCGGCATGCCGAGCATCACCGCGCCATAGGCCTTGCCATGCGCGATCTGGTACCGCCCCGGGCTTGCCCCGTCCGAGCGTTCGAACGCGATCGGGTTACCGCCGCTATCGAGCACGATCACCGACAGCGGCTTCATCCCGGCCGCCTTTCCATGATCCAGCGTCTTGCGAATGATGGTGCGCGCCCGGCGCAACGAGATCTCGGCCATGTCGTCTCCTTTTCAACGCAGCAGGGACATGTGGACCCTGCCCGCGCCCCCCCATTTGGGTTGGCGAAAATACCACGGGGTGTGGGGCAGAGCCCCACCCGGATCCGGTCGGCCCCGCCGACCGGATCCGCCGGTCTCACCCCGCCGCCTTCAATTCAAGACGCCGGCGATGCAGCACCGGCTCGGTATAGCCCGAGGGCTGCGCGCGGCCCTTGAAGACCAGATCACAGGCCGCCTGGAACGCGATCCCGTCAAAGCCCGGCGCCATCGGCCGGTAGCCCGGATCGGAGGCGTTCTGCTTGTCCACCACCTCGGCCATGCGCTGCAACGTCTCCATCACCTCGTCCCGAGAGACGACACCGTGATGCAGCCAGTTCGCGATATGCTGCGCGGAGATGCGGCAGGTCGCGCGATCCTCCATGAGCCCGACATCGTCGATATCGGGCACCTTGGAGCAGCCGATGCCCTGATCGACCCAGCGCACCACGTAACCCAGGATGCCTTGCGCGTTGTTCTCGATCTCGCGGCGCACCACGTCCTTCTCCCAGTTGCGGCCCTCGGCCACCGGGATCGTCAAAAGCGCGTCGAGACCCGAACGCGGCCCGCCCTTGGCAAGCGCGTCCTGCCGGGCGGCGACATCGACCTCGTGGTAATGCGTCGCGTGCAGGGTCGCCGCAGTCGGCGACGGCACCCAGGCGCAAGTCGCGCCGGATTTTGGATGGCCGATCTTCGCCTCCAGCATCGCCGCCATCCGATCGGGCATGGCCCACATCCCCTTGCCGATCTGCGCCCGGCCCTTCAGTCCGCAGGCAAGACCGATATCGACATTGCGATCCTCGTAGGCAGCGATCCACTCGCTCCCCTTCATCTCGCCCTTGGGCACCATCGGGCCAGCTTCCATCGCGGTGTGAATCTCGTCACCCGTCCGGTCGAGAAAGCCGGTATTGATGAAGGCCACCCGGTGTTTCGCGGCCCGGATACACTCCTTGAGGTTCGCCGAGGTGCGCCGCTCTTCATCCATGATGCCGAGCTTCACGGTGTATTGCTTGAGCCCCAGAACCGCCTCGACCTTGAGGAAGATCCGGTCTGCGAAAGCGACCTCGGCGGGTCCATGCATCTTCGGTTTGACCACGTAGACAGAACCGGCGCGGGAATTTCCGGCAGCTTCTTCCTTGAGATCGTGCATCGCGATCAGCGTCGTGATCATCGCGTCCATCAGCCCCTCGAAGACTTCGTTGTCTTCCGCATCGAGCATCGCGGGATTCGTCATCAAGTGGCCGACATTGCGCACGAGCATGAGCGCGCGGCCGGGCAGCGTGAGCCCGGCGCCATCGGGTGTCTCGTAGACGCGGTCAGGGTTCAGCCGGCGCGTCACTGTCTCTCCACCCTTCTCGAAACTCTCTTCGAGATCACGCTGCATCAGGCCGAGCCAATTGGAATAGGCGAGTGTCTTGTCCGGCCCGTCGACGCAGGCGACCGAATCCTCGCAATCCATGATCGCGGATACCGCGCTCTCGAGCTCCACATCCGCGAGGTTCGCAGGATCGGTCTTGCCGATGGCATGGGAGGGATCGACGACAAGCTCGATCTTCAGGCCGTTATTCTCCAGAAGATACCGCGTCGCGCCGTCTTCATTGCGCCAGCCCTTGAACTGCGCCGGATCGGCAAGCGGGCCGGTATCGGTGACGAGCGCGCCGCCTTCTACGGAATAAGCCGAGACGTCCTTGTGCGAGCCCGAGGCGAGCGGCACCGCCTTGTCCAGAAACTCCTTCGCCCAGGCGATGACCCGTGCCCCGCGTTCGGGATCGTAGCCCTTGCCTTCGGGCAGATCGCCCAGCGCATCGGTGCCGTAAAGCGCGTCATAGAGCGAGCCCCAGCGCGCATTCGCGGCGTTGAGCGCGAAGCGCGCATTGGTGATGGGCACGACGAGCTGCGGGCCGGCGATCTTCGCGATGGCGGGATCGACATTGCTCGTCTCGATCTCGAAATCGCCCCCTTCCGGCAAGAGATAGCCCAAATCCTCGAGAAAGGCGCGATAGGTCTGCATGTCCGAAATCTTGCCGGGATTGTCGCGATGCCAAAGGTCGATCTTGGACTGCATCTCCTCGCGCGTGGCGAGATGGGCGCGGTTCTCGGGCGTCATTTCGGCAACGAGTTCGGAGAAGCCTTTCCAGAAGGCATCCGCCGCGACGCCCGTGCCAGGCAGGGCGCGCTTTTCAAGGAACTCGGCGAGCCCTGCTTCGACCTTCAATCCTTCGCGGATCACGCGCTCGACCATGCTGTCCTCCCGTTTGTTCTCTCAGTCGCCGAGACATAAGCGCCGTGTTTCCGATAGGCAACTCGCGGACGTCCGGGCGCACCGCCGATTTCGCACTCGCAATCGGCCCCGCACTCTTCTTCGAGAGTGCGGCTCACGCACCGCCATAGGCGCACAGCGCATGGACCTCCATGCCCAGCGCCTCGAGCCGCTTGCGTCCGCCAAGGTCTGGCAGATCGACGATGAAGGCACAGCCGATAATCTCGGCCCCGAGCCGCTCGCACAGCTTGATACCAGCCTCGGCAGTGCCGCCGGTGGCGAGAAGATCGTCGACGATCAGCACTTTCTCGCCCGGCTGCAGCGCATCGTCATGCACCTCGACCACAGCCTCGCCGTATTCGAGCGTATAGCTTTCCGAGATCACCCGACCGGGCAGCTTGCCCTTCTTGCGAACCGGCACGAAGCCCGCCGAGAGCTGATGCGCGACCGCGCCGCCTAGGATGAAGCCCCGCGCCTCGAGGCCCACAACCTTGTCGAATCTCAGGCCCGCATAAGGATGCAGAAGCTGGTCGATCGCCATCCGAAACCCCCGCGGATCGGCGAAGAGCGTGGTGACATCGCGGAACATGATGCCTTCATGCGGAAAATCCGCGATCGTGCGGATATGGTCTTCGACCTTTGTCATCGTCTTGGCCTTTTTCGCAGGTATTCGGTCAGAGAACCCGGCCCGCCACAGCATCGAGCCGTGCGAGAAGCGCGGGATCGCGCGCAGCCGGTGCGGTTAGGATGGCGTGATCGAGCGCGCGGTCGCAGCCTTCTGGGCAGATCTCGGGCCGCGTGCCCAACAGATCCGGCAAGCGGCGGACCAGCGCGCGGGCATTCTCGGCATTGGAGGTCAGAACGCGCACAACGTCCGCGACGGTGACTGCGTCATGGCCCGGATGCCAGCAATCGTAATCCGTGACCATCGCGACCGTCGCATAACAAAGCTCGGCCTCGCGCGCGAGCTTGGCCTCGGGCAGGTTCGTCATCCCGATGACATCCGCGCCAAACGCCTCGCGGTAAAGGCGGCTTTCGGCATAGGTGGAGAATTGCGGCCCTTCCATCGCAAGGTAGGTGCCGCCTTCATGCACCGTGACGCCCGCTGCACGGCCCGCCTCGGCGGCGGCCTTCGAAAGCCGCGCGCAAGTCGGATGCGCGAAGGAGATATGCGCGACGCAGCCCGAGCCGAAGAACGAGGTCTGGCGCGCGAAGGTGCGGTCGATGAACTGCTCGACGATGACGAAATCGCCCGGCACCATCTCTTCGCGGAACGACCCGCAAGCCGAGACCGAGATGACGTCGGTCACACCGAGCCTCTTCAGCGCATCGATATTCGCGCGGTAGGGCACATCGGTCGGCGCATGGACGTGTCCGCGTCCGTGGCGCGGCAGGAAGGCCATCGGCTGCCCATCGAGCGTGCCGGTAAGGATGCGGTCGGAGGTCGGCCCCCAGGGCGTGTCCACCTGCACCCAGTCCGCATCCTCGAGCCCGTCCATGTCGTAGATGCCCGAGCCGCCGATGATCCCTAGCCGTGTGCTCATGCCTGTCCCCGCACCGTTCGGGCCAAGACAATCAGGTCGGATGACGCTTGGCAATGCGGCGCGGCCCAGGGGTCGGTCTGGCAGACAAAAAAGCCCGGCCGCCATTCAGGCACGGCCGGGCATCGAGTATTATATCATCGCGCAGAAGCCGTTCTGACCGATCTCCGGGCCGGGCCATTCTGACCCGCGCCGGCCGCGCATGGGCCGAATTTCCAGCCGCACCTGGTCTTCGCACATTAACCTTGCCGAAATGTTAAGGCCGCTCGGCGATCTTGGCGCGGAGCGCGGTCACCAGCGCGTCCCGGCTCTGGCCGCTGTCTTCGGCCAGACGTTTCAGGCCGAAATGCACCTGCGCCATCTCCTGGTAGTAGCTGGTATAGGCGTAATTCGTGGCCGCTCCGGCCGCGGCGCCCAGGATCGGAACCGTCTGGGCGGCAAGCTTCTGGCCGAGCACGGTGGCAAGACGCGGCGCGACGCGCCCGATGATCCCATGCACCGTCGCCCCGGTCAGCGTCACCCGCGCCGAAAGAAAGGCCATGTCCGCGCCATCATCGGCTTCGAGCGGGCCGGCAGAGCCGAAGACCAGGAGGCATTCCTTCGCGATCTCCGGATCGGACGCATCGTATCCGTGTTCCGCCGCGATGCCCTGGATCGCGCGCAACAGCACGGTCGTCGTGACCGGCAGTTCTGCCATCGCGGTCGGCAAGCCGCCCGCACCGCCCGCCGCGCCCATCGCGGTCGTCAGCGCGGTATTGAGCCAGCCTTGCTGGTCCGGCACCGACCTGCGCGACGAACTGGCGGCGCGCATCGCGATCTCGAGCGCACGGGTCGTCGCGCTCTCGAGCCGGTCCTTGACCCGGTCGGGCAATCGCTCGAGAAGGTTTTCCGCCTGGCTGCCGAGGATGTTCAGAACCTGCAGGCCAACGCCGCCCGCGCGTTCGTGGCGGCGGGCCAAGGCCGTGAGTTGCGCGTCATAGGCGCGCGGGACAAGATCGGTCGTCGTCATGACAGAAAGATCGGCGCGCTGGACGCGGCTTTCAAGCGGCGCGAGACACCTCTCCGCGGATTTCCGACCACGCGCCCTCCTCGAGCGCGAGCGCCAGCACGCGGTCCGGGTTTGTCGGAGGGGGCATCTCTACACCCTCCGCGCGGGTAAAGCCGAAGCGTGAGTAATAAGGCGCATCGCCGACAAGCAGGACACGCGGACAGATGGGCCGCGCCCGCTCGAGACTGTCGCGGATGAGCGCGCCGCCCACCCCTTCGCCCTGCGCGGTCGGATGCACCGCGACCGGACCGAGGAGCAGCGCCTCCGACCCGCCGACGCGCACCGGCCAGTAGCGGATCGCCCCTCCGATCGCCCCGCCGTCTTCCCAGACCGCGACCCGGCAGAGCGCGGCCACCGGGGCCACGTCCTCGCGGAGCCGATAGGACGAGAGCGCCGTCCGCCCCGGCGCGAAGCTCAGGTCGTAGAGCGCCTCGATTTCCCACCAGTCGCCCGGCTGTTCCTGTCTGAGCGTATACACCCGTGCCGCCCGCCTGCCCTCAAACGTTCGCCGGGCCTAGCATGACGCTCACGGCTCGGCAAACGGGCCGGGGCTTGCGGCCGGCGGCCGGGCGCGCTCTACGTTCGACCAAGCACACCGGACACCGATGCCGAGGAGACAGCCCATGTTCTACCGCCCCGAGGATGGCCACGGCCTGCCGCACAATCCCTTCAACGCGATCGTTACGCCCCGGCCCATCGGCTGGATATCGAGCCGCGGCGCGGATGGCCGCGAGAACCTTGCGCCCTATTCCTTCTTCAACGCCGTGGCCTACACGCCGCCGCAGGTGATGTTCGCCTCGACCTCGGCCAAGGAAGATCGCGGCGACACCAAGGACAGCGTCGCCAATATCCGCGAGACAGGCGTCTTTTGCGTCAATATCGTCGAATACGCGCTGCGGGACGCCATGAACCAAACCTCGGGGCCGTGGGACAAGGAGACCGACGAGTTCGAACTCGCGGAACTGGAGAAGGCAGAGTGCGAGACGATCGCCTGTTCTCGCGTCGCCGCCGCGCCCGCCAACCTCGAATGCCGCCTCACGCAAATCGTCAAGCTCGAGGGCGAGTCGAATTTCGCCGTCTTCGGCGAGGTGACCGGCGTGCACATGCGCGATGCCTGCATCGTCGACGGGATCTTCGACGTGCTGACCTTCAACCCTCTCTCGCGGATGGGCTATCGCGACTACACCGTGGTGCGCGAGAAGTTCGCGCTCAAACGGCCAGGCGATTGAAGGGCCAGCCAGAGAATTTTATCTAAAATTCTCTGGCACCGGGTGGGCTTTGATCTTTTGCGCGTGTCGCGGTAGAACTGAGCCAGCACCGATGGAGGGAGCGATGGACCAGCACCTTTGACCGAACCCAACTGACCTGTTCCGTCAAAGGAGGCATACCATGCCTGTCCATACGCTCGACCCGCGCCTCGCGCATCCCATCACCCTGCCCGATGGCACGTTGCACGAAGGCACCGTCAACCTGAGCGCCGTGATCGACCATCCCCGGATGGAGATCGGCGACTTTACCTACGCTTCCGATTTCGCCCCTCCTCCTCCGGACGGCTGGGCGGCACGTCTCGCACCGTATCTCTTCGATTTTGCCGAAGAGCGCCTCGTGATCGGGCGCTACTGCCAGATCGCCCACGGGGTGCGTTTCATCGGATCGGCGGCGAACCACGAGACCCGCGCGCTCACGAGCTTTCCCTTCCAGGTCTTCGATCCAACCCGGATGCACGGATATGCGTCAGACACTCGTGATACGATCGTCGGGAACGATGTCTGGCTCGGCTACGGCGCGCTCCTCTGTCCCGGCGCGCGCATCGGCAATGGCGTGTTCGTCGGCGCTGGCAGCGTGGTGCGGGGTGAGATCCCCGATTACGCGGTCGTCACCGGAAACCCGGCGCGCGTCACACGAATGCGCTTTTCGGAGAGCGAGATCGCGCGGCTGAACGCGCTTGCCTGGTGGGATTGGTCGCCCGAACGCGTCGCGCGGGCGGTACCGGCCCTGGAGGCGGGCGACGTCGCGGCGTTGGACGCCGTCGACTGAGATGGCGGGCGCCCGAGAATATTAGATAATATTCTCGGGCGTGACGCGCGGCATTGCCGGCTGCGGCACGCGCCAGATGGCATGACCTTGGATGAGCGCCTCCGCGTCCGGGGCCAAGCTCATTGCGCTCGGTTCGGGAAAAGCGTCGTCAGTCGAGCCCGCGCAGGTATTCGATGACCGCAGGACGGGCGCTTTGCGCCCCCTCGTCGCGAGCCGCGTCGATCACCGCTTTCAGATCCGCGAGATCGACCCGCATCATCAGGTGTTTCACCGGCCCGATAGAGGCGGGCCGCATGGACAGGGTCCTGAGCCCGATCGCGGCAAGGCAGAGCGCCTCGATCGGGCGGCCCGCATCCTCGCCGCAGAAGGACAAGGGGGTGTCGGTCTGCGCGCAGCGCGTCACGATCTCTTCCACGAAGGTCAGGAAGCAGCAATTCAGCGTGTCGTAGCGGCGACGCACCCGTTCGTTCTCACGGTCGGCAGCATAGAAGAACTGCTTGAGATCGTTGCCACCGATAGAGAGGAAATCGACCTCCTCGAAGAACCGGCGCGGCGCGTAAGCAAGGCTTGGTGTCTCGAGCATCGCGCCGATTTCGATCTTCTCGGGCACGGGATGGCCGAGACGGCGCTCGCGGGCGATGGTCTTGTCCATCTCTGCGCGCGCTGCGTAAAACTCGTCGAGCTGGGCGATGAAGGGGAACATCACCGTCAGCGGCCGCCCTTGCGCCGCGCGGAGCAGCGCCTGGAGTTGCATCCGCATAACGCCTGGTCGGTCGAGCCCTACGCGGATGGCGCGCCAGCCGAGCGCCGGGTTCGGTTCGTCATTGGGCTTCATGTAGGGAAGCACCTTGTCCGAGCCGATGTCGAGCGTGCGGAAATTCACCCGCTTGCCATGCGCGGCATCGAGCACGCGGGCATAGAGTGCCGCCAGTTCCGTGCGCTTGGGCATCTGGTTGCGGACGAGGAATTGCAACTCCGTCCGGAACAGGCCCACGCCTTCTGCGCCCGAGCTTTCAAGGCTCGGCAGATCGGCCATGAGCCCGGCATTCATGTTGAGGTGGATGCGACTGCCGCAGGCGGTCACGCACGCGGTCTCGCGGATCGAGGCGTAGCGCTCGAGCGCCTTGGTCTGCATCGCCATCTTGTCGCGGAACGCGCCGACGACTGTCTCGTCGGGACGCAGATGCACAACGCCCTGATCGCCGTCGACCATGATATGATCGCCGTTGAGCGCCTCGGTGGTGATCCCGCTGGCATGGATCACGAGCGGGATGGCCAGCGCCCGCGCGACGATGGCCGCGTGGCTTCCGACAGAGCCTTCCTCGAGGACGATGCCCTTGAGCGAGCGACCGTAATCCAGAAGCTCGCCGGGCCCGATATTGCGCGCAACGAGAATGGGATCGGGCGGCATCTCGGCGCCGGTCTCGTTGCCCTGCCCCGTCAGAAGTCGCAAAAGACGATTCGACAGATCGTCGAGATCCTGAAGCCGTTCTCGCAGGTAGGCATCCGTCGCCTGGGACATGCGCGCACGGGCGAGCGATTGCTGCTTCTCCACGGCGGATTCCGCTGAGAGACCGCGCTCGATGTCCTCTTCCATGCGCCGCAGCCAGCCCTTGGAGGACGCGAACATGCGATAGGCTTCGAGAACCGCGCGCTGCTCGGGATCCTGCGCAGAGGCCAGAAGATCATCGACCGAGACCTGCAAGGACTGCACTGCCTCGTCGAGCCGTTCTTTCTCGCGGGCCGGATCGTCGGCCACGAGGTTGGTGACGACGACGCGCGGCTCATGCAGCCACACATGGCCTTCCGCGGCGCCTTCCTGCCCCATCGTTCCGCGCAGAAGCCGCGGCTCGGTATGGCGGGCCGCCAGTGCCGCACCCTCGCCGACGAACGCGCCCAGCTCCGCCATCTCGGCGAGGACCATCGCCACAACCTCGAGCGCGTAGACCTCGTCCGAGGTGAATTCACGCGCCTGGCGCGACTGCACGACCAGAACGCCGAGCTTTTCACCGAGTCGCTGGATCGGAATGCCGAGAAAGGAGGAATAGATCTCCTCCCCGGTCTCGGGCATGTAGCGGAACCCCGCGGAGGACGGCGCATCCGCGGCGTTGATGATCCGGCCGGTGCGGGCGACGCGGCCCACGAGGCCCTCACCGAGTTTCATACGGGTCTTGTGGACGGCTTCGGCTTTCAGACCCTCGGTCGCGCACAGCTCGAGGGTGTTGTCGTCGCGAAAGAGATAGATGGAGCACACTTCGGTGCCCATCGAATCCGCCGTCAGATGGGTGATCTTGTCGAGCCGCGCCTGACCGGCCGCATCCTCGGCCATCGTGTCGCGCAGTCGGCGGAGGAGCTTGCGGCTCTCGCTTTCTAGACCATCCGGCATTCTGCCCCGTTCCTCGGCTTGGGAGGCGTAGAAGCCTCCGGCGACACTTTAGATCACAACCCAGCCGGGAATGGAATGACGTAGCATCCCGGCATATGCCGTTCGGGCGCCCGAACCGGACAATCCGCCTGCTAACGCGTCATACCTGCTCAGGGTTCAGTGCAAGGCGCACATGGACAGCGAAATTTCGGAGACCCCCGCGCCGACGTGCGATCCGTGTCGTTGCCGCCGGCATCAATGCGGCGCGACAGCCTTTCCCCGCCGCGAAGCGTGCAGGATCAATCAGGCGGCGCGGTCCAGCTCGAACGCGTCGTGCAGGGCCTGCACGGCAAGTTCCATGTACTTGCGCTCGACCAGCACCGAGATCTTGATCTCCGAGGTGGCGATCACCTTGATGTTGATGCCTTCCTGCGCGAGCGTCTTGAACATCTTCGCGGCGACGCCTGCATGGCTCCGCATCCCGATCCCGACGACGGAGACCTTGGCGACCTCGGTTTCCGTCTCCAGCCGGTCGAATCCCAGCTTGCCTTCCTCGCGCGCGGCCACGAGCGCCTTCTCGGCACGGGCAAGCTGATCGTTCGGGCAGGAGAAGGTCATGTCGGTCACGCCGTCCTTGTGGCCCTCATAGCCCGTCTCGGAGATGTTCTGGACGATCATGTCCACGTTGACCCCGGCTTCGGACAGCGTGCCGAAGATCGAAGCGGCGATGCCGGGTCGATCCTCGATGGTGACGAGCGTGACCTTCGCCTCCTCGCGGGAAAAGGCGACACCCGAGACGACCTTGCTTTCCATGATCAGTTCCTCCGAACAGACGAGCGTTCCAGCCTCGTCGGATTGTTCCTCGAAGCTCGACAGAACGCGCAGCTTCACATTGTAGCGCATGGCCAGCTCGACCGAACGGGTTTGCAGCACCTTCGCACCGAGAGAGGCAAGCTCCAGCATCTCCTCGAAAGCGATCCGGTCGAGCTTGCGGGCCTTCTCGCAGATTCGCGGGTCGGTCGTGTAGACGCCGTCCACGTCAGTGTAGATGTCGCAGCGTTCCGCGCCGAAGGCGGCGGCGAAAGCGACGGCGCTCGTATCAGATCCGCCGCGACCAAGGGTTGTGATGCGGCCCTCGGGGCTGATCCCCTGGAATCCCGCGATGACCGCAACGCGCATCCCCTCACCGAACTTGGCATTGATATTGTCGGTGGGGATTTCCTCGATCCGGGCCGCGCCATGCGCCGAGGTGGTGATGAGCGGCACCTGCCAGCCCTGCCAGGAGCGGGCGGGCACGTCCATTTCCTGCAAGGTCAGCGCCATAAGCCCGGCGGTGACGTTCTCCCCCGAGGAGACGACAGCGTCGTATTCGCGCGCGTCGTAGAAGGGCGAGGTCTCGTTGACGAAGCCCACGAGCTTGTTGGTCTCGCCGGACATGGCCGAGACGATGACGATGACGTCGTAGCCCTTGGATACCTCGACGCCCACGCGCTTGGCCGCCCGGCGGATACGGTCGAGCGTGGCGACGGAGGTTCCGCCGAACTTCATCACGAGAACGGGCATCACGGGGCTCCCGGTTGTCGAATCGTTCGGCGGTGTAATCGCGGGGTGTGTTCCGCGCAAGAGACCCGCGCGACGGGGCCTGACGGCAATGGCGCGGCTACCGCGTGCCGCGATAATCCGCAGGAGAGAGCCCGTTCGTGTTCACATGTGTCTCCGCGCCATCGACGAGGTCGGTGTTCTGCGCGGCAACGCCGATCCAACCCGTCTCCGTGCGTTCGAGAACGAAGCTGAAGATCGTCCGTCGCGGGTCCGCCGCGCGGCCATCGGGGGCTGTCTGGCCGGTCAGGGTGAAGCGGCACTGCACCAGGGCGTGATCCGCGCCGAGCCTCCGTGTCCGCGTCGCGCCAGGCGTCAGGCTCGTCTTTGCGAAGAAGCTCTTGAGAGCGATGTCATGCGCCTTCGAGATCGCACCGCGATCGTGCCACCAGAGACCGACGACATTCACGAAATCCGCGTCGTCCCGGAATAATGCGCCGATGGCATGACCATCGCGGCTCGCCCAAGCCTCGGCGAAGGCGCACGGGAAGTCCTCCGGAGCGGTGGGGAGGCTCAAAAAGGATGCTCCCGCCCGTCCCAGGTCTCGAACCGGCCCGTATTCTCGAGGCTCAGACCTTCGATCCGATCGACGAGACCCTTGGCGCTTTCCTCAACCGAAATCTCTGCCGTCTGCCCGCCCATATCGGTGCGGACCCAGCCCGGATGGTAGATGCCGACGGCGATGCCCTCGGGCTTCAGATCGACTGCGAGGTTGCGGCCCAGATTGACCGCCGCCGCCTTGGAGGACCGGTAGATATAGCTGCCGCCAGGCGCGCGTGTCGACGAGCCCATCTGCGACGAGATGATCGCGACCCGCCCCAGATTGGCGCGGCGCAAGAGTGGCAGGAAAGCCTGCACGGTCAAAAAGACGCCGGTCACGTTAACGGCGAAAGCCTCCGCCCACATATCGGACGGAAAGCCGTCCGCAAGATCGTGCCCCTTGTCGGGATAGAGTCCCGCATTGCAAACGAGCGTATCGAGTTCGACATCCGCCATGCGTTCCGCAAGGTCAGTGATCGAGGCGGGGTCCGAGACGTCGAGTGCGATCTCGCCGCCCGAGCCGCGCGCCGTGGCCAGAACTTCCGAGCCGCGCGATCTGAATTCACGGGTAAGCTCGGCGCCGATGCCTCGATTGGCGCCGGTTATCAGGATGCGGGACATAGGGGCCTCAATTGCTTTTTCGGGTGGGTGTGAAAGGCAACGGCGCGACTTTAACGCCTTCTTCGATGAGCTTGCGGGCTTCGTCGGCCCGCGCCTCGCCCCAGATGGGCCGCTCGGGCGCGCTGCCATCATGGATGGCGCGGGCCTCGCGTGCGAAATCGCGGCCAACATAATCGGCGGATGTCTCCACATGCGCCTTGAGGCGTGCGAGCGCTTGCTCTGCGGGGCTCTTGGGGCCGGAAAGCCTTTCTTTCGGCGAATCCCGTCCTTTCGAGACAGCCGGTGCCATGAGCGCCTTCTCGACATCGGTCGAGCCGCAGATCGCGCAGGCGACATGTCCACGCGCTTTGAGCGCATCGAAGGCTGAAGCCGATGCGAACCAGCTGTCGAAGCTATGCCCGTCGGCGCATTTCAAGGTAAAACTGATCATGGCTCTGACCGCTTAAGTGCCGAGCGAAAATAAACGTTCCAAGGATTTCATCAAGAAGCGCTCACCTCCGCGAGAGCACGGTTGGGGAGCCTTGGCAACAGCGGACGATCGGCGCGTCACTCCGGCAGGAGCGGCAGGACCAAGGCCATCAGGTCGGCAAGATCGGTCTCTGCACCGAGAGCGGCCCGCGCCCTGTCACCCGCAAGCGCCTGACTGGCCGGATCGGAGAGGTGAGCAAGTCCTTCGGCAAGATCGCTCGCGGTCTCGACCTCGATCGCCGCATTTTCGGACAGGAGCCGCGCAAATGGCCGGGCGAAATTCGCAACATCCGGCCCGTGCAGGATCGCCGCACCGAAATGCGCCGGCTCGAACGGGGTATGCCCGCCGCGATCTGTCAACGTGCCGCCGATGAAGACCCGCCCCGCCTGCGAATACCAGCGCGCCATCTCTCCGAGCGTATCGGCCAGAAGTACCTCTCGCGGCGCGTCCCCGCGGGAGCGCAACGCGTAGTCGAGCCCCGCCTCGCGCAAAAGCGCGGCAACCTCGGCAGCGCGATGCGGGTGTCTCAGGGCGAGGATCAGGCGAAGATCCGGCTCACGCGCTTTCGCCTCGAGATGCGCGGCGATGACGATCTCCTCCTCGCCCTTGTGGGTAGAGGCGGCCAGCCAGGTCGTCTCGCGCGGATAGGCGTCCGCGAATACGTGGTCCGATGTCAGATCGGCCGGCGGCGCGTAAAGTGACTTGAGTTCCGTCACCGGGCCCGCCGCCGCGCCGGGAAGCCCCAGCGACAGGAACCTTTCGCGCGAGGCGGCATCTTGTGGGATCAGGAGATCGACCCTGCCCAGAAGCCGCGCCGCCAGATCCGGCAACCGGGCCCAGTTGCGCGCGCTCTTCGCGCTAATCCGTCCGCCGAGGACGATCACCGGCCCCGGCACCGCGAAGAGCCTGTTCGGCCACAGCTCGGATTCGACCGCGACATGCGCGGCAACGCTCCAATCGCGCACGAAACGCCGCACGATCCAAGACAAATCGACCGGGGCGAGGCACGCATCGAGGCCCATCTCGCGCGCGAGAGCGACGCCGCTTTCGGAATTGCAGGTGACGACGAGCGACAGGTCGGGACGTGCCTCCGCCAGCGCCCGGATTACGGGCCGCACCGAGGACAGCTCTCCGTTAGAGGCCGCGTGCAGCCAGATCCGCGCTTTGCCATCCTTCGGACCGCCCCACCCGAGCCGCTCGCGCAGCGCCGCGCGTCCCTGCCGCGCGAAAGCGCGCGTCAGGACGACGACTGCGAAGACGGAAACAAGAATGCGGTAGAGCAGCATGACCTCCCTCCTATCCCGAGCCGCGCATCGAGGGAAAGCGCCTCAGTGGCGGAGCGTCTCGCGGATCACATCCTCGAGCCGGTGGAGGAGCGCGTCGTTGTCGAAGCGGGTTTCGGCCACTTTTCGCGCGCGGGCCGCCATAGCGCCCCGGTCGTCCGACGTCATCGCTTTCTCGATGGCGCCGGTGAACCCTCGCGCATCATGCTCATCGACGAGAAATCCCGTCTCGCCCTGATCGATGGCTTCGGGAATGCCCGCGTGGCGGGTCGAGACCGTGATGCAGCCCGAGGCCATCGCCTCCTGAATGGCGGTCGGCAGTCCTTCGGTATTGCCGTCCTTCGCGGTGACGGAATGCTGGAGGAAGAACTCCGTTTCCGACAGTTTCTGACGCACGAAATCATGGGGCTGCGCGCCGTGGAAGGTGACCTTGTCCGCGACATCGAGACCGTCCGCCGCCACGCGCGCCGCGTTGAGGAGCGGGCCATCGCCGACAAAGTCGAGCCGTGCGTCCGGCAGATCGCGCGTCGCTTCCGCAAAGGACGTGAGCGTGATGAGCGGGGCCTTTTTCTCCACGAAGCGGCCCACCGCAAGGCAGGAAAGCGGCCGCTTTTCACCCGGAACAAAGCGGCGCACGTCGACGCCCGAGGGGATCACATGCGCGTTGGGATGCGTGACGCCATGCGCCGCGAGGTTGTCGAGAAGGAACTGGCTCACCGCGACGACGCCCGAAAGGCGCGGCATCATCAGCCGGTAGGCCGCCTGCATCCGTGGCGGGCGCAGGCTCTTCGAGGCGTCCGTGCCGCGAAAATACGTGAAAATGGGGATCTCGAGCTCGTTGGCGAGAGGCGCGAGCGCCAGCGCCTGCGTACCGAACTCCGAGAGGATCAGCTCGACCTTCCCCTCGCGGAGAAATGTGGCGAGAGCCCTCTTCTGACTGCCGAAGGGCAGCCGCGTCGTCTTGTGACGCCAGCGGTTCCAGGCGCTCCAGACCGGCATCTGCAGCATGTCCCCTGCCCCGAGCGATGCGCGCCGCTCGAACACGTCCTTGCTATAGGGATTCTCGCCGTTCGACCGGCCGGCCACGACCACCGTATCGCCGCCAAAGAGATGCGCGATGTGCCGATTGATGAAGGTCTCGCCGGGAACGTGGTAGTCGCTCGTGCCGATAGCCGTCCGCATCGCGGTCTCCCTGCCGGAACAGCCGGCCAAGCTTGCGCGTAGCAAGGCAGCTTCGACCGGGCAAGAGCCCGCCCGTTCGGCGCATCCGCAATTTCGGAGATAAATGGTGCGGTCGAGAAGACTCGAACTTCCACGGGAGTTACCCCACAGCGACCTCAACGCTGCGCGTCTACCAATTCCGCCACGACCGCACTGCCTGTGACTTGGTGAGCGGGCGTATAGACGAGCGGTTTGGGGATGTGAAGGGGATTTTCGCGATTTTTTGCGGGCCTTGCCGCAGCGGCATTCACAGCTCCTGCCAGCGCCCGTTCTGCTTCTCGAAACGGTGGCTCGACAAGCGCGTGAAGCCCGTCTCGCGCGCCCCCGCACCGTAGCGGTCGAGCGCCAACCCGCTATTCTCCAATGTCATGACGTTGAAATCGTTGGGCTCGCCGCGTCCGCGCGTCGACAAGCCCGTGCCGACCTGCAACAGCAAGATGCCCTCGCTCTGGAAGACGGGCCGCGCGCGCCAGACATGCAGGTGCCCGCAGAGGACGATATCCGCGCTCATCTCGGAGAGACGGTGCAGACCGTGCGAGGCACCGCGCATGGGCTGTTTCTCGTCGGCCTCGAGCTGTTCGGGCGGGTGATGCATCATCACGATGGCCGTATGCCCCGCTTTGGCGGCTTCGCCGAGCCGCCCCTTGATCCGCGACAGGCCGCGCGGCCGAAGCCGGCCTCGCTGCCAGGCCAGTGGATCGGCCGTATTCAGCCCCACCACCGCGCAATCAGGCCCATCCCAGACCGGTTCAAGCTCAGGCGAGACATAACGCCGCCAGCGCTTCCAGGGCCTTGCGAAGCGCACGAATAGATTGTCGAGCGGGGTGTCGTGATTGCCTGGAACCGCGATCCAGGGCGCGGACAGGAGGTCAAGAAACTTTCGCGCAGCGCGGAACTGCCCAGGGCGGGCTCGCTGGGTCAGATCGCCGGAGACGCAGATGAGGTCGGGCTCGGCAAGGTCGATCGCCTCGCGCAGCGGACGCAAGAGTTCGGGGCGATCACGGCCGAAATGCAGATCGGAGATATGGACGATCCGGGTCATGCCTCGCGTTCGTCCCCGGCCTCGCTGTTCTTCGGGCCTGCGGCGGAAGGCGCTACCACATCAAGCGCATCGTTCAACATCCGGAAGCGAAACGGTCCTTCGATGCGGCGGCGCTCCCCGTCCATCGCGACCGATTGGCTCTTGCGGCTTGTCTCGATGACGATGTCGGTGCCCGTAAAGAGCTCGAAGTCCCGGTTCAGGACCATGCCTTTCGAGGCGAGCTTGAGCGCGCGCATCAAAAGCTCCCAACGGCTGGCTTCCGGGGACAGGTAAAGCGCGAAGGCCCCGTCCCGGACGGCATCGGCGCCTTCGAGACCATAATGTTCGAGTTGGAAGGCAGAGCGGCCGATGAAGGCAAGCGGCGTCTTCCGCCGTACCTCCCGCCCTCCGACGCGGACCTTCATCTGCACCGGTCGCCGAAAGGTAAGGAACGTGACGATCACCGACCAATGCGCGGCCAACCGCGAGCGGCCCCAGCGCTTGTAGGTGCCCTCGCGTTCTTTCAAGACTTGCGGATAGACCCCGAGCGAGGCGTTGTTCACGAAGACATAGCCGTTGACCTCGCCAAGCGGAAAGGGACGCGCCTCGCCCGAGGCAAGAAGCGCGACCGCTTCTTCCGGATCCTCGGGAATGCCGAGCCCGCGCGCCACGAAGTTGAACGTACCTTGCGGGATGATGCCCATGCGGTGCCCGCTGCCTGCCAGCTCCTGCGCGACGCCCGAGATCGTGCCATCGCCTCCCGCTGCGACGATGGTGCCGTATCCGGCTTTCATCGCGCGGCGGCATTCGGGGATCAGCCGGTCCCCCTTCTCGAAGGCGAATAGCTCGAACCGGTCGCCGTGTTCGGCGAAGGCGGCCTTGAGGCGGTCGGCGACGCCATCCTTGTCGTCCGCCCCGGAGGCCCGGTTCAGCAGGACCGCAATGCGGTTCGAATTGTCTGTCTTTTGCTCGCTCATGGCCGGTCCCTGCCTGGTACCGGGATAAACCGGATGACACGGTGGCGGGTTCCGTCCGCGCCGGCAAAGCGGTAGAGGAACAGCCAACCGAACACGGAGGCCGAGAAAGCGATGGTCGAGTGGCGCATCAGCGAGGGCCTGACCGGCTATGACGAGGCCGTCGAGGTCATGGAGGCGCGCGCCGAGGCAATCGCGGCGGGCGACGCCGAGGAACTCGTCTGGCTGGTGGAGCATCCGCCGCTTTATACCGCCGGCACGTCCGCCCGCACCGAGGATCTGCGCGAGCCGGATCGCTTTCCGGTCTTCACCACGAAACGCGGCGGGCAGTACACCTATCACGGGCCGGGCCAGCGCGTCGCGTACACGATGCTCGATGTCGGCCGGCGCGGCCGCGACGTGCGCCGGTTCGTGGCGGATCTCGAGGCGTGGGTGATCGCGGCTCTGGCCGAGTTCGGCCTCACCGGCCATATTCGCGATGGCCGGGTCGGGGTCTGGATCGAAAGGCCCGAGAAGCCGCTTCTGCCCGATGGCAGCACAGCCGAGGACAAGATCGCCGCCATCGGCATCCGCCTGCGCCGCTGGGTCAGCTTCCACGGCGTGTCGATCAATGTCGAACCCGAGCTTGAGCATTTCTCCGGGATCGTTCCCTGCGGCATCACCGATTACGGCGTGACCAGTTTCGTCGATCTCGGACTGCCAGTCACCATGCCGGACGTTGACGTGGCCCTGCGGAAAAGCTTCGAGGAGGTGTTCGGCCCGCTGTAATCCCCGGCGGAGATGCGCGTTCAAAACGTCACAAAGTCACGCTAAGGTTGTGGCATTTGATCCAAGAGATACAGGAACGCATTCATGGCCCAATTCAGCCTCGCCACTTTCAACCTCTACCAATACGCCGCACCCGGCACCTACTGGTATGATCGCGAAAGCGGCAATTCCAACTCCGAGGCCAAGTGGGCCCTGAAGCAGGACTTCATCCTTCGGACCCTCGCCGATCTCGATGCCGATATAGTGGGGTTCCAAGAGGTCTTCTCGAGGGAAGAGTTCCGGGCGCTCGCGACCGCAGCGGGCTATCCCAACGTCGTCTTCGGAGGCGATCCCGCCTTCGAGACGGAGGAGGACGGCACCGTCGTCTGGCAGGGGCCGGTCGTCGCGCTTGCCTCGCGGTTTCCGATCCTGAGCGCGGGCCCGCTGGCCGCCGATCCCTCGGTCGAGCCCGATGGTCTTCTTGCGCCCGACTTCGACTTCCGCCGCCAGATCATCGAAGCGGAGATCGAGGTGCCGGGTCTCGCGCAACCGCTCGTCGTCTATTGCGCGCATCTCAAATCCCAAGGGGCCTTCGTCGACAGGGATCGCGTCGCGGCCTTCGGTGGATGGTCCGAACGGTTTCGCGATCACCTCTCTCAACGCGCGCAGGCCGATGCGAGCCAGGTGATCCGCCGTGCCGGCGAGGCGATCATGCTCTATGAGGCGGCGATGAAGCGAATGGCGACGGATCGCGATCTGCCGCTCGCGGTGCTCGGAGATCTCAACGACGAGCCCGGCAGCTTCACCTTGCGTATCCTCACCCAGAACGAGGACGTGCCCTATATCGCCGGAACGCGATACCAGGCGCTCGACAACTCCGAGAAATCGAACCGCTACACCTGGCAGCTTTATTCGACCTCCGGGCTCGGCGCGCCGCAGGGTCTGGGCCTGACGCCGACGCATGTCGGCTGGATGCACGCCTCGGTCCTCGACTACGTGCTCGTCTCGAACGGGCTCAACCGCCGCAATCCGCGCGGGCCTGTCGCCGACATCACCTATGACGTCTTCAATTCCCATCACTGGGATCCCGAGAGCGACAGCAAGGAAACCTCCGACCACGCCCCGGTCCGCGCGATTTTCGAGCTGAAAAGCGAGGCGTGAGCCTGCCGAAACTTCAGGCATCAGGGCCGGGTCACTCGCCATTCGGGCCTTGCGCCTCTTGAAGTCCGCTACAGGCCGCGCAGGTTGGCCCAAGACCAGGACTTACCCGGAAAGGAGCCGACAGATGAGCGAATGGTGGAAAGACGGCGTGATCTACCAGATCTATCCGCGCTCCTTCCAGGACACGACCGGCAACGGGATCGGCGATCTCAAGGGGATCACGTCCCGGCTCGGGTATCTGGAGGATCTCGGGATCGATGCGATCTGGATCTCCCCGATCTTCCCCTCGCCGATGAAAGATGCGGGCTACGACGTCTCGGACTATACCGGGATCGACCCCACCTTCGGCACGCTCGAGGATTTCGAGGCTCTTGTCGCGGATGCCCATGCGCGCGGGATGAAGGTGCTTCTCGATTTCGTGCCGAGCCATACCTCCGACCGGCATCCGTGGTTCGAGGAGGCCCGCGCATCGAAGGACAGCCCGAAGCGTGACTGGTATGTCTGGCGCGATCCCGCGCCCGATGGCGGCCCACCGACCAACTGGATCAGCGAATTCGCGGGGCCAGCCTGGACGCTCGACGAGGCGACGGGGCAATATTACCTGCACGTTTTCCTGCGCGAGCAGCCCTCGCTCAACTGGCACAATCGCGAGCTGCGCGAGGCGATGTACGACGTGATGCGAACCTGGTTCGATCGCGGCGTCGACGGCTTCCGCGTCGATGCGGTGGAGAATATGGGCCCCGACCCCGAAGCCGGGGACAATCCGCCCAATCCCGACTGGGTCGAAAGTATGGGGCCCGCGCGCTCGCATCTCGGCACCAACACAAAGCACCAGCCGGTCATTTTCGACATCGCCCGCGAGATGCGTGCCGTGGCCGAGGAATACGATCCCCCGCGCCTTCTGGTCGGCGAGGCCTACGGCGAGATCCCGCAGGTGATGAAGTATTACGGCGACGCGCTCGACGCCTTCCAGCAGCCGTTCAACTTCCTTCTGATCGAGGCGGAGTGGGACGCAGGCAACCTCGTGGGGCTCATAACCGAATATGAGGCCGCTTTGCCCGAGGGGGCCTGGCCCAACTGGGTTCTCGGCAACCACGACCGCGCCCGGATCGCGAGCCGCGTCGGTCCCGCGCAGGCGCGCAACGCGATGATGCTCCTGTTGACGATCCGGGGCACGCCGACGATCTACCAGGGCGACGAGCTCGGGATGGAGAATGTCGCGATCCCACCCGACCGCGTGCAAGATCCGTGGGAGAAAAACGTTCCAGGTCAGGGCCTTGGCCGCGACCCCGTGCGCACGCCCATCGCCTGGGAGGACGGTCCTTTCGGCGGATTCTCGACCGTCGATCCCTGGCTACCGATGGATCTCGGCCCAGAACGCGTGGTGGCGCGGCAGATCGCGTCGGAAGGCTCGATGCTGGCCTTCACGCGCGCGCTCCTCAAGCTGCGCCGCGAGATGCCGGAGCTACGGCGCGGCACGCTCGAGGACGTGCGCGCCGAAGGCGATGTCCTGCGATACGCGCGAGTTCTCGATGGATCGCGGATCGAGGTTCTTCTCAATATCGGCACGGAGGAGGCGATGCTTCGGCCGGAAGGCGCCCTGATCCTGTCGACCTCGGGCGACTCAACTGGGGCGGAAGACCCGCTTGCCCCTGGCGAAGGGCGCATCATCCGCGCGGAGTGACACTGGGCGAGGCCGAATCTGTCCAGTCTGAATGACAGATTCGGCAACTGTCCTTGATCTGCGACAAAAATACTCCCCGTGCGACGAAAGCGGTCATTGCCGCGGGCGGGCGCTTTGCCTAAAACGCCCCTCAAAGCCGGGAGAGGTGCGTGCATCTCTCCCCCTTTCTGTCACTTGAGGAGGCTTTCATGGCAGACGCCGCCATTCACGGCCATGAGCACGAAGACAACCGGGGCTTCTTCACCCGGTGGTTCATGTCCACCAACCACAAGGATATCGGGATCCTTTACCTGATCACCGCGGCTCTCGCGGGGTTCATCTCGGTCGCCTTCACCGTTTACATGCGGATGGAGCTGATGGAGCCCGGCGTGCAGTACATGTGCCAGGAAGGCGCGCGCCTCCTGCCCGCCGCGACGGCGGAATGTACGCCGAACGGGCACCTGTGGAACGTGCTGATCACCGCGCACGGCATCCTGATGATGTTCTTCGTGGTCATTCCCGCGCTCTTCGGGGGCTTCGGCAACTACTTCATGCCGCTCCAGATCGGCGCGCCGGACATGGCGTTCCCGCGTCTGAACAACCTCTCCTACTGGCTCTACGTCGCCGGCACGACGCTGGCCGTCTGCTCGGTCTTCGCGCCGGGCGGCAATGGTCAGGCGGGCTCCGGCGTCGGCTGGGTTCTCTACCCGCCCCTGTCGGTGCGTGAGGGCGGCTGGTCGATGGACCTTGCGATCTTCGCGGTCCACGTCTCCGGTGCCTCCTCCATCCTTGGCGCGATCAACGTGATCACCACGTTCCTCAACATGCGCGCGCCGGGCATGTCGCTCTTCAAGGTGCCGCTGTTTGCATGGTCCGTGTTCGTCACCGCATGGCTGATCCTTCTGGCCCTGCCGGTTCTCGCGGGCGCGATCACCATGCTGCTGACCGACCGTAACTTCGGGACGACCTTCTTCGATCCCGCAGGCGGCGGCGATCCGGTGCTCTACCAGCACATCTTGTGGTTCTTCGGGCATCCCGAGGTCTACATCGTGATCCTGCCGGGCTTCGGCATCATCAGCCACGTCATCGCAACCTTCAGCCGCAAGCCGATCTTCGGCTACCTGCCGATGGTCTGGGCGATCATCGCGATCGGCGCGCTCGGCTTCGTCGTGTGGGCACACCACATGTACACCGTGGGCATGTCGCTGACCCAGCAGAGCTACTTCATGCTGGCGACGATGGTGATCGCGGTGCCGACGGGCGTGAAGGTGTTCAGCTGGATCGCGACGATGTGGGGCGGCTCGATCGAGTTCAAGACGCCGATGCTCTGGGCGTTCGGTTTCCTGTTCCTCTTCACGCTGGGCGGCGTGACGGGCATCGTGCTCAGCCAGGCCGCCGTGGACCGCGCCTACCATGACACCTACTACGTCGTGGCGCACTTCCACTACGTGATGTCTCTGGGTGCCGTGTTCGCCATCTTCGCGGGGATCTACTTCTACTTCCCCAAGATGACCGGCCGGATGTATCCCGAATGGGCAGGCAAGCTGCACTTTTGGACCTTCTTCATCGGCACGAACATCACGTTCTTCCCGCAGCACTTCCTGGGCCGCCAGGGCATGCCGCGCCGCTACATCGATTATCCCGAGGCCTATGCGCTCTGGAACTACGTGTCGAGCTGGGGCGCCTTCCTGTCCTTCGCCTCCTTCCTGTTCTTCTTCGGCGTGATCTTCTACTCGCTGTTCAAGGGCCGGAAAGAGACCGCGGCGAACCCGTGGAACGAATACGCGGACACGCTGGAATGGACCCTGCCCTCCCCGCCGCCCGAACACACGTTCGAGCAGCTTCCGAAGCGGGAAGACTGGGACAAGAACCCGGCGCATTGATCCGGGCCTGAGACCGAAACCGACAAAGGCCCCGCCAGATGCGCGGGGCCTTTTCCGTCAGAGGGGCGATACATCCGTCGCTTCTTTCCGCCGAACAGAGACACGCGCCATGCCCTATGCCTGGACATCGCAAGACCCCCAGCGTCCCGAGCAGGAACTGAAGCTCTGGCCGCACAACTCCCTGCCGCCGAAAGGCTTCGCCGCCTTCATCCTTGCGACCTTCGGGATGGCGACCCTGCCGCTTTACGGCCTTCTGGGCACAACTCTCCTCTGGGGGCTTCTGCCTTTCCTGCTGATCGCGCTCGCAGGGCTCTACTACGCGCTCCGGCGAAACGAAGCGGACCGGCAGATCGTGGAGATCCTCAAGATCACGCCCGAAGACATGCATCTGACCCGCGTCAATCCGAAGGGCGACGCGCTCGACTGGCACTGCAATCCCTACTGGGCGCGGGTGGCACTTCATCAGAAAGGCGGCCCCGTGCCGAACTACGTCACCCTCGCGGGCGCGGGCCGGGAGGTCGAAATCGGGGCGTTCCTGTCCGAGGACGAGCGCAAGGCGCTTTACTCGGACCTGTCGGATCGGCTCCGCCATATCGGTCCGGCCGCCTGATGGCGCAGGTTCCCGCAACGCCCAAGGCGCGGCGCTGGCAGCGTCTCTTCGAGGCGCGCGCTTTCGGTCCGGAGCGTCTTCTCGCGCAAGAGGATCTTCAGCAGTCGGAGCGCGCGGCCCTTAAGCTGCGCCTTGCGCGCGCCGATGCGCCCTCGCGCGACGCCGAGCGCGTCGTCTTCCTGATCCCCCTCGTCTCCCGCGCGCATGTGGGCGACTGGGACGCGGTCACCGCCCGGCTTACGCGCACGCTTGCCAGTTTCCAGGCACAGAGCGATCCGCGCTGGGAGGCGGTGATCTGCTGCCAGGACGCGCCGCCGCTTCCGGACGATTCCCGCATCCGTCACCTGCCGTTCGAGGATGCCGAGCCCGGCAATGACAAATGGCGCAAGCTTGACGCGCTGGCGCGGGCACTTGCCGAAGATGCCGGCCCTGCCTCCTATGCCATGAGTTTCGATGCCGATGATCTTCTGCACCCGGGTGCGGTCGGCTGGATGTTGCGCGGCCAGGGCCCCGGCTGGCTGGTAGAGACCGGCTACGTGCGCGATGTCGCGGCACGGCGCATCGCTCTTGCCCGCCCGCCAAGCCTGGCCGCGCCGCGCCAGCGGGCGTTCTGGAAGCTCTGCGGCTCCTGCGCCGCGCTACCGCATGATCCGAACCTGCCCGAGAGTGCGGCATTCCTCGGTGCGATGTGGCAGCACGAACACCGGATGTTCCCCTATCTCGCCGCGCTCGCGGGCGCGCCGCTGCAGCCGTTGCCGGAGCCTGCAGTGCTCTACGAGCTCAATCACGGTGAGAATTTCGGAGCGCGGCGCGGACGGGTGTCCTTCAAGACCCGCTTCGTGGAGCGGTTCGAGATAGAAGATCGCGCGACATTGGGCAGCGTCGCGCGGCATTTCGCAGACCTCTAGCTCGAGAGCCGCGTCTTCACGCGCGCACCGGCCGCGCCGAAATCCATCTGGCCCGAATAGCGCGATTTCAGCTCGCCCATGACCCGGCCCATGTCCCGGATGGAGCTTGCGCCGACATCTGCGACCGCCTTGTCGATGGCCTGGTCGACCTCGGCATCCGAGAGACGGCGCGGCAGGAACTCCTCGATCACCGTGATCTCGCCCTCTTCCCGCGCAGCAAGATCGAGACGTCCGCCCTCTTCATAGGTCTTCACGCTTTCGCGGCGCTGTTTGACCATTTTGGACAGGATCGACAGCACCTCCTCGTCCGAGACGCCGTCTTCGCGGCCCTCCCCACGGGCGGCGATGTCGCGGTCCTTGATGGCCGCGTTGATGAGCCGGAGCGTGGACAGCCGATCGGCATCCTTCTCCTTCATCGCCTTCTTCGTTGCTGTGTTGATGCGGGTTCGCAGGTCCATGCCTGTCCTCGTCTGAGACTGTGGTGCCAGCGCTCGACCCTACCCGCAACCTTTCCGACACGCAACATCGCGCGACGCGAGGTTAAGTAATTGAAATCGATGTATTTTCACTATTTTGGCCGCTCTTGACGCTGGGTCGGAGCCTCCTTAGGTAGGTCAGGATTTGATCGTCCCGAGGATGCTGCCCATGTCCACACCGACCGCTTGCCTCGCCCTTGCCGATGGAACGCTGTTCTTTGGACAGGGTTTCGGCGCGACGGGCGATACCGTTGCCGAGCTTTGCTTCAACACGGCGATGACCGGCTACCAGGAAATCATGACCGATCCGTCCTATGCCGGGCAGATCGTCACCTTCACCTTTCCCCATATCGGCAATGTCGGTGTGAACCCGGACGACGACGAGACGCAGGATCCGGTCGCCGCGGGCATGGTCGTCAAGTGGATGCCGACGCAAAGCTCGAACTGGCGCGCCGCGCAGGAGCTGGGCGACTGGCTCGCCGCACGCGGCAGGATCGCGATCGGCGGCGTCGATACGCGGCGACTGACACGCGCGATCCGTCAGCTTGGCGCGCCGCACGTGGCGCTCGCTCACGATCCCGACGGTAATTTCGACACCGACGCGCTGGTCGCCAAGGCGCGGGGTTTCGCGGGGCTCGAAGGCGTCGACCTTGCCAAGGACGTGACTTGCGCCCAGAGCTATCGCTGGGACGAGATGACCTGGGCCTGGCCTGACGGCTACACGCGCCAGACCGCGCCAAAGCACAAGGTCGTCGCCATCGATTATGGCGCCAAGCGCAATATCCTGCGCTGCCTCGCCTCGGCGGGTTGTGACGTGACGGTTCTGCCCGCGACGGCGACCGCAGAGGATGTGCTCGCGCTCGAGCCCGATGGTGTGTTCCTCTCGAACGGCCCCGGCGATCCGGCGGCAACGGGTGCCTATGCCGTTCCGATGATTCAGGGCGTCATGGAAAAGGAGATTCCCGTTTTCGGGATCTGCCTCGGCCACCAGATGCTGGCGCTCGCACTCGGCGCCAAGACCGTGAAAATGAACCACGGTCATCACGGCGCGAACCATCCGGTCAAGGATCACGAGACCGGCAAGGTCGAGATCACCTCGATGAACCATGGCTTCGCTGTCGACTCGCAAAGCTTGCCGACAGGTGTTCTGGAAACGCATGTCTCCCTGTTCGACGGATCGAATTGCGGCATCCGGGTCGCCGATAAGCCGATTTTCTCGGTCCAGCATCACCCCGAGGCCAGCCCCGGTCCGCAGGACAGCTTCTATCTGTTCGAGCGGTTCGCGAACTTCATGAGCGAGAAGAAGACCGCGCACGCCTGAAAACGTCTCCCGACCGGGTATCGTTAATCAGCGCTTAACCATGCGCGCGCCAAAAGGCTTTCCGAGTTATTTCGGAGGCCTTGCACATGTCCGCGCCATTACAGACCGATATCGACACAGGCAGCGCCGCGTCGCGGCGGCCGCTTTCGGCCCGCCTCCTCGAGGCAGGCGCGGTCCCGGTGCCAGACTTGGTCGAAGCGATGGGCGAGGCGCACCTTACCGCAACGCCGCTGCACCGCGTGCTGCAATCGCGGGACATGGTTGGCGCGGATATTCTAGCGCGTGCCTTGGGCGACGGGGTATCGCTTCTCGACCGCGACGAGTATCCGCCCGACCCCGAGGTCACGAACCTTCTTTTCGCCGATGAATGTCTCGCGCATGGCGTCTTGCCGTGGCGGTTGGTTGGCCAAGAGGTGCAGCTTGCGGCAGCCTCGCCCGAAGGGTTCGAGGCCGGACGCACGCTTTTGAAGGCGCAAGGGCGCGATGCGGTCATGCTTCTTGCCAGCGAAAGCGTGATCCATGCGGAGATCGGGGCGCATCACGGCGCGCAGCTTGTCGCGGAGGCCGAGAGCCTTGTCACGGCGGAAGACTCCTGCCGCGATATGGGCCGCGCGGGGCCGCTGCGAACCTTGGTTGCCTTGACGATCGCCGCGGCCGCGGCCGCAACCCTCTGGGCCGCGCCGCTGACCTTCTTCACGGCGATCCTCGCGCTCGCGACCCTGTCGCTCGTGGTAAGCCAGGCGCTGAAACTCGCGGCGATGCTGGCGAGCCGGACCCGCGCACCGGAGGATCCCGAACCTCAGGCGCCGTTGCCCCCGGTCACGATCATGGTGCCGCTGTTCCGCGAGGCCGAGATCGCCACGGCCCTTACGGAACGGATCGGGCGGCTCGATTATCCGCGCGCGCTTCTCCAGGTTCTCCTGGTGCTCGAGGATTGCGACGAGGAGACCGAGCAGGTCCTGGCCCGCACGCGCCTGCCCGGCTGGTGCCAGACGGTCGTGGTGCCCGAAGGCACGCTCAGAACGAAGCCGCGCGCGCTCAACTATGCGATGCGCTTCGCCCGAGGCGAGATCATCGGCGTTCTTGATGCAGAAGATGCGCCCGCCCCCGATCAGATCCGACGGATCGTGGCGCGCTTTCGCAATCGCGGACGGGACGTCGCCTGCCTGCAAGGCATTCTCGACTTCTACAATCCCAAGGCCAACTGGCTCTCCCGATGTTTCGCGATAGAGTATGCGAGCTGGTTCCGCTTGCAGCTGCCGGGCATTGCAAGGCTCGGCCTGCCGGTGCCGCTGGGAGGGACGACGGTCTATTTCCGCCGCGACGTGCTCGACGAGGTGGGCGGATGGGACGCGCATAATGTGACCGAGGATGCCGATCTCGGCATCCGTCTGGCGCGGCGCGGCTACCGGACCGAACTCGTGCCGACGGTGACACGCGAGGAGGCCAACAATCGCGCCCTTCCGTGGATCAAGCAGCGCTCGCGCTGGCTGAAAGGCTACGCGATGACGTGGGCGGTCCACAGCCGCCGACCTGCCGGCCTCGTGCGGGATCTCGGTATTTGGCGTGCGCTCGGCTTTCAGATCATGTTTCTTGGCGCCTTGGCGCAGTTCCTCCTGGCCCCGGCGCTCTGGTCATTCTGGCTGATCCTCGCCAATGTGCCGCACCCGGCCGAGGCCGTTCTGTCGGCCCCCGCTCTTCACGCGCTCTTCGCCACCTACGTGACCGCCGAAGCCGTCTCGATCCTGTCTGGTCTCATCGCGGTCGCGCGCTCACCGCATATCGGGCTGATGCCCTGGGTGCCGAGCCTGATCTTCTATTATCCGCTCGGCACGCTCGCCGCCTGGAAGGCGATCTGGGAGGTGGTCACGAAACCCTTCTACTGGGACAAGACCCAACACGGAAAATCTGCCCCCGACGGGCCGGGCGCAGACCTTGTAAGCAGCGACGAGGGTGTCAACGCTCTCCCGCCGCGTCGAGCTTGAGGCGCGTGACGAAGGCGACGGAGATATGGTCCCGCAAGGCCTGGTAGGCGGCCTCCTCGTCGCGGCGCCCGATAGCATCGACGATCGCCTGATGCTCGCCGAGCGCACGCTCGCCCCGCCCCTCGGCCGCAAGCGAGGTCGTCGCCATCAGCGCCATCGATCGATGCACGAGGTCGAGCTGCTGAACCAGAAAACGGTTATGCGAGGCAAGGTGGATCTGCTTGTGAAACCGCCGGTTCGCTCGGGCCAGCGCGGACGGATCGGTGAGCCGCGCGCGGTCTTCCTCGATCATGTCCGCGAGAACCTCGATCTCCTCTTCGGTCGCGTGACGTGCGGCGAGCCGGGCCGCGAGCCCCTCAAGCTCCGTGCGAACGGCATAGAGCTCGGCCATCTGGTTGTGGTCGAGCGATGCCACGATGAGCGAGCGCCCGTCGCGTGTCAGCAGCGATTGCGTCTCAAGTCGTTGCAGCGCTTCCCGAATCGGCGTGCGCGAGACGCCGAACCGTTCAGCCAGATCGCTTTCGACAAGGCGGTCGCCCGGCCGATAGGTGCCGGTATCGATCGCCTCGAGGATCAGCGAATATGCGTCCCTCTGCGGTGTGGTCTTCTCGCGCATCGCGCCTCTCTCCCTCGCCCCGATCCCGCGACGATAGGCGCGGCCCGCCCCGAGAGGCAAGCTGCCTGTCCCTAAGCCATTGCGCGCGGAAGGTTTCAGCCCTAGCTCAGGGGGATGAAACCGCAGTTTTCCCATGTCGAGACCTGGATCTTCGACCTCGACAACACGCTCTACCCGCCAAAGATGCGGCTCTTCGATCAGATCGAGGTGCGGATGACAGACTGGGTCATGCGCGAGCTTGGCGTCGAGCGCGCGGAGGCGGACCGCCTGCGCCATGCCTACTGGGCCGAATATGGCACGACGCTTGCCGGGCTCATGGAGGTGCATGGCGTTGATCCGCATGGCTACTTGCACGAGGTCCACGACATCTCCTTTGATGTGCTGACGCCGGATGCCGCGCTCGGCGCGCATGTCGCGGCGCTGCCGGGTCGGCGCATCGTCTATACCAACGGCTCGGCCCCGTATGCCGAACGGGTGCTGCAAGCGCGCGGGCTCGATGGGCTGTTCGACGCGGTCTACGGCGTCGAACATGCCGAGTTCCGGCCCAAACCCGAGCGCCGTGCCTTCGAGACGATCCTTGCCTTGGGCGAGATCGACCCGGCCCGCGCCGCGATGTTCGAGGACGATCCGCGCAACCTCGCCGCACCGCACGCGATGGGAATGCGGACGGTGCATGTCGCGCCCGAGCCCGAGCCGCAGCCGCATATCCACCATCATACCGACGATCTCACGGAGTTCCTGTCTCGCCTCGTCTGAAGGCCCGCGACAAAGCGCGGCTGGCATTCGAGGCGCGGCAAGACTAGCTCACTGATACGGAGGTTCTGCGATGGATTGCGATATTCTGATCTCGGGCGGCGGCATCGCCGGTCTTACCGCGGCTTCGGCATTCGGCCGCGCGGGGTTCTCCGTTCTCATCGTCGATCCCGCCCCTCCGGTGACGAGCCGGGATGCGGAAGGGGCCGACCTGCGCACCACGGCATTTCTGCAACCGGCGCGCGACTTTCTGGACCGCGCCGGTCTCTGGGCGCGTCTTGCGGACCACGCGACCCCGCTGCAGGTGATGCGGATCGCCGATATCAGCCAGGATCCTCCCGTCATCCGCGAGTTTGACGCGATCGATATCTCCGACGCGCCCTTCGGATGGAACCTGCCCAACTGGCTTTTGCGCCGCGAGATGTCCGCGGCCCTCGAAGAGTTGCCGAACGTCGATTATCGGCCCGGCACAGCGACGACCTCGCTCTTCACGCGCACGAGGGAAGCCCGCGTCAGTCTGTCGGATGGCAGCCAGGTGAAGACGCGGCTCGTGATCGCGGCGGACGGACGCGGCTCGCCGATGCGAGAGGCCGCCGGAATCGGCGTGCACACCATGCGGTTCGGTCAGAAAGCGCTTGCCTTCGCGGTGACCCATAAGCGTCCCCACGACAACGTCTCGACCGAGATCCATAGGGAGGGCGGCCCCTTCACGCTGGTGCCCCTGCCCGATCACGAGGGCAAACCATCGTCTGCCATTGTCTGGATGTGCGATGCGGCCGAAGCAGACCGCTTGGCGGCGCTGGACACCGACGCCTTCGAGACGGAGATGAACGTTCGCTCCGGCGGGCTATACGGAACGTTGAGCCTCGCCTCGCGCCGGCCGACATGGCCCATCGTGACACAAGCGGCGGAGCGACTGACCTCGGAGCGGCTGGCCCTCGTCGCGGAGGCCGCGCATGTGATGCCGCCGATCGGCGCGCAGGGTCTCAACATGTCTCTGAAGGATCTCAGCGCGCTTCTCGAGCTGGCCGAGGCGCGCCCGAATGAGCTTGGCGACAGCAAGATGCTGGAAAGCTATGCCCGCGCCCGCATGCCCGACATCCGTCTCAGGCTAAGCGGGATCGCCGCGCTCAATCGCGCTTCGCAGCAAGGCCTGCCGCTGTTGCAGGCTGCGCGGGCGAAGGGTCTTGGCCTTCTGCATGACGCCGCGCCGGTGCGCCGCGCCTTGATGGAGCTCGGCCTCGGAGCGCGCAGCCGCTGAAGCTCAGTGATACTTGAGCTCGCCCACGACGTTGCGCCATTCGCCGGGCGCGATCATCTTGCGATGGGCAAAGCGCACGGAATGCAGCGGCCCTTCGATCTCGTCCTGCCAGAACTCGATGAACTCGAACAACTTGGGATGATCGGGGGCAAGATCGTAGTCCTGCCAGACGAAACTGTTCAGCACATGTCGGTAGTCTGGCATCCGATAAAAGATCTCGGCGGTGGTCAGGCCGTAGCCTTTCAGCATCAATTCGGTCTCGCTCATCTCCATTTTTTTCTCCTCGATGACCTCGTAGGAAGAAATGCTTGCCGAGCTCCTCTCAAAAATCAACAAAAACAAGTTGTTAGCACAGCTGTCTGCATGCTGCCAAAAACGCTTTGCAGCGGCGTGGAGTTGCACCTTTCTCTTGGGGTCTGCTATAAGAAGGACAACAAGATATAGAAATAGCACAGGCCAGCGCGACACGTGACCGATACGCCGGAACCCCCTGAAAACGAAGGACAAACCCCGCCCGAGCCGGCAGCTCCGTCGGGGCCTTCGATTTCCATAGTCGACGAGATGAAATCCTCCTACCTCGATTACGCGATGAGCGTGATCGTGAGCCGGGCGATTCCCGATCTGCGCGACGGCCTGAAACCTGTGCACCGGCGCATCCTTTACGCGATGCACGAGACCGGGAACACGCACGACAAGTCGTATCGAAAGTCCGCGCGCCCGGTGGGCGACGTCATGGGTCGCTATCACCCGCACGGCGACAGCGCGATCTACGATGCGCTGGTCCGGATGGCGCAGGATTTCTCCATGTCGCTGCCGCTTCTCGATGGTCAGGGCAATTTCGGCTCGATGGACGGGGACAACCCGGCCGCGATGCGCTACACCGAAGTGCGGATGGACAAGCCCGCGGGCTATCTTCTGGCCGATATCGACAAGGATACGGTCGACTTCCAGGACAATTACGACGGCAAGGACCGAGAACCGACCGTCCTGCCCGCGCGCTTCCCGAACATGCTCGTCAATGGCGCGGGCGGTATCGCGGTCGGCATGGCCACGAACATCCCCCCGCACAACCTGGGCGAAGTGGTGGACGCGACGCTCGCGCTGATCGACGAGCCGGATCTCACATCCGAGCAGCTCATCGAATACGTGCCGGGGCCGGATTTCCCCACCGGGGGACTGATGCTTGGCCGTTCGGGCGCGCGGAAGGCGTATCTCGAAGGACGCGGCTCGGTCATCATCCGCGCCAAGACCCGCGTCGAGGAGCTGCGGAAGGACCGTTACGCCATCGTCGTCGACGAGATCCCCTACCAGGTGAACAAGGCCTCGATGATCGAGAAGATCGCCGAGGCGGCGCGCGACAAGAAGATCGAGGGCATCGCCCATGTGCAGGACGAGAGCGACCGCTCGGGCGTCCGCGTCGTGGTCGAACTCAAGCGCGACGCGACCCCGGACGTGGTGCTTAACCAGCTTTTCCGGTTCACCCCGATGCAGACTTCGTTCGGCTGCAACATGCTGGCGCTGAACGGCGGCAAGCCTGAACAGCTGACGCTGCGAAAGTTCCTGACCGCCTTCATCGACTTCCGCGAAGACGTCGTCGCCCGGCGCACCGCCTATCTTCTTCGCAAAGCGCGCGAGCGCAGTCACATCCTGTGCGGTCTCGCGGTCGCGGTGTCCAACGTGGACGAGGTCGTTGCCACGATCCGGGCCTCCGCCGATGCGTCCGAAGCGCGCGAGAAGCTGATGACGCGCCGCTGGCCGGCCGAAGAGATCGCGCCGTATATCCGGCTCATCGACGATCCGACGCACAAGATGAACGAGGACGGGACATATAACCTGTCCGAGGCGCAGGCCCGCGCGATCCTTGAGCTACGCCTCCAGCGCCTGACCCAGCTCGGCGTGAAGGAAGTCACCGACGAGCTCGAAGAGCTGGCCGGCAAGATCAAGGAATACCTGGAGATCCTCGGAAGCCGCGAGCGGATCATGGGCATCATCGCCGACGAGCTGCGCGAGGTGCGCGAGCTTTTCGCCGTGCCGCGCCGCACCGAGATCGCCGATTGGGCCGGCGACATGGACGACGAGGACCTGATCGAACGCGAGGACATGGTCGTCACCGTCACGCAAGGTGGCTACATCAAGCGCACGCCGCTGGCCGATTTCAGAAGCCAGAAGCGCGGCGGCAAGGGGCTTTCCGGCGGTCAGCTAAAAGAAGATGACGCGGTCACGACGCTCTTCGTCGCCAACACCCACACGCAGCTTCTGTTCTTCACGACCGACGGGATGGTCTACAAGCTCAAGACCTGGCGCCTGCCGCTGGGCGGGCGGACCTCCAAGGGCAAGGCGATCGTCAACATCCTGCCCATTCCGACGGGCGTTTCCATCGCCGCGATCATGCCGGTCGACCGCGACGAGGCAGATTGGGACGAGCTGCAGATCGTGTTCGCCACGTCCAAGGGCTCCGTCCGCCGCAACCGGCTGTCCGATTTCACCAACGTCATGCGTAACGGCAAGATCGCGATGAAATTCGAGGGCGAGGACGAGAATACCCGCCTTATCAACGCGCGCATCTGCTCCGAAGAGGACGATGTGATGCTGGTAACGGATTCAGGCCGCGCGATCCGCTTCCGCGTGCCGGATGTGCGCGTCTTCAACTCGCGCAATTCCACCGGGGTGCGCGGCATCAAGCTGTCGAACGGCGACGAGGTCGTCTCGATGTCCGTGATCCGCAGTTTCTCGGCGGAGTCCGATGAGCGCGCCTCCTATCTCAAGATGCGCCGCGCGATGGCTGGTCTTGCTGACGACGCGGAGGTCTCCGACGGCGAGGAAGAGGATGGCAATGCCAACGCTCCCCTCGCGCCCGAGCGCTATGCGGAGATGTCGGCCGCAGAAAACCTGATTCTCACGATCACCGCGGGCGGTCTCGGCAAGCTCACGTCGAGCCACGACTATCCGGTGCGTGGCAGGGGCGGCATGGGTGTCACGGCATGGGAGAAAACCATGCGCGGCGGACCGATCGTCGCGTCCTTCCCTGTGGAGATCGACGACCAGATCATGCTCGCCACCTCCAAGGGCCAATCGATCCGTGTGCCGGTCGACGGCATTTCCTTCCGCTCCCGCTCTGCGGGAGGTGTGAAAGTGTTCAACACGGGCAAAGGTGAGACCGTCGTGTCGGTCGCCTGGATCGCAGAGCAGGCGGAAGACGACGGCCCCGAGACGGAAAACACAGAAGAATAGGTGTGAATCCGCTCACACACGCAAAATGCAATGGCGGATTTCCGCAAATGAGCCACATTACCCGAGGTGACGTGGGGCAAAGCGGTCGTGTCCCGCGTTGTATGTTGTGTTAGGCGCACATCTTCACTCGCTTCAATCGCAGGTAGCACGCTCAATGGACAACTGGGATGATCTGAGGTTCCTCGTCGCGCTCTCGCGAACCGGAACCATGACAGCCGCAGCCAAGATGCTGGGGACCAATACCGCGACCGTGTCGCGCCGGATCGAACGGCTGTCCGAAACCCTTGGCGAGCCGGCATTCGTGAAGACCGCGCACGGGTGGAAGCCGTCCACCTCCGTTGCGCGGTTGATCGACCTCGCGCAGACCTTCGACGGAGAGCTGCAGACCGCGCTCAACTCCCGAGAGCCGTCTGAAGGTTCGCAGCAAGTGCCGGTGAATATTGGGTGTCCTCCATTCGTGACCTCCCAGGTCCTGATCCCGAACATGAGCACCGAGACGGAGACGCTGTCCGGCATCGGGCTGACCTTCAACGATCGGCTCCTCCGCGAGGGTCTAGGCGAGCATGACATCGTCGTTCAGCTGGGCACGCCCGATAGCGGGCGCGTGGTGACGCGCAAGGCAGGCAGCATCCTGTTCAACATGTTCACCAAGCGTGGCAGCAGCGCCGAAACCAATCGCTGGATCGGTCTGTCAGAAATGTTCGACCAGGCTCCGGTCATGACGATGGGGCGCGACATGTTCGACACTCAACCGGCAGTGCGCGTTGAAAATTTCGCGGCGATCTTCAGCCTGATCCATGTCACGGGCATGCACGGCCCCCTGCCCGAAATCATGGCGGCGGCATCGAGCGAGCTCGAATATTCGAAACCCGGCACGGAGCCGTTCGAGGCGGAATTCTGGATCATGTTCCATGAAACGCGGCGCTCCGACCCGGTGATCCGCAGGGTTGTCGACTGGATCATGGACGCCTTCGTGAAACTCGACGAAGTCCAGCGCCGGCATCTAGAGAGCGGTTGAGTCGCCGGCCGTCTTTGCAATCTCAGGTTTGAGAAATCGGCACTTGGCAGGCAACACGTTCTGATAGAGTGTTTAACTTGTACATGTATTCGTAGCTGAGTTTTTCGAGCGGCATCCCGCCCCTGACATTCAGGGAACGGACCATGCCAATCGGTCTCTCAGTGGGGTTACACGGTGCTTTCGCACCACACCACTTGCACACCGTAGCACTGGCGCGGCCTTCGGGCCGCGCTTTTTTCATGCCGCGCGGAGCCCGTAGAGCTGCATAAACTTGGCCTCGAGATAGCTCAAGAGCGGCTCCTCCGTTGGCTCAGCCCCGGTCGCTTGTCCGATGACCTCGCGCGGCCGGTAGCGGCCACCATGCACCTGGACATTGTCCCGCAGCCAGCCTGTCGCCCCCGACAGATCACCGGCCGCGAGTTCGGCATCGAGGTTCGGTCTTGCCTGCCGCAGCGCCTCGTTGAGGCAGCCGGCATAGACATTGCCCAGCGTGTAGGTCGGGAAATAGCCGAAGAGGCCCACGGACCAGTGCACGTCCTGCAGAACGCCGTTGGATGCGCGGTCGACCTTGTAGCCGAAATCGGCCTCGAACCTCTCGTTCCAGGCCGCCTCGAGATCGTCGACCTCGAGATCCCGCGCGATAAGCGCCCGTTCGAGGTCATAACGAAGAAGCACGTGCAGGTTGTACTGCACCTCGTCCGCCTCGGTGCGGATGTAGCCGTTCCGCACGTTGTTCACGGCGCGGTAGAACCCGTCGGGCGAGGTGATGCCGATGTCGCCGAAGGCTTCGCCCATTTGACCGAAAAGCCAGTGGGTGAAGGCTTCGGAGCGCCCGAGCTGGTTCTCGTAAATCCGGCTTTGGCTTTCGTGAACGCCCATCGACACACCCTGCCCCAAAGGTGTCAGCAGGTAGGCCGGATCGACGTTCTGCTCGTAGCTCGCATGACCGACCTCGTGGATCGTCGAATAGAGGCAGTTAAACGGATCGTCCTCGGCGGTGCGGGTCGTGATCCGAACATCGGTGCCCGAGCCGGAAGAGAACGGATGCACCGCCTTGTCGACCCGGCCCCGGCTCATGTCATAGCCGAAGGTCTTGGCAATATGCCGGGCCAGGCGCATCTGCGCGCCCTCGTCGAAGCTGCCCGACAGCCCGGCCGGCGCTTCGGCGCCCAGCACCTTCTCGCGTAGCGCGACGAGCCTCGGCCGCAGCGCACCGAACATCGCATCGAGGCTCTCGGCCGTCGCACCGGGCTCGTAATCGTCGAGAAGGGCGTTATAGACATCGCCGCCATCGCTCAGGGCCGCGCCCTCTTCGCGCTTGAGGGCCAGCACCTCTTTGAGAGTGGGCGCGAAGGCCTGGAAGTCGTCCTTGGCACGAGCCTCGGCCCAGACGCCTTGCGCGACGGACATGACGCGCGCGAGCTCGGAGGCGAGCTTGGCGGGCATCCGGCTCGTGCGGTCGAAGCTGCGGCGGATGTGGCGCATCTGCGCGCGCTCGACCTCGCCTAGCGCGGTATCGTCTATCTCCGCCAGCCAGTCGCCGACGCGGGGATCGCTACGGCGGGCATGAAGGACGGATTCCATCGCCGCCATCTCCTCGCTGCGCTGCTGGGTCGCGCCGCGCGGCATGACGGTTTCCTGGTCCCAGCCAAGTCGTCCGGCGACCTGGCCGAGTGCCTCGGTCTCCCGCTGGAATGCCATCAGGTCGGAATAGGCGTCGGTCATGCATGGCCTCTCAGGGATTGCGGTTTGGGATAGCCCGCGCCGAAGCGCGCGCGAAGGATCAGCACCCAGAGGATCACCGCCCCAAGCTGGTGCACGATGGCGATCTCGAGCGGTGCGCCGTAGAGCACCGTGACGACGCCCAGCACCATCTGCAGGAGCATCATCGCCATCACGGCGTTGAAACGGAAGCACGTATCGGCGTTGGGCGAGCGGCGCGCGCGAAGCCACACCACGATGCCGAAGACAAAGAGCAGGTACCCCGCCAGACGGTGCATGAACTGCACAAGGCCCGCATTCTCGAAGAAATTGCGCCAGACAGGCTCGATCTCGAACGGCGTCGGCGGGAAGATCCCGCCGGCCATCAGGGGCCAGTCGGTGTAGTTGCGCCCCGCGTCGATGCCCGCGACGAGCGCGCCGAGCAGGATCTGCAGAAATGCGAAATGCATGAGGCCCGTGCCCATCGAGAAGAGCTTGGCCTCGCGCATCCGCCGCCGCTGGATGAGGTCACGCTCGGGCTGGCCAAGCTGAAACGTGTACCACGCGATGAGGCCAAGGATCACGAAGGCGAGGCCCAGATGCGTCGCGAGACGGTAGCTGGCCACGTCGATCCGGTCGCCCGAGAGACCGGAGGAGACCATCCACCAGCCGATCGCCCCTTGCAACCCGCCAAGAGCGCCAAGCCCCAGAAGCCGGCCGGTCCAGCCGGGCGGGATATTGCGCGTGGCGAGGAAGCCGACGAACCCGAGCGCCCAGACAAGGCCGACGAACCGGCCAAGCTGCCGATGGCCCCATTCCCACCAGTAAATGAACTTGAACTCCTCAAGGCTCATCCCGACATTCTGCAGCCGGTATTCGGGGATCTGGCGGTAGGCGTCGAACTCGCGCTGCCAGGCTTCGGCATTCATTGGCGGCAGCGCCCCCGAGACCGGCGCCCATTCGGTGATCGACAGGCCGCTATCGGTCAGCCTCGTGAGCCCGCCCACGACGATCATCGCGAGCACGAGCGCAAAGAGCAGCATAAGCCACAGACGCACCGCGGCTCGTGCACCGCGCCGTCCCTTGTCGATGACGCCGGTCTCGGCGGCCTGCCTCGGAGCGCTGTCGGCGCCGACTTCCTCGAACAATTTTCGCTGTTTGCTCATGCCTTGGAACCTTGGGAATTGGTGCCGGGACAGTATGCGCGGGGCAGTCCCGCTTCAAGTCAGCCGCCCCGGTCTTTCCAGCGCACCATTTGCCGCAGGATGCCGTGGAAGGTCTGCACGTCGGAGCGCGTGAGCGGCATCCGCGACCAGAGATTCCTCAGGTTGCGCTTCATGCCTTCGGCCTTGTGGTCCGGGAAGAAGAAGCCCGCCTCTTCCATGCGCTCTTCGTAATGACGCGACAACGCGGCGACCTCCGCCTGGTTGGCCCATTCCGTGCCGCCCATCGCCGTGGTCAGCTCTGTCACCTCCGCAGAGGCACGCCGCCATTCATAGGCGGTCAGCAGGACACACTGGGCCAGGTTGAGCGAGGGGAAATCGGGGTTCACCGGGACGGAGATGATGCCGTTCGCAATGGCGATATCGTCATTCTCGAGCCCGGCGCGCTCGGGCCCGAACAGCACCGCGACCTTCTGACCTTGCGCGCTGCGCTCTGCAAGCTCGCGCATCGCCGCCTCGGGCGAGTAGACGGGTTTCGTCAGCCCGCGCGGGCGCGCCGTCGTTGCCAGAACGAAATCGGCATCGGCGACCGCGTCCTGCGTGGCGCCGAAGAGTTGCGCGTCATCGAGAAGCCGGCCTGCCCCGCTGGCCATCGCGACGGCCTTCGGGTTCGGCCAGCCGTCGCGCGGGGCGACAAGGCGCATGCGGTCGAGCCCGAAATTCCACATCGCGCGCGCGGCCGCGCCGATATTCTCACCCATCTGGGGCGAGACAAGGACATAGGCGGGCTGCGGCAGGTCACTGGACATGGGACGGGACTTACGCCCTCGGCCCTTGGCCCGCAAGCGCGCGCGAGACCGTCTGGTCCTTTGCCGCAGCATTCTGTATGAGGCCCCAACATCCTGAAGGAGCGCGCGAAATGGCCGAGAGCGACCGCCCGCAAATCTACCTCGTCACCCCGCCCGAAATCGACCTCATGCGCTTTCCCGAGACGCTGTCCGCGGTGCTCGAGGCGCAAGAGATCGCCTGTCTGCGCCTGTCGCTTGCAACGCGCGACGAGGACGTGCTGATGCGCGCGGCCGACGCCATCCGCGAGATCGCTCACGCGTTCGACGTAGCGCTCGTGATCGACACGCATGTCGTTCTGGCCGACCGGCTCGGCCTTGACGGGGTGCACCTGACCGACGGCGCGCGATCGGTGCGCGCGGCGCGCAAGGAGCTGGGGCTGGACGCCATCGTTGGCGCGTTCTGCGGCACGTCGCGCCATGACGGCATGAACGCGGGCGAAGGCGGGGCCGATTACGTGAGCTTCGGCCCGGTCTCGGGCGGCGCGCTTGGCGACGGATCGCTTGCGGAGCGCGATCTTTTCGCCTGGTGGTCCGAGATGATCGAGGTGCCGGTCGTGGCCGAAGGCGGCATCACCGCCGAGGTCGCGCGCGATCTCGCGCCGGTCGTCGATTTCGTCTCGGTCGGCGAGGAGATCTGGCGCACCGACGATCCGGGAACGGCCCTCGCCGGGATCGTCGCCGCGCTGGAAGGATAGCGCGCGAAGGGGGCTTGCTGCCCCCTCTTCGGGGCCTTTGGCCCCGAATTCACCCCCGCCGGTATTTTCGCCAACCCAAAGACAGGGGCGCGCGCCTCAGGGGAAGCAGGGCGCGAGCATGAGGCCCGTCGACTCGGGAAGATCGAGCATCAGGTTCGCGTTCTGGAGAGCCTGCCCCGAGGACCCCTTGGTCAGGTTATCGAGCGCCGCCACAACGATTGCGCGGCCCGGGATGCGGTCCGCGACAACACCGATATGGCAGAAATTCGAGCCCCGCACGTGATGGGTCGAGGGCGTCTCGCCCATCGGTAGGACTTCGAGGAACGGCTCGTCCGCATATGCAGTCGCCAGTGCGTCGTGGATCGCGGCGGGATCGCCTGAAAGGTACGCGGTGGCGAGAATGCCGCGGTTCATGGGCGCGAGATGCGGAGTGAATTGGATTCGGACCTCGCGGCCCGCGAGCTGCGAGAACTCCTGGTCGAACTCGCCCAGATGCCGATGGGTGCCGCCGACCCCGTAGGCATTCGTGCTTTCGGAGAGCTCGGCATGGAGGAGGTTCTCCTTGAGCGAGCGCCCGGCCCCCGACACACCGCATTGCAGATCGAGGATGATATCGTCGAGCCCGATCACCGAGGCCGAGATCAGGGGGCGCAGGACGTACTGGCCGGTCGCCGCATTGCAGCCCGTCCCGGCGACGATGCGCGCCTTCGCGATCTCGCGGCGGTAAAACTCGGTCAGACCGTAGACCGCCTCTTTCTGAAGCTCGGGCGCGGCGTGATCGTTGCCGTACCAGCGCTTGTATTCCGCCGGATCGCGGAGCCTGAAATCGGCCGACAGATCAACGATCTTCAGATGGCCGGGCAGCTGCGAGATGACTTCTTGGCTCGTTTTGTGCGGCAGCGCGCAGAAGCATAGGTCGATGCCGGAAAAGTCGATCTCTTCCCAGGTGACGAGGCGGGGCAGCTCCAGATGCCGCAGATGCGGGAAGACTTGCGCCATCTCCTGGCCCGCCTTGGAATTGGCGGCCAGGGCGGCGATCTCGAGGTCTGGATGTGTGGCGATGAGGCGGATCAGTTCGGCGCCGGTATAGCCCGAGGCTCCGATGATGGCGATATTCTTGGTCATGGCGGGGCTCCCTTTCGTGGGGGCGGAGGTCGTTGGATCAGGCGGGCTCGAAGGCGATCGATCGTCGGAGAAACTGCGTCACCTGGCCCGAGACGCGCGCGGGATCGCCCGTGGTGAAGAAGCGCGAGGCGGTGCCCGGTCCGGTCATCTCGGGGTGCCGGGCGAGATAGTCCGCAAGGCTTTCGGAGACGACCGACGGTTGGGAATAGACCGACACGTCCGGACCCAGCGCCTCACGGAAGATCTCTTCCATGAGCGGGTAATGCGTGCAGCCGAGAATCGCGGCGTCGGGTTCGGGCATCTTGCGCTTGAGCGCATCGACATGACTACGCACCAGCGCCTCGGCGAGGATCATGTCGCCTTCCTCGATCGCATCGACCAGCCCGCCGCAAGCCTGCGCCTCGACGTCGACGCCCACTGCGCGGAAGCTCAATTCGCGCTGGAAGGCACGGCTCCGGACGGTGGCCGGCGTCGCAAAGAGCGCGACGGAATTGATGGCGACTTCGCGCGGCGGAGAATTGTCGCCCCATTGCCGTTCTGTCAGAGCCTCGATCAGCGGCACGAAGACGCCGAGCACCCGCTTGTCGCGTGGAATCCACGTCTCCTGCATCCGCCGCAACGCCGCGGCAGAGGCGGTGTTACAGGCCAGGATGACCAGATCGCACCCTTCCGCCCAGAGCCGCTCGACCCCGCGCGTCGTCAGATCGTAGATCGCGCCGGCGTCGCGCACGCCGTAAGGCGCGTTGGCATTGTCGCCGAGATAGACGAAGGGCTGGTCGGGCAGACGCTTTTGCAGCGCGTCGAGCACGGTGAGGCCGCCCAGCCCCGAATCGAAGACGCCTATGGCCATCGGCCGCTCCCTGCCCTCATCCGCGACGATACCGGCCTAGTGGCGGGTCCGTGCGCGGTGTTTTTCCTCGAACTCGTAGCCCGGCAAATCGGGAACGAGCGGTGTCGGGGACAGCTCATAGGTGGATTTGCGAAGGAAATCCATCATCCCGCGCGCATCCGAGGCGCGGGCGGCAATCTCGCTTGCCGGGATCGGAGCGCCGATCACGATCCGCACGGGTTTATCGACCCGGCGGCGGAATTCCCGGATCAGAAGGCCCATCCGCAGCGTGGTGTGAAGATGGCTCGCAAGCTGGAAGAGGCGCGAGTTCGCGCCATCGAAATAGACCGGAACGACGGTCGCGCCGGACTTGGCGATCATCCGGGCGGTGAAGCTGCGCCAGCCGGGATCCATCGGCCGCGCGAACGGCGTGAGGCTGGTAGAGACGGTGCCGCCCGGAAAGATGCCGATCGCGCCGCCCTGGCCAAGATAGCGCAAGGCTTCCTTGCGGACGGAGACATTCTCCGCGACTGCCTCTTTCGTCTCGTCGAAATTGACCGGCAGGATCACCCGGTCGAGATCGGACGCCTTGCGGAAGACCTTGTGGGCGAGGATGCGGAAATCGCCGCGCCGCAACGAGAGAAGATGGCCAAGGATGAGCCCGTCGAGGATGCCGTAGGGATGGTTCGCCACGACGACGAGCGGCCCTGAGGCGGGGATATTCTCGAGAGTGCCGCCGACGATATCGAGCTTCAGACCGTAGCGGTCGACCATCACCTGCCAGAAATCCGCGCCGTTCGCGACATCGCCTTCATAGCCGCGCACACGCTTGATGAGGCGCACCCGGCCTGTGGCGTTCTCCATCAGGCGAATGAGCGCGCGGCCGGGGCGGCTTTGCGCGGAATAGGAATAGCTGATGTCGCGCGCGACCTGTCTTTCGGCCTTCACGGTCGGTCCGTCCTTCATGCCCGGGCCCGGTGGTGGGCGTTCTCATGCAACGGATATGTAACGAGGAGATGACAAAAGCGCTGCCCCGAAGGCGACACGCTGCCGCGGCGGATGGTCCCGCCGCGACAGCAGGGCGCTTATTCGGCGGCCTTTCGCAAGCCCTCGCCACCCGATCTCAGCGAGGCGAGGATCTCCTCGCGGCGCTTTTCGGCCTTGGCGAGGTTCGCCGCCTTCACAGGGCCGAAGCCGCGCACCGAGAGGGGAAGCTCTGCGAGCGCGCTCAGCGCGTCCTTCCGTTCGGGCGTGGCCTTGGGCAGCCATTCGGCCATGTCGGCCTCGTATTGGCGGATGAGCGCGCGCTCGGAGCGGCGTTCTTCGGAGCGGCCGAAGGGATCGAACGGCGTGCCGCGAAGGAACTTGAGCCGCGCAAGGGGGCCGAAGGCGCGGGTCAGCCCCTCGCCGAAGGATTTCTTGCGCGGGCGGCCGTCCGAGCCTTCCTTCGACAAAAGCGGCGGAGCGAGATGGAAGGTCATCTTGAAATCGCCACCGAATTCCTCGCGGGCTTTCTCGCGGGTGGCAAGGTGAAGGCGCGCGACCTCGTATTCGTCCTTGTAGGAGAGGACCTTGTGATAGCCCTTGGCGACGGCTTCCTTGAGACCCGGATCCTCGACGCTGTCCACGAGGTTGCGGTAGCGCCGGGCGAGACGCTTGGACTGGTAGGCAGTCAAGTGCTCGGCGCGCGCCTCGATCCGTTCATCGAGCGTCTTCGGCTTCTGCAAGACCTTGGGAGCGACCATGTTCGCCGCCTCCTCGGGGTGCAAAGCGGCCCAGCGACCGATCTCGAAAGCGCGCAGGTTCTTTTCGACCGCCGCTCCGTTCAGCCGCATCGCCTGTTCGATCGCATCATGCGGCAGCGGCACGAGGCCCATCTGCCAGGCCGCCCCGAGGATCATCGTGTTCGAGAAGATCGAATCGCCCATAACGACGCGGGCGAGATCGGTCGCATCGAAGAAGACCGCCCGCTCTTTCATGCGCCGCTCGAGCGCAAGGCGTAGCCTGTCGGCGGGCAGCGCGAACTCGGTATCGCGGGTGAAGTCGCCGGTGATGATTTCATGGCTGTTCACGATGGCGCCGGTACGGCCCGTGCGCGTGAGGCCGAGCGTCTTCGAACCGGCACTCACGACAAGGTCGCCGCCGATCAGCGCGTCGGCTTCGCCGGTCGCAACGCGGATCGCGGAGATATCGTCCGGTCTCTCGGCGATCCGCAAGTGGATGTGCACCGCCCCGCCCTTCTGGGCGAGGCCCGCCATCTCCATCATGCCCGCGCCCTTGCCTGCGATCTGCGCGGCCTGGGCGAGCACCGCGCCGACCGTCACGACGCCGGTGCCGCCGACGCCGGTGATGACCATGTTCCACGTCTTGTCGATCTCGGGGATTTGCGGCTCGGGCAGGTCCGGCAGGTCGATCCCGGTGCCGCCGCCCACCTTGGGCTCTGCACCGGTCAGCGTCACGAAAGACGGGCAGAAGCCGCGCAGGCAGGAATAATCCTTGTTGCAGGACGACTGGTCGATCGCGCGTTTGCGCCCGAACTCCGTCTCTTTCGGGACGATGGAGACGCAGTTCGACTGCACGCCGCAATCGCCGCAGCCTTCGCAGACATCGGTGTTGATGAAAACGCGGGTATCGGGATCGGGAAAGAGGCCGCGCTTGCGGCGGCGGCGTTTCTCGGCGGCACAGGTCTGCACGTAGATGATGGCGGAGACGCCCGCCACGTCGCGGAGTTCCTTCTGCACCGCGTCAAGATCGCGGCGGGGATGCCAGCCGACGGAACCGGGGAAGTCCTCGCGCCGGGGTTCTTCCTTCTCGTCGAACACGACCTCGATCCGCGGCACGCCCATTGCCTCGAGTTCGCGGGCGATGCGGTCGGGTGTCAGCCCACCCTCGTTCTTCTGCCCGCCCGTCATGGCGACGGCGTCGTTGTAAAGGATCTTGTAGGTGATGTTGGTGCCGGCCGCGAGCGCGGCGCGGATCGCCTGCACGCCCGAATGGTTGTACGTGCCGTCGCCGAGATTCTGGAAGACGTGTTCCGTCTTGGAGAACGGTGCCTCGCCGATCCAGTTCGCGCCTTCCGCCCCCATATGGGTGAAGCCTTCGGTATTCCGGTCCATCCACTGGACCATGTAATGACAGCCGATCCCGGCATAGCCGCGGCTGCCGTCGGGCACCTTGGTCGAAGTGTTGTGCGGACAGCCCGAGCAATAATAAGGCAGCCGCGCCGCGATCTCCTCGGCATTGTCGGCGCGGCGGGCCTCGTCGAGTTTCGACAGCCCTGCCTTCACCGCGTCCGTGCCGCGCCCTTCCTCGATCAGGATGCCGCCCAGCTTCTCCGCGATCCAGACAGGATCGAGCGCGCCTCGGGTCGGGAACAGCTCTTCTCGGTGCATCCCGCCCGCGCCGCCCTTGTACCAGCCATAGACACGGCGGCCCCGGCGATCGTCGAAAATCGCCTCCTTGACCTGAACCTCGATGAGCTTGCGCTTCTCCTCCACGATGACGATGAGCTCGAGATCCTCGGCCCAATCGTGAAAGCCCTTCATGTCCAGCGGGAAGGTCTGGCCGACCTTGTAGGTGGTGATGCCGAGCCGCTCTGCCTCCGCCTCATCGATCCCGAGAAGCGTCAGGGCGTGGGTCAGATCGAGCCAGTTCTTGCCGGCGGCGACAAGGCCGATCTTGGCTCCGGGCTTGCCCCAGACGCGCTTGTCCATGCGGTTGGCGTGGCTGAACGCCTCGGCGGCATAGCGCTTGAAATCGATCATCCGCGCCTCTTGCAGGTGCGGCGTATCGCCAAGGCGGATGTTGAGGCCGCCTTCAGGCATGTCGAAATCGCCCGGAAGCGCGAGCTGCATTCGGTCCGGGCGCCCATCGACGACCGCCGTCGCCTCCACGGTGTCCTTCATCGTCTTGAGCCCGACCCACAGACCCGAAAAGCGCGACAGCGCATAGCCGTAGATGCCGTAGTCGAGAATTTCCTGCACGCCCGCGGGCGACACGACCGGCATGTAGGCATCGACGAGCGCCCATTCGGACTGATGCAGAACGGTCGAGGATTCGCCGGTGTGGTCGTCCCCCATCGCCATGAGGACGCCGCCATGTTTCGAGGTACCCGCCATGTTCGCGTGGCGCATTACGTCGCCCGATCGGTCGACGCCCGGCCCCTTGCCGTACCAGAGGCCGAAAACCCCGTCATACTTGCCCTCACCCCGAAGCTCGGCCTGCTGGCTGCCCCAGAGTTGCGTGGCGGCGAGATCCTCGTTGAGGCCCTCGCGGAACAAGACGTTCGCCCCGGCAAGGTGCTTTGCGGCGCGGTTCATCTGCAAATCGACCGCACCGAGCGGCGAGCCGCGATAGCCGGTGACGTAGCCTGCGGTATTCAGACCTGCCGCGCGATCACGCGCCGATTGCGTCAGCATCAGCCGAACCAGCGCCTGCGTGCCATTCAAGAGAACCTGGTTCTTTTCGAGGTCGAACCGGTCGTCGAGGGAAATTTCCTGCTTCGACATTTTGCGCCTCCCGTCGCTAAATGCTGCCGCCAATACTTGAATTTTAGGTCAAATGAGCTGACCTGCATAGGCAAATTGCGGATTTATCCGGAGCTTGGGCAGCAAGATGCTTAACCTTTCACATAGTTTTGCGTAGGTGCTTGGACAGGGAAGAAAGAGACCGCCATGGATTGGGATAAACTCAGAATCTTTCACGCCGTTGCCGACGCTGGCAGCCTCACGCATGCGGGCGATGCGCTTCACCTGTCGCAATCGGCCGTGTCGCGGCAGATCCGCGGGCTCGAAGAGGCGCTCGATACGACCTTGTTTCACCGACATGCGCGTGGACTGATTCTCACCGAACAGGGCGAATTGCTCTTCGATGCGACGGTCGCGATGGTCAAACGGATCGACGCGGCCACCGCGCGTATCCGCGACAGCGAGGAAGAGGTCTTCGGCGAATTGCGCGTGACGACCACGACGGGTTTCGGCTCGCTCTGGCTCGCACCGCGCCTGTCGAAGCTTTATGACAAGTATCCCGAGCTCAATATCGACCTCATGCTGGAGGAACGCGTGCTCGACCTGCCCATGCGCGAGGCCGATGTTGCGATCCGCATGAAAGAGCCCTCGCAGGCAGACCTCATTCGCAAGCGGCTGATGAACATCCGGATGCGGCTCTACGCATCGCCCGATTATCTCGCCGCCAATGGCACGCCCGAGACGCTGGAGGACATGAGCCAGCATCGGCTCATCTGCCAGAACACCCGCTCGGCGCAGGTTTCGGCGGGCCTGAACCTCGTGCAGGAGCTCTTGACCTACGACATCAGAACCACGCTTTCGGTGAACAATTACTTCGGCGTTCTACAGGCGGTCATCTCCAACCTCGGGATCGGGGTGTTGCCGGATTACATCATAGAGGATTTCCCCTCCATCGTCCGAGTCCTGCCTGACGTGGAGTCAAACGATGTGCCGGTTTTCCTCGCCTATCCCGAGGAACTGCGCCATTCCAAGAGGATAGAAGCCTTCCGCGATTTCGTTCAGGACGAGATTTTCGCCCATCGCAAGACGCGGCAGCAGATGGGCACCGGCTGACCGGCCCGCTATGTGAAAAGCGCATAACGGCCATGTTGCAGGTGCGGCACAATCTGGCTTGAACGACTCAAAACTGCTCATTAATTGCCCAGTATGTCGATGGCGCGGTCAGACGCGCATCATCTTCATACCTCCCTGTTGGACTTCGGCCGAGCTTTGTGCTCGGCCTTTTTTTTGGCTCAGGGCTTCGGCGGCAGGGAATAGGTCAGATTCGCCCGCGCGACCGGCTCCGGCGCACCCTCGGAATAAAGCAGCACATCACAGACGCTGAGCACCCGGCCAAGCTTCAGAACACGGCATTCAGCCAGCACGTCCCGGCCGGCTTCGGGCTTTCGCATGAAATCGATGGAGCAATTGGTCGTGACCGCCAGCGCCTCCTTCCCGATCCGCGCCATCGTCGCCACATAGGCTGCGACATCGGCCAGACCGAACATCGCCGGGCCCGAAACCGTCCCGCCGGGACGCAGATGCCGTTCATTGGCGAAAAGCCGCATCACGAGAAGATCCTCGTCGAGGCGGTCGATCCCGAACATGCCTCTGACTTGCGGGAAGACCTCGTCGAGGAAGGGGCCCATCTCTTCCGCTGTCACCTTGATCGTCATCGGAGTGTCGTCTCCCCCGTTTTCTTCCGCTCCACTCGCGCGTAGGCTGACGCGCGGGAATGAGGAGGGCAAGCATGTCGCATCTGTTACGTGACGACAAAGGCGCGGTTGCACATCTGACGCTGAACGCACCCGAGCGATTGAACCCGCTCTCGGACGCGATGATCGCAGCTCTTGTGGAAGAGTTCGATCGCATCGCCAATGATCGAAGCGTGCGCGTCGTCGTGCTGAAAGGCGCGGGCCGGGCGTTCTGCGCGGGGCATGACCTTAAAGAGATGACCGCCGCGCGCGAGACTCAAGACAAGGGACGCGCCGCGTTTAAGGATCTCTTCGATCGCTGCGCCGAGATGATGCAGAAGGTGATCCACCTGCCCCAGCCGGTCATCGCCGAGGTGCACGGACTTGCGGCCGCAGCGGGCTGTCAGCTCGTGGCAAGTTGCGACATGGCGGTTGCCGCCGAAGGCACGAAATTCGGCGTCAACGGCGTGAATATAGGGCTTTTCTGCTCCACCCCGATGGTGGCTCTCTCGCGCAACATCCCGCGGAAGCACGCCTTCGAGATGCTGACGACCGGCGCGTTCGTCGAAGCGGCGCGCGCGCAGGAGCTTGGGCTTATCAACCGTGTCGCGCCCGCGAACGCGCTCTCCGAGACGACGGACGAGCTCGCGCAGACAGTGGCCGCCAAGCTCGGCTCGGCGGTTCGAACCGGCAAAGAGGCGTTCTATCGCCAGATCGAGCTGCCGCTCGCGGAGGCTTACGAATATACGGGCGCGGTGATGGTCGAAAACATGCTCGACCGCGATACCGAGGAAGGCATCAAAGCCTTTCTCGAAAAGCGCACGCCCGCCTGGTCGCAGGAGTGACAAACGCGGATCGAATCCCTATCTGGGCGGCATGACGGATAAGTTGCATATCGTGGGCGGCGGCATGGCCGGGTCCGAGGCCGCATGGCAGGCGGCGAATATGGGCGTCTCGGTGGTGATCCACGAGATGCGCCCCAAGGTGGAGACCTTTGCCCACAAGACGGGCAAGCTCGGCGAGATGGTCTGCTCCAATTCCTTCCGCTCGGACGATCATGAACAGAATGCCGTGGGCCTTCTCCACTGGGAGATGAAGGAAGCGGGCGGCCTCGTGATCTCCACCGCCTATCGCCACCGCCTGCCGGCTGGCGGCGCGCTGGCGGTCGACCGCGAGCCGTTCTCCGAAGAGATCACCGCGCAACTGAACGCCCATCCCAATATCGAAGTGAGCTACGAGGAAATCTCCGAGCTGCCGCAGGACGGGCAGTGGATCATGGCGACCGGCCCCTTGACCTCGGACGGGCTCGGCCAGGCGATCGCGCGCGCCACCGGCACCGAAAGCCTCGCTTTCTTCGACGCCATCGCGCCCATCGTCTATGCCGATACGATCGACATGTCGAAGGCCTGGATGCAGTCGCGCTACGACAAGGGCGAGACCGAGGAAGAACAGCGCGCCTATCTCAACTGCCCTATGGACAAAGAGACCTACGAGGCCTTCATCGACGCGCTTCTGGCCGCCGACAAGACGGAGTTCCACGAAGGTGAGACTGCCGGCTATTTCGACGGCTGCCTGCCGATCGAGGTCATGGCAGAACGGGGACGGGAGACGTTGCGCCACGGCCCGATGAAGCCTGTCGGGCTGACCAACCCGCACGAGCCGGACGTGAAACCCTGGGCCGTCGTGCAGCTTCGCCGGGACAACGCCCTGGGAACGCTCTTCAATATCGTCGGCTTCCAGACCAAGATGAAATACGGCGCGCAGAAAGAGGTGTTGCGGATGATCCCCGGCCTCGAGAACGCGTCTTTCGCGCGGCTCGGCGGGATCCACCGGAACACCTTCCTCAACTCGCCGACGCTGCTCGACGAGCGGATGCGCCTCAGAACACAGCCGAATATCCGTTTCGCCGGGCAAATCACCGGGGTCGAGGGCTACGTGGAATCCGCCGCAATGGGTCTTCTCGCGGGCCGTATGGCTGCGGCTGAGATCCTCGGGCAAGAGCTGCCGAGCGTGCCCCAAGACAGCGCGCATGGTGCACTCGTTCACCACATCACCGGCGGTGCAGAGGCCAAGACGTTCCAGCCGATGAACGTGAACTTTGGCCTTTTCCGCCCGCTTGAGGGCGTCAAGGGCGGGCGGCGCGGACGGCGCGACCGCTACAAGGCCTATACCGACCGGGCAAAGGAAGCCTGGCAGGGCTGGCTCGGCACCCAGACCATAGCGACTGCGGCGGAGTGACCCGATGAACTACGTGCTCGCCCTTTTTCTACCGCCTCTTTCGATCCTGCTGACGGGTCGGATTTTCACGTCGATCATCGTTTTCGTGATCTGGATTCCCGCGATCCTGTTCTCCGGCGGCCTGACGCATCCGATGTTCATCCTGCTCGCATGGATCCTGATCTACCAGTCGGGCGAAGAGCGCCGCGCGCGCCGCTATGGCCGCGAGGAGTGAGCGCGCGGGTCTGATCACCCGCTTCGCGCCGTCGCCCACGGGGCCGCTGCATCTCGGCCACGCCTACTCTGCCTGTCTTGCGTTCGATCTGGCGCGCAAGCAGGGCGGCACCTTCCTCATCCGGATCGAGGATATCGACCGGCAACGCGCCCGGCCCGAATGGGAAGCGCAGATTTATGAGGATCTGAACTGGTTGGGACTGACTTGGCCCGAGCCCGTGATGCGGCAGTCGGATCGCCAACCTGCCTATGAAGCGGCGCTCGACAGGCTCTGGGACATGGGCCTTCTCTATCCCTGCTCCTGCTCGCGCCGCGACATCCAGGAGGCAGCCTCCGCACCGCAGGAAGGCGTGCCGCGCTTGGGGCCGGACGGGCTCGTCTATCCGGGAACCTGCCGGCCGGGCGAGCTGCCGACAGGCGTTAGACCCCGCGAGACCGCGCTCCGCCTCGACATGCGGCGTGCGATGCAACGCATTGGCCCAGAACGGCTTTCATTTGTCGAGTGCGGCGGAAGCCCCGGCGATGAAACCGGCGAGATCGGGATTTCGCCCGAAGCTCTTGTCTCGGAGATCGGCGATGTCGTTCTCGCAAGACGCGACATGGGCACGTCCTATCATCTGTCCGTGGTGCTCGACGACGCAGCGCAAGGTGTGACCGACGTCGTGCGTGGACGAGATCTGTTCGAGGCAACCCGGATTCATGTTGTTCTTCAACGCCTTCTCGGACTTGCCTCGCCAAGATACCTGCATCACCGGCTGATCCGCGACGACACCGGCAAGCGCCTCGCCAAACGCGACGATGCTCGCGCGATCCGCACCTACCGCGACAGCGGACTCAGCCCCCAGGATATTCGCGCGAAGTTAGGCCTGTAAGCTCCTAGAGTCACGGGACCATCGGCTCCATGATCTCGACCTCGTCGCCATCGCGGATCGCCGTGTAAAAGCAGCTTCGGCGGTTGGTGTGACAGGCCGGGCCGGTTTGTCGCACCCGCACCAGAATGCAGTCACGGTCGCAATCGACGCGCATCTCGACCAGCTCTTGCACGTGGCCGGAGCTTTCGCCTTTGACCCAAAAAGATTTCCTTGAACGAGACCAATAGGTTACACGCCCGCTTTCAAGCGTTTTCGCCACGGCCTCCGCGTTCATCCACGCCATCATGAGCACTTCCTCGGTCGCTGCATCCTGCGCGATCGCCGGCACGAGACCGTTTGCATCATAGACCAAGGTCTGAGGATCGAAGGACATGGGAAAAAACCCTTTTGCAGCAGCCGTTGCCGCCCCTATCTATGAGGACAAGCGTGAAAGGGAAAGCCATGTCGGCCGAACAGGATCTTATCAAACTCTATTCCGATCGCATTCTTGCGCTCGCCGCCGATATCCCGCGGACGGGCCGGCTCGACGCGCCGGATGCGACTGTGAAAAAGCGATCGCCCCTGTGCGGATCGACGGTGACGGTGGATCTCAAGGTCGAGGACGGCCGGGTCGTTGACTACGCCCAGGATGTGAAGGCCTGCGCGCTCGGTCAGGCGGCCGCCGCAGTCGTTGGCGATGCGATCATCGGGCGCAGCGAGGTCGAGGTCACGGCGGCAAGGGACGCGCTCAAGGCAATGCTGAAAACGGACGGACCGACACCGCCTGCCCCCTTTGACGGGCTTGAGGTGCTGCGCCCCGCCGCGGCCTACAAGAACCGCCACGCCTCGATCCTTCTGGCGCTCGATGCGGCGTCCGAAGCGATGGAACACGCGACGCACCACCAATCCGCTTAAGGAAATCTTCGTCTCTCGCGCGCAGCCTGTCCTTGTATAGACAGCTTCGGTGCGAGGATGAGATGAGACTTTCGGTTGGGCCACCGGCGCCGCATCAGCTCACCTCACCGCATGACCCAAAGAAAAAGCCGCCATGCGTTGGGGCGCATGGCGGCAAGTAGCGTGTCTTGTGAGATCCGGGCACGCAGGGTCGCGCACGAGGGGGACAGGCAGTGTCAGTCGCGAGGCATCCGGGACAAAGGATGCGGAATTACGTCCGGCACAAGCAACGCAGGCAGAAAGCGAAAACGGATCAGAGGTGCAAACCGGCGACGAGCATCAGAACCAGCGACAGCGCCCCGAGAGCATCGGTCAAAAGCGTGTTCTGCGAACGGTGGATCGTGGTCTTGATCTGGTCGAGCATCTGTACCTCCAACTCCGTGTTAACCTTTTGTTCTCATATTTAGCGCTCGGAGTAAAGAACTTTTTAAGAACATTTGAGAACACGAGAGAACGGATCGGAACTTTCCGCGATCATCCGACAGAGATTAGCCGGATCGCCCGGTCCTGCCGCATGAGCCAGAGAAGCAGGCGCGCGGCCTTTCCACGTTCGCTTTCGAGAGCCGGATCGCTCGACAAGAGATGCCGCGCATCGCTTTGGGCGACCTTCATCAACCCTGCCTGCCGTTCGAGATCGGCGATACGAAAGCGCGGCAGACCGGATTGCGCGGTTCCGATAAGGTCTCCGGCACCGCGCATCTCGAGGTCGACCTCGGCGATCCGAAAGCCGTCCTCGGTCTCGCGGAGGGTCGTCAGGCGGCGCTCTGCTGCCTCGCCCAAGGGCGGGCGATACATCAATAGGCAGGTTGATGCGGCCTCGCCCCGCCCGACGCGGCCCCGCAGCTGGTGCAACTGCGCGAGGCCAAACCATTCGGCGCGCTCGATCACCATGATCGTGGCATTGGGCACGTTGACCCCAACCTCGATCACTGTCGTCGCGACAAGGACCTGCGTCTCGCCCGCCACGAAGCGGGCCATCGCCGCGTCTTTCTCGGAAGGCAGCATCTGTCCGTGAACGAGCCCGACACGGCCCTCTCCGAGAACGGCACGCAGATGCCTGAACCGATCCTCGGCCGCGGCGAGGTCGATCGCCTCGCTTTCATCGACCAGCGGGCAAACCCAATAGGCTTGCCGTCCGTCCTCGATCGCGCCTCTGAGATGGGCGACCACTTCGTCCATCCGTTCTGACGAAACGAGCGCCGTCCGGATCGGCTTCCGCCCCGGCGGCTTCTCATCGAGGATCGAGACATCCATGTCCCCGAATTGCGCGAGCGACAGCGACCGGGGAATCGGTGTCGCGGTCATCACCAGGATATCCGCCATCGGACCTTTCGCGCCCAGCTCGAGCCGTTGCGCTACGCCGAAACGATGCTGCTCATCGACGACCGCAAGGCGAAGGTCGCGAAACCGCACGTCTTTCTGGAAGACGGCATGCGTTCCGACGAGGATGTCGATCTCGCCGCGTTCCAGCGCTTCGAGCTTTTCCGCGCGCTCTCGCCCCTTGTCGCGGCCGGTCAGAAGCTGAAGGCGGACACCCGCCGCCTCGGCCAACGGTGCCAGACCTTCGAGGTGCTGCCGCGCCAGGATCTCGGTCGGGGCCATCATCACGCCCTGCCCGCCCGCTTCGACGGCGACAAGCAGCGCCATGAGCGCCACCAGTGTCTTGCCCGACCCGACATCGCCCTGCAAAAGCCGGTTCATTCGGGTGCCATCGGCCATATCGGCCGCGATCTCGTCGATGGCGCGGCTCTGCGCGCCCGTCGGCGCATAGGGCAATGCCTCAAGAACCCGCGCGCGCAGCGTCCCGTCGCCGCGGCTGACCGCACCCGGTCTGCGCCGGCGCGCGGCACGCGCCAGGCCGAGCGTCAGCTGGTGCGCGAAAAGCTCGTCAAAAGCGAGCCGCGCCCGCGCCGGCGCGTCGGGAAGCAGGTCCGCCACCGAAGCGGGCGCATGCGCCGCGATCAGGGCCTCGCGCCAGCCTGGCCAGCCTGCCTGAGACTTTTGCGCCGGATCGATCCATTCCGCCAAGTCCGGCGCACGTTCGAGCGCGGCCTGGACCGCGCGGCTCATGGCGCGCTGCGTGACGCCGCCCGTCAAGGGATAGGTCGGCTCGAATGCCGGCAGGGCGTCGGCCTCAGCCTCGGTCAGAACGTGGTCGGGATGAACCATCTGCGCGCGCCCGTCGAAAAGTTCGACTCGGCCCGAGACAAGACGGCGCTGCCCGGTCGGCAGAAGTTTCTGCAGGTAATCCGAGCGGCCCCGGAAATAAACCAACTCGAACTCGAGCCGGTTATCGGAGACTTCGATCCGGTAGGCGCCCGTCCGGGTGCGCGAGGGCCGGTGCGCGCCGATCGTGACCGGCACCGTCAGCGTTTGCGGCAGCTCCGCGCCCTGCACGCTGTCGCGAACCTGCCGATCGATGCCGGAATACGGGAGCAGGAACAGAAGATCTCGCGGCGCCTCGATGTCGAGGCCTTCAAGTTGTTGCGCGATCTTCGGCCCGACGCCCGGCAAAGTCGTGAGCTCGGCGAAGATCGGAAACAGGGCCTCGGGCCGACCAGTCATGCCTGACCGATGAGCGCAAGCCAGCCGTCCTCATCGAGGATATCGACGCCAAGCTCGCGGGCCTTCTTTTCCTTGGAGCCTGCGCCGGGGCCCGCGACCACGAGATCGGTCTTGGCCGAGACAGACCCGGACACCTTTGCGCCAAGCGCCTCGGCCCGCGCCTTCGCTTCTGCGCGTGTCATCTTCTCGAGGCTGCCGGTGAAGACGATCGTCTGGCCCGCAACGGGGCTGCCCTCGGTTGCGGGTTTGGCAGCGCTTTCGACGGACAGGTGGCTTACGAGCCGGTCGATCGAGGCGCGCTCCGCCTCCTGGCTCATCGTTGTGACAAGCGAGCGGGCCAGCACCTGGCCGACCCCGTCAATGCCGATCAGGTCATCCCAGGCTGAACCTTCGAGATCCGCTGCTTCGTCCATCGCGGTCTCGAAGGTTGGCCAGTCACCGTAATGCCGCGCCAGAGTGTTCGAGGCGACCTCGCCCACATGCCGGATGCCGAGACCGAAGATCAGCCGACCGAGCGGAATGCGCCGCCGCGCTTCGATCGCATCGAAGAGGTTCTGCGCCGATTTTTCGCCCCACCCTTCGCGATTTTTCAACTGCTGCATGCCGCTGCCATAGCGGTCCGACAGGGTGAAGATATCCGCGGGCTCCTTGATCCACCCGTCGACATAGAATTGCTCGACCTGCTTCGAGCCGAGCCCCTCGATGTCGAAAGCGGCACGGGAGACGAAATGCTTGAGCCGCTCCACCGCCTGCGCGGGGCAGATCAGCCCGCCGGTGCAGCGCCGGACGGCGTCGCCCTCTTCGCGGATCGCGGCAGAGCCGCAGCGCGGGCATTCTTGCGGGAATGCAAAGGGCTGGCTGTCTTTCGGGCGCTTGCCGAGGTCGACATCTGCGACTTTCGGGATCACGTCGCCGGCGCGGTAGACCTGGACCCAGTCCCCTTCGCGAATGTCCTTGCCGTCGCGGATGGGCGCGCCATTCGCGTCCCGCCCGGCAATGTAATCTTCGTTGTGAAGCGTCGCGTTCGACACAACGACACCGCCGACCGTGACCGGGGCCAGCCGCGCGACCGGTGACAAGGCGCCGGTGCGCCCGACCTGGATCTCGATCTTCTCAAGCCGGGTCCAGGCGAGTTCAGCGGGAAACTTATGGGCAATTGCCCAACGTGGCGTGGTCGAGCGGAAGCCAAGACGCGCCTGCAAGGCCAGATCGTCGACCTTGTAGACGACACCGTCGATGTCATAGCCGAGCGTCGCGCGCTGTTCCTCGATGCGGGCATAATGCGCGAGCATCTCTTCGGGACCGGTGCAGATCGCGGTCAATGGATTGGTCTGAAAGCCCAGAGCGGCAAGTCGATCGATCGCACCGCCTTGCGTTTCCGCCAGAGCCTCCGACAGCTCACCCCATCCATAGGCAAAAAAGCGTAAAGGCCGGTCCCGGGTGATCGACGCGTCGAGCTGGCGCAAGCTGCCCGCCGCAGCATTGCGCGGATTGGCGAAGGTCTTGCCACCGCGGCTTTCCTGCCGGGCGTTCAGCGCCGCGAAATCGTCATGGCTCATATAAACTTCGCCACGCACCTCGAGGATGTCCGGCGCGCCCGTCAGGCGCTCGGGGATCGTCTCGATCGTGCGGGCATTCTGGGTGACGTTCTCACCGACTGCACCGTCGCCGCGTGTGGCCGCCTGAACGAGAACCCCGCCTTCGTAGCGAAGTGCGAGGGAAAGACCGTCGATCTTGGGCTCGGCGGTGTATGCGAGAGGCGCATCGGCGGCCAGACCCAGATAGCGGCGGATGCGCGTATCGAACTCGAAGATCTCCTGATCCTCGAAAGCATTGCCAAGCGACATCATGCGCTGACTGTGCGTGACCTTGTCGAAACCCTCCGCGGGCGCGGCGCCGACTTGCTCGGACGGCGAGTCCGCGCGCTTGAGATCGGGGAAACGATCCTCGATCTCGCGGTTGCGCCGCTTGATCCGATCGTATTCGGCGTCTGTCAGCTCTGGCGCGTCATCGCGGTGATAGGCGGTATTCGCTTCGGCGAGTAGCTCGGCAAGGCGCGCCAATTCCGCCTCCGCGGCGGCTCGGTCGAGATCGGCGACCGCAACTTCGGCATGGTCCGTCTGCCCGTTCATGCGCCTCTCCGCTGACATCCTGCGCGCCCAAGTGATAGGTCGCTGATCGCGCAGGGTCCAGCGGGAGTCTCGCGGGCAGACGGAGGATCAGGTCAGGCGCGGGCCGCGACCTTTTGGCCGGCAGGTTCCGCAACCGGATCGCGCAGGACGTAGCCACGCCCCCAGACCGTTTCGATGTAGCTTGGCTCACCGGTCGCCTGGGACAGTTTCTTACGCAACTTGCAGATGAAAACATCGATGATCTTGAGTTCGGGCTCGTCCATGCCGCCGTAAAGGTGGTTCAAGAACATCTCTTTCGTCAGGGTTGTGCCCTTCCTGAGACTTAAGAATTCAAGCATCTGGTATTCCTTACCCGTCAGATGCACCTGGCGCCCCGCGACCTCGACGGTCTTTGCGTCGAGATTGACGTCGATCCGGCCCGTCCGGATGATCGACTGGGCATGCCCTTTCGAGCGGCGGATGATCGCGTGAATCCGGGCGACCAGTTCATCACGATGGAAAGGTTTGGTCATGTAATCGTCGGCCCCGAAGCCGAAGGATTTGAGCTTGCTTTCCGTATCGAGATCCCCTGACAGGACCAGGATCGGCGTGTCGATCCGCGCCATCCGCAGCTGCCGCAGCACATCATGCCCGTTCATGTCGGGCAAATTGATGTCGAGCAGGATCAGATCGTAGTCGTAGAGCTTCGCCAGATCGACGCCCTCTTCCCCAAGATCGGTCGCATAAACATTGAGGTTCGCGTGGGTGAGCATCATTTCGATGCTTTTGGAGGTCGTCGGGTCGTCTTCTACGAGCAATACACGCATGAGGTGTCTCCGGTGCGGATTGAGAGGTGAACTCAAGCCTCATTCAAAAACCTTAACGTGTGTTAAATGTACTGCGTTAAACGATTCGCGCAACCTATAGTTGTCGTCTCGATTGAACGTGCGTTGCTTTCAGGCCGTTTTTCCCGAAAGTCTTAGCAGCGCTCATCCATTCGGCGAGTTCCTCCTCCGAAAGACCGTAGAGCTCAATCGCCTGTGCCTCGGTGATCAGGCCGAATCGGACGCCGCGCACCACCGCCAGTTTGCGCGAGGCGACCCAGCGTTCTGTCTCTGCAGGCGGCAGGTCGGCACGCGTCATCATCGTGCCGTCGGGCAGCCGCACCGCACGCGGCCCGTCGATTTTCTTGAGGTACATTGCCCTCTCCGTCGAAATACTCGGAGGGACCATGCGCCGACGCCCTTAATGGCGGATGAAACGCGGCCTTGAGAATAGAGCGGATTTTCTTATATTCCGCCGGTCCGGACTCACCCTTTCCTCGGAGCGACCATGCCCCTCGATGCCTCCAAGCTGAATTCGCTTGGCTTTGCCAAACCGCCCGCCGAAACCCGCGTCGTCGTTGCGATGTCGGGCGGCGTAGACAGCTCGGTCGTGGCGGCGAAGCTTGCGGAAGAGGGTTACGACGTCGTGGGCGTGACGCTGCAGCTTTACGATCACGGTGCGGCACTCGCCAAGAAGGGCGCGTGCTGCGCCGGTATCGACATTCACGATGCGCGCCGGGTGGCTGAGGAAATGGGCTTTCCCCATTATGTTCTCGATTACGAGAACATCTTCCGCGACGCGGTCATCGACGAGTTCGCCGACAGCTATCTTGGCGGCGCGACGCCTGTGCCCTGCATCCGGTGCAACGAACGCGTCAAGTTCAAAGACCTGCTGGAAACCGCGAAGGATCTCGATGCCGATTGCATGGCAACGGGTCACTACATTCAGCGTAAGGACGGACCGAACGGGGCGGAGCTGCACTGCGCCACGGATGCGAACCGCGATCAGAGCTATTTCCTGTTCTCCACGACGCCCGAGCAGCTCGACTTCCTACGCTTTCCGCTGGGGCACCTGCCCTCGAAGGACGCGACCCGCGCGCTCGCGCAGCGGTATGGTCTTGTCGTTGCCGACAAGCCCGACAGCCAGGACATATGCTTCGTGCCCGACGGCAATTATGCGAGCGTGATCGAGAAATTGCGCCCCGGCGCAGCAGAGCCCGGAGAGATCGTGCATGCGGATGGCAGGGTGCTTGAAACACATCGGGGCGTGATCCATTACACGATCGGGCAGCGGCGCGGGCTTGGGATCGGCGGTCTCGACGAGCCGCTTTACGTCGTGAAACTCGATGTCGAGAACAAGCGCGTCGTCGTCGGCTCGAAAGAGCTGCTGGCGACCCGCACCATTCCCGTCCGCGAGATCAACTGGCTGGGCGATGGGCCTTTCACCGGCGCCGAGGAATGGCATGTTTCGGTTAAGGTGCGCTCCACCCGGCCGCCGCGCGAGGCCGTGATCCGGCCGATTTCCGAGACCGAAGCCGAGGTTGAGTTGCTGACGCCCGAGGAAGGCGTCTCGCCCGGTCAGGCGTGCGTTTTCTACGAAACCGGCGGCAGCCGCATACTTGGCGGTGGCTGGATCTGGCGCGGGTACTGACCCCCCGCGCCGCTCAGCGCACCTTCAGCGTGGCGAGGCCGATCAGCGCCAGGATCAGCGAGATGATCCAGAACCGGATCACGATCTGCGGCTCGGCCCAGCCCTTCTTCTCGTAATGGTGGTGGATCGGTGCCATCAGGAACACCCTTTTGCCGGTGCGCTTGAAGTAGAGCACCTGCACGATCACCGAGAGCGCCTCCACCACGAACAGTCCGCCGACAATGGCGAGAACCAGCTCGTGCTTGGTGGCAACCGCGATCGCCCCAAGTGCGCCGCCAAGCGCGAGCGAGCCGGTATCTCCCATGAAGACCGCCGCAGGCGGCGCGTTGTACCACAGGAACCCGAGCCCGCCGCCAAAGATGCCGGCGGTAAAGATCAGAAGCTCGCCCGTTCCCGGAACGTAGTGCACGTCGAGATACTCGGTCACGTCGACGCGGCCGACCGCGTAGGCGATGATACCGAGCGTTCCGGCGGCAATCATTACCGGCATGATCGCGAGCCCGTCGAGCCCGTCCGTCAGGTTCACGGCATTCGCCGCACCCACGATCACGATGATCGCGAACGGCACGAAGAACAGGCCCATATCGAGAAGCAGGTTCTTGAAAAACGGAAAGGCCAGCTGCCCCGTCAGCGCTTCGGGGTGGTAGAGCGCGGCCCAAGTGCCCGCGACGCCCGCAATGATGAACCCGAGCAGAAGCCGCACCTTTCCGGGCACCCCCGCCGAGGTCTGCTTGCGGACCTTTGAATAATCGTCGGCAAAGCCGATGGCCGCGTAGGACATGGTCACGAAGAGCACCATCCACACGAATGGATTGTCGAGCCGCGCCCAGAGCAGCGTGGAAGTCAGAAGCGCGCCGACGATCAAGAGCCCGCCCATCGTCGGCGTTCCGGCCTTGGTGAGATGTCCTTCCGGCCCATCGCTGCGGATCGGCTGCCCCTTGCCTTGCGTGCGGCGCAAGACATCGATCAGCGGCCGTCCGAACAGGAAGCCGAAGACAAGCGCCGTCAGGAACGCGCCGCCCGCGCGGAAGGTGATGTAGCGAAAGAGGTTGAAGGCACCGCCCCCGTCCGACAATTCGGCCAGCCAGTAGAGCATGAAAGGGTTCCTTTCTCCGCGATCACGGGGTCAGCGCAGCACTGTCAGGATGGGTCGGTGCCTTGGCGCATTTTGCGTATCGCGTCAACCAGACGGCCCAGACCCATCGAAAGCGATCCTTTCACCAGCACCACGTCGCCGGCGTCGAGATCGCGGGCGAGCCGCGCTTGCATCGACTGCACGTCCTCGGCCCAATGTCCCTGTTTTTCCCGCGGCAACGCCTTCCAGAGCGCGTGCATGAGCGGCCCGACGCAATGAACGCGGTCGATCCGCGCCATCGCGGGCAGATCCGCCAGTCCGGCATGGAGCGCCCGGGCCGTGGGTCCGAGCTCTTTCATGTCGCCAAGATAGGCGATCCGGCGACCCTTGCCGACACGGCCGACGTCATGGCGCGGCTCGGCCCCGGCGAGAACTTCGAGCGCCGCACCCATCGAGGCTGGGTTGGCGTTGTAGCTGTCGTCGATCAGCTCGATCCAGGCATCGGTCTGCGCGATATCGAGCGAGATCCGCTCGCGGTGGCCGCGGCCTGCGCCGGGGGACCAGGCTCCCAGATCGCACAGCGCCCGGGCGCGGTCGAGACCAAGTGCCCAAACCGTGGCCAGCACCGCCGCGGCATTGACCGCGAAGTGCCGGCCCGGCACGGCGACCTTGTAAAGGACAGGCTGCCGCCAGGCACGCAGATGCGCGACGGTCGCAGCATCCTTGACCTGAACGTCGGTGACGCGGTGATGGTTTGGCGCCGCCTCCCCGAAACTGATGCTGCGTTTTGCGTAGCGCGCCGCTGTCTCGGAGAGGATCGGAGAGGTCGGAAGATCGCCGTTGTAGATCGCGGTCCCGCGCGGCTCAAGCCCTTCGAAGATTGACGCTTTTTCGCGCGCGATGCCCTCGATGCTCTCGAACGCCTCGAGGTGGGCGGGGGCGACGATGGTGACCATCGCTACATGCGGGCGCGCCATGCGGGCCAGGGGCGCGATCTCTCCGGGATGGTTCATGCCGATCTCGATCACCGCGAAATCGGCATCTCGCGGCATCCGCGCCAGCGTCAGCGGCACACCCCAATGGTTGTTGTAGGAGGCCTCGGCTGCATGGGTCTTGCCTTGTCCGCCCAAAACCTGGCGCAGCATTTCCTTGGTGGAGGTCTTACCGACCGAGCCCGTGACCGAGACGACCTTGGCTTTCGTGCGCGCCCGTCCCGCATGCCCCAGCGCCTCGAGGCCCGCCTGCACATCCTCGACGATCAGGAGCGGCGCATCTTCAGGCAGGCCCTCGGGCACCCGGCTCACGAGCGCCGCCGCCGCGCCTTTTGCCAACGCATCTGCCACAAAATCATGCCCGTCGCGCGCCGCTTCCAAGGCGACGAAAAGATCGCCGGACTTCAGCGTCCGAGTATCGATGGAGACGCCGCGTGCCTCCCAGTTCGCAGTGGTCCGCCCGCCTGTGGCGACCACCGCTTCGGCGCTGGTCCAGAGACTCACGGCTGCCCTCCGTCAAGCGCGGTCACGGCGACGCTCGCCTGCTCGGCGTCATCGAAAGGGTAGACGGTGTCGCCGACGATCTGACCCGTCTCGTGGCCCTTGCCGCAGATCAGAAGCGCATCCCCCGGCCCGAGCGCATCAACGCCGCGCAGGATCGCCTCGGCCCTGTCGCCGATCTCGATCGCCTCGGGCGCGCCGGCCATCACGGCAGCGCGGATCGCCGCCGGATCTTCGGAGCGTGGGTTGTCATCGGTGACGATCACGAGATCCGCGTGATCCGCCGCCGCCTGCCCCATCAGCGGCCGTTTCCCGGCGTCGCGATCCCCGCCCGCGCCAACAATTGCGACGAGCCGGCCCATCACGTGCGGGCGCAGCGCCTGGATCGCGGTTTCGACGGCGCCGGGCGTATGGGCGTAATCGACGAAGACCGCCGCGCCGTTCTCGCGCTTGGCCGCAAGCTGCATCCGCCCGCGCACCGTAGAGAGGCGCGGCAAGGTATCCAGAACCGCCTCGGCATCCTCTCCGCATGCGATGACGAGACCGGCGGCGACAAGCGCATTCTCGGCCTGGAACCCGCCGATGAGGCTGAGCTCGAGCTGTTTGATCGCGCCGCGATAGCGCAGGCGCACATCCTGTCCGGTGGCGTTGAACCGCTGCGCCATCATGCACAGATCGGCGCCCTCGGCGCGACCGACCGTGATAAGATCCTGACCGCGCGCATGGGCGATGGCCGCCATGTCGACCCCGCGCGCGTCCTCGATGTTTATGACGGCAGTGCCTTCTTCGGGCAGGACACGGGCGAAAAGCCCCGCCTTGGCCGCGAAGTAATCGTCGAAGCTCTTGTGATAATCGAGGTGGTCCTGGCTGAAATTGGTGAAGCCTGCCGCGCGCAGCTGCACGCCGTCGAGCCGGCGCTGCTCGAGCCCGTGCGAGGAGGCTTCCATCGCCGCGAAATCGACGCCGGAGGCCGCGGCCTCGGCAAGCGCGCGATGCAGCGTGATGGGTTCGGGCGTCGTGTGCTTGAGCGGCGCATGCCAGTCGCCCTCGACCCCGGTCGTGCCGAGGTTGATCGCGCGGTGCCCGAGCTCTTGCCAGATCATCCGGGTGAACGCCGCGACCGAAGTCTTGCCATTGGTCCCGGTCACCGCGACCATCGTCTCGGGCTGCGCGCCGAACCAGAGCGCTGCACTGTAGGACAGCGCTTGGCGAGGATCGGCGGCGACGACGAGCGCGGCATCTGAGGCTGACAGCTCCGTGCTCGCGATCTCCGCACCCTCGGCATCGGTCAGGATCGCGCCCGCGCCCTGCCTCAGGGCGTATTGGATGAAGTCCGCGCCATGCACCCGCGTGCCGGGGAGTGCCGCGAAAAGGTAGCCGTCGCGCACCTCGCGGCTGTCCACCGCCAGCCCGGTGATTTTCGCATCGCGCCCCGACCGGGCCGTCAGCCCGAGCTCGCCGAGCGTCTTGGTGGTCTCGCTCACGGACAAATCTCCCTCCTGCGGACGCGATGGCCGATACAAGGGGCTGTTGCCCCCGCGATGTTGTTGGCCCGGAACGCCGCCCCTGTTCAAGGGGCCGCTTACGTCAGTTGGCCGTCAATTGCAGCAGATCCGGCTCATCGTAGTCGGGCCGAAGCCCGAGAAGCGGCGCAATCCTGCCGATCATCTCGGCGGCGACCGGCACGGCGGTCCAGCCAGCGGTGCGCCGAGGTTTTTCGCCCATCGTCTCCACCGGCTCGTCGAGCGTCACGATCAGCACGTATTCGGGCGCATGGGCCGGGAACATCGTCGCAAATGTCGCGATGACCTTGTCATCATAGTAGCCGCCCCCGCGCTCCTTCGGCTTGTCGGCCGTGCCCGTCTTGCCGCCGACGTGATAGCCCGGCACTTCGCCGAAGCTTGCCGTGCCTTCGGTCACGACAGCGCGGAGCATGGCGCGCGAGCGCTCGGCCGAGCGGTCCGACATGACGCGCGGCCCGTATTTGGGGCCCGCTTGCTTCAGCAGCGTCGGCTTCACGGCAAATCCGCCATTCGCGATGGCCGAGTAACCGGCAGCCAGATGCAACGGCGAGGCCGAGAGGCCATGACCATAGGAAATCGTCACGCTCGAAAGATCAGTCCATTTTGACGGCAGGAGCGGTTTGCCGCCCTCCGCCTCCGCGATCTCAAGCGGCGCCGGATCGAAGAAACCGAGCGACTTCAGGAACTCCTGCTGGCGATCGATGCCGATCTGCAGCGCCATCTTCGCGGTGCCCCGGTTGGAGCTCTTCACGATGACGTCCGAAACCGTCAGATCGCCGTAATTCTTGCCCTGGAATTCGCCGATCCGGTGACCGCCAACCCGCATGGGCGGCTTGGTATCGATCATCGTGTCCGGCGCGACGAGGCCAAGCTCCATCGCCTGCGCCGCCGCGAAAATCTTGAAGGTCGAGCCAAGCTCGTAGACCCCCTGCACGGAGCGGTTGAAGAGCGGGCTGTCCGCCGGGGAGCCCTCCGTCGGCGGCATCGGCCGGTCGTTCGGATCGAAGCTCGGAAGCGAGGCGATGGAGACCACTTCGCCGGTATGCACATCCATCAGCACCGCCGCCGCGCCCTTGGCGTTCATCAGCATCATGCCGCCCGACAGAACGCGCTCCATCGCGGCCTGAACGGTCAGGTCGATCGACAGCTCCAGAGGCGCGCCCTTGCGCGCGGGATCGCGGAGTTCCTTGTCGAAGAAGCGCTCGATCCCTGCCGTTCCCACGACCTCGGCGGAATGCACCCCTTCCTGCCCGAAGCGCGCGCCGCCCAGGACATGCGCGGCAAGCGTGCCGTTGGGATAAAGCCGCATCTCGCGCGGGCCGAAAAGAAGGCCGGGCTCGCCGATATCATGCACCGCCTGCTTCTGCTCAGGGCTGAGCTTCTTGCGGACCCAGACGAATTTCCGCTTACCGGTGAAGTCCTTGAGAAGACGCTCTTCTTTGAGTTCTGGGAAGATAGCGGCCAGCTCCTTGGCAGCGCGCTCGGGCTCGATCATCTGCTGCGGATGCGCGTAGAGGGAATGCGTCTCCATGTTGGTCGCGAGGATCCGTCCGCGCCGGTCGACGATGTCCGCGCGCTGCGAGACGATCGAGGCCCCTTGCGTATAGGCGCGCGGCTCTGCCGGCTCGGAGGCGGCCAGCATCGCCATGCGCGCACCAGTGACGGCAAAGACGCAGAAGAAGGCGACGCCGAGGACAAGCAGGCGGCCCTCGGCGCGGGTGCGGGCCTGGTCGCGCATCTGCTCGTGGCGGATACGCAGGTTCTCGCGCTCGATGGCATCGGGATTCTCGCCTTTCTGGCGGGCTTCGAGAATGCGGGCGAGCGGGCGCAGGGGCGTGCGGATCATGGCTCTTGCCCTCCATCGCTGGACAGCTCCACCGGATCGCTCAGCTCCATGATCGGCGGCGCGGGATAGACAATCTGGTCGACGCGGCCGAACTGCTCGGGACGAAACTCCAGAAGGCCGAGGCGTTCGAAATTGACCTGGGCGAGATCGGCAAGCCGGTCGGGCCGGTTGAGATAGGCCCATTCGGCCTTCAGGACCGAGAGCCGTTCCCGGTTGGCCCCGATGGCGCCGCGCAGCTGTTGCACCTCGGACAGCGCTTCCTGCGTGCGGTAATTCTCGCGATAGGCCCAGAAGGCGAGCCCGATCACGGACATGAAGGTCAGAATATAGAGAAACGTGCGCATCAGCGTCCGCCTTTCCTGAGTTCCGGCATGGCCAGGGATTTCGCGTCTATCTCGCCCGATGGGGCTTCGGTGCGGCGCGCAAGGCGCAGCTTGGCCGAGCGCGCCCGCGGGTTGGCCTCGAGCTCTGCCGCATCGGGGCCGATGGCCTTCTTGGAGACAAGTGTGAATTGCGGATCGGGCTCTTCGACAAGCGGCTGGAAGCGGTTGGCACGGCCGGTTTGTCCCGCTCGCATCTGCAGGAACCGCTTCACCATCCGGTCTTCCACCGAGTGAAACGTGACGACCGCCAGAAGACCGCCCGGCGCGAGCGCGCGCTCGGCGGCCATGAGCCCCTCGTAAAGCGCCTCGTATTCGTTGTTCACCGCGATCCGAAGCGCCTGGAAAGAGCGCGTCGCGGGATGGGACTGGCCGGGCTTGGCGCGCGGCAGGCAGCCTTCGACAATGCCGGCGAGCCGGCCGGTCGTGGTGATCGGCTCTTCGGCGCGCTCGCGCAGGATCGCCCGCGCGATGCGGCGCGAGGCGCGCTCTTCGCCAAAGACAAAGAGGATCTCGGCGAGCTCCGCCTCGCCCGCCTCGTTGACGATATCGGCGGCTGAAGGCCCGTCCTGTGACATCCGCATGTCGAGCGGCCCGTCCTTCATGAAGGAAAAGCCGCGCTCGGCGCGATCGAGCTGCATGGACGAAACGCCAAGATCCAGAACGACCCCGTCGACATCCTGCGCGACCTCGTCCATCTGAGCGAAATTCGCGCGCTCCAGCCGGATTTTACCCTTGTAATCAGGCACCCAGCCTTCGGCGAGCTCATGGGCGAGAGGATCGCGATCGATCCCGATGACCTCATCCGCTCCAGCCGCGACGAGCCCCTTTGCATAGCCACCCGCGCCGAAGGTTCCATCGATCCAACGGCCCGATACGGGCGCGGCAGCCTTGAGAATAGGCGCAAGCAGAACCGGAACATGCGGGCTTTCAGGCGTGGCAGCATCGCCCTGGCTCATCGCTTATTCCTCCCGCTTTCGCTTTTCGGGCAAGAGGGTCAGCGGATCGACATCGGCGGGCAGCGCATCGAGATATTCGTCGACACGGGCGCGCTCGACCTCGTTGTAGGTCTCGGGATTCCAGACTTGGAACGTGTCGCCGGAGGCGATGAAGAATGCCTCGGAATCAAGCGGTACGCCGATCTTGTCGCGCAAAAGCTGCGTCAGGACGATGCGCCCCGTCTCGTCAACCGTCGCGGTCACGCTCAGGCCGGTGAAGATGTTCTCGAGGATGCGACGCTCGGGCGAGCCGCGCGGCATGTCATCGATCTGGTCCTCGACCTCCTCGATCGCGACCATCGTGTAACATTCGAGGAAATTGCGCCGGTGATCGCCGTAAACGATGACGAATTCGGGGTTCTGGCCGGGCTCCCAGGCGGGATCGCCCGCCTCGAGGACACGGCGAAAAGAGGCTGGGATAGACACCCGCCCCTTCTTGTCCACCTTCTGGTGGCCCGATCCTCTGAACCTCAGCCTGCGGCCCACTGCCCGGCCCTTTCACTGTCCGACCCCCGAAAAGAGAAACGGCGAGTTGATCCGCTGCCATCGATCAACCCGCCGCCCTGGTCCCGCTTGGGCGGGAGGATCCCGATCGCGCGCGCCACCTGGGGGGATGTCTGCTCGCCCGCACGCCGGAATTCCGTTTTGGTCGACGAGAGCGAGGTGCCTGTATGAAACCCGCTCTGTTTTGTTTTTTCGGGGAAGTGTGTCGCGGTTGATTTTTTTATCCGCTGTCTTCCTGCCCTCGTCGATGAACAATGGATTACATGGGATTTTATGGAACGCAATAACTTTTTTCGCATTGCAGTACCGAATATTGTCCACAACCCCTGTGGAAAAATAAATGTAGTGGCGCAGAATCACGAAAATTTTAGCTTATATCGGCGGAACTGCGCCAAAAATAACTACATGTAGCGTATCAAGCGGCACGCCGGATGCGCCCCACGAAATCCCAAAAATGTTCTGCACGCAGCCCGAAATCTCGGAAATCCCGCACGGTGTGTCTCGGCTGCCATTCCGAAATGCGAGGAATCGCCCGGCAAGACTGCCCGCGCTACGCCCGACTCGCCTCTCGCTGCCTCGCGCCCATGCTTTCCCACGCGGGCGCCCATGAAATCCCAAGACTGCGCGCGAGCACGTCCGGCCGCTCCAAACTTTGCACATATTAATACGGACCACGTACGCCCTCGCGCGCGAGAAAGTGCGCGGCGAGCGCTCATCGAACACCCACACGCCAATGCCGCGCCGCGGCACAATCTGAGGCGTCCGAAGGTATGTTAGCGCTCCCGATTAAGTAGATCAGACGTGTGGTAAAGGGGGTGGAACCAAAATGACAATCAGGTAAGCTACTGTTTATAGGCCCCTTTATCCATGCGAAAGATGCATAGCAGCGTTGCCGATAAGTCCATTGTGCAACTGCAGCATCGAGGCCATCTTGAGGTCAACAACGCACTCAAGCCGATGGAAAGCTGAGCCATGGCCTACACGAACACACAGACGCAAAGCCGCTTCTCCGGCCTTCTCGCAACGATCTCCGAAGATCTCCGTGCCCGCATGGAGCGGCGCCGGGTCTTCAACCAGACGGTGTCCGAGCTGTCGCAGCTCAGCAACCGCGAACTGGCCGATCTCGGGCTGAACCGCTCGATGATCCGCACGATCGCCTGGCAGGCCGCGCAGGAGCGCTGACGCCCTGGCACCGGACGCAAACCCGGTGCCGGCACGCAACACACGCCAGTCCGTGACTAGACTGGCGGAACCAATACGGGGGGCTCTCGTTCCCCGAAAGCTTTGAGGGCCTTCCTCCTCCCTTTAGGGCCCTCATTCGACCGCGGCGACACCCTCCTCCTCCCTGGTGTCGCCGCACGACATACCGGAGATCGGGCCAAGTGCCCCCTCTCCAACCGAGCTGAAGGTCCTTCTCCTCCTCCCTTGGGGCCTTCGGATCAGGCGGCGGCTCTCTTCTCCTCCTCCCTAGGGGGTCGTCGCCACCGAAATTCGCGGACCGGCCCAAGCGCCACGTCCGCACCCGAGCTGAAGGCCCTTCTCCTCCTCCCTTGGGGTCTTCGGATCAGGCGGTGATCCTCCTCTCCTCCTCCCTGGGGGATCGCCGCCACCGACATTCCGGGCCGGCAGGCCCGACCGGAACACAAAGGTCTCTCCTCCTCCCTGACCTTTGTGATAAGCGGCGGTGTCTCTCTCCTCCTCTCTGGGACACCGCCGCATTTCATTGCATAGCCGGAATTCCCAGCTTCGCGCTTTTCCTCCCCGCCTGCCCGCGCTACAGCGGCAGCGCACGACGAAGGAGCCGCGAGACCGATGGCGATGGACAAGACGTTCGACGCGAAATCCGCTGAAACCCGCATTTACGACGCCTGGGAGACCTCGGGCGCGTTCCGCGCAGGCGCGAATGCCAAACCCAATGCAGAGTCCTTCTCGGTCGTGATCCCGCCGCCGAACGTCACCGGTTCCCTGCATATGGGGCATGCCTTCAACAACACGCTGCAGGACATCCTCGTGCGCTGGCACCGGATGCGCGGGCACGACACGCTCTGGCAGCCCGGCACCGATCATGCGGGCATCGCAACCCAGATGGTCACGGAGCGCGAAATGGCCGCCAATGGCGAGCCGTCGCGCCGCGACATGGGCCGCGACGCCTTCCTCGAGCGCGTCTGGCAACAGAAGATCAAGTCGCGCGGCACGATCATCGGACAGCTCAAGCGCCTGGGTGCTTCCTGCGACTGGTCGCGCGAGGCCTTCACCATGTCGGGTGCCCCGAACGCCCCCGAGGGCGAGGACGGCAACTTCCACGACGCGGTCATCCGAGTCTTCGTCGACATGTACGACAAGGGCCTGATCTACCGCGGCAAACGTCTCGTGAACTGGGATCCGCATTTCGAGACCGCGATTTCCGATCTCGAAGTCGAGAACGTCGAGACGAACGGCCATATGTGGCACTTCAAGTATCCGCTCGCGGGCGGACGCACCTACACGTATGTCGAGAAGGACGAGGACGGAAACGTGCTCTTCGAGGAAGAGCGCGACTATATCTCCATCGCCACGACCCGCCCCGAGACCATGCTCGGCGACGGCGCGGTCGCGGTGCACCCCTCGGATGAGCGCTATGCGACCATCGTCGGCGCGCTCTGCGAGATCCCGGTCGGCCCGAAAGAGCATCGCCGCCTGATCCCCATCATCACCGACGAATATCCCGATCCCGATTTCGGCTCGGGCGCGGTGAAGATTACGGGCGCCCATGATTTCAACGACTACGCGGTCGCCAAGCGAGGCGGCATTCCCTGCTACAGACTGATGGACACGTCCGCCCGGATGCGAGGGGATGGCGCCCCTTACGCGGAGGCCGCCGAGATCGCCATGGCCGTCGCGCGCGGCGAGCGGACGCTGGACGAGGCCGAAACCGACGCGGTCAACCTTGTCCCCGACGATCTGCGCGGGATGGACCGCTTCGAGGCGCGACGCGCCGTTGTCGATCAGATCACCGAGGAAGGCCTCGCGGTCATGGTCCCCGGCCACGATCCGCGCCTCGGCAAGAAAGCGGCCAAGCCCGTCGCGCCCGAGGAAGGCGGCGAGGCCCGCGCCGAAGAGCTGGTCCCGCTCGTCGAGGAAAAGCTCATCATGCAGCCTTTCGGCGACCGCTCGAAGGTCGTGATCGAGCCGATGCTCACAGACCAGTGGTTCGTCGATGCCGAGGCCGTGGTTGGCCCGGCGCTCGACGCGGTGAGGGACGGCACGGTCCAGATCCTGCCGGAGCGTGACAAGAAGGTGTATTTCCACTGGCTCGAGAATATCGAGCCCTGGTGTATCTCGCGCCAGCTCTGGTGGGGCCACCAAATCCCGGTCTGGTATGCGCCGAATCCGGCCGGCGGAACCGACTGGCATCATGTCTGCGCCGCGACCGAGGTCGAGGCGCTCGAGAAGCTGCGCGTCCTTTGGGGCGATGACGCCGAATTCCGAGTGCTTCAGGACGAGCAAGCCGCGCTGGAGCATTTCCGTGTCTATCTCGACAACTGGACCGACGAAGGCGCGATCCGGCAGGCGCAGGGCCCGAAGACGATCCCGGTCTTCCGCGATCCCGACGTGCTCGACACCTGGTTCTCCTCGGGGCTCTGGCCGATCGGCACGCTCGGCTGGCCCGAAGAAACGGAAGAGCTGAAGCGCTACTTCCCGACTTCTGTCCTGATCACCGGCTTCGACATCATTTTCTTCTGGGTCGCCCGAATGATGATGATGCAATACGCCGTTGTCGGCGAGCGCCCCTTCGACACTGTCTATGTCCATGCGCTGGTGCGCGACGAGAAGGGCAAGAAGATGTCGAAATCGCTCGGCAACGTGCTCGACCCGCTCGACCTGATCGAGGAATACGGCGCGGACGCGGTGCGTTTCACGCTGTCTTCGATGGCGGCAATGGGGCGCGATCTGAAGCTCTCGAAGGACCGGATCGCGGGCTACCGCAATTTCGGCACCAAGCTCTGGAATGCCTGCCGCTTCGCCGAGATGAACGGCGTCTTCGAGAATCGCACCGCGACGGCCACCCCGCCCGAGGCGACCGAGACCGTCAACCGCTGGATCATCGGAGAGACCGCCCGCATCCGCGAGACCGTGGACGAGGCACTCGCCGCCTACCGCTTCGACGATGCCGCGAACGCGCTTTACCGTTTTGTCTGGGGCGTGGTCTGCGACTGGTATGTCGAATTCTCGAAGCCCCTTTTCGACAAGGACGAGGCGATCGTCGCCGAGACCCGCGCCACGATGGGCTGGGTGCTCGATCAATGCATGGTGCTGCTGCATCCGTTCATGCCCTTCGTCACCGAAGAACTTTGGGACCTGTCAGCCAAGCGTGACGGCATGCTTGTCCACGCGGACTGGCCGGAATACCGCGCCGAGACGCTTGTCGACACCGCCGCTGAGCAGGAAATGCGCTGGGTCATCGCGGTGATCGAGGGCACGCGGTCCGCGCGCGCGCAGATGCGCGTGCCGGTCGGGCTCTATGCGCCGATGCTCGTAACCGGCTTCGGACCGGACGAGCAGGCCGCATGGGACCGCAACGCCGACCTCATCAAACGCCTTGCCCGGATCGAGAGCCTTGAGGAAACCGAGAGTTTCCCGCGCGGAACGATCACGATTCCCGTCGGCACATCGACATTCGGCCTCCCGCTTGAGGGACTTGTCGATATCGCCGAGGAGATCGCGCGTCTCGAGAAGGCGCTCGGCAAGCTCGAGAAAGAGGCTGGCGGTCTGCGCGGACGTCTCGGCAATCCCAAATTCGCCGAAAGCGCTCCCGAGGACGTGGTCGAGGAGACCAAGACCAACCTTGTTGCCCGTGAAGAGGATATCGCCGCGATCAAGGCTGCGCTCGCCCGATTGCAAGAACTCGGTTAATGTAAAGTCGGCTTTGCTGAGAGCCTGATTGCGTCAAAAGATATATTCACGTTACATCGTTCTGTATTCTTGGTCTGACATACGACCTGTCACGGAAGGACGTCACGCTTGATGCAATCTGGCCGCCTCGCTGAGTGCGGGCGCTCGCAAACCTTCCCTGCGAGCATTCACTTGCGTTATGCGACCGCGGCAGCCCACGCAGAAGTCGAAACCGCCTTCGCCGCCTTCATGGCGGCCCCCGCACGGCACTTGACCGAGTTCTTCAGCGCCCAACACGCTGCCGCATGCGCCTTGATGAGGGCGCGCTCGGGGCCTGTGCTGCCCGAAGAGGGTGATCTGCTTGAAGAATTTGCACGTGAGCTTGAGGCGGAGATCCCGGCAGGCCGCATATTAACTGTGACAAGTCCTCGCCCGCTCTGCGCCGAGGCGACCGCCTATCTCGCACTCGGGTCGCGCCTTGGCGCCGAGGTTATCAAACGCCGGCTCGCGGAGGCGGGTCTTCCCTGCCCACGCGCCTTCGAGCCGACGCCGCCCTCACTCGAATGGCGTGCCTTTCGAGCGCGAATCGATCGGCTCGACCCCGATAGCCGTGCCTTCCATCGCATCGTGCGTGATGCGAATGCCGGTTTCAGTGTTTTCGCGACGGCCGCACATGCTGCGTCCCTCGCCCCGATGAAGGAGGCCGTGTGATGGCCCAATCGCAGACAGACCCCCGCGTCAGCTCCGACAATGTCGACCTGACCAATTGCGACCGCGAGGCGATCCATCTTCTGGGGCGGGTGCAATCCTATGGCGCGCTCGTTGCCGTGTCGGCCGATTGGATCGTGCAGCATGCCTCGGAGAACCTTGTCGAGGTGCTTGGCACTTCGGCGCGCGATGCGCTCGGTCAGCCGCTCACCGAGCTTCTGGACGACGACGCGCTTCAGCTCATTCGCCGACGGTTGAGGGGCTTGGAGACCGGGCCGGTCTCCACTCGGATCTTCGCGCTGCGGCTGCACGAGCGAGCCTTCGACGTGTCTGTTCACCAAAGCGGGCGGCATCTCATCTTCGAATTCGAGCCAAGCGAGACACGGCCGCAAGGCGACGCTCTGTCCCGGACCTATCCGATGATCCAGCAGGTGCGCGACGCGGCCAGCTTCGACAACATGTGCCAGGAAGCCGCGCGCGCGGTTCAGGCCTTGTCGGGCTTCGACTCGGTGATGGTCTATCGCTTCGCCGCCGATCATTCGGGGGAGGTGGTCGCCGAGGCGAAGGTGGATGCCGGCCCGAGTTATCTCGGGCTGCGCTTCCCGGCCTCCGACATCCCCAAACAGGCCCGCGCGCTCTACAAGCGCTCACTGCTGCGGCTGATCGCAGACGTCGCGGACGAAGGCAGCCCCATCGTGCCCGACCATTCGCCCGAGGGAGAGCCGCTCGACCTTTCGCTCGCGGTGACGCGCGCTGTCTCGCCGATCCATATCGAGTATCTCAAGAACATGGGCGTTAAGGCGTCGATGTCGGTCTCGATCATCAAGGATGGTGAGCTCTGGGGCATGTTCGCCTGCCACAACCGGACGCCGCGCTACGTCTCTTTCGAGACACGCACCACGATAGAGCTTTTCGCGCATCTGTTTTCCTACGAGCTTGTGCGCGTGACCGAGCAGGCCCGCACCAAAGCGCAGAAGCGCACGCAGGATTTGCACAGCAAACTCCTGATGAAGATGGCGAACGGCACCGAGCTGTCGCAAAGCCTAAAGGTGCTTTCTGACGAGCTTGAGAACGTGATCGACCACGACGGCGTCGCACTCATCAGTGACGGAAACGTCGATGCCTGGGGCATGACGCCCTCCGAAGAAGAGCTTGAGGAGCTCGCGCGCTATCTCAACACGACCGACGTCACGCAGATCTTCGCGACACGCGAGTTGGGCGCGAGTTTCTCCGACGCGCGAGACTACGCGCAGCGCTGCGCGGGGATCATGGCCATCCCGATCTCCCGCACGCCCCGCGACTACCTGATTTTCTGCCGCCGCGAAGTGCTGCGGACGGTCAGCTGGGCCGGAAACCCCGAAAAACCCGCGACGCTCGGCCCGAACGGCGTTCGGTTGACGCCTCGAAAAAGCTTCGAGGCATGGCGGAAGACGATGCATGGCCAATCGGCGGCCTGGACCCCGGACGATCTTCGCACCGCCGACCATCTGCGGACCCTCCTGCTCGAGATATTCCTGCGGCTCAGCGATCAGACCGCCGCGGAGCGCGAACGCGCTCACGAACGCCAAGAGCTCCTGATCGCGGAACTGAACCACCGCGTTCGAAATATCCTGAACCTGATGCGCGGCCTCGTCTCGCAATCGAGCCAGGACGATCTCAGCGTTGCGGACTTCGCCAAGAGCCTCGATGCGCGCATCCACTCTCTTGCGCGGGCCCATGACCAGCTGACGCGGCAGGATTGGGCACCAGTCGCCCTCTCGGAGCTTCTGAGCCACGAATTCGCAGCCTATCTCGGCGATCAGTCCGAGCGGGTGCGGATCGCCGGCCCGGACGTTCTCTTAGCATCGGAAGCCTATACTGGCCTTGCGCTGGTGGTCCACGAGATGGTGACCAACTCGGTGAAATACGGCGCGCTGTCTGGCAAGACGGGTCTTGTCGACGTCAAGCTGGCGCGCTCGGCCTCGGGGGCCCTGACGATCGACTGGCAGGAAAGCGGCGGTCCCGCCGTGCAGCCACCCGAACGGCGCGGCTTCGGCTCAGCGATCATCGAGCGCTCGATCCCGTTCGAACTCGGCGGCGAGGCGGAGATCGACTATCCGGAGACTGGCGTCGTCGCGCGTTTCCTGATCCCGGAACGTCATCTGACCGATCCCGGCAGCGTTGTGTCGCTGCAATCGCACCGCGCACCGACCGAAAGCGCCGCGCCCGGCCTTTCCGGCCGCGCCCTTGTCGTCGAGGATTCGATGATTGTCGCGATGGATGCGAGCGACATCCTGTCCGATTTCGGGGCGACCGAGGTCGAGGTCGCCGGAAACGTGAAGCAGGCGCTCGATCTTCTCGATCGCGAAAGCTTCGAAACCGTGTTGCTCGACGTCAATCTCGGCAAGGAGCAGTCGATCCCGGTGGCTGCACGGCTGGCCGAGCTTGGTATCCCCTTCGTTCTGACCACCGGCTACAGCGAAAACGGGCGTCTGCGCGAAGACTACCCTGATTGCGTGATCGTACAGAAGCCGTTTTCCAACGAGACGATCGGGGCCGCCCTTGTCGAACTGGGGCTGACCCGCGACTGACACGCTTCCCTCACGGACGGCGTTTTCTTTGACGCCGCTCCCGGCTAGCCTGCCCCTGAGGCAGATAACAGGAGAAGCTCATGCGCGGTGCACTTCCGCTCACGCTGCTATTCGGCGTTCTGGCAGGCTGCGGTGGCCCGGTGGCCGAGGCCGTCGATTTTCGGGAAAGGTTCGAAGTCTACGGCGTCGAAGAGGACGACATGCTGAAGCTGCGCGGCGGTCCCGGCATCGGCTTCGATGTCTATGCGGGTCTTCCGAACGGCACGATCCTGCGTGTCGACAGCTGCCAGCAGACCGGCGGCACGCGCTGGTGCAAGGTCGCGCTCGATCGCGCGCCGGGGCTGACCGGCCATGTCTCGGCGGCGTATCTGCGAGAGTTGTAGATCGGGCGACGACCGCCATGCGCCACGGCGATCGGACGCGGGCGCGTCTCAACTGTCGTCTCGCACCTTCCGCAGAAGCGTCCAGCCCGGCCTTTGATCCGGCCGCTCGATCACGAAGCCCGCCTTGCCCAGAACACGCAAGGACGCCGTATTTTCGTCCTTCGCACGGGCAATCAGGGATGTGAGGCCGGGATGATCCTTCAGGCACCGCGCCGCGAACGAGGGCACCGCGACGCTGGCCAAACCCTGCTTCCAGTAGTCCCGGCCGATCCAGTAGCTGATTTCGGCGGTCTGCGGATCATCTGGGTCGACCTCGAAGAGCACTCTGAGTTGCCCGACGGGTGTCCCGTCCTTCAGAAGCGCGAACACCCTATGATGATTGCTGCTGTTCGAGACCTCGATCAGAGCCGATGCCATCTCTTCCGTGAGCGGGTCCGGGTAGGGTTCGGTCATGTTCTCCCAGATCAGCGGATCGTCAAGAAGCTCCCGGTAGCGGGGTAGATCGGTTTGCGACCAGCTTCGGAGTTGCAGACGATCCGCGACACTCGGCTTGCTCCCGGCACGGATGTCGTTTTGCAGAACGGGTTTTGCGACGTGAAGATCGTCCTCGACACCGGCTGGAACCCATCCGCCCTGAAGCGGGTCAAAGGCCATCGCCGCGCCTTCATGTTTGCACAGCGCGACATCTTCGAAGGTCAGAATTCCGTCCGAACGGCGTCGGTCGAGCCGCAAGCCCGTACCATCGGAACGCGCAATCCAGCTTCGATCTGCTGATCGTGTCATCGGTCCGAACCCAGCTCCGTTACCAATTGAGCAAACGATAAACCGATTTTCAGGGCTGCCAATAAAACAATCTGGTTATCTCGGCGTGAGCAATCGGCGCTCCGTCAGAGCGCGACAAGGCAACCTTGGATTTTCGGCAAAAGCGAGTCCTGGTGCCGGCAGAGGGACTCGAACCCCCGACCCACTGATTACAAATCAGTTGCTCTACCAGCTGAGCTATGCCGGCACCGTGGCGGCGGTTTAACCGCCGCCGGTTGTGCGCGCAATAGGGCTATTGGGCTGCGCGCGGTGGCTGCCGGCGGGTCAGCGCGTCCCAGGCATCGTGCTGCGACAGGAACACCTCGCCGTTCAACTCCGCAAGGAAGTGCGTGGCTTTCAAACGATCCATGACCGGCCCCTTCACCTCGGAGAGGTGCAAGCCGATTCCGAGCGCCATCAGCGTCTCGTTGATCGCCTCTAGGCTTTCGAGCGCCGAGTAATCCACGGTGTTCACCGCCGAGAACATCAAAATCACGTCGCGGACGCTCTCATCGGCCACAACCCGGTCCTGGATCAGGTCTTCGAGAAAACGGGCGTTCACGAAATAAAGGCTCTCGTCGATACGCAGCGTGACGACGCGGGCATCGGTCTCGACGTTGTGGCGGTTGATGTTGCGGAAATGCTGGGTGCCGGGCACCCGGCCCACCTCGGCGACGTGCGGCTTCGCGGTGTTGTAGAGGTGAAGCGCGATGGACAGCAGAACGCCCGAGGCGACCCCGATCTCCACCCCAAGCCCGAGCGTCAGCACGATGGTCGTGGCGACGGCGGCGAAATCGCGGGGCGAATAAGCCCAAGTGCGTCGGAGAATCGATAGATCGACAAGGCTGAGCACCGCGACGATGATCGTTGCCGCAAGCGTCGCTTTCGGGAGGAAGAACACGAGGGGCGTGAGGGCAAGCGCGGCGATGGCGAGGCCAATTGCGGTGAAGGCGCCCGCGGCGGGGGTCGCCGCGCCAGCGTCGAAATTCACGACAGAGCGCGCGAAACCACCCGTCACCGGATAGCCGCCGGTAAAGGCCGCGCCGATGTTCGCCGCGCCGAGGCCGATCAGCTCTTGGTCGGGCTGGATGCGCTGCCGGCGCTTGGCCGCGAGCGTCTGCGCGACCGACACGGATTCCACAAAGCCGATGATCGAGATCAGGATAGCCGGCACGGCGAGGTCGCGCAGCAGCGCGGGCGAGAGGTCGGGCATGGTCAGGGGCGGCAGGCTTTGCGGCACTGCCCCGACGATGGCGACACCGCGATCCGCGAGACCGAGCGCCCAGACCGCGAAGGTCGTCGCCACCACCGCAAGAACAGGGCCGGCCTTGGTCGCTATGTCAGCAGCTCGGTTCGGCACGCCGAGGCCCCGCAACGCTGGTTTCAGACCGCGCCGCACCCAGAAAAGAAAGCCCGTCGCCGCCACGCCGATGACGAGCGTCGCCAGATGCGTGTCGCCGAGATTGGCCCAGAGCGATCCCAGCATTTCCGGCAACGTATGCCCTTGCCCTTCAATCCCGAGAATGTGCCTGACCTGGCTCGTCGCGATCAGGATGCCCGACGCGGTGATGAAGCCCGCGATCACCGGATGGCTCAGGAAGTTGGCGAAAAAGCCAAGCTTGAACACGCCCATGAGAAGCAGGAACCCGCCCGAGAGAAGCGCGAGCGTCAATGCCGCTGCGACGTATCCTGCAGTGCCTGCCTCGGCCACCTGCCCCACCGCCGACGCCGTCAGCAAAGAGACGACCGCGACAGGCCCCACCGCCAGCGCGTTCGACGTGCCGAAAAGCGCGTAAAGCAGGATTGGGGCAATCGACGCATAGATCCCTGCTTCGGGCGGCAATCCCGCCAGAAGCGCATAGGCCAGCGATTGCGGGATCAGCATGATCGTGACGATCACCGCCGCGATCATATCGTTCGACAGCGCATCGCGATCGTAGCGGCGGCCCCAATCCAGGATCGGCAGGTATCTCGACAGGCGCATTCCGCCCCCTCAATTCAGTTTATTGGGCGGGCGGACCGAAGCCCACCCGCCATACATAGCTCAAAGAACCCGCATCAAAGCGTGTTGATCGGCACCTTCAGGAAACGCTTGCCGTCCGCATCTGCGGGCGGCAGCTCGCCGGCACGCATGTTGACCTGCAGCGACGGGATGATGAGCTTCGGCATCTCGAGCCCTGCATCCCGTTCGGTGCGGAATTTGACGAACTCCTCTTTCGTCTTGCCGCCGCCGACATGGATGTTGTGCGCCTTCTCCTCGGCGACACTCGTCTCCCACAGGATCTCGCGACCGCCCGGCCCGTAATCGTGACACATGAAGAGCCGCGTCTCGTCCGGCAGGGCCAGAACCTTCTGGATCGAATCGAAAAGCTCGCCCGCATCGCCACCCGGAAAGTCCGCCCGTGCCGAGCCTCCATCGGGCATGAAAAGCGTATCCCCGACAAAGGCGGCATCGCCCATCACGTGGGTCATGCAGGCTGGCGTATGGCCGGGCGTGTGGATCGCGCGGCAGGTCATCCCGCCGACATCGTAGGTGTCTCCATCCTCGAAGAGCCGGTCGAATTGCGAGCCGTCGCGCTGGAACTCCGTGCCTTCATTGAAGACTTTGCCGAAGGTGTCTTGCACGACCGTGATCTTTGCCCCGATCCCGAGTTTGCCGCCGAGCTGCGCCTGGATATAGGGCGCGGCAGACAGGTGATCGGCGTGAACATGCGTCTCGATCAGCCAGTCGACCGACAGATCGTTCTGCCGCACAAAGGCGATGATCTCGTCGGCATGGTCATAGCTGATCCGGCCCGCTGCGTAGTCGATATCCATAACGGAATCGACGATGGCGCAGGCATTCGAGCCGGGATCCTTCACGACATAGGAAATCGTGTTCGTCGCCGGATCGAAAAAGCCGGTCACCTCGGGGTGCAGCAGGGTGTCGGTCTGGTCCTTCATATCGTTCTCCATTCTTTCGCGCGCTTAGCAATCGCGGCAGGTCTTGATGCCGACGAGGCTGTAGAGCGGACAATTCCCGACAAGCGTCGTCAGCACGAATACGGCCGCGACGCCGATCGCGAGCCAATGCAGGAGGCCGGTCGCCGCGAAGGACGTGCCGAACGCAACGTAGAGAAGAATAAGCGCCACGACGATACGCGCGGCCCGGTCGAAAGTGCCCATGTTCTTGGTCATCTTGGTCTCCTTGGACTCACCATGACCCCTGATTGCACGGAACGCGTCCGCGCGACGGTGACTTCGTCACAGACCCGACACGGAGGCATGGTCGGAGCGGGCGAGCCGGCTCAGCCCTGATCTGTCCCGAAGCTGCACCTTGCCCCTCGCCTGCTCGATCCAGCCGCGACGATGAAATTCACCCAGAGTGCGCGAGATCACCTCCCGTGCAGTGCCCAGCTCGGTTGCGAGAACCTGGTGCGTGGCGTGGATCGCGCCTTGCGCGTCGGCAAGCTCCAGAAGCCGCGCGGCGAGGCGCACATCCATCCGCTGGAAGACGATGTCGTCGATCAGCGCGAAAAGATCGGTGATCCGCCGCGAATAGGCGGTGAAGACGAACTCGCGAAAGACCGGCGAGCGTGCCACGAGATCGTCGAAGGTCGCGCGCGGAATAGCGACGGCGGTCACATCGGTCTCGGCGACGCCATCGGCGGCGTAATCCTCGAAGGCCAGCATGCAGGCCGTCGTCAGAACGCAGCTCTCGCCGGCATGAACGCGGTAAAGAAACACCTCGCGGCCCGTCTCCGAGGCTTGCGAGACACGCACCGTTCCTTCGAGCAAAAGCAAAAGGTTGTCCGCTGACTGGCCCGGCCCGAAAACCGCGGCTCCGCTCGGCAGGGTCACGATGGCACTGCCCGAGGCGAGCGTCTGGCGCAGATCGGGAGGCAGACGCCGCAACCCGTCAAAACGGTCGATCCAGGTTGTCTCGGCAGCGGGGGTGTTCATCTTCGGCCCTTTCGAGTTACGGCGACATATTCATGTTTTCAAATACGATTTGCAATTGGCCGATCGACGCACCGTCGGACTTCCGTGACGCATCGCCTCAAACCGCATCCGGCGTATATCGGCTCGACAAAGCCGTGCCATGCAGGCACCAGTTCCCGGACGCGGGATTGCGACAAGGAACGGTCGATGCGACGATTTCTGACAGGGATTCTTGGGCTTGCCGGTCTTCTGGCACTCACCGCCTGCGCGGGCACGCCGACGACAGAACCTGCCGATACCCGTGCCCTGGCGGCCGAGATCGCGGCGCTTGGACCCGATGTCGACCCTGCCGAAGCGGCGCGTGCGGCCGAGATCGCCTCCTCCTACGCATTGCAACTCGCCGCCGACTGGCAGGTGACGGACCCGCCGCTCGTCCATAACGCGAAAGTGCTGCACGGTCTGCGCGACAAGGGGCTCTGCAACGATTGGGCCGAAGCGATGATCACGCGTCTGCGGCAAGAGCGCTTCGAGACGTTGGAGATGCATTGGGCGACCTCACCGCCCGAAGGCTTCCGGGTCATCCATCATTCGGCGGTCATCAGCGCCCGCGGCGCAGAGCTCGACGACGGTGTGTTGCTGGACCCCTGGCGCGGCGGCGGGACGCTTTTCTGGGCCCCGCCCCCGGAAGACACTCGTTACGATTGGTATCCCCGCATGGAGGTTCGTGCCGCCCGCGAGGCTGCGCGCGCCTCGCGCTGACGGTAAAGGGTGACCGATCTCTCAGGACGTCGCACGACCCGGCGACGGAAAAACGCGTCCCTCGCCCGAAAGCACGTGGGCCGCGACGATATCCGACAAGATCCACTCCGTTTTCGCTCACCCACCCTTTCCTTTCCGCGCTATTTCAAGGGCTTGGCAGGGTCCGGGGCCAGTCCTCCAAAGATTGAAGTTTTGCCTTGTAAATCCAACGCTTGGACCGCTATACGCGTCGGCGGAGACGTGGCCGAGTGGTCGAAGGCGCTCCCCTGCTAAGGGAGTAGGCGGGAAACCGTCTCGAGGGTTCGAATCCCTTCGTCTCCGCCATCACGCTTTTCAGCCCTTTTGTAACAGGCGCAACACCGCCCCGAAGTGCCGGGCATGGTGCATGAAGTCGATGACTTGCTCCAATTCTAGAGTAAAAAAGCAGCGATGTCCGAGTGGCTCAAAGATCTCCTCACCATCCCCTGACGCGATCCGGCCGAGCGCACAGCGACTGTGCGTTGTTCTGAGTGACCCTTTTCTTGACGTCTGTCAAAAAAAGGCAAAGTCATGGCTTATGGATCCCCGACGACACCGCACCCGACTGCGCCTCGAAGCCGCCTTGCGTACGCTCCTTGCAGAGAAGCCGCTCGCCGAAATCTCGGTCGAGGAGCTTTCGCGGCGCGCCGGCACGACGCGGCAGACCTTCTACGGTCATTTCGTCGGGCTTCCCGACATGCTGGAAGCTTATCTCGATGCCCTTCTGGCCGAGATCGAGCGACGCAACGCTGAAATCAGGTGCGCGCCCGCGGACGAGGCCGATTTGCAGGAGCTGCACCGACGGAAGTTCGAGCGTGTCTTTCGCGACCTGCCTCGGGACGATCCGCGCCTGCGCGCGCTTCTTGACGGAGTGCCCGGGCTTGCCCCCGAAGACCGTTTCGCCGAGCTTGTCGAGAAGCTGATCGGCGCAACGCCGGAGAACCCCTATTCCTCCGATCCTTTGATGCGCCGCATCGCCGCGCGTTTCTACACCGGCGCCTTCGTCTCTGTCGTGCGCCACTGGATCGGCTCGGCCGATCCGCTTCCGCCCGAAGCGATGGCACGGGCCTTCACTACCCTTATCTTTCGCGGCTGGCCCGACATGGCCGGCGCTCACGAACGGACAACCGCATGACACACCTCGTATCCGCCCGACCCGCCCTTCTTGCTCTCGCCTTGATGCTCGCCCCCGGCCTCGCCCTGGCACAGTCCGAGGAGACAGGCGCCGAACCGCGCGCGATCCGGCCCGCCAAGATGATGACGCTCACGACGGGCGACGTGGCGCTTGAACGCGAATTCTTCGGGCGGGTCGCGGCGAAGGAAACGGTGGACCTCGCTTTCCAGGTCGGCGGTCAGATCGCCGAGTTGCCGGTCAGCGAAGGCACGACCTATCCGGCCGGAACGCTTCTGGCCGAGCTCGATCTCGATCCGTTCGAGCGCAGCGTCCGGCAAGCCGAGGTGCAGCTCAACAAGGCCGAGCGCGACCTGCAGCGCCTCGAGAACCTCTCCAGCGCGACCGTCTCGGAGGTGCAGATCGAGGATGCTCGCACGCAGCGCGACCTTGCGCGGATCGAGCTCGAGAACGCGCAAGAGCGGCTCGACGATGCCACGCTCGAGGCGCCTTATGACGCGCTGGTGGTGCGCCGCGTGGCGGGGCTCTTCTCGACAGTCTCGGCCGGACAGGCCGTGCTGCGCGTCTCGGATATGTCCGAGATCCGTGTGAACATCGACGTGCCGGAGATCCTGTTCCGCCGCGCGCAGGATCGCTCCGACGTGGAATTCACCGCCACTCTGCCCGGCCGCGATCAGCGCTTCACGCTCGCACCGCGCGAATTCGAGGCCGAGACCGCCGAGGTGGGCCAGACCTACCGCACCACCCTCGCCTTCACCGAGGATCCGGGCGATTACGTCCTGCCCGGCTCTTCTGTGACCGTGACGGCGCGGGCCGCGATGGGCGATCAGAGCCAGATCTCCATTCCCGAGACCGCGCTCGTCTACACGCCCGATCGAACTCCGACCGTCATGGTGTTCACCCCTTCCGAGGAGGACGAAAACCGAGGTCAGGTTCGGCAAGTTACGGTCGAGATCGAGATCGCCGATGACGGCACGGTCGTGATGACCGACGGGCCCGAGCCCGGCACCGAGATCGTCGTGGCCGGGGCGTCAATGATCGAGGACGGCCAGACCGTCCGCCGCTTCACCGCTGTCGGGGAGTGAGGTCCATGTCCATCGCTCGCGGAGCTATCGACCGCTCACTTCTGACATGGATGCTGATGATCGGCTGCATTCTGGGCGGCCTCTGGGGCTTTGCCACGATGGGCCGGCTCGAGGATCCGGCCTTCACGATCAAGTCGGCGGTGGTCTTCACGCAATATCCCGGCGCATCGGCCGATCAGGTCGCGACAGAGGTCAGCGAACCTCTGGAATCGGCCATCCAGCAGATGTCCGAGATCGACTACATCACCTCTTCCAACAAGCCGGGCACAAGCCGGATCACGGTGCAGATCCAGTCGACCTATGACGGCTCGGAATTGCCGCAGATCTGGGACAAGCTGCGAAAGGAGGTCTCTGACGCACAGAACCAGTTGCCCTCGGGCGCGGGTCCGAGTCAGGTCAACGACAGTTTCGGAGATGTCTACGGCATCTTCTACGCGGTGACCGCGCCCGGATTTTCCGATGCCGAGATACACGAGCTTGGCGAATATCTCAGGCGCGAGCTGCTGACGGTCGAGGGCGTTGCCGATGTCGCGCTGGCGGGGCTGCCCGAAGAGCGCATCTTCGTGGAGCCCGACAAGGCTCTCATCAAGAACCTGGGCATCTCTCCCGGCGCCATCGCGCAGGCCATCTCCAATTCGAACGCGGTGTCGGATGCCGGCTCGGTCAGCCAGTCGGGCCAGGAAATCCGTATCGACGCGCCAGAAGGCTCGGGCACGGTGGATGACATCCGAGGCCTCACGATCGGCGTTCAGGGCGAGGTGATCGAGATCACGGATTTCGCGCGCGTCTACCGCGAGCGCGTCGCAGATCCGTCGACGATCATTCGCTTCGATGGAGAGGAAGCTTTCACGCTTGGCGTCTCCGGCCGGCAGGGCGAGAACATCGTCGACGTGGGGCGCGCCGTCGATGCCCAGCTCGACGCGTTGCAGCCGGACATCCCTCTCGGCGTCGAGCTGCATCCGATCTACCAGCAGCATGTCGTGGTCGATGAGGCCTCGACGAGCTTCCTCATCAACCTTGCCATGTCCGTCGGCATCGTGGTGCTGGTGCTCGCGGTCTTCATGGGCTGGCGATCTGCCGTGGTGGTTGGATCGACATTGCTTCTGACCGTCGTCGGCACGCTCTTTTTCATGGCGCTCGGCGATCTGCAGATGCAACGGATCTCGCTCGGCGCGCTCATCATCGCGATGGGGATGCTGGTGGATAACGCCATCGTCGTCGCCGAGGGGATGCAAGGCGACATGGACCAGGGCAAATCTTCACGCGAGGCGGCGGAGGACGTCGCGGGCAAGACCCAGATCCCCCTTCTTGGCGCGACGGTGATCGGCATCATGGCCTTCGCGGGGATCGGCCTCTCGCCCGATGCGACGGGCGAGTTCCTCTTCTCGCTATTTGCCGTCATCGGCATCTCCCTTCTGTTGTCCTGGGTGCTCGCGATTACCGCGACGCCGCTTCTGGCGCATTACGTCTTCCGCCAGGGATCGGGTGAGGCAGGTGATCCTTATGGCGGGCCGGTGTTCCGGGCTTACGGCGCGGTCCTGCGCGGCGCGCTGCGCGTGCGCTGGCTCGTGATCGCGGCGCTGCTCGCCCTGACGGTGGTCTGCTATTGGGGCTTCGGCCAGGTGAAGCAGCAATTCTTCCCGGACAGCAACACGCCGATCTTCTACGTCCATTACAAGCTGCCCCAGGGTGCCAGCATCAATGCCACCGCCGAGGATATGGCGCTCGTGGAGGACTGGCTTTCGGAGCGCGACGAGATCGTCTCGGTGGCGACCTTCGTCGGCGGCGGCGCCACGCGCTTCATGCTCACCTACTCGCCCGAGGAAGCACTTCCGACCTACGGGCATCTGGTGATCCGCACCGAAACGCTGGAGGACATCCCGCCCCTTCGGGACGATCTGGAGCGCTTCGGGCGCACGCAGCTGCCAGAAGGCGAGTTTCGCACCGAACGTCTGGCCTTCGGGCCGGGCGGCGGTTCTCCGATCGCGGTGCGGTTTTCGGGCTCGGACGCCGATGTCCTTCGCGCGCTCGCCAAGGAAGCGGCCGACCGGATGCAGGCCGCGACGGACGACGTGCAGGATCTGCGGACCGATTGGCGCGAGCGCGAGCTTGTCCTCAAGCCCGATTATGCCGATGAGCGCGCGCAGACCGCGGGCGTCGCCCGCGAGGATCTGGCCAACGCGCTCTTGACCGCGACGGACGGTGCGCGCGCCGGGGTCTATCGCGAGAATGACCGGCTCATCCCGATCCTCGTTCGGATGCCCGGCGCGACCCAGCCGGGCGCAGCGCACCTGATCGACCAAGTCGTCTATTCCGATGCCGCGCAGGCGTTCATTCCCGTGGAGCAGATCATCAACGGGTTCGATTTCGGCATCGAGGACACCCTGATCCAGCGCCGTGACCGCGTATCGACGATCACCGTCGAAGCGGGCATTCCGGCAGACATGAACGCCTCTGCCGTGTTCAACACGCTCCGCGCCGATATCGAGGCGATGGAACTGCCGGACGGCTATACGATGGAATGGGGCGGCGAATACGAAAGCTCGACCGAAGCGCAGGAGAGCCTCGGAAAGCAGCTTCCCCTGTCGCTCATCATCATGGTGGTGATCTCGATCCTGCTCTTCGGGCGACTGCGCCAACCGCTGATCGTCTGGCTGCTCGTGCCTATGGCGGTGAACGGCGTGGCGATCGGCCTTCTTGGCACCGGGCTGCCGTTCAGCTTCACCGCGCTCCTGGGTCTGCTGTCGCTGTCGGGGATGCTGATCAAGAACGGCATCGTGCTGGTCGAGGAGATCGACCTCACCCGCGCCGAGGGCGTCGCCTTCAGGGACGCCATCGTGCGCGCCTCCACCTCGCGTCTGCGGCCCGTCGTGCTGGCAGCGGTGACGACGATCCTCGGGATGATCCCGCTGCTGTGGGATGCGTTCTTCGCGTCGATGGCCGTGACGATCATGGGAGGGCTCGGATTTGCGTCGATCCTGACGTTGATCGCGGCGCCGGTCTTCTATTCGCTCATGTTCCCGAAAGCCGATCGGGAAGCCCGCGAAGCCGCCGCCTGAGGGCGGCGGCGAGAGGCGCTGCCTCTCGCGCTCTCCGCGGTATTTGCCCCAACCCAAAGACAGGGCCGCTGCTTGACGGCAGGCCTCTTCGCACATAGCGTCGCTGCATAGATTCCGTGGGGCCGGAAATTATGCAGAACATGACAGAGGCAACGTGGCTCGCGCTGCAGCTCGTTCTGAGCGGAGATGCCGATCTTCTGGAGATCGTCGCGCTCTCGTTGCAGGTCAGCCTCAGCGCGACCTTTCTTGCCTGCCTGATCGGTCTGCCGCTGGGCGCGCTCGTCGCCATCAGCCGCTTTCCGGGACGGGGCGCGGTGCTCGTCGTGATGAATGCGCTGATGGGCCTGCCGCCGGTCGTCGTGGGGCTGATCGTCTACCTCCACCTGTCGCGCTCTGGTCCCTTGGGCTTTCTCGGCCTTCTCTACACCCCGACCGCGATGATCATCGCGCAGACGATCCTGATCGCTCCCATCGTCGCGGCTCTGTCACGCCAGGTGCTCGAGGACATGCATTCCGAATATGCCGAGCAGTTCCGCTCCCTGTGTCTCGGACGCTGGCAAGCGATGCAGGCGCTGATCTGGGATGCCCGCTACGCGCTGCTGACGGTGGGTCTTGCCGGGTTCGGCCGTGCGGTCGCCGAGGTCGGCGCAGTCATCATCGTCGGCGGCAATATCGACCACCTCACGCGCGTGATGACCACTGCCATCGCGCTCGAGACATCGAAGGGCGCATTGTCGCTCGCCCTGGCGCTCGGCATCGTGCTTCTGGTGATCGCGCTCGGCGTGAATGCCGCGGTTCAGGGCGTGCGGATGAGCGCCGCACGGCACGCCTATGTCTGACGCTGCCTTCCCTTTCGCCGTCCGGGCAAGTGCCCACGAGACCTCAAGCCGCGCACCGCTATTCCCGCTGCGCGCCGCCGATGTGCGGCTGACCCTTGGCGGGACGGCCGCGATCGACGGGCTGAACCTGACGCTCTCGGGCGACGGCATCACCACGGTGATCGGCCCGAACGGCGCCGGAAAAAGCCTCCTTCTCAAGATGTTGCATGGTTTGATCCGCCCCGATACGGGCGAGGTGACCTGGGGCGGCGCACCGGCGGAGAGCGTGACGCAGCGGCAGGCGCTCGTGTTCCAGACACCGGTCCTCCTCAGACGGTCCGTCGCGGCGAACCTCGATTTCGTGCTGAAGAACCGGGGCGGCGATCCGGCGCGGCGCGATGCGCTCCTGACCCATGTCGGCCTTGCCCACAAGGCGCGTCAGCCCGCGCGACGACTTTCCGGCGGCGAGGCGCAGCGCCTCGCCCTCGCCCGTGCGCTCGCGACCGACCCGGAGGTGCTGTTCCTCGACGAGCCGACCGCGAGCCTCGATCCCGCATCAACCCTCGCCATCGAGGAAATCGTCCGCGAGTCGCGCGATGCCGGCATGCGGATCGTCTTCGTGACGCACGATATCGGCCAGGCGCGGCGGCTGGCCGACGAGGTCGTGTTCCTCCACCAGGGGCGCGTTCTCGAACAGACACAAGCGGACGCGTTTTTCGACGGACCCGCAACCGACGCTGCGCGCGCTTTCATAAGCGGTCGCATCGTCGTCTGATTTTCAACCAGGAAAGGAAGCTCTCACATGTTCCAGCGCACTCTCTGTGTCTCCTTCGCGGCGATTGTCGCGGCCAGCGCCCTGCACGCGCAGGAGCAGTCGATAATCGTGCAATCCACGACATCGACGGCGAATTCGGGCCTTTACGATCACCTCCTGCCGATCTTCGAGGAAGAGACCGGCATCGAGGTCAACGTCGTGGCCGTCGGCACGGGCCAGGCCATCACCAATGCGGAGAATTGCGATGGCGATCTCCTGCTCGTGCACGCCAAGCCCGCCGAGGAAGCCTTCGTCGAAGCCGGCTACGGCACAAGCCGCACCGACCTGATGTACAACGATTTCGTCATCGTCGGCCCGGACGGCGATCAGGCCGGCGTGGGCGGCATGAGCGATGTCGAGGCGGCCCTGTCCCAGATCGCCGAGAGCGGAAGCCTGTTCGCCTCGCGCGGCGATGACAGCGGCACCCACAAGAAGGAATTGTCGCTCTGGGAGGCAAGCGGCGTCGATCCGTCCACCGGGTCGGGCGAATGGTACCGCGAAACGGGCTCCGGCATGGGCGCCACGTTGAATGCCGGGATCGGCATGGGCGCCTACGTGATGACCGACCGCGCGACCTGGATCAGCTTCGAGAACAAGCAGGATTACGAGATCGCGGTCGAGGGCGACGAGGATCTCTTCAATCAGTACGGCGTGATCCCCGTGAGCCCCGATCATTGCCCGAGCGTGAATGCCGAGGCCGCGCAGAGCTTTGCCGACTGGCTCCTGTCCGAAGAAGGCCAGACGGCGATCGGTGACTACGCCGTCAACGGGCAGCAGCTCTTTTTCCCGAACGCGCCGGAAAGCTGAGACGAACGGGCATTGAGGCCCGGACCCTAGCTCCTGTAGCCTTCCCTCGCCGGGTTTGACCGGCTTGGGGAGGCGATCATGCCGAACAGCGATGCAAATATTCTGGCATGGGCCTGCGCCGAGGCGATGTGGGCCGAGGATCACGCGAGCCGGGGCCTCGGCATGGAGCTTCTCGACGTCGCGCCGGGCCAAGCGAGGCTTGCGATGACGATCCGGCCCGAGATGGTGAACGGGCACGGGATCGCGCATGGCGGCTTTATCTTCACACTGGCCGACAGCGCCTTCGCCTTTGCCTGCAACACCTATGATGTCGTGACCGTCGCCCAATCGAACAGCATTACCTACCTCGCGCCCGGCAAGCTTGGCGACCGGCTGATCGCTAAGGCGCGCGAGATCGCCCGCCCAGGACGCTCGGGGCTCTACGACGTCACGGTTTCGCGCGAGGCGGACGGCACGCGTATCGCGGAATTCCGCGGCCAATCGCGCAGCACCGGAAAGCCGCTCCGTTCCGCATCCGGGCAAAGCTGACAGGCGCGCTTGAAACGCAAGATGCCGCATCTCAGAGGTCTTGGCACCACCTTGGATTGCAAGATGTCGCACCGCAAAGCTGGCGCACCGCGCTTTCCTTGACCGATCACCTGCCTAGTTCTGACCTATAAGTGCTACGAAACGGGAAGAACATATGCTCGAAAGCTTCAGCGCAGAGACTTTGGCGCGGATCCAGTTCGCCTTTACCGTCTCGTTTCACATCATCTTCCCGGCTTTCTCTATCGGCCTTGCGAGCTTTCTCGCCGTCCTGAACGGGCTTTGGCTCTGGAAGCGAAACCCGGTCTATATCAACCTCTTCAACTACTGGAAAAAGATCTTCGCGGTTGCCTTCGGCATGGGCGTCGTCTCGGGCATCGTGATGTCCTACCAGTTCGGCACCAACTGGTCGGTCTTCTCTGACCGGACCGGCCCGATCCTGGGCCCGCTCATGGCCTACGAGGTGCTGTCGGCTTTCTTTCTCGAGGCGGGTTTTCTCGGGATCATGCTCTTTGGACGCGAGAAGGTGGGCGAGAAGCTGCATTTCTTCGCAACGCTCATGGTCGCCTTCGGCACGTTGATGTCGGCCACCTGGATCCTCTCTGTGAATTCGTGGATGCAGACACCCGCCGGCTTCTCGATCGCCGAGAACGGGCAATTCGTGCCTGAAAGCTGGCTCGAGATCGTCTTCAATCCCTCCTTCCCCTACCGGCTGACGCACATGGTTCTCGCCGCCTACCTGACCACGGCTTTCGTCGTCGGCGGTACGGGCGCGCTGCATCTTCTGCGCGAGAAGACCGACCCCGAGGCGCGCAAGATGTTCTCGATGGCGATGTGGATGGCGGTCTGCGTGACCCCGATTCAGATCGTCGCGGGCGATTTCCACGGCCTGAACACGCTTGAGCACCAACCGCAGAAGGTCATGGCGATGGAAGGTCATTACGACAGCCATCCAGACGGCGCGCCGCTGATCCTCTTCGGGATCGTCAACGCGGAAGAGAAAAGGATCGACTACTCGATCGAGATCCCGCAGCTCTCCTCGCTCGTGCTGAAGCACGAATGGGGCGCGCCGATGGACGGGCTCGACACGATTCCAGACGATCAGGAGCCGCCGGTCGCGATCGTCTTCTATTCCTTCCGCGTCATGGTCGGCATCGGCTTCCTTATGCTCGGCGTCGGGCTCTGGAGCCTTCTCAGCCGGTACCGGGGCAAGCTCTACGATGACCGGGCTCTACAACGGGTGATGACGGTGATGGCGCCTTCGGGCTTTGTCGCGGTGCTGGCAGGCTGGATCACGACGGAAGTCGGACGTCAGCCCTACACCGTCTACGGCCTCATGCGGACCTCGGACAGCCTCTCGCCGGTCGAGGCCCCCGCGGTGGCCACATCGCTCATCGCGTTCATCGTGGTCTATTTCTTCGTCTTCGGGGCGGGCACGTTCTACCTGCTCCGCTTGATGAGCAAGGAGGTGAAGGACACCGCGCCAGAGATCGACGACGGTCCGATCCGGACCGCGGGCATCACCCCGGCCAACCAGCTCAAGCCCGATGCCTGGGTCCCGGGCGAGTAAAGGAGGCGGCACATGGAATTCTTCGATCTCGCCTTCATCTGGGCTGGCCTCATCGCCTTCGCGGTGCTCGTCTATGTGATTCTCGACGGCTTCGATCTGGGCATCGGGATCCTGTTCCCTCTCGCCAAGTCCGAGAAGGAACGGGACATCATGATGAACTCGGTCGCGCCCGTCTGGGACGGCAACGAGACCTGGCTGATCCTCGGCGGCGGCGGGCTATTCGCCGTCTTCCCGCTTGCCTATGCCGTCGTGATGCCGGCCCTCTACATGCCGATCACCTTGATGCTGCTTGCCCTCGTCTTTCGCGGCGTGGCCTTCGAGTACCGCTGGAAGACCAAGCGCTGGAAAGGCTTCTGGTCGGCCGCTTTCTTCGGCGGATCGCTCGTCGCGACCTTCTGCCAGGGGATCGCGCTTGGCGCGCTGGTCCAAGGGATCGAGATCGAGCAGCGCTCCTATGCGGGGGGCTGGTTCGATTGGCTGACCTTGTTCTCGCTCTTTTGCGGCGCGGCGCTGGTCGTCGGTTACGCGCTGTTGGGCGCGACATGGATCAACATGAAGACCGAAGGTCCGCTACAGGAGCGCAATCGCAAGCTCGCAGGGCCGCTCGGTGTCGCGACGCTTGCCCTGATCGGCGTCGTCTCGACGCTGACCCCGTTTCAGGACCCGGTCTATTACGAGCGCTGGTTCACCCTGCCGGCAGCGTTCTGGAGCTATCTCGTCCCGGTCTTCCTGATCCTCATAAGTTACTTCCTGTTCTCGGGCTTGGCCAAGAACAAGGATTATCAGCCCTTCTTCATGGCCAACGCGCTCTTCATCGTATGCTTTATCGGTATCGGGATCAGCTTCTACCCCCATATCGTGCCGCCCTCCTTGACGATCGACGCGGCCGCCGCGCCGGATTCGAGCCTCCTGTTCGCCTTGATTGGCGCGGGACTCCTGATCCCGATCATCCTGATCTACACCGCCTATGCCTATTGGGTGTTCCGCGGAAAAATCGACGAGAATGCAGGGTATCATTGATGGCTCACGACCCGCGCCCGACCAAGGTCAAGCTTGCCTGGTTCGTCGTGATCTGGGCGGCTTCGATCACCACGCTCGGCATCGTGGCCTGGCTCATCCGGCTGGTCGCGGTCTAGACGAGGCTCATTCCGAGCCGATCCCTTCCCAGAGCGCAAACTCGGCAGCACATTTGCGGCGGAGCTTTGCCTCGATCTCTGGGCTGAGAGTCAGATCGCGGCGGGGCGAGACGTTCTCTCGCGGCAGGTCGATCTCGACGCCGAGCCGCTCCTCCAGGAAGGACACGATCCGCCCCTGATCCTCGTAGCGGAAGAAATGCGTAACCTCCGTGCCGTTCGGCCGGGGTTCGACGAATTTCGACTGGTCGCCGATATTGGCGAAAGGCGGACGATCGCCCCGGCAATAGGCGTCGACGAAGGCGTCGAAGGACAGATCCTTCGTGGAGACCCGCTTGCCGTCGAGAAACGGCCGCTGGCGATACCTGTACCATGAGCCGAGCCAGGAAATCGGCTCGCGGATGACGGCCATCACATCCATCTCCTCGGCGCCCATTTTCTCGAACATCGGGCGGAAGAAGCGGTTGAAACGATAGACCGGCGCGTGCTTCAGCTCCGGCGGGTCATTCACCACCATACCCGCATGCGGCGCGAGTGCCTTGGCGTAAGCCGATGTGCCCGTCTTCGGCACCGCCAGCATCACCAGCCGCGCCTTCCAGAATACCAGCATGCCCGCCCCTCTCTGCCTCGCGCTTCGTAACTACTTGTTTACGCTCCTCGCGCAAAGATCGCTTGGTTGATTTCTCTTGAAATGTTCCCCTTTTGCCCTCATACATCACGAGAACAAGAGGTGAACGACGCAGTCATTGCCGCGTGCTTTGCGGTATGGAATAAGGACGGAAAGGCAAGCAGATGGCAGACCTACTCTCCATGGACAGCAAGCGTACGGCAGACAAGCAGAAGGCGTTGGATTCGGCTCTGGCGCAGATCGAACGGCAGTTCGGCAAGGGCTCCATCATGAAGATGGGCGGCGACAACGCGATGCGGGATATCGAGGCGACCTCGACCGGCTCGCTCGGGCTCGACATCGCGCTCGGGATCGGCGGGCTGCCGATGGGCCGCATCGTTGAGATTTACGGCCCCGAATCCTCGGGCAAGACGACGCTCACGCTGCATTGCGTGGCCGAGCAGCAGAAAAAGGGCGGCGTCTGCGCCTTCGTCGACGCCGAACACGCGCTCGACCCCCAATATGCCAAGAAACTGGGCGTCGACCTGGACGAGCTTCTGATCTCCCAGCCCGACACCGGCGAGCAGGCGCTCGAGATCACCGACACGCTGGTGCGGTCGGGCGCGGTGAACATGGTCGTGGTCGATTCGGTCGCGGCGCTGACGCCCAAGGCCGAGCTCGAAGGCGACATGGGCGATTCAAGCGTCGGTGTGCAGGCCCGCCTGATGTCGCAGGCGATGCGTAAGCTCACCGGCTCGATCAGCCGCTCCAACTGCATGGTCGTCTTCATCAACCAGATCCGGATGAAGATCGGCGTCATGTTCGGCTCGCCCGAGACGACGACAGGCGGCAATGCGCTGAAGTTCTACTCTTCCGTCCGGCTCGACATCCGCCGCATCGGCGCGGTCAAGGATCGCGACGAGGTCGTCGGCAACGCCACCCGCGTGAAGGTCGTGAAGAACAAGGTCGCCCCGCCTTTCAAGCAGGTCGAGTTCGACATCATGTATGGCGAGGGCATCTCCAAGACCGGAGAGCTGATCGACCTCGGCGTCAAAGCCGGCGTGGTGGAGAAATCGGGCGCCTGGTATTCCTACGGGGATGAGCGCATCGGTCAGGGCCGCGAGAACGCCAAGACCTTCCTCAAGGAGAACACCGCCGTCGCGCTCGAGATCGAGGACAAGATCCGCGCGGCGCACGGGCTCGAATTCGACATGGGCCAAGAAGAACAGGACGACGTGGTCGAGGGCTAAGCCCCGGCGCGCAGCTTCCACGCCCTGATAAACCCGTCATCGCCCCGGCCCGAGTGGCCGGGGCGTTCGCATTTGCGCCCTGCCCCTTCTGCCGCCCGTGGACACCCGGCGCGCCCGGCGCTACACCTCCGCTCGATCAGATCCACGGACAGACAAGAGCCGAGAATGCCCAGCCTCAACGACATCCGCTCCACCTTCCTCGGCTATTTCGAGAAGCAGGGACACGAGGTCGTGCCCTCCTCCCCGCTCGTGCCTCGGAACGACCCCACGCTCATGTTCGCAAATTCCGGCATGGTGCAGTTCAAGAACCTCTTCACCGGGCTCGAACACCGCGACTATACCCGCGCCACCACCTCGCAGAAATGCGTGCGCGCCGGCGGCAAGCACAACGATCTCGACAATGTGGGCTACACCGCCCGGCACCACACCTTCTTCGAGATGCTCGGTAATTTCTCCTTCGGCGACTATTTCAAGCCAGAGGCGATCCCCTTCGCCTACGAGCTCATCACCCGCGAATTCGGCATCGATCCGACCCGGCTTCTGGCGACCGTCTATCACACCGATGACGACGCCGCCGCGATCTGGAAGAAGGTCGGCATCCCCGAAGACCGGATCATCCGCATCGCGACCTCGGACAATTTCTGGCAGATGGGCTCCACCGGCCCCTGCGGGCCCTGCACCGAGATCTTCTACGATCATGGCGATCACATCTGGGGCGGCCCGCCGGGATCGCCCGAAGAGGATGGCGACCGATTCATCGAGATCTGGAACATCGTCTTCATGCAGAACGAGCTCTTCGAGGATGGCTCGATGCGCGAGCTCGACATGCAGTCGATCGACACCGGCATGGGGCTCGAGCGGATCGGCGCGCTCTTGCAGGGCAAACACGACAATTACGACACCGACCTGATGCGGAGCCTGATCGTGGCATCCGCCGAGGCCACATCGACCGATCCCGATGGGCCCGGCAATGTGCATCACAGGGTGATCGCGGACCATTTGCGCTCCACCTCCTTCCTGATCGCGGACGGCGTCATGCCGTCGAATGATGGGCGGGGCTATGTCCTGCGGCGGATCATGCGCCGCGCGATGCGCCACGCGCATCTTCTGGGCGCGAAGGATCCGCTGATGCACCGGCTCGTGCCCGCGCTCGTGCGCCAGATGGGCGCGGCCTATCCCGAGCTTCCCCGCGCGCAGGCGCTGATCGAGGAGACGCTCAAGCTCGAGGAGACGCGGTTCCAGCAGACGCTGGATCGCGGTCTCAAGCTGCTCGACGACGAGCTCGGCAAGCTGCCCGAAGGCGCGGAGTTGCCCGGCGAGGCGGCGTTCAAGCTCTACGACACCTACGGCTTTCCGCTCGACCTCACGCAGGATGCGCTTCGCGAAAAGGATCGCACGGTCGATACCGAAGGCTTCGACGCGGCAATGGCCGAGCAGAAGGCCAAGGCGCGCGCCGCATGGTCGGGCTCGGGGGAAGCCGCCGATGCTGCGATCTGGTACGATCTGGCCGACACGCATGGGGCGACCGACTTCCTCGGCTACGACACCGAAACCGCCGAAGCGATCGTGCTCGACATCGTCGAGGATGGTGCCGCGACCGGATCCGCCGCGAAGGGCGCGACGGTACAATTCGTGCTCAACCAGACCCCCTTCTACGCGGAGGCTGGCGGCCAAGTTGGCGATACCGGCGAGATCGCGACCGATCAGGGCCGCGCGAAGATCACCGACACGCGCAAAGTGGCGGGCGTCTTCATACATTTCGGCGAGGTGACGGACGGCACGATCACGAAGGGCGAGGCCGCGCGGCTCGAGGTCGACCATGACCGCCGCCGCAAGATCCGCGCCAACCACTCCGCCACGCACCTTCTCAACGAGGCGCTGCGGCGGACACTCGGCGATCACGTCGCGCAGCGGGGCTCGCTCAATGCACCCGACCGCCTGCGCTTCGACTTCAGCCACGCCAAGGGTCTGTCGCTGACCGAGATCGAGACCATCGAACGCGAGGTCAACCACTACATCCGCCAAAACGCGGCGGTCGAGACCCGGATCATGACGCCGGACGATGCCCGCGCGATGGGCGCACAGGCGCTCTTCGGCGAGAAATACGGTGACGAAGTGCGCGTCGTCTCGATGGGCCAGCAGCCGGGCTCCGGCAAAGGTACGGACGGGACGACCTATTCCATCGAGCTGTGCGGCGGCACTCATGTGACCCGTACCGGCGAGATCGGGCTTTTCGTGACGCTTGGCGACAGTGCATCCTCCTCCGGTGTGCGCCGTATCGAGGCGCTGACGGGCCAGGCGGCGCTCGACTATCTGCGCGGCCAGGATCACCTCGTCGCGAACCTCGCGCTCGATCTGAAGACGTCTCCCGCCGACCTGCCCGGACGCGTCCGCGCGCTGATGGATGAGCGCCGCGCGCTGCAGAACGAGGTCGCGCAGCTCAAGCGCGAGATCGCGATGGGCGGTGGCGATGCCGGCGGCGCGGAGCCCAAGGATATCGGAGGCACACCCTTCCTCGCGCAGACGCTCACCGGCGTCTCGGGCAAGGATTTGCGCCCGCTTCTCGATGAGCACAAACGCCGTATCGGCTCTGGTGTGATCCTTCTGGTCGCCGAGGCGGACGGCAAGGCCGCCGTCGCGGCGGGGGTCACCGACGATCTGACGGACAAGGTCTCTGCGGTCGATATCGTGAAAGCCGCGGTCGAGGCGCTCGGCGGCAAGGGCGGCGGTGGCCGCCCGGACATGGCGCAAGGCGGCGCAGCCTCGGCCGAGAACGCGGAAGAAGCCATCAAGGCGGCGGAAGCCGTGATCGGAGGATAACATGCCCGCACTTTGGATCGCCCACGTCCATGTCACCGACGCGGACGCCTATGGCGAGTATGCCAAGCTCGCCGGGCCGGCGATTGCCGCGCATGGCGGCGAATTCGTCGCCCGCGGCGGCCGCTATGTCGTGCTTGAAGGAAACAAGACCGCGACCGGAAACGAGCGCGAGCGCCACGTCGTCGCGCGCTTCCCGTCGGTCGAGGATGCGGAGGCCTGCTACCGCTCAGACGCTTACCAGGAGGCCCTGAGCCATGCGACCGGCGCGTCGGAGCGGGATCTTCTGATCGTCGAGACGACCGAGTAACGGTCTATTCGAGGTCCGTCTGGATCCATTCGGGCGCAAGATGGAGGTCTTGCGCCTCGTACGGAACCTCGAGCACCTCGAACTTGTGCGGCACTTCAGCGGGCCCCCGGATGACGTCGCCGGGGCCGCCTTCGATCACCTCGTCCCCGACGAAGAACCGCGCCCGGCCCCGCCGGATCACGAAAAGCTCGTCATAGGGGTGCCAGTGCAGCTTCGGCCCGCTGCCCACTGTGTCGGATGTCACGAAAAGCACCGTCACGCCGACGCCGAGATCGGCGCCGGTGACATGGCCCTTCAGGCCCGGAGAGCGCTTCAGCTCGCTCACGAGGCTTTGGACATCCGCTTGCGCTCATGCGGATCAAGATAGCGCTTACGCAGACGGATCGCGTTCGGTGTGACCTCGACGAGTTCGTCGTCGTTGATATAGGCGATGGCCTCTTCCAGCGACATGATCGTCGGCGGTGTCAGGCGCACAGCGTCATCCGTGCCGGAGGCGCGCACGTTGGTCAGCTTCTTGCCCTTGAGCGGATTGACCTCAAGGTCGTTCTCGCGGCTGTGCTCGCCGATGATCATGCCCTCGTAGACTTTCGCCTGGGGGCCTATGAACATCCGGCCGCGCTCTTCGAGATTCCAGAGCGCGAAGGCGACGGATTCGCCCGATTCCATCGAGATCAGCACGCCTGCGCGCCGCCCCTCGATCTTGCCCTTGTAGGGGGCCCAGCCGTGGAAGACGCGATTCATCACGCCGGTGCCGCGGGTATCCGTCAGGAACTCGCCCTGGTAGCCGATGAGGCCCCGCGCCGGAACGTGCGCGATGATACGCGTCTTGCCGGTGCCAGCGGGTTTCATCTCGACGAGCTCACCCTTCCGCACGCCGGTCAGCTTCTCGATCACGGCGCCGGAATAATCGTCATCGACATCGATGGTGACTTCCTCGATCGGCTCCTCGCGGCCGGTCTCGCCGTCGCGCATGATGACCTGCGGGCGCGCGATGGACAGCTCGAAGCCCTCGCGGCGCATGTTCTCGATCAGAACGCCCATCTGCAACTCGCCCCGGCCCGAGACCTCGAAGGCATCGCCGCTCGGCGTCTCGGCGATCTTGATGGCGATGTTGGACTCGCCCTCCTTCATCAGCCGGTCTCGGATCACGCGCGACTGAACCTTCTTGCCGTCACGGCCCGCAAGCGGGCTGTCGTTGATCCCGAACGTTACGGTGATCGTCGGCGGGTCGATCGGCTGGGCGTCGAGCGGCTCCTCGACGGCGAGCGCGCAGATCGTGTCCGCGACGGTCGCCTTCTGCATCCCTGCGAGCGTGACGATGTCACCCGCGCGCGCTTCCTCGATGTCCTGATAGGCGAGACCCCGAAAGGCCTGGATGCGGCTGACGCGGAATTGTTCGATCTTCTGACCGATGCGGCTGAGCGCCTGCACCGTCGCGCCGACCTTGAGCTTGCCGGACTCGACCCGGCCCGTGAGGATGCGGCCGAGGAACGGGTCAGAGGAGAGCGTTGTTGCGAGCATTCGGAAGTCTTCGTCTTCGCGCTTCACCTGCTTCGGCGCGGGCACGTGATCGACGATCAGCTTGAAGAGCGCCGAGAGATCCTTGCGCGGGCCGTCAAGCTCGTGATCGGCCCAGCCGGAGCGGCCAGAGGCGTACATATGCGGAAAGTCGAGCTGATCCTCGTCCGCGCCGAGATTGGCGAAAAGATCGAAGCATTCGTCGAGCGCGCGGTCGGGCTCGGCATCCGGTTTGTCGACCTTGTTCAGAACAACGATGGGGCGCAGGCCAAGCGCGAGCGCTTTCGAGGTCACGAACTTCGTCTGGGGCATCGGCCCCTCAGCGGCGTCCACGAGCAGAACGACACCGTCCACCATCGACAGGATACGCTCCACCTCGCCGCCGAAATCGGCGTGGCCCGGCGTGTCGACGATGTTGATCCGCGTGCTCTTCCACTCGACCGAGGTCGCCTTGGCGAGAATGGTGATCCCCCGCTCGCGTTCGAGGTCGTTGGAATCCATCGCCCGCTCGGCCACCTGCTGGTTTTCGCGGAACGCGCCCGATTGCTTCAGCAATTCGTCCACCAGCGTCGTTTTGCCGTGGTCCACGTGAGCGATGATTGCGACGTTGCGCAGGTCCATGAGGGAATCTTTCTCGATGTCTTGGGTCGCGGGCGGGGTATCGCCGGAACGGCGAAAAGGCCAGCCCTAAACGGGGTGAGAGGCTTTTGGGCACATCCGGGCGCGGTTTGCCGCCTCCAGAGATAGAACCAAACGCGCTACCGCCCCGCCTCGGAGAGCGACCGGGCGAGCGCAAGGTCGGACACCAGCTCCGCCTCGGCGCGCGCCTGCGCCGCCTTGTCCTGAAGGCGCAGGATATAGGACGGATGCCAAGTCAGGAGCATCTCGGTCCCATCCTCGAGCAGCTCAGCCCGCCCGCGCCGGCGCGCAATGTGCTTGCCCGAGCCCGTCAGCGCCTCCGCCGCCGTTGCCCCCATCGCGAGGATGACGCGGGGCTTCACCAATTCGCGCTCGAGATCGAGCCACCAACGGCACGCTTCCACCTCGCCGGCATCGGGGCGCTGGTGAATTCGGCGACGGCCGCGCGCCAAAAACTTGAAGTGTTTCACGGCGTTGGTCACGAAAGCCGCGCTCCGTTCAACGCCCGCCAAGGCAGCGGCGCGGTCGAAGACCTGCCCTGCCGGCCCGACGAAGGGGCGCCCCTTGAGATCCTCGTGGTCGCCCGGCTGCTCTCCGACAATCATCAGCGCGGCCTCTTTCGGCCCCTCGCCCGGTACGACCTGCGTCGCATGGCGGCAGAGATCGCAGCGCGTGCAACCCTGCAGATCTGCGGCCAGCGCCGCGACCGGCCCATCCGCGCCGGGTTTCGCAAGCACCCGCGCGGCGTGATCGCGCAAGGCCAGCGCGCGGCGGTCCGGCACCATCGCGGGCTGTGCTTCGGCCATTGCGCGCACCCGCGCCTCCGCCCCGTCGATGAGCGAGGGAATCAGTTCTGCCTCGGGCAGGTTCTTCCAGTACTTCCGCGGCATCTCGGCGCACATCGCCTTCACCATGACCCGCGCGGGATTGAAGATGGAGGCGTAATAGGTCCGCCAAAGCTCCTCGGTCGCGTCTTCAGGCGGACGTTCGGGCGCCTTCGTCTCCTCGAAACGAAGCGTGCCGTCCGTGAACCGTGCCGTCAGATCCGGGGTGGCGATGACCCAATCCATGTCGCCGAAGCGTTTGGCGAAGAACGGCGCGCCGCGCTCGAGGCAGGGGTGATCGTGCTCGAACCATGCCGCGAAGGCGCGTCGCTCGCCTTCGCCCTCGACCTCGCGGAACCGCACGAAAGCATGCATCTTGTGGATGTCGCGGCCGACGGCCTTGGCTTGTTCCAGTAGCGTGCGAACATCGCGATCCGCGCGGTCGCCCCACATCACCTCGCGGGCCGAAAGCCGCAGGATCAGCCGGTAGGCGCGCGCGAAACGTTCGGGATCGGAATGGCAGAGCGCGGTCTCGATGGTCTGGATCGCGGCTTTCGGCAAGGACAGGCGGCGAGCCTCGCGCGGCGCAGCCACCGGCCTGGCCCCGGCGAACAGATCCTGCGCGCCCTCCCCGCGCGACCAGAGCACCGCCTCTGCGGGCACGCCGTCCTGCGCGAGCGCACGCGCCTCGCGCCGCCAGGCGGCCACCGTGCCCACGCGCGGCAGCACCACCTCCCGCATCAGAAGAGTGCCATCTGCTCGGGTGGCGGCGCGAACCTCGCCCGCAGATGTTCGGTTTCGAGCATACCGCGCGGGCTCCACCCGCCTGCCACGATGAAGGGCTGCGCGTTCTTCATGACCGCGCCCATCGCCTTGAGATGTTCATAGCGCACCAGCCCACGCCGACGCGCCGCGAGAAGCCGGCCTACAGTCTTCGTCCCGAAGCCTGGCACGCGCAGCAATGCCTCGCGCGGCGCGCGGTTCACATCGACCGGAAAGAACTCCCGATGCTCCAGCGCCCAGGCCGTCTTGGGATCGACATCGAGATCGAGCATGCCGCTCGTGCCGCCAATCTCCTCGACCCCGAAATCGTAGAAGCGCAAAAGCCAGTCGGCCTGATAAAGCCGATGCTCACGCTTGAGAGGCGCGGGCTTCAACGGCAGCGCGCGCGCGGGGTCCGGGATCGGCGAGAAGGCCGAGTAATAGACGCGGCTCAGCCCGTAGCTCGCATACAGATCGGAGCTTTGCGTGAGAATCGTCCGGTCATTGGCCGTATCCGCCCCGACGATCACCTGCGTCGATTGCCCGGCAGGCGCAAACCGCGCGGGCCGTTTGCCTCGCCAGCTTTTGCCGGTGCGGCTCTCCTCTCGCCTCAGGCGAACATCGGCCATCGACTTGCGGATACCCACCGCGTTCTTTTCTGGCGCCAGTTCTTTCAGCGACGTCTCCGTCGGCATCTCGATATTGATCGACAACCGGTCGGCATATTTGCCCGCCTCGTCGATCAGCTCCTGGCTCGCGTCGGGAATGGTCTTGAGGTGAATGTAGCCGCGAAAGCCTTCCTCTTGCCGCAGCTTCCTGGCGATCCGCACCATGTCGGCCATCGTATCGTCCGGTGAGCGGATGATGCCCGAGGACAGGAACAACCCTTCGATATAGTTGCGGCGATAGAACTCCACCGTCAGGTGCACGACCTCCTCGACCGAGAAACGCGCCCGCTCCACCCGGCTCGAGGCGCGGTTGATGCAATAGGCGCAATCGTAAATGCAGAAGTTCGTCATCAGGATCTTCAGAAGGCTGATGCAGCGGCCATCCGGCGCATAAGCGTGGCAGATGCCCGAGCCCCCCGAAGAGCCAAGCCCCTTGCCGTCGCGGGAATCCCGCCGCTCCCCGCCCGACGAGGCGCAGGAGGCATCGTATTTCGCCGCATCCGACAGGATCGCGAGCTTTTCAGAGAGAGTTCGCTTGGCCATATGTTCTTATATTGTTCCTGCCCAGCCCCTGGCAAGAACAGCCTGCTCACGAGAGCGATAGCGTCAGCAGGCTTTGGACATCCGTGCCCGAGAAAGCGTGAAGCTTTCGATCGCATGAAACCGCCCGAGGGCATCCTCGCCCATCAGCGTCACGTCCTGCATCACCATCGGCCGGTCGAGAACCGGGGCGAAAAAGGACCGGGCCTGTGCCTCGACATCCTCGGGCACCCGCGCATCGCTGAGCGTCAGATGCGGATGGAATTCCGACAGCACATAGGGATACCCCCAGGTTTTCAGGTTCTCTTCCTGCACCGCCGTCAGGCCCCGGCCACGCCGCCGCGCCAATTCCACCTCATCGGGCGGCGCGCGGAAGGCATCGAGCTCCCGCACGAGCCGTCCCGCGATCTCCGAAATGCCGGAGGTGTCGCTTGGCGCCATGACCCAGATCTTGCCCATCTGCCGCAGCTCCAATCGGCCGAGCAACTGCGGCTCTGCACCGGCGGCGATGTCGGCCAGCGCCTGCGACAACGCCGCCTCGCTGCGCCCTTCGGCAAGCGTGAAGGGGGGCTTAAGCGTTGCGTGAAAACCGTAGCGCCGCGCTTTCGGCGCTTCGATCTCGGGCGTGGCGATCCTGCGGGAATTGTGGATGTCCCAGCCCAGCCACGACGCCCCCAGTTCGCCCAGGTGCCCCTCGGGTGCCCAATATACCGCGTAGCGTGTCCAGCTCATCGCGCATCCCCCTGCATTAACCACTCGCGAGTCGCGCCGACGTTAACACCATTCGGGCGAAACGCGTCACGCCTCTCCTTGAGCCTTACGCCGCACCGGTTATCCGCCGTGTGGCGATTTGGCGATAGACGAACGCAAGAATGAAGAAGACCGTCAGGATCAGAACGACCGTGGGCGCAGGCGCGCTATCAAGAAAGAAGCTCGCATAAGCGCCCGCGAGCATTGAGAAAACGTTGACGATGACGGCCACGGCCAGCATGACCCGGAAGGTCCGCACCAGAAGGAACGCGATGGCGCCCGGTGCGATCAAAAGGCCGATCGCAAGAATGAGCCCCGCCGCCGAGAGCGTTGCAACAATGGTCAAGGACAAGGCAGCCAAAAGCCCGTAATGCAGAAAATCGACCGGCAGGCCCGAGGCGCGCGCCTGCGCCGGATCGAAGGCGTGCAGGACGAGATCCTTCCAGCGCAAGAGAAGCGCGGCCGAGACGATTGCCGAGATGATCGCAGCGGTCCAGAGCTCCGAGGGCTCCACCCCGAGCATGTTGCCGAACAGGATGTGATCGAGATGCATGTTCGTGTCGACAGCGACGTACAGCACGATCCCGAGCCCGAACATGCCCGAGAAGACCACGCCCATCACCGTGTCTTCCTTCACCCGGCTGTTCCCCGAGAGATACCCGGTCGCCAGCGCGCAGATCATGCCCGCGACGAAGGCACCGAGGATGAGCGGCAAGCCGATCATGTAGGCCAGCACGATGCCCGGCAGGATAGCGTGGCTGACCGCATCGCCCATCAGTGCCCAGCCCTTGAGCACGAGGAAACAGGACAGAAGGGCCGTCGGCACTGCAACGAGCGCCCCGATCAGGAACGCGTTCTGCATGAATGGAAATTGCAAAGGCAGCAGAAGCTCGTCGATCATGCCTCCACCTCCCGCAGGGCCGCGCGCGCCTTCGCCCGCGCCGCGAGCCGGCCATGTTTCGGCGCGAAGACGAACGCGGTCAGGAAGATGAGCGTCTGCAGGACGACGATGATGCCGCCCGTCGCGCCGTCGAGGAAATAACTGGCATAGGCCCCGAGAAAGCTTGTCACCGTGCCGATCGCGACCGAGGTCGCGATGAGCCGCGGAAAGCGGTCGCAGAGTAGGTAAGCGGTGGCCCCCGGCGTGACCACGAGCGCGATGACGAGGAACGCACCGACCGTCTGCATCGCCGCGACGACCGATGCGGCGAGAAGCGCGAAGAACACGACCTTGAGCGCGCGGGTCGGCAGCCCGATCGTCCGGGCATGCGTCTCGTCGAAGAAGGTCACGAGCAGGTCTTTCCACTTGGCCAGAAGGATCGCCAGCGTGACGATCCCGATAAGCGCCAACTGCACCGTGTCCGACGGCGTGATGGCGAGGATATTGCCCATCGTGATGGTCTGCACCGAAACCGAGACCGGGTTGATCGACACCATGAAGAGGCCGAGCCCGAAAAAGGAGGTGAAGATCAGCCCGATGATGACATCGACCTTGAGGCCCGAGCGATCCGAGAGAAACAGCATCGCGCTTGCCGCAAGACCGCCTGCGATGAATGCGCCGAGCGCAAAAGGAAGCCCCAGCATGTAAGCCCCGGTAACTCCCGGCACGACCGAATGGGACAGCGCGTCGCCGATCAGCGACCAGCCTTTCAGCATCAGGAAGGAGGACAGGAAAGCGCAGACCGCGCCAACGAGCGCCGAGACCCACATCGCGTTGGTCATGTACCCGTAGGAAAACGGCTCGGCGAGGGTCGCGATCATTCTCGCGGCTCCGCCGTGTGCGTGCGCTCGCCGTATTGCACGAGCGGACGTTCGTCGTCGGTGAAGATGCTGACGCTGCGCGCGTCCTCGTCGTCATGCAGCGTATCGCCGCCGAGTGTGAAGTGGCGCAACACACCGCCGAACGCGGCCTCGAGGTTCTCGTGCGTGAAGACATCCTCGGTCAGCCCGTAGGCGAGGACCGTGCCCTTCACCAAGACAGTGCGGTCGCAGAATTCCGGGACAGAGCCGAGATTGTGCGTCGAGACCAGCATCACCCGGCCCTCGTCCCGAAGATCCCGCAGGAGCGCGACGATCTGCTCCTCGGTCTTCACATCGACCCCGGTGAACGGCTCGTCGAGGAGGATCACCTGGCCTTCCTGTGCCAGCGCACGCGCCAGGAAGACACGTTTGCGCTGGCCGCCAGACAGCTCCCCGATCTGGCGATGGCGCAGGTCTGTCAGGTTCACGCGAGCAAGCGCGTCGTCCACCGCCTGTCGGTCGGCAGCACGCGGGCGGCGCAGGAAGCCCATATGCCCGTAGCGGCCCATCATCACGACATCCTCGACGAGGACCGGAAAGCTCCAATCCACCTCTTCTGCCTGCGGGACATATGCGACGAGGTTGCGTTTCAAAGCCTCGCGCACATTCCGGCCCAGCACGCTGATCTCGCCTGCCGAGGCAGGCACGAAGCCCATGATCGCCTTGAAGAGCGTAGATTTGCCCGCACCGTTCACGCCGACAAGCGCCGCGATGGTGCCGCGCGGGATGTCGAAGCTCGCATCGCGGAGCGCGGTATGGCCGTTCCGATAGGTGACGGTCGCACCCGACACGCGCAGCCCCTCTTCTGGCTGCGCGGCGGTCGTCGTTTCGATCTCGGTCGCGTCTCGCATCAAAGCTCGCCTTTCCGGCATCGATCTAGATTGCCAGAGCGCTCCGGCGACTGCCTCATTCCGATGCCCCGGTCAGCCCGTCCACGATCGTGCGCGACGTCACTTCCAGAAGGTCGAGATAGGTCGGCACGGGACCGTCCGCCTCGGAGAGCGAGTCCACGTAGAGGACGCCCCCGAACTCCGCGCCCGTCTCGCGCGCCACCTGCTCCGCAGGCCGTGTGCTGACGGTGCTCTCGCAAAAGACGACCGGAATATCGTTCTCTCGGACACCGTCGATCACGGCCCGGACCTGCTGCGGCGTGCCGACCTGGTCGGCGTTCATCGGCCAGAGATAAAGCTCCCGCAGGCCGAAATCCCGTGCGAGGTAGCTGAACGCGCCCTCGCAGGTGACGAGCCAGCGGTCGTCCTCCGGCAGATCGGCAAGCGCGTCGCGCAAGGGCCCTATCCGGTCCCGCAGCTCCGCCTTGTATGCGTCGGCGTTGGCGGCATAGTCCTCGGCGTTGTCTGGATCCTGCTCCGACAGCGCGTCGCGGATGTTGTCGATATAGACCATCGCGTTTTCGAGCCCCATCCAGGCATGCGGATTGGACTGACCCTCATACGATCCGCTGGCAATCGGAATGGGGTCGATGCCTTCGGACAAGGTCACGGACGGCACATCGCCGAGATTGCGTAGGAATTGCTCGAACCAGAGCTCGAGGTTGAGGCCGTTCCACAGCAAAAGATCCGCATCGGAGGCCCGCACGATATCCTGCGGCGTCGGCTCGTAGCCGTGGATTTCCGCACCGGGCTTCGTGACCGACACGACCTCCGCCGCATCGCCCGCGACGTTCCGGGCCATGTCCGCCAGCACCGTGAACGTCGTCGCCACCTTGAGCCGCTCCTGTGCGGCAGCCGCTTGGGCAAGCCCCAGAGCGAGAGCGGATAAGAGCAGCGTCCTACGCATGTTGCACCTTTCAGAAATCCAAAAATCCGATTGCCTCTCAGTTGATGCAAATGGTTCGCAAAGTCAAATTAATTGCGAACCGTTCGCATAAAATCTTGAGCCGGATCGCAGCTTGGGTCATGGTCCGGGCATGGCAGGTGATTTCTACAGCAGTGAGGGCGACGCGGTCCTCCGCGAAGCCGGGCTCCGGGTGACGCGCCAGCGGCAAGCCATCGTGCGCGTGCTCTTCGAGGCCGAAGATCACCCGGATGCCGAGCAGGTTCTCGTCCGAGCGCGCGACAAGGACGCAAGCGTGAGCCAGGCGACCGCCTACCGCACCCTCGGCGCGCTGGCCGACAAGGGGCTTTTGCATCGCCACATGTTCGACGGCGGCGTGACCCGGTTCGAGCTTGCCACGCGGCCGCACCACGATCATCTGATCGACGTGGAAAGCGGCGAAGTCATGGAGTTCGTCTCGGACGAGATCGAGTGCCTGCAACGCCGGATCGCGGCGGAATATGGCTACGACATCGTCGCGCACCGGCTGGAGCTTTATTGCAAGAAGCGGCGCTCCTAGGCGGCGAGCGCCGCGTCGATCGCGCGCGACAGCTTGTCGGTCAACTCGCCGATCTGGTCTTCTGAGATGATAAAAGGCGGGGCGAGCAGAATGTGATCGCCATGCTTGCCGTCGATCGTGCCGCCCGCGGGATAGCAGATCAGCCCTTCGGCGAGCGCGGCTTTCTTGACCTTGGCGTGAAGCTTCAGCTCAGGGTCGAAGGGCGCTTTCGTACCGCGATCCGCGACAAGCTCGATCCCCCGAAAGAGGCCCCGCCCCCTGATGTCGCCGACATGCGGGTGCTGGCCGAAGGTGGCTTGCAACCGATCCGTCAACGCCTCGCCCCGCTGCCTGACCTGAGGCAAGAGCTCCCGCCCAAGGATCGCGGAAAGAACTGCGTGCCCGGCCGCCGCCGCCAGCGGGTGCCCATGATAGGTATGCCCATGCTGAAAGCTGCCCGAGCCGCCCTCGATGGCACCGAAGATCCGGCCCGAGCAAAGCATTGCACCGATGGGCATGTAACCGGCCCCGAGTCCCTTCGCGACGGTCACGATATCGGGCGAGATCCCGTCCTGTTCGCAGGCAAAGAGCGTGCCCGTGCGCCCCATCCCGCACATGACCTCGTCGAGGATCAGCAGGATGCCGTGGCGGTCGCAGATCTCGCGGATGCGCTTGAAATAGCCCCGCACGGCGGGCACCGCGCCCGCCGTCGCACCCACGACTGGCTCCGCGATGAAGGCCATGACCGTCTCCGGGCCGAGCCGCGCGATCTCGTCCTCAAGCTCGTTGGCGGCGCGCAAGCCATAGTCCTCGGCGCTCTCGCCGTCCTCGCGCAAACGGTATTCGTAGCAAGGCGCGATATGCGAGGTCTCGACCAAAAGCGGCGCGTATTTCTCGCGCCTCCAGGCATTGCCGCCTGCTGCCAGCGCGCCAAGCGTATTGCCGTGATAGCTTTGCCTTCGCGCGATCACGCGGTGACGCTCTGGCTCTCCCGTTTCCAGAAAATACTGGCGCGCAAGCTTGATCGCGGCTTCGACCGCCTCTGACCCGCCGGACAGAAGGTAGACCTTTTCGACCCCCTCGGGCGCGTTGGCGATCAGCAGATCGGCAAGTCCCTCGGCCGCCTCGGAGGTGAAGAAGCCGGTATGCGCGAAGGCGATCCGGTCGAGTTGGTCATGGATCGCCGCACGCACATCCGGGTCGGAATGTCCAAGGCAGGACACGGCCGCGCCGCCCGATCCGTCGAGATAGCTCCGTCCCTCGGCATCCCGGATGTAGCACCCTTCGCCCGAGACAGCCGTCGGCATCGCCGCGGAAGACCGCCCGAAGACATGACCGGCCATGCTCAGCTTCCCCTGACCACGTAGACCGACCGTTTCGCGTGCCGCACGACCCGGGCGGTGTTCGGCCCGAGAAGGTAATCGGCGACATCCGGCGTCTGCGCGGCCATGACGATATCGCTCACGTCGAGCCGCTCGGAGGCGCGCAGGATCTCGTCGTAGACCCGACCATGCGTGACATGCGGATGCACCTCGATCTCGGGCGGGATGTTCGTGTTCACCCACAGCGTGAGTTTCTCGCCGACCTCGTGCAGGGCGCGCTTTTCGAACTCGGCGTCGAAGAAGCCGCCGACCACGGACATACCGAAATCGGGGATCACCGTCAGGACATGCAGAACCATGTCCGGCCCGCCCAGATGCAGCGCGGCTGGCAAGGCGCGGGCCCAACTGGCTTCGGTGGATAGGTCGATGGGCAGAAGAACGGATTGGGACATGGGCGCGCTCCTCAGAAAGCCGGCTTGGTCTGGCGGCGGCGCTGCATCAGGATCACGAGACCCAAAAGCAGAAGCGCCGGGATGTAGAACACCTGCGCCGGGATGCGGTCGCGCGGGATCTGCACCTGGGCCAGTCGCACCGGATCTTCGGCGTAGAAGTCGAAGCTCGACAGTTTCTCTGCCGTCGCAGTGCCGAACATCGGCTCGTCGAGCCGGACGCTGTCGCCTTCGGGGAAAAGGAGCAGACCGGAATTTTGGATCCGTTCCTGCGCGCTCGCGCCTTCGGCGTTCATCACGAGCGTCGTTTCTGCGGTGTCACCCGTGTTGAAGTCGGGGCCCTCGACGCGCAGCCGCATCCGCGTGCCCTCCTCGACCTCGCCGAGCACCTCCTCGAACTGCGCGGGCGGGATTTCGCGGAACGGGCTCTGCACCATGTCCAGCCAGACATTGGGGACAAAGAGCGTGAAGGCCACGAGCAGGAGCGCCGCGCTTTCGTAGATCCGGCTGCGCGCAAGGAAGTAGCCCTGCGTCGCCGCCGCGAAAAGCAGCATTGCGAAGGTCGCGATCACGAAGACGAAGACCGCCTGGAAGATCCCCTGCCACGTCCCCAGATCGACTCCGTAGAGGATGAGCGTCGGATTGAAGATGAAGAGAAATGGCAGCGCGACGGTCCTGAGGGAATAGAAGAACGCCGTGAAACCCGTTCGTATCGGATCCCCTCCCGACACCGCCGCCGCGGCAAAGGACGCAAGGCCCACAGGAGGCGTCACGTCCGCCATGATCCCGAAATAGAAGACGAAGAGGTGCGCTGCGATCAGCGGCACGATCAACCCCTCCTGCGCGCCGAGCGAGACGACGACCGACGCCATCAGCGAGGAGACGACGATGTAGTTCGCCGTCGTCGGCAGCCCCATCCCGAGGATCAGAGAGAACAGACCGACCAGCACCAGCATGATGATGAGCACCCCTCCCGAGAGCTGTTCGACAAGCGCCGCAAGCTCGGTGCCGATCGGCGTTTTCGTGACCGTGGCGACGATGATGCCCGCCGCCGCCGTGGCGACGCCGATGCCGATCATGTTGCGCGCGCCCGCGATCAGACCCTCGCGAAGATCGCCGAGCCCGGCCTTGAACTGGGCGGCAAGCTCGCCCCCCTGCCCCCGGAACATCGCCTTCAGCGGCCGCTGCGTCACGATGATCGCGAGCATGAGCGAGGTCGCGTAGAAGGCCGATTTCGCGGGGCTCTGCCGCTCCACCATAAGGAACCAGACGAGCACGATGATCGGCAGCACGTAGTGCAGACCGGTCGCGTAGACCTCGCCCACCGTGGGCAGCTTGATCTCGGGATCGTTGGGATCGTCCTCCTTGAGATCGGGCTGCCGCGCGGCGATGGCGACGAGACCCAGGTAGACCAGGCCGAGCACGGTCATCATGATCGGCCCGGTCAGCCCCGGCAGGACCGAACGCAGCCCGCCCACGATATAGATAAGCGCGGTGAAGGCGACGCCCGCGATGGCGAAGCCCACGAAGAACTTGACCAGCATCCCGACAAAGGACTTCGCCTCTCCGAGGGCCGGCATGTCCTTCTTCAACGCCTCGAGATGTACGATGTAAATCAGCGCGATGTAGGAGATCACCGCCGGGATGAAGGCGTGCTTGATGACCTCGACATAGGAAATGCCGATGAACTCCACCATCAGGAAGGCCGCGGCCCCCATGACGGGCGGCATGATCTGCCCGTTGACCGACGAGGCGACCTCGACCGAACCGGCTTGTTCATTGGTGAAACCGACCCGCTTCATCAGCGGAATGGTGAACGTGCCCGTCGTCACGACGTTGGCGATGGAGGAGCCCGAGATGAGACCCGTCATCGCCGATCCGACGACCGCCGCCTTGGCGGGCCCGCCGCGCAGATGCCCGAGCCCGGCAAAGGCAAGCTTGATGAAATAATTGCCCGCGCCCGCCTTATCGAGGAGCGAGCCGAACAGCACGAACAGGAACACGAATGCCGTGGAGACCCCGAGCGGGATACCGAAGACACCGGCCGTATCAAGCCATTGCGCGTTGATGAGCGCGGTGAAGCTGAGGCCCTCATGCTCGATGAGATCCGGGATCAGCCAGCCCGTGCCCATATAGGCGTAGAGCAGGAACAGCGACCCCACGATCGTCAGAGCCGGCCCCAGCGCCCGGCGCGAGGCTTCGAGAAGCACCAGAAGGCCGGTCGCACCGATCACGACCTGCGTGGTCGTTGGCAGACCCGACCGCGCTGTGGTCGCCAGATGGTCCGAGAAGAGGAAGATGTAGAAGGCGCAGAAGCCGCCGATCCCGGCGAGCAGCCAGTCTGCCAAGGGGATGTGCCCGCGCGGCGAGGACTTGAAGGCGGGATAGGCCAGGAAGGCAAGCACGATGGCGAAGGTCAGGTGGATGGGCCGCGTCTCGGACGAATTGAAGACCGGGGCATATTGCGCGAACCAAAGCATCGGCTGCGCGATCCAGAGCTGGAACAGAGACCAGGCCAGCGCCAGACCGGAAATCAGCAACGCCACGTTCCGGTTGGTCGGCGCGCGCGCCCCGCTGTCTGAGCTGGCGACGAGATCCTGAAGCTCTTCGTCGCTGAACTGGCGGTTTCCGCCCTGATCCTTGTCGGCCATTTGCGTTTCCCTGTCCCGAAGGCGCATCCAGCCATCGCACGGGCCGGTTTTGCGAGAATATCCCGGGCCGAACATACGGCCCGGGATCTTGTGCAGTGCGCGCCCTAGGCGGCGCGCGCCGGGATCATTCCATCAGGCCGGCTTCCTGGAAATACCGCTCCGCGCCAGCATGCAGCGGTGCCGACAGACCGTCATTGGCCATCTCGGCAGGGTCGAGATTGGCGAAAGCCGGATGCAGACCCTTGAACTGGTCGATATTCTCGAAGACCGCCTTCACGACCTCGTAGACGACATCCTCGGAGACATCCGACGAGGTGACGAAGGTCGCGCCAACACCGAAGGTCGTGACGTCCTCGTCGGTGCCGCGATACATGCCGCCCGGAATGGTGGCCTGACGGTAATAGGGATTCTCTTCGATCAGCGCTGCGGTCGCGTCGTTGTTGACGTTCACGAGGACCGAGTCGCAGGCCGTCGTCGCTTCCTGGATGGAGCCGGACGGGTGGCCGACCGTGTAGACCATCGCGTCGATGTTGTTGTCGCAAAGCGCTTGGGACTGCTCTGCCGCCTGCAGTTCGGAGGCGACGGCGAAATCGTCCATCGACCAGCCCATCTCTTCCATCAGCACTTCCATCGTGCCCCGCTGGCCGGAGCCGGGGTTGCCGACATTCACGCGCTTGCCCTGCAGATCCTCGAACGAGGTGATCCCGGCATCGGCACGCGCCACGACGGTGAAGGGCTCGGGATGGACCGAGAACACCGCGCGCAGGTTCTCCATCGCGCCCTGCTCTTCGAACTGCGAGGAGCCGTTATAGGCATGGAACTGCCAGTCCGACTGCGCGACGCCGAATTCCAGCTCGCCCGAACGGATCGCGTTGATGTTGTAGACCGAACCGCCCGTGGATTCGACGCCGCAGCGGATGCCATGCTCGGCGCGGTTGCGGTTCACCAGCCGGCAGATCGCGCCACCGGTCGGGTAATACACGCCGGTCACGCCGCCCGTCCCGATCGAGATGAACGTCTCTTCCTGCGCCATCGCGCCCGAGGCTCCGAGCGCAGTGGACACGGCGAATGCGGCGCAAATGATTGATTTCGACATGGATCTTTCTCCCAGATGGTTTTCGAACACGTGCGTCGTGATCGCTTGGCGAGGTGCGATGCCTCGCTCTTCAGCAAGTCTAGCGCTGCGAAAACAAAAAGCGCAACTCGATGGCGGCTTAATAATCGCGAATTTGCGGCCGCACGAAACGATGCATTGATCGCCAACACTACCGAACATGCGGTCGTCACCCCGGTTCAGGCGCGCGCGGCGCGGCCGTCTGTCAGCCACGGCAGCGCGAGTGGGGTCAGGTACATCGGGATCTGGTAGCACCCGATGAACACCATCAGCGGAAGCGTGGTCTCCGCGGGCACCGCCGCAAGGAAGAGCGCGAGGTTGCGATTGCCCCCGGCAATCGCGATGGCGCGGGATTTCTCGGCGGTCAGCCCCGACCGACGCGCACAGCTCCACGCGATGCGGACCTGGACCGCGTAGATCGCGAGCGCGGCGGTCAGGCTGGCGATCAGCACTCCGGGCGTCTCGCGCGCCGCGGGAAGCAGCGCCGACATGAGCGCCACGACGATGACTGCCATCGCCAAGGCCATCGCGCCGTCGAACGCCGTCCGGTGATGAGGCGCGCGCAGGCGCGGGAACACGCGGCGCAAGAGGACGGCGAGCGCAACGGCGGCCGCGATCACCACCAGAAGCCGCAGCGCCCCGGCCGCGACGGCGACAGGTCCGGGAAAGCTCGGTAACAGCGCGAAAACCGGCGCGGCCGTCAGCGGCAAGAGGGCCGTTCCAAGCGTCAGAAGCCGCAGCGCCAGCCCCGCATCCGCACCAGACATCACCGCAAGACCCGGCGCGCCCGTGATCGGCGAGGCCGCGAGCACCAGGACCAGCGCCACGCCGAGCGGCGTCTCGAGACCGCCCAGCGCCCAAAGCAAAGCGCCCGCGACCAGCGGCGGCGCGGCCTGCAGCGCGAGCGTCAGAAGCACGGCCCGCCGCCCCGTGCCCGCACCCGGCAGAAGCGCGCGAGGCCCTTCGCGCAGAACGGCAAGGCAAAGTAGCACACCCAGAAGCGGAACGATCAGTGGCTCGGCGGCGCGGGCAAGCCCCGGCAGCGCGATCCCGACGAGAAGTCCAGAGACCAACAGCCACCTTGCATGCCGCGCGCAGAAAAGGAGCATCCTCACAACGTGGTGGCCGCCCGCGCGGCATGATCGTAGCTGCCTGAAATCGCGCGCAGAAGCGCCGCAAGCCGAGACATGTCTTCCGGCGGAAAGCCCATCTCCCGCGCAAGCTCGATCAAGAGCCCCTCGCGGACCTTGGCGTACCGCGTGCAAAGCGCCGCCCCCGCCTCCGTGATAGTAACGGATTTTTCCTTGCCCTTGCGCGCGGTCGTGACGAACCCGGCCTCGGTCAGCTTGCGCACGGCGTAGCTGACCAGATGCGCGTCCTCGACATGCAGGACGAGCCGGATATCCCCCAGGGTCTTCGGCCGGTCACGATGGTTGACGAGATGCAGGATCAACACCTCGAGCGGGGCCATCCCCGGCGCCCCTGCCGCATCCATGCAGCGCACGATCCAGCGGTGGAACGCGTTGTTGGCCATCGTGAGGGCGTATTCGACCTCCGAGAGCTCCGGCAGCCCCGACGCGGCCAGGTGCGCGGAGCTGACGACCGGGCCGATGCCGGTTTTTTCGGGCCGATCACTCATCGCGACAACATCGTTCCGGGAAGCCAGAGCGCGAGCTCGGGGAAAACCGACAGGATCGCGACCGCCAGGACCAGAAGCCCGAAGAACGGTGCGGCATAGCGCGCGACGGTGAACATGTCACGCCCGGTGATGGTCTGGATCACGAAGAGGTTGAAGCCGACGGGCGGCGTGATCTGGCTCATCTCCACCACGAGGACGAGGAAAATGCCGAACCAGATCGGATCGATACCCGCCGCCGTGACCATCGGCAGGATGATCGAGACGGTCAGGACGACGATGGAGATCCCATCGAGGAACATGCCCATGATGATGAAGAACACAGTCAGCATAGCCAGAAGCGCATAGGGCGAGAGGCCCATCTCGCCGATGAGCCGCGCAAGATCGCGCGGAATGCCGGTATAGCCCATTGCCACGGTCAGGAACGACGCGCCCGCGAGGATAAACGCGATCATGCAGGTCGTGACGGTGGCGGCGCGCAACGAGTCGAAGAGGCCCGCGAGGCCGAGCGCACCCGTCATCTGCGCCAGCACCAGCGCGCCGATCACCCCGATCACGGCCGCCTCTGTCGGGCTCGCGATGCCAAGGTAGATCGAGCCGATCACGGTGACGATCAGACCGACGACCGGCAGAAGCCGCGCCGCTGCCGACATCGCTTCGCCGCGGCTCACCCGAGGCTCAGCCTCCGGCATCCGGTCTCGATGCATGAGCGACCAGAGCATGATGTAGCCGCCGAACAGCATCGCTAGCATCAGCCCCGGTATCACGCCCGCCAGAAACAGCCGCGCAATGGATTGCTCGGTCGCCGCGCCATAGACGATGAGGATAATCGAGGGCGGAATGAGAAAGCCGAACGTGCCCGACCCGGCCAGCGTGCCGATCGCCATGCGGTCGTCGTAGCCGCGCGATTTCAGCTCCGGCAGGGACATCCGGCCTATCGTCGCCGTCGTTGCCGCCGATGAGCCCGACACGGCTGCGAAAAGCGCGCAGCCGAGGACGTTCACGTGCAAAAGCCGCCCCGGCAGCCGCGCGGTGAATGGCGCGAGGCCCGAGAACATGTCCGAGGAGAGGCGAGAGCGGACCAGCACTTCCCCCATCCAGATGAACATCGGCAGCGCGGTCAGGTCCCAGACCGACATGCCGCCCCAGACCTTGGTGGCGAAGACGAGCTCGGGCGGCGCAGGAGCCGCGGCATACATCGCGACCATGCCGACCGCGATCAGAGCGAAGCCGACCCAGAGGCCAAGCGCCAGCGCACCGAACAGGACGACCACGAGAAGCGGAGCAAGGGTCGCGATCTCCATCAGTTGCCCTCCTCGGTGGCGGCTTCCGCCGCGAGATGGCCGGGCGTGCCGCCGCGTGCCAGGGTCACCGCCGCATCGACCAGCGCAACCGCGAAGAGCGCCAGGCCCAGCGTCATGACGCCTTGCGGTATGGCGAGCGGGATCGGGATGACGCCGTAGCTGACGGAATCGAATTGGTAGCTGTCGAGGGCCTGCAGCGCGCTCGACCAGGTGGCGAAAACCGCCAGCGCCGCGGCCGCGAGGGCCACGAGCACGCCAAGCCAGCGCGCCACGCGCTCGGGCAGCGCTTGCGTGACAAGCTTGACGCGCACATGGCCCCCCGCCTGAAGCGTGCCCGCGAGGCCGAGGAATACCGCGGCGGCGAAGAAGAACGCGCCGAATTCGGCAAGCGAGGGGATCGTCAGTCCCGGCGGGGACAGCGAGAGCGCCCGCGCCGCGCGATCAAGCAGGCGGCCCGCGATCTGCAAGGCGACGAGCACGGCGATGAGCCCGAAAGTGATCGCACTCAGCCAGAGGCCGGCATCGTAGAGACGGTCGAGAAAACGGCGCATCGGCGCACTCCGGGATCTGAGTTGGAAAGTGGGTGGCGGGGCCGCGCGGGCCCCGCCTGGGGCAGGCTCAGCTGCCCGAGTTCCGGTAGGCGTCGATCACGGCCTGACCCGCGTCGCCGGCCTCTTCGAGCCATTCTTGCGTCATGGTCTCGCCGATTTCCGACATCTCGTTCGACAGCGTCTCGGAGGGCTGCGAGATCGTCATGCCATTCTCCTCGAGGGTCGCGATCCCGCTCTCGGTCTCGGCTTCGGACATTTCCCAGCCGCGGGTCTTGGCGGCCTCGGCGGCCTCCATGATGGCGGTCTGCTGCTCTTCAGGCAGCCCCTCGAAGGCCTCGGTGTTCACCATGACCATGTTCTTGGGCAGCCAAGCCTGCGTGTCGGTATAATGTGAGGTGAAATCCCACGCCTGGCTCGACACTCCGGTCGAGGGCGAGGTGATCATCGCATCGACACGACCCGTCGCAAAAGCGGTCGGAATGTCACCCGTTTCGATCTGCGTCGGCACCGCGCCCATGAGCTGGGCGAGCCGCTCGGTTGCGGCGTTGTAGGCACGGAAGGATGCCCCTTCGAGATCGGCAGCGCTTTCCACGGGTTCCTGCGTGTAAAGGCTCTGTCCCGGCCACGGCACCGCGAAGAGCAGCGTCAGACCCTGCTCGGCCAGTTTTTCTTCGACGGCGGATCGCGAAGCTTCCCAGAGTGCGCGGCCCTCATCGTAGCTCGAGGCAAGGAACGGGATCGAATCGACGCCGAAGACCGGATCTTCGTTCGCGAGACGCGACATCAGCACCTCGCCGATGGGCGCGAGGCCCCGGCGCACCGAATCCTTGATCTCGGGATGCGCGAAGAGCGAGCCAGCAGAATGCACGGTGATCTCGACACCGCCATCGGTAGCCGAGGACACATCTTCGGCGAATTGCATGATGTTCTGCGTATGGAACACGCTGTCGCCATAGGGCGTCGGCATATCCCATTCGGCGGCGAAAGCGGGCAGCGCGAGGCCGGCGGAGAGCACCGCGGCCGAAACGCTTCTCAGAAGTGTGCTGGTCATGTGTATCATCCCTGTTGTCTCGGCACGGCTTTGTTCGAGCGGCCGGATCGCCGCACCTGGATCCGGATATGTCGAGGTTGACCAGACAGTGATAATTTGTCAACGATTTGTCACTGAACTGGAGATGAGAGGGATCGGCCATGCCGTCGGATGCAGCAAACAGATGGGATTTCTGGATCGACCGGGGTGGCACCTTCACCGATGTGATCGGGCGCGCGCCCTCGGGAGAGCTTTCCGCGCTGAAGCTGCTGTCCGAGAACCCAGAGGCCTACGAGGATGCCGCGATCGAAGGGATTCGGCGCTTCCTCGACGTGGCCCCGGGCCAGATCCCTCCTGAGCGTGTTGGCACCGTCCGCATGGGCACGACCGTTGCGACCAACGCCCTTCTGGAGCGTAAAGGCGACCGGACGCTCCTTCTCATCACCAAGGGCTTTCGCGACGCGCTCCGCATCGCCTACCAGGACCGGCCCGACATCTTCGCGAAAGAGATCGTATTGCCCGAGATGCTCTACGACCGCGTTGTCGAGGTCGAGGAGCGCGTGCGCGCGGACGGTACGGTCGAGACGGAACTCGATCTCGATGGCGCAAAAGACGCGCTCGCGGCTGCCAAGGCCGACGGTATCGACGCGGTGGCCATCGCGCTGATGCATGCCTGGACCGCACCTCAGCACGAAGAGCAGCTCGCCGAGGCCGCGCGCGAGGCCGGCATGGGCCAGGTCTCGGTCAGCCACGAAGTTTCCCCGCTCATCAAGCTGGTGGGACGCGGCGACACGACTGTCGTCGACGCCTACCTCACCCCGATCCTGTCACGCTACGTGGAGCAGGTGGCGAACGCGCTCGGCGCGACACCGCCTGACGAGGACGGCCCGACCCTTCAATTCATGATGTCCTCGGGCGGATTGACCGCTGCCGACCGCTTCAAGGGACGCGATGCGATCCTGTCCGGCCCGGCGGGCGGCGTCGTCGGCATGGCGCGCACCGGGCAGATCGCGGGCGAGGAGCGGGTGATCGGGTTCGATATGGGCGGCACGTCAACCGATGTCGCGCATTTCGACGGCTCGTTCGAACGCACCTTCGAGACGCAGGTCGCGGGCGTCCGAATGCGCGCGCCGATGCTGCGCGTCCATACCGTCGCGGCGGGCGGCGGATCCATTCTTCATGCCGATCCGGGCCGCTTCCGCGTCGGCCCCGACAGCGCGGGCGCAGATCCGGGGCCCGCCTGCTACCGCCGCGGCGGTCCGCTGACCGTCACGGATGCGAACGTCATGCTCGGCAAGCTCAATCCCGACTTCTTCCCCGCGATTTTCGGCGAGGGGCAGGACCAGACGCTCGACCGCGACGCCGTCGCCGCGAAATTCGCAGAGATCGCGGAGGCCGAGGGCAAGTCCAGCGAAGAGGTCGCCGAAGGCTTCCTGCGCATCGCCGTCGAGAACATGGCCAACGCGATCAAGAAGATCTCGGTCCAGCGCGGCTACGACGTGACGCGCTATCTGCTCAACGCCTTCGGCGGCGCCGGCGGGCAACATGCCTGTCTGGTGGCCGATGCGCTTGGAATGACGAAGGTTCTGGTGCATCCGCTCTCGGGGCTCCTGTCCGCCTACGGAATTGGCCTCGCACGCGTCACCGAACAGCGCCAACGCGCGCTCGAGGTCGATCTTGGCGAAGACGCGGCCGCCCGGATCGCCGACACGCTTGGCGGGCTCGAGCGGGAAGTCAGGAACGAGCTTGCCCAGCAGGGCGTGCCGGACGAGGGGCTTACCCTGACGCCGCGCCTGCATCTGCGCTACGCTGGCACGGATACGGCGATCCCGATTGCCTGGGATGGCGACATGACCCGCGCGCGCCAGGCGTTCGAGGCCGCGCACGAGGCCGAGTTCGGCTTCACCGACCCCGATGCGACGCTCGTGGTCGAGGCCGCTGAGATCGAAGGCCAGGCCGCAGAGCCCGCCGCCGATCCCGAACCATCGGACACTCCGGACCCCGGCGAAGCGGAATCCGAAACCGAGGTTCCAGTCTATTCGGGCGGCACCACCCACGATGCCCGCGTCGTCCGCCGCGAAGCCCTCACGCCAGGCCGGCATGTCGATGGCCCTGCCCTCATCATCGAGCCGAACCAGACCATCGTCGTGGAGCCCGGCTGGCGTGCCGAGGTGACCGCGCGCGACCACGTGATGATGACACGCCGCGAGAAAGCCAATCGCGCGGACGCCATCGGCACCGAGGCCGATCCGGTGTTGCTCGAGGTCTTCAACAACCTCTTCATGAACATCGCCGAACAGATGGGCGTCGCGCTGCAAAAGACCTCGCGATCGGTCAACATCAAGGAACGGCTCGACTTTTCCTGCGCGGTCTTCGACGCCTCGGGGGCGCTCGTCGCCAATGCGCCGCACATGCCGGTGCATCTGGGCTCGATGGACCGCTCGGTCGAGACGGTCATTCGCCTCAACGAAGGCAAGGTGCGGCCGGGCGACGTTTTCGCGCTCAACGCGCCCTATAACGGCGGCACGCACCTCCCGGACATCACTGTCGTCACACCGGTCTTCGACGAGGCCGGGGAGCACATCCAGTTCTGGGTCGCCTCGCGCGGGCACCACGCCGATGTCGGCGGTGTCGCGCCCGGCTCGATGACGCCGCTGGCGACCAGCGTCGACGAGGAAGGCGTCTTGATCGACAATTTCCGACTCGTGGAAGCCGGGCGCTTCCGCGATGCGGAGATCCGGGAGGTGCTGACCTCCCACGCCTACCCCGCGCGCAACCCCGATCAGAACGTCGCCGATCTCAAGGCGCAGGTCGCGGCCAATGCCCGTGGCGCGGCAGAGCTGCGCGCGATGATCGACCAGTTCGGGCTCGACGTGGTCGAGGCCTATATGGGTCACGTCCAGGACAACGCCGCGGCGGAAGTCGCCCGCGTGATCGGGCGTCTGTCGGACGGGGAATACGAATACCCCACCGATACCGGCCAGGTGATCCGCGTGAAGATCAGCGTCGATCGCGACAAGGGCGAGGCGACAGTCGATTTCACCGGCACGTCCGAGGCGAGAAAGAACAACTTCAACGCGCCCGAGCCGGTCACACGGGCGGCGGTACTCTACGTCTTCCGGGTGATGGTCGAGAGCCCCATCCCGATGAATGCGGGCTGCCTGCGGCCGGTGAAGATCGTGATCCCCGAGGGCTGCATGCTCTCCCCCGCCTACCCCGCCGCGGTCGTCGCGGGCAACGTGGAGACGAGCCAGCATGTCACCAACGCGCTCTTCGGTGCGCTTGGCGCGATGTCCAACTCCGAAGGCACGATGAACAACCTCACCTTCGGCAATGACCGGCACCAATATTACGAGACGCTCTGTTCGGGCAGCCCGGCGGGTCGGCGCAACGACGGCACCGGCTTTCACGGGACGAGCGGTGTGCATGTCCACATGACCAATTCGCGTCTGACCGATCCCGAGATTCTCGAGCTGCGCTACCCCGTTCTGCTTGAAGAATTCCGGATCGACGAAGGCTCGGGCGGCAAGGGAGAGTTCAATGCGGGCGACGGCACGACGCGTCGCATCCGGTTCCTCGAGGATATGGAGCTCGCCATCCTGTCGTCTCACCGAGAGCGCCCGCCGCAGGGAATCGCGGGCGGCCAGCCGGGACGCGTGGGGCGGACGGAGATCCACTGCGCGGATGGCCGCGTCGAGACGCTGCGCGCCGCCGATCAGACCGAAGTATCGGAAGGAGATGCGGTGGTCGTCGTGACCCCCACAGCGGGCGGCTACGGCGCGGCCTAGGGTGCCAGACCGTCGAGAACGCGTGACGCGATCCGGCAGGTCTCGGTCCAGTCGGGCAGTGCAGCGCCGTACCGTCGGGCGGCGGCGGCACGAGCCTCGCATTCGGCCGCATCGGTGAGAAGCGCGCGCAGCGCCGTGGCGAATGCTTCGGGATTGTCGGGCGGCACGAGGCGTCCTGCCTCGGAAGGCACGGTGTCCGGCACTGCCCCCGTGTCGCAGCTGACAATGGGCAGGCCATGGGCCAGCGCCTCGTCGAAGACGATGCCGTAGCCTTCATACCGTGTGGCGAGCGCGAAGATCGACGCCTGAGCATAGAGCCGGGACAAAGGCTCCTGCTCCACCCGTCCGGCAAGGCGCACGCGTCCATCGAGGCCCATATCTCGGTGAAGCTGCGCGAGGTATTTGGCATGGGCCGGATCATGCGCGCCGCCCACGATCATGGCCTGCCAGTCGAGATCCGTCACCTCGGCCAGCGCCCGCAGCAGGATGTCGTGCCCCTTGCGCGCATGCTGGATGCCCACCGACAGGATCTGTGGCGGAAAGACGGGTGCAGCGGGGTGCCTCGGCGGCTCGGTCCCGGGCCGCGCGATGGTGATGCGCTCGGGCGGGACGGCATATTCCTCGATCAGGATGCGCTTCGTATGAGGGCTCGGGACGAGCACATGCGCCGCCAGCGCGAGGTTGTCCCGCTCGGTTTGGAAAAGATGATCCCGCCGCACCGGCTCGAGCCCGCTCTCATGAGCGAGCGGATGATGGATCATCCCGACAATCGGCGCGCGCACCCGCGCCAACCCCTCCGTCGCGATGGAGCCGTAGACAAGTCCGTCGAGGATCAGCGGGCATTCGGACGACAGGCCGCATAGCTGCGTGATCGCGTCATCCATGTCCTGCGCGCTCGGATCGGGGAAGGATGCGCCGAGCTCGATATGCGTGACGTCGCGGCCGAGCGCGCGCAATCCCTCGAGAAGGCGGCGCTCGTAGATGTAGCCGCCCGTCAGCGTGGTGATATCGCCCGGAATGGCAAAAGCTGCGGGTGCGCTCATGCCAGTTGCTCCGGCGCGTAGGTCCCGAGGATCCGCCGCTCCACCGCACCGACAGCGGCATATCCGAGCGCGGACAGGACAGAGACCAGCACCACCGAAGACCAGAGCATGTCGTAATCCGACAGCGAGGCCGAGATCGCCATGAGCGAGCCGATCCCGTTGCCCGTGGCAAGCCATTCGACCACGGTCACGGCAAGGACCGACGCAGGGACCGCCATGCGCGCGGCGGCGAAGAAGGCCGGCAGCATGGCCGGGATACGCACCCGCAAAAGCCGCGTCACCGGCCCCGCCGCATAGCTGTCGAACACGTCCATGATCTGCCCCGGCGCTTGTCTCAGCCCATGCAGCGAGGCAACGAAAGTGGGAAAAAAGACCATAACTGCGACCAGAACGATGGTCCCGACCGCGCCCCGTCCGAGAAGCAGCACGACAAGCGGCGCGGTGGTGACGATGGGCACGGAGCGGAGCGCGATCGCCAGCGGCATGGCGGAGCTTGCGATCATCGGCACGAGGATCAGAAGAACCGCGAGGCCCGCCCCGGCCAGGAGACCCGCGAGGTATCCCGGGATGAGGAACAGCGCGGTCTCGCCCAGCGCGGCGGCAAGCGCCGCGCGTGTCTCCGCCGCGTCATCGTCGAGGACGAGCGCGGCAAAGACATCGCCCGGCCCCTTGGCGAAGAACGGGTTGAGCCCGAAGGCCAAGAGCGCAAGCCACCATGCACCAACGGCAATGAGCGTGACGAGACCCGCATCGACCCAAGCGGCAAGACGGCCACGGCTCGCGCCTGCCGGGGCCGCCAGGATCACCGGCGGCGCGTCGAGTAGAACCCGCCGTCCAAGCGCTCCGATCGCGATATAGGCGAGGATCGATACCGCCGTCGCGACGGTGGCAAGTCCCCAGGTCATCTCCACGTCGAGCGCGCGGATCGCCTGGACGGTCAGCACGCCCATGCCCCGCTCGGCGCCCGTGAATTCCCCCACCATCGCACCGAGGAAGGCGGCCGGGGCGGCGATCTGCAGACCGGCGAAAAAGTAGGGCAAGGACGCCATCGCGCGCACATGCACCAGCGTCGCGAACCGCCCGCGCCCGTAACTGCGGACGAGATCGAACCAACTTGACGGCGCGGCCCGCAATCCGACGAGAAGCGGGATCAGCGTCGTGTAATAGACCGCAAGCGCGGCGAGCGTGACCTGCGGCCCCGCGCCCGGCCCGTAGAGCACACGCAGGATGGGGCCGGTGGCGACGAGCGGCAGGCAGAAGACTAGCAGGGCAAGGCCGGTTACCACCCGTTCCGCGCGCGGCCAGGCGAGCGCGACGGCGGCGAGCGCGATTGCCGCGACATTGCCGATGACAAACCCGAACGCGGCATTGGTCAGCGTCTCGCCAAGCGCGCGGGCCATGAGCGCGCGATCCTCGACGAGATAGGCCAGAACCTCGGTCGGCCCCGCGAGAACGAAAGCGTCGGTCAAAAGCCGGGCGGCAAGTTCCCAACCGATCAAGAGGACGACAAGCCCCGGCAAAGCGCGCGCGCGGCTCGCCTGTATCCGCCAAAGGCTCGTGCCCGTCCAGCTTGCCGCCATGCTCATTGCGCCGCGATGCCCCGGTCCGGCAGCGCCATCCCTTCGCTGAGGGCCGCGACGACCCGGTCGATCAGCGCCGCCGCGTCGGGGGCACGCAGCCCGTCGGGATCGCGCGGGCGCGGCAGGTCGATGGCGATGTCGGCAACGATCTCGGCAGGTCGCGGCGTGAGCACGATCACCCGGTCCGATAACAGCACCGCCTCACTCACCGAATGGGTGACGAGGAGGGTGGTCGTGCCCCGCGCCTCCCAGAGCTTCGGCAGATCGCGCGCAAGCTGCTGCCGGGTCAGCTCGTCCACCGCGCCGAAGGGCTCGTCGAGGAGCAGAAGACCCGGCCGCGTCGCCAGGGCCCGCGCGATCGCCGCGCGTTGGCGCATACCACCGGAGAGCGCTGCCGGACGCGCCTCGGCAAACCCGCCAAGGCCCACGAGATCGATGAGGTCCTCGACCTCGCGATCCGCCGCTTTCTGACGCGCGAGCTGGAGCGCCAGCTCGATATTGCCGCGCACGCTACGCCACGGAAGCAGCGAAGGATCCTGGAAGGCCACGGAGAGCCCGGCATGGCGCAAGGTCTCGGATGGCGGCGCACCCGCGATGTCGATCCGGCCCGAGGTTGGCGTCTCAAGCCCCGCGATCAGGCGCAGAAGCGTCGACTTCCCGCAGCCCGACGGCCCGACAAGCGCGGTCGTGCGACCCGGCTCAAAAGTCAGATTCACGTCGCGCACGGCTTCCGTGCCGCCTGCGAAGATCTTCGTCACACCCTCGCAGGCAATGCGGGGTGGCGGCGTCTCAGGAGCCATGAACCTCTTCGAGAATGGAGCGATCCCAGAGATCGGGTGACACGTCACGTCCCAAAAGCGCCAGCGTCTCGATATTCGCGGCCACGGTCTCGTCGGTCCACCAGCCGAAGCCGTTGGCTTCCGTAAGCTCCGAGAACATGAGCGGCACCTGCCGTTCGGCCTGCATCCGCTGCGCTTCGATATCGAGCCCGGCATCGGGATACATCTCGAGGGTCAGCTCGGCCGCCGCGTCGGTATCGGCGCGGTAGGCGTCCCAGGCCATCACCTCGCCACGCATGAGCGCGACCAGCTCTTCGCGGCGATTGGCAAGGCTGTCCTCTGTCGCGATGTAGGTCTGCGAGTGCACGGCATATCCGTAATCGGCGAGCAGCATGGTGATGCTCTCGACGCCCTCTACAGCCATCGCGACAGGCAGATCGGTCTCCCAGCACAGAAGGCAGTCGACCTCTCCCGCCAGAAGCGGCTGGGCGGAATATTGCGTCGGCACGATCTCGATATCGTTGATGTCGACGTCGTTGAGCGTGCAGAGCGCCTCGAGGATCGGGGTATTGGCCAGCGCCATGCCGATCCGCTTGCCGACGAGATCGGCCGGCTCGTTCACGGGATTCTCGGGGAGCGAGGCGACGACGAACGGATTCTTCTGCATCGCGACGCCGAGGATCTTGAAGGGCGCGCCCTCCTCGACGGCGGCTGCGGTGTAGTCCGCCGCCGAAATCCCGACGAGCGCCGTGCCCGAAACGACCGGCGGCTCCACCGGTGCGTTGGGGCCTCCCGGCAGGAGCGAGACCTCGAGCCCGTTATCCGACCAGAATCCCCGGTTCTGCGCGATGTAACTGCCGCCGAACTGCACCGAATGCAGCCAGGACAGTTGCAGGCTCACCGCCGATTGCGCCCAGAGGCGCGAGGGTGCGAAGACGGATGCTGCCCCGAGTGCAGCCGCACCGGTGCCGAGAAGACGTCTTCGTGTCAGAGGAAATGAGGTCATGATACTCTCTCCGTTGGTGGTCCGAGCCTAGGCCGGGAGCCGCGTCTGGCAAGACCCGAAGCTGCGTCCCTTGGTCCTGTCTCTGCCTCGGCGGGCTTTTGGCCGGTCCGCGAGGGGCTGAGCCACAGCACGGCGAGACCCGGCAACGCGGTCGCGATGAAAACAAGACCAAAGGCGACGGAGGCGGCGAGCGCGGCGCTTGTCGCTACGCCCGCAAGCGGCAGAAGCACCGCGGCCGTGCCTTCGCGAACGCCCCAGCCGCTCACGGACAGCGGGATCAGCATCGACAGAAGGATCAGCGGCACCAGTGCCGCGACCGCTCCGAGGCCGAGCGTGATACCGACCGCCTTCGCCGCAAAGGCGAAGCCGGCGAGATTGAATAGCGCCGTTCCCAGACTGAGGCCGATCTGGGCCGGCAGGATGTCGCGGTCCAGCAGCGCCCGGTGCACCGAGCCGGCGAAAACGCGCGCGCCCTGCCCCGCCGAGCCGGGCAACCGACGCGCGCCCAAAAGCGCCAGCGGCGAAAGCAAGGCGAGCGCCAACGCCGTCAGCGTCGGCCAGAGGAGCCATGCCGGCCAGTCGAGACCGCCCGGAACGGCAAGCGTTGCCAGAACGCCCAGCGCCAGAAAGAAGACCATCGCGACCTGCCCGGCGAGCCGTTCGAAGATCACCGCCTGGCCCGACGCCCAAAGTCCGGCCTGTCCTCGCGCGCGCACTGCCCGGCCGGCATCGCCGATCATGCCGCCCGGCAGCGACTGGTTCACAAGCTGCGCCATGTAATATTCGCCAAGCGCATGCAGCCGTCCCAGCCGTATCCCCAGTTGCGCGGCGGTCAGGCGCCAGCGCAAGGCCGACAGGATGGTTTGAACCGAGAGCGCGGCGAAAGCGGCGATCAGCCAGACCGGATCAGCCCCGGCAAGGCTTTCCAGTGCCGCGCGCCCATCGGCAGATTGCCAAAGAAGCACCAGCAGCGCGCCGCCTATCGCGATCTGCATCGCGCGCGGCAGCCAAGACGGCATCTTTTCGGTCACGCGCCTCATGAGCCCGTCCCCGCATCCGCACCGTTGGTGAAGGCTTCGAGGATCAGATTACGCATCTCGCCCATCGGCCGTACGGGCAACGCGGCATCGGGAACGAGGCCATCCGAAAAGCCCCAGCTCTCAATCCGCGCGACAAGCTCCGGCGGGCCGACGACGTGCATCGGCACGTCGTAGCTTTCGTCGAGCGCGACAAACCCCGCCGCCTGATGGTCCCCGATCACGAGGATCAGCGGCGGATCATCGGCATGGAGGGCGGCATAGTCGAAGGTGACACGCAGCGCGTAGTCGATTGCCTTGCGGTACTGATCGCGCACGCGGTCCCGGTCGAGCCAGACCTCTTTCGGCGTATCGCCGGACAAGGCCATCTCGTTGAAAACCTGTCCGTCCCCGACCTCGTCCCAGCCGATGAGATCCGGGATCGGCACCCAGGGCGCATGGGATGTGCCGGTCGCAAACTGTGCGAAGACCGGACGGTCGGACGTATCGTTCCGCAGCATCCGGTCGAGCGCGGAGTACGTATACTGGTCGGGCATCGTCACCCAGTTGAAGGGCAGACCCTTATAGCCAAGATCGGACGAGGCCAGCACGGTCTCGAAGCCCATGCGCGAGGATTCGGGCCAATCGAGCGTGATCTGCGGCATAACGGCGGCGGTGTGGAATCCCGACCGCCCGGCGATGTGAAAGAGCGTCTCGCGCGGGCTCGCCAGCATCGCACGGTAGCTGATCTGGTCGGCGACGCGCAAACCGTTGGCGAAGGTCGCATGCGAAAGCCAGCTCTGCCCGCCACGCGTCGGCGCCTCGAGCCAGCCTGAACGCATCGCCAGCCCTTCTTGCCCGAGCGTCTCCTGCGCGGCCCGAAGCGTGGGAACATGCGTTGCGGCATAGAGTTCGGTGTCGAAACTCGCCCGGCCGTAGCTTTCGACGAAAACGATCAAGACGTCACGGTCGATGGCATCCAGAAGTCCGTGCCGGTCGGCGAAAGCATCCTCGGCGGCCAGCCGCGCAAACCCGCGCAATTCGCGGATCGTGCGGCTCGCGAGTTCCGTCTGCTTGACCGCGAATTCCGCGTTCCGCGTGGAGGAGCCGGGCATCTGCCACGGAAGGCTCCACCTGCCGAGTGCTTGACCGGCATCCGCCACGATCAGAGCCGCGCCGACAATCGACAGGCAGGCCGCGCCAAGCGTCACGGGGCGTTTCGCCTTGATCCGGGACCAGACCCCGCTTGCCCACCAAAGACCCATCGCGGCGAGGATCATGGCGACGAACGCTCCAAATGCGCTGAGTGTCGCGAGAATGGGACCGATCGCTCCAACCAAGAGCCGGAACCCCGCTTCAATCAGCGGGAAGTCCGCGACGAGATTGAAGCCGCGCCCCAAGGCTGAAACCATTGCGATATTGCCGATCTTGAGGAGCACAAGCAGCGTCGAGGCGAGAACGATCGCACCGCGCAGAGCCCATGCTGCCCGACCGGGCGGAACGAAGAGGAGCGCCGCCAGGATGACCGGAAGTTCGAGCGGCGCGCGCAACAGCGCGACCCAGCTCAGCCCGGCAGGATGGCTCGGCAGGATCAGCGCAAGGTGAATGAGGAGCGCCGCGAGCCCCGCGCGCAAAATCCGTCCGCTCACCGTTGCGTCCGCCAAAGCCAAATGATGTCGCGACCGAAGGACAGTGCCAGCGCCAAGAGCGCAAAGCCGACCAGCGGCGCGGCAAGCACATCCGGCAGGATCGGAGCCTGCAACGCGATGAGCGCGCCGAGTTGAAGAACGCAGACGGCTTTGCGGCTGAACCGGTCAGGCAGATTGCGCATCAGCCAAGGGTAGAAATAGCCTGCGATGAGGAAGGCATATCTTGGAAGGCCGAGGATGATCGCCGCAGCAGGACCGGTCATCGCCGCGTTGAACGCGAGCACCAGCCCCAGCGCGGAATCGACCTCCATGTCGAACCGGGCGCCGAAAGCTGAACTCAGGCCCTGACGCCGTGCGGCCCAGCCATCCACGCCGTCGAGCGCCAGCGCGACGCAGGCGGTGGCAAACAGCGTCCAAGAGATCGCGCCCCCCGCGAGGACGACCGAAACCAGCGCGGCAACGAGCACCAGACGGACGAGCGTCACGAAGTTGCAGATTCCGAGTTGCGAGTGAGGATAACTCCGCATCAATGCGCGAAAGACGATCGCGGCCGCGAGGAGATAGGCCAGAACGGCCGCGCCCGACGCGGCGGAACCCGAGTCCAGAACGAAGCTTGACACCGCAGCGACGCCGCCCGCGCCAAGAAGCGCGGTGGCGATGAACGCGGCACCCGGTCCGCTCGGTGCGCGAAGCGGCCTCGGGTCTTGTGTAACAGTCTGATGAACGTCGACCATGTTGGCATGAATTAGTGCATCAGTACTTGCGTCAAGCGGGATGCGTGCCAGCTGCCACCTTCGCCGCGCAAGTCTGCGTGATTGTGCATGAAAAGCCGCTCCGGCCGTCAGCCGCCGATGACGACCTGTCCCAGCAGGGGGCGGTGATCGGAGGCGATGCGAATGCCGGGCCCGTCGAGCGCCCGCGCGTCCGCCACGCGTGCACCCTCGCCCGCAAGAATTCGATCAAGCGGCAGGACCGGCCAGCCGACCGGAAAAGTCCGGACGGCAGGTCCGCGGAGCGAAAGCCCCAATACCGTATGCGAAAACGCCATCCCGCCCCAGGGCCGCCACTCATTCAGATCCCCGCACACAATGAGAGGCCGGCTCTGCCGGCGCGCGAGATGCTGCCCAAGCGTTCGCATCTGAACGATCCGCAACGGCTGGGACAGCGACAGATGCGTTCCGACAAGGCGCAGCGCCACGCCGCCGCGCCTTGCATCGACGATCACCGCGCCGCGATGACACTGCCCCGGCAGATCGAGAAGCGTCACCCCTTCGACCTCGAAATCCGGGGCCATCAGGACAATCACACCTAGAAACCCGTGACTTTCCCCGCTCCAGCGCCGCACAGGCAAGGTGTGCACGCTCCGAAGGCCCGTTTCCTGTTCCAGCCGGGCCATGTCGAGAATGCCGCGATGCGGCCGCGCCTCTTCATCGGCTTCCTCCAGCACGAGAACGTCCGGGCATTGCGCGCAGACCTCGTCGCACAAGACACGCAAGGTTCGTTCCGCGTCGACCACGCGATCCTGACCGCGACCGCGATGGATATTCCATCCAGCGACACGAAGCTCGGACGTTCGGATGTCGTGCGTCTGTTTCATAGTCACCACGAGAGAAATCGGGCGCGCGGGGAGGTGCAATACCGCAAGGCGCGAAAAAGTTCCTTCTCCGGGCGGCCTCCTCACGTTTACGCCAGATCAAGGCCAATCGTTTGATCGGACACGCCCTCGCCTCACCTTACACGATCAACGCGGCGGATTTCCGCCTGAACAAATCAAGGAGGCCGGATCGTGAAACGGCTGTTCAAGATAATCGGAGGTTTGTGCGTGGCAGGCCTATGCGCGGCGGCGGGTATCTTCGGAACGGAATATTTCCTGTCCTCGCAGAGCTCCGCCAGCCAGTCCTCTCAGCAAGGCGGCCAGAGCGCGACACCGGTCGGCGTCGCGCAGCCCGAGCGGCGCGAGCTTGAAACGGCGGTCTCTGCGGTTGGCACGATCATGCCGCTGCGTGACGTCGAACTGACCCCAGCTGCCGCGGGACGCGTGACGGAAGTCGCCGCCGGCTCGGGCGCGCAGCTTCAGGAAGGGGAACTGGTTCTGCAACTCGATGATCGCGCCCAACAGGCCGCGGTCAGCAGCGCCGAGGCAACCTTCGACGAGGCCAGTCAAAACCTCGCCCGCGTCGAGGAGCTGGCAGAAGCCAATACCGCCGCCGAACGGCAGCTCGAACAGGCGCGCGCCACGTTCGCCCGCGCCGAGGGCGAGCTCATGTCGGCCCGTGCCGCGCTCGAGGATCGCCGTATCACCGCGCCGTTCTCGGGAACGCTCGGCCTCATGGATGTGGATGAGGGCGCATACCTGTCGACCTCGTCGGTCGTCGCGCGGCTTTCGGACCTGTCGGTCGTTCAGGTCGATATATCTCTTCCCGAACGGTACTTCGAGCGTGTCGCGCCGGGCCAGATGATCGAGGCGACGGTTCCCGCCTATCCCGATTCCGTCTTTGAGGGCGAGGTCGTGGTGCGCGACAGCACTGTTCAGCCCGGCTCGCGCAGCTTCGATGTGCGCGCCGAGATTACGAATACTGACCGCCGGCTCGTGGGTGGCATGTTCGCCGAGACCCGGCTCGTTTTCGACACCTACGAGGGTCTCGCCTTGCCCGACGATGCGATCATCAGCGAGGGATCGTCCACATACGTCTTCACCGTCGCGGACAGCACCGCAACGCGCACCGATATCTCGCTCGGAGGCTCGGTCGGTTCACTCACCGAAGTGACCGACGGCATCGAGGAAAACGATCAGGTCGTGGTGGCCGGTTGGGGCAACCTGCGCGACGGGGCCTCGGTGACCATCTCGGAGGACGTACCCGAGGAGGCGCTCGAATGACGCTGCCCGATCTCTGCCTGCGCCGTCCCGTGCTCGCCACGGTGATGTCGATCCTCATCATCGTGCTGGGCATCGCGGGCCTGACGCGGATGCCGGTCCGCGAATTGCCGGACACGTCCACCGCGCAGGTCACGGTCAGCGTGCAATATACGGGCGCGAGCCCCGGCGTTGTCGATTCCGAGATCACCTCGGTCGTCGAAGGCGCGATCTCGACGGTCGCGGGGATCGACCGGATCTCCACCAACGCGGAACTCGGCGGCTCGCGCACGGTCATCACCTTCCGGCAAGGCCGCGACATCGACCAGGCGGCATCGGATGTTCGGGCGGCTGTGCAAGCGGTGTCCGGCGATCTGCCCGAAGAGGCCAACGAACCCGAGATCGAGAAGAATGACAGCCAGGGCGATCCGATCATCTGGATGACGATGACATCGGACCGGATGGATGCGACGGAGCTGACCGATTACGCGGACCGCTTCATCACCGACCGGCTGGAGACATTGTCGGGCGTCGCTGCCGTCAACATCTACGGCGATCGCCCTTACGCGATGCGCGTCTGGCTCGATCCCAACGGCATGGCTGCGCGCGGCATCACCGTGAACGAGATCAGCGAGGCCCTTCGGAACAACAATCTCGAATTGCCTGCGGGGCAGATCGAAAGCGCCTCGCGGACCTATCTTCTCCGCACTCAGACGCGCCTCGCGAGCGTCGAGGATTTCGAGGATCTCATCGTACGCGAGACGGAGGGCTTCCAGACCCGGCTCGGCGACGTGGCCCGCGTCGAGATCGGCACGGAGAGCGACGATTCCTACTTCCGCGCGAATGGCGAGACGGCCATCGGCCTCGGCGTTCTGCGGCAATCCTCGGCCAACACGCTCTCGATCTCGCAGGCGATCAACGCAGAGGTCGAGGCCATCCAGCCCGACCTTCCGAACGGCACGTCGCTCGAGATCTCGAGCGACGATGCGGATTTCATCAACAACTCGATCCGGCAGGTGCTCTCGACGCTCGCCATCGCGGTCGGTGTCGTGGTCGCTGTGATCTACGTCTTCCTGACCTCCATCCGCGCGACCATCGTGCCGGCCGTAACCATCCCGATCGCGCTTTTGGGCGCTTGCGCGGGCATCGCCATCGCCGGGTTCTCGATCAACATCCTGACCCTCTTCGCGCTCATCCTCGCCATCGGGCTCGTCGTCGACGACGCCATCGTCGTGCTCGAGAATATCGAGCGCCGCGTCGAGGAAGGCGATCCGCCCGGAGAGGCGGCGCGGGAGGGTGCGAACCAGGTCTTCTTCGCGGTCGTCTCGACCTCCGCCACGCTGATCGCCGTTTTCGTGCCTCTGTCTTTCCTGCAGGGCGAAATCGGCAAGCTTTTCTCCGAGTTTGGGATCACCCTCGCCATCGCGGTGGCGGTGTCATCTTTCGTGGCGCTCTCACTGTGTCCGGTGATCGCGGCGCGCGTTCTGAAACCGGGGATGAACAAGAGCCGCTTCGCCCGGATCGTCCACTCGGCGAACACGCGCCTTTCGAACGGGTACAAAAGTCTTCTGACCCGCGCGATCCGCGCGCCACTCCTCATCATCGGCATTGCCGCGGTGATGACCGGCGCGTCCTGGACGCTCTATCAAAACCTTCCCTCGCAGCTTACGCCGGAAGAGGATCGTGGCATCTTCTTCGTGAGCATCTCGGCTCCCGCAGGCTCCGCGCTCGGATTGACCGACGAGGCGGTGCGACAGGTGGAGGATCTGATCGCTCCCTATCGCGAGGAGGGCATTGTCGAGGATTCGATCTCGATCGTCGGCCAATACGGCGAGACGGGCCGGGCTTTCGTCGTCGCGACGATGGCCCCGTGGGGCGAGCGCGACATGGGGCCGCGCGACGTCGTCAACGAACTTCGCCCGAAGTTCGGCGAGATCACCCTGGCCAGCGTCCGCTCTTTCGCGCCCTCCGGGCTTAGCGCCGGATCCGGCTCGGGCCTCGAAGTCATCGTGACCGCACCGAGCTTCGAGCAGGCGGCGGAATATTCCGCGCAGCTGGAACAGGCGATGCGCGAGGATGGCGACATCGTCGGCGTGCGCCGGGCCTACGAGGTCAACACGCCCGGGTTCGACATCCGCGTGAACCGCGAACTGGCCCGCTCCATCGGGGTCGACGCGCGCACCATCTCGGATTCGGTGCGGACCTTTTTCGCCTCAGCGGACGTGACCGAGTACATCCAGCAGGACAGGCAATACCCCGTCATCCTGCAAGCGCCCGAAGAGCTGCGCGCGACAACCGACAACCTGCGCGGGCTCAACATCCGCACCGCTGCGGGCGACCTCGTGCCTCTCGACGGCCTCGTGGAGCTTGAACGCCGTGCCTCGGTGGCGGCCTTCAACCGCTTCAACCGCCAGCCTTCGGTGGAAATCAGTGCCTCGCTCGCGGAGGGCGTCGATCTTGGCGCGGCTGTCTCGAAGGTCGAGGCAATGGCCGACGAACTTCCGTCGCAGATGTCCATCGCCTTCTCCGGTCAGGCCGAGCAATTCCAGGAAACCTCGGGCGGCGTCCTCGTCACCTTCGCGCTGGCTTTGCTGGTGGTCTTCCTCGTTCTCTCGGCCCAGTTCGAGAGCTTCGTGCAGCCGGTCATCATTCTGCTGTCCGTGCCGCTCGCGGTCGCCGGGGCACTGACGACACTCTTCGTGCTTGGCGAAGCAATAAACATCTACAGCCAGGTCGGGATGATCATGCTGATCGGCCTCATGGCCAAGAACGGCATCCTGATCGTCGAGTTCGCCAATCAGCTGCGGGAACAAGGCCGATCCGTGCGCGACGCGGTGATCGAAGCCTCCGCCGTGCGCCTGCGCCCGATCCTCATGACCGTGCTGTCCACGGTCCTGGGCGCGGTGCCGCTCGTCTTCTCGTCGGGGGCGGGGGCGGAGAGCCGGTTCTCCATCGGTATCGTCATCATCGGCGGCTTCGCCGTCGCCTCTGCGCTGACGTTGTTCCTGACGCCGGTTCTCTATGATCTTCTTCAGTCAGACCGGCAGAAGGAGAGCGACACGACGGAGAGCGGCGCAGCGCAGCCGGCGGAGTGATGCGCGCACGAAATCGAGAAGCTTGGCGATGCTTGTCGCGATAGCTATTTGCTCGCCCGGACCTCCTACCCGCGCTCAGGTCGGTGCCTGCCCCGCCGCGCGACCGAGCACCACCGCGGCCAGAAGCCCGTTGCCCGAAAGGTATCCGCTGTCGCCCGAGCCCGAGACGCCGCAAGCCGCGCCGCCGGCTGCAAAGAGGTTCGGGAATACGCTGCCGTCTTCGGCCAGCACGCGCCCCGCGCCATCTGTCGCGAGCCCGCCTTGCGTATGGAACAGCGCGCCCGTCACGCGCACACCGCAGAATGGAGCCGTGAGCCGTTGACCGGACCACGTGCGCCCGAACGCGTCCTCACCCGTCTCGGGAATACCGGCGAGTTCGGTCTCGATCGCTTCCTCAGGCAGATCGAGAATCGCGGCAAGCTCTGAAAGGCTACCTGCGGATTTCACAGCACCCTGTGCCTCGGCATTGCGAAAATCCTCGAACTGCCGCGCGATTGCCGCGATCCGCTCATCGAAAATGGTAAATGCTTCGCCGTTCGGCTGGGCCAATACGGCCCGTGCCGCCTCCGAATAGCCCTGCGCCTCGTTCCAGAAGCGCCGTCCCTCCCGGTTGACCTGCACGCCGCCTTCGCCAATCACTGCCCAGGTGATGAGGATTCCGTGCGGATGCGCGACATTGCCGTGACCCTGATAGGCTCCGAGATGCCGGGTCGCCGCGCCGAGCGCCTCGCCCCAGATCACGGCCTCGCCGCGATTGCCGTCATGCCCGAACCAGAGCGCATCGCCGATGGCGGGCATGTGCGCGGCGACCATCTCACGGTTGCCGCCAAACCCGTTACAGGCAAGGATCAGCTTCCGGCAGCCGACCGTTTCCCGGCCCCCGTCGGGGCGTTCCATCGCAAGTCCTGCGATGCGTCGGCCTTCGTGAAAGATCGTGATGGCGCGGCGATCGCAGACCACGTCGATCCCCTCCGCCTCCACCGTGGCGCGCAGCCGGTCGATCAGCTCGCGCCCGGCCCGCGAGGGCAAACCGTGCATCCGGCGGCGCGAATGGCCCGGATAGTCGAAATCCGTCACTACCGAGAACCGCAGATCGAAGCGGTCGGCCAGCCACTCGATCGCCGGAGCGGAGCCCTCCGCCAAGGCGCCGACGAGCGCCTCGTCGTTCTCGCCCTTGGCTTTGCGCTGGATGTCGGCTGCGAACCGCGCGGCATCGTCCTCGATTCCAGCCTCTCGCTGAAACCGCGTTCCCGCCGCCGGTATCAGTCCCGCCGACAGGGAGGTCGAGCCTTGCGGCACCGGATCGGCTTCGATGACCAGAACCTCCTGCCCCGCCTCGGCGGCCGCGAGCGCGGCGATCATGCCGCAGGCACCGCCGCCGACGATCAGCGTCTCGACCTCGAAGTCGAACGCCTCGGGCACGGGGGCGATGTCAGCCATCGCCGCCTTCCCAGCGCTGCCCTTCGCGCAGCATCGCCTCGGTGCCGATCACGTCGTTGAGCCCGCCGAAGTCGAACATCCGCTCCCCGAATGGGCGGTTCGAGCCATGCGCGGCGAGGCTCGCGTAATAGTCCTGCGCGGTCTTGGCGAGCGCGCGGACGATGCCGCCCGGGAAGATCACGATGGAAAAGCCCATCGCCTCGAGATCGGACGCCGAGGAAATCGGTGTCGCGCCCCCTTCGACCATGTTGGCAAGAAGCGGGATACGCGCACCGAAGGTCTTTGCGACACGCGTCAGCTCGTCGCCCGAGCGCGGCGCTTCGATGAAGAGCGAGTCCGCCCCGGCGGCGAGATACGCCTCCGCCCGCTCGAACGCGGCTTCGACCCCCTCGACCGCGATCGCGTCGGTACGCGCGATGATGAGCGTTTCGTCACTGGCGCGCGTATCGGCCATCGCCGCGATCTTTCCGGCCATCTCGGCCTTCGGGATCAATGACTTGTCCGAAAGGTGCCCGCAGCGCTTGGGATAGCTTTGATCCTCGACCTGAAGCGCCGCCGCGCCTGCACGTTCGTACATCCGCATCGTGCGCTGCGCGTTGAGCGCGTTGCCGAAGCCGGTATCGGCATCGACGATGACCGGGAGGCCGACGCGATCCGCGATGAGCGCCATCGTGTCCGCCATTTCCGTCGCGGAGGTCAGCCCGATATCCGGTCGTCCGAGCCGCGTATAAGCCACGGCCGCGCCCGACAGATACAACGCCTCGAACCCTGCCTCGGCGGCGAGCGCGGCGGTCAGCCCGTCATAGACCCCCGGCGCGACGAGGATCGGATCGGCCGCGAGCCGTGCGCGCAGGCTCATCTGGCCGCCTCCTCTGCGACCGCGATCGCCTCGGCGCAGGTCATCTGCGTGCCTAGCGAGCCAAGCGACGTGAGTGTCGCCTCGTGCACCTCCGGTTTGAAGGCCGCGCTGCCGTCCGACAGAAGAACCGTGTCGATGTCGCGCAGGTGTGCATCCCGCACGGTGGAGGCGACGCCACCATTCGTCACGATCCCGCCGATGACCAGCGTATCGATGCCGAGCTTGCGAAGGATGAATTCGAGCCGCGTCTGGTAGAAAGCGGAATAGGCGACTTTCTCGACCGTGTAATCGGCGGGCGCGAGCGTCTCGACAAGGTCGTGCCCGAACGCACCCGGCGCGAAATCACCCTTGCCGAGGAAGGGGCGCAGCTTCTTCAGATGCGGCGCGATCAAGGGCTCGCCGCCCGGGCCGGGCACCAGGGTGAATTGCGCCGAGATATAGGTGCCGCCCGCCGCACGCATCGCGTCGCGCAACGGAGCGATACGCTCTGGCAAAGCCTTGATACTTTCAGCGCCCTGCCCCGCGCGGCCATAGGCGCCTTCAGGGTGCAGGAAGTCGTTCTGCAGATCGATGGTCAGCAGCGCCGTGCGCCGGGGATCGAATGTCTCAGCCATGATCGGAGCTCCGCGTAATGAGGGTATTGCCATAAGGATCGACCTCGGCCCTGAGGTCGGGCTCCACGAGGACGGTCGTATCCGCCTGTTCCAGGATCGCCGGGCCGTCGATCACCGCACCAACCGGCAAGGCCAGGCGGTCGTAGATCGCGGTGTCGTGCCACTCGCTTCCGAAATGCACCCGCCTTGTGCCTTTCCGCGCGGCCTCTACGCTGCCGCCTTTCGGCGCGAGCGTCGAGAGATCGAATTTGGGACGCTTGCCGATCACCGCCGAGCGCAGGTTCATCACTCGCCGCGTGCCGGTCTTCAGAAGCCGTCCATATGCCGCGTGATAGGCCGCATCGAACGCCTCGCGCACCGCGTCACGCGTCGGCGGCGTCACGCGGCCGCTTTCGACCGTGACCGGGATCGGAACGGAGACCGTGTGGGTCTGGCCGACATAGGCCATGTCGAGCTCGAATACTGTTTCGCGCGCCTCGAACCGCGTCTCGGTGGCGTCGAGCATGGCAAGCCCTGCATCCACATGCTCTTGCATGAACCGGCCCAGCGCGCCTGTATCCAGCGCATTGACCGCAGCGTTGATCGTCTGCACGAAATCCTGCCGCATATCCGCGATCACGCAGCCCATCGCCGAGGTGACGCCCGGATAGCGCGGCACGATGGCCCGCCCGATCCCGACCTCGGCCAGCATCGCGCCGGTATGCAGCGCGCCGCCCCCGCCGAAGGGCATGAAGGCGAAGCGTTTGGGATCAAAGCCGCGCTCGATGGAAACCAGCCGGATCGCTCCGGCCATGCGGCTGTTGGCGACACGCAGGATCGCCTCGGCAGCTTCGGTGACCGACAGTCCGAGCTTGGCTCCGACATGGGCGTCTATAGCAGCCTCGGCCGCCGCCACGTCGAGCCGGTCGAGCTTGCCGCCGATCGGGTTCTCCGCGTCGATCCGGCCCAGCACCACGTTGGCATCCGTCACCGTTGGGCGGTCGTTTCCCTGCCCATAAGCCACCGGCCCCGGTGTCGACCCCGCGCTCTCGGGGCCGATATTCAGAAGACCGCCCTTGTCGACCCAGGCGATCGAGCCGCCGCCGGCGCCGATCGTGGTGATCTCGATCATCGGCGTTCTGACGACCATTCCGAAATCGATGGAGGTCTGGGGGCTCAGCATCGACTGCCCGCCCGAGACCAGCGAGACATCGAAGCTCGTTCCGCCCATATCGCCGGTGATAACATCCGGGTATCCCGCCTCGCCCGCGATATAGGCCGCGGCGATCACGCCGGCCGCGGGGCCCGAGAGCGCCGTACGCACAGGCAGACGGCAGGCCGTCTCCACGGCCATCACCCCGCCATTCGACTGCACGATCATGAATTCCGACCCGAAGCCGCCGTCGCGCAGCGCCGCGTCGAGCCGGTTCAGGTAGCCCGAGACCTCAGGCTGGAGGTAGGCATTGAGCGCGGTGGTCGAGAACCGCTCGAACTCGCGGATCTCGGGCAGGATCTCGGAGGAGGCGGAGACATGCGCGTTCGGCCACATCTCTCGCAGGGCCGCGACGGCTTGGGCCTCGTTCTCGGGGTTGGCATAGGCGTTGGCGAACAGGACCGCGACCGCCTCGCAGCCGGCACCGAGGAGCGCCTGTCCCGCCGCCCTGACCGCGCCGAGATCGACGGGCGTTCGGATCGTACCGTCCGCGAGCGTGCGCTCCGGCACCTCGAGGCGCAGATCCCGCGGCACGACCGGCTCGAAATCACCGCGCAGCCCCCAGGTCCGGGGCCGGTCGCGCCGGCGCATCTCCAGAACGTCGCGCAGACCCTCGGTCGTGATGATCCCGATCCGCGCGCCCTTGCGTTCCAGAAGCGCGTTGGTGCCGGCCGTCGTGCCGTGAATGACCGCCGAGATCCCAGAAAGATCCTCGGCCTCTGCGCGGATGCCGGCCAGGAAGCCACCAGACTGGTCGGGACGCGTCGTCGGCACCTTTGCGACGCGCGCCGTGCCCGCCGCTTCGTCGAGAAAGAAGACATCCGTGAAGGTGCCGCCGACATCGACGCCGATCATCCGCTTGCCGCTCATGAGCGCGTCTCCTGCCAGCCGTAGTCGCGGGCCGCGTCGTTCTGCGAGACCAATCCGCGCGAGACGTCCCGTGCGATAGCCTCGCGGGCTCGGTCCCCGGGTGCGCCGTAGCCGCCCCCGCCCGGCGTCTCGAGCCGCACCGCCTGCCCTTGAGCCAGCGTGATGCCCCGCATCTTGGAGACCATCGGCGGACGGGCCCATCCCTCGCCGGTTTCATAAGAGAACACGTTCCGCGCGCCTTCACCGCCGCCGTTCACGCCTTTGGGGGCGTGCTTGCCGCGCTCGCCGAAGAGGAACACCTCGGCTCCGTTCTCCTCCAGCACCTCGATCTCGTAGATCGCGCCCATGCCGCCGCGATGCGCGCCCGCGCCGCCCGATCCGGGCCTCAGCGCCCAGCTGCGGAACATCACCGGGTACGCGGCTTCGAGGATCTCCATCGGCGGGATCGTCGCGGTCGAGATCGGTGCGCTTCCGTGGCTGAGCCCGTCCGAGGTGGAGGAGCCCCCATGCCCGCCGCCATAGAAGGAGAACATCACCCAGGGGCTGCCGTCAGACTTGCGCCCCGCGATGGAAAGCGCGTTGATCGTCCCGTAGGCATTCGCGACCACCATGCCGGGCGCGGCCTGCGCGGCGGCGGCGAAGATGACGTCGATCATCCGCAGGATCGTCTCGGTGTAGCCGCCCACCGGCGCGGGGAACTCCGCTGCCAGGAGCGAGCCCTCCGGGATCTTTACCTCGATGGGCCGCATCACGCCGGCATTGGCGGGCAGCATCGGAAAGATGTGCTTGATCACGACATAGGCGGTCGCGACGGCGGTCGGCAGGGCGATGTTCACCGGCCCAGCGCAACGCGGCGCGGTGCCCTCGAAATCCAGCACCGCCGTGTCGCCCCGGATCTCGAGCGCGACGCGGATCGGAAGGTCGACATCGGTGATGCCGTCATTGTCGAGGAAATCCTCGGCCTCCCAACGCCCGTCCGGCAGCGCCTCGAGTTCGGCGCGCATCAGCGTCTCGGCCCGTCCGCTCAGCGCATCGAGCGCCGCACCGACCGTTTCCGCCCCGTATTCGTCGAACAGGGCCGCCATCCGTTTCTGCCCAAGATCGAGCGCGCCGAGCTGTCCGTTGAGATCCCCTTCCGCCGATTGCGGCAGGCGCGTGTTGCGAAGGATGATGTCGATCACGCCCTGGTCGATCTCGCCCGCGCGGGCGAGCTTCACGGGCGGCAGAACGAAGGCTTCCTGGAAGACATCCTTTGCCGCCGGATTGTAATTGCCCGGCGCACCGCCGCCGAGATCGTGCCAATGGCCGACCGAGGCGAGCCAGCAGAAGAGCGCGCCGTCGCGGAAACAGGGCGTCACGAGGCGCATGTCATTCAGATGCGTGCCGCCGAGATGGGCATCGTTGAAGATCCAGATGTCGCCCGGCTGCGGTGTCTCACCACGCTCGCGCACCTTGTCGATCACCGCGCGCACGGCGAAGGACATCACGCCCACGAAGATCGGCAGACCCGACTTTCCCTGCACGAGCGTGTCGCCGGTCTCCGCGTGGTAGAGCCCGTGGCTCGCATCGTGCGCCTCGGCGATGATCGGATTGAAGGCCGAACGGAAGAGCGTTGCGTCCATCTCATCCGCGATCTGCTCCATCCGGCCGGCAAGGACAGCCAGGGTAATCGGGTCGATCTCGCTCATGGGCGCACCTCCGCAATGTCGTTCCAGACGTCCTGCCGGACGATGAGGCCGCCCGCGACTTCGAACCTGTCGATGAAGCGGATGCCCTCGAAGGGCGTGCCGTCCGGCCATTCGCCCGACAGCGTGCCGCGCGCATAAACGATTGCCGGGCCGGGCGTGGCGCAGGTGTCCATGCCTTCGTAGCTTTTGCGGACGAACCGGTAGCGCGGCTTCGCCCAGTCGATGAGCTCTTGCAGCCGGTGCATCGGGGCGGCACCGGGAAAGGTCATCGTGAACCCATCGGCCAGACACGCCTGCGCCGCCGCGAGGTCGCGCGCCTCCATCGCATCGAGATAGGCTCGCACGACCGAGGCCGGATCGGGCAGCGCTGCCGCGCCTTGGCGATGGCGACGGCCGCGCATGTACTGCGTCGGCTTGCGCTCGTGGATCATTACCGTGACCGCGTCGGGCTCCGCGGGCACCACGAGCCGGACCGCGTCGGTCAGCGCCTCGCCCATGCGGGTCCGGGCCGCGTCATCATAGCCCTCCAGCAGATGCACTTCGATGATCGGCACGACATCTCCGCCCAGCTCTTAGCAACCTGTATCTTTGGTAATACAGATTTTACGGTTTAGAAAGTACAATTATCTTGCATTTCAACGCGCGGCCTGTAGCGTCAGATCTCGAAAGGGGTGGTCCATGCGCGAACATGTGCGGACAAGTCTGCCGGAAGGGGGAAAGGCCCGCAGGGTCTATCTGCTTCTGCGCGACGACATCCTGTCCGGCTTCCGCGCGCCCGGCGACCGCCTGCCCGGCGAGAACCGCCTCGCAGAAGAATTCGACGTCAGCCGCGTCACCATTCGCCGCGCGCTCGATGCGCTCGAGGCGAACGGCCTGATCGAACGACGCGCCGGTCACGGCACGCGTATCGTCGAAGGGGCCCAGACCCGGACGATGGCCGCGGATGTCGCCTCCCTGATCCCGCAGATCGTCGAATTGGGCCGTCACTCGGCGCGGCTCCTGTCCTTCTCATATGAGGTGCCCCCGGCCCCTGTCGCAAAGGCGATGGCGCTGCCGGAGACTGCCAGGGTCCAGACGGCGGTTCGTGTGCGCCTCGCAGACGGAGAGCCTTTCTCGCACCTGACGACCCATGTGCCCGAGGATATCGCACGGCATTATTCCGAAGCCGATCTCGCGAGCACGCCTCTGTATCAGCTTCTCGAACGCTCCGGCGTGACGATCACCTCCGCGCACCAGGAAGTCAGCGCTACCCTCGCCTCCCCGGACGTGGCCGAGGCGCTGGACGTGTCGACCGGCACCGCCCTGATGGCCCTCAGGCGCATCGTTCGGGACGAAGGAGATCGAGCGGTCGAATACCTCTCCGCGCTCTATCGGCCCGATCGTTTCAAGCTGGAAATGTCGCTGACCCGCGTCGGAACAGGCGGCGCGCGTCACTGGGAGCCGGTGGTCGGCGACACGACGCCCGAGGAAAGCCCATGAGCCGCACGCTTCTGGACAAGCTCTGGGACGCGCACGAGGTCCGCCGCGATCCCGACGGAACCTCGCTTCTCTGGGTGGACAGGCATCTCGTCCACGAAGGCTCGCACCATGCCTTCGCAAAGCTCGCCGAACGCGGGCTGGATGTCGCCGAACCGGGCCTCACCTTCGGCGTCGCCGATCACTACGCTCCGACCCGGCGGCGCGACAGGATCGAGGATCCCGCCATTGCCAAGATGCTGGAGCGGCTCGAGACGAATACGTCGCGGCATGGAATTCGGCTCTTCGGCCTGAACGACCCCCGCCAGGGTATCGTGCATGTGCTCGGACCAGAACAGGGGCTGACCCTGCCGGGCCTCTCGATCAATTGCGGCGACAGCCACACCTCGACGCACGGCGCGTTCGGCGCGCTCGCCTTCGGGATCGGCGCGACGGAAGTGGCCCACGTGCTGGCGACACAGACGGTGCGCGCGCAAAAGCCGAAATCCATGCGAATCCTCGTGAAAGGAGCGCTCGGCGCAGGGGTGAGCGCCAAGGACATCGCGCTGCACTGGATCGCAGAGCTTGGCACCTCCGGGGCGACGGGACATGCGGTCGAATATGCGGGCGACGCGATCGAAGCTCTGTCGATGGAAGGGCGGATGACCCTCTGCAATCTCTCCATCGAAGGCGGCGCGCGGTTCGGCATGGTCGCCCCCGACGACACAACGCTGGCCTACGTGAAAGGGCGACCCTTCGCCCCGAAAGGCGCGGCGTGGGATCGCGCGGTCGCGGCGTGGCGCGCGCTGCCAAGCGATCCCGATGCCACCTTCGACAAGGAGGTGACGATCGACGCCGCGAGGATCGCTCCGACCGTCACATGGGGCACGACTCCCGAGCAAGCCGCACCGATCACGGGGACGGTACCCGATCCGGACGCGCTGCCCGGCGGCAAGGCCGAGGCGGCCCGCTCCGCCCTCGACTACATGGGCCTGACAGCAGGCCAGCCGCTTCAGGACGTGGCCATCGATCAGGTCTTTCTTGGCTCCTGCACCAATGCGCGGATCGAGGATCTGCGCGCCGCCGCCACCATCCTGCGCGGACGCCGTGCGCGGGTGCCGGGCGTCGTCTCTCCGGGCTCGATGCTGGTCCGCGCCGCGGCAGAGGCCGAAGGGCTCGACCGGGTCTTCACCGAGGCCGGACTCGAATGGGTCGGCGCGGGCTGCTCGATGTGCGTCGGCATGAATGGCGATATCGTCGCACCGGGCAAGCGCTGCGCCTCCTCGACCAACCGCAACTTCCGGGGACGCCAGGGGAAGGGCGCGCGCACGCATCTGATGTCGCCCGTCATGGTCGCCGCCGCGGCCGTCACGGGCCGGCTGACCGACGCGCGCGAGCTGATGGAGGCAAAAGCCTGATGGCGGGATGGAGCGTACATGAAGGCCGTGCCGTCGCCCTGCCCCGGCGAGATGTCGATACCGACCAGATCATCCCCGCCCGCTTCATGTCGGCGAGCCGGGCGGACGGCTACGGGCAATACCTCTTTGCCGATCTGCGCGAAGGCGACGACGGCTTCCCGCTGGACAGGCACAGGGGCGCGAGCGTGCTGATTGCGGGCGCGAATTTCGGCTGCGGCTCCTCGCGGGAAGCCGCGGTCTATGCGCTGGTCGATGCCGGCATCCGGGCGGTCATCGCACCGAGCTTTGCCGACATCTTCGCGGGCAACGCGGTGAATAACGGGCTCTTGCCCGCGGCGCTGCCGGACGCAGAGGCGCTGATGGACGAGCTGGGCGCGAACGCGGCGGAGGCCAGGATCGACCTCGAAACCGCGACGCTGACGATTGCGGGGCAAAGCCACGAGTTCCGCCTGCCGGATGTCTGGCGGCACAAGCTCACGAACGGATGGGACGATATCGACCTCACTCGCGCGCATCTGGATGAAATCGCGGCCTTCCGCGATGCGCGACACGCAAACGCCCCCTGGGTCTGGGCCGAACAGGATGACGAGCAGGCCACGGCGGGCTGAACCCGCCGGGCGACACGGGAAAACCAAGGTGAACGACCGTGCGGAACACGCATGGCGCATGACAAGGAGAGAGAAGATGAAGATGACGACCTACGGAGGCGCCTTCGCGAGCCTCCTCGCCCTCGCAGGAACGGCGCAGGCGCAAGACACGCTGACAGCGGTTCATGCTTTCCCCGAGACGCTGATCTACACGCAGAGCTTCCTCGAATTCGTCGACAAGGTGAACGCGCGCGGCGAAGGCGTGATCCAGATCGAAGTGCGCGGCGGCCCCGAGGCCATCGGCATGTTCCAGCAGCCCGACGCCGTGCGCAACGGCGTGGTGGACATGGTCTATACACCCGGCTCCTTCTACGCGGGCGCCCTGCCAGAGAAGGATGCGCTCGTCGCGTCCAACCTCACCGCCGTCGAGACCCGCGAGAATGGCGGGATCGAGCTCATCGACCAGATCCACCAGGAAAAGATGGGCGTGAAATATCTCGGCTGGTTCGACAGCGGCGTTTGCTACAACCTCTGGACACGGAATGAGCCGGAGCTTGACGAGAACGGCAATCTCGACGTCTCGGGCCTCAAGCTGCGCGGCAACGCCGTCTACAACGCCTTCTTCACCGAATATCTTGGCGCGCAGGTGATCGATCTGCCGACGACCGATGTCTATTCCGCGCTCGAGCGCGGCGTCGTGGACGCAACCGGCTGGACGCAGATCGGCCTCATCGACCTCAAATGGAACGAGTTCCTGAACTATCGGATCGAGCCTTGCTTCTTCTCGACCGACCTTGGCGTGATCGTGAACCAGGACAGCTGGGAGGGTCTTTCCAAAGAGGCGCAGACGATCCTGCAGGACGTCGCGATCGAGCACGAGGCAAGCTCTGCGGCCGCGCTAGAGGAAAAGCGCGACGAGGATTTCGCAGCGCTCGAGGAAGACGGCATGCAGGTCGTCACGCTCGAAGGGCAGGCCGCGGCCGACTACCTTGCCGCCGCGCGCGAGAAAACCTGGGAGCGGATGCGCGGTCTCATGGAAGAGCAAGGCGGCACCGAGAATTACGACCGCCTGATCGAGCTCTTCTACGATGAAAGCGCCGATCCGCAGTAATGGCACCCGGGGGCGGTGCGGACGCCGCGCCGCCCTTCCCTATCTCCGAGCAGGCAAGCGACATGCAGAGCGTCAGGCGCATCTATGACGGATTTCTCACGCTGATGGCGGTGATCGCGGGCGCGATGCTGCTCTGGCTCATGATCTCCGTCGTGGTCTCGGTCACGATGCGGAATCTCGGCATCCAGCCTTTCGCCTGGCTCTTTACCTCCTCCGAATACGCCCTTCTCTACATGACGATGCTCGGCGCGCCCTGGCTCGTGCGGGAGAAGGGGCATGTGCATATCGAGCTTCTGACCGCCACCCTGCCCGAGCGCGGACAGGCCGTCATGAGCCGCTTCGTCGCGGCGCTCTGCGTGATCGTGTCGGTCATCCTGGCCTGGAAAGGCGGCGAGTTGTTCCTGACCAATATCGAGCGCGGCGACTACGACGTGCGCGCCTATTTCACCCCGAAATGGATCCTGACCATCGCCTTTCCGATCAGCTTTACGCTGATGGCGGTGGAATTCGCGCGCTTCGTTTTCGGGCCGGAGCTGATGCATTCCGGCGAGGCGGGGTTGCACGAGTGATGGAATGGTACGGAGCACTCGGCGTCCTGCTGGGCGCGATCATGTTTCTCATGGCGCTCGGAATGCCCGTGGCGCTTGCCTTCCTGGCCGCGAACATCGTCGGTGCCTGGATCTTCATGGGCGGCCCGGCAGGCATTACCCAGCTTCTCAACAATGGCTTCGGCGCGTTGACGAGCTTCGCGCTCGTGCCGATCCCGCTCTTTCTTCTGATGGGAGAGCTTTTCTTCTTCACCGGCCTTGGCAGCCGGATGTTCACGGCCATCGACAAGCTGCTCGGCCGGGTGCCCGGGCGGCTCTCCTATGTCACGGTGATCGGCGGGACGGGGTTTTCGACGCTGTCGGGCTCGTCGATGGGATCGACGGCACTTCTCGGCGCGCTGATGGTGCCCGAGATGAATGCGCGCGGCTACAAGAAGCACATGTCCATCGGACCGATCCTTGGCACCGGAGGCCTTGCGATCATCATCCCGCCCTCGGCGCTGGCCGTGCTTCTGGCGACGCTCGCACGGATCGACGTGGGCGCGCTCCTGATCGCGGGCGTCATTCCGGGCCTCATTCTCGCGGGTCTCTATATCGCGACGATCTGGCTGCAGGTGAAGATCGACCCCGAGGCCGCGCCCGCCTACGACGTGCCCCCCATGTCGGCGGGAGAGAAAGCCTGGCTGCTCCTGCGCGACGTGGTGCCGATGATCGCCGTGATGGTGCTGACCGTCGCGGGCATGATCGGCGGGCTGTTCACCCCGTCCGAAGCGGCGGCCTTCGGCGCGCTTGGCGTCCTGATCCTCGCGATCCTCTATCGCGGGCTGACCTGGAGCACCCTCAAGGCCTCTATCGTCGGCGCGCTGAAGGTGACACTGATGGCCTACCTGATCGTCTTCGGCTCCGCGACGTTCAGCCAGCTTCTGGCTTTCTCGGGCGCATCGAGCGGGCTGATCGACTGGGCAACGGGGTTCGATCTCGCGCCGCTCGTCATGCTTCTGGTGATGTTCGGCGTGCTGCTGCTTCTGGGCATGTTCATGGAGCAGATCTCCATCATGCTGCTGACCGTTCCGATCTTCTTCCCGCTGGCGCAGACCCTCGGTTTCGAGCCGGTCTGGTTCGCGCTGGTGATGTTGCTGGCGCTCGAGATCAGCTTCACGACGCCGCCGTTCGGACTTCTGCTCTTCGTAATGAAAGGCGTGGCGCCTGCGGGCACGACCATGCGCGACATCTACACGGCGGCATTCCCCTTTATCGGATGCTCGCTGCTGCTGGTCGTGCTTCTGATCCTGTTCCCGGATCTGGCGCTGTGGCTGCCGGGGCGATAGCGCCCCGGACCAACCTTAATTGTTGAACAGGAAATGCATCACGTCGCCATCCTTGACGACGTAGCCCTTGCCTTCGGCACGCATCTTGCCGGCATCCTTGGCCGCCTGCTCCCCTCCGAGGCCGACGAAATCGTCGTAAGCGATGGTCTCGGCGCGGATGAAGCCCTTCTCGAAATCACCGTGAATGACGCCCGCGGCTTTTGGCGCGGAGGTGCCCACGGGAATCGTCCAGGCGCGCGCCTCTTTCGGACCGACGGTGAAATAGGTCTCGAGCTTCAGAAGGTTGTAGCCCGCCTTGATGAGCCGATCGAGCCCGGCCTCGTCGAGCCCCATCTCGGAAAGGAACATCTCGGCTTCCTCGGCGTCGAGCTGGCTGATCTCCTCCTCGATCCGGGCGGAGATGACCACATGCGCGTTGCCCTGCTCGGCGGCCATTTTCGCCACGGCCTCGGAATGGGCGTTGCCGGTCGCCGCTTCGTCCTCGGCGACGTTGCAGACGTAGAGCACGGGCTTCGAGGTCAGAAGCTGGAGCATCCGCCAGGCCTTGAGATCATCTTCGGCGACCTCGACGACGCGGGCCGGCTTGCCCTCGTTCAGCGCTTCGAGCGCCATCTTCATGAGGCGCTCCTGCTGGATCGCCTCCTTGTCGCCGCCGCGCACCTTGCGGACGATGTTCTGGAGCCGCTTCTCGAGGCTTTCCATGTCCGAGATGATGAGCTCGGTCTCGATGGTCTCCGCGTCGGAGACCGGGTCGACCCGGCCATCGACATGCACCACGTCCCCGTCCTCGAAGCAACGCAGCACATGGGCGATGGCGTCCACCTCGCGGATATTGGCTAGGAACTGGTTGCCGAGGCCCTCGCCCTTGGACGCGCCCTTCACGAGCCCCGCAATGTCCACGAAGGTCATGCGCGTCGGAATGATCTGCTTGGACTTGGCGATGTCCGCGAGCGCGTAGAGACGCGGATCGGGCACGGCGACCTCACCGACATTCGGCTCGATCGTGCAGAAGGGAAAATTCTCCGCCTGTGCCGAAGCGGTCCGCGTCAGCGCGTTGAAAAGGGTCGATTTACCGACATTCGGCAGACCGACGATACCCATGCGAAAGCCCATGTGAGACCTGTTCCCGTCCTTGGATTACGAGCGCGGTGTCTAGTGAGATGCGGGCGCGGGCGCAAGGCTTTGCCCGGTCGCCTCGAAGGTCGGCAATGCCCGTGCCCAGAACCGGAAGAGAAGCATGATCGCCGCCGCGCCGAGCCCCGTCACGAGACCAAGCCAGACGCCGACGCCGCCCCAGCCCAGGACAAACCCGCCGATCCAGGCCGCCGGGAGGCCGAGCGCCCAATAGGCGACCGCCGCCATCCACATCGGAACGCGCGTGTCCTGCACGCCCCGCAACAGGCCGAGCGTGATGACCTGAGCCCCGTCGACAAGCTGAAACAGCGCCGCGGTGATGAGTAGCCCGGTACCCGCCACGATGATCGCCGCCCGGTCGGGTTCCGCGGGGTCGAGAAAGAGCGAGATCAAGGGCTCGGGTGCTGCCACCATCACCACCATCGCAACGAGCGAGACCGCCGCTGACAGGCCCAGCGCCGCCACGGCCCCGCGCGCGAGCCGCAACGGATCGCCCGCGCCGAACGCATTGCCCGCGCGCACCGTGGCCGCGTTCGACAGACCCAGATGGATCATGAAGGCGGCGGTCGCCAGTTGCAGCGCGATGCCGTGCGCCGCGAGAGGCACCGTGCCGAGCCAGCCCATGAAGATCGAGGAGACCGCGAACAGGCCGACCTCGGAGAGGTTCGTCACGCCGATGGGCCACCCGAGGCGGAAGACCTCGCGCAGGCTTTCGGGATCGGAAACCCAGAACCGGCCGAAAAGGTCATGCTGCGGCAGCTTGCGGTCCGAGAAGACCATCGCCCCCGCGAGCGCCACGCAATGGGTCAGCACCGACGCGATGGCCGCGCCCGCGATGCCAAGCTCCTGAAAGCCGAAATTGCCGAAGATCAGCACGTAGTTGAACGGCACGTTCAGAAGCGCCGCGAGCGCCGTCAGCAGGAAGACCGCCCGCGTCTCCTCCAGCGCGGCGAGATAGCTCTTGAGCACCATCACCCCAAGCGCGGGCAGCAGGCCGAGCCCCGCGATCCTGAGATAGGTCTGCGCCATTCTCGCAAGCTCCGCATCCTGCCCAAGCGCGCGCAAGATCGGGCCGGAGAACCAGAAGACAGGCATCGACAGCGCGAAAAAGCCGATGGAGAGCCAGAGCCCCATCCGGGTCACCCGGCGGATGCGCGTCTCATCGCCCTGTGCGGCGTAGCTCGCCACCATCGGCATCACGGCAAAGGCAAAGCCCGAGCCGAAGAGGAAGAAGACCATGAAGACCGTATGAGCGAGCGTCAGCGCCGCGAGTTCCGCCACCCCGTACCAGCCGACCATGACCGTGTCGGTGAGCCCGATGGCAAACTGCGCCAGATGCCCTCCGACAAGCGGCAGGCCAAGCACGATCACCGCGCGCAGATGCTGGGGATATGAGAGCGGAGCCGATGCCATGACCCCGCTCTAGGCCGCTCCGTTCAGGCAGGCAAGAGGCGCAGCCCCCGCATCACGGCAGGGGCGTTATTGCACGGACTAAGCGTCACCCTTGCGGGTGTCGGGATGTAGCGCCGCCCCCAGGATATGGTCGGCCCGATGGATCACATGGCCCGCATGACCGACGATCAGCGGATCCGGCGCCTTTGCAACACGGCGGTCCTTGCCCGGATAATCGAGCGTCGACAGGAAATGGCGCATGCAGTCGAGCCGCGCACGCTTCTTGTCGTCGGACTTAATGACCGTCCAAGGCGCATCTGCGGTATCGGTGTAGAAGAACATCGCTTCCTTCGCCTCGGTGTAGTCGGACCAGCGGTCGAGACTCGCCTTGTCGATGGGCGAGAGCTTCCATTGCTTCAGAGGATCGGTGGCGCGGCTTGCGAACCGGGTCTTCTGTTCATCCTGCGTGACCGAAAACCAGTACTTGTAGAGCCGTATCCCCGAGCGCACGAGCATTCGCTCCAGCTCGGGTGTCTGACGCATGAATTCGAGATATTCGTTCGGCGCGCAGAAGCCCATCACCCGCTCGACACCGGCGCGGTTGTACCAGGAGCGGTCGTAGAGGACGATCTCGCCCGAGGTCGGCAGATGCTCGACATATCGCTGGAAATACCATTGCCCGCGCTCCTCTTCGGTCGGCTTGTTGAGCGCGACGACGCGCGCGCCGCGCGGATTGAGATGCTCTGTGAAGCGCTTGATCGTGCCGCCCTTCCCGGCCGCGTCGCGACCTTCGAAGAGCAGCACGAATTTCTGCCCGGTTTCCTGCGCCCAAAGCTGCACCTTGAGAAGTTCGGCCTGGAGCCGCGCTTTCTCGCGCTCGTAGCTTCGGCGCGAGAGCCGCACCTGATACGGGTATGTCCCGGTCTCGAAGCCGCGCACCGGGTCGGGCACGGCCGGCGCGATTTCGGTGGCGGATCCGGCAAGCGGCGTCTGGTCGTTCATGATCGTCCCTCCGTCAGTCGAGGAACGCTACCGCGCCGCGCAAAGACGCGCCTTGACCAAGGTCAAGACGTGCCGATTTCGTCCCGCCACCGCTCCGGCGGCTCGAAGCCCAGAAGTCGGCGCGCCTTCTCGATCGAGTAGAACGTCTCGTATTCGCCCATCTCGCCGCGCATCTCGACGCCCGGATAGAAGCGCTCGGCGACCTTTGCCGAAGGCAGATCGACCGAGGTGTCGGGGTTCGCGACATTGAAGACCTCGTAGCCAAGACCGTCCGTCTGCAAGCAGCGTTCGACCATCAGCCCCAGATCGCGCGCGTCGATATAGGCAAAGATATTCCGGCGGCGCAGATCGGGGTTCTTCACGAAGGCGGGGAAAAGCTCCGCGTATTCATGCGGCTCGATCACGTTGTTGATCCTGAGGCCGTAGATGTCGAGCCCCGAGCGCACCTGGAAGCTGCGTGCCGTGACCTCGTTCGCGACCTTGGCCATCGCGTAGCTGTCATGCGGCATGGTCGGATGATCCTCGTCCACCGGCACGTAGTCCGGCAGCACCTCGCCTTGCGCGAAGCAGATGCCGTAGGTCGTCTCGGACGAGGCGAAGAGGATCTTCGGAATGCCGAGCTTCACGGCGGCTTCGATCACGTTGTAGGTCGAGATCACGTTGTTCTCGAAGGTCACGTTATCTGCAGTCAGCCCGATCCGGGGCACGGCGGCGAAATGCACAACCGCGTCCGGACGGCCTGGCGCGGTGCCGTCGAGCTCGGACAGATCGAAGATTTGCGTCATCGCGTTCCAGACCTGCCCACTGTCGGTCAGATCGACATCGAGATCGTTGATGCCCTCGGCTCCGAGGGGCACCCGATCGAGATTGAGGATCTCGTGCCCCTGGTCCCTGAGAAAGGGCAGCACATGCCGCCCGGCCTTGCCGCTGCCTCCGGTAAAGACGATCCGCATCCGCTCTCTCCTCTGTCACGCTCTTCTTGAGCTCTTGCCGTGCAAGGCCCGGAACGCGGGCCATTGATTTTCTCGATGCCTTCCGGCACTTCACGCCGGAACATATCAGGGGAAGGTGTAGGATGACACGGATCGACGCCAAGTTCAGCGCGCTGAAGGATGACGGCAAGAAGGCCTTCGTCGCCTATATCATGGCAGGCGATCCCTCGGTTGAAACCTCGCTGGAGCTGATGAAGGGCCTGCCGGGCGCAGGCGTCGACGTGATCGAGCTGGGCCTGCCCTTCACCGACCCGATGGCGGACGGACCGACCATCCAGGAAGCCGGGCAGCGCGCGCTCGCGGGCGGCATGACGCTCGACAAGACGCTGGATATGGTGCGCGAGTTCCGCAAGGACGACGCCGAGACGCCGATCGTGCTCATGGGCTATTACAACCCGATCTATTCGCGCGGCGTCTCCCGGTTCCTCAACGAAGCCAAGGAAGCCGGGATCGACGGGCTCATCATCGTCGATCTGCCCCCCGAGGAAGATGACGAGCTCTGCATCCCCGCGCAGAAAGCCGGGCTGAACTTCATACGGCTCGCCACCCCCACGACCGACGACAAGCGCCTGCCCAAGGTGCTCGAGAACACGTCCGGCTTCGTGTATTACGTCTCGATCACCGGCATCACCGGCGCGGCGGCCGCCGAGGCGCAGGAGGTCGCGCCCGAGGTCAAGCGGATCAAGTCGCAGACCGATCTGCCGGTCATCGTCGGCTTCGGCATCCGCACGCCCGAGAGCGCTGAAAGCATCGCGGGCATCGCCGATGGCTGCGTCGTTGGCTCGGCGATCGTGGGCGAGCTGGCCTCGGGCCGGAAGGTCGAGGATGTGCTGGCCTTCGTGAAGACGCTGTCGGACGGCGCCCACAGGGCTTGAGAGCCGCGCTCCGGGCCGCCGGCCCGCCGCGAAAGCTTGCCTCGCGCGCGTTCCGCCCGACATTGTGATCCGAGTTCAACGCAACGAACCGGAACCGATATGTCAGAACGCAAGACGCAGATCGTCGTCGTCGGAGGCGGCGCGGCGGGGCTCGAACTCGTCCGCAAGCTCGGTGCGAAATACGGACGCGAGAAGCACGACATCATCCTTGTCGACCGCGACCGCACCCATGTCTGGAAGCCGCTCCTGCACGAGGTCGCGGCAGGCTCGCTCGATCCCAACATGGACGAGGTCGGCTATGGCGGGCACGCTGCGCGCTGGGGTTATCGCTTCTTCAACGGCGCGCTCGAACGGATCGACCGCGAGCGGCAGAAGATCATCACGGCACCGCTTCTCGACGAGGATGGCGAGGTTATCATCGACCGTCACGAGATCCGCTACGACTACCTCGTTCTCGCCTTCGGCGGCGTGTCGAACGATTTCGGCATCCCAGGCGTGCGCGAACACGCGCTCTTTCTCGAACATCGCCGGCAGGCCGACGATTTCCGCAAGCGGCTCCTCAATGCCTGCCTGCGCGTGAACGAACGTCGCCATCGGGGCGAAGAGGCACAGCTCGATATCTGCATCGTCGGCGGCGGCGCGACGGGTGTGGAACTCGCAGCGGAGCTTTTCAACGCCGCAAAGGGTCTGCGTGACTACGGTCTTGAGGTTTTCGACGAGGCCGCCCTGAACGTGACGCTTCTCGAGGCGGGTCCGCGCATCCTGCCCGCGCTGCGCGAGGATCTCTCTGACACCGCGCTCAAGGAGCTGCGCGCGCTCGGCATTCGGGTCGAGACAGGCGCGATGGTGTCCAGTATCGAGGCGGGCCATGTCCACGTGAAGGACGACGAGACGATCCATGCCGACATGATCCTTTGGGCCGCCGGCGTGCGCGGCGATCATGGCGTCGCGGAGATGAGCGATCTCGAGCTCGACAAGATCGACCGCATCGTTGTGCGCCCCACCCTGCAGACAACGACCGACGAAAGAATCTTCGCGATCGGCGATTGCGCGCATTGCGAATTGCCCGGCCGCGACGGGCCGGTTCCGCCTCGCGCGCAAGCCGCGCACCAGATGGCGACCTGCACCTTCCACAATCTCGGGCGGCTGATGGACGGCCAAGCCCCCAGGGATTTCGTCTATCAGGACCACGGAGCGCTGGTGAACCTGAGCCGCTTCGACACGATCGGATCGCTTATGGGCAACCTGATGGGCGGCTCGATGGCGGTCGAGGGCCGGATCGCGCGGTTCGCCTACAATTCCCTCTACCGGATGCACCTTCTGGCCGTGCATGGCTGGCTGCAGGGCACGTTCATGATTGCGGCCGGACGCGTCAACAAGGTGCTGCGTCCGAAGCTGAAACTGCACTGATTCCGCTGGTATCGCGCGCGGCGGTCTTTTAGGACATGCGGTCAGACCCCGCGCCAAGAGGAGCCGCAAGATGAACGAACTGGTCAATTCCTTCATGACCGGCCCCGACGAGAAGGGCCGTTTCGGCGATTTCGGCGGGCGTTTCGTCTCCGAGACGCTGATGCCGCTGATCCTCGAACTCGAGGAGCAATACGAGCACGCCAAGACCGACCAGAGCTTCTGGGACGAGATGGACTTTCTCTGGAAGCATTATGTCGGCCGCCCCTCCCCGCTCTACTTCGCCGAACGGCTGACCGAGCGGCTGGGCGGCGCCAAGGTCTACATGAAGCGCGACGAGCTGAACCATACCGGCGCGCACAAGATCAACAACGTGCTCGGCCAGATCATCCTCGCCCGCCGCATGGGCAAGTCCCGCATCATCGCCGAGACGGGCGCGGGCCAGCACGGCGTGGCCACCGCGACCGTCTGCGCCAAGTTCGGGCTGAAATGCGTCGTCTATATGGGCGCGCATGACGTGGAGCGTCAGCAGCCCAACGTCTTCCGTATGAAGCTATTGGGCGCGGAAGTCGTCCCCGTCACATCCGGGCGCGGCACGCTCAAGGACGCGATGAACGACGCGCTGCGGGATTGGGTGACCAATGTGCGCGATACGTTCTATTGCATCGGCACCGTGGCGGGCCCGCACCCCTACCCGGCGATGGTGCGCGACTTCCAATCGATCATCGGCAAGGAAGTGCGCGAGCAGATGCACGAGGCCGAAGGACGTCTGCCGGATACGATCATCGCGGCCATCGGCGGCGGCTCGAACGCAATGGGCCTCTTCTATCCGTTCCTCGACGACAAGGAGGTCGCGATCATCGGCGTCGAGGCCGGCGGCAAGGGCGTGAACGCGAAGATGGAGCATTGCGCCTCCCTCACAGGCGGCCGTCCGGGCGTCCTGCACGGTAATCGCACCTATCTGCTCCAGGACGATGACGGGCAGATCCTCGAGGGCTTCTCGATCTCGGCCGGGCTCGACTATCCCGGCATCGGGCCCGAGCATTCCTGGCTGCACGATGTCGGGCGTGCGCAATATGTCTCGATCACCGACAAGGAGGCGCTGGAGGCGTTCCAGCTCTGCTGTGAGACCGAAGGCATCATTCCCGCGCTCGAGCCGAGCCACGCGCTGGCCCATGTCACCAAGATCGCGCCTGACCTGCCGGAAGATCACATCATCTGCATGAACATGTGCGGACGGGGCGACAAGGATATCTTCACCGTCGCCAAGGCTCTGGGCCGCGATATCTCATAAACTTGGGTTTATACGCATAGAACCGGGGATTATGCCGCTTGCCATAAACCCCGGTTGAATGGCGGAATGGCCAAGATCCCTTCCTTGATCGAGGCGAGGCCCACCGGGTCTCGCAATCGAAAAAAGGAGACTTGCCATGACCATTCGCACCATCTTGCTCGGAACCGTGGGCGCGCTCGCGCTGAGCGTCGCGTCCGCGCAGGCGCAATCCGCGACCGACCAGATCATTGCAGACCTGCAATCGCAGGGCTTCACCGCCATCGAGATCAAGACCGGCCCCAGCCAGATCAAGGCCGAGGCCGTGCGTGGCGACACGAAGCTTGAAGTTGTCTATGACAGCGCGACCGGCCAGATCCTCAAGCAGGAGACCGAAAGCGCAGCGGGCGAACGGATCTCGCAAGGCGTCAGCATAGACATCGAGGATGACGACTTCGTCGACGGGCGCTACGACGACGATGACGATTATGATGACGACGACGATGACCGGTATGATGATAGCGACGACCGGGATGATGACCGCGATGACGACAGAGACGACCGCGACGATGATCGGGACGATGACAGAGATGATCGGGACGACGACAGGGATGATGACCGGGACGACGACCGGGACGATGACCGCGATGATCGGGACGATGACCGCGATGACAGGGATGACGACCGCGATGACGACGACTGACGCGTTGCGTCCACATGCGGCCTCGACGCTACGGCGTCGGGGCAATGGACGGCCATGATGCGCCGTCGTAGCTTTCTGCTATCCGCAGGGGCGATGGTGCTCTTTCCGAGCCTTACCCGCGCCCAAACCGCACGCGACCAGGTGATCGATCAGCTCAGACGTCAGGGCTACCGCCGCTTCAGAGTCAACGAAACCTGGCTCGGACGGCTTAGGATCGTTGCGGAAGGTCCTGCCGGGACACGAGAAATCATCCTCAATCCGTCAAACGGCGTGATCCTGCGCGACTATATCGACCGTGATGACGACGATGACGATCGCGATGACGATCGCGACGACGACCGGGACGATGATCGGGATGACCGGGACGATGATCGGGATGACCGCGATGACGACCGGGACGATGATCGGGACGACCGGGATGACGACCGGGACGATGACGATGATGATGACGATGACGACGACTGACCGTCCGGGACAGCCGACGCGCTGATGCGGCTGCGTACGCGCATATCCCTCGCCCTACTTTTGGGCTTTCAGCTCGTCACGGCGATCTTTTTCCAGTGGGAACTCCTCGGCTCGGTCTTTGGCTTCAGCCAGCAACCGATCGCCTGGGCGCTGTACGAACTGATCGAGGTTGCCGCTGCTCTCGGACTTTTGGCGGGGGTCTGCGTCACGGCTATCCTGCTGTATCGAAGTCAAAAAGCCCGCGCCGCGGCTGAGGCGAACCTGCGTCTTGCCTCGGGCGCTTTTCACAAGGTGCTCGAAGAGCGCTTCGATGAATGGAAGCTGACGCCTGCGGAGAGGGATGTCGCTCTGTTCTCGATCAAGGGCCTCACGACCGCCGAGATGGCGGCGCTGCGTGGCGCGTCGGAAGGCACGATCAAGTCACAGACGAACGCCATCTATCGCAAGGCCCAGGTGTCAGGGCGAAGTCAGCTCATGTCGCTCTTTATCGATGAGTTGATGGGCGATGGGCTTCCCGGTGTCGCGGCGGTATCACCTACGCCAAAATTGATCGAAAATAGCAATCCAGACACCCCGGACAGGCATATCCCAGCTCAATGATGTTCGATTTTGCATAGTTCCAGAACATCCATCGGCACGATCTCAAGCGCCTTTTGATGCGTCGCGGCGAGCGAAACCTTGGGCGCGCAGCCCTCCTGATGGGCCTGCAGGAAGCGGCTGGCGCAGAGGCACCACTTGTCGCCCGGCTTGAGACCGGGGAAGTGAAACTCCGGGCGGGGCGTCGAGAGGTCGTTGCCGACATATTTGGAGAACGCCAGGAATTCGTCGGTCATCACCGCGCAGACCGTGTGGCTGCCCCGGTCCTCGGCGCATGTATTGCACGAGCCATCCCGGAAGAACCCGGTCAAGGGATCGTTCGAGCACGGTTGAAGATCTTCTCCGAGCACATTGATTTCAGGATCTTTCTGCATCTCGCGGGCTCCCTTCGATCAGCGGAATCTGTCCACTAGCTTCTGTAGCGGCGAACGGTCGTCCTCGGCGGCTTGTTCCGGCTCGGACCGTTCGGTCTTTGCTGGTTCCGGCGCGGGTTTAGCATTGGTTCCCTCGCTGCCCCCGCCACTGCGAGGTGGATTAAGACGCAGCGCAACCTTGTTCATGAACGCGGCCTTGTCGCCTTCGGCCAGTGCCGGCGCGCCGTCGGCGATCCCGCGCATCATGTCGTCGAGCCAGTCCTGATCGGCCTTGGCGAAATCGTGCAGCACGTAATGCGAGACCAAGTCCTTGTGGCCAGGATGCCCGATACCGAGGCGCACGCGGCGGTAGGCCTCACCGATATGCCCGTGGATCGAGCGCAGCCCGTTATGGCCCGCATGCCCGCCGCCATCCTTGACCTTGAGCTTGCCCGGCGCGAGGTCGAGCTCATCGTGGAAGACGATCACGTCGGCAGGCTCGAGCTTGTAGAAACGCAAAGCTTCACCAACGGCTTGACCGGATCTGTTCATGTAGGTTCCGGGCTTTAGCAGAAGCACTTTCTCGCTGCCGAGACGCCCCTCCGCGGCCTCGCCCTGGAACTTCTGTTTCCACGGGCCGAGCCCGTGATCGGCAGCGATCGCATCGAGCGCCATGAACCCGATATTGTGCCGGTGACCCGCATAGTCGCGGCCGGGATTTCCAAGACCGACGAAGAGTTTCATGCCGCGGCTCCTTCGCACTTTCTATCGTTCGAGAGATAGACCAGCCTCGCGCACCTTACAAACCCGCAGACGAAAACGGCCCCGCCCGAAGGCGAGGCCGCTTTGCGACACGAGCCAAAGATCACTCTTCGGCGTGTTCCTTCTCGCCTTCGACGGTCTCGGCGTTCTGCTCGATGACCTCGGTCTCTTCGACCTCGTCGCCGTCCATCTCGTCTTCCGCAGAGGCCAGGGCCGAGGGTGCGGAGATCGAGCAGATCGCGAAATCGCGGTCGATGGTCGGCTTCGCGCCGGCGGGCAGCGTCACGTCCGAGATGGACACGCCTTCGCCGATGTCGAGCTTCGACAGATCGACGGTGACCTTCTCAGGGATATCGCCCGCGGTCACGATCAGTTCGATCTCGGGGCGGATCACGGTCAGAACGCCGCCACGATCAAGGCCGGGGGAGTCTTCCTCACCGACGAATTCGACGGGAATGAAGATGTTGATCTTCGACGTGCGGCGCAGACGCATCAGGTCGAAATGGGTCGGCAGATCCTTCACGACATCGCGCTGAACATCGCGGCAGATGACCCGGACATCGTCGTGGCCGTCAACCTTGAGGTTGAACAGCGTCGACTTGAACCGGCCCTTGTGCAGGCGCTTCAGCAGATCGTTGAACTTGATCTGGATCGGCAGCGGATCGACGTCGCCACCAAAAACGATACCCGGAACCATGCCATCGCGGCGTGCCTGACGAGCGGCGCCCTTGCCTGTCCCCGTCCGTTCCTGGGCGTGAAGATCAGGAATTTCTCCAGCCATGTCTCTCATACTCCAAAGTGTGAACGGGGATCCTCCAAGGCTGTATCCCCGCATGAAGCGTGGCCGTTACAAGGGATACCCCGCTTTGACAAGGGCAAAGCCGCGCGGGCAGCGTGGAAATACGCGCACGTCGGCATCTGGCCTTTTCTCCGCGGCCATGATTGGTCGGCGTCATGGGATTTCTCGCCGATCTTCGCATCGCCCGCGCGCCCGCGGCATCGTTCATGGCGCTCGGCCTGTTCTGGGGCTCCTTCGCGGCCTCCGTTCCGGACGTCAAGGCGACGGCCGGGCTGACGGATGCCGGTCTGGGGCTGGCGCTGCTTTGTGCGACGCTGGGCGCGGTCGCGGCGATGTGGCTTGCGCCGGTGCTGGAGCGGCGTCTCGGCGCGAAGGCGCTTGGCGTCATCACCGGGATCGCCGCCCTCGGCGCGCTATTGCCGGGGCTTGCGGGCTCGCCGCTCGCCTTCACCGCGGCGATGGTCGCGGCCTGCGCGGGCTACGGGCTTCTGGATGTCGCGATGAATGCACGGGTCAGCGCGCTCGAGGCCGATGCGGACCGCTCGCTGATGAACCTGGCCCATGCGAGCTATTCGCTGATCTATGCCTGCGCGGCCATTGCGGCAGGGATCGCGCGGCAGGCCGGGGCCGAGCCCTTCGCGATCTTCGCCACCGTCGCGGTGCTGACCCTTCTTGCCGCGATCTATGTCACGCGTCAGCCGGCGCCCGCACCGGCTGAAGACACCGGCGAGACCGGCAATGAAAGTGCGCTGCCCCTGCCCCTCATCCTCACGGGCGGCGCGATCATCTGCCTTGCGTTCCTGGCCGAGCAAGGCACCGAAGGCTGGTCCGCCCTGCATCTTGAGCGCAGCCACGGCGCAGGTGCGGCTGCGGGCGCGCTCGGCCCCGCGCTTCTCGGGTTGACGATGGGGATCGGGCGGCTCTTCGGGCAGGCGGCGACGCGCTTTGTCCGCGAGGCTGTCCTCATTCGCGCCGCCGCCATTCTCGCGGCCCTGGGTGCGGCTCTCGCTGCGAACGCGCCGAGCCTTGCGCTCTCTTATGTCGGCTTCACCGCGATGGGGCTTGGCCTGTCGCTTATCGTGCCGACCGTTTTCGCCTGGGCAGGGCGGCGCATCCGGGCGCGCGACCGGGCACTCATGGTCTCGCGCCTGTCGGTCGTCGGCTATGCCGGGTTCTTTGCGGGCCCGCCGCTCATGGGGTTCCTGGCGCAAGCCTACGGGCTGCAAGTCTCTTTCAGCGCGCTGGCGCTTCTGATCCTTGCGATCCCGCTCGTGCTCCTTCCGGTCATGCGGCGGGCGGCTCCTGATCCCATCCGTCGCTGAAGCCCTTGGGCACCATCAGGATGTCGCGGTCCACGCCCTTGATGTCGCGGTGCCCGCAGAGCGCCATCGACATGTCGAGTTCCTTTTCGATCACCTGAAGCGAGCGGGTCACGCCCTCCTGCCCCATCGCGCCCAGGCCGTAGACATAGGCGCGACCGATATAGGTGCCCTTCGCCCCGAGGGCGAGCGCCTTCAGCACGTCCTGACCCGACCGGATGCCACTGTCAAAATGCACCTCGATCTTGTCGCCCACCGCCTCCACGATGGGCTCGAGCGCGCGGATCGCCGAAAGCGCCCCGTCGAGCTGCCGCCCGCCGTGGTTCGACACGACGATGGCATCCGCGCCGACGTTCAGCGCCTTCCGCGCATCGCGCGGATCCATGATCCCCTTGATGATGAGCGGGCCGTCCCACATCTTGCGGAACTCGCGGATCCGGTCCCAGTCGAGCGACTGATCGAAGGCCTGCGCCGTCCAGGTCGAAAGCGAGGATGGGTCGGAGACGCCCTTCGCATGGCCGACGATATTGCCGAAGAAGCGTCGCTTCGTGGACAGCATTCCCATGCCCCACTGCACCTTCGTCATCATGTTGGCGACCGATTTCGGTGTGAGTTTCGGCGGCGCGGAGAGCCCGTTCTTCAAATCGCGGTGCCGCTGGCCCAGAAGCTGCAGATCGACGGTGATGATCGCAGCCGAACACTTGGCCTCCTTCGCGCGATCGAAGAGCCGCTGCATGAAATCGTCGTCCTTGAGCGTGTAGACCTGCATCCAGAACGGCTTCGAGGTGTTGGCCGCCACATCCTCGATGGAGCAGATCGACATGGTCGAAAGGCTGTAGGGCACACCGAATTTTTCGGCCGCCTTGGCCGCTTTGATCTCTCCGTCCCAATGCTGCATCCCCGTCAGCCCGACAGGCGCGAGCGCGACCGGCATGGAGACATCCTGCCCGATCATCTGCGAGTTCAGCGACCGATCCGCCATGTCCACGGCCACGCGCTGGCGGAAGTAGAGATCGTCGAAATCCGAGGAGTTCTCGCGAAAGGTCTGCTCGCTCCAGCTGCCCGACTCGGTATAGTCGTAGAACATCTTGGGGACGCGCCGGCGGTAGATGCGGCGCAGATCCTCGATCTCGGTGATGACGGGCATGGGCTCCTCCTCGGCCTGAAGCTGTCCTGAACTACCAAGACCGCCATCCGCCCACAATGTCCGAGCCAAATCAATGGCAAGAGGTCGCACTTGGCTGCGGCCGGGGCGTTCCCATTCGGCGCGCGCCGCGCTAGGCTCCGGGCAAACGGCCTTGGGAGGGGCAAATGAAGATCGCAGAGCTCGACGGCATCCGGCTGCATTACCGCGAAGACGGCGATCCAGGCGGCGTGCCGGTCGTCTTCGGCAATTCGCTCGGCACCGACCTGAGGCTCTGGGATCAGGTTCTGCCGCTCCTGCCTGCAGGTTTTCGCTACATCCGCTATGACAAGCGCGGACACGGCCTGTCGCAATGCACCAAGCCGCCTTACCCGATGGGCACGCTGGTGCGGGACGCGGAAATGCTGATCGACCACCTGGAACGCACCGGCGTGATCTTCGTCGGTCTCTCCATCGGCGGCCTCATCGCGCAAGGCCTCGCTGCGAAACGGCCCGAGCTACTGCGCGGGATCGTGCTGTCCAATACCGGCGCGAAGATCGGCACGCGCGAGATGTGGGACGAGCGGATCGCGGGCGTCGAGGCGGGAGGCATCGAGGCGCTCGCCGATGCCACGATGCAGCGCTGGTTCTCTGAGACCTTCCGGCAGACGCCGCCCTTTCTGGCCTGGCGCAACATGCTCGTCCGCCAGCCGCAGGACGGGTATGTCGGCTGTTCGGCAGCCATCGCGGGCACGGATTTCTACACGACGACCGCGGCGATCACGCTGCCCGCGCTCGGGATCGCGGGCTCCGAGGACGGCTCCACACCGCCCGATCTCGTGCGAGAGACGGTGGATCTGATCGCGGGCTCCAAGTTCAAGCTGATCCGCGGTGCGGGTCATTTGCCTTGCGTCGAAAAGCCCGAGGAATACGCCGCCATCCTGTCGGAATTCCTGCACGAGGTCCGGGGCTGAGATGGCGCATTTCCTGCTCGTTCACGGCTCCTGCCATGGGGCCTGGTGCTGGCGCGATGTCATTCCCGCGCTTGCCGCGATGGGTCATAGCGCCACGGCCATCGATCTGCCCTCGCACGGGATAGACCCGACCGCGCCCGAAGATGTCACGCTCGACGGCTACGCCGCCGCGATCCACACCGCGCTCGACCGGCCCTCCTTCGTTGTCGGCCACTCGATGGGCGGCTACCCGATCAGCCGCGCTGCCGACCTTGATCCGACGAACATCGAGCGGCTCGTCTATCTCTGCGCCTACGTGCCCTGGGACGATCATTCGCTCGTGGACATGCGCCTGCGCGCTCCCCGCCAGCCGATCATGAAGGCAATTGCCAAGGCTGAGGATGGCGTGACCTTCTCGGTGATCCCGGAGCACGCGCGGGAGGTTTTCTATCATGACTGCCCTGACGAGGCCGTGGACTTCGCGCTCGAGAATCTCTGCCCTCAGGCGATCCTGCCGCAAGCGACGAAAGTGACGCTGGGGGAACGCTATCGCTCGGTGCCGCGCTCCTACATCCTTTGCCAACAGGACAGCGCCATTCCGCCAGAATTCCAGGAGGAGATGGCCGCCGATTTCCCGCCCGAGGACGTCATCCGCATGAACACATCCCATTCGCCCTTCTTCTCGGAGCCCGAGGGGCTCGCCCGTCATCTGGACAGGATCGCGGCGGCATGAGCGCGACCCTGTTCGGCAGCCAGCTCTACGGCAAGCTCGTCCCCACCGGGGAAGTCGCGCGGCTTTTCACCGATAGCGCCGAGATCCGCGCCATGCTGATCGTGCTCGGTGCTCTGGCAAAGGCGGAGGGCGCGGCAGGGATCATCCCCGAGATCAGCGCCAAGGCGATCCACCGCGCGTCACTGGAGCTGCAGGTCGATCCTGGCGGCCTCGCGGAGGCGACGGGCGCGAACGGCGTACCGGTCCCGGCCCTCGTCGCGGCCTTCCGCGATCTGATGCAGGCGCCCGAACACGCGCAATATATCCATTGGGGCGCGACGTCGCAGGACATCATGGACACCGGTCTGATGCTGCGGCTGCGGCAGGTGCTGAGCCATTACGAGGCCGGTCTCGACCGCGTTCTGACGCGGCTTGCCGATCTGGCCGAGGCCCATGCAGAGCTTCCGATGGCCGCGCGCACCTACGGTCAGCAGGCAACGCCGACGAGCTTCGGAGCGGTTGTCGCGAGCTGGGGCTGGCCGCTTCTGGACCTGCGCGCCGAGACGGCCGGCTTGCGCGACCGCCTCTGCGTGTCGCTCTCGGGGGCGGCGGGCACGGCCTCGATGCTGGGGCCCGATCCGGAGGCCCTCCGGGCCGAGCTTTCCGAGGCGCTCGGCCTCGTTGACCCCAAGCGGAGCTGGCACACCGACCGCGCCCCCGTGACGAAGATTGCCGGCTGGGTCGCGCGGCTCGTGACGGCAATGGGCAAGATCGGCGAGGATCTGACCGCGCTCGCCGCGACCGAGGTCGCCGAGGTCACGCTCGGGGAAGCGGGCGCCTCCTCGACCATGCCGCAGAAGCAGAACCCGGTCGCACCCTCGGTCCTGTCGATGCTGGCCCATCACGGCGCGGGGCTTCAGACGACGCTGATGCAGGCCGCGCGTCACCGCCACCAGCGCGACGGCGCGACCTGGTTCACCGAATGGATGGTGCTGCCGCAACTCTGCCTGACCGGCGCCGCCGCGATAGAGACATGCGCGCCGCTTCTGGACGGCCTCGCCCCCCGTCCCGAGGCGATGGCGCGCAACATGAGCGGTGCGCTTGCCGCCGAAGCGCTGTCCTTCGCGCTCGCCCGCGAGATGCCGCGCCCCGAGGCGCAAAATGCAATGAAAGCGCTCGCCCGCGAAAGCGCCGAGACCGGCACCGATCTCATCGCGCTGGCCGCCGAGCGGCACCCGAGGATTGCACCCGTCGACTTTGCTCCACCGCGTCTTCTGGGCACGGCCCCGGCCGAAGCCCGCGACTTCGCGCGCGCCGTCCGGATGCAGGCCTGAGCCGCGATGCGCGCGGCCAAGCTCTTTCTGGTCTCGACCGTGGTGATCGACGCGATGGGCATCGGGCTCATCATGCCGGTGATGCCGGACCTTCTGCGCGAGATCACCGGGAGCGATATTGGCAACGCGGCGCTCTGGGGCGGGCTCCTGGCGACCGCCTTCGCGTTGATGCAGTTCCTCTGCGCGCCGGCGCTCGGCGCGCTATCGGACCGCTTCGGGCGGCGCCCGGTTCTTTTCGGCGCGCTCGGCGGGATGGCGGTCGACTACGTGGTCATGGGCTTTGCGGGCACGATCTGGCTTCTGCTTCTTGGCCGCATCGTCGCCGGGATCACGGCGGCGACGCAGGCGGTCGCCTCGGCGGCGATGTCCGACCTCTCGCGTCCCGAAGAGAAGGCGCAGAATTTCGGACTGATCGGCGCGGGTTTCGGCATCGGCTTCGTGATCGGCCCGCTTCTGGGCGGTCTCCTGGGCGAATTTGGCACCCGCGCACCTTTCTTCGCTGCCGCCGCGCTTGCCGCGCTGAACCTCCTGATCGGCTATCTCGCCCTGCCCGAGACCGTCACCGAGGAGCGCCGCCGCCCCGTGGATGTGCGCCGCCTCGACCCGCTTGGCGCGTTCCGTGCGTTGCGGCGCATACCCGGAACGTCGCGGGCGCTGGCGGTGTTCTTCCTCCTGCAGATGGCATTCTTCGTCTATCCCTCGATCTGGTCCTATTACGGGGTCGCCCGCTTCGGCTGGGACCCCGGCTTGATCGGCTTTTCACTCGGCATATTCGGCATCACCGCCGCGATCATGCAGGGCGGTCTCATCCGGGTCTTCCTGCGCCATCTCGGCGAGCGCGGCACGGTGATCTATGGCCTCACGATGAATTCGCTCGTCTTCATCCTTCTGGCCTTCCTGCAATCGGGCACGCTGGTGCTGATCCTCGTGCCGCTTGCGGGCTTTGCCGCGGTCACGAGCCCGGCGATCCAGGGTCTTGTCGCCCGCGTGGTCCCGGATGACGAACAAGGCGCGCTGCAGGGTCTCTTCAGCGCGACCGGCGCGATGGCGGCGATCCTGTCGCCGCCCGTAATGACGACCACGTTTTTCTGGTTCACCCGAGGCGAAGACGGCTTTGCCGGTGCGCCGTTTCTGCTCTCCGTCGGCCTCCTCGGCATTGCGCTTGCGCTGATGCTCGGACCGGGCGGCGTGGGAAAACCATCAAGGAGCCTCGCATGAGTGCCATCACCGCCGCCGTACTGACCGAATTCGGCCAGCCGATGCAGATCGAAACGCTGAAGATCGTGGAGCCCCGCTCAGGCGAAATCGCTGTCGAGGTGAAGGCCGTCGCGGTCTGCCATTCGGACATCGCCTATGCCGATGGCGGGTTCGGCGGCAAGGTGCCGCTGGTGCTGGGCCACGAAGCGGCCGGCCGCGTGACGGCGCTCGGGTCGGGCGTTGCGGATCTCGAGATCGGGCAGCGCGTGGTGATGACTCTGATCCGGTCCTGCGGCGCCTGCGCCACGTGTACGGGCGGCAAGCCGACGCTGTGCCAGTCGCGACCCGTGCATCCGACCCCGCTGGCGCGCGCCGACGGCACGCCTGTCTCTGCCGAGATGGATTGCGGCGCCTTTGCAAGCCAGGTGGTGATCCAGCGCAACCAATGCGTGGCGGTGCCCGAGGCGATGCCCGGGGAGGTCGCGGCGCTTCTGGGCTGCGGGGTCATCACCGGGGTCGGCGGCGTGGTCAATGCAGGCGCGCTTCGCCCCGGCGAGGACGTCGTGGTGATCGGCGCGGGCGGCGTCGGCCTCAACGCGATCCAGGGCGCGCGGCTCGCAGGCGCCCGGCGGATCGTGGCGGTCGACATGAACGAGGAAAAGCTCGAGATCGCCCGGGAATTCGGCGCGACGGACGGGGTGCTCGCCTCGGGCGGCAAGCCCTGGCGCGAGGCGATGCGCACGCTCGGCAAGGGTGCCGACCTCGTCGCCGTCGCGGTCGGAGCCGCCGCCGCTTACGAGGCCGCGCCGAGATATCTCGGCTGGGGCGGGCGGATCGTCATGCTGGGCTTGCCGCATGTGGGCCAGAGCGCCAGCTACGAGCCGTTCAAGACCGCGTATACCGGGCAAAGTTTCCTCGGCTCCAAGATGGGAGACGTGGTGATCGCGCGGGACATCCCCTGGATGGCGGATCTCTGGGCGCAGGGACGGCTGAAGCTCGAGGAGCTGATCTCGGGCCGGTGGGAGCTCGGTCAGATCAACGAGGCGATCGCCGACACGCGCAGCGGCGCGGCGCGGCGCAACGTCATCGTGATGTAAAAAAGCGCCGCGCCCCTCAGAGGGGCGCGGCGGCGAGGGCTCTGCCCTCGCGCTCCCGCGGTATTTCCGCCAACCCAAAAGACGGAGCGATCACTCTGCGGCGACGCTGGCTTCCTCGGTCCATTCCCAGGGGCGCGTGAAGGCTGCGAGCGCGCCATTCACATCCGCCTCGGACGCGCCGTTGGCGGTAACCTGCGCGACGAGGCCGCGCTTCTTGTCGTCGATCACCGATGTCACGCGCGCCGGCACGCCCTTCTCCTCGAGCGCGGCGTTGTAGACCCGGGAGATCGCACGCTTTCGCAGGTCGGGCTTGAAGACCTTGCCGACCGCCGTTTTCGGCAGCTCGTCGAGGATGCCGAGATATTTCGGCTGCGCGGCGCGTTCATGCACATGCGTCTTGCAATGCTCGATGAGCGCGTCCTCGGTTACCTCGCCGCCATCGACGAGTTCGACATAGGCGCAAGGCACCTCGCCCGAATGCGCGTCGGGCTGACCGATCGCGCCGGCGAACGCCACGGCGGGATGGGTGAGCAGCGCCTCCTCGATATCGGCGGGGTCGATATTGTGGCCGCCGCGAATGATGAGATCCTTGGCACGGCCGGTGATCCAGAGATAGCCGTCCGCGTCGATCCGGCCGAGATCGCCGGTACGCAGGTATCGGCCCTCGTGGAAGAGATCGCGGTTCTTGTCTTCCTCGGTATAGGTCGAGCCGGCATAGACGCCGGGGCTGGAGATGCAGATCTCGCCGATCTCGTCGGTGGCGCATTGCGCCGGCCCGTCGCCGGTCTGCTTGACGATCTTCACTTCCGTATAGGGGAAGGGAATGCCGATCGAGCCGACCTTCTTCTCGCCGTCGGGCGGATTGCAGGAGACGAGGCAGGTCGCCTCGGTCAACCCGTAGCCTTCGACGACGGTCACGCCGGAGGCCGCTTCGAACCGCTTGAACAATTCCAGCGGCATCGGCGCCGAGCCCGAGAAGGCGGTTTTCACGGTGGAGACATCCGCATCGACCTTGCGCTGCATCAGTGCTGAGACGGCGGTCGGAACGGTGATGACGAAGGAGATCTTCCAGCGCTCCACCAGCTTCCAGAAATTGTCGAAGACGCCTTCGCCGCGATAGCCCTGCGGCGTCGGGAAGACCACATGCGCGCCCGAGGCCACCGCCGCCATAAGGATCACGTGACAGGCGAAAACGTGGAACAAGGGCAGCGGGCAGATGATGTTGTCCTCCTCGGTGAAGAGGAGCCGGTGCCCGAGCCAGCCGTTATAGATCATGCCCGAATAAAGGTGCTGCGCGACTTTCGGCATGCCGGTCGTGCCGCCGGTGTGGAAATAGGCCGCCACGCGGTCGCCATCGCTGTCCTTGAAGGTCAGCTCAGTCGATTGCTTGGCCATCTCCTTGGTGAAGCTTTTGACATCCGCATGGGTCTTGCCCGCCAGTTTCGGGCGCACGAGCGGGACGATCCAGCTCTTGGGCGGCGTGAGGTAGCGGTTCAGGTCGACCTCGAGCACCGTGGAGACCTTGGGCGCATGGCGCACCGCTTCGTGCACCTTCTGGGCGACATCGGTCTTGGGGAAGGGCTTCAGTGTGACGACGACCTTGGCGCCCGTCTCGCGGAGGATCGCGGCGATCTGCTCGGGCTCGAGCAAGGGATTGATCGGGTTGACGATCCCGGCCACCGCACCGCCGAGCAGCGCATAGATCGTCTCGTTCGCATTGGGCAGAATGTAGGCGACGACATCGTTCTCGCCGACACCGAGCGAGCGGAAGAGGTTCGCCGATTGCGCCGTCTTCTCGCGAAGCTCGCGCCAGCTGACGGTTTCCGCCTTGTCGGTCGGGCCCGAAAAGATCTGGTAGCTGACCGCCGGACGATCCGGGAACTTCCCCGCGGTGCGCGACAGAAGTCCGTACAGCGTCTCCGGCAGATCCCGGTCTGCCCACGGCATCTCGTTTTCTATCGCATCGCGATCCGCAAAGGATGCAAAGGTCATGGTCGTCCTCCCAATTCTCCCGGTGCAAAGTGTGTTTGGCTTTCCGCGCCCATGCAAGCGTCCGGACGCAGCGGCACGAGGTGGATGACGCGACGTCCTGCCGCCGCGGCTCAGCCGTTCAGATCTGCGAAACGCCGGCCGTTCTTGACCAGATCCGCCCAAAGGGGATCAGGTGTCCAGAAAGCGCGGTCAGGATAGTCGACCGCATCCAGCGCCTGCTTCAGCCGGAAAAGGCCCGCCGTATCGGCGGCCTGCATCGGACCTCCGAGGGCGCGCGGGAAAGCCTGTCCGAGAACCAGCGCGACATCGATCGCCTCGGGACGCGCGACCATGCCCTCTTGCAGCATCCGTGCGCCCTCGTTGGCGAGTGCCGCCAGCAGCAGCACACGAAGCTTCTCGGCATCGCGCGGCGGATCGGCGCGGGGCCTGTGATCGTCGATGAGCGCGGTGACGGCGGCGTCGGGCCGCGGCCCGCTTGTGCCATGAAGGTAGAAGCCGCGCCCGCAATTGCGCCCGGTCCGGCCCGACTGGACCAACGCCGCCGACCAGTTGCGCGCGCCATCGCCGCGCTCGGCACCCGCGAATTCGGCAAGACCGCGCACGTCGCGCAGCTCGAATGGCGGGCGTGGCCAGCCCCAGTCGCGGACCGCGGCATCGATGTCGAACGGATCCTCTCCCATATCGACGAGCGCATCGGCTGCGCGGTGCAGCGCCGCCATGATCCGGCCACCGACGCTCGGCCCGGTCGAGCTCGCACGCAGGAACCGTTTTCCCATACGGCGCAGAAGCGCGGCAGCGCGGGCGACATCGCCGGGTCCGGCGGCCGGTCCGGTGAGGATCTCCGCAAGCGGCGAGGTCGAGAGCGGCGCGCCGAAGCGTATACCGAGCCCGTCGACGGCGTCGGGAAAGACCTTGACGCGCGGCACGCCGTCCGGGAGCTCGATCGCGCCCTGCCCGCGCGCGGCGATGAGCGCGATGTCCACGCCCTGCGCCATCGCCCTGCTCTCACCGAGATCGAGCTTGTCGAGCCTTTGTGTCAGCGTCGCCTCGTCGAGGCGCAGCCGTTCCTTGGCCGCGCGCATGAGACGCGTGACCTCCCCCATCCCATCGCGGAGCATGCCCGGATCGCGCGTCCCCCAGTTGACCCCGATGTTGCGCTCCAGGAGTGCGACGACGAGCTGCGTGGCAAGCGGGCCGCCGCCCAGAACCGCGACGCGGTCGATCTCGGCGGGCTGAGCGCGTTCCTCGGGCGTCAGGCGGCCGACACGGCGCTCGGCATTGTAGAGATGCCGAAGCGCGCGCGAGCGATCGGAGGCGGCCAGCTCGGCAAAGGCGTCGCCCTCGCGCGCGATCCCGGCCTCGAAGGGCAAGAGCTGCGCCGCCTCGACACAGGCGATGATCTCCTCCGCGGCCGGGTCAGGCCCCGCGCGGGTCTCGCTCCGGGCCTTTGCGATGGCGGCCTGGTAGGCCATGGGATCTCGGAAGCCTTGGGTCATGGCGGCGGTCGCGCGCGGCTGCGGGGTATCGCCAAGCTCGCTCGCGAGAACCAAGGCCGCGCGCGGCAGATCGCCGTCGACGATCCGGTCCGCGACGCCGCGCAGACGCGGATCGGAAAAGGATACCGGCCGCCCCGACAGGAGCAGTTCGAGCGCCGGGCCTGCCCCGACGAGACGCGGCAGACGCTGGGTCGCGCCGCCACGCGGCACGAGACCGAGCTGGATTTCCGGGAAGGCGAGCCGTGCCTCGGCATGGGCAACGCGATGATGGGCGGCGAGCGCGATCTCTGCCCCTCCAGCCAGAACCAACCCGTGGAGGGCGGCGATGACTGGCTTGGGGCTGTCCTCGATCCGCGCCGCGAGACCGGCTAGAGGCAGGCCGGCATCCTTGCCCTCGATTTCCGTCAGGTCCATGCCGCCGCAGAACATCTGTCCGCGCCCCGCGATCACGATCTTCGCCACGGCGGGATCGGCGATCGCGGCATCGAGCGCCGCTGCGAGGGCAAGGCGAACCGGCCCCGTCAACGCGTTGACCGGAGGATGCGCGATCTGCAGGATCGCGACGTCTTCGCGTTGGCTGCGCTCGACGAGGTCCGCCATGACGACTTCCTTTGACAGCGCCGAGGTCGTTCCTCGCGCAAGGGCCTGAAATCCTGTCTGAAGCAGGACTTATCCACAATATGGCGGAAAGCCCCCGCCCCCTGCAAGCAGCGCACCGGACAGCAGGTCGCAGCGAGTCCCCCTTGCAATACATTCGAAAATACGCATGTGTCTTTCCGAAACGGGCAGAGCGAGGGCGACATGCCAACAGACTGGATCATGGGACTGATCGGCGGGCTGCTGATCGGCACGGGCGGGGCGGTGTTCCTGCTTGGAAACGGACGGATCATGGGCGCATCCGGCCTGATCGGAGGGCTTGTCGACGGCACGGGCCGTGGCAATGCCGGAGAGCGGATCGCGTTCCTCGCCGGGACAGCGCTGCTGCCGCTGCTTTTGGTCCTGACGCTCGGGCCTGTGGACAATCACCTGACAGGGAACCTGGTTCTGCTGATCGCCGGCGGGCTTCTCGTCGGGATCGGCACGCGGATCGCAAACGGCTGCACCTCGGGGCACGGCGTCTGCGGGATCTCGCGGCTGTCGCTGCGCGGGATCGTGGCGACCTGTTTCTACATCCTGGCAGGTGGTCTGACGATCACGCTGTTCCGGCACGTTCTGGGGGTCGTGTGATGCGTAACGCTCTGGCTTTCCTCGCAGGCGCGCTGTTCGGCGGCGGTCTTTACCTTTCGGGCATGACGGACACGGCGAAAGTCCAAGGGTGGCTCGATGTCTTCGGCGACTGGGATCCGACCCTTGCCTTCGTGATGGGCGGTGCGATGATCCCGATGGCCATCGCCTGGCAGGTCAGCGCGCGCCGAGCGGCCCCGCTTGCGGGCGGCAGCTTTCCCGTCCCGCCCAAAGCCGAAGTCGGGCGCAAGCTCGTGATCGGGTCGGTCCTTTTCGGGATGGGCTGGGGTCTTGTCGGGCTCTGCCCCGGGCCGGTTATCGCCTCGTTGGGCTATGGCGATCCGGGGGTGTGGATCTTCGCGGCGGCGATGCTGGTAGGCATGGGCGCGGCCCCTGCCCTGTCGCGCCGTCTGGACAGCGCCGTTCCTGCGGAGTAAGGCCGGGACATGGACGCAAGACGCATCACCGACCGCTATTTCGTCTCTCCGCAGATCGATCCGGAGGACTTGCCGGGCATCGCGGAGGCTGGCTTCACCCGCGTGATCTGCAATCGCCCAGACGCCGAAGTGCCGCCGTCGCACCAGGCGGCGTCTATCGCCGAGGCGGCCAAGGCGGCGGGTGTCGACTTCGAGGTGCTGCCGCTGACGCATCAGACGATGACGCCCGAGAACGTTGCGCGGCAATCGACCCTCGTGGAAGATGGCGGCGAGAAAGTCTTGGCCTATTGCGCCTCGGGCACGCGCTGCACGGTGGTCTGGGCCCTGTCCCGCGCAGGCCAAGAGCCGGTCGGCGACATCCTGTCCCGCGCTGCCGAGGCCGGATACGATCTCGGCGGGCTCGCCCCGACGCTCGAAGCGCTCGCCGCCCAGCGCTGACGCGCGCCACGTCTCACGATAGGTTCGGCAATTCCGCCATCGCCGCTCCGAAATCCAGAGGCGGTAACTCCGCGAGAGGATCGGCGCGACCCGGATCTCCCGGCGTAGGAAGGTCGGTATCTTCGACACGCCCCGGCTGGCTGGCCACTGGCGCCTCAGCGGATGCGCGGTTCCCCGGCTCGTCCGATCCGCCGACCCGAAAGGCGCGTTGACCATTGAGACGGCCAAGACTCCCGCGTGCCACCAGCGCCCCGCCCGGACTACGCAGCTCCGCCGCGCCAAGCGCCGTGACCGGCAGTGGCAGGGTATCGCCGGGTTTGAGGCTCTGAAGAGACGCAAGCGAGATATTCAACCGGCAGAGCACCGCCTCGAGCGGCGCGTGCAGCAGATGCGCGTGCGCCCCGAGAGGCCCTTTCATAGCCAGATCCGGCGCTGCCGCCGCCGCGCCATTCGCGGCTTCAGGAAGAATGAGTGCGAGCCGGCCGATGCGTCGCCCGCCGGCCAGTTCCACCTGCGCGCGCAGCACCACGTAGCTCTCCGCATCGAGAAGCGTGCCCGCGATGCGCGCCGTCTCGATCCGCGCGGCGTATCGAAATCCGCGCAGCGCCGCACCCATCTTCTGCCCTTCCAGCATTGCTTCCATCCGCATCATGGCGGGGTCGAGAAGCGCCGCCGTCATGGCCGCGTCGGTATCGGTAAAGGCCCGCTCTTCGGGCGATTGGGGCGTGACGATCCCGAACGTCTGAATCTCCGTCAGGCCCGCGACAAGGGCGCGGTCGAACAATGCGAAACCAAGCTCGCCCTCGGGCCCGTCCATCCCGAGAATGAGCCCGCCCTCCTCCATAAGTTCTTCCGCCCCGGCCTGATCAAGCCGCACCTTCCGCACGTCCCTGCAGACGAGCGCGAGGTTCCATTGCGTCTCGGCCGCGCGGGCAAAGGCGCGCGCCAGCGCCTTTTCAGGCGGCATGCCTGCAGAGGCGGCGGCGCGGCGTCCGGCCTCTACCTTGCGTCTGAGTACATCGCTGTTCGCCGCATTCTGCGCGTTCATTCCGTTCCCCGGGGCCCGCACCTCGCGAACGGGTATGAAAGGCGATGGTTACCATTCCGTTGAGGCGCAGACTATTCCGCCGCGAGCGCCGCCTTGCGGGGCAAGAGAACGCGGAAGCCCGCGCCACCTTGTCCTGGCAGGTAGGTGATCGTGCCGCCCAGTCGCTCCATCACCTGCCGGCAGATCGCGAGCCCGAGCCCTGCACCCCCGGCACGCTGGTCCGAGATCCGGGCGAATTTCTCGAAGATCACATCACGGGAGTCGCGCGGAATGCCCTGTCCGTTGTCGATGAAGTCGATGGCGAGCGCCCGGTTCTGTTCCCGAACACGAATGGTCAGGCGCGGTTTGGCGGCCTCGCAATATTTCCGCGCGTTCGAGATGATGTTGATGAACACCTGCGAAAGCCGGTCGAGATCGGTGTAGAGGACAATGTCCTCCGTCGAGCGGTCGCGCCGCACCTCGAGCGAGACCTCGTCGCTCTCTCCGACCGATCCGGCCGCGACCGCGCGGTCGAGCACATCGCAGAGCCGACCCTCTCGCATGTTCAACGAGACGCGCCCGTTCTCCATCACCGACAAGTCGAGGATATCGTCGAGAAGCCGGGTCAGGCGGATCGTCTCATCATGGATGATAGAGGCGAATTTCGACTGCTCTTCGGCAGAAAGCCCGCCCGAATCGCGCAGGATTTCCGAGAAGGCGCGGATCGACGACATCGGCGTCCGAAGCTCATGGCTGATCTGGCTGAGAAAAGCGTCCTTCTGCACCGAGAGGCGCGTGAGCTTGTCATTGGCCTCGCGAAGCTGCCGCGCGGTGCTGGACAGCTCCGCCGATTGCGCTTCGAGACGGGCGGAATATTCCATGAGCTGCGCCGACTCGTCGGCGACCGCGATGAGATCCTGCACGGAGACGGAGGTGCCGCCCACGATCTGTCCGACCATCGCATGGGCGGTGGCCGCACCGACCGAGCCTGCGAGCTCACGCTCCAGCGTTTCGAGGAAGTCTGGGCGCGGCTCCGGCAGATCGCCGCGGACGCCCTGCCGCTCCGCCTCGCGCCGGAAGAGCGCGATTGCCTCTCCCGGCCCGAGAATCCGCTGCGCCATGATGAGCAGATCCTCGGTCTGAGCGACGCCCGACGACCAGCTGCGCGGCCCGCCCGAATGCTGGAAGATGTTGACGAACTGCGCGCCTTGCAGCCGCTCCACCGGAGTGGGGAAGCTCAGGACCGAGCCGCCGAAGAATGCCAGCGCGTTGAGCGCCAGCGACCACAGAAGCGCATGCAAAAACGGATCAAGCCCCGCGATGCCAAAGAGCGCTTGCGGGCGCAGCCATCCAAGGCCCCACGGTCCTTCGGCCAGCGTCCGCTCCGAGAAGACCTCGATCCCGATGGAGGGCAGGAAGAACGTGTAGAGCCAGATCACGGAGCCGATCACCAACCCCGCGACAGCGCCCGTGCGGGTCGCGCCGCGCCAGAAGATGCCACCGATCATGGATGGCAGAACCTGCACAACCCCGACGAAGGAAATAAGTCCGATCGCCGCGAGCGCCGAGCCGCCCCCAGAGACCGCGTAGTACATGTAGCCAAGCAGCACGATGGAGACGATGGATACCCGGCGCGCCGTCAGCACCACGTTACGCACATCGCCCGAGATCGTAGCGCGCCCGCCCGCGAGCCGCAGCCAGATCGGCATGACGATATGGTTCGACACCATCGTCGAAAGCGCGATCGCCGCCACGATCACCATCGAGGTCGCCGAGGAGAAGCCGCCGAGGAACGACAGGACCGCAACGCCCTCGGCCCCTTGCGACAAGGGCAGCGTCAGCACGAAGAGGTCGGGATTGGCGTCGGACGGCAGAACCGCAAGGCCGACCGCCGCGATCGGCACGACGAAGATCGACATCGCCATCAGGTAGGCCGGAAAGGCCCAGCTCGCCGTGCGAAGGTGATCCTCGTCCGCGGCTTCGACCACCAGAACCTGGAACATGCGCGGCAGGCAAAGAAAGGCCGCGCCCGAGATGAAGATGAGCCCCGCCCAGCGCCCGCCATGCACTTGCCACTGGCCGAGCTCGCTGGCCTCGATGACCTCGAGCGTCTGCGACACCCCGCCGGCAAGCCCCCAGACGACGAAGATGCCCACGGCCAGAAGCGCGGTCAGCTTGACCACCGCCTCAACCGCGATGGCCATGACGACACCGTGGTGGCGCTCGTTGGCATCGAGGTTCCGCGTGCCGAAGATGACGGTGAAGATCGCCAGACCGATCGCGACCCAGAAGGCGGTATTTCGCCCGACAACCTCGCCGGTATCGGTGCCGCCGCCATTGGCGAAGACTTCGAAGGAGACCGTCACGGATTGCAGCTGGAGAGCAATGTAAGGCGTCGCTGCGATGACCGACAGGATCGTGACGAGCACCGCCAGAAGGTTCGACTTGCCGAAGCGCGAGGAGATGAGGTCCGCCACGGAGGTGATGCGTTGCGAGCGGCCGATGCGGACGAGTTTCCGCAATAGCCACCACCAGCCGAACATCACGAGGCTCGGTCCGAGATAGATCGTGATGTATTCGAGCCCGCTTCGCGCCGCGGAGCCGACCGCGCCGTAGAACGTCCAGGCCGTCGCATAGATCGACAGCGACAGGGTATAGACGATAGGAGAGCGCAGCCACCGGCTGTGCCCCTTCCGCGCGAAGCGGTCGGCGGTGAAGGCCACCGCGAAGAGCATGGCGACATAGGCCAGGCAGATCACGACGAGCCCGTTGAAGGAGATCATTCCTCCGCGCTCCGGACCGGCTCGGGCGGCTCGCGCCGGCCAAGCCGCTGCGACAGGATCGCGCCGATGAGAGCCAGCACGATCCATACGCCGAAGATGTAGATCAATGCATTGCCCATGCCCGGCGCCTCCGGGCCCTGACGCGGCCAGAGGAGCGGCACCAGCCAGGCAAAGGCCCCGATCACGGGCAGGAGCCGCGCCGCATCCTCGAGCCGCCGCCGCCGGTAGGTCTGCCTCTCGAGAAAGTAGACCGGCGGCCCGCTATGCGTCTCGCGCGGCTCGCTCATGTCGCGGGCACCAGGGCACGCACGGCCTCCAGAACCTCGGTATTGGAGAACGGCTTGGTCATGAACAGATTCGCGCCGGCCCGTTCGGCCAATTCGCGATCCTTGGTCTGGCCGCGCGCGGTCAGCATGAGCACGGGGATCTTTGCGAGCGACGGGTCGTCGCGAATGTCGCGAAGCACCTCGTAGCCGCTGCGGCCCGGCAGCATGACATCGAGGATCACCACATCCGGCGGCTCGGCACGCAGCCGCTCCATCGCAGTGGTGCCCGACGAGTGCGAGGCCACGTGCCAGCCATCGCGCGACAGGATAAAACTGATCGCCTCGATGATGTTGGGCTCATCTTCGATCAGCAGAAGTCGTTTGGACATGCAAGGCGGCCTCCCCTCCCCCGTTGCACCGGAACCCCGCATCGAATTCTCTGGCGGCTCGTACTGTATGAAGAAGCGCAGGCCGCCTGTCAAAACGCCGCAGACACATCATGCCCGAGAATGCTGGGCTCGCGTCTGCCCGGACACGCCTCGCGCGGACAGATCCGGCAGTTGACACCCACCTCGAGCGCCGGACCGCCATCGTCGTCGCGCCCCGGCACGATGAGCATCGTCGCCTCGCAGAGAGCCGGCCGGTCGAGGCGCGGCGGCTCGATCGGTTCGGCGATGGCGAAGGCCCGCACCGGGTGCGGCGGCCGCCCCGGCTGCACGATCCGCGCGGAGATCGGCTCTCCGGGACGGGTCAGCGCGGCATAGAGCGGCCAGAGCGGACAGCCCGAGCCGAACCGCGGCAAGGGGAAGACCGGGACCGGCTGTCGGCAGGTCAGCACCCCCGAAGCATCGCAGATCGCAAGACCGAGCCCGCTGCTCGCCTCCGTCCCGAGCGCCGCGATCCGGCGCATCGTGCGCGCCACGGGCTGACCGAGCGCGGCAGCCACCGAGACAGGGTCCGGACCCGTTTCGGACAAAACGGGCGCGAGATCGCGCATCGGCAAAGCGGCGGCATCCTCGGCGTAACGCAAAAGATATTCAGTCAGCATGGTTCGCGCGGTGGCCGAGATATCCCCGCCGAGCCGATCCGCCATCTCTTCGGGGCTCGCATGGCCGAGGTCGAGCGCCGGAAAGGCGTAGTTTTCCGCCTCCAGCACCTTGTCGAGTTCCTCCTGGGGCGCGGTCGCCTGGGCGGCCGAATGCGCGTCGGCCGCTTCGAGATAAGCGACAAGCCCGCGCGAGGTCTCGGCAAGCTGGCCGCTATCCTCGTAGATATTCCGGTGAAAGCGTCCCTGCCATTCGGGAGAAATCTCACCGGGTTCGGCGAGGATCGACGCCGCGGAGCGGATCGCCGTCACCCGGCTCAGCATTTCGTGCAGGGAGGCGGCGAGTTGAGGGTCATGCGTGACGCGGTCCGACAACGTGTCTACCGCCTGCTCGAGCGCCGCGATCCGCCGCTGCATTGCCGCCAGAAGCCCGGCCCAGCCCGGAAAGCGGCCGGCGAATTCGTCCACGCGATCAAGCTCCGCCCCGGAGCCGGAGACCCCCGTCGCAGCCTCGCGCAAGGTCTGTATCAGCGTCGCCTCCGCGCCTTCGCTCAGGAGCGCGGGCTCGACTTCGAGGATGCGCGCAATCTCTAGAAGAAGCTTTCCGCCGATTCTGCGGCGATTATGCTCGATCAGGTTGAGATAGGATGGCGAGATACCCGACGCCTTGGCGAGCTCGGCCTGTTTCATGCCCGCGATAATGCGCCTCTCGCGGATGCGGCTGCCCGTCAACGTGTCTCGTGCCATCGCGAATTATCCTGCCAAGCCAACGCCTTTCTGCCGCGCAACATAAATCAATTTACAGATCGAAGCACCATCTAGTTGATTAATTCACAAATAAAGCGTTGCAGCAAAAGGATTTGTTGAACACTTTTCCGATCCCCCCCCATACTGCGTTTGCACGCAAGGGTACCTTTGCGCGTCCGGCAGGAGGAGTGCCGGCCTGAACGAACCATAAAGGGAGGAATTGATGTCCAGATTCAATCTGACACGTCGCGGCCTGATCAAGACCAGCGCCGGCGCGGCCGCCGGTCTATCGCTGCCGACATATCTGCGCGCACAGGACAGCGGCTTCACCAACGCGCCCACGGGCGACACGGTGACGCTCGGCTTCAACGTGCCGCAATCGGGGCCTTACGCCGATGAGGGCGCCGACGAGCTGCGCGCATTCGAACTCGCCGTCGAGCACCTGAACGGCGAAGGCGACGGCGGCATGCTGCAGACCTTCTCGAGCCAGGCGCTCGAGGGCACCGGCATCCTCGGCAAGCGCGTCGAGTTCGTGACCGGCGACACCCAGACCAAGTCCGACGCGGCTCGTGCCTCCGCCCGCTCGATGATCGAGAAGGACGGCGCGATCATGGTCTCCGGCGGTTCGTCCTCCGGCGTGGCCGTGGCTGTGCAGGCGCTCTGCCAGGAGGCGGGCATCATCTTCATGGCCGGCCTGACCCACTCCAACGACACGACGGGCAAGGACCGGAAAGCCAACGGTTTCCGTCACTTCTTCAACTCGTACATGTCGGGTGCCGCACTCGCGCCGATCCTCATCGATCAATATGGCGCTGACCGCAAAGCCTATCACCTGACCGCCGACTACAACTGGGGCTACACGACCGAGGAGGCGATGGTGTCCTCGACCGAGGCGCTTGGCTGGGAGACCGTTAACTCGGTCAAGACCCCGCTCACCCAGACCGACTTCTCGTCCTATATCGCGCCGGTCCTGAACTCGGGCGCAGACGTGCTCGTGCTCAACCACTACGGCGGCAACATGGTCAACTCGCTGACCAACGCCGTTCAGTTCGGGCTGCGCGAGGCGGAAGCCAATGGCAAGCAGTTCGAGATCGTCGTGCCGCTCTATTCCGAGCTGATGGCACGCGGTGCGGGCGAGAACATCGCCGGCATCCTCGGCTCGCAGAACTGGGACTGGAAACTCGAGAACCAGCTCGGTGAGCGCTACATCGGCACGAACGCCTTCGTTCAGTCCTTCGGTGAGAAATACGGCTTCCCGCCGAGCCAGGCGGCGCATACCTGCTACGTGCAGACGCTGCTCTATGCGGATGCGGTCGCGCGCGCCGGCTCGTTCCAGCCCTGCGCCGTGGTCGAGGCCCTCGAAGGCTTCGAGTTCGACGGTTTGGGCAACGGCCCGACGCTTTACCGTGCCGAAGACCACCAGTGCTTCAAGGACGTCGTGGTCGTGCGTGGTAAGGAAAATCCCGAGAACGAGTTCGATCTCGTGGAGATCGTCGAGGTCACGCCGACCGACCAGGTCACCTACGAGCCCGATCACCCGCAATTCGCGGGCGGCTCGCTCGGTTCCTGCAACAACGGCGCATAAGCGTCTCGCGGCGGGGCGGCTCCAAGGGCCGCCCCGGACATCCGGCCCCGCCCCTCCGGCCCGTCCGGCACGCCGAGGCGCCTGCCGCTGAAGCCCCCGCTTTCCAAAGAAGGTCGCACTCGCCATGGACCAGGTAATCGTTCAAATTCTCAACGGGCTCGACAAGGGATCCGCCTATGCGCTGATCGCCCTCGGCCTGACCCTGATCTTCGGCACGCTGGGCGTTGTGAACTTCGCCCACGGCGCGCTGTTCATGATCGGCGCGTTCTGCGCGGTGACGTTGCAGCGCATCCTGACGCTCAGCTCCGTCACCGAAGACCCCACCCGCACCGACTTCCTCGGCAATCCGATGAAGATCGAGACACCTTACGTGGAATCCTGGTTCGGCGAAGCCATAGGCGCGGGGATCATCGACTGGTCGGTGCCGCTCGCGATCTTCTTCGCCATACCGATCATGATGCTGGTGGGATACCTGATGGAGCACGGTCTCATCCGGCACTTCTACAAGCGCCCCCATGCGGACCAGATCCTCGTGACCTTCGGCCTCGCCATCGTGCTGCAGGAGATCGTCAAGTATTTCTACGGCGCGAACCCGATCCAGACACCGGCGCCCGATGCGTTCACCGGCAGCTTCGACTTCGGCGTCCTTCTCGGCTTCGATCCCTTGACGATCATGTATCCCTATTGGCGCCTCGTCTATTTTGCCTTCGCGGCGCTCGTGATCGGCGCGGTCTTCGCCTTCCTGCAATTCACGACCTTCGGGATGGTGGTGCGGGCCGGCATGGCCGACCGCGAAACGGTGGGCCTTCTCGGCATCGATATCGACAAGCGCTTCACGCTGATGTTCGCACTGGCGGCCTGCGTCGCAGGCGTGGCCGGCGTGATGTACGCGCCGATCGTCGCGCCGAACTACCACATGGGCATGGACTTCCTAGTCCTCAGTTTCGTTGTCGTGGTGGTCGGCGGCATGGGCAGCCTGCCCGGCGCGGTCTTCGCGGGCTTCCTTCTGGGAATCCTCGAGAGCTTCGCCTCGATGCCGTTCATGGTCGACGCCATTCCGGGCATCAACCAGATCATCATCTACCTCGTCGCCATCATCATTCTGCTGACCCGTCCGCGTGGCCTCATGGGCCGCAAGGGCGTCATGGAGGAATAATCCTATGCTCGGTCTTCGCAAAAAGGACGCTGGCCTCCTGCTTCTCGTGACGGTGCTGACAGTCATGGCGCCGGTCCTTCTGAACCCCTTCCCTGTCGACAGCGCCATGGCGCAGTTCAACGCGGGCTATCCCGACCTGATGCAGCGTTTCGTGATCTTCGGGATCTTCGCCATCGGCTTCAACATCCTGTTCGGCCTGACCGGGTATCTCTCTTTCGGTCACGCGGCCTTCCTCGGCGTCGGATCCTATGCCACGATCTGGATGATGAAGCTGCTGACGCTGAACATCCTGCCGGGCATCTTCATGGCGATCGTCTTCGCCGCGCTCTTCGCGGTGATGGTGGGCTACATCTCGCTCCGCCGCTCGGGCATCTACTTCTCGATCCTGACGCTGGCTTTCGCGCAGATGTCCTACGCGCTGGCCTATTCGGTGCTGACGCCGATCACCGGCGGCGAGACCGGCCTGCAGATCAAGCCCACCGACACTCCGCTCCTGGCGAATCTCGAACCCGGAGAGATCGGCCGCGCCAGCCTCTTCGGCCTCGAGATGAGCCAGAGCTCGATCATCCGCATGGGCGGCTGGGAATTCACGCTGAACGTCGGCTACTACGTCTGCGCCATGGCGATGATCCTGGCCTTCTACATGGCGATCCGCATCTTCCGCTCGCCGTTCGGCATGATGCTGCGGGCGGTGAAGTCGAACCAGAACCGCATGTATTACACCGGTCTCAACGCGCGCCCCTACACGCTGGCGGCCTTCGTGATCTCTGGCATGTATGCCGGTCTTGCCGGCGGCCTCATGGTCGCGATGGACACCCAGGTCGGCCCGGAGCGGATGTTCTGGACCGCCTCGGGCGAGGTCGTGCTGATGACGATCCTCGGCGGGGCGGGCACGCTGATCGGACCGGTCCTCGGCGCCGGCATGATCAAGTACATGGAAAACATCGTCTCCAAGATCAACGATCAGATCCTGCACACCTGGTTCGCCTTCCTGCCCGACGGGCTCGAGGATGCCGTAGTCGCGATGATCTATCCCTTCGTCGGCAAGGGCTGGCACCTCACGCTGGGGCTCATGTTCATGGCCGTCGTGATCTTCCTGCCCGGCGGGCTTCTCGAAGGCGGCGACCGTATCCGGAACGCCTTCCGCCGCAAGCGGACCGGCAAGGAAGACACCGCCAAGCAACGAACCCCCGCCGAATAAGGAGAGCGCGTCATGGGAATTCTTGAAGTCAAGGACGTGAACAAGCGCTTCGGCGGCCTGCAGGCGCTTGGAGACGTGAACCTCTCGGTCAAGGAGAACACGGTTCATGCGATCATCGGGCCAAACGGCGCCGGCAAGTCCACGCTCCTCAATTGTCTTGTCGGCAAGCTGATGCCCGATACCGGCTCAGTGATGTTCGCAGGTCAGTCGGTGCTGGGACGCAAGCCCTACGAGATCAATCAGATGGGCATCTCCCGCGTGTTCCAGACGCCTGAGATCTTCGGCGATCTCACGGTCATGGAAAACATGATGATCCCGCTCCTGGCCAAGCGCGACGGCTCCTTCCGCATGCATGCCTATGAGTCCGTCGAGGATGAAAAGGACCTTCGCGGCGAGGCGGAGACCATGCTGACCGAGGTCAAGCTGCTCGACAAGCAGGACATGCTCGGCTCCTCGATGTCGCGCGGCGACAAGCGGCGGCTCGAGATGGCAATGTGCCTGATCCAGCGTCCCAAGCTCCTCTTGCTCGATGAGCCGACCGCCGGCATGGCCCGGGCGGACACCAACAACACGATCGACCTTCTGAAAGAGATCAAGGAAAAGCGCGACATCACCATGTGCATCATCGAGCACGATATGCATGTCGTCTTCTCCCTCGCCGACCGGATCACCGTTCTCGCGCAGGGCACGCCCCTCGTCGAGGACACGCCCGAGAACATCAAGGGCCATCCGAAGGTGAAGGAAGCCTATCTCGGCGAAGCGGCGTAAAGGAGAGCCGACCCATGAACGTCCGTCCCGATTTTTCCAAGAACGCCAACCAGGCGGAGACGGCTCCGGCCTTCCTCTCGGTCTGGGACATGCACGCCTATTACGGCGAGAGCTACATCGTGCAGGGAATCTCCTTCAACGTGCACGAAGGCGAGATCCTGGCCCTTCTCGGCCGCAACGGCGCGGGCAAGACGACGACGCTGCGCTCGATCGCGCGGCTCGGCAGTCCGCAGGTTCACAAGGGCGAGATCTGGCTCGACCATCAGCCGCTGCACCGGATGGCCTCGCACGAGGCGGCGGTGGCGGGGCTGGGGCTCGTGCCCGAGGACCGGCGCATCATCCCTGGCCTCACCGTCGAGGAGAACCTGGAGCTGGCGCAGATCCAGCCGCCGATCGGCTGGTCGCTGGAGCGGCTCTACGAGCTCTTCCCGCGCCTCGGCGAGCGCCGCAAGCAGGAGGGCGTGACCCTGTCGGGCGGCGAGCAGCAGATGCTTTCCATTGCCCGGGCGCTTGCGCGCGACATCAAGGTGCTGCTTTTGGACGAGCCCTACGAGGGTCTCGCCCCGGTGATCGTCGACGAGATCGAGAAGACGCTCCGCCACGTCAAGGAGCAGGGCATGACCACGATCCTTGTGGAGCAGAACGCGGTCCGCGCGTTGCAACTGGCCGACCGGGCGATCATCCTCGACACCGGCTCCATCGTTTATGACGGCTCCGCCGCCGAGGTCCTCGAGAACGAGGAGCTGCGTCACGAATATCTCGCGATCTGAGCCCCGGCGCATACTGCAATTGGCACCCGCGAAGTGCCGGAAGGTCGGGGCTGTCTGCACCCGGCCTTTTTCCTACCCATGAATTCGGCGGAACGCAGCCAAGGGGTCGCGGCGTTTCGGTAAGACACGCAGGAGGAGGAGGCGATATGAGTGATGTGAAGATCTACGCGCCGAGCGACGAGATGGTGGCGAAGGCGCATGTGGATGCGGCGCGGTACCAGGAGATGT
>NZ_FOXV01000021.1 GCF_900115815.1 Roseivivax halotolerans | reverse complement strand
AGTGCGCCGGTCTCGCCGGCGCACGAGTAGAGCCCGGTCCTGGGCGGGCGTGTCCTCGAGCGAACGCACGAGGTCATGAACGATCAGGATTTGCCATGCGCGGAAAAGAGGCGAGATTTGTTTTGATTGACAGTAAAAATCTAATGCTGCAAGTATTCGTCAGGGTCCGCACGCCCCCCTCCGACCGACATCTAGAAAGACCTTGCGTCAGTGCTTTCAACAAAACTAATCGCCATTCTGGATTTCTCTGGATGTAGGTTTGTCGGTCAACCAGCGTCTATCGGGAGATTGATATGGCTGTTGAAGTTCATTCCTCTGGAAGATCAATCAAAAGCTACCGCGAAGAAGCAAAGCGGCTTGCTAAGAGCGATGGAATACCGCTCCACGTAGCTTTGGACCGGATGGCTCAAAAGTTCCACGAAGACGGTGTGCCAAGCTGGGTTGAAGACAAGACCACACTGAAATGGAGCGATCTCGCCAAAGGCGTCTGGAAACTTGGCGACGACAACATACTGCGGCGGCGCGACGACAACATTCTGCGCTATCCAGAGGGTTCGGCGCCGAGCCACGAAACTCCTATTTTCGTCAGACATGAGATTGAAAACCCGATGCTGACGGACAGTCAGTCGGTCATCGAAGGACTCAGAACCGCTGTTCTCAGTAACAAAGTAACTATGCGATCTCGCATAATCCGTTGGGTGGAATGCGACGGAACATTGGTTGAACGGCAAGTCGTAGGAAAGAGCGGCGAGTGCTTTGATAAACCACCGCATACTTGGCGTTATGCGACCAAGTGTGACTGTTGCCTCCGACATGAAATTGATTGTGACGAGGGCTCGGCCTTGTCGATAGGGCCTCTTTTGCGAAAGGCGCTTATGACAGGAACGAAAACGGATATTTCTTGCTTCAGCGTAGCTACTTTTGATTTGGGAGACCGCGATCCTGTCCCGCGCCGACCATCGGGAACCGGCTGGATAACACCGTCACCAGAGGCGGAAAAAATCATGCGCCGATTGTATAGAAGATACGATCTTCGAGACGAGCTTGAACAGGTCTCGTGATGCTTCGTGCCGGAACTACCCTGGACGGAGACGCTTGCAGAACAATGTCTACTCCATATGAGAGAACGCCTGCGGGAAATCGAATTGACCAATCTTTGGCGAAAAGCTTGTCCCGTGCCGCAATAAAGATGGCCGACACAGAGCCCTTGCCTGTGAGGTGGCGGCAGGTAAACGTGGCGAACGTCAAAGGCCGTAAAAGATACGTGGATGCTTGTATAAAAGATGTTAGAAAATGGGGTCGGTATCTAGGAGCAACAGCACGCGATGAATATCGCGAAGCCCTCATCGCTCACTATGGCGTCATAGACTTAGGCCCGAACAGAACTCTTCTCGCCATATTTCAACATCATTTCCGGGTATCTGGAAAAAGGCGCGCTTGGGAGTTTGAAGAAAACCCAGATCAGTTGATTTGTGGCATTGAAGAACACGCCTTGCAGCGGATTGCTCAGAGGTCTGGAAAGAAAGAACTTTTGGATTTCTTAGATGTACTCAGCCCCGTTTGGGGGTGGTGCGATGCTGCGACCAAGGCTCGGCTGCACGGGAGATTTTATGTCCCGCTCCTGGGCGGGTTAGTTATATGCTCCCGCGAGGTTGCACCCCTGCGATGGAGTAATCCGGAGGACTATGAACGCTTTGGAGCGCCCAATCCTGCCGACTTTCCTTCGCCAACCGAGAAAGACTATTTCGTCAGGGTTCGGACCTACCTTTCATGGGACACCATGCGCCCGAATTATCGGAGGCTTTGGGAACGGTTGGCTGAGAACGAAACAATCGAGATTGCGCCGCGTTGCCCGTCTCTCCGCAACCTTAGTGTAGCTCAGGCTGATGCTCTTAAGCTGATGGCGAGCGAGCATCCCTCGTAGCAGCCTAGGTGTTTCGGAGGCGGATGATGGTTGCCCTTGCAACATCAAAGTGCCTGGCGACGGATGAAACACTCTCGCCCCGTTCGAGGCGGTGTCTGGCCTCGGTTTCTTGTGTCTCAGAAAGCGCCCGAGGTCGGCCTAGCTTTTGCCCCTTAGCTTTCGCCGCGGCGAGACCCGCGTTCGTCCGCTCCCGCAGTAGATCGCGCTCGAACTGCGCCACTGCATTTAGGACATTCATGGTTAGTTGTCCCGACGAACTGGTTAGGTCTGTGCCACCAAGGGCAAGGCAGTGAACTCGGACAGGGATCTTTGAGAGAGCCGAAACTGTCTCGGTCACGTCGATAGCGTCGCGCCCAAGCCGATCCAGCTTCGATACCACGAGAATATCGCCGGGTTCGAGACGATCGACCAAGCGCGCGAACTCTGGCCGCTGCATGGCTGGAACGCTCCCCGAAATTGTCTCGGAAACAACACGGTATTCTGGCGGCTGAAATCCTGCCGCTGCGATCTCCTGGAGCTGCCCCGCGACAGTCTGCCCAATGGTAGAAACGCGGACATAGGCAAAAACGCGGCCTTGGGCTGTCATGGTGTGTCCCGGTACGTGCAAAAACCCTGTTCGAAAATAAGGAAGTGTTCAAAATCCGCAAGGGCTAGTTTTTGAACACTCGCAACACAGGTGTTCAAAACCGACCGATTTTGGACAGGCATAACCGGCAGCAAGGGGGGCTGTCTGCCCCCGCGCCTGTCGGCGCTCCCCCGAGGATATTTTCGGGAAGATGAATGCGTATGACGTTCAGCGTTATTGTCTTGCGCTCAACATTATGATATTGCCGAGGTGCGATACAGGCAGGGATGCCGATGGTCGTGGAAGGTGAAGGCGCTATGCGCTGTTCTCCATGAAGGCCGGGGCCGATAGGTGCCGGCCTTCTTTCGTAGAAAGGAACCCCTCATGAAAATCATACTGATCCTGGTGCTGTTCAATTTGCAGTCCGGCTCCGAGGTCATTACGGCCGAGTTTGACGATGCCCGGGCCTGTGATCTGGCCGCGCTTCGAACCTTCCAAGGCGTCACGGCTGAACCTGACATGCGGCCGCTCGATCCCGCCGAAGGCGCCTCCGCGATCGAGGGCACGGTCATCGCGCACGACAGCGACGGCGCGGAAATCGGTATGTATAGCTGCAACCCTTCACGATCCGACCGTCGAGAGGGTTGATCCATTGGAAAGTGCGGCATGGCGGGACTCCTACCAACCCCGCCGCCGCTGCAATCCGATAAGGCTACCGGTCAGGTTCAGAGTTCCCCGCTTGTGAGCTCGAACCATGCCCCGCAGGAAGCCTCCGGGGTTGCGCACGGGCGTCTGTGGGTGGTCACGGTTGGCATCGAGGACCAGGACGCAAAGTGCGGCGACATGACGACCCATAGCTCCGCAGGCTCCGCGCCAAGCCGAATAGTTGATCCCTAGCGGCGTGAGCATGTCGTGCGCGGCGTCGATAATCGCCTCTTCAGTGATCCGGTTCGAGCGCGCTGCTAGAGCTGTCTGGAAGTCGTCCGAAGCCAGCTTGAAAAGCTGCTCCGGCTGCATCAGCGCCTCTAGTTTGGGGTTGATAACTCCGCTCGGCCCCGCATCCTGTTTTTCTAAGCAATCATCAGAACCGCTAGGTTCTGATTTAAGCAAGTTCGAGTGCGCGGGCTTGCCCGCGCTCCTTTCATCGACGCTTGCGTTACAGATTACAGAAGGATTCTTCTCGTTGTCTTCTTGTAATAGAGACCGGAAGGATACTGCCGGTTCGCAGGAAGATTCCGGTAGGTTTTGAAGAAGTTCTTCGAGTTCTTCACACAACGCCGTAGCGTCCTGAATATGCTGTTCTAGCTGCTCGATGCCAAGAGAATGCAAGCGATCCGAACGCGGCCAAGCGTTGAAGCGTGAAAGGGTGGAGGCGATGGCTTCATCATCCAGCGCCTCGGGAGACAAGCGCGCAATGTTCTCCTTCATGCGGCGAAGGCGGACGCTGCGAAGGCTCTTCAGTTCCTTGATCCGGCTTGTGCGCTCCCGCTTCTGGTCTCGTAGGGCCAGAAGATCCGCGAAACAGGCTTTGAGGGGTGTGAAGACGAGCCCTCGGCCAGTTCCAGCTTCCCGCGCACCATTTGCCTTGGTGTCGCGGATTAGCAAGCCGCATCGCTCCAAGGTGCGTTCGTGTGAGCGCATCTGACGGGCAGTCAGATGACAGCGTTCCGCCATCGTCTCCTGGCTGCCGTAGAAGACGGGCTCGGCTCCGGGTTCGGTCCAGTCCTTGGCGCTGGTGCTGCCAATGAGCTTGGTCAGAATGTAGACGGCTGCTGCGCTAAGATTCAGGTCTCGCCCGATCTCGCTTATGACTGCAATAACGTCGCGGCGGGTCATTCCCTGCGGCAACGCAACTTGTGGTGAGTGGTTCATTTCCCTGTCCTTTTACTGCTCGGTGGACAAGGCGGCGAAGCAAACTTCCCCTGTTCGCACAGGTGCGCTTTTTGCTTGTTCGGTTGTTGGGAGGGTGATAGAACCAGTCCTGAAAACAGATCAGTGTGGACCGTTCGGAACGCCAATTCCTAGGTTCTAAGCCCCCCCTCGCTAGGTTGCCGCCTTGCGGGGGGTCTCGCTTTTTGGGGGGTCTGCTCCTTTGCCTGTTCGATTCTGATGATCGTTTGCGACAGGCATACTCTCTTTAGATGCCTGCCGCAATTATAGTATTGCGCAGCCGCAAGTGGCACTACGCTTAGTAGTTGACCTGCTCGAACCCATAATTCCCTTGGTAGTCGCGCCACTCCACGAACACTGAGCGGTGGTAGATCGACGGGCACCACTCCCCGAAACGCTCCATGCCAGTGTGAGCGGCGGGTAGCGCGGAAACCGAAGAACCGGACCAATGGAAGTCGCCTTGGGTGCCATAGGAGCCGAGACGAACATCTGCGCTGCGGGTGCAATTATCACCGTCCTTACCCGTCCGTCGCTGCCGGGCGTAGGTCACGTTGAAGACGCGGATTGAGCGAACGAAGTCAAAAGCGTCACCGCTGATGTCGATGTCTGCGATCCCGTTGTCATCGCTGTATTCACCGTCGACAAATTGCAGCGCGAAACCCTCGGGCAAGGCGTCGGCCAGCCCGCCGGTCCTACGGACAACGGCGGGCTGGGGTTCAAGCGCAGAGTCCGTGAGTGGTGCGCCTGGGAAAGACTGCATTGGGGTGGAACCGTTGCCTTCCATGAGAATGTCATAGAGACGGGCACGGTTACGCTCTGAGGGGTCAGCATCGAAAGACACCCCCATAGGGCACCGCCAAATTTGGAGAGGCGGTTCGACGGGCCAAGGCGTGATCCGCCGAATGAACTCGGCGCGGGCGCGGGTGCAAGGCACCGAGGCAGGCCAGCCGCCGGAGAGGCAAAGCAGAATGGCACAGTCGATTTGATAGCTCTGCGCACGCGCCTGCTCGGGGATCGCGACAAAGCTGGAAGCCGCGACGGCTGCGGCAAGGGCGGTGGTGCGGAGCAACTTGAACATGGCATCTCCATCGGGCTAGCAACGCTATAAGAAGGTGCGCAGCGTTATAATGTCGTCATAAGGCGTCAGAGGTGTGTTGTGCAACAGCATACGAGCGAAAAGTGAGGTCCAAACGATAGCGATAGTTGTGAACTCTAAGCCTGCTGATGGCCCACATTCAGAAATGTTGACTAATTCAGTAGGCGAATATCCGCTCAACCTCGGCGTGTTCAGTCACCTTTGACAACCTGATCGAAGAACCGCCGATATTCCTCGCTCACTTCCTGCCCTTCCTGGAAGGCTCGCGCCCTCTCTTCGTCCAAGCACTGAAGGTACGCGCTGAAGTCCTCGAAGTAGACTTGATAGTCCTCGTAGATGAGGTCGCGATACTCTCGCGCGGCATCAATTTCGGTAGGCACGAAGGGCCTTTCAGGGGGAAAACAGGTGTTTGCGAATGCTCCCGAAGCCCCAAAAATAGACGAGATTATAAGTATGTAGCCCATGCCAAGTCGTCCGGTCATCTGTCGCTATCCCTTTAGATCGCTTGGGAAATGAAAAGCCCGCGTGTAAAGGTGCCTTAGACCAAAACTCTTCGGGCCATGCAACATTACAATGTTGCTTCCCATCTTATAATGTCGTAGGACTGTGGTGCCCGAGAAGGGTTCGCGGTCCGTTAGCCAAAAGGAAAGCGCCGACCGTGAGGACAGACCTAAACAAAGAAGCGCCTAATGTGGTTACAGAGACGCAGTTCAAGGTCCTCTTGCAGCAGGGGTATCAAGCTGAGGTTGTTTGTAAAACCCCAGCGTTCCGCAAAAATGCCGTCTGGTATGGTGAGTGGTTCATCCGTGCTGTCACCGAGGATAGATCGGTCGAAAAGCTCCTTGTGCCGGGTCGGCGGTGGAACAAACAACCAGAAGAAATCCCCTTGCGTCTCTTCAAGACTGCCAACGGCCTTATCTCGTTCCTTGTCGGGTTCGGGTTCGACCATATTCACATACCTATGCAAAAGGGCGGTCGCGCCCTCCACTGCCTACCGAACGGCGGCAAGCTACCTATTAGCGAGTAGCGCAGCCCTAACGCTTTCCTGCACTGCCGCTCTCTCTCAGGGCATGGTGCTGGTAATGGAAGGCGACGGGTCTCTTCGCGCCTCCACCCCGCAATCCAATTTCTCCCGAAATTACAATGACGGCGTGGGCCAAGGTTCGGCCTCCGATGAGCTTATGCTTTTTGGAGGCCAAAAGACGGAATCCGAAGCTGAAGACGAAGGGTCGTTCCGTGTCGCAGCCGTGGCGCCTCGCGCCGTCACGCCGCGCCCGGCGATCCTGAACGCCATCGACCAGACAGCCCTCCGGTATGCGAGCCACCCGGCTCTGCGCCGCGCGGACATGACCGTGACGGAATGGCGGCTTCTGTTCCAATCCAACATCGAAATTGAGAGCGCCTACAACCCGTCCGCCCGCAGCCATGTGGGTGCAATCGGGTTGGGGCAGCTCATGCCAGCGACCGCGGCCGACCTCGGGGTCGATCCGCACGACTGGCAACAGAACCTCGACGGGTCAGCCCGCTATCTCCTCATGATGCTGGCCCGTTTCGGGGACGCTCGACTTGCATTGGCAGCCTACAACGCTGGCCCCGATGCGGTCGCGCGCCATCGCGGAATCCCACCCTTCCGGGAAACGCAAAACCACGTCAGCCGCGTGCTGGCCGTTTTCAACAGGCTCGAAGGAGAACATTCATGAAGCCTAACATTAACGCGCTCGTCGCGCTCTGCGGGGTACTGCTTGTTGTGGCGGAACCGGCACTGGCGCAGAGCATCGACCTGTCGCCGGTGCAGGCAATGCTGCAAGGCATTGTTGACGCCATCACAGGCCCCCTCGGCATCGTGATCGGCACCCTCGCCGTGATCGCCGTTTTCCTGTCCTGGCTCTTCAACATCATCGACCTGCGCCAAGCCATGTGGGTCTTGGTCGGGATCGCCGGCATCGCGGCTGCGCCCACGATCGTCGCAGCAATCTGGACGAGCTGAGGAACCTCGAAAATGGCAGAACAGTCTCGTCTCTTCCTTGGCTTAGTGCGGCCCCCCAAGCTCTTTGGGCTGCCGATCATGTACGCAATGGTCTGGCTGTTCGGGTCTGTTCTGATCTTCGTCTGGGTTCAGCATTGGTTGGTCGTCGCTATCGCGGCGGCGACCTACCCCCTGCTCTGGAAGGCAGCGGATTGGGACGAAAATTTCTTGAACGTGGTCGTGACCACGCTGCAAGTCACCCGCCCGACAGTGAACCGGAAAATCCACGGCGGAGACAGCTATGCCCCTTGATACGAATTATGACGCTCGCAGCTTGCTCCCGGCTTGGTTTAGCCGGGAAGCGAAGCTCGGCAAAATGCTTCCCTACATCAGCCTTGTTGACGAGCGAACGGTTCGGACGCGCGGCAATGAGCTTTTCCAGTGCATCCGCTTGGACGGTGTGAATAGCGACACAACGGATGACGCTTACCTGGATCGGACCCGCGCGCTCTTCGCCTCCGTCATCGCGCGGATCGGTCCTGAGTGCTCCTTCTGCGTTCACAAGGTTTCCAAGGCTATCAACGTGGATCTCGACCCGGTGGAAGGTGATACTTTCGCGGCTGCGGTCGATCATCGTTGGCGCCGATCCCTCGGTGACAGCCAACTGCGCGACAAGACGCTAACCCTGACGGTTTTGCACCGTCCGGCAGTAGGCTCGAAACTTCCCTTTCGGACTGCGAAGTCCGTGGAGCTTCTGCGCGCACAGACGGAAAAGCGACTTGCGCGGCTTCAGGAGATTGTACGCTTTCTCATGTCCTCATTCTCGGACATGAACCCGCGACTGCTTGATGAGCCGTCCGGTGAACTGCTCGGCTTCCTGGGCGCTTTGAATACCGGGCAAGAGCTGCCCCTGTATCGAGGTGCACCGACCAGCATCGTTTCGGAAAACGTTGCGAACACTCGCGTCACGTTCAAAGGCGATAGGTTCTATTTGTCCGAAGGGGCGACGGGCTCGCGTGTAGGCTCGATCTTCGCGGTGAAGGACTATCCCGAGAAAACCCACTGCACGATGTTCGATGAGCTGAACCTGCCGGTCGATATGATCGTCACCCACAGCTTCACGCCGATCAACAGCAATTGGATGGCAGGCCGCATCAAGCGGATGATGAAGATGCGGGCCTCGGCCAGCGATGGCGCATTCTCTCTGACCGATGAACTGCCGACCGCTCTTGATGATCTTGAGTCCAAGCGCCTCAGCTTCGGCGATCACCATATGACCGTGGCTGTCTTCGCGGACAGCGAAACACAGCTCTCCAACATCGCTGGTGAAATCAAAAACACGGCTTCGACTGAGGGCGTGAACTTGGTCTCGGAAGGCTTCGCCAGCGCGACCCACTACTTTGCGCAGCACCCCGGCAACGCTCACGCTCGCAGCCGTAAGGGGGCAGTGACGAACCGGAACTTCGCGGACTTCGCTGCCTTCCACCGCACCCCTCTCGGAAAGAACGCGGATCAGGTGCCTTGGGGAAAGGTGATCTCCATGTTCCCGACGCCCGAGTCCTCGGCGTTTCGGTTCAACTACCATGAGCAGGGTTCGCCCGACAAAGAGCCGACAGGTGGCCACACGCTGATCCTGGGCCGTCCCGGTTCCGGCAAATCCGTCCTCTCGGCGTTCTTGATGACCCAAGCTCGACGTGCAGGCGCTCGGGTCTTCGTCTTCGATTATCGCCTCGGGATGGAAATGGCGGTTCGTGCGAACGGCGGGCGCTATTCCTCGATCAAGGCTGGCGAAGCTACCGGCCTCAACCCGCTCTGGACCGAAGTAGACGAACGCGGGCAGGCGTGGCTTTCCGACTGGCTGGCATCCCTAATTCATCGCAGTGACAAGCCACTGACGCCCGCACAAACAAACCTCATTCAACAGGTGGTGCGCCAGAACGCGACGGCCAGCGACGAGAACCTACGGAACTGGCACGACCTGGCCTCCCTGTTCGTCTCGGCTGACGATGGCGGCGACCTTCACGAACGGCTCCAAGAATGGACCGCCGAAGGCCGCTATGGGTGGATTTTCGGACAGACCCAAGAAGACACCTTCTCTCTGAAAGGCGAGGTTGTCGGCTTCGACTTAACCGGCATCCTGGACAGCGAAAGCGAGAAAGAGCGGATGGCGGTTTTGTCCTACCTATTCCGCAGGGTGGAGCGTGTCATCGAGGACCGCAAACCAACGATCATCGTCATTGATGAAGCATGGAAGGCACTGGACAACGGCTATTTCGCGGAACGTCTTTCCAATTGGCTCGTGACAGCTCGGAAGCAAAACGCAGTCGTCGTGATGATGACGCAATACGCCAGCCAGCTCGAACAGACGCGAACCGGGAAGACCATCGTTGAAGCGGTTCCCACGCAAATCCTTCTTCCGAACATCAGGGCCAAGGCATCCGATTACGAGATGCTGAACCTGCACGAGAAAGAGCTTTCCGTGCTTCTGGAATCCAGCCCTGCGTCTCGGCTGGGACTGGTCCGTGATGACCAAGGATCGGTCTGCATCAACGCAAATCTGAGCGCCCTCGGGCCGCTCCTAACCGTCCTCGGCGGGATGGAAAAAGGTGAACAGTTGGTGGGTGCCGATTACCGCCAGCGCGAAGATTTTTGGAGGGTCGAATGAAAACCACCGCAATCCTTTTCATGATCGCAGGTCTCGGACTGGCGGGCTGTGCGGAGTATCAACCCTCTGAGGCAAACTGCTTTGATCGCGTCACGCGCAGCTCAAACAGCATGGCGTTCCTGGCAACGCCGGAAACTGCGCCGCGCGCTCGTATCTCCACGAAATCGGCCCCGTGCGTCTTCACGCCCCTCAGCGGGTCGGAGGTTTTTGGTGATGGCTGAGAACGCCGCACTGACCTTTTCCGGGATGGCTAAGCGCGCCGGCCTGTCCGTCGCCGCGATGCTCTTGGCAAGCCCCGCGATCGCGCAGGGCGTGCCCACTGTGGATGGCTCTCTGATTATCCGCAACGAGGCATCGAACGCTCATCGGGAAAGCGATCTCGCAATCCAGCGGGAAACTCTCTCGGTGCAAGAGGCGATCAATGAAATCGAGCGGCAGCAACTTGCCGTTCTGGAACAAATTCTGGATGCGCAGACGAGCGTTGGCGGTCAGGGCATCCCCGAAATGGTGTCGGACCTCGAAGACGGGGACGCGCCGGAACAGTCGGCTGATGTGGTCTTCGACCCCGAGGACAGCAACCCAGCCGGGGCGCAGATGTTCGGGGACGCATCACAGAATGTCGAAGAGCTGATTATTCAGGTCGCGGCAGAGACGCATGGCTTGTCCGGCGTCTCCCAAGCTGGCTTTTCCGTTCGGGAATGGCGTTACATGCTCCAAGCCCTGATCTGGCAGGAAAGCCGGTTCTCGATTGGCGCTCGCTCCCCGGTCGGAGCCTTCGGGCTGACCCAGATCATGCCCGCGACCGCTGGCGATCTAGGGATTTACCCGGCCTACTACGACAGCCCCTATTTGCAGGTTGAAGGCGGCGCTCGGTATCTCGCCCAGATGCTCGCCATGTTCGACGGCAACATCATCAATGGCCTTGCCGCTTACAACGCGGGGCCGGGCAACGTGCAGAACTACGGCGGTGTGCCACCCTTCGAGGAAACCCAGCACTACGTCCAAGTGATCCCGGCGAAATATAACGAATATCTCGCGCTCGGCGGCGGCGGCGATGCGGTCGGCACAATCGACCCGGCACTGATGGCGAACTCGAACCTCTCTTTCGCCGGAGCCAACGCAACCCTCTACGGCAATAGCTCGATGACGACGGTTCAAGCCTCGGCTGCTCGCCTTCGCAACATCGTCCAGCGGATCGGTGAAACGCAGGACGTTCAAGAAGCGATGGCGCTGAACAGCTACGCCCGCGCGGAAGTTGCCCGGCTCGTCGCCAACCTGACCCGACTTCGGGCCGCGCGGAACCGCACGGCCAGTGCCCACCTCGTTGCTCTCGCCGCCGATCGGCAGCGCGAACAGCAATACATGAATTTCGACATGGAGGATTTGGACTGATGAAGCTGTCCATGATGAAGATCCGCGCGCTCGTCCGCAAAATCGTAACCGCTGGTTTCCTCGGCCTCGGCTTGGCCGCAGCCCCCGTGTCGCTTCTCGGGCTCACGGCCCCTGCCGCCTATGCGCAAGGGGTGCCCACTGTAGACACCCAGAACATTGCGCAGGAAATCCGCCAGCTTCAGCAGATGATCGAAGATGAAATCCTTCAGAACGATCAGCTTCTCCAACTGCAAGACCAGTTTCAGACGCTCCAAGACCAATACGCCCAGCTTCAGGAAACTTACGACGCGCTGACCGGCCTGGCCGACCTTCCCGAAGTCATCCAGACGGAAATGGAAGATTGGCTCAACGGCCTGCTCGATCAGGAGTTTGGCAACATTACCGACACGATTGCCGCGATCCAAAACGGCGATTGGTCGGGGCTGACCGGCTCGGGCTCGGGGGAAATCCGCACACAAATGGAGCGGGTCTTGGCCGAGGCTGGGTTCGATGAAGACACCCTCTCTGAGATGGCTCGTAGCGGGAACGGCGGTGCTGAGCGTGTCGCCACCGCAGCCACCACCGGGGCGATGGTCTCGGCCGCAGGCCAGAACAGCTACAACGAAGCAGGCCAATCCCTTGAGCGTGTTGACCGCTTAGTCGGGATGATCGGGGAAATGGAAACCCTCAAAGACAGCATCGACCTGAACACCCGCGTCACGGCTGAAAACGCAATCGCTCTGGTCGCCCTTACCCAGCTCATGTCCGTGGGTGCCGTTGGCGAAGGGCAAGCTGGCGTCATCGAGGCAGCAGACCGCGCAGAAGAAGATCGCTTCATGGACTTCACCATGCCCGATCTCTCGGCAGAATAAGCGAGGCAGGCAAGTGGCTAAGGATCAAGAAATCATTGAGGAAGAGCTGATCTTCGGCGCACGGCGTCGGGAACAGCTCTGGCAGAAGCTGGCCTTTGTCGGGTTGGGTTTCGGTGTTCTCGGGTGCCTCGGGGCCGCGACAGTCGCGATCCTCGATGTTGATCCGCCGCCGGTTGTCGTGCCCTACGATCCCAACACCGGAATGGCCCTGCCGAATGCGGCGGTCGAAGCGGTGCGAGTGACGGAAAATCAGGCCGTAATCGAGGCTGAGGTCTTCCGCTATGTCACGCAGCGCGAGACGTACAACCAACTCGACAACGATGTGCGGGTGCGTCGCATCCTCGCTATGTCGGACGGCGCTGCCGAGGAAAGCGTGCGGTCGCTCTGGAACAGCGCGAACCCGAACTATCCCCCGACCGTCTACGGCCCGGATGCGCGGCTCGATGTCGAAATCCTGAGTATCAACCGGATTGGGAACAACCGCGCGACCGTCCGCCTCCGCAAGCGTCTCGCGTCCCAGCAAGGGACGCAAACCGGCCTCTTCACGGTGACGCTCATGTATGACTTCCGGCCTGAAGAGCGCCGCCAGATTGATGAGGTCTGGTCGAACCCCTTCGGCTTCACGGTCACGGAATACGCGATCCGCTCGGACAGATTGGAGAACTAACGTGAAACTTCTCAAAACCACCATTCTGTCTGCCGCACTTGCACTGGCAACTGCACCAGCCTTTGCGGAAAGCAACCCGCGGGCAGGCAGTCACGACAGCCGCGTCCGTATTGCCACCTACACCGATGGGCAGGTCTATCGCCTCCGGGTGAGTTTGACGCACGTTACCTCTGTCGAATTTGGACAGGGCGAAACCATCCGCTCGATCATTGCAGGCGACACCGAGGGTTTTCAGCTCGACGGCGTTCCTGGCGGCCGGGCCTTCGCAGTTAAGCCGCTGGCGCGCGGGGTCAGCACAAACATCACCGTCTACACGAACCAGCGCAGCTATTACTTCAACGTCACGGAGTCCTCGTCGCCCACTTACTACGTGGTGCAATTCCAATACCCGCAGTCTCACGCCCGTCCGACCAATGCCGTCGCGCAGCGAGCGCCCAACTATAATTATGCGGCGAGCGGCAAGACGGAAATCACCCCGGTCTCGGTCTGGGACGATGGGACGTTCACCTACTTCCGGTTCGCGCCGAACGCTCCGGTCCCTGCCGTCTTCCAATACTCGTCCGGCCGCGAGCGAACTGTGAACAGCCAGCAAGTCGAAGACGGCGTTCTTCGCGTCTCTGGGGTCAACCGCCGATGGGTTCTGCGCCTTGGCGACACCATCGTTTGCATCGAAGAAAACACCGCAGGAGGCATGGGCTCATGAGCGACGAAAAGGATCTCGAAGAGCGGCTTTCTGCGCTCGAAGCTGACAAGGGCACCACCACCAGTACGCGCGAAAAGCCGTCGCCAAAGGCGGCAATTGCAGGTGTCGCAGCTATCGCAGCCCTTGGACTGGTTGCCTACATGGCGATCCCCTCGGATGAGCCTGAGCCTACTATGGAGACTGCGCAACCGGCCGAGTTTCAGGCTGAGGGGGATGGGTTTGGTGAGATTGCACCATTTGAGCCCCCTGCCCCGCCGGACCCCGAGATTGTCGAAGTCGAACGCCCCGAGAACGCTGCCTTGCAGGAACAGCTTGCCGCTCTTCAAGCTCAGCTCGAAGAAATGCGTAACGCCCCCTCGCCAGATACCAGCGACACGACAGCCGCGATGGAAGCGATGACAGAGCGGATGGAAGCGTTACAGGCGGCGTCTGACGAGGCTCGAGAACAGTATCAGGCGGATATGGCAGAACGCGACCGCGAGCTGCAACGTCTCCGCTCGGAACTCGAAATCGCACGGCTCGATCAACAAAACCCGATGGGGCCAGGTCCGGGGCGATCCGATGAGGACGCCCGCCTGGCCGAACTCGAACGCCGTCGCGAGGAAGCAGCCGCGTTCCAAGAGGCCCGCATCAACTCGCCTATGGTCGCGTTCGGGAACAGCGGCGCCGGTGGCGACGATGGCAGCGAAATGTCCGAAAGAACCCTTGGCGCTGTGACCGACTTCGTGATGAACGGCGCAACACCGTCACAGGTCACTCAGGCAGAAGTCATCGCCAACCCCGCAAACACCGTGGTTCAAGGCACGATGATCCAAGCTGTCACGGAAACGGCCCTGGACAGCTCCCTTCCGGGGCAAATGCGGGCAATCATTTCCGAAGACGTGCACTCCTATGACGGTTCGCGAGTGCTGATCCCTCGCGGCTCTCGCCTTATCGGGCGGTATCGCTCGGGCCTCGATGTGGGCCAACAGCGTGTCACCGTCGCTTGGGACCGGATCATCCTGCCCAATAACCAGACCGTTCAAATCAGCTCTTTCGGCGGCGACGAACTCGGGCGCTCCGGCGTGAGCGGCTTTGTCGATACCCGCTTCGGTGAACGCTTTGGCTCTGCGGCACTGATCTCGCTTCTTGGGGCGGTGCCCAGCGTCGCTGCATCCGAGATTGACGACGACACCGCCTCTGACGCGGCTGAAGACGTTGGCGACGATTTTCAAAGCGCGACGGATAACGTCATGAGCGAATACCTCTCGCTCGGCCCGGTGATCTACGTCGACCAAGGGTCGCGCATCACAGTGATGGTGGATCGGGACCTGGAGATTTTTTGAATGAACACCTCCAGCTACCTTCAGGCATCGCTCGACAAGCTGCCAGACGCAGCGCGGGATGACGTGATCGAGATTTGCATCAACCCGGATGGCAGCGTTTGGGGTGAGTTTCAGGGCGATCACTCCATGCGGCGCTTGGACGTGACGTTGACGCAGACCGAAATTCGAGACCTCGGCAACCAGATTGCCGGGGGTGCGAACTCGCGCATCGGGAAAGAAAAGCCGATTGTCTCGGTTAGTATCGCCTATCGGAGCCGTCCTATCCGCGCGCAGGTCATTCAACCGCCCGCCGTACAGAGCGGCACGTCGATCTCGCTACGCTTCTTCTCGACGCTGCCTCTGGATAGCATTGAGCTTCAATATCTCTACGGCTCGGAGCGCAGCTTGGAAGGGGTGCGGCAAGAGCGAAACCAAGAGCTGCGCAAGGTGGTCAAGAGCGGCGACATTTATGCGGCGATCAAATTCTGCGTCGAGAACAAGCTGAATATGATCGTTTCCGGTGGCACCTCGACCGGCAAAACCGTCGCGGCCCGGAAAATCCTCTCCTATGTTGGGGATGATGAGAGGATCGTCACAATCGAAGAAGCGGCCGAGCTGCTGCCGACACAACCGAATGTCGTGACTCTGATCTCGAACCGCGACGTTGAAATCCAGTCGGCTGACACGCTGCTTACCTCAACGCTGCGAATGCGCCCGGATCGCATCGTTCTGGGCGAGGTGCGCGGTCGCGAAGCGATGACGTTCCTCGAAGCGATCAACACGGGCCACGGTGGTTCAATGACCACGCTCCATGCCGAGACGCCGCAATTGGCAGTGCAAAGGCTTGCTATCGCTGCGCTGAAGACGGACGTGCCAATGAGCTACGCCGACATGATCCAGTATATCGAAAGCTCGATCGACGTCATCATTCAAGCTGGTCGCCACAACGGCGAGCGCGGCATCACGGAGTTTTACCTACCGGGCAACGAACACGAGGAAGCGAGCAATGAAGCAGTTTGAAAACGAAGTAATGACCTTCAAAAACGGGTCCGCGCGCGACGGTGTGAAGATGCGCGACACCCTGAGCGAACTCGGTCTTGCTGGCTGGGAAGTCGTCTCGGTAGTCCCGTGCGACCTGGGCAGCCGCGAGCTGATGGTCTTCTTGAAGCGCGAGCTCGATGAAGCCGCGGCTTCGCAGGAGGACGCGGCATGATGAAACATATCCTCCTGTCGATGACTCTGTTGGCCCCCACAGTCGCGGCAGCCAACTTCGTGCCCAACTTGGACGACACACCGCGCATCTGCGGGGACCGGCCTGCGAAGCCTGATTGGATGATCGACTTCAACGTGAAGGACGCGCACAAGGTCAATCTCGTCGAGGAAATGTATCGCGCGCAGAGCTTGGGGGCGGTGGTGGAAACTGGTGACTGCTCTTGCTCGACACGGTTTCCATCTTGGGCTGCTGCCTCGGACTACTACTTTGCCAACTACGCTGGTCTCGGCCGTCACGAAATTCTTGCGCGGACCTCCGACTATCGCAGGACAGCCAACGTCCATCGCCGGGCGGCTGAACCGATCTGCAAAGCCGAAGGCAACTGGTGACACCAAATGAGCATCGTCACCTTCTTTGTCTCGACGGCTGAAGAATACCTAGATTCAGCGGCGGAAACGCAGTTTGGCGCGGTCGCGGCAACGGTTGGAACCTTGCTCACCGTCTCGGCCACGCTCGTCATCATCATGATCTTTTTGAACATGATCTTTCAGGTTCGGACACTTGACGGAAGGACCGCCTTCTGGCTCGTGGTCAAGCTAATCTTGATCGCCCTGTTCGCGCAAAACTGGACCGAGTTTAATATGCTGGCTGACGCAATCCTCAGCGGGATCGACAGCATCGCCGGTTCCCTCGTCGCATCGGTCGGAGGCGGTGAACCTGGGCCATCCGGCACATTCTCGGAAGAGTTCGACCAGCTAATCGAAGAGCTGGGGGAATACCTGAATGCGGCAGGCTCGAACCTAAACTGGATGGCGGGTGCCCTGTTGGACACACTCGGCGTTCTCCTTCTTTCGATCCTCGGCGGTTTGGCGGCATTCCTCATGGTGGCGTCGCGCTTGATGATCTCTCTGCTGATCGGCATGGCCCCGGTCATGATCTTCCTGACCATGTTTGAGGTGACGAAGGACTACTTTGCCCGTTGGCTGTCTGCCGTGATCTCTTTCGCGATCTATCCGGTGGTCATCGCTGGCATCTTCGCGACGATTGTTGGCGTCGCCCAAGCCCTGATCGCCCGCCTCGGTGATCCGGCAGACGCATCAAGCATCGGTGCGTTGATACCGTTCTTCATGATGGTCCTCATGGCGAAAGGGTTCATCGTCGCCACGCCATTTATCGTCAGGGGCATTTCCGGGAACATCGTTATGCCTGCAATGTCGGCGGGTATGGGCGGTGGCTACGCATTCACTCGGGCAGCTATGGGCAGTGCACAGGTGCAAAACCGGGCCTCGGTCGGTACGGCCACTGGTGCGGAGCTGGCGGGTATGCGCGCCAGACAGGCGCTCGGCTCTCTTCAACGCGGTCGCGAAGGGACGCCTTCTGTTGGTGCCAAAGTCCAGAGGATGATCGAGCGTTCCGAACGGCTCAAGAAATGAAGAAGGCCCGCGCGAGCGGGCCTTCTTACTTTTGGACAATGATCGCTTTCAGCCCACGGCTGCTGTCCTTGCACCGCCCTCTCCTGCGGAAAGGGACGCTTCCAAGTCTGCCAGCTCCGCGTCGGCTTTCTTTAGAGCTTCAATGTCCGCATCGGTCGCCTTCGACGGCCCCCGCAAATCGAAACGCTGCTGCTCGGCAAGGTCGAACTCCCGTTGGCGTTCGTCCATGTCCCGCGTGGCCTGCGTCACCGCCTTCGACTTCTTGCGCCGCGAGGTCTTGAGCTTTTCGCGGTGCGGCTTGTCACTGGCTTGTTTCACCGTGAGGTTCTCGGCCGTTTCCTGCGCGCTGGCCGGTGCCGGCGCTTCCTCGGGTGCTGGCTTTGCCGCCTCGGCCGTCTGGGGCACGGGTGCCGGCGGCGTCGGCTCTTGCGGCGCCGGAGCCTCGGCCTCGGCTGGTTCGCTCGGCTTCAGACTCCGTTCTGGGAACGGCAGTTCGCCCGACTGCGCGCCGTGGATCGCCTTGAAAAACGGATCGTCGTAATACTTGATGCGTTTCGCCCGGATCGGCATTTGGGCATCCACGACCATCACAATGTCATCGAGTGGCATCCGTCGAGCTTCGTCCTCTGGCAAGAGCGAGGTTTCTTCTGTGCGCTCCGACATGCTGCGCCCCTCGAACGGGTTGCGGCCAATCGAGCGCGACCGGGTTACAACCCGTTTCGTGGTCTTGCCTACGGCCTTGCTCAATTCTTCCACGGTCTTTTCATCCGATGGCGTGAGATAGAGCTTCACACCGGCGTTGCCTTGCAGCGCCCGCCGTGTGTTCTCCCCGTAAATCTCGTCCAGCGCCGGGATCGTTTGTGTGACGATAGCCAGATGGCCCTTGTAGGAACGCAGGGTCTCGATGCTTTCCACGACAATCGGCATCTTCCCGAGACGGTTGAACTCGTCCAGCATAATCATGACCGGCCACGGCTCGTCTTTCCCTGGCTCTTTGTCTTGCAGCGAGGAAATTAGGTCGGAGAAAAACAGCCGGATCAGCGGTGCCATCGGCTTCACCATGTTCGGCGCGACGACCAGGTAGACGGTGAAGGGCTTCTTTCGGATCGCCCGGAAGTCGAAATCTGATTCAACCGTTGCCGCATCAATCGCCGGGTTGCTCCACTGATCGAGGCCCGAGGTCATCAACAGCGAGACGTAGGAGGTCAGCGTGTCGTTGTTGGTCGAAGCAAGCCGCTCGAAGATGAGCTTCGCAGCGCGGTTCTTCACCTCGTCCCGGCGCTGCATGAACTCTTTCTGCTTGTTCCCGCCCGAGGCTGCGATGCGGTAAATCTCTCCCAAGGTCGGGCGGCCCCGCTCAAAAGCCAGAAGACCGGAAGCCACAAAGAGGTCGATCCCGCCTTTCAAGAGCCCCTGCACCCGGTCGCTATCTGCTTGCAGAAAAAGCGAAGCAAGAAGCTGAAGCTCCATCTGCTTCCGGTCAGGATCATCAAGCTCGAAGATCCTCAACAGAGGATTGTAGCGGTGGCTCCGGCGATCGTGCCAATCGGTCGGTGCGAACCGATACACCTTGTCGCCTTGGGATGCGCGGTGGCGAGCCGTATTCTCGAAATTCTCCCCCTTCACGTCCAGCACCACGGCAGACCCTTTGAAGGTCAGCAGGTTGGGTATGACAAACCCCGAGGTTTTCCCTCGTCCAGTTGGTGCAACGATCAGCGCGTGAGGAAAAACCTGGGACGTGATGAGCTTCCGGCGCGACTTCGGCTTGCCCATTTTCCCGAGGATGAACCCGGTTCCTGGCTTACCGAAGAAACCATTCTTCGCCATTTCCCCGGCTCTCTGCCAATGGGTCATACCGAACCGCGTGAGCGCGGTCCCTGACAGGACAGCACTCAAAAGGAGGCCCACTAAGGCGAAACCTCCGATGATGAGATTGACCTTCTCGAAGTCGTCGGGCCGATACACCCGCATGTCGAGATAGTTCAGTGCCAACCAAGAAAAGTCGATCTCGGACGACAGCCCCGACAACCCTCTGGCGCTGTAGGTCAGCCATGCGGTTGCCGCCACATACCCGATGATGGCGAAAACCAATGTGACCAGAAACAGCCCGAGGGCGATCTTACCCTTATCCATGCGTCTGCCCTTTCTCGCTGTGGTTCTGGACGTGCTTCAGGCGATGAGCGTCATATTCCTCGTCTGCGATTTCAGAAATGACCTCGCGGGTGGCCTCGCTGTTTGCGGTGGCTTCGTCAGACTGAAGGTAGGCTTTCGCCGCGTAGAGCCGTTCAAGCCGGTCATCAATGACCTTCTCCAAGGCATCCGCATCACCCGCCTTGAGCGAGGCGATCTGCTCGTCATCAAGCTCCCGCTCGATCTCTTCACGATAAGCGCGACCGCTGGCCTCGTCAGCAAAGGTCGGATTGATCTTGTCGTCGCGCTCATGGGCAATGACGCGCTCGATCTCGGGGCTGTGGGCGGTGCTGGTCAGGTCACGTTGATCTGCAAATTCGGAAACCCTCTCGCTGTCCCGAATGCTCATAGCTGTGGCGTAAGTCTGGCCCAGACCGCGTGCAAGATGATCGGGCATGTCCGGATACCGGGCTTTGAAGTCCTCGGAGATAGCGACCTTCGCATCGGCAGCGTCACCGACCCCTGCCGCCCGGGCCTCCGTCTCGATCCGGTCGTATAGGTCGCGGTCAACAATCGCTTCCTGATAGGGTTGGTCACTATAGATCAGGTCCGGCGACGACAGGATTTCTGGCTTATCCCTGAGATAGTCGGCCTGTTCGCTGGCAATCCGCTCCCGCGCCATCGCCTCGATCTGGCCGTTCTCGGACATGGCTTGCACGCGATCATAGCGCGTGTCGAAGTCCTCGGATTGGTCGGCAGACATAAGCTCGTCGCGGATACGGCTGCTCATGCGGTCAAGGCTCGACTGCTCAATGTGAGCCTGATGAGAAACGCCGCCTTCGTTGTCGGCCTCGACCGCGTAGGGACGGATTGCCTCATCGAAGTCGCGCAAACGTTCTTGCTCGAACTGCTCGACCTGGGCGTTGTAGCCCTCGAAGTCCTCATGCTCGTGTGCTTTGAACTCGCGGGTGTCTTCACGCGCCAAGCCGTCCCGCATCTGCTCGCCATAGCGGTTGGCGGTGTCGCGCAACAGGGCGTCGGCACGCTGCTGATCCTCGGCCGACATGGCTCCTTCGCTGCGCTCCTTCGCCAACTCGGTGAAGGCTGTTGCCAGCTCCGCATTTGCACTGACGCCGTTCTCGCCTTGGGCAGCACGATCCCGGCTGATGACCAGCGGCTCAAACTTGGCATAGTCAGTGTTCGGTCCGTCGAACTCTGCGCGGACCCCCTGCTCTACCTCAGCAACGGTCTCTGCCTCGCGTGCGGAAATGCCTTCTCGCTCTTCCCGAAGGATACCAGCCTCGGTGTTCAACTGATCTGCTACCTGCTCGCGGTAGCTTTCAGTCGCAGCCTGTTCGCGCATCACTTCAGCGAACGCTTCGTCATCTGTCTCGTCGGCGTCGAACAGGTCATTCCCGCGTAGAATTTCCCCTCGCTCCAAGGCTTGACTGAGCTGAACATGAATTTGGTCGAGCCGATCAGATGCTTGTTCAAGATCCTCGCGGCGTTCGAGATTGAGCCCGTTCGTTTGGGCGATCTTCTGCAAGTCGTCCGACAGCCATTGGCGTTCGAGCGCAGCATTGTTCGCGGTCGTCTCAATCCGGGAAACGACAGCCTCAGACGAAATCCCCGTACCTCTCAGCGCAGTTTCGATCTGCGCCCGCATCTGAGGCTCGCGCAGACCGGCCAGCGCCTCGCGGTTGATGTTGTCCTCGGTATAGATGCCGCCCTCGGTAGGCGGCTCGCTGAGGGTGTGTGACCGAGTGCCAAGCGGCTGCATATGCTCGACACCGCGATAGATTTGGTTGAGGCGGGCCTGTTCTTGCGGCCTCTGCGCTTCGGGGGTGCTGGCGACCATGGCCTCGACACGCTCCATACGCTCGGCAAAACTGCTCTTCAGGTCGTCAAAGGACTCTTGGTCGGCCATGTAAACTTCTCCTGTCTGTTCAAGGTGCCCACCCCGCGCCAGCATCTCGCCGGCACGGAACAAGGCGTTTGAAATATCCTCCCGGTTCTCGGCCGACGCCTCGGCGGCCAGCGAACGGTAAACCTTGGTGTTGCTTGCGATCTCTGCGAGCGCCCGGTCCAGATCGCGCCCGACCCGAGCGCGCCCTTCCGGCTCCCTGCCCTCCTTCTTCGCGGCGTAGACCTCGCTGGTCCGCGGCGAATAGGTCACGACACCCCGATCTAGGCGGCGGGTAGCTTCCAAGCTCACGCCATACTTCTCGGCTTCTTCGACCATGGCCGTGCGGAAATCGTCGTAATTGAAGTGGTGATCCCGCCCGAGATAGAAAAACTCGCCTTCCTGGGACCGACGGTTCAAGACCACATGAGCATGAGGATGTGCCCGGTCTTCGTGGACTGCGATCAGATAGTCGAAATTCCGATCTTCGGTTGCGAAGAACCGCTCGGCAACATCGCTGGCAATGTCACGAACATCGCTGCCGCGAGTGCCAACCGGGAACGACATGAGAAGATGGGTCGTGTGCCCCATCTTCGGGTTGAAACCCTTGTCCCAACGCTCGGTGAAACGGTCTGCTACGCTCTTGATCTCGTCAGCAGTGAGCCGGGTTTTCCCATCAAGAACGCCCCGGCTATCAACGATGTGCGAACTCTTGGTGGTCAAGTATTCGAGCTGGTTCCTCAGCTCGCTCTTAGTCTTGGTTCCGCCTGACCGGATCGCCTTGAAGACAGCCGCTCGGCCACCCCTTGCAGCGCGGACCATCTGGTTCCGCTTCGCCCCAAGGCCCTGCATCGAGCCCCGGACCTTGCTCCAACCGTCCTCGAAAAGCTCGCCCGTGACCTGGGCGACAGCGTTACTTTTCGCCATCGGCCAAATCCTTCAGGGCAGCATTCACGGTCAGGGTAAGGTGGCTACGCCGCCGCTCTGCCAACGAATGAACCTGGTCTGCGAAGTCTAAGACGAACCCGGCAAGGCTTCGCATCTGAGCCAAACTGCCCTCCCCGAAGCTCGGACGCATCCCTTTCTTGTTCGCCTCGTTCATCCTCTTGGCGATCTGCGTGACGTTGTTGCCGACGCGATTGAGGGCCGCGCGAAAGGCATTCAGCTCGGAAACCATGTGTTCGTCGGGCTGAAAAACGCCGTTCGCGCATTGGATCAGGCGGCGCAAACCTTCCGCGCGATTAGTGATCCCGTGCTTTCCGAGCAGGGCATCAAAGTCTCTCAGCTCTTCGTCGGTCAGAGAGACGTTCACTTGGCGGGTCCGAGTGCTGTTCTCGCGCCGCCGCTCTTTTTCAGTCCGAAGCGTGTAGAAGATCGTCCGCTCAGTGACGCCAAACTTTGACGCAAGTGCCTTTGCCGACGCGCCTTTTCCGCTCTCGCGGATGATCTCAAGGCGCTCGTCTCGAGACAATCTGCGGCGCGACGACATACTGAACATAGCCTCCTTATTTCCTGCCACCTTCATACAGACGAATAGGGTTCGAGACAATCACGGATTGAATCGAACCCGTTAAGTTCGGCTGTATTCCGCATCAGGCACGGCTTGCCGTGCCGTGATCGAACCCACGGTTCGATCCGCGCCGCTCCGGCCCCACAAAAAATTCGCCAGTGAGACGCCCCAAGCGTCTCGCCGCGCCTACCCCCTCGAAAACCAGAGATGCCCATCCAGCGGCGCTCTCCGGCGCTCCTGGGCACCTCACGACTTGCGACCGACGACCGAGATGCAGGCGGCATTCCATCGGCGCGCATCCCCGCAAGCCGCAGGATGCGCCCCTCTCCGCTCCACCAGATGCCCGAAGCTGCATCGCACCGATTAACACCCGACCGACGACAAGCGACAGAGGACAGACGACAACGGCAGATGACAGAGGACAGAGGACAGAGGACAGAGGACAGAGGACAGAGGACAGAGGACAGAGGACAGAGGACAGAGGACAGAGGATAAGCAACAGTTGACACGCAACAACGGACACATGACAGGCAGCAAGCAACACGCAGCAATGTGCAAATAACACGCGACACCGGACACTCAACAAGCGACACGAGACACGCGACACGGGACACGCAACAAGCGTCAGGTAACACTTGACCGTCCACACGGGACACGCGACAACGGACAAATAACACGGGACAAGTGGCACAGAACACCGAACCCGTAACACTGGACAAGCGACAAGCGACGAGAGGGCGGGCAATGCCAAACGAAAACATGAAAGTCATCACGATCATGACCCGGAAAGGTGGCGCGGGGAAAACGATGCTGACCCGCGCCCTGACCAGCGCCGCGATGAGCCAAGGCAAGAAATGCCTCGTCCTCGACGCGGACCCTCAACAAGCTCTGTTCCGGTGGGCAACCAAGCTCGAAATCCGCGATCCGAATTTCTCGATCGAAAAGCTCGCCACGCCTGAAGCCTTCGAGACGAGAACAGAAGAGGCGTGGGAAGAGGGCTCAACCGATTATGTGTTTGTTGACACCCTCGGCGCTGCCGGTGCGTGGGCTGATGACCTCGCCGCCTTCAGCGACGTTCTTGTGGTTCCGATGATGATCTCGAACGACGACTTGGAGATTACCCAAGACACCTATGGGTGGTATCGCGATCTTCGCCAGCGCACCGAAGATCCCGAGAACCTACCGACCTTCCACGTTGTCCTTTCCTGCGTTCCAACCCGGATGAACAAGGTGGAAAAGGAGCTTGAAATTCAGGCCGTTCAATCGTTCCCCGTGGTTGAAAACTACTTCATGGAACGCAAACAGCATAAGGATGCCGCAAGCCAAGGGTTCCTACACTACCTCGCTGAAGACCGGCGCAACAACGAAGTTGCCCTCCTGAGAACCCACGCGAAGCTCTACGACGAGGCGCTGGAAGAGGCACAAGCGATCCTTAACGACGTTCTGGGGGGTGCATGATGGCACGAAAGAAGCGCCCCAACATTCAGGGCCACAACCCGGATTACTCGACCAACTTCACCAGCCCGCGTGAAGGCACCAGCACATTTGCCGCAGGCGCTTCCGAAAGAGCCTCACCAGCTCAAACGCCTGTGGCAAACGAGGTGGATGCGGCGCTGCAAGTACCCGAACAATCCAGCCAGCCAGAAACGCCCGAGGTGGAAGAAACAACACCTACGCCTGTTGAGCCCTCGACCCTCGATCCGGCCCCGAAGAGCAAGCCGGTCGCGACTGAAAAGCCCGCCCGGAAATCGAAGATAGAAGAAAAGCGGGAAACTCGGCTCGATGCTGCCGTCAAAGTCGAGCAAGGTGCGAAGCTAGATGCGTTGGAAGGGCAGGGGCTCGCTGCTCGCGACGTCATCATTCTGGCCGGTCGTCGCGCCACAGCCCGTTTCGAGCTGAAGGCGAAGTTCGTGGAAAAGCCCGAAGCTGACCGGCTTCCGATGCGTGAAGGGTATCATACTACGAAACGCCTTCCGGCAAGTATCCTGGACGATCTGCGAGAGAAGCATGATCCCCTACGCCTCCAATCTGACAGCGCAATGGTCCGCGGCCAATTCGAGCCCTTGTTCTGGACTTGCCTTGATGAAGTGATCGAAGAGCTCCGACAGAAGAAGGGCTAGAAGACGCGGCAAGCCGCGTCGCATCCATTCTTTGAAGGGGGAAGGAGTTTAGGCTTCCTTCCCCCTGAAGCAAAATAGACAGGGCCGTGTCCTCGCCTTCGGCTGCGGGCCGCACCAACCCTGTCGATTTAGCTTCACCCCCATCCTCTCACGCTCGCCGCTCGGCAGGGGTAAGCGGGCGCTTACCCTCCCTTCGATTGTGAAGGTTACGCGGGAACGGGGCGCTCCGTGATGCAGAAAAACGGAGTGAAGATCGTGCCGAGACAGAAAAGACTAGAAGCGAAGGCAATCAAACGCATCCTCGATGCAACGACGCGCGAAGTCGTCGGGTGGCTCTATGAATGGAACACCGGCGAGCAACTGCCGCGCTGGAAAGACGGGCGCAGGGAGAACGTCATCTATGAGTAGCGCAGCCATGTTCTCGATCTCGGCCGAGGATGAGGGGCGCAACCTGGGAACCGTCTACTCTACCAGCCCTGATACTCTCCGGGAGTTTGGCGCAGCATACATGCGCGACCCAAAGACCCACGGAGAGGTCACGCTGAAAGACCCGGACGGACGGGCCATTGCCACCTTTGACCTGTGGCAGAACAGGTGGGCGGAAACCGCCGAAGCCATTGAATAAACTTCCGCTTTCACCGTGATAATGATAGGCTGCGTCCGAAACGGAGGCAGCCTATGCAACATCATAAGACACTGATTTTTAGCGCAATTATGCTCTCCGCATCATCCGCGATTGCGAGCGCGTGGGAACACGAGAATGAACGTGGCGTCGATCTCTATCGCGCCACCGACGGCAACATAGTTGTCTCTCTGGTTTGCGATCCGAACACGGTTTACGGAACAACGGAAAGCGCGGTGCTGCTCGAAGCTGGCGGCGATCCCGATCTGTCCGCCAAGGTGAGCTTCAGCTTTCCAGATGGCAACACCGTCAACGCGGAACTGGTGCATGGTCGGTTCGGGAAAGCCACGGCAAACCCGGTGGAGTGGGAAACCCTCGTTGAAGGGTTCCGCATCCATCAGACAGTGACGGTCTCGCGGGGCGAGGCCGCTGTCGATGTGGAGCTGGGCGAGCCCATGCCATTCACCTGCTTATGATAGCGAGGCGCCTGCGATAGCAGGCTCGGCGCGAAGCGCCGGGCGGGGCCGGGGCCGCGCGCAAGCGTGGTCCCGGCCCCGTCAAATCTGGCACCTGGACCATGAAAAACCCCCGCCGGTCTGGCGAGGGCTGAAAGGTCAAAGCTCAATGCCGGGCCGCAAGTTACCGTCTCCGTCGAGCCATTGCCGTGCCTCGGCGCAAGCGTAGCAGATGCAAGAGCCTTCGCCCTCGATCGCCACCGGCGCAAAATAGACCGGCGGGTTCGTCCTGTCGCACTTGCGACAGGACAGGCACGGCAGGGTAAGGGCGCCGCTCACGCTGCGGCCTTTTCTGCTTCCCGGTTCTCGCCCTTAACCAAAAGGTCGCTGGCCTTCTGGGCTTCACTCGCAGCCTTGAAAATCAGCCGCTTGTCATCCTTGAGGGCGCGCAGCCAGCCCTTGATATAAGCGCCGGACTGCCCGAAGTCGGGGGTAAGTCCAAGACGGGCGCACACCATGCAATTTCCGATTTCTGCGATCAGCTCCTCGAACGCATATGCCTTGCGGTCAGTGAAGCGGGAAAAGCGGTCAAGGCGGGTCTTGTGGCCGGTCCAGTGCGTGGCCTCATGGGCAAGCGTGGCGTAGTAACCTGCCGCGTCGTGGAAGGTCTCAATCGGCGGCATGTGAATGTAGTCCTCGCTCGGCATGTAATAGGCCTGCGGCTCGTCGGTGGTGCGGATTTCTGCGCCGGTCGCGGCGAAAAAGGCGTCCAGTTCGGGGTTGGCTTCGGTGCCAAGGTCGCGGGCCTCTTCGGCTGCGGTTCCGTGATATTCAGCGGGCAAGCCGTCGATCTGCTCTGCGTTGAAAACCCGGTATGCCTTCAGATAGGGCAGGCGGCGTTCTTCGCCGGTCGCCTCGTCCTCGCGCTCGAAAGTGCCGTACTTGACCACGGTGGAAGACTTTTCGCCCTTGCGAACCTGCCCGCCTGCTTCCTGAGCTTGGCGGTAGGTGAACCAACGCGGCGCGCGGTAGCCTTTCGCGTCGGCAGCAAGCCACAACATCAGCACGTTGATGCCGGAATAGGGTTCGCCATTGCTACGCAGAGGGAAAGGTGCGCCGCCCTTTTCGCCGGTCCACGGCTTGCGCCAAGCGGGGGTGCCTGCCTCGATGCTGGCAATGATGCTGTCGGTAACGTGGGCGTAAAGATCGAATTTAGCAGCCATGTCTGGCCTCCTTGTGGTGTGCCCCTTCCGGTCTTGGTGCCGAAAATCGGGGCGGGGTTTCTGGCGAGGTCCGCTGAAAGCGGCCCTCT
>NZ_FOXV01000009.1 GCF_900115815.1 Roseivivax halotolerans | reverse complement strand
CCGAGACCTTCGCCCCGGCTGCATACTCCTGCAGAATCCCCACGATCTGCTCTTCGGTAAAGCGTGATTTGCGCATCGTCCGTTCTCCTCGTCACGTTGAACGTTACAAGAACAAACTCTCCCAATGAATGGCCCAGTTTTGTGGGGGCAGGTCACGGGCACCATGGCGCGGCTATGGTTCCTGCTCTCGCTCAACGTTTTGCCCCGAATAGGCGACGTTTACCGTCTCGGCTCGAGGCACATGGTTATGTCCTCGACCGGGGCAGAGGCATTGTCTTTTTTGCCTTCGAAGAAGGGTTCGGCGCACGTTGTTGTTCCCGTGCTCGCACAGCTTTTAGAAGAACTGGAACTCCATCCTGAGCGGGAAGTCTTCATGGCCACTGAAACAGGTGCGCCGTTCGCTTCGCCGGAAGCGATGCGCAACAAGATTCAAGCATGGACAGCAGAGGCGGGGCTGCCGAAGGGACGCACTCAGCACGGTATTCGAAAAGGAGCAGCCGAGTTGCTCGCTGGGGCGGGAGCGACGCAGTACGAGATCATGTCGTTGATGTCTCACACTCAGGCGCAGACGTCGGAAGTTTACACGCGCCAGACCGATAGGCGTACGTTAGCGGCGCGCGCAATCGCCCGACTTTCTGCCATTGATCTCGCAAATGTGGACCACGCCGCATAGTGCGTGGTCCAATTTCTAAGAAAAATGTAGTAAAAACAACAGTGTTTTTTGCAGCTGGTAGGCCCGGCAGGACTTGAACCCGCAACCAAAGCGTTATGAGCGCTCTGCTCTAACCAATTGAGCTACAGGCCCCCAGCAAGGTCTCGCTTAGCAGACGCGCCGCGCCGGTCAAGCGGATCGTTGCAGGGGCCGGGGTGATCGGCTATCGCCTGCGGCAAGAGCGCGAAGCGAGAGGCAAGGCGGGACATGAGCCAAGGCAAGAACAGCATCACCTATGCCGATGCGGGTGTCGATATCGACGCGGGCAACGCACTCGTCGAGCGGATCAAGCCAGCAGCCAAGCGCACGGATCGGCCCGGCACGATGGCAGGGCTCGGCGGCTTCGGCGCGCTCTTCGACCTGAAGGCTGCCGGTTACGAGGATCCGGTTCTCGTCGCGGCGACGGATGGGGTCGGCACCAAGCTGCGGATCGCGATCGACACGGGCTTTTATGGTGGTGTCGGGATCGACCTGGTGGCGATGTGCGTGAACGACCTGGTGTGCCAGGGCGCGGAGCCATTGTTCTTCCTTGATTATTTCGCCACCGGCAAGCTCGAGCTCGATGCCGCGGCAGAAGTGATCGAAGGCATCGCGGAGGGCTGCGAAGCGGCCAATACCGCGCTCATCGGCGGCGAGACGGCAGAGATGCCGGGCATGTATCCGCCGGGCGATTTCGACCTTGCGGGCTTCGCCGTCGGCGCGATGGAGCGGGGCGGGGCTTTGCCTGACGGCGTCGGCGCGGGCGACGTCCTTCTCGGGTTGGCCTCGAATGGCGTGCATTCCAACGGCTACAGCCTTGTGCGCCGGATCGTCGAGATGTCGGGCCTCGGCTGGTCAGACGCCTGTCCGTGGGGCGAGGGGACGCTCGGTGCACAGCTACTGGCGCCGACGCGGCTTTACGTGACACCCGCGCTTCAGGCGATCCGCGCGGGCGGCGTGCACGCGCTGGCCCATATCACCGGGGGCGGTCTCACCGAGAACCTGCCGCGCGTTTTGCCCGAGACACTCGGCGCGGAGATCGACCTGACCGCCTGGCCGCTGCCGCCGGTCTTCGGATGGCTGCGCGAGGAGGGCGGTATGGATGCCGCCGAGATGCTCAAGACGTTCAATTGCGGGATCGGCATGGTCCTCGTTGTCGATGCGGCCGCGGCCGAAGCATTGACCGCGATGCTGGAGAGCGCAGGTGAACGCGTCCATCAGATCGGCCGGGTCAGCGAGGGGCAGGGCATCCGCTACAGCGGCACGCTTGCCTGATGCGCGTTGCGATCCTGATCTCGGGCGGCGGATCGAACATGGTCGCGCTCGCGCGCAGCATGACCGGCGATCACCCTGCGCGGGCCGTTCTGGTTCTGTCGAACACTGACGGTGCCGGTGGGCTTGCCCGCGCCGAAGACATGGGGATCGAGACCGCCGTGGTCGATCACCGTCCCTACAAAGGCGACCGCGCCGCCTTCGAGGACGCGCTGCACAACAGGATCGTGGCATCTGCGCCGGATCTCATCTGCCTGGCCGGTTTCATGCGGGTTTTGACCGAGGGCTTCGTCTCACGCTGGCAGGGCCGCATGCTGAACATCCACCCCTCGCTTCTGCCGAAATATCGCGGGCTCCACACGCACGCTCGCGCCATCGAAGCCGGCGAGAGCGAGCATGGATGCACGGTCCATGAGGTAACGCCCGCGCTCGATGACGGGCCGATCCTTGGGCAGGCGCGGGTGCCGGTCCTGCCGGGCGATACGCCGGACACATTGGCCGCCCGCGTGCTTGAGCAGGAGCACCGCCTTTACCCGGCCGTGCTTCGGCGCGTCGCGTCGGGCGACAAGACGCGGATCGACCTCTGAGCATGCCTCATTGCGCCCGCGCACGGTTCGGTTAGGGTCGCGTCACGGACTCGTCAGAAAGGTCAGAATGAAAACGATCACCCGGACCGAAGATCTCGCGGCATTCTGCGCGCGGGCGCATGAGGCTCCCTATGTCACCGTCGATACGGAATTTCTGCGGGAGCGCACCTTCTATTCCAAGCTCTGCCTCGTGCAACTCGCCCTGCCCGGCGAGGGAGACGAGGACGCGGTTCTGGTCGACCCGCTCGAGGGGGATCTGTCGCTCGAGCCGCTGGTCGAGCTGTTCCGCGACACCTCGGTCGTGAAGGTCTTTCACGCTGCGCGCCAGGATCTCGAGATCTTCTATGTGGATTACGGCGTGATTCCCGAGCCGCTGTTCGACACGCAGGTCGCGGCAATGGTCTGCGGCTTCGGTGAGCAGGTGGGCTACGAGACGCTGGTCAAACGGATCGCGCGGGCAAATCTCGACAAGTCCTCGCGGTTTACCGACTGGTCGCGTCGTCCGCTGACAGATGCCCAGAAGACCTATGCGCTCGCCGATGTCACGCATCTGCGGAAGATCTACGAGTTTCTCGAGAAGAAGCTGCGAGATACCGGGCGGCACCGCTGGGTCGAGGAAGAGCTCGCGCAGCTCGCCGATCCGGAGACCTATATCTCGCGGCCCGAGGATGCGTGGAAGCGCGTCAAGACGCGCAACACCTCGCCCCGTTTCCTGGGCATCGTGCGGGAACTCGCACGCTTCCGCGAAGCCTATGCCCAGGAAAAGAACGTGCCGCGCAGCCGGGTCTTCAAGGACGATGCGCTGGTGGAACTGGCATCGACCAAGCCCAAGAGCCACGCCGATCTCGGCCGGTCGCGGCTTCTCTTGCGCGAGGGGCGCAAGGGCGACGTGGCCGACGGCATTCTTGCGGCCGTGGCCGCTGGCGAGGCGCTCGACAAGGACGAGCTGCCCCGCGTCGAAGATCCGCGCGATAAAGGCCAGGTGAACCCGGCGCTGGCCGATCTCTTGCGCGTCCTGCTCAAGGCGCGAACCGAAAGCTCAGGCGTCGCGGCCAAGCTCGTCGCCCCCTCGGCGGATCTCGACGCGATCGCGAGCGGTGCCCGCGACGTCGCGGCGCTTTCGGGATGGCGGCGCGAGGTCTTCGGTGAGGATGCCTTGCGCCTTTGCGACGGGCGCATTGCCCTGGCCGCGAAAGGCAACAAGATCGACGTGATCGAGCTTAACGGCGAGTGACGAGCGCGTTCTCTGCGCCGCGCACCTCGATCTGGCTGATCGTGGAGAGTTCCTGATCCGTCAGGAATGTCGCCACGGTCACGCGGCGCGCGTCGGCCCCGGTATTGGGCGCGCTGCGGAAGAGCCGCACATCGAGAGAGTAGACGAGCCGCCCGCCGGTGCTTTCAAGCTCTACAGGTGTCAGCCGCGCCTCGTAGCGTCCCGGCACGCGGGCAAGGCCGGTTGCCTTGATAATGCCGCCGCCGGGGCGCCGCTCGATCACGAGGCTTTCGACCTGGCGAATGGGCTGGCCGCGATAGACCTCTTCGTCGTTGGAACGCAGGATCGAGACGCGGCGCGCGGGGATCAGGGGGTTGGCTGCGGTGCTTTCGCTGACGGGCACGGATCGGGACTGGCCGAACCACGTGAACGGATTGAGGCGGCTGCCACAGGCCGAAAGCGTGAGGCCCGCGACGAGGCAGATGAGCACCGGAGTTCTGAAACGCATGATCGGTCCCTCGATCCCTTTCCTTCGTGGACTAGCCTATCGGCGCGCCGGTGAAAAGCCGGAAGGCGGGGCTGGACGAGACCTGCGGCTGAGCATAGGTCTCCGGTGCAACAAGGGAATTCAAAGAGATCGGGGCGCGCATGGCACAACAGGCCTTCGAAAACGTGGTCGAGGATTTCGAGTTCCTCGAGGATTGGGAAGATCGCTACCGCTTGGTGATCGAGATGGGCCGCGACATGGACCCGCTCGACGATGCGCTGAAAGTACCCGCCACCAAGGTCGACGGCTGCGCGAGCCAGGTCTGGCTGCACAGCCGGATCGAGGATGGGTCGTTTCATTTCGAGGGCGACAGCGACGCGATGATCGTACGCGGTCTGATCGCAGTGCTGCACCGTCTCTATAACGGGCTGCCGGTCACCGAGGTGCCGGGTGTCGACGCAAAGGCGGAACTCGGGCGTCTGGGCCTCAACGATCACCTTTCGGCACAGCGCTCGAATGGATTGCGGGCAATGATCGAACGCATCAGAACCGAGGCGGCCGCGGCGTCCTGATTCCTAGCGGTTGCCGTCGCCGGTGAACCGCGCGGCATCGGCCGCGGCCCGGCGGATCGCGTTCGATTTGTGCACGGTTTCCTGGTATTCGGCCTCTGGGTCGCTGTCATATACGACGCCGCCACCCGCCTGGATGTAGAGCTTCTGATCCTTGATGACCGCCGTGCGGAGCGCGATACACATGTCCATGTCGCCGCCCGCGGAGAAATATCCCACACCGCCGCCGTAAACGCCGCGTTTTTCGGGCTCGAGCTCGTCGATAATCTCCATCGCGCGCACCTTGGGCGCGCCCGAGACCGTGCCCGCCGGCAGACCGGCAAGCAGTGCCGAAAGCGCGTCATGCTGCGGATCAAGCTCGCCCACGACGTTCGAGACGATATGCATGACGTGGCTGTAGCGCTCGATCACGAATTGCTCGGTCGGCCGGACCGTGCCGATCTTGGAGACGCGGCCTGTGTCGTTGCGCCCGAGATCGAGCAGCATGAGATGCTCTGCGAGCTCCTTCTGATCGGCCAGAAGATCCGCCTCCAGCGCCTGGTCCTCTGCTGGCGTCGCTCCGCGAGGGCGCGTGCCGGCGATGGGACGAATCGTAACCTCGCGGCCGAAGACCCGCACCAGGATCTCCGGGCTGGCGCCGATGACCTGGAAGCCGCCGAAGTTGAAATAGAACATGAAGGGCGAGGGGTTCGTGCGCCGGAGCGATCGATAGAGGGCAAAGGGCGGCAGCGGGAAGTCCTGCGTCCAGCGCTGCGACGGTACGACCTGGAAGATGTCGCCCGCGCGGATGTATTCCTTGGCCCGCTCCACCGCGGCCTTGTAGCCGTCATGGGTGAAGTTCGAGACCGGCTCTCCGAGATCCGCCGCATCACCCAGATCGCGCGCATCGCGGGGCAGGGCGCGTTCAAGATCGCGCACCGCGTCCATCACCCGCTCGGCGGCCTGTGCATAGGCCGCGCGCGCCGACTGGCCCGAAGAGACCCAGGCAGGCGAGACGATGATCACGTCGCCTTTCACGCCGTCGAGCACGGCGATGACGGAAGGGCGGATCAGCGTCGCGTCCGGCAGGCCGACCGGATCGGGGTTCACGTCGGGCAGGTTTTCGACGAGCCGGATCATGTCGTAGCCCAGATAGCCGAATAGGCCCGCGGAGGATTGCGGCAGGCCGTCCGGCAGGTCGATCCGGCTCTCCTCGAGCACGCTCCTGAGGGCGGTCAGCGGGTCGTCCTGCATCGGCTCGAACGCATCCGCATCGAACCGCGCCTGCCGGTTGATCTCGGATTGGCTGCCGTTGCAGCGCCAGACGAGGTCGGGCTTCATACCGATGATCGAGTAACGACCGCGCACTTCGCCGCCCGTCACCGATTCCAGCATGAAGGCATCGCGCGCGGCGCCCGTGAGCTTCAGCATCAGCGAGACGGGCGTGTCGAGATCGGCGGCGAGCCGGGCATAGACGACCTGGTTCCGGCCCTCGGAATAGGCGGCCTCGAAACTCTCGAAGGCGGGCGTAAGCTCTGCCATCTTGGCTCTACTGAAGCTGCGAATTGACCGCGTTCAGCGTCTCGCTGTTCACGGTCACGCCGGCGCGCGACTGGATGTCGGCGGCCAGTGCGCGGAAGAGGTCTTCGGACAGCGCGCCCTCGGCTTGCTGGCGCAGTCGCTGCCGGAGCTGCTCGGCGTCATCGCCTGCCATATCGGCCGGGATCACGTTGTCTGCCCGCAGGATGGCGACGCGGCCCGGCTCGGAGGCTGTGGTTGCCGCGCCTTCGGCGACGTCGAAAGCCTCGGCGATCGCACCGCGCGGCAGAACATCCCGGCTTGCCGTGCGCTGAACACCTTCGAGCGTGGCGGGTGAGAGGCCACGTTCCTCGAAACTCGCCCCGCTCGAGATCGCCTCTGCATGGGCATTGGCCTGTTCCTGCAGCGCCTCGGTCACCTCTTGCTGTTCCCAGCCGGTCTCCACGGCGTTTCGGACCTCTTCGAAGGGGATGGGGGCGGGCTCGTCAATGCCGTCGACGCGCAGCGCGAAGACACCGCCGTCGCCCAGCTCCAGGATCTCGGGATAATCGCCGGGCTCCGCCGTGCGGGCGATCTCGTTGAAGGCAGGATAGGCGGCGATGTCTTCATCCGACGATCCGGTCCAGGAAATCTCGCCGAGCTCCATGTCGGTCGAGCTTGTCAGATCTTCAAGCGTCGCACCGCCCGCCAATTCGTTGTCATAGCTTTCGGCCTGCGCCTCGATCGTGCGCCGCGCCCGATCAAGAACGAGCGTGTCGCGCAGCATCGGCACGGCTTCCTCGAAGGGCGTTTCGACCGCGGCCAGTTCCGCGTTCACGCGGTAGAGCGCGGGGCCGAGATTCGAAGGAGCGGGGCCGATGACATTCCCCGTCTCGGCATCGAACACGGCATCCGCAGCGCCGCCAAGATCCGAACGGGTCACTTCGCCCATATCCGTATCGGCGAGCCGCAAGCCGCGCTCTTCGACAAGGGTCTCGAAATCCGCCTCGCCAGCGGCGACGCGATCCGCGGCTGCCTGCGCTGCCTCTTCGGTAGGGTAAACCAGCCGCTCGACCAGTCGGCGCTCGGGCATGTTGAAGCGGTCGGACTGCTCCTCATATGCTTCGCGCAGGCTTTCCTCGGGCACCTCGACGCTGTCGAGGAGCATCTCGGGCGTAACCCAAGCATAGGTGATGCGCTTGGTCTCCGGGCGCGTATAATCCGCGATGTTCTCGTCGTAGAAGGCGCGCAATTCCTCTTCGGTCGGCTCGGTGATGCCGGTCTCGAGGTCGGAGGCGCTGAGCACCGCGTAGGTCAGATCGCGCCGCTCTCCGGCGAAGGAAATGATCGTGTCCGCATAAGTGTCCGGCATGTTGAGGCCGGCGAAGACGCCCGCCTGCAAAACGGTGCGCGCGATCTCGTTCCGCAGGTCCTCTTCGAACTCGCCTTCCGAAAGGCCGATATTGTCGAGCGCGAAACTGTAGGCCTGCCGGTCGAAATTGCCGTCCGGGCCCTGGAAGCTCGAGACCTGCGACAATTCGTTCGCGACGAGATCGTCGTTGACCGAGATCCCGACGCGGTCCGCTTCCCAGTCGAGGGCCCGCGCGATGACCAACTGCGAAAGCACCTGCGTGTCGAGCCCCGCCTGGCGCGCCTCGGCGAAGCTCACCGCTTCGCCGCGTTCGGCCTGAAGCGCGCGCAACTCTTGCTGAACGGCACGGGAATAGGCGTTCACGGTGACGTCCTTGTCGCCGACGGAGGCGACCGTGCGGGCGGTGCCCGACAGGTTGGTCGCACCGAACCCGGCAAGGCCGATCAGCAACAGGCCCATCAGGATCCACAGAAACACTTTAGACAGGCGGCCGGCCTTGAGTGCCATCGGGCCCTCCGGTTGGTCGTTTCAACAGATGTCGCGGATGTCTAGGCGAGGGGCCGCGGCCCCGCAAGGGGCGCAGGGCGTCAGTCGTCCGTGCCGTGATAGGGTTTGACGTATTGCAGCGCCATATCCCACGGAAAGAAGATCCAGGTGTCCTGGCTGACCTCGGTGATGAAGGTGTCGACCATCGGTCGGCCCTTCGGCTTGGCGTAGACGGTTGCCACATGCGCCTTCGGCATCGCGGCGCGCACCACTTCGAGCGTGCGGCCGGTATCGACCAGATCATCTACGATCAGGACGCCGGTGCCGTCGCCGACCACATCCGCGTCCGGATGCTTGATGATCACGGGCTCTGCCTGCGTCTGGTGGTTGTAGCTTTTCACGCTGATCGTATCGACGGTGCGGATGTCGAGCTCGCGGCTCACGATCATCGCGGGTGCCATTCCGCCGCGAGTGATCGCCACGACCGCGCGCCAGCCACCTTCCGGGCCGTGGCCCTGCAGACGCCAGGCGAGGGCCCGCGCGTCGCGATGCAGCTGGTCCCAGCTGACGTGGAAGCCTTTTTCGTGCGGCAGGCGGTCGCTCATGGCGTGTCTCCTAGATGTGAGGGGCAGGCGGGCGCGCTCAGGTCTTGTCGATATCGGGCGCGTCCTCGGCCTTCATGCCGACGATGTGATAGCCCGCATCGACGTGGTGCGTCTCGCCGGTCACGCCGCTTCCGAGATCGGACAGAAGATACAGGGCGGAATTGCCGACATCCTGGATGGTCACGTTCCGGCGCAGAGGCGAATTCAGCTCGTTCCACTTCATGATGTAGCGGAAGTCCCCGATTCCCGACGCGGCGAGCGTCCGGATCGGGCCGGCCGAGAGCGCGTTGACGCGGATGCCATCCTTGCCGAGATCCTCGGCGAGGTAGCGCACGGAGGCTTCCAGCGCGGCCTTCGCGACCCCCATCACATTGTAATGGGGCATGATCCGCTCGGCGCCGTAATAGGTGAGCGTCACGGCAGAGCCGCCGTTTTTCATCATCTTTTCCGCACGCTGCATGACTGAGGTGAAGGAATATACCGAGATGTCCATCGTCATGGCAAAGTTGGTGCGCGTGGTGTCGAGGTAGCGGCCGCGCAGCTGGGTCTTGTCGGAATAACCGATCGCGTGAACGATGAAATCGAGCTGGTCCCACTTCTCGGCAAGACCGGTGAAGAGCGCGTCGATCGATTCCTCGTCACCGACGTCGCAGGGCAGAACGATGTCCGAGCCGAGGCTTTCGGCCAGAGGTCCGACCCGCTTCAGCAGCGCGTCGCCCTGGTAGGAAAAGGCAAGCTCCGCGCCGGCATCGGCACAGGCCTTGGCAATGCCCCAGGCGATGGATTTGTCATTGGCGAGCCCCATGATGAGGCCGCGTTTTCCTGCCATCAGTCCGTTTGACATTACCCGTCTCCAACCCGACATCTGTTTCGCTGTCCTTTAGGTGAAGGGGCAGGCGCCATCAAGAGCGGCGCGCTCCGCGAACCCTTTCGCGTGGCGTGTTCGCTTCAGAGCCGGGAGAATTCATGATGACCGAGCGGACCGGGATATTCGCAGGCGAGGATCCTTTCGAGATCGCGCGCAACTGGCTTGCCGAAGCGAGCGAGACCGAGATCAACGATCCCAACGCGATCGCGTTGTCCACCGTGGATGCGGACGGGATGCCGAATGCGCGGATGGTCCTTCTGAAGGAAATCGAGGCATCGGCCTTCGTCTTCTATACGAATTACGAAAGTCAGAAGGGCCGCGAGATCGAGGCTCAAGGCAAGGCCGCGTTCGTCATGCACTGGAAATCGCTGCGCCGGCAGATCCGCGTGCGCGGCGTGACCGAGCGCGAGGACGGCCCGCAAGCGGATGCCTATTTCGAGTCGCGCTCTCTCAAGAGCCGGCTTGGCGCCTGGGCCTCGGAGCAGTCCCGGCCTCTTTCCAGCCGCGCGGCTCTGATGGCGCAGGTCGCGAAGGTGACGACCCGTTTCGGCAACAATCCGCCGCGTCCGCCGCATTGGGGCGGTTTCAGGATACAGCCCTTGGAGATCGAATTTTGGGCGGACGGCGCATTCCGTCTTCACGATCGCTTTGTATGGCAACGAAAAACTCTTGATGCGTCTTGGGATGTTACCCGCCTGTCACCTTGAGGCATGCGCAATTCACGTTACGTGAAAGATTGTGGTGAGATAGAAGTTCGATTAGCGGGGGCATTATATCGGTAGTGAGGGGCGCTGCAGCGCCCGCGTCATATAGAGAGACAGAATGTCGACGGAAGAGACGGATCGAAGGGTCCGAGGCAAGGTCAAGTGGTTTGATCCCGGTAAAGGGTTCGGCTTTGTCGTGGTTGAATGTGAAGAGCGCGACATCCTCCTTCATGCAAACGTGCTGCGGAATTACGGTCAAAGCTCGGTCGCCGATGGCGCGACGGTCGATATTTCGATCCAGAAGACGCCGCGCGGGTATCAGGCCGTGACGGTCCACGCGATCGAGCCTCCCAAGGATACCTCTGCCGTGCCCCTTGCCGATATCGAAGAGATGGATCCCGAGGTTTTGCATGCCGCAGAACTTGAGCCCGGGCGTGTGAAGTGGTTCGATAAGAACAAGGGCTTCGGGTTCGCGAACGTGTTCGGCCGTGCAGAGGATGTGTTCATCCACATCGAAGTGCTGCGCCGCTCCGGTCTGGCCGATCTGCAGCCTGGTGAAGCAATCGGTCTGCGGGTTGTCGACGGCAAGCGCGGACGCATGGCAGCGGAGATCGTCGCGTGGGAAAGTGCCGTTTCGTCCTGAGTCTTGTCGCCGCGTCGATGCTGGCGGGCACGGCTTTCGCGCAGGAATGCAGAGAAGACAGGATCTCTCTTCGGGGCGAGTTCGGCTCCGCCAGTTTCCGGATCGATGTCGCCGATGATGCCCAGGAACGCGCCCAGGGTCTGATGAATGTCGCCGAGATGGATCGCTTCGAGGGCATGCTCTTCGTCTACGAGCGCCCGCAGCAGGTCGCGTTCTGGATGCGGAACACGCTTATCCCGCTCGACATGATCTTTGCCGATGCCCAAGGCGTCGTCCGCAAGGTGCACAGCAACGCGATCCCCCATGACGAGACGCCGATTCCAGGGGCGCCGGACACGAAATACGTGCTCGAGATCAACGGCGGTCTCGCCGAGACGCTCGGCATTGCGCCCGGTACCGAGATGCGGCATCCCGCCATCGCCGAGGCGGCCTGGGCCTGTCGCGGCGCATAATCGGTCTTTTCAAATCTCGTGCCTGCCGCTAAGGCGGCACGTGTCGGGGCGTAGCGCAGCCTGGTAGCGCGTCTGTTTTGGGTACAGAAGGTCGTGAGTTCGAATCTCGCCGCCCCGACCATTCCTCAAATCTCCTGGCATTTTGACGTCGTGCCCGTTTCGCTTGGCTTGCCATCGGCGATTGTGGCTTTGGCGCACATATGCGCCGTGCTCGGTTGCATGCCTCAGTTTCCACCAGATGTGGTGGATAAACTCGGGATAACGCATGTCCGCCTTGTAATTCTTGCGCTTGGTATTGTGGATGAATCGCGAAGGGCGGCCACAGGATGTGGTGGTTCGCTCTGGTCAACACAAAATATAGCGCCATCTTGGTGAAAAAGTCGTTGACGGAATCGGCCTCCCGCATGAGTGTAGCTTTCACCGGAACGCGACCCACAATATTTAGTGGTCGGGCCGAGAGGGACACAGTCTTACATCCAAGCGGGACACAGTTTCGCAGAGCGCGCGGCACAGGCAGCGCGACCGGATGACGTGTCTCTCCGCGCCCGCGCGAGCCGGACGAGACAGGGGCGCAAAGCGAGACGAGGCAGAAAATGAAGATCGAACGCCGTTACACCACAGCCGGAAAAGATGCCTATGCGGGTATCGACTTTGTCACCACGGCATCGGAAATCCGCAATCCCGACGGCAAGATCGTCTTCCGCCTCGACGAGGTCGAAGTGCCGGCTTCCTGGAGCCAGGTCGCCTCGGACGTGATCGCCCAGAAATACTTTCGCAAGGCTGGTGTGCCGCTCGAGCTGAAGCGCGTCGAAGAGGAGGGCGTGCCAGAGTTCCTGTGGCGCTCCGAGCCTGCGAGCAAAACAACCGCGAAGACCGGCGAGACCTCCTCGAAGCAGGTCTTCGACCGTCTCGCGGGTGCCTGGGCGTATTGGGGCTGGAAGGGTGGCTATTTCACCACCGAAGAGGATGCGCGCGCCTATTATGACGAGATGCGCCACATGCTCGCGACCCAGACCGCCGCACCCAATTCGCCGCAATGGTTCAACACCGGCCTGCACTGGGCCTACGGCATCGACGGGCCGAGCCAGGGCCATTTCTACGTGGACTACAAGACCGGCAAGCTCACCAAGTCGAAGACCGCCTACGAACATCCGCAGCCCCATGCCTGCTTCATCCAGTCCGTCTCGGACGACCTCGTGAACGAAGGTGGCATCATGGACCTCTGGGTCCGCGAGGCGCGGCTTTTCAAGTACGGCTCGGGCACCGGCACCAACTTCTCCAGCCTCCGGGCTGAAGGCGAACCCCTGTCGGGCGGGGGCAAGTCGTCGGGTCTGATGGGCTTCCTGAAGATCGGCGACCGTGCGGCGGGCGCGATCAAGTCGGGCGGCACGACCCGGCGCGCCGCCAAGATGGTGATCTGCGACGCGGATCACCCCGATATCGAAGAGTTCATCAATTGGAAGGTGAAGGAGGAGCAGAAAGTCGCCTCGATCGTCGCCGGCTCCAAGATGCACGAGCAGATGCTGAACGGCATCTTCGCGGCGATCCGCGCCTTCGACGGCTCCGAAGAAGGCGCCTACGATCCCAAGGTGAACGAAGGGCTGAAGGCGGCCGTCCGCGCCGCCAAGCGCGCGCAGATCCCCGAGACCTATGTGAAGCGTGTCCTCGACTACGCCAAGCAAGGTTACAGCTCGATCGAGTTCCCGACCTACGACACCGATTGGGACAGCGAGGCCTACGCGTCCGTGTCGGGCCAGAACTCCAACAACTCGATCCGCGTCACCGATGCCTTCCTCGAGGCGGTGCGTGAGGACAAGCCCTGGGAGCTTCTGAGCCGCACGGACGGCTCCGTCGCCAAGACCATCTCCGCGCGCGAGCTGTGGGAGCAGGTGGGTCACGCCGCCTGGGCCTGTGCCGATCCGGGCATCCAGTTCCATGACACGGTCAATGCCTGGCACACGTGCCCGGAGGACGGCCAGATCCGCGGCTCGAACCCCTGCTCGGAATACATGTTCCTCGACGATACCGCCTGCAACCTTGCGTCGATGAACCTTCTGACCTTCCTGCATGACGGCAAGTTCGCTGCGGAAGATTACATGCACGCCACGCGTCTCTGGACGCTGACGCTCGAGATCTCCGTCACGATGGCGCAGTTCCCCTCCAAGGAAATCGCGCAGCTGTCCTACGATTTCCGGACGCTCGGCCTGGGGTATGCCAATATCGGCGGGCTCCTGATGACGATGGGCTACTCCTACGACAGCGACGAGGGCCGGGCGCTGTGCGGCGCGCTGACCGCGATCATGACCGGTGTCGCCTATGCGACCTCGGCGGAGATCGCCGGTGAGCTCGGCGCGTTCTCGGGCTTTGAGCGCAACCGTGAGCACATGCTCCGCGTTATCCGCAACCACCGCAACGCCGCATACGGGGCAACCACCGGGTACGAGGACCTGGCTGTGAAGCCGGTCCCGCTCGATCAGACCAATTGCCCCGACGCGATGCTCGTCGATCTTGCGATGTCCACCTGGGACGAAGCGCTGCGCCTCGGTGAGAAGCACGGCTACCGCAACGCACAGGCCACCGTGATCGCGCCCACCGGCACGATCGGCCTCGTGATGGATTGCGACACAACGGGGATCGAGCCAGACTTCGCGCTGGTGAAGTTCAAGAAGCTCGCAGGCGGCGGCTACTTCAAGATCATCAACCGCTCGGTTCCGGGTGCGCTCGAACGGCTCGGCTACAGCTCCTCGCAGATCGAGGAGATCGTCTCCTACGCGGTGGGCCACGGCTCCATCGGCAATGCGCCCGCGATCAACCACACCTCGCTCATCGGCCACGGCTTCGGCCCGGCGCAGCTTGAAAAAGTGGATGGCGCGCTCGCTTCTGCCTTCGATATTCGCTTCGTGTTCAATCAGTGGACGCTTGGCGAGGAATTCTGCCGCGAAGTGCTGGGCATTCCCGCCGAGAAGCTGAACGATCCGAGCTTCGATCTCCTGCGCCATCTCGGGTTCTCGAAGGCCGATATCGACGCCGCGAACGATCACGTCTGCGGGACGATGACGCTGGAGGGCGCGCCGCACCTGAAGGCCGAGCATTACTCGATCTTCGACTGCGCCAATCCTTGCGGCAAGAAGGGCAAGCGCTTCCTCGGTGTCGACAGCCACATCAAGATGATGGCAGCCGCGCAAAGCTTCATCTCGGGCGCGATCTCGAAGACGATCAACATGCCAAACGATGCGACGATCGAGGATTGCCAGCGCGCCTACGAGCTGTCCTGGTCGCTTGGCGTGAAGGCCAACGCGCTTTATCGCGACGGCTCCAAGCTCAGCCAGCCGCTCGCATCCGCTCTGGTCGAAGATGACGACGAAGCTGCAGAGATCCTCGAGACCGGGTCCATGCAGGAGAAGGCCGCGGTTCTCGCCGAGAAGGTGGTCGAGAAGATCGTCATCAAGGAGGTCGAGAAGGCCACGGCGCGCGAGAAGATGCCCGAGCGCCGGAAGGGCTACACCCAGAAGGCCATCGTCGGCGGTCACAAGGTCTACCTGCGGACGGGCGAATATTCCGACGGCAGCCTTGGCGAGATCTTCATCGACATGCACAAGGAGGGCGCGGGCTTCCGGGCGATGATGAACAACTTCGCCATCGCGGTTTCGGTCGGTCTGCAATACGGCGTGCCGCTCGAGGAATTCGTCGATGCCTTCACCTTCACCAAGTTCGAGCCCGCGGGCATGGTGCAGGGTAACGACTCGATCAAGAACGCGACCTCGATCCTCGACTACATCTTCCGCGAACTGGCGGTGTCCTATCTCGACCGCACGGACCTCGCGCATGTGAAGCCGGAAGGCGCGACCTTCGACGATATCGGCCGCGGCGAGGAAGAGGGCGTCTCCAACGTCAAGGAGATCTCCGAGAGCGCTGCGTCGAAATCGCTCGAAGTGCTCAAGCAGATCAGCTCCTCGGGCTATCTGCGAAAGCGGGTTCCGCAGGAACTGGTGGTGCTGCAGGGCGGGCAGGCGATGGGCTTTGCAAGGCCATCTGATCCCTCCGCGGCGCTGGCCACGCTCGTGCCCGAGGCTGCAAGCCCGGTTGCGACACGCTCCGAGACCTCTTCGGTGGCGATGACCGCGTCGACCAAGGCGAAGATGCAGGGCTTCGAGGGCGAGGCCTGCGGCGAATGCGGCAACTACACGCTGGTGCGGAACGGCACCTGCATGAAGTGCAACACCTGCGGCGGCACGTCCGGCTGTAGCTGAGAGATCTCGGGTCACGAGGCGGGTGCGCTCGCCTCGGTGCCGGTCTGGCCGCAGGCAGAATACAACGGGCGGTAAACGATGAGCCGGATCGGCAAGACTAAGGGTCCCTTCGGGGGCCCTTTTTTCGCGTGGCCCCGGCTCCGACGCACGGCCCGATAAAGTTTTAGCAATCTGTCGGCGGGCGAGGGGCAGGCGTTCAGCGGATCTTAAATGTCGATGTCCAGAACATGGGCTGTTCTTGCCGGAAGGGACCGGCGCAGCATTCTGGGGACCGACGATGTTCAAGACTCTCTCGCAACTTGCGCCCTTGGGCCTTGCTTCTGCCTTCTCGATTTTCGCGGCGCCTGTCGCTGCAAACGATGTCTTCAACGGCAACATGGCGGCCTACGTCGCCCATTTGCAGAGCAAGCTGGCCGACGAGCCGGAGATTTGGCGCGCGCTGCGCCTCTCCAGCGCGGCGCATGCAGGCTTGTCCGAGGACGAGATCCTCGCGCTCGATGAGACGTGGCGCCAAGAGGTGGCCCAGTCCGATCGCCCACTCATCTCGGGTATCTACGATCACGCCGCCTCGCAGGTGGTGCGCGACATGCTCGAGACTGCGAAAGGCCGCGTGACGGAGATCATCGTCATGGATGCGGTCGGTCTCAACGTTGCGATCAGCGCCGTGACTTCGGATTTCTGGCAAGGCGATGAAGCCAAGCATGCACAGACCTTCGGTCGTCCGTCCGGCGCGCTTCATATCGGTGAGGTGGCATTCGACGACTCGACACAGAGATTTCAAATCCAAGTCTCTGCCCCGCTGAACGAGCCGGCAACCGATACACCCGTCGGCGCGGTCACCTTCGGTCTCAACGCGGACATGTTCTGAACCCTCGCTGCAAGGAGCCGATGATGGCGTTCCGACCTTCTTTGAATATCCACTCGGTCTTCCTCAAACTCATCGCCGTGATCGTCGCGGCGCTGATCGGGGTTGTCCTCGTGTTCGAGATTTTGACAACGCGCGGTTTCGAGACCGTGATCAGCCAATCGGTCTTCGACAGTGCCAGGTCCGAAACGGAACTCTTCGCGGATGCGATCGCTGGCTCGGTGCGGTTCGAGGATGCCGAGCTGATGACGCGCCAGATCGAGGATTTCACCGAAGGCACGAACGGGGCCCTCGTCTCTCTCGAGGTCTTCGGCTCAGGCCTGTCGAGCTTTTCCCAATGGGGCGCAAGCATGCCCGCCGCAACCCGCGCACTTGTCGAAGAAGCGCTGGATACCGGCCGGGCAGTCCTCGATCCCGACGCCTTGATGGTCGCCATCCCGCTTCGTTTCGGACAGGACCGCGCCATTGTCGGCTCGCTCGTTACGCAATGGTCGACTGCCCATCTGCAGGCGCTGACGCAGGAGACTGTCTCCCAAGCCCGCAAGGCTGCCGCGATCCTTTGTCTTTTCTCCGTCGCACTGGCCTATATCGCAATATCCCGGCTTGCCCGCAGACCGCTTCAAGCCGCGCAAGCGGATATTGCACGCCTTGAGGCAAAGGACTTCGAGACGCCTCCTTCGGGGACGTCGCGCCGCGACGAATACGGACACCTCGCACGGGCAACCGATGCCTTGCGCCATGAGCTCATGGCAAGCGAACGGAGCCACCGCGAGAGTTATATCAAGAGCGCGGCGCTCGATAACTCGTCCGCTGCCGTGATGCTGCTCGATGAAGATTTGAAGATCACGCAAGTCAGCCGGAATCTCACGGCGTTCTTCGAGATCTACAAAGATGGCCTTCGCAAGATGCGCATGAATTTCGACCCGGCACGCGTTGTCGGAATGAGCATCGCGGACTTCCATCCTACCGGAAATATCGCTGACCAGCTTCGTACGCTCGGCGACGGTGTGATCGAAGGCATTATCCGGATGAACAGCAAGCGGCTCTCCATCGCGACCCGGACGATCTATTCCGAAAACCGGAAAATCCTCGGCTATATCGTCGAGTGGCGGGACGTGACGCCGATGTGGCGCAACGAAGCGCTGCTGGCCGCAATCGACGCGATCCAGATGAAGGCCGAGTTCGATATGGACGGTATCTGCGTCGACGCGAATGAGCGTTTTGCCGTCTCGATCTGCTCTGGCCGCACGGACCGGCCGTCCCTACAGACGCTGATCGCACGGATCGCTGCCGACGCGGACAAGACGACAGAGGCAGTCATCCACGGCCTGAAGAACGGATCTCCGATTATCGGCCAGCTCAAGCTTTCCGGCGCCGACGGAGACCGCATCGTGGATGGCTCGCTCTCCTGCATCCGGGACAAGGACGGCCACGGCCTGAGCTATCTTCTCCTTGGTACGGATATCACTGAAAAAGAGCACAAGCTGCGGATCGCAGATCAGGAGCGCGAAGCCTCTGAAGCCGAAAAAACCGAAGTCGTGCAGGCTTTGGGTGTCGGCCTCAGGGCGCTCGCTGACGGGGATCTGACCGCCAAGATCGCGCAAGTCTTCCCGGGCCGCTACGAGCAACTGCGAACCGATTTCAACGGCGCGTCGGAAAAGCTCGCATCCGCGCTGCGGGAAATCTCGGAAAACGCGGAGAATATCCGCAACGAGACCAGCGACATCACGACTACCGCCGACGCGCTGTCGCGCCGAACCGAAAGCACCGCTGCAACCCTGGAGCAAACCGCGGCAGCGCTCGACGAGCTCACTTCGGCCTTGAAAGCCGCGGCGGACGGCGCCTCCCGCGCCAACGACGTTGTCGGCGAGGCGCATCGCAGCGCCGAGGCGTCCGGTGCCGTCGTGGTCGAAACCGTCTCAGCGATGGACGAGATCTCCCGTTCCTCCGAACAGATCACCTCGATCATTCGCGTGATTGACGACATCGCCTTTCAGACGAACCTTCTGGCCCTCAATGCCGGCGTCGAGGCCGCGCGCGCCGGAGAAGCCGGGCGGGGGTTCGCCGTTGTCGCTTCTGAAGTGCGCGCATTGGCGCAACGCTCTTCCGACGCGGCCCGAGAGATCAACAGTCTGATCGCGGATTCGGCGGGGCAGGTGAAGAAGGGCGTCGATCTCGTCGGCCAGACGGGCGGTGCCTTGCGGCAGATTGCGTCCTCCGTGACTGAAATCGCGGGTCTCGTCTCCGAAATCGCCGAATCTTCCCGTACCCAGAGCCTGAGCCTGGAGGAGATCAACGCCTCGGTGACCCAGCTTGATCAATCCACCCAGCAGAACGCAGCGCGGCTAGAGGAGACGACAGCCGCCAGCGAGGCTCTGCGCAATGATGCGGTGACGCTGGTAGAGACGGTGTCCCGGTTCAAAACCGGCGCGTCTGTCCGAATACCGTCGGCGGAGGCTGCGCCCGCGTCACCTGCGAGAGCCGTTGTCAACGCGCCTGCTCGCGAGTTCGTCAACGAGGAGGGCGCGAAATGGCTGGATTTCTGAGCTCAGGCGTTGACGAGATGTCAAATCGCTATGCGCGGCGGTCTCAATGAACAGCGCTCTTACCCCAGTCATGCGACCCGGACACACGACGCCTGTCATCCAGGGCGAGCACCGTGTCTCTGCCGACCCCGATTGCGTCCTTTCAACATTGCTCGGCTCTTGCGTCACGACCTGCCTGCACGACCCTGTCGCGAAGATTGGAGGCATGAACCATTTCCTCGTGGCGACGGGCGCGGCGGAAGAGAGCCGCAACCAACGCTATGGACTTTACGCGATGGAGGTATTGATCAACGCGCTCCTCAAGCTCGGCGGGTCGAAAAACAGGTTGCAGGCCAAACTGTTCGGCGGAGCGATGATGTCCGGCAAGATGGCGCGGATCGGTCAGGCCAATAGCGAGTTCGCGCTCGGATTCCTGCGGACGGAAGGCATCAACGTTATCTCGAGCAGCCTTGGTGGAAGCCGGGCGCGGCGCGTCAAGTTCGTGCCGACAACTGGTCAGGCCAGCCTTCTCTTCGTGGAAGACATGATCGAGACGCCGAAGCCGCTGCTCCCGGTCGATGCTCTCAGAAACGACGTGACGCTTTTTTGAGGTGTGCATGACACAACCCATCATATTGCCCGAGAAACTTGACACGGCCGCGGCATCCGGGCTCCGCGAGGTTCTGATGAAGACGCCGGCCGGTCCGCTGTCGCTCGATGGCCGACGGGTCAAGATGCTCGGGGCGCTTGGCCTTCAACTCCTTCTTGCCGCGCAAATCCGTGTGCGCGCTGAGGGCCACGCCTTCACATTGCAAGCATCCAAGGAGCTGGCTCTCGACATCGAAACGATGGGCGCGAGCGGTCTTTTGGATGCGTCACTTACGACCGTTCCGGGAGAACGCGCATGACAATCAAGGTACTCGCGATCGACGATTCCCGCACCATCCGGGAGATGCTGCGGTTCAGCCTGACCCAAAACGGTTTCGATGTGGCAGTGGCCGAAGACGGACGCATCGGCGTCGACAGTCTTGCCGAGATCGCACCGGATGTCGTGATCACCGATATCAACATGCCGCGGCTCGACGGCTTCGGAGTGATCTCCGAGATCCGGAATGGCGAGGTGCACCCAAGTGTGCCGATTTTGGTGCTGACGACGGAAAGCGCTGCAGAGCTGAAGGATCGGGCTCGCAAGTCGGGAGCGACTGGCTGGATCGTTAAGCCGTTCGATGACGAAAAACTCGTCTCGGCCATTCGGCGCATTGCCAGCGTGAGGCGGAGATGAGCGGGCTTGACGCGCTGCGCCAGACCTTCTTCCTGGAATGCAGCGAATTGCTCGAGGCGCTCGACGATGGGTTTGACATCCTTGCTGATGCCGACCCTGACGCCGGGATCGATATCGAGGTGGTCAATGCGGTGTTCCGGTCTGTTCATTCGATCAAGGGCGGGGCGGCATCCTTCTCTCTCGATACGCTCGTTCATTTCGCGCACGGGTTCGAGACTGCCCTTGATGAGATGCGCGCGGGGCGTTTCGTGCCTCAGCAATCTGATTGGGTCGTCCTGCGCCGCGCAGGGGATCACCTGACCGATCTGGTAAGCGCGGCTCGCGAGGGAAGGGAGGTCGACGAGGGGCGCAGCCACGACATACTTGCGGAAATTGACAAGATCACGGGCGGCGCTGGCAGAGAGCTGGAACGTGTCATGCCGCCTGCGATGCCGTCTCGGGAAACACTGGCGACACCGCAGCCACACGCGTTCGCGCCCATGACGCTCGATCTTGAGCTTGGCGGCCACAATGACACTCGGTTCGAGATCGGATTTCGCCCAAGGCACGCGCTTTTCGAGAACGGGCATGACCCCGTGCATCTTTTCCGCGAACTCGAAACGCTTGGCGACATGTCCGTTTCTGTGGATGTCTCCGGCCTGCCGAGCTTGGCCGAGCTGGATGCCCACGCACCGTATCTGGCCTGGACCCTGACCCTGAGAGGCACAGCCCAACGCGCTGAAATCGAGGATATCTTCGAGTTCGTGGCGCATCTTGCCGAGCTGTCGATCAAGGAGCTCGACGACGATGGTCTGGTGCCCGCAGCCAGTCCGGCCCCGGCCCCGGCCGCGCAGGCGCCCCAGGACGGGTCTGGGTCGAAGGAAACCGATCTGCATGTCATCCCGACATCCTCGTCCCCCGAGCCGCGGATCGCGAAAAGCGTGTCGCCGTCGAAAGCGACGGTGCGGGTCGATCTCGATCTCGTGGACGACTTGATCAATGTCGTGGGCGAGCTTGTCATAAACCAGTCCTTTCTCAGCCAAAGCATCTCCGATGCAGGCTTGGCTCACGAGACGCAGATCACTGCCGGGCTCGACGAATTCAAGACACTCGCAGGCCAGATCCAGGAAGGCGTCATGTCGATCCGCGCGCAACCGGTGAAGCCGCTCTTTCAGCGTATGGCGCGGATCGTTCGGGAAGCGGCAGCCGTCTCCGGCAAGATCGTTCGCTTCGAGACGAGCGGCGAGACGACCGAGGTCGACACTACGGTGATCGAACGCCTGATCGATCCGCTCACTCATATCCTGCGGAACGCGGTCGATCATGGACTCGAGCCGACCGCCGCGCGTCTCGGTGCTGGAAAGCCCGCCGAAGGCATCGTGCGCCTGTCTGCTGAGCATCGTTCGGGTCGTGTTCTGATCGAGATTACGGATGACGGCGCCGGGATCAATCGACCGAAGGTGCTCCAGATCGCCAAGGCAAAGGGCCTCGTACCCGATGATGCTCAACCGGCCGCGTCCGACGTCGATCGGCTGCTGTTCCTGCCCGGGTTCTCGACCGCGGAGCAGGTCACCGATCTGTCGGGGCGGGGGGTCGGAATGGATGTGGTCCGCAGCGCCATTCAGAAGCTTGGGGGGCGGATCAACATCCAGTCTGTGCCTGGCAAAGGCACGACCTTCTCCATTTCGCTGCCCCTGACGCTCGCGGTGCTCGAGGGCATGATCGTGACCGTTGCAGGTCATACCATGGTCGTGCCCATTACCGCCATCATCGAGACGCTGAAGCCTGTCGGGGTGGAGATCGAATCCGTATCGCCCGGGTGCGACGTGGTCCGTGTTCGCGAGGAGCTGATACCCATTGTCGATGTCGGGCGTGTACTTGGCTACCGAAGTCCGCACGAGAAGCGGGCGGAGCACGTGCTGCTCTTGATCGAGACCGAGCAGGAAAAACGCTGGGCCTTGGCCGTCGACGAGATCCGCGATCAACGCCAGGTGGTAATCAAGAGCCTCGAGCAGAATTACGGCCGCGTCATCGGTATTGCCGCGGCGACAATCCTCGGGGACGGCAAGATCGCGTTGATCGTTGATCCCGAAGACATCGTTCGCAGTGCCGCGGACACGATACTGCCCGGCGCGTCGAACGCGGCCGGAACAGCCCGACCCATTCATCACCTCCTTGGAGTTTGACCGATGAGAGCAGCCCACGAGGACCGCGGCCCGGTGGTCCGGAAAGACAGCCGCGAAATGGTGACATTCTGTATCGGCGAGCAGGATTTCTGCATGGACATCATGACGGTGCGCGAAATTCGCGGCTGGACCGAAGCGACGGTGCTGCCGCGCGCACCGGATTACGTTCTGGGCGTGATCAATTTGCGCGGCGCTGTCGTTCCCATCATCGATCTGTCCTCGCGACTCGGGCTCGCGCCGCTCGAGCCAGGCCCGCGCCACGTGATCGTGATCGTCCTGATCGAGCAGTGCCTTTCGGGTCTCCTGGTCTCTTCCGTATCCGACATTTTGAACGTCACGGAGGACGAGGTTCAGCCGGTGCCCAATATCGGCGAAGCCAGCGCGTCCTGTCTTGCCGGGGTGATCTCCAAGGGTCCGCGACTGCTCCGCATCCTCGATGTCAGCGCAGCGCTGCCCAAGACGCGGGCCGAGGAGGACGAGCTTTGTCCAGCGTGATCATCGCGCGCGACGAGGCGACGCTGGAGCCGGCCGAGTTCGCGACGATCGCGTCGGTTCTTCACGAATGCTCGGGAATCCGCCTCAACGAAGGGAATGGTCGGCTTGTGGTCTCTCGCCTGTCCCGGCGGCTCAGAGAACTGGGGCTGAATGGCTTCGCGGAATATGCCCGGCTCGTCACCGACCCCGGCCAGCGCGAGGAGCGTTACAGGATGGTGCTTGCCTTGACGACCAATACAACTCGCTTTTTCCGCGAGCCGGAGCATTTCGAAATCCTCGCGGCGGAGCTTTTGCCTGTCCTCGCGGTGCGAGCGGCCTCGGGGCATCAAGCCCGGCTTTGGTCTGCGGGGTGTTCGTCCGGGGAAGAAGCATGGAGCCTGGCGGCAGTGGTCCTCGAGGGGTTTTCGAACGCGGCCAAGTGCGGTCTTAGGATACTCGCGACCGATATTGACCGCGAGGTCCTGGAACGCGCCGAGACGGGGATCTACCCGGAAGAGGCGGCCTCGATGATTCCGCCTGCGCGCCGCGCGGTCATGTTCGAGCCTGCGCCGGATCGACCCGGATTCCTGTCTATACGGCCGGCTTTGCGCGCGCTCGTGACATTTCGCTACATGAACTTCGTGGAGCCCTGGCCCGTACAGGGCCCCTTCGACGCGATCCTCTGCCGTAATGTCGCGATCTACATGGACGAGGCAACGCAGCGCGCGCTCTGGTGCGGTCTCGAACGAGTGCTGGACGAGGGCGGCTACCTCTTTCTCGGGCATTCGGAGCGGCTCGGGCCCGGCTTCGAACACGCGCTCGAGCTTTGCGGCAAAACCTCCTTTCGTCGCCCGGCAAACCGGCGCGGCGGCACCCTGCAAGGAAGCTGAACATGGCATTGAGAGACAAGCTGAGCGTCCTGGTTGTCGACGATATGAGCACTAGTCGCGGTCTCATCCTGATGGCGCTTGATGAGATCGGCATCAAACAGGTCGATTTCTGTGCCGATGGGCGGACGGCACTCGAAAAGCTCAATGCGCACCCGCGCCACATCGTCATTTCCGACTACAACATGCCCGAAGTGAACGGCCTTCAGCTTTTGCAGGCGCTTCGACAGAATGCCCGGACGCAGAAAATCGGCTTCGTGCTCATCAGTGGGCGGCTCGATGATCAGATCGTGACGACGGGAAAGCAGCTCGGTCTGAACAACGTGCTTCAAAAACCGTTCGATACGGCGCAGATGAAGGCTTGCCTTCAGGCTGTCGTCGGGCCGCTGTGACCACGGAGCAGGCCCCGCCGCGCGCCGTGCCGCGCAACGAGGTTGCGTTGGCGGAACTCTTCGCCCGGCTCTCGCGCGAGATGGGCGCCCTCGAGACGGAAAGCCTGCGGGTCGAGAGCGTTTTGGCCGGGTTTCTCGATGGGCAGAGACCGGACGGCGATCGAGCGGCGCAGGAAAGTGCGTCGATCCAGACGCTCGACCGGTTGGTGCAGACCTTGAGCGAGTTGCGTTGTTTTCTGGATCATCTGGCTGGCACCGCGCCCGCGATAAGCCTTGATCTGCACAACGCAACCTCCGGGATCCGGCTTGGCCGGCTGTCGGATATGCTCGCCGGCCGAGAAACGGATGTTCCCGCTGCGGACGGCGCGGTCGATTTCTTTTGAGCGCGGCGTTTCGGGCGGTCTAAAGAAGAGATCAGCTGGCGAGGCTGAAGCGCCCGTCCGAGCTCTCGAGTTCGGGGTCGAGCCGGGCCGCCAAAAGGCGCGCATAGGCCATCTCGTTGATCGCCAGCCGATCGCCCGACAGCGTGCCGATTTCCGGAAGATCGGCGAGGGCCGCTTCGGCGCGGTCGCGAAGCGCCTGTGCGCGCAGACCGTGACGCTCGGCCATACGGGCGAAATCGATGCGCCCGTCGCACATGAGCCGCTCGATCGCGTCTGCGACCATGATGTCCTCACGGCTCAGCGTGAAGCCGCGCGAGGTCGCGAAAAGGCCGGTTTCGACTGCCCGCGTCCAGTCGCGCGTCGCCGAGGCGTTCTGGCTGTAGCCGCCCTCGAACCGCGAGATGGCGGAGGGACCCATGGAAATCAGCGCAGACGCGGTGTCGGTCGTGTAGCCCTGGAAGTTCCGCCGCAGCGTCCCGGCCTCGGCGGATCGGGCCATGCTGTCCTTGGGCAGCGCATAATGATCGATGCCGATCGGCACGTAGCCCGCCGCCACGAGCGTTGCCTGGGCGAGCTCGGCCAGCTCGCGCCGCGCGGAGGGATCGGGCAGGGCCTCCTCGGGGATCAGCTTCTGGCGCTTGGCGACCCATGGAACATGCGCGTAGCCGTAAAGCGCGAGACGATCGGGCTTGTGGTCCAGCACCTTGGCCAATGTCGCGGAAAGGCGCTCTGGCGTCTGGTAGGGAAGCCCGTAGAGCAGATCGAAATTTACCGATTTGACACCGCGAACGCGCAGCCCGGTCACAGCCTCGGCGGTGATCTCGGCGCTCTGCAGACGGCCGATCGCCTCTTGCACCTTTGGATCGAAGTCCTGCACTCCGATCGAGGCGCGGTTGAGGCCGAAGTCCACGAGCTCGTCGAGCCGCGTCTCGTCGAGTTCGGTCGGATCGATCTCGACCGAGATTTCCGGATCCTGCGAAAGATCGAAATGGGCCCGGAACGCGTCTGACAGCGCCTTGATCTGGAAAGCTTCCATCAGCGTCGGCGTGCCTCCGCCCAGATGGAGCGCGGAGACCGTCTGCCGCCTGCCGATGGCCGTCTCGACAAGCCGCATCTCGGCGTTCAACGTCTGGAGGAACCGCGTGAGCGGCGCCGCGTTCGATGTGCCTTGCGTCCGGCACGCGCAGAACCAGCAGAGCCTGCGGCAAAATGGGATATGGGCGTATAGCGAGATCGGTTCCGTCGCGGGCAGGGTGGAAAGCCACGCGGCATGTTGATCCGCACCGACCGCCTGGGAGAAGCGGGTGGCGGGCGGATAGGAGGTATATCTCGGAACGCGCGCTTCGAGGAGCGCCTTGCGAAGGATGGACTGTGTCATGGCGCAGGATTTGCCGCGTTTCGCGCGGTCGCACATTGATGCAAATCAACCTTCTTGCTAAAAACCTGACATGGAATTGAAACCCGTGAATGCCTGTCATGATTGTCCGATCCGGCACAGTGCCGTCTGCGCCGAGTGCGATGCGGACGAGTTGAAGGTTTTGGAACGCATTAAGTCCTACAAGACTGTTCCCGCGGGCGCGCATCTGGCCGAGGCCGGGCGCGAGATGGAGTTCCTGTCCTCGATCATTTCGGGCTGCGCGACCATGTCCCGCACGCTCGAGGATGGGCGGCGTCAGACGGTCGGTCTTCTCTTGCCGTCGAACTTCATCGGCCGGCCCGGGCGTGCATCGTCTCCCTACGACGTTGAGGCGATCAGCGAGGTCACGCTCTGCCGGTTCGAGCGCAAGGCCTTCGAAGATCTGGTCCGCAGCACACCGCATATCGCAACGCGCCTGATGACGATGGCGCTGGATGAGCTTGATTCGGCCCGCGAATGGGCCGTCGTCTTGGGCCGGATGTCTGCGCGCGAGAAAGTCCTGTCTTTTCTTGTGCGGCTGGCACGGCGCAACGCCGCGCAAATGGGGCAGGATGCGCCCGAAGATGCGCTGACCCTGCACCTGCCGCTCTCGCGCGAGGAACTGGCCGATTATCTTGGCCTCACGATCGAGACGACGAGCCGCCAGTTCACTGCGCTTCGAAAGGATGGGCTGATCGAGCTTCCTTCGAACCGCGACGTGCATATCCCCGATTTCGACCGGCTCGCGATCGAGGCTGGCGAGGACGAGGATGGCGGCCTGATCGCCTGAGCCGAGACGCATCGCACATCCCGCAGCGCGCGACACGAGACTGCGCGCGGGCCATTCCAAATGAAAATTCAGCCTGATCCGCCCTCGTTGATCCATGTCAAAGCGAGGTCGGCGCCGCCCGTGGCACTTCCCCCGGCATAAGGCCCTTCGAGCGATTCCGCGCGGAGGGTGATAAAGCCAAGGGAACGATGACATGGTTTATGCAAGGCTAGCCCTTCTGGGCCTTGTGGCACTCTTTGCGGCGATTGCCGCGAATTGGGGCCGCGACCTCGCCTATTCCGTCCACGCTGCGATCATCATGGTCGTCGCGGGCGGACTTTTTCTGTGGGAACTGCGCCGCGTGGAAGAGCCGCGCGCGGTGGTCGACCACGCCTCGTATATGGATGGGCCGATCCGTGCGGGCGTTGTCGCAACTGCCTTCTGGGGCATCGCGGGCTTCCTGGTCGGCGTCTTCATCGCCGCGCAGCTCGCCTGGCCTGCGCTGAACTTCGACTGGTCCGAGGGCTATGCGAATTTTGGACGGCTGCGGCCCCTGCATACATCGGCGGTGATCTTCGCTTTCGGGGGCAACGCGCTGATCGCGACCTCCTTCTACGTCGTCCAGCGGACCTCCGCGGCGCGGCTCTGGGGCGGCAATCTCGCGTGGTTCGTCTTCTGGGGATATCAGCTTTTCATCGTTCTGGCGGCGACCGGCTACATTCTCGGCTCGACCCAGTCCAAGGAATATGCAGAGCCCGAATGGTACGTCGATATCTGGCTGACGCTTGTCTGGCTGGGCTACCTCGCGGTTTTCCTCGGCACGATCATGAAGCGCCGTGAGCCGCATATCTACGTGGCCAACTGGTTCTTCCTCGCCTTCATCGTGACCGTCGCGATGCTGCACGTCGTGAACAACCTCTCGATCCCGGTCTCGATCTGGGGCTCCAAATCGGTGCAGGTCTTCGCCGGCGTCCAGGATGCGATGACCCAATGGTGGTACGGCCATAACGCGGTGGGCTTTTTCCTGACCGCAGGCTTCCTCGGCATGATGTATTACTTCGTGCCGAAGCAGGCCGGCCGCCCGGTCTACAGCTACAAGCTGTCGATCATCCACTTCTGGGCGCTGATCTTCCTCTACATCTGGGCCGGTCCGCACCACCTGCATTATACCGCGCTTCCCGACTGGGCCTCGACGCTCGGCATGGTGTTCTCGATCATCCTCTGGATGCCGAGCTGGGGCGGCATGATCAACGGCCTGATGACGCTGGAAGGCGCCTGGGACAAGATCCGCACGGACCCGATCATCCGGATGTTCGTCGCCTCTCTCGCCTTCTACGGCATGTCGACCTTCGAGGGTCCGATGATGTCGATCCGCGCGGTCAACTCGCTGAGCCACTACACCGACTGGACCATCGGCCACGTGCATTCGGGTGCACTCGGCTGGAACGGGCTCATCACCTTCGGCTGCCTTTACTACCTGACGCCGAAGCTCTGGAACCGGGCGAGCCTCTACTCGCTGCGCGCCGTCAACTGGCACTTCTGGCTCGCGACGATCGGCATCGTTCTCTACGCCGCCTCGATGTGGGTGACGGGGATCATGGAAGGACTGATGTGGCGCGAAGTCGACGCGCAGGGCTTCCTCGTGAATTCCTTCGCGGACACCGTCTCGGCCAAGTTCCCGATGTACGTGGTGCGGATGACCGGCGGTCTTCTCTACCTCTCCGGTGCGCTTCTGATGTGCTGGAACCTCATCATGACCGTGAGACGCGCACCGCAAAGCGCATCCCAGACCCAAGCCATTCCCGCGGAGTGACGTGACATGACCAAGGATAACGAAAAGATCACGAATCCCAAGGACGACCCCAAGGTCGTCCAGCCGGGCGACGGCGGCATCCCGAACGAGCTTCCGCATCATTCGAAGTTCATCGACAAGCACGCCATCCTTGAAAAGAACGCGACCCTGCTTCTGGTCTCGTCCTTCCTGGTGGTGACGATCGGGGGCATCGTCGAGATCGCACCGCTCTTCTGGCTGGAAAACACGATCGAGGAAGTTGAGGGCGTGCGCCCCTATTCCCCGCTCGAGCTGACGGGCCGCGATATCTACGTGCGTGAAGGCTGCTACGTCTGCCACAGCCAGATGATCCGCCCGATGCGCGACGAGGTGGAACGCTACGGCCATTACAGCCTTGCCGCGGAATCGATGTACGACCATCCGTTCCAGTGGGGCTCCAAGCGCACGGGGCCGGACCTTGCGCGTGTGGGCGGTCGCTACTCGGACGCGTGGCATGTCGATCACTTCGCCAATCCGCAGGCGGTCGTGCCGGAATCGGTCATGCCGAAATACGACTACCTCGCCCGCGCCGAGATCGAGCCGGATCATATTCGCGACCTCATGGTGACGCACCGGCTCGTGGGCGTGCCTTACACGGACGAGATGATCGACGCCGCCGTCACCGATTTCCGGGTCCAGGTGGATCCGTTCGGCGACTACGACGGTCTCCTCGAACGCTATCCCGGCGCGCAGGTGCGTAATTTCGACGGGCAGGAGGCGCTGACCGAGATGGATGCGCTGATCGCTTATCTGCAAATGCTCGGCACGCTGGTCGATTTCTCGACCTTCTCGGCCGATGCAAGCCGATAGGAGGGGCCGATGGACACCTATTCCTTCCTGAGACAACTGGCAGACAGCTGGGTGCTGCTCATGCTGTTTCTCTTCTTCCTCGGTGTGATCGGCTGGGCCTTCCGGCCCGGCTCCCGCCCGCTGCATGACGACGCGGCGCAGTCGATCTTCGGGTCAGAAGACGCGCCCCGTGCCTGCAACGGTAGCTGCGCGACATGCGCCTGCGCTGCCGCTGACGACAAGATCGGAGACGCAAGATGAGCGTTAAGAAAAAGGACGACGTGACCGGCACGGAAACGACCGGACATGACTGGGACGGGATCACCGAGCTCAACACGCCGCTGCCGCGCTGGTGGCTCTGGACCTTCTACGCGACGATCGTGTGGGGCGTGATCTACACGATCCTCTATCCCGCATGGCCGCTCGTCTCGACGGCCTCCGCCGGGGTTCTGGGATGGTCCACTCGGGCCGAAGTGGCTGAACAGATCGCCGAGGCCGAGGCGGCCAATGCGGACATCCGCGCAGAGCTCATATCGACCGAGCTTGCCGCGATCTCCGAGGATGACGCGCTGCAGAACTACGCGATCAATGCCGGCGCGGCCGTTTTCCGCACCAATTGCTCGCAATGTCACGGGCAGGGTGCCCAGGGTGCAAAGGGCTACCCCAACCTTCTGGACGATGCCTGGCTCTGGGGCGGCACGATCGAGGACATCGCCTACACGGTGCGCCACGGCATCCGCAACGAGGACGACCCGGACGCCCGCTATTCGCAGATGCCGGCCTTCGGCGACATCCTTGCCGAGCAAGAGATCGCCACGCTCGTCGCCCATGTCCAGACACTGGACGAAGGTGCCGATCCACTGGAGGGTGAGGGCGGTCAGCTTTACGCCGACAATTGTGCATCCTGCCACGGCGAGGACGCCAAGGGCATGCGTGAACTCGGCGCGCCGAACCTTACGGACGCGATCTGGCTCTACGGCGACAGCGATGCGGATCTGACGACGACCATCGCCAATGCCCGCTTCGGGGTGATGCCCGCTTGGGGCCCGCCGCGTCTCAGCGAAGACGAAGTGAAGGCCGTTGCCGCCTATGTCCACCAGCTGGGCGGCGGCGAGGCATCGGCTCCGGCCGAATAGGATACCCCCTTCGCGGTCTGGAAGGGAGATCGCGGAGCGAGGGTCCGGTCCTGCTGACCGAAAGGTGGCAGGCCGGGATCGGGGCAGTCCTGGCCGGGGCTGCCCCTTTTTGCATGGTGGCGCGTTTTCGCGCCCGCCGCTTCCTCATGCATCGGTGAGCAATAACCCACGCTCCATGCGGTTTGATCTGCGTCAAGGAAGGCACCGGGCCCGGCATGCGAGGACACCGTTAAACCGGCCAAGGACATCCTTCCATGTCGACCAACGATTCGATGAACACCTCGCTTTATGCCGCGCGGGAGCCGATCTTCCCGCGGCGGGTCTCGGGCACGTTCCGCAGGCTCAAATGGTGGATCATGGGCGTCACGCTCGCGATCTACTACCTCACGCCCTGGATCCGTTGGGATCGCGGCCCGAACCTGCCCGACCAGGCGGTGCTCGTGGATCTTGCGAACCGGCGCTTCTACTTCTTCTGGATCGAGATCTGGCCGCACGAATTTTACTTCGTCGCGGGGCTTCTCGTGATGGCGGGGCTGGGGCTCTTTCTCTTTACCGCCGCCTTGGGCCGCGTCTGGTGTGGCTATGCCTGCCCGCAGACGGTCTGGACCGACCTTTTCCTACTGGTCGAACGCTGGGTGGAAGGCGACCGCAATGCGCGCCTGCGTCTGCACAAACAGCCGTGGTCGGCCATGAAGGCGCGCTTGCGCCTGACGAAATGGACGCTCTGGGTCCTCATCGGCATCGCTACGGGCGGGGCGTGGGTTTTCTACTTCGCCGACGCGCCCACGCTCGCGCGCGATCTCGCGACATTCGCGGCTCCTCCGGTGGCCTATTTCTCGATCGCGATCCTGACCTTCACGACCGTGGTCTTCGGCGGCTTCATGCGAGAGCAGGTCTGCATCTACATGTGTCCCTGGCCGCGCATCCAGGGCGCCATGATGGACGAGGACACGCTCACCGTCGCCTATCGCGAATGGCGGGGCGAGCCGCGCGGCAAGGGCCTGCGCCGGCGCAAGGAAGCGGCCAGCGCGACCTCCGAGACAACGGTGACCCGTGCGGCCGGTCCGCAGATCGGCGGCCGCTCGCCCGCGCTGAAGATGCCGGGCATTCCGGACACGGCTGGCGGCACGCTGCCCCTGGATGGCCCGGGCGACTGCATCGATTGCAATGCCTGCGTCAACGTGTGCCCGATGGGGATCGACATCCGCGACGGCCAGCAGATGGCCTGCATCACCTGTGCGCTCTGCATCGATGCCTGCGACGAAGTGATGGAGAAAGTCGGCAAGGATCGCGGGCTGATTGACTACATTGCCCTGTCCGATGCGCCGCGCGAACGCGCCGGTGAGAAGCCGCGTTCGCTCTGGGTCCATATCCTGCGCGCCCGGAACATCCTTTATACGGTGCTTTGGGCCGGGATCGGGTTCGGCCTCGTCTTCCTTCTCTTCATCCGGCCCGAAATCGAACTGACCGTCGCGCCCGTGCGTAATCCGACCTTCGTGACGATGTCCGACGGTACGGTCCGCAATGCCTACGACGTGCGCATCCTCAACAAGCACGGAGAGGAGCGCGTCTTCCTGGTCGCGCCCGGCTTCGGCCAGGATCTGGCGCTCGAAATCGAAGGCCGAAGCGGCAACACCGTTTCCGTGCCCGCCGACACCCAGGCGCTGACACGCGTCTATGTCATGGCCGGGCCGGAGAACGAGATCGCCGAGGGCGACCGCACCGAGATCCGCCTCTGGGTAGAGGATCTCATGTCAGGCGAACGCGCCTATTCCGAAACCACATTCACCGGGAGGGGATCGCAATGAGCACCGCCACCACGCATACGATGTCCGGCCGCAAGGTCTTCGCCATGTTCGCCGCAGGTTTCTCCATCATCATCGGCGTCAATATCGCGATGGCCGTGAACGCCGTGCGAACCTTCCCGGGGCTTGAGGTCGACAATTCCTACGTGGCGAGCCAGGACTTCGACGATCGCCGCGCGGCGCAGGAGGCGCTCGGCTGGACCATCGAGGCGAGCTATGACGGCACCGCGCTCCGGATCGACATGACGGACATGGCCGGCAATGCGCTCACTCCCGCGGATCTTGCCGTGCGGGTCGGCCGACCGACAATGGAAGCGCAGGATCTCGATGGCCGTGCCGCCGTCGGTCACGCCATGCCGGTTCACCTCGAGCCCGGTCGCTGGCGCATCGACGTAAGCGCGACCGCGCCGGACGGCACGCCCGTCGAGAAGCGCATTCTTCTATGGGTGCGCGCATGACCGCCGCGTGCCCTGCCTGCGTCGCTCTGCCCGAGCCTGCCCGAGGCGGGCGGGTCGCCGCCGACCTCGTGTTGCATCTGCCCGACATTCACTGCGCGGCCTGTATCGCCGGTGTTGAAGAGACGCTGAACGCGTTGCCAGGCGTGCGCGAGGCGCGCGTCAACCTGACACTCAAGCGCGCCTTAGTCGCGAGTGGCGGCATCGACGCCGATGTTATGATCGACGCTCTCGCACGCGCCGGGCACCGCGCGCAGCGTTTCGACCCGGCGCTTTTGGGTGGTCAGGACTCTTCGGATCGTGACCTGCTGCTCAGGATGGGCGTTTCGGGCTTCGCGATGATGAACGTGATGCTTCTGTCCGTTGCGGTCTGGTCCGGCGCGGCAGCGACAACGGCGCATCTGTTTCACCTGATCGCAGCGATGATAGCGGTTCCGGCCGTCGCGTATTCCGGGCGGCCTTTCTTCGCCTCGGCGCTTGGCGCGCTGTCGGCTCGGCGGCTCAACATGGATGTGCCGATTTCACTGGCCATCGTCCTGGCGCTTGGCGTGTCCGTGGCCGGCGCGTTCCTCGGACATGATCGCGCGGGATGGTTCGATGCCGCACTGGCGCTGACCTTTTTCCTTCTGATCGGCCGATATCTCGATCACCGCGGACGCTCCTCCGCGCGCTCCGCCGCGGCGGAGCTGGCCGCGCTCGAGGCGCCGCAAGCGCTCAGGGTGGAGGAGGGCGGCGATGTCGTCGTGCGCGCCGCCGACCTTTTGCCGGGCGAGATCATTCGTGTCCGGCCCGGCGACAGACTGCCCGTCGATGGCATCATCCTCGAAGGGGCGACCGATCTTGATCGCTCTGCCCTGACCGGTGAGAGCCAGCCCGAAGCCGCCTCCGCCGGGGATACCGTCGCGGCGGGCGAGGTGACGCTGACCGGCCCACTGCTCATCCGCACCATCCGCGCGGGCGCCGATACCAGCCTGCGCCGCCTTGCTGATCTCGTCGCGGCAGCGGAGACGCAGAAAAGCCGTTATGCCGGGCTCGCCGATCGCGCGGCGAAAATCTACGCGCCGGTTGTTCACATTCTGGGCGCTGCGGCCTTCGTCCTCTGGATGTACCTGACGGCGGGGGATGGCTGGCGGTCGCTCGACGTGGCGATCTCGGTGCTTGTCATCACATGCCCCTGCGCGCTTGGTCTTGCCGTGCCCGCCGTCTCGACGGTCACGACATCGCGGCTTTTCCGCAAGGGGCTTTTGGTGAAATCAAGCACCGCGCTGGAGCGTCTCGCCGAGGTGGACATGGTCGTCTTCGACAAGACCGGGACGCTGACCACCGGGCGGATGCGTCTTGAAACGGAGCTGGGAGACGCGGATCTCGCCTTGGCGGCGGGGCTTGCGATGGGCTCGGCTCATCCGGTCTCGCGGGCGATCTGCGATGCTGCGGCGGCTCGGGGTATTGCGCCGCTTGAGCTTTCGGATATCCGCGAAATCCCCGGCAAGGGCGTTTGTGCAAACCAGGGCGGGCGCGAGATTCGTCTAGGCCGTGCCGACTGGATCGGCGCGACCGGCGCAACGGCCCTTCAGCGCGCGGATGAAAGTCATGTCACGATCACGCTCGGCGAAGACTTGCGCTCGGATGCGGAAGACACGGTTGCGCGCCTGCGCGCCGCGGGCTTGCCGGTCGTTCTTTTGTCGGGCGACGCGCCCGAGCCGGTCGCGCGGCTCGCCGAGACGCTCGGGATCGACGACGCCCATGCGCGGATGAGCCCCGAAGAGAAGGCGCGCTGGATCGAAAAGGCGACAGCGAGGGGCGCACGCCCGCTCATGGTGGGCGACGGTCTCAACGACACGGGAAGCCTTGCGCTGGCACATGCCTCCATCGCGCCGTCTTCGGCTCTCGATGCGGCGCGAAATGCGGCGGATCTCGTGCTTCTGTCGGACAAGCTCGGGCCGGTTGCGGATGCGATCGCGGCGGCGCGGCAGGCGAAGACGCGCATGAAAGAGAATATCGGCCTCGCGGTGCTTTATAACCTCGTTTCGATCCCGATCGCCTTCGCGGGTCTGGCAACGCCCTTCATCGCGGCCATTGCGATGTCCACGTCGTCTGTCACTGTCTCGCTCAATGCAGCAAGGGGGCGCGAATGAACGTTCTGGTCTTTCTCATCCCGGTTTCAGTGGGGCTCGGCCTTCTCGGTCTCGGTGCCTTCGTCTGGACCATCGCGCGGGGGCAGTATGACGACCCCGAGGGCGCGCGTCAGCGGCCGCTCGACGGGCGATACGACGATGCGCCGAAGCGCTAGGAGCGCGCGATATACCGGTCGCGGCGGTGATTGATCGTGATGATGAGATTGAGGATCACCGCGCCCAATAGCGACCAGAGCACGCGGTCCCACGGAAACAGGAAGAGCGCGATGGCGAAGACGCACAGATCGAAGGCGAGCTGCGTATTGCCCGCCTTGATGCCGCGCGTGTCCTGAAGCCAAAGCGCCACGATCCCGACACCGCCCAGGGTCGCCCCATGCCGGAACAGACCCAAAAGGCCCATTCCCGCGCAGAGACCGAAAAGCGCCGCCCCGACAGCCGGGTGCAGCGGTTGCACTTCGAGAACGAAGGGCATGAGGTCCGCCATGATCGACATGGTGGTGACAGCGACGAAGTTTTTCACGGTAAAGCGCCAGCCCATCTGCCGGATCGCCAGCCAGTAAAATGGCAGGTTCAAAACAAAGAAGATCGCGCCGAAGCTCCAGCCGGTCGGGTAGGCGACGACGAGCGCGAGACCCGCGATCTGGCCTGTGATGAGCTCCGAGGCGCGCAGGAACTGGATCGACAGTGCAACGAGGGTGCAGCCGATCAGCATTCCTTGAAAATCTTCGGCCAGCGTATGCCGGTCGGCGGGCGGGTTCTCGAGCAGGATCATGCTTGGCTTTCATGGGTTGCGCTGCGGGAATGACAAGGGGCGCGACCGGATCGCGCCCCTCAAACACGTATATCTTGCAAGGGGCTGCCCAAAAAGCGGGCAGCGCGCCTTCAGAGACTGAGCGCCTTGTTCAGGTTCTCGTCGATCTTCTCGAGAAAGCCCATCGTCGTCAGCCAGCTTTGATCCGGGCCCACGAGAAGCGCGAGATCCTTGGTCATGTATCCGGATTCTACCGTCTCGACGACAACGCGCTCGAGCGTTTCAGCGAAGGTCATGAGCGCTGCATTGTCGTCGAGCTTGGCGCGGTGCTTGAGCCCGCCGGTCCAGGCATAGATCGACGCGACCGAATTCGTCGAGGTTGCTTCACCCTTCTGGTGCTGCCGGAAGTGGCGCGTCACGGTGCCGTGCGCGGCCTCGGCCTCGACGATCTTGCCGTCCGGCGTCATCAACTGCGAGGTCATCAGGCCGAGCGAGCCGAAGCCCTGTGCGACAGTATCCGACTGCACGTCGCCGTCGTAGTTCTTCGTCGCCCAGACGAAACCGCCGTTCCACTTCATCGCGCAGGCGACCATGTCGTCGATCAGGCGGTGCTGGTACTCGATGCCCTTGGCCTCGAATGCCTCGCGGAATTCCTCGTCGTAGACCTTCTGGAAGATCTCCATGAACCGGCCGTCATAGGCTTTGAGGATCGTGTTCTTGGTCGACAGGTAGACCGGCCAGCCGAGGTTCAGACCGTAATTGAGCGAGGCGCGGGCAAAATCATGGATCGAGTCGTCAAGGTTGTACATGCCCATGTAGACACCCGAGGACGGCGCATCATAAACCTCTTTCTCGATCACTGTGCCGTCCTCGCCAACGAACTTCATCGACAGCTTGCCCTTGCCGGGGAAGTGGAAGTCCGTGGCGCGGTACTGATCGCCGAAGGCGTGACGCCCGATGACGATGGGCTTCGTCCATCCCGGCACGAGACGCGGCACGTTCTTGCAGATGATCGGCGCGCGGAAGACGACGCCGCCAAGGATGTTGCGGATCGTTCCGTTCGGGCTGCGCCACATTTTCTTGAGGCCGAATTCCTCGACCCGGCCCTCATCGGGCGTGATGGTCGCGCATTTGACCGCGACGCCCACGTCCTTGGTCTTCTCGGCTGCGTCGATCGTGATCTGGTCTTCGGTGCGGTCACGCTCCTCGATGCCGAGATCGTAATATAGAAGGTCGAGATCGAGATAGGGCAGGATCAGTTTCTGCTTGATGAAATCCCACATGATGCGGGTCATCTCGTCGCCATCCATCTCGACGATGGGGTTTTCCACCTTGATCTTGGACATCGGGGCACTCTCCGTCAGGTATGACTCGTCTCTCGCCTCCTCTTACGCCCGTGATGTGACAGGCGAAAGATCGTATGCGATTGCATACCGAATATTCCTGAAGAATTCCTAACCGTCCTCGTCGAGTGCACCCGATTTGATCTCTTCGATCACTTTTTTCCAAAGGTCGGGCGGCTGGGCACCCGGCACCGCGTGGCGGCCTGCCACGATGAAGGTCGGCACCGAGGTTAGCCCCATCTCGCGCGCCGCTGCATCCCGGTTCGCGATTTCTTCGCGGTCGGCCTCGGAGGCGAGCAGGCGGTGGATCACGCTCGCATCGAGCTCGATCTGATCGGCAATGTCCGCCAAGACGTCATGATCGCCGATATCCCGGCCTTCCTTGAAATAGGCGCGGAACAGCGCCGAGACCGCGGCGGTCTGTCGTCCCTCGATCCCGGCCCAGTGGATCAGGCGATGAGCATCGAGCGTGTTGGGTGTGCGCTCGATCCCCTCGAAGTCGATCTCGAGCCCGGCATCCTTGGCCTGCTGGAGAACCGGCATATAGGCCTGAACCGCGCCGTCCTTGCCGCCGAACTTGCCTTCGAGATACGCGCGCCGGTCCATGCCGTCCGCCGGCATGTCCGGGTTGAGCTGGAAGGGGTGCCAGGCGATCTCGAAGGGGTGATCCGGATGCGCCTCGAGCGCGCGGTCGAGATAGGCTTTGCCGATATAGCACCAGGGGCAAATCGGGTCCGAGAAGATATCGAGTTTGGCCACGGGGCCTCCTTTCGCTCGCTGTCACGCGATTTCAGAGGGAAATCTGCGCTTTCAGCTCCTTCCGTACAAGTTTTCCATTCGCGTTCTTGGGCAGCGCTTCAAGTCGTTGGAAGTGACGCGGCTGCTTGTAGCGGGCAAGCCGCGTTTCGCACCAGGCGGCAAGATCCGTGTCGGACAGCGCTTCGGGGCCTGCCCAGAAAGCCGCGATGATGCTCACGCCAGGCTTGATCTCCACGTCGGTGACGCCGGCTTCGTCGATACCGGGATGCGCCAGAAGCGCTGCTTCCACTTCGATGGGCGAGACGCGGTAGCCGCCGGCGTTCATCATGTCGTCGGCGCGGCCGAGGTAGAAGACCTGGAACTCGGCGTCCATACGGCCCTTGTCGCCGGTCACGAACCAATCGCCGCGAAAGCGCGCGGCGGTCTCTTGCTCTGCGCCACGATAGCCGAGCATGAGACCGGGATCGGAGCGGTGTATGGCAATTTCGCCCTCGTCTCCGATGCTTACGGGCCGATTTTCACCCAGTATGGCAACACGCCGACCAGGTTGCGGACGGCCAAGCGCATCGGGATCGGCAGGACTGTCCGGCGCGCTCGAAATGAAGGTCGAGCATTCGGACATGCCGAACGCCTCGTAGACCTCGGTGCCTGTCGCATGGCGCCAAGCCTCGCGGATCGGCCCGGCGAGCTTCTCGCCGGCGGCAAGCCCGTGGCGGAGCCGAGGCAGATCGAGCTTGTCGTGATGCTTGAGGATGCTGCGGTAAACCCCTGGTGCTGCGGCGAAAAGACTCGCTTCATGTCGGCGCAGCAGCAAGGGGATCTGCGCGTGTTCGACCCCCGCCGCCGGTATCAATGCGGTTGCGCCAACGCTCCAAGGATCGAGTAGACCCGTGCCGAGCGTAAAGGTCCAGTTGAACGCGCCTGCATGGAGAAGCCGGTCATCGGGGCCGAGACCGTACCAGCCGGTCACCATCATCCGCCGCGCCCAGATCGCGCGATGGGCATGGGCGACCGCGCGGGGCGTCCCTGACGTGCCCGAGGTATAGACGATGTAGGCAAGCCGGTTCGGATCGCCGCGATGCCAGTCGACCGGCGGCAATGCATACCAGCCGCGCATGGTCTGGGTATCGATTACGGAACATGCGGCATCGGGGCACGGCACGTCCGGCGCGTGCAGGATCGTCGCCGGTGCGAGATCGGCGATCATCGCGGCGACCTCGCTTTCGGTCAGTTGCGGCGATGTCGGAACGGGCACGAGCCCCGCCGCAATCGCCCCGAGATAGGCGATCGGAAATTCGGGCTGATTGCCGATCCGCATAAGGACGATATCGCCCGGAGCAAATCCCTGCTCCAGAAGCCCGGTACCGACGCCGCGCACCGCGGCCATCAGGCGCGCGTAGGACCAGCGCTCCGCCCGCGAGGGACCGACCACCGCGAGCGCGATCTTGTCCTCGGGCGCATGGCCGTGACCCAGCACGTGCTCGGCGAGGTTGAACGGCGCGGGGCAGGGCTCGGCCGGACCCATGTCGAAAATCGCTTCCATAGCGGTCGCCTATGGCAGATTGCGCCGCGCTTGCAAGCCTGAGGGCTGCGCCATAGATACTCCGTCATGTCCGACAATGACCCGCGAAACCTCATCCGGATCGCCCGCGAGACCGGCGAAGACGCCTTCGGCGAGCCCTTGAACCTCGGCGAGCGCGTGCGCGATCTTCGCAAGGCGCGGAACTGGACGCTGGAACAGGCGGCGCGGCAGGCGGGGCTGGCGCGGTCGACCCTGTCCAAGATCGAGAACGGGCAGATGTCGCCCACCTATGATGCGCTGAAGAAGCTGGCGACCGGGCTCGAGATATCCGTCCCGCAGCTTTTCACTCCGCCCAAGCGCGGCCAGGTGAACGGACGGCTCGCGACAACGAAGGCCGGGCAGGGCGCGCCTCAGGCAACCGTGACCTACGAGCATGAGCTTCTGGCCGAGACACTGACCAAGAAGGCGATGCTGCCCTATCGGGCACGCATCCGGGCCCGGCGGATGGAGGAATTCGACGGCTGGGTGCGCCACGACGGAGAGGAGTTCCTCTACGTGCTCACGGGCGTCGTCCGGCTTTATACCGAGTTCTACGAACCCATCGAGATGCGTCGCGGCGACAGCGCCTATTACGACGCGACGATGGGGCACAATGTCGTCTCGGTCAGCGAGGACGATGCCACGATCCTTTGGGTGACGTCGCTGGTGTGAAACCGCGGATAGGGCCGCTTAGCCGCTTGGGGACAGTGTCGCCCCGTCAGCGCCCGGGCATTCGGGCCAACCCAATGAGGGATGGCCCGTGCCGCCTCACTCCGCCTCTTCCCACCACCAGACGTCTGTCTGCCAGGTGAACCAGTCGCCGTAGATCGGGATCGTCTCGGGATAGGTCAGTTCCTTGGCATGGGCGATACGGCTCACGTTCCACTGGTAGACAGGGATCACGTAGCGGCCGGAGGTCAGAACCCGGTCGAGCGCACGGGTCGCGGCGGTGAAATCCTCGGTGCTGCCGGCGTTCAGCATCGCGTCGATGAGCCCGTCCACTGCCGTGCTTTTCACGCCCATGAGGTTGCGCGAGCCAGGCTGGTCGGCGGCCTCCGCGCCGAAATAGAGCTTCTGCTCGTTGCCGGGCGAGAGCGACAGACCGCGCTGGTAATAAGCCATGTCGAAGTCGAAATTGTTGATCCGCTCGGTATGCTGGGCAGGGTCGATCACCGTGACCTGCGCCGCGATGCCGAGCCGCTCCAGCGCCTGCGTGTACAGGTCGATGATCGCCTGGTTTTCCTGGCTGCCTTGGGCGAGCAGGATCTCGAAGGTGAAAGGCTCACCGTCCGGGGCGGTCATGACGCCGTCTTCGATCGTGTAGCCGGCCTCTTCCAGAAGCGAGATGGCACGGCGCACGTTGCCGCGGTTCCTGGCCGAGCCGTCGCCGGCGGGCAACTCGTAGCCTTCCATCGCGCCGGGCAGAAGCTCGGCCTTGTAAGGCTCGAGATATTCGGCGACGCGACCCGTGGCGGGGCCCGGCTGCATTCCGAGTACGGAATTCGAGAAATAGGAGGTGATCCGCTCCTGTTGGCCGCCGGTCATCGCGTCGTTGATAAACTCGAAGTTGAAGGCGTGAATCATGGCGTCGCGCACCCGCCAATCCGCAAAGGCGTCGCGGCGGGTGTTCATCACGAAGCCGATCATGCCCGAGGGGCGCTGGTGCGGGATCACGGACTTCACGATATCGCCGCGCTCGACAGCCGGAAAATCGTACTGGGTTTCCCATTTGTCGGCATTCGTCTCCCGGTGGGAGTTGATGATGCCGCCTTTCAGCGCCTCGAACATCGCCTGGGCATCGCCGAAGAACTCCATCCGGATCTCGTCGAGATTCGCCTGGCCTTGCATGAAGGGCAGATCGCGGCCCCAGTAATCGGGGTTGCGGCGGAGCGAGACGTAGCGGCCCGCCTCGAAATCCTCGACCACGTAGGGCGCTGTTCCGATCGGGATTGTGTCGAGGCCCGATTCGGTGAAGTCCTCGTCTTCCCATTGCGCCTTCTTCAGGATCGGACGCAGACCGAGGATCAGCGGCAATTCGCGATCCTCGACATTGAAGTCGAAGCGGATGGAGCGGGGCCCGGTCTGTTCCATGCTCGCGACCTTGTCCCAGCCTCCGCGGTAGCGCGGATGGCCCTCGGTGCCGAGCGTCTCGTAGGACCACATCACATCCTCGACCGTCGCCGGAGTGCCATCGGAGAACTCCGCCTCCTCGCGAAGGGTGAACTCGACCCAGGAGCGGTCCTCCGGCACCTCGATTGATTCGGCGAGAAGCCCGTAAAGCGTGAAGGGCTCGTCCCAATTGCGGCCCATGAGGCTCTCATAGGCCGTAAAGCGCAGCGCCCATGGGCTGGAGCCCTTGAGAATATGGGGGTTGAGGCTGTCGAAGCTGCCGACCTCCGCGGTCACGATACGGCCGCCTTTCGGGGCGTCCGGGTTGGCGTAGGGCAGGGCCACAAAATCCGGTGGAAGTGCCGGTTCACCATACATAGCGATGCCATGCTGCGGCTCGGCCAGCGTGGCAGAGCCAAGCCCGATCGCGCCGATCATGCTGGAAATGGCGGTAATTCTGCGGAAAAAATGCGTGCCCATATCGGGGACAATCCCTGTCTGCCCTTGTTCTGTTGGCGTCAAAAGTAACGGGGGATTCAGGGGTTATCAAACTTTTAGCTTGGCAGTCGGGGTAATCTCGCTTATCAAAGGGGCACTGCTCGATAGGTTTCTTGCCTGTATGAAACCTGCCTCAATAACTGAACGCCGGCCTTGTGCCGGCGTTTTTTTTATCTTGAGCCTCTCTGCGATCTGGAACCCCGGCTGCTCGCGCGCGATAGTTTTGCAGTTGCAGCACGTCCGCGCCGAAGCGCGGGCCGTCACGATACCGGGAGCATTTCGCCATGAGCCTTTCTGGCAAGACCGCCATCATCACTGGATCCAATTCGGGCATCGGCCTCGGCGTCGCGCGGGCGCTCGCGGGGGCCGGGGCGAATGTCATTCTCAATTCCTTCACCGACAATGACGAGGATCACGCGCTGGCCGACGAGATCGCCAAGGCGCACAACGTGACCGCGCGCTACATCAAGGCCGACATGTCGAAAGGCGAGGAATGCCGCAAGCTCATCGAGGAGGCAGGCGCCTGCGACATCCTCGTGAACAATGCGGGCATCCAGCATGTCGCACCGATCGACGAATTTCCGGCCGACAAGTGGGACGCCATCATCGCGATCAACATGTCCTCGGCGTTCCACTGCACCGCCGCCGCGCTGCCTATGATGCGCAAGGCCGGCTGGGGCCGCGTCGTGAACATCGCCTCGGCGCACGGTCTGACCGCATCGCCCTACAAGTCGGCCTACGTGACCGCGAAGCACGGCGTCGTCGGCATGACCAAGACCGTCGCGCTCGAGACCGCGAAGGAGGACATCACCGTCAACGCGATCTGCCCGGGCTACGTGAAGACCCCGCTCGTCGAGGCCCAGATCCCCGACACGGCCAAGAAATACGACATGAGCGAGGAGGAGGTGATCGAGAAGGTCATTCTCGAACGCCAGCCCTCCAAGGAATTCGCGACCGTCGAACAGATCGGCGGGACGGCTGTGTTCCTGTGCTCGGCGGAGGCCGCGCAGATCACCGGCACGACGATCTCGATCGACGGCGGCTGGACCGCGCTTTGACCTGACGAAGCGCCGCGCGCAGATAGCTGTGCGCGGCAGCTTCCAAAGAGGCCGTTATTCCCCCTTCTGGCGCTCTTCGGGCGATAGCCCGCCCCACCAATCGGCGTAGGACGAGTTCTTCGGGTGTTTGCCGCCCTCATCCGGTGCGCCATCGTCCCACCAAACCGGCCCGCGTTCACCAAGTTCGCGCTTTGCCGTGTCCACCGCGTCGCGGGCAGCTCGCTCCTCGGCTTCGGTGTCGGCTTGGCCCACGGCGCGGCGTGCCTGCATGAGCCGTTTGACGGCCGCGCGGCGCGCGCTGTCGGACAGCGACGGGTCCGTCTTTCGCCAAAGTCGCGCCTTGGCGACGAAATACCGCCCGTCCGGTGTTTCGGGATAGTCTTTCCGTGCCATCACGCGGCGTCATCCTCGGCCTGCTGGCGGGCCCAGAGCTGCGCGTAGCGGCCCGCGCGCTCCAGAAGGGCGGCGTGGGTGCCTTCCTCAATCACGCGCCCGTCCTGCAGAACGACGATCCGGTCCGCATCGGCGATGGTCGAGAGCCGGTGCGCGATGGTCAGGACGGTGCGGCCTTCACCGGCACGCGCGAGTGCATCCTGAATACCGGCCTCGGTATCGGTGTCGAGCGCAGATGTCGCCTCGTCCAGAAGTAGGATCGCGGGGTTCTTCAGCAGTGTCCGGGCGATGCCGACGCGTTGCTTTTCGCCGCCCGAGAGCTTGAGGCCGCGTTCCCCGACCTGGGTCTCGTAGCCGTCGGGCAGGGACAGCACGAAGTCGTGGATCTGCGCGGCGCGGGCGGCCTCTTCGATCTCGGCCTGGCTCGCATTCTCGCGGCCATAAGCGATGTTGTATCGGATCGTGTCGTTGAAGAGCACGGTATCCTGCGGCACGACGCCGATGGCCGAATGGAGGCTCTCTAGTGTCACGTCGCGGATGTCCTGACCGTCGATTCGGATCGCACCTCCGGTGACGTCGTAGAAGCGGAAGAGAAGCCGTCCGATCGTGGACTTGCCGGAACCGGACGGGCCGACGAGTGCCACGCTCTCGCCGGGACCGATCTCGATGGAGACGCCCTTGAGGATGTCGCGATCCGCATCGTAGGAGAAGCGCACATCGTCGAACGAGACGCGTCCGCCCGAGATCTCGAGCGGCGCGGCGTCCGGCTTTTCCTTCACATCCGCCGGTTGCTCGAGCAGGTCGAACATCTCGCCCATGTCGACGAGCGCCTGACGAATTTCCCGGTAGACCGTGCCGAGGAAATTGAGCGGCGTGATGATCTGGATCATGTAGGCGTTGACCATGACGAAATCGCCCACGGTCATCGTGCCCGCCGCCACGCCGCGCGCGGCCATGACCATGACCAGGACAAGACCTGTGGTGATGATGAGCGCCTGGCCGAAATTGAGGAAGGCGAGCGAGGTCGCGGTCTTCACCGCTGCGCGCTCATAGCCTTCCATCGCGCTGTCATAGCGGCGTGCCTCGCGGTCCTCGGCGCCGAAATACTTCACCGTCTCGTAGTTCAGGAGCGAGTCGATGGCCTTCTGGTTGGCGTCGGTGTCCTGATCGTTCATCCGCCGGCGCAGCTTCACGCGCCATTCGGTGACCTTGAAGGTGAACCAGACATAGCCGCCGATCGTTGCGGCGACGACGACAAGGTACCAGACATCGAAAAGAAACAGCAGCACGAGCCCGACCAGCGTCAGCTCGAGAATGAGCGGCCCGATAGAGAAAACGAGAAAGCGCAGGAGAAAGTCGACGCCCTTCACGCCCCGCTCGATGATCCGGCTAAGTCCGCCCGTGCGCCGCGTCAGGTGATAGCGGAGCGACAGCGCGTGGATGTGGCGAAACGTGTCGAGCGCCAGCTTTCGGAGCGCGTTCTGGCCGACCTTGGCGAAGACCGCGTCGCGCAGTTGCTGGAAGCCCGTATTCATCAGGCGCGACATGCCATAGGCCACGGTCAGTGCAACGGCGCCAGCGCCGAGCGCCCATTCCGGCGTCGGCGTGTCGCCCGAGAGCGCGTCCACGGCCGCCTTGTAGAAGAAGGGCGTGATGACGGCGATGATCTTGGCGACGACAAGCAAGGACAGGGCGATCACGACGCGGCGCTTCACCCAGGGCTTGTCGTCGGGCCAGAGATGCGGCGCGGCCTTGCGGATCGTACGGAGGCCGGAGCGGCGCTCCTCGCGGGCGATATCGGCCGCGTCGCGGCTGTGTGCGCCGGGCGTGTCGGGTGGCATTCTTTCTCCTGATCGTCGCTCGCCGGCCCTCCTACCGCGCCGGGACGGAGAGGGCCAGCGGCTCTACTCGGCGGCGCGCAGCGGCAAATCGCGGGGGGTGTCGCCAACCTGGTCCGGGGCCTCTTCCCAGAGGATCGTCGGCGACTTGACGCGCCGCGCCTCGCGGTTGAGCGCCCAGTCCCGCGCCGCCTGGCTCGACCGCCCCATCGACAGCCGTGCGAGAAGCCGAGCGATCCAGCGCGCATAGGTCGTGACCCATACCCGGAGCGCCAGCATCGAGGGCGTGAAGAGCAACGTCAGGAAGGTCGCAATGCCAAGCCCGAAGACGACAGCCGTAGCGAGCTGCTTCCACCACAGCGCGGTCGGGCTGTCGATGGAATAGCCGCCTGCGAAGAAGTCGAGACTAAGCCCGAACATCATCGGCGCAAGGCCCGCCATCGTGGTGATCGTGGTGAGCAGCACCGGGCGGATGCGGTCTTCCGCGGTGCGGATGATCGCCTGGATGCGCGGCATGTACCGCTCGTATTCCTGGTAGGTGTCGATCAGAACGATGTTGTTGTTCACCACGATCCCGGCGAGTGCGACGATCCCGGTGCCGGTCATGATAATCGAGAAGGTCTGGTCCATCACCAGCATCCCGATCAGGACGCCAGTGGTCGACAGAACGACCGCCAGGAGCACGAGCACCGCGTTATAGAAGGAATTGAACTGAGCCAGCAGGATGATGAACATCAGCCCGAGCGCGGCAAGGAAGGCCTGGCCGAGGAAGGCCTGGCTTTCCGCCTGGTCCTCCTGGTCGCCGGTCCATTCCCAGTCGAGCCCCTGACCGAGCGGATTCGCCTCGAGCCACTCGGTAAGGGCAGCGATGCGTTCGTTTGGCGTGATCGGCACCAGCGTCAGCGATGCGCCTTGCAGCCCGCTCTCGACCTCCGAGGCTTCCACGCCGTCGCCAAGCGCGACAATCCCGAAGTCGGCGCCGTTCGCTCCGGTGATACGCGTGCCGCCATCTGGGCTGCCTTCCTCAAGCCCCCTCAGGGTCGCCAGCGTTTCCGGGTCGTCCCCGGTTGTGACCGCCTTGAAGAGGTTCGGCGCGACATCCGCCTTCACATCGAAATAGCGCTTCTGATCGACGCGGCTGATCTCGGCGAGCTTGGCGACGGGCTCGCGGGTGATGAAATTCGACAGCGGCACGAGCCCGTCCGCAGTGCGGACCTTGAGCGTGTCGAGCGTGGAAAGGACGCGGTTCTCCTCGGGCAGGCGCACACGGATGTCGATTTCCTCGTCCGAGCTGTCCACGCGCATCGTGTCGAGCAGAAGCCCGCGCGTCACGAGCTGCACCATCGCGCCGACGGTCGCGACATCCGCGCCGTAGCGGCCGGCCTTTTCCACGTCGACATCGATCTGCCAGTCGATGCCGGGCAGGGGGCGGCTGTCCTCGATGAAGGTCAAGCCCGGCGTGCGGTCGAATTCCTCGCGGGCACGGGTCGTGGCGTCGAGGAGTGCGGACCAGTCGTCGCCCTTGATCCGGAGATGCACCGGCTTTGCCGAGGCCGGGCCCATCGCGAGGTTCATCACCTCGGTCTGAATGCCGGGGATCGCGGCGAGCTGTTCGGAGAGCTCCTCGATCACGCGATCGCCGTCGAGCGCCGGGTCGTCCTTGCGGTCTTCCCAGGGGATCGTTTCGAACTGAACCTGGCCGATCGTGTCCTTCGGCGCTTCTGCTCCGCCCGTGTTCGATGAGAGCCCGCCATCGCCCGCGAATGCGAAGGCGTTGCGCGTGCCGGGATGGGCCATCACGATTTCCTCGGCGCGGGCCACAAGGGCATCCTTCTCCGCGAGGCTGAGATTGCCGCGCGCACGGACATAGAGGAGCGCCTGCTCTGGCTCGCTTTCCACGAAGAACTCGACGCCGTTATTGTTCTCGCCGAAATAGCTGAAGGTCGTCACGACGAAGGCCCCGACCGCGACGATGGAGACAATGGGGCCGACCGGGTTCGCGACGATGGCGGTGATGAACCAGCCAAAGGGCGAGCGGCGATAGCCCGCGCGAATCCGCTTTTCCTGACGGCGGATCGCGGCGGCGTCCATCACGATCGAGGCGAGAACCGAGAAGATGAGGAATAGCACGACGCCCGGCATCCGGCCCGCCCAGCCGTCTGCCACCGGCGGAAACAGGTAGGCGGGGTTCAGCACCATCATTGCGCCGACGAACAGGCCAAACAGAACGACCGGGACGAGAAGCGCGCGCACGATCCAGGGCAGGGTGCGGCGCAGGGCTTCGGTGGCATTGTTCAGCGTCCGCGAGAAGCGGCCCGTCACACCGCCCATGACCGGCAGGTAAACGAGCGCGACAACGAGGCTCGCCGACAGAACGAAGATCAGCGTGACCGGCAGCATGCCCATGAACTCGCCCGGCACGCCGGGCCAGAACAGCATGGGCAGGAAGGCGCAGAGCGTGGTCGCGGTAGAGGAGACGACGGGCCAGAACATGCGCTTGGCTGCCTCGACATAGGCGCTCATCGGACCGGAGCCTTCCGAGATGCGCTTGTCGGCATATTCGACGACCACGATCGCGCCATCGACCAGCATCCCGACGGCGAGGATCAGTCCGAACATGACGATGTTGGAGACCGCGACGCCCATGATCGCGAGGAGCACGAAGCACAGCAGGAACGAAGTCGGGATCGCGAAACCGACAAGGAAGGCGGGCCGCGTGCCGAGCGCCGCGAGAACCACGATCATCACCAGCGCGATCGCGGTCAGGACCGAGCCCTCGAGCTGGCTGACCATCGAGGCGACCTGCCGCGACTGGTCGTTCGACATGCCCATATCGACGGACGCGCTGAGTTCGGCAGGCCAGTTGGCGCGGGCCTCGGCAATGGTCGCCTCTACCTCGTCCACCGTGTCGATGATGTTGAAACCCTTGCGTTTGACGACTTGCAGAGCCACCGAATTCTCGCCGTCGAACCGGGCAGTCGAGGTGCGGTCCTCGAAGGTCAGGTTGATCCGCGCGATATCGCCGAGCGTCACGACACGGTCGCCATTCGTCTTGACCGGCAGATCGTAGACATCCCGGGCATCTGAGAAGCTCGACGGGATCTTGACGGAAAACGCGCCGTTCTCGGTCTCGACCTCGCCTGCGGCGATAAGCTGGTTGTTGTTCTGAACCGCGTTGATGAGATCGCTCGCGGTGACGTTGTAGCTCTCGAGCCGGAGCGGATCGATCACGACTTCCAGCATCTCGTCGCGGTCCCCGGCGATGGCCGCCTCTAGGATCGGGTCGAGCCCTTCGAGCCGATCCTGCAGATCGCGCGCGACCTGCACGATGGTGCGCTCGGGCACCTGGCCTGTCAGGTTGACGATGACGATGGGAAATTCGGAGAAATTGATCTCGTTGATCGAATATTGCTCCGCGCCGCTCGGGAACTGGGCTTCCGCGTTCGACATCGCGTCGCGGACATCGGCCATGATCTTTGTCTTGTCCCAGCCGAACTCGAATTCGAGCGCGACGCCCGCATAGCCTTCGGCGGCGGTCGAGGACATCCGGTCGAGCCCGTCCAGATCGACAAGCTCCGTCTCCATCGGCTTGACGAGCAGCGTCTCGCTGTCCTCGGCCGAGATGCCGGGGAAGGGCACCGACACGAAGAGAGCCGGAATCTCGATATCGGGCTCGCCTTCTTTCGGCAGGGTGACGTAGGCGAAGGCCCCGGCGATCAGCGACAGCGCGATGAAGGCGAGGACCATCCGCGCTCGGGACGCGGCCCAGTCGACAATCCCGGTCACTGGATGATCTCCTCGTAGGAGGGCGCGACGGCGACGCCATCGGTCACGTATTCCTGGCCGAGGAGGATCACGTCCACCGTCTCGGGCAGGCCGCCCACGTAGATGCCGCGCGCGGTGTCGCGTAGGATCTCGACCGACATGAAAAGGGCCGTGTCCTCCTCCGAGACGGTACGCACGCCGATCTGGCCATCATCGTTCAGCGTCATCGCCGATTGCGGCAACAGATGCGCGAGCTCGCCCTCGGCCTCGATCACGATCTCGGCGGTCTGTCCTGCGGAAATGCCGAGCCCTTCATTGGGCGCGGTAACTTCGACGCGGAACGTGCGGGTCAGCGGATCGGCGGAGCGGGAGACGAAGGTCACGCGCCCCTCGATATCGCCGCCCTCGGTGAGCCGGGCACCGGCGCGGGCGCCGACCTCTATCCGTCCGACTTCCGTCTCGGGCACGAAGCCGACGAGCTTGATCGGGTCGAGCTGCAGGATCGTGGCGCAGGGCGCGCCTCCCATACCGCCCGATTGCATGAGCGCGCCAAGCTCCGCGGTGTCGCTTTCCAGCAGCCCCGCGAAGGGGGCCTTTATCGTGGTTTTCTCAAGCTCGTCCTCGGCGCGGGCCACCGCGGCCTCGGCGCTTTCGATGGAGGCCTTGCTGCTTTCAAGACCGGAGCGGGCCGCCTCGAGCCCGGCGCGGGCGCTCGATACGGCCGCTTCAGCCGACCGGACGCCTGCCGTGGTCGAGGCCACGCGGGTTTCCGATGCGAAGCCGCTCTCGGACAGCCTGTTCGCCGCGTTGGCGTTGATATTGGCCTCGTTGAGTGCGGCTTCAGCTTCGGCGACGCGCGCCTCGGCTTCGGGAATGCGGGATTCGGCTTCGGGAACACGCGCTCTGGCGTCGGCAAGCGCGGCCTCGGCTTCTGCGAGGCTGACTTCTCGGGTGCCGGGATCAAGACGGCAGAGAATTTCGCCGTCTTCGACGAACGCGCCTTTTCGCAAGGGCTCTGACACAACGCGGCCCGTCGTCTCGGCCATCACCTCGACCATGCGGGCGGCTTCGGTTTCGCCGCGGACGAGCACCTGCGCGTCGATTTCCTGGGCCTGGCTGGTGCGGGCCATGACCTTGATCGCGCCATCGGGTGCCTCATTGGCCGGCACATCGACTTCTGTCTCCGCTTCTTCCGTGTTCACGGCGCCAGCGGTCTCTGCCTGCTCGGCGCCCGGCGCAGCCGGTGCGGCCTGTCGCGCGAATTCCAAAAGTCGGTCGCGTTCGATGACCACGCCGTAAAGAACGGCAGCGACCACGAGCGCGGTCAGGATGGGAAGAAGTCGCATGAGTATCGTCGTCCTGAACGTGGCAGCGGCCCTGTCGGGCATAAATCATCAAAGTCGCTCTTGCGCAAATACGCTGAACTGATGAGTTCAGATTAGGGGCGCCGCAACCTTGCTTCAAGATCCGGGTCCGTTTTCACGCATGCGTGAGGCGAAAAGCGCCGCGATTGCTCTCATTTGTCGCAGGAAAACCACGCCCGGACGGCGCGCTTGTGAGGTTCGGGCGCGGCGTGTATGCACGCACCGCAAATGCCAGAGAGCAGGGAGGCCGTGCGCCGTGAGCAACAACGACAGCTTCATCGATGAAGTGACCGAAGAGGTCCGGCGCGAACGGCTCTATTCCTACATGCGCCGCTATGGCTGGATCGCGATCCTCGTCGTTGTGCTGATCGTCGGGGGCGCGGCTTGGCGCGAATGGTCCGGCGCGCAAAGGCAGGCCCAGGCCCAGGCCTTCGGCTCGTCGATCCTTCGTGCCCTCGAGACCGAGAATGCCGAAGAGCGGGCGGCAGCACTGGCAGAGATCGAGGCGCCGAATGCCGGCGCAGAGGCGATGCTCAACATGATCGAGGCCGGGCAAAGCGCCGAGGCAGGCCAGACCGAAGCCGCCATCGAGGCGCTCGAAGCGGTCGCGACCAACAGCGATGCCGCCGAGATCTACCGCAATATCGCGAGCTTCAAGGCCCTGACCGAAGGCGCCGCGACAATGGATGCGGCCGAGCGCCGCCAAGGCTTCGAGGCCTTGGCCCAGGGGGGCAATCCCTTGCGCCTTCTGGCTGCCGAACAATTGGCGCTGATCGAGATCGAGACGGGCAACCGCGAGGCGGCGCTCGAGCGGTTGAACGCGATCCTCACCGATTCCGAGGTGACGCAGGGCTTGCGCCAGCGGGCGTCTCAGTTGATTGTTGCGCTCGGGGGCGAGCTCGGCACCGGCTAGGATCCCGTCTCGCGGGAACGAACAAGACGACGAACGAGGGCTGAGGCGTGCGGAAAACGACGATACTTGCGGGGCTTGCGGGCCTGACATTCCTTGCGGCCTGCACAGAGCGGGAAGCGATCCTTCCCGGCGAACGCCTGGGCTTGCGCGAGGTGCTGACGACGGGCGCTGCCGATCCCTACCGTTACGAGCCACCGGCCAATTCGAGCCGGGCCGCGAGCCTGCCTGCCGCACAAGTCAATGCCGCCTGGTCACAAAGCGCCGTATCGCCTGCGTTCCGCACCACGCATGCACAGCTTTCCCTGCCGCTCTCGCCGGTCTGGTCGAGTAATATCGGCGCAGGCGACAGCCGGAAGGTGCGGCTCAACGTCGATCCGGTCACGGATGGTGCGCGCATCTACACGATGTCCTCCGATTTCACCGTGATGGCGACGGCAAATAACGGAGCGACGGTCTGGTCCCGCTCCCTGGTGCCGCCACGCGACCGGGAAAGCCAGGCGCAGGGCGGCGGTCTCGCCGTTGCGAACGGCGTCCTTTACGTCTCCACGGGCTTTGGCACCCTGACTGCGCTCGATGCGGGCTCGGGAGGACAGATCTGGGAGCAGGACCTGAACGCGACCGCGACGGGCGCGCCGACCGTGTCGAACGGGCTTGTCTACGTCACCTCGGGCGACAACAACGCCTGGGCGATCGAGGCGGAGGATGGCCGCGTCCGCTGGGAATTCGAAGGTCTTTCGGGCGACATCAACAACGTTGCGGGCGCACCGGCCCCGGCGCTTGGCGGGGATCGCGTCGTCTTCTCCTTCGGGTCGGGCACGATGCAATCGACCTTCCAGCAGGGCGGTCTGTCGCTCTGGTCCGCCGATCTGGCCGGACGGCGCACCGGACGGGCGATCTCCTCGGTCGACGATATCTCGGGCGATCCGCTGATCGCGGGCGATACGGTCTATGCCGGCAGCCATTCGGGGCGGTTCGCGGCCTTCGATCTCTTCTCGGGCGAGCGTCGCTGGACCATCCAGGAAGGTGCGCTCGACATGCCTTGGGCAGCCGGGGACTCCGTCTACTTCGTCTCGGATCTCAACGAGCTTGTCCGCGTGGATGCGGCGACCGGCGAACGGGTCTGGGCAGTCGATCTGCCGGGTTGGGTGCCGACCCGTCGCCCCATGAGCCGGCGCGACAAGTCTTACGCCAATCACGGTCCAATCCTCGTCGGTGGTCATCTCGCTGTTGCCTCATCGGACGGTCTGATCCGGTACTTCCGACCATCGGACGGCGCGCTTGCGGGATCGACCGAAATCCCCGGCGGTGCCACCACGCGGCCTATCGTGGCGGGAGGCACGATGTATGTGGTCTCGCGCAAGGGTACGCTGCACGCCTTCCGCTGACCCCTTTCCCCGCGCGCTGAAATGGATTAGGTCGCGCATCTCCTGACGCGACCTTTTCGAGGCTGCCCGCCCATGTCCTTCAAACTCGCCATCGTTGGCCGCCCCAATGTGGGCAAATCCACGCTGTTCAACCGGCTTGTGGGCAAGCGCCTTGCGCTGGTGGACGACCAGCCCGGTGTGACGCGCGATCTGCGCGAAGGCGAAGCACGGCTGGGTGACATCAACTTCATCGCGGTCGATACTGCGGGGCTTGAAGATGCGACTGACGACTCGCTCGAAGGCCGGATGCGGCGGCTGACCGAACGCGCGGTCGAGGATGCCGACGTGTGCCTCTTCATGATCGATGCGCGCACCGGCATCACTCCCGTCGACGAGATCTTCGCGGACATCCTGCGCAAACGTGCGGACCAGGTCATTCTCGTGGCGAACAAGGCCGAAGGGCGCGCCGCCGAGGCGGGTGTGCTCGAGGCCTGGAATCTCGGTCTTGGCGAGCCGCTGGCGATTTCGAGCGAGCACGGCGAGGGGATGCCGGATCTCTATTCCGCGCTGCTGCCGATCTCTGAGCGTTTCGAGACCGCGCTGAGCGCCGCCGAGGCCGCCGAGCCGGAGGTGAGCCTGCCGGTCTCCGAAGAGGCCGATGAAGCCGTGCCGGTCCCGACGGATGAAAAGCCGTTGCAGGTCGCGGTGGTAGGCCGGCCCAATGCGGGCAAGTCGACCCTTATCAACAAGCTCTTGGGCGAGGACCGCCTTCTGACCGGCCCCGAAGCCGGGATCACCCGCGATGCCATCTCTCTGCGGCTCGACTGGCAGGGCACGCCGACGCGGATTTTCGATACGGCGGGGATGCGCAAGAAGGCCAAGGTGCAGGACAAGCTCGAGAAGCTCTCGGTCTCGGATGGTCTGCGCGCGGTAAAGTTCGCCGAGGTCGTGATCGTCGTTCTCGATGCCGCGATCCCGTTCGAGCAGCAGGATCTTCGGATTGCGGACCTCGCCGAGCGAGAAGGCCGTGCGGTCGTTGTCGCGGTCAACAAGTGGGATCTCGAGGACGAGAAGAACGAGAAGCTCGCCGCGATGAAGGAAGCCTTCGAACGGCTGCTGCCACAGCTGCGCGGCGCGCCGCTCGTCACGGTGTCGGCCAAGACGGGGCGCGGGCTCGACCGGCTGCATGCAGCGGTGATGAAGGCGCATGACGTCTGGAACCGGCGTATCTCCACGGCGCGGCTGAACCGCTGGCTCGGCGCGATGGTCGAGGCGCATCCGCCCCCGGCACCGCAGGGCCGCAGGATCAAGCTGCGCTACATGACGCAAGCGAAGACGCGCCCGCCGCATTTCGTGGTGATGTGCTCTCACCCGGACAAGATCCCGGACAGCTATTCACGCTATCTCGTCAATGGGTTACGCATCGACTTTGATATGCCGGGCACACCCATTCGACTGGTCATGCGCGGTCAGGGTGACCGGAACCCCTATAAAGGGCGCAAGGTGAAGAACGCGGGCGCACTCAAGAAGCACCTGGGAAAGAACAAGGGGTGAGCCAAGATATTATTGGATAATAATATCTTGGCGTATACGGCTTATGTTTCGCATCAATTGTCGGGCGGAATGAGCCCGAGGCCGCGCAGATAAACCCCGATTCCGGTCTCGAGAAGCTGGTCCGCGGGAAACGGTGACTTGTTGCCCGGAGAGTTCCGCGCGAACAACTCCACCACCCCGTGGCACATCGCCCAGATATGCGCCGAGAACATCTGGGCCGGAGGACGCCTGTCTGCAGGAATGTGCTGCGAAAGATCCGCAGCGGCGCGTTCGAGCACGCCCCAAGCGCGATTGGCAACCTGCGCGAGCGCGGGAGACTGGTTCACGGAGACGCCGGATTCGAACATCGCGATGTAGTGGCCCGGATAGCGCCGCGCGAAAGCGAGATACGCCTCGCCGGTGGCTTCGAAAGCGGCCAGCGCCGAGGGTTGGCGGGAATTGTAGGCGTATTCCATCACGTCCACGAAGATCTCGTAGCCTTGGCGGGCCGCTTCCGCGATCAGCGCCTCGCGCCCATCGAAATGGCGGTACACCGCGGCTGGCGTGACACCCGCGCGCTTTGCCGCCTCGCTGAGGGTGAAGCCGGTCGGTCCGCGCTCCTCGATGAGCCCAAGTGCCGCTTCGACAAGCGCCTGTTTGAGATTGCCATGATGATAGCCGCGCTTAGTCATTCCAGATGTCACGCCCACCGCAGATCTTGGCATCGACGACGCCAAGGGCCTTTTCGTCCTTCTGATCGTAGTCGAGGCCCGACAGAACGTGCCGGATCGCGTTAATCCGCGCACGGCGCTTGTCGTCGGTGCGGATCACAGTCCAAGGCGCGTGAGGCGTGTCCGTCCGCTCCAGCGTTTCGCGGATCGCGTCGCTGTAGGCGTCCCATTTTTTAAGCCCTTCGACGTCGATCCAGGAGAGTTTCCAATGCTTTAGCGGATCGCTTTCACGTTCGAGAAAGCGGCGGAGCTGTTCGCCGCGTCCGACATTGAGCCAAAGCTTGGTAAGACGAATCCCGTCATTGACGAGCATCCGTTCGAAATCGGGGACTTGCCGGAAGAAAAGCTCGCGCTCCTCGGGCGTGCAGAACCCGAAGACATGCTCCACGACGCCGCGGTTATACCAGGAGCGGTCGAAGAACACGATCTCTCCGGCGGCGGGCAGGTGTTGGACGTAGCGCTGGAAGTACCACTGGCTCGCCTCGGTATCGGATGGCTTGGACAGCGCCACGATACGCGCGCCACGCGGATTAAGGTTCTCGCGGAAGCGCTTGATCGTGCCGCCTTTTCCAGCGGCATCGCGTCCTTCGAAGACGATGGCGATGCGCTGGCCGGTTGCCTTGACCCAGGCCTGCATTTTCACAAGCTCGATCTGCAGTGCCTCGAGCGCCTCCGCGTACGCGTCCTTATCCATCCGCTCGTCATAGGGATAAGAGGGATCGAGCATGTCGTCCTTCTTGGCTCCATCGAGGACGCGGCGCAGATCATCGGGCGCTTCCTGTTCGTGAAACGCGCTGATCGCACCGTCGAAGGGTGTGGACATGTGTGGCCTCCGCAAGTCGCTCGGGTCTGGCGACTATGGAATGTGAAAAGGCTTAACGCAAACGTCTAGCGCAGACCTGCGCGCGCCGCTGCGCGGTTGATGGCCGCTTCCACCGCTTCGGGGGCCCAGTGATGCGGCATGTGTCCGATCCCCTCGAGAAGCGTGAGATTACTGTTTGGAAGAAGGTTGTTCAGCGGCTCCGCATGAACCTGGGGCGGCACCACCTCATCAACAGCACCATGCACGATCTCAACCGGCACGGTGACCGTCTCGTAGCGGGGGGCCATCTCGCTGACCTGTTCGTGCAGGTTATTGACCTGACGCGCATTGGCGCGGATCGCGGTCTGTTTCAGCGTAAGGCCTGGCCCCACATAGTCGAGATACCCCTCGGGCACGGGCTGCGGCTCGAAAATCGCCTCGGTGACAGTGTCGATGCGGCTCCGCGTGGCGAAGGCGGTGGCGATTGGCGCGATGATCGCGCCGCCGAGCGACGATCCGAGAAGCCTGTATTGCGCGCCAAGCCCGCCCGACCAGGGGATCGTCGCGCCGGAGACGACCACCAGCGCGGCGGGCTCGTATTCGAGACCCCAGGCCATCGCCACCGCGCCGCCATAGGAATGACCGAGCACGATGGGCCGCTCAACGCCCAGTTTCTCGGCCGCTTGCTTGAGCATCAGCGCCTGTTCGTAGGGCGTCTCTGCATCGCTGTTGAACGCACCCTCGACGCGCGCATTGGCGCGGTCCGTATAGCCGAGACCGGGGCGGTCGAAGACGGTGACGCGGTAGCGATCCTTCACGCGGTCGGCGAATGAGAAGGTAAAGTCCCGCACATTGCCGCTCGCGCCGTGGATCAGCACGAGATCCGGGCCGGAACCTGTCTGGAAGGCGTGAACGCGGCGACCATTCTCAAGCGTGACGAACTCTCCGATGGGCGGCCATGTCTCGGTTGTCTCGTCGTTGCGCGAGGATGCCGTTGTGCCGACCGCGGCGCAGGCCGCGAGCGTCATCAGCGCGGCCCCGGTGAGGAACTTGGAAAACAAAGACAATGGGTTACGCCTACTTTCTCAGGTCGGTGACGGAGCGGCCGATCTCGGACATGTCGTATGGAGTGGTCAGGTAAATCTCGGAAATCCAGTTTCCATAAAGAAGATGCGCGTGACTGCGCCAACGGTTCTGCGGCGTCCGGGTCGGATCGTCGCCAGGATAGTAATTCGCCGGGACATTGATCGGTTTGCCCTGGCTCACGTCGCGGTCGTACTCCTCCTTGAGGGTGCCGGAATCGTATTCGAGATGATTGAATATATAGAGTGCGTGATGCTCCGGGTCTTCCACCAGGCAGGGGCCGGTCTCCTCACTGTCGATCAGAATATCGAGACCGGCGGCCGCGATATCCTCGCGGCGGATTTCGGTCCAGCGTGAGACAGGCATCACCATATCGTCCGAGAAACCGCGCAGATAGGGCGAAGCCGGGGCCTTGTTGGAATGGCGGATACAGCCGAAGGCCTTGGCCTCGAGCATGTGCTTCGGCACGCCGTGGAAATGATTGATCATCGCCATCCCGCCCCAGCAGACACCCATCGTCGCGTGCACGTTGGTCTGCGTCCAGTCGAAGACGCGGGTGAGCTCGTCCCAATAGGTGACGTCGCCGTAATCGAGATGCTCGATCGGTGCACCGGTGATGATGAGCCCGTCGAATTTCTCGTCCGTTGCGGCGACCTCTTCGAAGGGCCGGTAGAAGCTTTCCATGTGATCGGCGGCGGTGTTGCGCGTCTCGTGGCTCGTCATGCGGATGAGTGACAGCTCGATCTGAAGCGGCGTCGCACCGATCAGGCGGGCGAATTGCGTCTCCGTCTGGATCTTCTTGGGCATGAGGTTCAGAAGCCCGATCCGCAAAGGCCGGATATCCTGCTGGTCCGCTGCATCCTCGCCCATGACCATGACGCCCTCGCGGCCGAGAACGTCATAGGCGGGCAGGGTGCGGGGCAGCTTGATGGGCATGGGAACCTCGGGGTCTGTGGAGAGACCGGAGTTAAGCGCCTTTCGCCCGATCCTCAAGAGCGCGGGCGATGACGTCGACAAACCCCGCCTCCGAGCGCACCTCGGCCATGTCTTCCGCCCGGACCGTCACGCCCCAGTTTCGTGCCATCTCGGCATAGAGCGGCTGCCGATGAGCCAGGGCCTGCGCGTAAGTCCAGCGGATGAAGGCGTCCGGATCGACCTTGTCGGGCGCGACCTGCATCTGCATCAGGTAGTCCGACCAGGCGCGTTCAAGGAATTCCGGCTGGTAGGCCATGGGTTTCGGCGCGCGGTCGAAGCGGCGGATGAGCTCTTCGGTATGAGCATCCGAGCCTTCGATCCAGACGATCAGGCAGCGCTTGGAGAGTTCCGACAGGATCGGGTCCCTGGGATCGGCCGGATCGACCCATTCACAGATAGATCCGCCGGTATCGCAGACGAAATGCGGATACCCATACAGATCCCGCGCCCGATCGATGAAATAGCCGGTATCGAGCAGCGCTTGCATCTCTGCGCGGCGGAACTGCTCCTGCCGGAGGCGGTAGGTATCGATATCCATGCCGCCGAGCGCCGGATCGCCGGGCTTGCCGAGATAGGTGGAGACGGGCGCGAGATTGTCGAAGGTGATGTTGGAGCCGATATAGATCGAATCCGAGAGCAGAAGCTCTTTCAGGAACGGGTTCTTCATCGCCTCGCGCTTGGCATTGTCGGCGATGTATTCGCCCATGTAGCGGGTGCCGATGCGATAATCGATCGAGTAATGAAACCAGTCGCCTTCGCCGCGCAGGATATTGGCGACATGCGTCTTGCCGAGCCCGGACATCGCGAAAAGGAGGACGTGCTTTTCCGCCGCTCCGCGCCAATCATCCGCAGTCTCGTAGAGTAGCGCCATTTCGCGGTGCCTCGTGTCGTGCTCATCGTTCGGCGATGGGTAAAGAGCGGCGCGTGAGGCGTCAAATCTTTCCCGCATGGCGCGCTCGAAGCCATCGTGCGGCGCGACCGTCGAGCACCAGGAGCCCCAGGGCAAGAAGCGCGAAGCCAAAGAAGGCGGTCGGCTCCAGACGTTCGTCGCGCACCCAGGCGCCGAGCGTGATGGCGACCGGCGGGATCAGCAGCGTGACGAGCATCAGGTTGGAGGCACCGGCCATTTTCAGGATGCGGTAATAGAGCAAGTACGCAAAGGCCGTCGCGACGAGCGCGTAATACAGCACCGACACGATGGTTCTCGGGGCCATCGCGAGCTGCGGCACGCCTTCGGTCGCCATCATCAGCGGGGCCATCACCGCGCTCGCCCCCGTGAGCATCAGCGCCGCGGCCACCTCGGGCGACACGCCGCTCAGGTGCCGACGCCCCCAGACACTGGCAAGCGCGTAGGACAGCGTGCCCGCCACCACCGCGATCTGGCCAAGATCGGCGACGGAGATTCCGTCAAGCACATCGGGGCCGATGGCCAGGATCACGCCGGCAAAGCCGAGGCTAACGCCAGCGATCTTGCGCGGTGTCAGGCGTTCGTCGGCAAAGACCAGCGCCGCGATCAGCGCCCCCCAGACGGCGGTGGTGGCATTCAGGATCGAGGTCAGCCCGGTGGGGATATGGAGCTGCCCCCACGCCATGAGCGAGAAAGGCAGCACGTTGTTGAGCAGCCCCATGACCAGCCCCGCCCGCCAGAGCGCTGCGCCGCGCGGCAGCGCCAGCCCGCGCGCCCAGATCCAGACCCAGAGCGCAAGCGCGGCAAGGCTCACACGGAAGAAGACCGAGGTCAGCGGCCCGATTTCGTCGAGCGCGGTGCGGATCGCAAGGAACGAGCCGCCCCAGATCAGCGCGAGAAGAAAAAGCTCGGCCCAGGCGCGCGGGGATATGTCGGTCTGCGGTGTCATGAGGCATGTCTAGTCGCGGTGCGAGGCTGCCGCGATCCGAAACCTGCGCAAAGAAAAACGCCCGGCCGTTTCGGGCCGGGCGTCAAGTCTCTCAAGCGAGCCGCGCTTAGAAGGTCACTTCTGCGCGCAGGCCGATGCCGACGGCATGGTTGTCTTCGAAGCTCGCGACAGCGTTGCCGCCCACTTCCGCGTCCGCATCGCCAACCCAGGAGTAGTTCAGGCCGCCGGAGATGTTCATGTTGCCGTTGGTGTAGCGTCCACCGACGGAGAGCCCCCAAAGACCGTTCGTCGGCCCGAGCGGCGAGACGAGATCATCGCCCTTCGGCTCATAGATGATCGTCGCCGAGCCCGAGAGCTCTTCGGAGAAAGCGCGGCCAAGGCCGAGCGTGTAGCGGTGGCCGTCTTCGAGGTTCACGAGATCGCGGCCGAGTTGTTCCGGCACGATGTCGACTTCAGAAAACTGTGTCCAACGGTAGCTGGCCAGCAGAAGCGTGCCCGGTGCGATACCGGTTTGGAATTCGAGGTTGAAAGACGCGGGGGTGATGTAGTCGATCTCTCCTGAGTTCACCTCCGTACCGCCAACGCTTTCGTCGTAGTCAGCCGTGTGCTCAATCTCGAACTGATAGGTACCTGAGATACGCAAGGCGATATCCGGGATCTCGTAGGCCGCACCGACGAGATAGCCGGGCTGGGTGTTTTGATCCATATCGAAGTTGTAGCCGCCGCCGGTGGCAATACCATCCTGCGTTGCTGCTGCGATTTGGCTTTGAAGAGTATTCGGATTGGCCAGCGCGGCCTGAATCTGCTCGGGAGTTTGATCTGAACCGAACGCTACAGGGGCTGGATTCTCTAGGCTCGGTTGTTGAAACGTTTGAGCTGAAATTGCGGAAGGTACAAAACCTCGCGTATACGCTTGGCCGTTGAGAGTTACATCAGCCTTCACGCGCTGCGCCTTGATACCCGCGAACACACTGAAGTTCTCGTTAAAGCGATACCGACCGACAAACGTGACCGCGTTGCTGTCGAGGTCGGCGGCTGTCCCGCCGAGGTTCGACGCAGTCGGATCAGCGCCGTAATCGATATCGACCCCGTAAGGCTGATCGAGAATGACCGAGTAGTTGAAGGCCGAGTTCACCGCATTGGTGTAGCTCAAACCGATAACTGAATAGTTCTCGCCGACGCTGTCATCATAATCGCCGGGGCCACCGATATCTTCACCCGTCAGGCTCGGCATCACGTAGCCGAAGCTCAGGCTGGCCGTGTTGTCCGTTGCGAAAATCGATGCGATCGACTGACCCGAGCGGTCGAGCCCCGCGGCATGTGCCGACGCTGCCGAAATGGCCAGCGCGGACGCGCTCAAAAGTGCATATTTCATGGTGTTCCTCATCCCTTCGGAGACTCCTCCTTTGCTCACGCTACAACCCGGGAGGGAATCGCGGCAAATCTGACCCCGCGTCAGGCTGACGCAGAGCGCCGTAACGTCACTATTCTGTCACAGGGCGGGAGCGGGCTTTCGGCGGGTCTCGGACCAGATGTTGTAATAATTCGCCGCGAAGATCACGGCGGCACCCGCGAGCACGAACGGATCGAGCACTTCGGAGTATAGAAGCCATCCCACCAGCGCGATGAGCGGCAGGCGCGTGAAGTCGATCGGCATGACGACGGTGGCCGGGGCGAGGCTCAGCGCGGTCGTCAGGCAATAATGCGCAACGAGGCCCGCCATCGCGATCAGCGCCACCCAAGGCCAGCTTTCCGCAGAGGGCAGGGCGATGTCACCATCGAAACCGGCGCAGAGAACGCCAAGGGCTGCCTGCATGACCGTCAGCCAGAAAAGGATCGACACGATACTCTCGGTGCGCGTCAGGCGACGCGTGAAAACAGCGGAGCCTGCGAACCCGGCCGCCGCGCCCGCCGCGGCCACAAGCCCCCAATCGAAGGTTTCGGGCGACGGCCGCGTGACGATCAAGACACCGAGGAAACCCGCCAGAGCCGCGATACCACGGGTTTTCGTCAACTTCTCTCCGAGTACGAGCGGCGAGAGCAGCATCACCCAGATCGGCGAGGTGAATTCCAGCGCGAAGACCTGGGCGAGCGGGATCACCGTGATCGCATAGAACCACAGGTTTTGGCCCGTGAAGTGACTGATATTGCGGATAAGATGCAGCCCCATCCGTTGCGCGCGGATCTCGCGGCGGCGCCCGGTCAGCGACGACAGCGCCAAGACGATGCCGATCCCGATCAGCGACCGGAAGAGCATGATCTCGAACGTGTCGAGTTCGAAGCTGACTTCCCGTCCGGCAATCGCCATCGAGATGAAGGAGGCGATCGCACCCGTCATCCAGAGCGTGGCGCGGAGGGTGTCGTTCATCATCGGTGCGGCGGGCGCATTCTCAGCCATGCCGGAACCTCCGTTCGGCACGATCCCAGTCCAGCCCGGAGGTCTCCGCCATTTCCCGAAACGCCCGGTCGAGCCGCCGATTGTTCAACCGCCGGTTCCACGTCTTGAGCGGAATGATCGAGCGGTCGCCGAAGCCGTCGACCAGGATGTAACGTCCGTCCTCGGCATTCCATACGATGTTCTTCGGCCCGAGATCGTGGGCAACCACGTGCCAATCGTAAATCCTGGAGGCGAACTCGTTGAGAGCGTCGATCTGCGAAGGGGTCAACGGACCAGCCTGAAGCTGTTCGGAAAGACTGGGCGCGACCTTGCCGTCGGCATCCCGGATCGTCTCGACAAGTTGGCCGAGACCTTTCTCGGTCAGGATATATCCGCGAAAGGACAGGACCGGCGGCATATCCTCGCGGATCGCGGCGCGCAGCATCACGTCACTCAGCGCTTTCTGTTCCCGGCGAAACAGCGCGTAGGCGCGGCGGATCTTGAGCCATCCGAAGAAGGACCGGTCGTCGACCATGCGGATCTTCCGCAGGTATTTCGACCGCATGACCTTCACCAGAACCCGGCCGCTGTCGTCGAGCGTAAAGACGTGACGCTCCGATCCCTTGGCCAGGAAATCGGTCTCTTTCAGTTGGCGCAGCGGAGAGTTCGGCATGGCGGCCTCACTCCCACTCGATGGTTCCGGGCGGTTTCGAGGTCACATCGTAGGTGACCCGGTTGATACCCTTGACCTCGTTGATGATGCGCGTGGCGGTCTCGCCCAGGAAGTCGTGGCTGAACGGATAATAATCCGCCGTCATGCCGTCGACGCTCGTCACAGCGCGGAGCGCGCAGGCATAGTCGTAGGTCCGCCCGTCGCCCATGACGCCCACCGTGCGGACAGGCAGGATCGCGACGAAGGCTTGCCAGATCTCGTCGTAGAGCCCGTGCTTGCGGATCTGGTCGATATAGACCGCATCAGCCTTGCGCAGGATCTCGAGCTTGTCGGTGGTGATCTCGCCGGGGCAGCGGATCGCGAGACCGGGGCCGGGGAAGGGATGGCGGCCGATGAAGCTGTCGGGCAAGCCGAGCTCGCGCCCGAGGGCGCGAACCTCGTCCTTGAAGAGCTCGCGCAGCGGCTCGACCAGTTTCAGACCCATTTTTTCGGGCAAACCGCCGACATTGTGGTGCGATTTGATCGTGACCGAGGGGCCGCCCGAGAAACTCACGCTCTCGATCACATCGGGGTAGAGCGTGCCCTGGGCCAGGAACTCGGCACCCTCGATGTCGTTGGCGTGCTTCTGGAAGACGTCGATGAAGAGACGCCCGATGATCTTGCGCTTCTGCTCGGGGTCGGAGACGCCCTCGAGTTCGCCCAGGAAGAGGTCCTGCTCCTGCGCGTGGATCACCTGGAGGTTCATGTGGTCGCGGAACATGCCGACGACTTCCTCGGCCTCGTTGAGACGCAGGAGGCCGTGATCGACAAAGACACAGGTGAGCTGGTCGCCTATGGCCTCGTGCAGGAGGGCCGCGGCGACGGAGCTGTCAACGCCGCCCGAAAGCGCGCAGATCACCTTGCGGTCGCCGACCTGGTCGCGAATCTTCTGAACCGCTTCCTCGCGATAGGCACCCATCGTCCAGTCGCCCGCGAAGCCTGCGTCACGCACGAAATTCTCGTAGAGCGTTTTGCCGTTCGGGGTGTGGTGCACCTCGGGGTGGAACTGCACCGCGTAGAACCGGCGTTCGAGGTCGGCGGTGATCGCGAATGGCGCGCCGGGCGAGGTGCCGTAGACGGCGAACCCCGGGGCCAGCTCGGCGACGTGGTCGCCGTGGCTCATCCAGACTTGCTCGCGGCCCGCACCGTCCATGAACCAGCCCTTGAGCAGGTCGATGCGGTCCGGCGCGGGCTCGACCCAGGCGCGACCGAATTCCGAGGTGCCTTCGCCGCCGACGACACGTCCGCCGAGACCCTGCATCATAACCTGCTGTCCGTAGCAGATGCCGAGGATCGGCACGCCGAGATCGTAGACCTTGCGCGGCGGGCGCGGCGAGCCTTCGCGCGTCACCGAATCCGGGCCGCCCGAAAAGATCACCGCTTTCGGCGAGAACTCGTCGAGGAAAGCGTCCGTGACGTTCTGATAGGGGTGGATTTCGCAGTAAACGCTCAGCTCGCGCAGGCGACGCGCGATGAGCTGCGTAACCTGGCTGCCGAAATCTATGATGAGCAGGCGCTCGTGGTGGCGGGCATGTTCTTCCATTTGGACCGATTAAGCCGCGTCTCATGTCTCCGCAAGGGCCGAGAGCCTGGCCGAAGCTGCGCATTCAGCTCCGAACATGTCGCTTTCGGGTGTGTAGCGGCGGAAACGGGACAGGGCGCAGGGGGCTGGCTGCGGTAGTGAGCCAGAACACGAGGAACGCGGCCCGAGGGCCGCACCGGCATCAGATCGGAGAAAAGGGATATGAGCGAAGCAGCGACCCGCAGGCGTGGACGGACCGGAGGCGGTGGTGCCGCGCGGCGCGCGGAGCGATCGACCGTGAGCATCGAGACGGCGCGCTTCATCGAACGCAACATCCCCAATCTCGAGATCCTGAACGCCGAGGCGCTCGACATTATCGAGACCAATGCCGAGACGGTTCTCGAGGAAATCGGCGTCAACTTCGTGAACAACGAGGCCGCCCTCCAGCGCTGGCGCGACGCCGGTGCGGACGTACAGGGCGAGCGCGTTCGCATTCCACGCGGCCTTGCGCGCGAGCTCATCAAGACCGCGCCGTCGCAATTCACCCAGCATGCACGCAATCCCGACAAGAGCGTTGAGATCGGCGGGAAGAACCTCGTTCTGGCCCCGGTCTACGGCCCGCCATTCGTGCATGACATGGAAAAGGGGCGCCGCTACGCGACAATGGACGACTTCCGCAATTTCGTGAAGCTCGGCCATATGTCCAAATGGCTGCACCATTCGGGCGGCACGGTTTGCGAGCCGACCGACATCCCGGTGAATAAGCGTCACCTCGACATGCTCCAGGCGCATATGACGCTGACCGACAAGCCGTTCATGGGATCGGTCACCGATCCGTCGCGCGCCGTCGACTCGGTCGAGATGTGCAAGCTTCTCTTCGGTGCGGATTTTGTCGATCAGAACACGGTGATGACCTCGCTCATCAACATCAACTCGCCGCTCACCTTCGACGACGTGATGATGGGCGCTCTGGAGGTCTACGCGGCCAACAATCAAGCGGCGATCATCTCGCCGTTCATCGTGGGCGGTGCGATGGCCCCGGTTTCGGTTGCCGGCACGCTGACGCAGGTGCTGGCCGAGGTTCTGGCGGGCGTTGCCTATTCGCAGCTCGTCCGCAAAGGCGCGCCGGTGATCTTCGGGGCCTTCGTGACCTCGATCGACATGAACTCGGGTGCACCGACTTTCGGTACACCGGAAGCGTCGCAAATCACCTATGGCGCGGGGCAGCTCGCGCGGCGTCTTGGGTTGCCCTACCGCTCGGCCGGCTCGTTCTGCGGCTCGAAGCTGCCCGACGCGCAGGCGGCCTACGAGACGGCGAACTCGCTCAATATGGGCCTTCTGTCCGGCGTGAACTTCATGCTGCATTCCTGCGGCTGGCTCGAAGGCGGGCTGGTGTCTTCCTACGAAAAATTCGTGCTCGACGCGGATCAGCTCGGGGCGCTGCATCAGCTTGCGCGCGGGGTGTCCATCGACGCCGAGCACCAGGCGATGGACGCGATCCGCGAAGTTGGGCCGGGTGGGCATTATCTCGGCTGCGGACATACCCAGCGGAACTTCAAGACGTCGTTCTGGCGCTCTGAAGTGCTCGACTACAAGCCGTTCGAGACATGGTATGAAGAGGGCGCGCGTGACAGTGCGACGCTCGCATCGGAGAAAGTCCGCCGGAAACTCGACAGCTACGTGCCGCCTGCGATGGATGTTGCTGTATCAGAGGCGATCAATGAGTTCGTGAGCAAGCGCAAGAGCGAGATGTCCGACGCCTTTTCCTAAGGTAACCTACCTTCGGGCGCATTGACGCCCGTGATCGAGCCGACATCGAGATGAGAGCGCCGCGCGGGACCGAGATCCCGCGCGGCGCTTTCTCGTCCGAGCTTTCGACGGACGCGGTGATTCGTCCGCGCTTCGATGAAATCTCGCGCCAATACACAACCCTAGCGGGTGTTGCGCTGAGGCATGGAGTACCGCGCGATCCGTTTCCAATTGTTTACAAATAGGAAACAAAAATCAGTCCCATGACTACAATGTTAACGTTTCGTTAACATGCTCGCACGGGTTGCATCGCCAGCCGTCGAGCTCAGCAGATCGGGGAACACGATATGGGTGCAAGTGCGACGGACTCCAATTACCGCTTTCCGGGAGGGGTGCCACAGGCCGCCCTGCATTATTTGGACCATACCGAGGGCGGCATTTCGCTTCGGGCGCTGGCGCGCAGGGCGGGCGTGCATCCATCGACGGTCCTGCGCCAGGTCCGGGGCGTCGAGACGCGACGGGACGATCCTCTGGTCGATGCCGCGCTGCGCCGTCTCGGGGCCATGCCAGACCTCGAGACAAAGAGTGCGACTGACAGGTCAGGCCCAGCCTCCGAGGCACGCATGATCGAGATCCTGGCCCGGCTCGGCGAGGCAGGGGCCGTACTCGCCGTGGCCGAAGACATGGAAAAAGCCGTTGTCGTGAAGGAGACACCAGACGGCGGCAGTGCGCGCACTGCAATCGTAGAAGCGGTGATGGCAGAGGCGATGGCGCTTCGGAACTGGATTGCCTGCGGCACGCTGGGTCGGGTCTCGCGCTACAGGATCACGACCACGGGACGTCAGGTGTTGGCGCAGAGATCCTCTGCACTGAAGGATGATGCATCCACTCAATCGGCGCCAGTCTTGGCCGCTGAGACCGAACAGCGGCGTCGCTTTTCTTCCTCGGAAAGCCCGCTCACACTTCTGGCCCGCCGTCGAATGCCGGATGGCACTTCTTTTCTGTCACCGGATCATGTGCGCGCGGGCGTCTGGATGCGCGAGGATTTTGAATTGTCGGGCCTGTCGCCGCGTGAGGCGCTTCGGGTGCTGGACGAAGATGCCAAGGGCACCGAGCAAGATCTTGGCCGCGCCGGCCATGCGGCCGCCCGGCGGCGTCTTGTCTCTTCGCTGCGCTATCTAGGGCCGGGGCTCGGGGATGCGGCGCTCAGGTGCTGCTGCCTGCTGGAAGGGATCGAAACGATCGAGAAACATCTCGGTTGGTCGGCGCGGTCGGGCAAGGTCGTCCTGCGAATTGCACTGGCGCGGCTCCACAGCTTTTACTCCACGGGCGAGGGGCGGGATGCAAAGATCATCGGCTGACGGGCTGCGGGCCGAACTTGTTACCCAACCGGTGCGCCGCATGGCCGCTATGTGGCACAGGGTACTGGCAAAACGGCCCGCCAAGGCATAGTTTGCCCTCAAATCTTTAAGAAATTGTGGGGCATCCCCGATGCGCGATCTGAAAATTCCTGGCGAGCGTCACCCCGAGAAGGCCCATCGGCCAGACAATCCGCAGCCGAAGAAACCCGACTGGATCCGCGTCCGCGCGCCCGGCGGGCAAGGTTACGCGGAGACCCGCCGGATCATGCGCGACAATAACCTGACTACCGTCTGCGAAGAAGCCGGCTGCCCGAATGTAGGCGAGTGCTGGTCGGCGGGGCACGCGACCATGATGATCATGGGCGAGGTGTGCACGCGCGGATGCACCTTCTGCAACGTCGCGACGGGCCGCCCCGATGCGCTCGACGTGTTCGAGCCGGGCCGCGTCGCCGACGCGGTGCAGAAGCTCGGTCTTAATCACGTGGTCATTACCTCCGTCGACCGCGATGATCTCGACGATGGCGGCGCGGAACATTTCGCCCAGACGATCCGTGCGCTGCGTCACCGCGCGCCGGACACGACGATCGAAATTCTGACGCCCGACTTCCTGAAATGCGGTCCCGAAGCGCTGGAAACGGTGGTTGCGGCGAAACCCGATGTCTTCAACCACAATCTCGAGACGGTGCCGGCGCTTTATCCCTCGGTCCGTCCCGGCGCGCGCTACTTCCATTCGCTGCGGCTCCTGCAGCGGGTGAAGGAGATCGACCCGTCGATCTTTACCAAGTCTGGCATCATGGTCGGACTCGGCGAGGGTCGCTCGGAGGTGCATCAGGTCATGGACGACATGCGCTCGGCCAATATCGATTTCCTCACGATTGGCCAGTATCTCCAGCCGACGCCGAAGCACCATGCGGTCGACCGCTTCGTGACGCCCGATGAGTTCAAAAGCTACGAGAAGGCGGCCTGGGGCAAGGGTTTCCTGATGGTCTCCGCGACGCCGCTCACCCGGTCGTCCTACCATGCGGGCGAGGATTTTGCGCGGCTGCGTGACGCGCGCGAGAAGAGCCTGGCGCGCGCTTGAGGCCAAGGGCGAGGGGCTTGTCGCCCCTCGCGCGTCCTTTCAGGAATTTGGGCCAACGCGAAGAGACAAGGTCAGTTTGCAGGCAGCGCCTTGAGATAGGCCGCTACGGCCTGACGATCGCTTTCCGGCAGCTGAGCGAAATTGTTCACAACGGGCACCATGTGTCCGCCAACGCTGTCGTAATCGGGGGTGAACCCGGTCTCGAGATAATAGGCGATATCGGTTTCCGACCAGTCGAGCTCCGAAGGTGAGATGCCGGGGATCTGTCCGTCGCCCGACGGATTGGGCGCACCGGAGAGCCAGCGTGACGTATCGAGACCGCCCAGCGCGTCCCGCGGCGTGTGGCATTCACCGCAATGGGCCAGCGCTTCGACGAGTTGACGTCCGCGTTCGAGCGTCTCGTCCTCCGGGTCTTGCATCACCCAGTCATCGCTGAGGTAGAGCGCTTTCCAGCCACCGAGGCTGGCGCGGATCGAATAGGGAAACCTCAGATCGTGGGGCTCCGACGCGGCGTCGCTGGCGGGTAGCGTCTGCATGTGCGTCCAAAGATCGGCCACGTCCTGCGGGGCCAGTCGCGTATAGGCCGTGTATGGAAAAGCGGGATAGTAATGGCTCCCGTCTGGCGCGGTGCCGAGCGTTACAGCGCTTGCGAACTCCGCCAGCATCCAGTTTCCAATACCGGCTTCCGGTGAGGGCGAGATGTTGGGCGCGCGGAAGGTCCCGAACTCGGTCTCGAAGGACTGACCGCCCGAGAGGATCAAGCGCGCCTCGTCTTCTGCGCCCGGCGCATAGTGGCACGACGCGCAGCCGGCGGCGATGAAGACGGTTTCGCCCCGCTCGGGATCACCGGTCAGATCGTCGTACTCGGCAGCATCGACCGTGGCGGGCTGGGTGAGCCAGAGCGCTCCGCCCGCGATCAGAAGAAGGATCGCGAGCGGAGCAAGAGCTTTACGGAGCATGTCCGAGATCAGTTCGCCGAGGCGCGATATTCATCGTGGCAAGCCGAGCAGGCATTGCCGAGCTGGCCAAGCGCGGGTCCGAGGGCCTCTTGCCCCGTTGCCGCGACTTCCTGCAGGTTCGTCGCGGGCGCGGAGAGATCGCTCCATTTCGAGGCGAAATCGTCGAAGTTCTCCCAGATTTCGACCTTGGCACGGGTGCCGTCGAGGTCGGCTTCGCTGGAGCCTTCGGGCCAGAGCGGTCCCTGGTTGATCATCGAGACCGCGTGAATCGAGTCGGCCGAGGCTTGAGCCGCTTCCGCGTCGTATTCGGTCTCTCCCTTGGCCATGTCGCCGAGAATGCCAAGATTGATCGCGAGAATTCGGAACTGGCCCTGGCGGGCTTTCAACTGGCCGTCGAACTCCTGGGCGACGGCCGGAACCGCGAGGGCGGCAATGGCTGCGGCAACTACAAAGGTCTTCATCGGAAACTCCTGAACTGAACGAGGCATTCCGTCGAGCGTATGAAGCACCAATGTGTCAGGGAAGAAAAGCTTTCGTGATGACGCGGGGTCAGCTTCCGCGGCCGCGTCCGGAAAAGCGAGGCAGCATGGCGGAGAAATCGCGCCCGGCGCCGTCCTCCTCCTCCACGAATGCCGCGTAGAGCGCCATCGCGGCGGCGCCGAGCGGGGTGTCCGCATCCGCTGTCTCTGCCGCGGCCTGGGAGAGGCGCAGATCCTTCAGCATGAGATCGGCGGCGAAGCCGGGCTTGTAGTCATTGTCCGCCGGGGATTTGGGGCCGACACCGGGGGCGGGGCAATAGGTATTCATCGACCAGCTGGAACCGGACGAGGTCGAGACCACGTCGAACATCGCCTGACGGTCGAGCCCGAGCTTGTCGGCCAGAGCGAAGGCCTCGCACGTGGCGATCATGGTGATCCCTAGGATCATGTTGTTGCAGATCTTGGCCGCCTGGCCGTTGCCGGACGCACCGCAATGGACCGCCTTCTGACCCATGATGTCGAATAGGGGCTTGGCCTTCTCGAACCCGTCCTCGTCGCCGCCGACCATGAAGGTCAGCGTGCCGCCTTGGGCGCCTCCAACCCCGCCCGACACCGGCGCGTCGAGCGGCAAAAGTCCGGCGTCCCGCGCCATCTCCGCAACCGCGCGGGCGCTGTCCACATCGACGGTCGAGCAATCGAGGAAGACCGCGCCTTTCTGCATCGCGGGGATGATTTCGGCAGCGACGCGGCGGAGGATGTCGCCGTTGGGCAGCATGGTGACGACGACCTCGGCACCGTCTACGGCTTCCGTCGCGCTACTGGCAGAGCCCACGCCCTGCAGCGAGATCGTCGCCGTGTCGTAGCCCGTCACGGAATGGCCGCCGCGGGCCAGGTTCTGTGCCATGGGCGCGCCCATATTGCCCAGGCCGATGAAACCGATCTTCATGACGATGTCTCCTCCTTGCGGGTCAGGTCGTGGAAGTCGAGGGCGATGCCCGGAACCGGTTGCAGCATCCGCGTCACCGCTTCGGCCGGAACGTTGCCCGGCGCATGCTGCCAGAGCGGCGTGCGATCCTTGTCGATGACCTGCGCGCGCACACCTTCGAGAAAGTCGCCGAATTCAAGCGAGCGATGCGTCGCGCGGTACTCGAGATCCAGCGCGCGGCGAATATCGGCCGCGCTTTGCCTCTGGGTTCGCACAAGCTCCAGCGTAACCGCCAGGGAGAGCGGCGCACCGCGCATCAACGCTTTGCCTGCGCTCGCTGCGATCTCGCTATCACTCTCGCGCACGAGGCGCAGAATCTCCGCCAGGCTCTTGCCAGCAAAAAGCGTGTCGATGTCGACTTGAGCAGCGGCAAGCGGGCTGTCCGGGGCAGGCTGGGCAGCGCTCTTGACCGCCTCGGCGTCGCCTGTCGCGACGAGCTGAGCGGAGAGCGCGTCCCAGTCCGCCTCGGGCACGAAGTGATCCGCGAACCCGCAATAGATCGCATCGCCCGCGTTCATCCGTGCGCCCGTGAGCCCAAGATATTCGCCAAGCCGGCCCGGCGCCTGCGCCAGGAGAAGCGAGCCGCCGACATCGGGGACAAGGCCAATACCGCATTCGGGCATGGCGATCTGCGTCGTCTCTCCGACGACGCGGTGCGAGACATGCGCCGAAAGCCCGACGCCGCCGCCCATCACGAAGCCTTGCGCCAGCGAGACGATCGGCTTGGGATATTCGGCGAGCATCGCGTTCAGGCGGTATTCGTCACGCCAGAACTTCTGCGCGCCCTCGTATTCACCGGCGCGGCCCTCGTGATACATGGCGGCGATGTCGCCGCCGGCGCAGAAGGCTTTCTCACCCTCCGCGTCGATCAGGACGAGCGCGACGTCGTCGTCGGAGAGCCACTCGAGAAGCGCGCGCTCGATTTCGAGGCACATCGCGTGGCTCAGCGCGTTCAGCGCTTGCGGGCGGGTCAGAGTGATCCTGCCTGCGCGGCCCTCCTTGCGGATCCGGATATCGCTCATGCCCGCGCCTCGAGCATCTTGCGCGCGACGATGAGGCGCATGATCTCGTTCGTGCCTTCCAGGATCTGGTGGACCCGAAGGTCGCGCACGATCTTCTCGATCCCGTAATCGGCAAGATAGCCATAGCCGCCATGCAGTTGCAGGCATTGATCGGCGATGCGGCTGCCCGCTTCGGTGACGAATTTCTTCGCCATCGCGCAGCGCTTGGTCGCATCGGCCCGGCCTTCATCGAGCGCCCATGCGGCCTGACGCAAGAAGATCCGCGCAGCCTCGAGCTCGATCTCCATGTCCGCGAGGCGGAATTGCAGCGCCTGGAACTGGTCGATGCTTTGTCCGAACGCCTTGCGCTCGCCCATATAAGCAAGCGTCGCATCGAGCGCCGCCTGCGCGGCACCGAGCGAGCAGGCCGCGATATTGAGCCGCCCGCCGTCAAGCCCGGCCATCGCATATTTGAATCCGTGGCCCTCTTCTCCCAGAAGATTCGCCGCAGGCACGCGGCACTCGTCCATCTGCACTTGCCGCGTCGGCTGAGAGCGCCAGCCCATCTTGTCCTCGAGCCCGCCGAAGCTCAGCCCCTCGGTTCCATCCTCGACGAGGATCGCGGAGATGCCGCGCGGGCCGCCATCGCCGGTGCGCGCCATGACGATGTAAGCGTCCGAATAGCCGCCGCCCGAGATGAAGGCCTTGGTGCCCGTGAGCGAGAAGCCTTCATTCGTGCGATCGGCCTTGGTCTTGAGTGCGGCAGCGTCTGAGCCCGATCCGGGTTCGGTCAGGCAATAGGACAGGATCGTCTGCATGGGCAGGGCGCCGGGGAGAACGCGGTCCTTCATCTCGTCCGAGCCGAACTTGTCGATCATCGCGCAGCACATGTTGTGGATCGACAGGAACGCTGCGACGGAAGCGCAGGACTGGCTCAGCGCCTCGAAGATCAGCGTGCCGTCGAGCCGCGAGAGCCCTGCGCCGCCCGCCTCTTCGGAGACGTAGATGCCGCCGAAGCCAAGCTCTCCGACCTCCGGCCAAAGATCGCGCGGGATCGTACCGTCCTTTTCCCATTGCGCGGCATTTGGGGCGATCCGGTCTGTGCCGAAGCCTTTGGCCATGTCGAAGATCGCCGATTGCTCTTCGGTGAGCGCGAAGTCCATGCCGGTCCTCCCTCCGGGAAATGAACGCCTATTCAATTACTGTGGCAGAGGCGTGCCCATGCCGCAAGAGATAGCGCGTGTGTGCCGGAGGAGCGAGGGGCCGGCCCCTCGCGCTCCCCGCGGTATTTTCACCAATCCAAAGGAGGGGGCGGCGCGCCAGGTGCCGCCCTCACGCACAGGATCAGTCCATGGCCTTGAAGTTGAACTCGCCGCCTTCCTTGATGCCCGAGAACCAGCGCGCCGTGACGGTCTTGGTCTTGGTGTAGAAGCGGAAGGCGTCGGGACCGTATTGGTTGAGATCGCCGAAGGCCGATTTCTTCCAGCCGCCGAACGTGTGGTAGCTGAGGGGCACCGGGATCGGGAAGTTGATGCCGACCATGCCCACGTTGACGCGGTGCGCGAAGTCGCGCGCCGTGTCGCCATCGGCGGTGAAGATCGCCGTGCCGTTGCCGTAGGGATTGTCCATCGTGATCTTCAGCGCCTCTTCGTAAGAGCCGGCGCGAACCTGGCTCAGCACGGGGCCGAAGATCTCTTCCTTGTAGATCTCCATGTCGGGGCTGACATGGTCGAAGTAAGACGGGCCGACGAAAAAGCCGTTCTCGTAGCCCTGAAGCTGGAAGCCGCGTCCGTCGACGACAAGCTCCGCGCCCTGATCGACGCCGGAGCCGATCAGCTTCTCGATCCGCTCTTTCGACGCGGCGGTGATGACCGGGCCGTAATCGACCTCATCGCCGGAGGTGTAGGGGCCGACGCGCAGCTTCTCGATGCGCGGGACAAGCTTTTCGCGCAGCGCCTCGGCGGTCTCTTCGCCCACGGGAACCGCGACCGAGATCGCCATGCACCGCTCGCCCGCCGCGCCGAAGCCCGCGCCCACAAGCGCATCGGCGGCCTTGTCGATATCCGCATCGGGCATGATGATCATGTGGTTCTTCGCGCCGCCGAAGCATTGCGCGCGCTTGCCGTTATTGGCCGCGCGGCCATAGATGTACTGCGCGATCGGCGTGGAGCCGACGAAGCCCACAGCCTGGACCGTCTCGTTGTCGAGGATCGCGTCCACCACGTCCTTGTCGCCGTTGACGACCTGGAGAACGCCATCCGGCAGGCCTGCTTCCTTCAGAAGTTCCGCGAGGCGCAGCGAGGTCGACGGACAGCGCTCGGACGGTTTGAGGATCATCGCATTGCCGCAGGCGAGCGCCGGGGCCATCTTCCAGAGCGGGATCATCGCCGGGAAGTTGAACGGCGTGATGCCTGCCACGACGCCAAGCGGCTGGCGCATGGAATAAAGGTCAATGCCCGGTCCGCCATCATCGGTGAATTCGCCCTTCAGCATCGAGGGCGCGCCCATGCAGACCTCGACGACCTCAAGCCCGCGCTGCACGTCGCCGCGCCCGTCGGGCAGGGTCTTTCCGTGTTCGCGGGAGACGAGCTCGGCTAGCTCGTCCATATGCTCGTTGATGAGCTGGCCGAACTTCATCATCACCCGCGCGCGGCGCTGCGGGTTGGTCGCGCCCCAGGCTTTCTGCGCTTCGGCGGCGCGGGCGACGGCGTCGTCGAGCTCTGCCTTGGTGGCCAGCGGCACGCGTCCCGTGACTTCGCCGGTCGCGGGGTTCAGGACGTCGGCGAAGCGGCCAGAGCCGCCCTTCACCTGCGCGCCATCGATGTAATGCGTCAGCTCTTGGGTCATTATTCACTCTCCGGAAACTTGGCTGCTCCTACCTTAGCCTTGCAAAATTTCATCTGACAGGGGCAGATGTCCAAAAAGGTTTTGCAGGCATGAAGGGGCGTCCGAATGAAGAGTTGGGATGACATGCGGATCTTTCTCGCGACGGCGCGTGGGGAGAGCCTTTCGGCAGCGGGACGTCAGCTCCGGATGGACCCCGCCACGGTAGGGCGCCGCATCGCACGTCTCGAAGAGGATTTCGGCACGCCGCTTTTCGCAAAAAGCCCGCAAGGCTACGCGCTCACCGAAGCAGGCACACGACTGATGTCGCATGCAGAGGAAGCCGAGCAGGCGATGCAGGCGGCGTCCGAGACCGTGGCGGGGCGGACAGAAGGGCTGTCTGGCCAGATTCGGATCGGCGCGCCCGATGGTTGCGCGAATTACCTGCTGCCGCAGGTCTGCGGTCGAATCTGCGAGGCCAATCCCGACCTCGAGGTGCAGATCGTCGCGCTGCCGCGCGTCGTGAACCTCTCGAAACGCGAGGCGGACATGGCGATCACGGTTTCGCCGCCAAGCGCGGGTCGCCTGACCGTGCAGAAGATCTGCGATTATCGCCTCCATCTTGCCGCCTCGCGTCCTTACCTGCGCTCGCGGCCGGGCATTTCGAGCCTTGCCGATATCGCCGGGCATCCGCTCGTCGGCTACATTCCCGACATGATCTTCGACAAGGAACTCGACTATCTCGATGCGCTTGGCGTCGAACGGGTGAAGCTTGCCTCCAACTCGGCGTCCGTGCAGGTCCGCTGGGTCGCCTCCGGCAGCGGCATCGGCATCCTGCACGATTTCGCCTTGCCGGCAGCCGGCGCCCGCATGGTGCGGCTTCTGACCGAGGAGATCTCGCTCGTCCGGTCCTTCTACCTGGTGCGGCACGCGGACGACCGGAGGCTCGAACGGCTTAACCGGTTCGCCGTCGCGCTTCTGTCGGGAATGCGCGAAGAAGTGCAGCGGCTGGAAGGTCTTGCTTGACAGAAGCGGTCACGCTCTCCGACGCTTGGACATAGGCTGGGTGTCTTGAGGAGGACCATTCATGCAGGTGATGCACATCCTGAAATCGAAGTCGGACGACAGCGTCACGACGATCAGCCCCGAGGCGCGGCTCGATGAGGCCGCGAAAATCCTCTCCGAGCGCGGCATCGGTACGGTCATCGTCTCCAGCGACGGCACCAGCGCGGAGGGCATCCTGTCCGAACGCGACATCGTGCGCGTCCTCGGCAAGAGCGGCGCAGGCTCGATGGGCGGCAAGGTCGCGGATTTCATGACCACGAACCTCGTGACCTGCACCCGAGCGGACAGCGCGCGCGACGTGCTGGGCCGGATGACCGCGGGTCACTTCCGTCACATGCCCGTCGTCGAGGAGGGCAAGCTCGTCGGCGTCATCACCCTTGGCGATACGGTCAAGGCACTCCTTTCGGAAGTGGAGATGGAGAAGGATGCGCTCGAAGGCATGATCATGGGCTACTGAAGGAGCCGCCCCGCGACCTGCTTGCAAAGCCGGGCGCAATATTGTTGCGTGCGCGGAACGAAGTCAGGCGCGAGGTGGCGACATGCCGATGCGGACAGCCCTTTATCCCGGGACATTCGACCCCGTCACCCTGGGCCATATCGATATCATCCTGCGTGCAGCGCGGCTCTGCGACAAGCTGGTCATCGGGGTCGCCATCAATTCCGGGAAGGGGCCGCTTTTCGATCTCGATGAACGCGTCGCCATGATCGAGCGCGCCTGTGCGCCACTGGCCGAAGAGACGGGCACCGAGATCTGCGTTCATCCCTTCGAGAACCTGCTGATCGATTGCGCCCGTGATGTCGGCGCGCAGCTTATCGTGCGCGGGCTCAGGGCTGTCGCGGATTTCGAGTACGAATTCCAGATGGTCGGCATGAACCGCGCCCTGGATTCGAGCGTCGAAACAGTGTTCCTGATGGCCGAGGCGCGGCACCAGGCGATCGCGTCCAAACTCGTGAAAGAGATCGCCCGGCTTGGCGGGGACGTCACGAAATTCGTCACGCCCGATGTGCGCGCGGCTCTTTTGGAGAAATACGGCCCGGCTCAGCCGTAGATCGCGGCTTTCGCGACATCGCGCTCGCGACCGTTGAGGTCGAGATCGACCTTGACGTCGAAGGGCAGGGACTCGAGTTCGTGGCGCGTCCGGCGGTAGGCGGCGTGCTGGCGAAAACGGGTGTTGAGCGTGTTGAAGAAGGCCATGATGCGCTCCTTTCGGCTTGATCGTTGCTGTTGGCGCTAACGTAGTCATGCCGCGCCGCAGCACAACTTCGGGCATTCTCAAGCCGCCATGCAGGCAGTGCATGGCATGAGAAGCGTGAAATTGAGGAATTCTTCACCTTGCGCGCGGATGATCCAAAGCCGACGCAACCAGGAGAACCCTCATGAACATTCAATCGGCGGCCTTGCCCCAGAAATCGGTGAATCCGGGCAGCCCCCGCATGCCAGCGGCCAGCGCGCCCGCGCCTCAAACGCCGGCGGTTACCTTCGCTGCACCGCCCAAAGTGACCGCGCATGCTTTGCCGGCGGCACATTTCGGCTACGAGGCGGCCTTGGCCGCGATCCGGCCGAAATAAAAAGACCGGACCCGCGTTGTCGCAGGACCGGCCCCTTCATGCGTTTGACGCGGCGCGTCTCAGATCAGCTTGCCCATCGCGATAGCGGTGTCGACCATGCGGCTCGAGAAGCCCCATTCGTTGTCGTACCAGCTCAAGACGCGGACGAAATTGCCGTCCATCACCTTGGTCTGGTCCGTCGCGAAGATCGACGAATGCGAATCGTGGTTGAAGTCCTGGCTGACGAGCTTGTGGTCCGTCACCCCGAGGATGCCCTTGAGCGGGCCGGATCCAGCAGCCTTGGTGATGGCCGCGTTGATCTCTTCGACGCTGGTGTCCCGCGCCGCCTCGAAGGTCAGGTCCACGACCGAGACGTTCGGCGTCGGAACGCGAATCGCCACACCGTCGAGCTTGCCATTGAGATCCGGCAGGACGAGTCCGACGGCCTTGGCCGCGCCGGTCGAGGTCGGGATCATGTTGAGCGCCGCTGCGCGGGCCCGATAGAGATCCTTGTGCATCGTATCGAGCGTCGGCTGATCGCCCGTATAGGAGTGGATCGTCGTCATGAATCCGCGCGTGATGCCGATCTCCTCGTGCAGCACCTTGGCAACGGGCGAGAGGCAGTTCGTCGTGCAGGACGCGTTCGACACGACAAGATCGTCCGCTGTCAGCGAAGCGTGGTTCACGCCATAGACGATGGTCTTGTGCGCCTCTGAGCAGGGGGCGGAGACCAGAACGCGGCTCGCGCCGTTCTCGAGGTGTTGCGCGGCTTTCTCGCGGCTCGTGAAGATGCCCGTGCATTCAAGCACGACGTCGACATCCGACCAGGGCAGTTCCTTGGGGTCGCGGATCGCGGTGACCTTGATCTGGCCGCGCCCCACATCGATCCAGTCATCCCCGCTTTTGACCTCGCCGGGAAACCGGCCATGCACGCTGTCGTACTGAAACAGGTGCGCGTTGGTCTCCACCGGGCCGAGATCGTTGATCGCGACGACCTCGATCTCCGTGCGGTTCTGTTCGATGATCGCGCGCAGCACGTTGCGGCCGATCCGTCCGAAGCCGTTGATCGCGACTTTGACTGCCATGGAAATCTCCTTTGCGGAACGTGTCTCTTGCGGTGCCTAGGCAAAGCGGTGCTTGCCGTTACCGCTAACAAGCAAAGCCTCTCTCAAGTGTCAAGGTGACGCACCCGGCGCAGCGGTCAAGACGGGAGGGAATTCAGCGCCAGAAGGCGACCCATTCGAGCAGTTCGAAGAACTTCTTTCCGAGGAAGATCATGTGCGTATCGCCGAACATGACGATGTCGATCGCGATCGCGGCGATCAGAAATCCGCCGAGGACGAAAGCCAGCGTGTTGGTCATGTCGGCGGCGCGCTCCCGTGCGGCGATGCTCGGAAGTCTATGTGCCAGAGGGCAGGGGCGCTGTCACGCCGACCGCGAGAGCGAGCCGCGCATCTGTTGCGCGCTCGCTTACCTGTCCTTAGTGCAGCAGACGTCCCATCGCGGCCGCGACATCGGCCATACGCGCCGAAAAGCCCCATTCGTTGTCGTACCAGGCCAGTACGCGGACGAGGCGCTTGCCCGTCACCTTGGTCTGGTCCGGCGCGAAGATGGAGCTTTGGGTCGTATGGTTGAAATCGACCGAGACCTTGGGCTCGGGATCGTAGGCGAGGACGGAGCCCATGCGGCCCGACGCGGCTTCAGCCACCACTTCGTTCACATCCTCGGCGGTGACATCGCGGCTTGCGACGAAGGTCAGATCCACGGCAGAGACGTTCGGTGTCGGCACACGGATCGCGGAGCCGTCGAGGCGTCCCTTGAGGTTCGGCAGAACTTCACCAAGCGCCTTCGCCGCCCCTGTTGACGTTGGAATCATCGCCATCGCCGCCGCCCGCGCGCGGTAGAGGTCACTGTGCCGGCGGTCCAGCGTTGGCTGATCGCCAGTATAGGAATGGATCGTGGTCATGATGCCCGACTCGATGCCGATCGCCTCGTCGAGAACCTTGGCGAGCGGAGCGAGGCAATTGGTCGTGCAGGACCCGTTCGAGATCATCGTCTCGCCGGCCTCCAGCTCGCGGTGATTGACGCCGTAGACCACGGTGCGCTGCACGTTCTTCGCGGGCGCCGAGATCAACACCGATTTCGCGCCGCGGCTCATGTGAACGCCGGCCTTCTCGCCGTCATTGAACTGGCCGGTGCATTCCAGCACGACGTCGCAGCCATCCCAGTCGAGTTCCGCCGGATCGTAGGTCGAGAACATCTGCATCGGCCCGCGACCGAGATCCATCGTATCGCCCGAGACGCGCACCTCTCCGGGGAAGCGGCCATGCACGCTGTCGTAGCGCAGAAGATGCGCGGAGGTCTCGATAGGCCCCGTGGCGTTGATCTTCACGACCTGCACGTCGTTCCGGGCGCTCTCCGCGATGTGAGCGAGGGTGCAGCGTCCGATCCGCCCGAACCCGTTGATGCCTACCGTGACCGTCATCTGTCGCTCCTCGTCGCAATTTGGTGTCCTATAGCCACCGCCCTGCAGGCCGGGCAATGAAAAAATCGAGAATTGTGAATATGTTAGCGATAACCTGTGGCCATCTGCCACTGATTGCGCTAACCGCTGCGAGCCGTGCCGAACCTGGCGCCGACTGCCAATTGAAAGGCCCCGACGACATGCCCGATCTTGCTCTTCTGATTGGCCGCTGCCTGATCGCGGCGCTTTTCCTTGCCGGCTTCGTTCAGAAGATCGCCGATCCCGGTGCTGCGATGATGCTTCTTGAAGAGCGCGGTTTGCCGACCGCGCTGATCTGGCCGGCGACGCTCTACAATGGCGCAGCGGCGCTCGCGCTGATCCTCGGTCTCTGGACCCGTCCGGTCGCGGCCTCGCTCGCGGTTTACTGCATCGCGACCAGCCTCTTTCACCTCAAGCCCGACGATCCCTGGCAGATGTCCATCTTCGTGAAGAACTGGGCCATCGCGGGCGGATGCCTCGCGCTCTCTGCTGCCGGTCCGGGCCGTTTCGCGCGCATGCCCTTGCGCTGAGCGGCGCGCGTCTTACTCTTTCCGAACGTTTCAAGGGGATCTTCATGAGCGGTTTGCTTGCGCTTCTCGACGACGTGGCCGGTATCGCCAAGGTCGCAGCGGCTTCGGTTGACGATATTGCGGGGCAGGCGGCAAAGGCCGGCTCCAAGGCCGCCGGCGCTGTTATCGACGATGCGGCGGTAACACCCAAATACGTGCAAGGTTTCGAGCCGGCGCGGGAACTGCCGATCATCTGGAAGATCGCGCGGGGCTCGATCTTCAACAAGCTGGTCTTCCTGCTGCCTGCGGGCCTCGCTCTCTCGGCCTTCGCGCCTTGGCTGATCCCGCCGCTTCTGATGCTGGGCGGGGCCTATCTCTGCTTCGAAGGGGCCGAGAAGATCGCGCATGTAATCCTGCCCCATGACGATCATTCGGGGGGACCGGACGGATCGCACGACATCGAAGATCCGATGCGCCTCGAGGAGAAAAAGGTCGAAGGCGCGATCAAGACCGATTTCATCCTGTCGGCCGAGATCATGACCATCGCGCTTGCCGCGATCCCGACATCGAGCTTCTGGATGGAGGCCGCGACGCTTGCGACGGTCGCCGTGATGATCACCGTCGCGGTCTATGGCTCCGTCGCGCTTATCGTGAAGATGGACGATATCGGCCTCTGGCTGAGCCAGGCCGGCCGGCTCGCCGCAACGCGCGGGTTTGGCCGTGGCATCGTAAAGGCCATGCCGTATCTGATGAAGACCCTCTCCATCGTCGGGACGGCCGCGATGCTTTGGGTCGGCGGGTCGATCATCGTCCATGGGCTGGCGCAGATGGGCTGGCACGCGCCCGAAGACATGATCCACTCGATCGCCGTGGCAGTGGCGGGCGGCTTGCCCGAAAACCTGCGCGGCGCGGGCGAATGGATCGTCACGGCGGCCTGCGACGGCGTTCTCGGCCTGGCGCTTGGTCTCGCCCTCATCCCGATCGGGACACGCTTCATCGCGCCGATCTGGCGCGCGACACTCGGCTCCGAAAAGAAAACCGCCTGACATGAAACGACCGGCGCCCGAAAGCGCCGGCCTTCATTCTCACTGGGCCCGCATCAGCTGGAGCCGGCTGGGGTGATCCTGATGATCTCGCCGTTCTCGAAATCGGTGATTGCCAGGATCGAGCCGTCCTCGTCGACCGTCACGTCCCGGACGCGGCCGAGATCCATCAGGATCCGTTCCTCTTCCTGAACCCGTCCATCCGATAGAGACAGGCGCGCGATGCCGCCGGGGTTCAGCGAGCCGATCAGCAGATCGCCCTGCCAGTCGCCGAACATCTCGCCGTCATAGGCGATCATGTCGCCGGGCGCGATCACCGGGTCCCAGAAGTAGACAGGTTCTTCCATGCCCTCTTGGCGTGGCTCGCCGGAGCCTACGGGCGTGCCATCGTAGTTCTGGCCGTAGCTGACGACCGGCCAGCCGTAATTCGCGCCGGCTTCGATCACGTTGAGCTCGTCACCGCCCGCGGGGCCATGTTCGATCGCCCAGAGCGTGCCGTCCATCACGAGCGCGCCTTGCACGTTCCGGTGCCCGTAGGACCAGATCGAGGGGATCGCATCACCGTTATCGACGAAAGGATTGTCGTCCGGGATCGTGCCATCGAGATTGAAGCGCACCGTCTTGCCGTAAGTCTTGTCGAGGTCCTGCGCGAAAACGCGCTCGTCCTCTCCGAAGTGCTCGCCTGTGGTGACAAAGACATGCCCGTCTTCGTCGAAGACCACACGGCTGCCGAAATGCATCGGCGAATAGGATCCGGGCTCCTGCACGAAGAACTCGTTCACGTCCTCGAGCGCGCTCATGTCCTCCGACAGCGTTCCGAAGGCTGCCGCCGTCGCGTTCCGCCCACCGCGCAGAGGCTTGGCATAGGTCATGTAGATGCGGCGGTTCTCTGCGAAATCGGGCGCGAGCGCCACGTCAAGAAGCCCGCCCTGGCGCTCGTTCATGACCTCTGGCACGCCGCTGATCGGCTCCGAGATCGTGCCGTCCTCGGACACGTGGCGCAATTGTCCGGGCCGTTCGGTCACGATGTAGCCGTCCTCGCCCGGAAGGATCGCGATGCCCCAGGGGTGGACCAGGCCGCTCGCGACCGTTTCGGTGGACAGCTCCACGGCGCTGTCGACCAGCTCGGCCCGGAATTGTTCCTCGAAGGCCGGTTCGAAATCGGCGTTTCGCTCAGCGCGCTCGAAGGTCTGCGCGCAGGCGGGCACGGCGACCAGTCCGCCTAGGGCCGTGGCGATGAGTGTGCTGCGTGTCTGGTAGATCATGGAGAGCTCCTTGATAGTTCTCCCACAGGATACGCGAGATAGGCCCGAACGGTTGCATCACCCCTTCGTCAAATTCGCGTCCTTGCCGTGCCGCTGAAATGCAAAACGCCCCGCCGGATCGGGCGGGGCGCTTGCGACGTTGCGATAGGGGCTACTCAGAGCAGCGATTTGACCTTTTCCGCGACAGCCTCGGCAGTGATGCCGAAATGCGCGTAGAGCTCCTCGGCCGGGGCCGATGCGCCGAAGCCCGACATGCCGACGAAACCGGCCTTCTTCTCGCGCCCGCGCTCGCCGAAGAGCCAGCGATCCCAGCCGAGGCCGACCCCCGCTTCGACGGCAACGCGAACCGGCCCGCCGGGAAGGACGCGCTTGCGATAGGCTTCGTCCTGCTCGGCGAAGAGCTCCAAGGACGGCATGGAGACGACGCGCGTGCCGATCCCTTCGGCTTGCAGCGCCTCGCGGGCTGCCAACGCAACGGACACTTCGGTGCCTGTGGCCAGAAGGATCGCCTGGCGCTTGCCCTCCGCCTCGGCGAGAACGTAGGCCCCTTGGCTGACGAGGTTCTTGGCCTTCATCTCGTGACGGACGGCAGGCACGCCTTGACGCGACAGGACCATGACCGAGGGACGCGAGGTCTGCGTCAGCGCCAGCTCCCACGCCTCCGCCGCTTCTGTCGTATCGGCAGGGCGGAAGGTCAGGGTGTTCGGCGTCGCACGGCAGATCGCGAGATGCTCGACCGGCTGGTGCGTCGGGCCGTCCTCACCGAGCCCGATGGAATCGTGCGTCATCACGAAGACCGTCGGGATCTGCTGCAGGGCCGCGAGGCGCATGGCGGGCCGGGCGTAATCGGTGAAGCAGAAGAACGTCCCGCCATAGGGGCGGATGCCGCCATGCAGCGCCATGCCGTTCATCGCTGCCGCCATGCCGTGCTCGCGGATGCCGTAATAGACATAGCGCCCCGCGCGATTCTCGATATCGAAGACGCCGAGATCGGACGTCTTGGTGTTGTTCGAGCCGGTAAGGTCGGCGGAACCGCCCAGCGTCTCGGGGCAGATCGGGTTCACGACCTCGAGCACCATCTCCGAGCTCTTGCGGGTCGCGACCTTGGGCTTGCTCTCGACGAGCTGCTTTTTCAGCGCCTTGATCGTCGCCGACAGCTTCTTCGGGGCCTCGCCCGAGAGCGTGCGCTCGAATTCGCGACGCTTGGCATCGGACAGCTTCGCCGCGCGTGCTTCCCAGGCTTCGCGGTCCGGAGCGCCCCGGCGACCGGCGTCTTCCCACCAGGACTTGATCTCTTCGGGGATCTCGAAAGGCGCGCCTTCCCAGCCCCAGCCGGATTTCGCGGTCCGGTTCTGATCGTCGTCGGTCAGCGCGCCATGACCCTTGGATGTATCCTGCGCGGCGTGGCCGAGCGCGATATGCGTCTTGCAGGCGATCATCGACGGACGGTCGTCCGCCTTGGCGGCTGAGATGGCGGCGTCGATGGCCTCGGGATCGTGCCCGTCGATTTCCTGCACGTGCCAGCCCGAAGCGGCGAAGCGTGTCGGCTGGTCGGTCGCATCGGCGATGGAGACCTCGCCGTCGATGGTAATGTTGTTGTTGTCCCAGAAGACGACGAGATTGCCGAGCTTCTGGCGACCGGCGAGCGCAATCGCCTCTTGGCTCACGCCTTCCATCAGGCAGCCGTCGCCGGCGATGACGTAGGTTTTGTGGTCGACCAGCTTCTCGCCGAAGCGGGCCCGCAGGGATTCCTCGGCGATGGCGAAACCGACCGACATCGCAAGCCCCTGGCCAAGCGGACCGGTCGTCGTCTCGATGCCGCGGGCGAGGAAGTTCTCGGGATGGCCCGCCGTCCGCGCGCCGAGCTGGCGGAAGTTGCGGATCTCCTCGAGCGTAATTTCGGGATCGCCAGCAAGATAGAGGAGGGAGTAGAGCAGCATCGAGCCATGCCCTGCGGACAGGATGAAGCGGTCCCGGTCAGCCCAGTCAGGATGCGCCGCATCGTATTTCAGATGCCGGCTCCACAGCACGGTCGCGACATCTGCCATGCCGATCGGCATGCCCGAATGGCCGGAATTGGCTTGGGCCACGGCATCCAGCGCCAGGGCTCGGATCGCCGTCGCGCGGCGCCAGTGATCGGGGTGTTTCGCCTTGAGCGCGTCGATATCCACGGGTCTGGTATCCTTGATGGCAAAGGGTCTGCGTCGCGTCTACTCAGCGCCTCGCACAAGATCAAGCACGGGAGCCAAGACCTTGACATATAAAGACGCGCACTTTCCTTTTCGTCTTGCTAACTTCCTTGCAATTCGCGCTCCGGCCACGATTCGGCGTGGCGCGGCAATGATGCAGACGGGCAGAGGGCAGATCGGATGAACGACATTGCAGAGCTGGAGCGGCGTATCGCCTCCGCACTCGACCGGATCGCCAGGGGCGTCGAAGGTCTCGGCGCGGCTGGGGATGGCGAGGTGCCAGCGGCGCCGGAAGCGGCCGCCAGCGAGGAGCTGACCGCGCTTCAGGCCGCACTCGAGGATGAACGCATCGCGAATGCCCAGCTTGAAGAGCGGGTGCGAGCGATCCGCGAGAAGCAGGACAGCGAGGTCGCCAAGCTGCGTGCCGAGGCGGAAGAGGCCCGCGCCGCGCTGGCTGGCCTCGACAGCGATTTGCAGCGGCTGCGGCACGCCAACGACATGCTGACCGCAACCAACGAGGAGATGCGCCGCGCCCTCGAAGAGAATGTCGGAGAGCCGCATCTCATCAACAAGGCCATGCTGGCCGAGCTTGAATCCCTGCGCGCCGCGCGCGCCGCCGATGCCGCCGAAAGCCGCGCGGTTCTGGGTGCGCTCACGCCGCTGCTTGCAGAAGCCGAAGCCCGCGCCACGACAGAGCAGGAGGCCACCTGATGCCCGAACTCGATATCACCATTGGCACGCGCAACTTCGCCGTCGCCTGCCAGGAAGGCGAGGAACAATATCTCGTCACCGCGGCCGAAATGCTCGACGCCGAAGCGCAGACGCTGATCTCCCAGATCGGTCGTTTGCCGGAGAACCGGATGCTTCTGATGGCGGGGCTGATGCTTGCGGACAAGACCGCCGGGCTCGAGGACAAGCTGGCTGCGGCCGAAGCGCGCGTTGCCGAGCTTGAAGGCCGGATCAAGGCGGACGCCTCCAAGCCAGCCCCCGAGCCGGAACGCGTCGAGGTCGCGGTCATGCCCGAGGGCGTGATGGAGACGATGGCCGAGCTTGCCGCGCGTGCGGAAGCCGTCGCCGACGAGGTGGAGGAAAAGGCGCGCGCCTGAAGCGCGCGCGGCCACGTTCGCTCTTAGCCGTTGGCTTCGCGGATTTTCGCAGCGGCGTCCTTGTCGTAGGAGACGCCGTTCTGCTCGAACAGCTGGTCGAGCTCGCCCGACAAGGTCATCTCGGTGATGATGTCGCAGCCACCCACGAACTCTCCCTTCACGTAAAGCTGCGGAATCGTCGGCCAGTCGGAATAATCCTTGATGCCCTGGCGAATGTTCTCGTCGGCGAGGACATTCACGTCGGAATATTCGACGCCCATATAATTCAGGACCCCTGCGACGCGGCTCGAGAAGCCGCATTGCGGCATGGATTTCGTGCCCTTCATGTAGAGCACGACGTCGTTCGATTTGACCGTTTCGTCGATCTGGGTCTTTGCGTCAGTCATCCTTGCTCTCCGTTTCTTCGCGGCGTTTCCGTTCAGCCTTGATGTAAGGCCTGAGCGCTCCGTAGGTGATGAGGCCGACAAGGGCGAGCGCGCCCAGGATCGGCCAGGTATTGGCAATGAAGCTTCCCGTGCCCGACACGTTCGTCAGTCGGGTGTCTTGGTCGTCAGCGCGAGTGCGTGCAATTCGCCCTGCGCGCCGTCCATCTTGCCCTTCAGCGCGGAATAGACCGCACGCTGTTGCTGGACGCGGTTCTTGCCACGAAAACTCTCGTCGATGACCTCGGCGGCATAGTGATTGCCGTCTCCGGCCAAGTCGGTGATCGTGATCTTCGCATCCGGGAATTCGGCGCGGATCAGCGCCTCGATCTCGTGGGCCTGCATTGCCATCGCGTGGGGCTCCGTCTTCGTTATGCGTTCAGATGTAAGAGGGTGCGGCGGCCCGTGCAAGCAGCCTCAGGCGGCAAGCTCGACCCAGACCGGCACATGATCGGAGGGTTTCTCGCGGTCGCGCACGTCCTTGTCGATCCCGCTGGCTTGCAACAGATCCGCACATTGCGGCGTCAAGAGGACGTGGTCGATACGGATACCGTTGTTCTTCTGCCAGGCGCCCGCCTGGTAGTCCCAGAATGAATATTGTCCCGGCGCGGGGTGCTGCGTGCGGAACGCCTCGGTGAAGCCGAGGTTCAGGATTCGGCGATAGGCCGCTCGGCTTTCCGGCATGAACAGTGCATCGTCGCGCCAGCTGTCGGGTTTCGCAGCATCCTCGGCATTCGGGATGATGTTGTAATCGCCCGCCATGAGCGCGACCTCTTCGGACGCGATGAGGTCTGCGGCGCGGGCGCGCAGCCGCTCCATCCACGCAAGCTTGTAGTCGTATTTCGGGCCCGGCGCGGGATTGCCGTTCGGCAGGTAGAGCCCGCACAGCCGCACCGCGTGGCTGTCGCCGACCACGGTCGCCTCGATCCAGCGCGCCTGTTCGTCCTCGTCGTCTCCGGGCAGACCCCGCGTGACATCCTCGAGCGGCAGTTTCGAGAGGATCGCGACGCCATTGAAGCTTTTCTGGCCGTGAGTTTCCACGTTGTAGCCGAGATCTTCGAACATCTCGCGAGGGAAGGCCTCGTCCTGCGACTTGATCTCCTGCAGCAGCGCCACGTCCGGCGCTGCTTCCGAGAGCCAGTCCGAAAGCGCCGTCGCGCGCGCCTTGATGCCGTTGATGTTGAAGGTCGCGATCTTCATGGCGTCTGCCGCTCCTTGCCGCCGAAACGCCTGTCGTTCTGGGGCAGGGGCGAGGGCAATGCAAGCGGCCAGTTGGCGGGGCGGTGTGATGATTCGCCGGCCAGGTTTCGGCAAATCTTAGTCAAATCACTGCCCTAGCGACCGTTGCGCGGAACTTGTCCACAAGAAATGTGGAGTTGGGGACGAAGCCAATGAGGGCACCGAACGCGATCGCTTACCGGACGGCATGAATGTGGATAAGGCGAGTCCGCCCGGATTGCTGACCCTAGAGTTGAAGAAAAGCCTTTTCAATCAATTAAAAGCTGAAACCATGACCTCACGTTCCAACCAACGGAGGCCAATATGTCTGCACTGAAGAAGATCGAAACTCGTGAAGCAATCCGCACCGATGCCCAGTTCGATGCCATGATCGGCGAAGGCGTTGAGACCTTCATCTCCTGGTCGGGTCCGGCCGGGACCGATGCGGCGCTCGGCGATGGTGTCGAGACTTTCATCTCCTGGTCCGGCCCTGCCGGCACGGAAACGTCGCTCGGTGATGCGACCGGGGCATTCATCTCCTGGTCCGGCCCCGAGGCCAGCGAAGCGCGCGACGGCGACAGCACCGGATTGTGCATTTCCTGGTCCTGAGCACCAGCGCCCGGGGCGCGATCCGAAGCCGACCACAGGAGATTTTCATGTCGAATGTCGTTCAATTCGCCGTCGCGCCCCGTGCCAGGAGCCGGGAAGCGTGCATCCCTGCGCTTCTCGGCGCCTTTGCCCAATCGCGGCGCCCCATCGATGACGTGTTCTGGCTGAAAGAGAACGCGGAGTTGCTCAACCTTTTGGCGGTGACCGGAAGCGAGGTTGCGCCGGAGGCGCTCGAACCTCTTGGCGGGTTCTATGAGAATGCGGCTGAACGGCTCGCCTTCTTTCCCCAATATTATCGGTTCATCCTGTCCATCGCCCTCGATATGGAGACGTTGGGCTGGCGCGGCAGGGTCGCGGAAGAGCTTTGCGCGATGGCCGCGCGCTCAGGCCTCGCGCAAGCGGAACTCTCGGACCTGCAACGCGCCGAGGCGCGGCGGCTTTTGTCCCAGCGGCGCTTCGCAGACGATGTGGATGCCGGTCTCGACGACCGTCTGCGCGCCTTCATGCGCCGTCCCGAGACATTCGCCGTACCCAACAAGAAAGCCGCGTATGAGCTGACGCATATCGCCTTCTATCTCAGCGACTACGGAACCCGCGATCCGAACCTCGACGCCGCTGCCATCGACAGTCTGCATTTCGCCGGGGCGGTGGCCTATCTCGAGGGCAATTCCGACCTGCTCGCAGAAGTTTCTATCGCTTTAAGATATTCCGGTGTAGCCTGTCCGCAGCCTTGGGTTGAGTTTTTGACTGTGTCGCGTCACGAGTTCCATATTTCCGAAGGGCAGGGACGCTTTGCCCAGGACAGCTATCACGATTACCTCGTGTGCCAGTGGGAGGCCGCCTTGTCCGGCCAGGCGCTCTTTGACTGCGCGATGCCACACGTTCCGAATCGCTTCGAAAAACGCCGCTCCGGCGCGGTATCGCCGCTCCGCGAAATCTCCGAAGTGCTGTTCCTGATGGATGCAAATGCGCGCGGAACGAAGGCGTCTCGGCATCGGCGACTGACCGAGACGCTCAGCTTTCATGCGAAAGATCGGCTGGAGAAACTCGAAGCCGCGCTCCCGACGCGGTTTGGCCGGTTTTTCGATCTTTTCGCGCGCGGCGAGTCTGCTGCCGCATCGGTGGAGGTATTCGCATGACCCTCGCTGGACCGGCAGCAGGCGCAATCTTGATCGTCATCTACACACTAATGATGGCGGGCGGTGACGGGATCACCAAGTTCATCGCCGGCCGATACGAGGCGCCGCAGCTCTTCGCGATCTCTGCCCTGATCGTGCTGGCCCTGTCTCTCGCCGTCGAGAAATGGCGAAAGGGCGAGATCCGCACTGCCGTGACGACCACCTGCCGGTGGGCGATGGCGCTGAGATCGCTGCTGACCGTTCTCGCCTCGGTCGCTTTTTTCCAGGCCTTCCGTGTCCTGCCGATGGCCGAGATCTTCCTGTTCCTCGCAATGGTGCCCGTCATCGCGGCGGTGATGAGCGGCCCCGGCCTCGGAGAGACGGTCCGCCCCGCCGCCTGGACCGCGCTTCTGATCGGCGTTGGCGGAATGCTGTGCCTCTTCCCCGGCGGAGTGTCGAGCATCACGGCAGGCCATCTCTGGGCTGCCATTGCCGTGCTGTCGGGCACCGCATCGTTGGTCTCGGCCCGCTATATCAGCCGACGCGAGAAGAATTCGCTGGCGCAGGTGTTCTTCCCGAACGCCGCGCTCTTCGTGGCGATGGCTTGTTTCCTGCCGCTCGTCTGGGTGCCGATGCAGGCGAGCGACTTGGGCTGGATCCTGCTCTACTCGTTCCTCGCCTTCGCCGGGCGCTGGATCATCGTGCTGGCCTTCGGATTGTTGCCAGCCTACGTCGCGACGCCCCTGATGAACCTGCAATTCGTCTGGATGGTCGCCATTGGTTTCGTCGCGTTCGGCGAAGTGCCAGAGGCCGGGACGGTCATTGGCGTCCTGCTCGTCATCTGCTCGAGCCTCTGGCTCGTGCGGGACGAGATGTTGCCCGCGAAGGCCGCGACTACATAGAGAAGCTGGTGCCGCAGCCGCAGGAACTGGCAACGTTCGGATTCTCGATCACGAAACGCGCGCCGATCAGCTCGTCGGAGAAGTCGATGACGGCATCCGCCAGAAACGGCAGCGACACCTGATCGACCACGACTTTCTGGCCCTGGCCTTCCAGCACGAGGTCATCGTCCTCGGGGGCATCGAGCTTGATCTCGTATTGGAACCCCGAACAGCCGCCGCCCTCGACGGCGACGCGAAGGGCCTGTCCCTGATCCGATGCACCGATTTCGGCCAGGCGGGCGAAGGCGCGCTCGGTCACTTTCGGGGGCAGCTGCATGGTTTTCCTCGCAAATCAGGGAGTTTGGCGTCTCGACGCCGTTTCAATCTTCGACATTGCCGAATATATGAGGCCTCGGGACAGACGACAAGGACAGCGCCGCCATGACTGCGCCATACGCCTCGACGCCTGACGCCTCGCGCGGACGGCTCCATCCGGAGGAGGAAAGCGCCTTCCGGTCTTGTTTCCAACGCGACCGAGACCGCATCATCCATGCTTCCGCATTCCGGCGTCTCAAGCACAAGACGCAAGTCTTCGTGGAGCATGAGGGGGATTTCTACCGCACGCGCCTCACGCATTCCATCGAGGTGGCGCAGGTCGCCCGGACCATCGCGAGCGCGCTTGGGCTGAACCTCGATCTGACCGAAGCGGTCGCACTGGCGCACGATCTCGGTCACACGCCCTTCGGCCATACCGGGGAAGACGCGCTCGATGCGCTGATGCAGCCCTATGGTGGCTTCGATCACAACGCGCAGACGCTGCGAATCGTGACCTCGCTCGAACGCCACTACGCGGAGTTCGACGGGCTGAACCTGACCTGGGATACGCTCGAGGGGATCGCCAAGCATAACGGGCCGGTAACGGGTGAGATCCCGGTAGCGCTCTCGGAATACAATGCCCAGCATGACCTCGAGCTTCACACCCATGCCAGCGCCGAGGCGCAGGTCGCGGCGCTCTCGGATGATATCGCGTACAACAACCATGATCTGCATGATGGCTTGCGCGCGGGGCTCTTCACCGAAGAGGAAATCACGGCGCTGCCGCTCGTGAAGCAAGCCTACGCCGAGGTGGACGCCCGCTATCCCGGTCTCGATCCCTATCGCCGCCGCCACGAGGCCTTGCGGCGGGTCTTCGGCTACATGGTCGGCGATCTTATCGATACGTCCCGCGAGCTTCTTGAGACGAGCGGCGCGCGTGGCCCGCAAGAGATCCGCGACTTGGGGTATCCGGTCATCGCCTTCTCACCCGAGCTCTGGCGCGATCTGAAAGAGATCCGCGCCTTTCTTTTCTCGCGCATGTACCGCGCGCCATCGGTCATGGCTCAGCGCGAAAAGGTGACACGGGCGGTCAATGCGCTGTTCCCGATCTATCTCGGCGATCCGCAGCTTCTGCCGCGCCGTTGGCAGCGCGATATCGAGGCGGCGCGGGACGAGACCGCGCTCGCGCGGCTCGTTGCAGATTACATCGCCGGCATGACCGACCGCTTCGCGCTTCAGGAACATGCACGCCTGACGGGTGAGCATGTGCTGGAAGATTTGACCTGACACCGCAACCACTTGCCATTGCCGTGCATTTGCAGCGGTATGGTATCGAGCGGTATGTAAGAGGCTGAGTATGGCGGTTGCGGAAACGGCGGGGCTCGACCCGGTGATGGGATTTGCCCTCGTGGGTGCACTTGGCGTCGGCTCGCAATGGCTGGCATGGCGGCTGAGGATGCCCGCGATCGTGCTGATGCTTGTCGCGGGCCTTGTCGTGGGGCCTGGCCTCGGCCTTCTCGATCCATCCCGTGATTTCGGAAACCTGCTGCAACCGATGATCGCGATCGCGGTGGCGATCATCCTCTTCGAAGGCGGTCTCACGCTTCATTTCGCCGGGCTGCGCGATGCCGCGACCGGGGTGAAGCGGCTCGTCGTGCTCGGCGCGCCGCTCGGCTGGGCCTTCTCGGCGGGGACGCTGCATTACGTGGCGGGCTTGTCCTGGGCGACCTCGGCGGTCTTTGGCGGCATCATGATCGTGACCGGCCCCACCGTGATCGCGCCCTTGCTGCGTCAGGCCCGGCTGAGGCGCCGGCCGGCGGCGCTCTTGCAATGGGAAGCGATCGTCAACGACCCGGTGGGCGCGCTGGCCGCCGTCCTCGCCTTCGAGATCGTCATCGTGGTGCAGACTGCGACCGGGGCGGGGCAGGCCGTCGCGGACCTCGTGATCGGCATCGCCGTCGCGACGCTGCTCGGTCTTGCGGCGGGGTGGGGCACCGCGCGCGCCTTCGGACGGGGCATGGTCCCCGAATACATGAAAGTCCCGGTCCTTTTCGTGCTGGTCCTTGGCGTCTTCGGCGTGTCCGATTGGGTGCTGCACGAGGCGGGGCTTCTGGCGGTCACGCTGATGGGCATCCTCATCGCCAATGTGGAGCTGCCGTCCTACACCGAGCTGCGCCGCTTCAAGGAGCAGGCGACGGTGATGCTGGTCTCGGGCGTCTTCATCCTTCTGGCCGCGAACATGGATCGCGAGACGCTGATGGCGCTCGATCTCAGGGCGCTTCTCTTTGTCCTGGCCGTGATCTTCGTAGCGCGTCCGGCCGCGGTGCTGCTCTCGCTTGCGTTTTCGGGCGTGCCGCGCGCCGAGCGGATGCTGATCGCGCTCACCGGCCCGCGCGGTGTCGTCCTGGTGGCCGTCGCGGGCCTTTTCGGGGAGCGGCTTGCGGATATCGGTATCGAGGATGGCGCGCAGATGGCGCCTTTGGCCTTCGCGCTTGTCGCGGCGACCGTGGTCCTGCACGGCTTCACGCTGTCGCCGCTCGCCCGCGCACTCGGTCTGACGGCGGCCGACCGGCCCGGCGTCATGATCGTCGGCGGATCGCCCTGGTCGGTGGCGCTGGCCCGTGCGCTCAAGGGCATCGGCTTGCCGGTCATCATCGTCGATCCGAACTACATGCATCTGCGGGCCGCTCGCGAGGCCGAGATCGAGACCTATTTCGGTGATCTTCTCTCCGAAGACGCCGAGCATCGGCTCGACCTCGTGCGCTACGAGCAGGTCATCGCGGCAACGGATAACGACGCTTACAATACGCTCGTGACGACCGATCTCGGGCCAGAATTCGGGCGGGAGAAGGTCTTCCAGCTCAAAAGGTCCAAGGACAGCTCCGCGCGTCACGCTCTGCCCGCGACCCTTGGCGGACGGCCCATCGGACCGAACGAGACCTATCTCGAGGCCAATGCCCGCATCCACGATGGCTGGGAATTCCGCGCAACGAAACTGTCGAAGGAGTTCACCTTGAGCCAATGGCGCGAGAAGAACCCCAAGGCGTTCATCGTGGCGGATTTCGGGCCCGACGGCTCGCTGCGTTTCCTTGGTCCCGAGGCCGAGCCGCTTGATCAGAACGATGTGCAGATCCTGGTGCTGGCGCCCAAGCGGGAGGAGCGCAAGGAGGCATGATCGGGTGCGGTGACGTGTTCGCGTCAGCTCCGCCCGCATTGACGCCGCACCCGCGCATGGTAGAGGAAGCGGCGCAGCCCAGGAGCACGCCGAGATGAACCTCTTTTCCGAGATCGGAACCCTTGTCACCCAGGCCATCGCCGCGCTTCAATCCGAAGGCGCGCTGCCGGAGGATCTGAACCTTGCGCCCGTGACGGTCGAGCCGCCGCGCGATCCCGCGCATGGCGACATGGCGACGAATGCCGCGATGGTTCTCGCAAAGCCCGCGGGGAAAAAGCCGCGCGACATCGCCGAAGCGCTGGTGCCGCACCTGACCGCCGATCCGAAGATCGCCGAGGCGAGCGTCGCGGGGCCGGGCTTCATCAACATGCGTCTTGCCGACAGCGTTTGGCAGGCCATGCCGCGCACGGTTCTGAGCTCTGGAGAGCGTTTCGGCCGTTCGGATATGGGCGCGGGCCAGAGCGTGAACGTCGAGTATGTCTCGGCAAACCCGACCGGGCCGCTCCATGTCGGCCATACGCGGGGCGCCGTGTTCGGCGATGCGCTGGCGGCGCTTCTCGATTACGCCGGCTATTCCGTGACGCGGGAATACTACATCAACGACGGCGGCGCGCAGGTCGATGTGCTCGCCCGGTCCGTCTACCTGCGCTACCTCGAGGCGCACGGGCACGAGGTGGAGTTTGCCGACGGCACCTATCCTGGCGATTACCTGATCGAGGTCGGCCAGGCGCTCAGGGACAAGGTCGGCGACGCCTATGTCGATGCCGGCGAAGAAGTCTGGCTCGAGGACGTGCGCGAGTTTGCCACGGATGCCATGCTGGATCTCATCCGCGAGGATCTGAAGCGCCTCGGCATCGAGATGGATGTCTTCTATTCCGAAAAGTCGCTGTATGGCACCGGCCGGATCGAGGCCGCGATCGAGGATTTGCGCGCCAAGGGCCTGATCTACAAGGGTGTTCTCGAGCCGCCGAAAGGCAAGACGCCCGAGGATTGGGAGCCGCGCGAGCAGACGCTCTTCAAGTCGACCGAATATGGTGACGATGTCGACCGGCCGATCATGAAGTCGGACGGGGCCTGGACCTATTTCGCGCCCGATATCGCGTATCACTATGACAAGGTGAGCCGCGGCTTCGATCAGCTCATCGATGTCTTCGGCGCCGACCACGGCGGATACGTGAAGCGGATGAAAGCGGCCGTTGCGGCGCTGTCCGACGAGAAGACACCGCTCGACATCAAGCTCACCCAGCTCGTGAAGCTGTTCAAGAACGGCGAGCCGTTCAAGATGTCCAAACGGGCAGGCACGTTCGTCACCATGCGCGACGTGATCGACGAGGTCGGTCCGGACGTGACCCGCTTCGTGATGCTGACGCGCAAGAACGATGCGCCGCTCGATTTCGATTTCGACAAGGTGCTGGAGCAATCCAAGGACAATCCGGTCTTCTACGTGCAATACGCCCATGCCCGGATCTCGTCGGTGCTGCGCAAGGCGGACGCCGCGGGGATCAACGTCTCGGATGCCGCGCTCGCCGAGGCTGATCTTTCGGGCATGATTCATCCTTCGGAACTCGCCGTTGCGAAGAAGCTCGCCGAATGGCCGCGTCTCGTCGAGATCGCGGCGCGCGGGCACGAGCCGCACCGGGTGGCGTTTTATCTGTATGAATTGGCGTCCGAACTGCACGCGCTCTGGAACAAGGGCAACGATGTTCCCGAGCTGCGCTTCCTGCAGGAGGGCGATCCCGCAACAAGCCAGTCGAAAATCGCGCTGGCCCGTTCGGTGGCGGTTGTCTTGGCATCGGGTTTGGGTATCCTTGGGGTCGAACCGGCAGAAGAAATGCGCTGACGAAACAAGCGCCACGCCGGTCTGGCAGAGCAGTGAAACCAGCGCGACACGCCGCTGGAACGAGAGGCAGGCATGGCGGATACGTATCGCTCCGGCCCCGATGAGGGGGAGGCGTCCTTCGGGACTCTGACGAAAATCACACATCTGACAGGCGCGGCCTTGTCGCTGGCCCTTATTGTCGGTGTCGGCGTCTGGGGCACGAAGCTCGTGATGCGGGATGTCTCAGGCATCCCGGTGGTCAAGGCACAGGAGGGTCCGATGCGTATGCAGCCGGAGAATCCGGGCGGCCAGGCAGCGAGCCACCAGGGCCTCGCCGTCAACGACGTCGCAGGGCAGGGCACGGCACCGCCGCCGCCCGAGCAACTGACGCTCGCTCCGAAAGATGCCTATCTGACGGCCGAGGATGTGGCCGCGGCCCGGCTCTTCGCGGCGGAAGCGCAGAAGGCCAAGAACGCCGCGCGCGCCGCTGCCATCGCAAAGCCGAACGCCCCTGAGGATACGCCGGAAGAGCTGACGCTCGCGGCGCTTGTCGAAGAGGTGACCGCCGGGGCCGAGCCGCTTTCTGCGCCCGCGCCGCAAGAGGCCGCATCCGAAAACGAGGCGCCAGACGCGACTGAAAGCGTGTCCGAAGCCCCGATCCCCGAGGATGGCGACGAGATGGAGAAGGCCGCAATCGACGCGACCATCGCGCTGGCTCTGTCTGGTGAGAGCGGTGTCGCGAAATCGCTGAAGCCCAAGCGTCGTCCTGACGGTCTACGGACCGCCTCGCTGTCGCCGCTCACGGCCGCCGAGGCCGACGCGGCCCGCGAGCTTGACGCCGGCTCGATCGAGGCCGGGACACGGCTTGTCCAGCTTGGCGCCTTCGACAGCGAAGAGGTCGCCCGCGCGGAATGGGGCAAGCTCGCCGCCCGGTTCGAGGATTACCTCGGCCCCAAGACACGCGTGATCCAGAAGGCTCAATCGGGCGGAAAGACCTTCTACCGCCTCCGCGCGCATGGCTTCAGCGATCTGTCTGATGCACGGCGGTTCTGTGCGGCGCTCGTCGCCGAAGGCACCGATTGCATCCCGGTCGTCGCACGATGAGCCGGTTCGGGGCGGCCATCCTTGCGCCCGGGGGCACGACCCTCGGGGCAAGCGAGCGCCGCCTCTTTGCCGAGACGAACCCGTTCGGCTTCATTCTCTTCTCTCGCAATCTCGAGAACCCCGACCAGATCAGCGCGCTGACGGCGGACTTGCGCGACGCGGTGGGCCGGGACGCTCCGATCTTCATCGATCAGGAAGGCGGACGTGTGCAGCGCCTTCGCCCGCCCCTGGCGCGAAGCTGGGATGCGCCGCTCGAATTTGCGGCCCGCTACGGGGACAATGCGGCGCAGGCATTCTACCTGCGCTATCGTATCATCGCTGCCGAACTCAGAAGCTACGGCATCGATGGCAATTGCGCGCCGACCCTCGATATCGCGCGCGACGAGACACATTCGGTTTTGCACCATCGCTGCCTCGGCACATCGGTCCGGGCCGTGACCGAGCGGGGCCGCGCGGCGGCGCAGGCGCATTTCGACGGCGGCGTTCTGCCGGTGATGAAGCACATGCCGGGGCACGGGCTCGCCAAGCTCGACAGCCATCTCGCCCTGCCGCGGATCGATGCCGCGCCCGACGATCTGATGCAGGCCGATTTCGCCGTGTTCCGCGCCTTCGCGGATTTGCCGCTCGGCATGACCGCGCACCTTGTCTTCGAAGCCTTTGACCGGCAGCCCGCAACGATCTCTAACCGGATGATCGCGCTCATCCGGCAGGAACTGGGCTTCCGCGGCTTCCTGATGACCGACGATATCTCGATGGAAGCGCTGTCGGGGACCGTGCCCGAGCGCGGCGCTGCGGCCATCGCGGCGGGCTGCGATTGCGTCCTGCATTGCAACGGCGAGATGGACGAGATGGCGCCGCTGATGGAGCGGGTGGGCAAGATGAGCGCCGAATCCCATGTGCGCGCGGTCGCGGCGCTGACCGCCCGGCGGGATCCGGGCGAGGTTGACATCGCGGAACTCTCCGCCAAGCTTGATGCGCTTCCATCTGAGCGCGCGGGATGACCGAAGAGACAGAGTTCGACCTCCAACCGATATCCGTAGCCGATCGCCTCGAGGCGGAGGCGCTGATCGTCGATGTGGACGGGTTCGAAGGTCCGCTCGATCTGCTTCTCACATTGTCCCGAACGCAGAAGGTCGACCTGCGGCGCATTTCCGTTTTGGCGCTGGCGCGGCAATACCTCGCGTTCGTCGAAAAGGCGAAGGAGCTCAGGATCGAGCTTGCCGCGGATTACCTCGTCATGGCCGCGTGGCTCGCCTTCCTGAAATCGCGTCTGCTCCTGCCGCCTGATCCAACCGAGGAGGGCCCGTCGGGCGAGGAACTCGCCGAGCATCTGGCCTTTCAACTTGAACGGCTCCAGGCGATGCGGGACGTGGCTGCCCGGCTCATGGGGCGCGATCAACTCGGCCGGGACTTCTTCAAGCGCGGCGTGCCCGAGAAGATGGAGCATGTGCGGCGCATCAAGTATACCGCGACCATTCTCGATCTCATGCAAGCCTATGCGCGCATCCGAACGCGTGACGAATTCCGCCCCTTCGTCATGGACCGCGACCGCGTCTTCACAATGGAAATGGCGCTAGAGCGGATGCGCGGGATGATCGGGTTCGCGGGGACCTGGACGGATATCTCTGCCTACATGCCCGAGGGATGGGACAGCGATCCGGTCCGGATGCGGTCGGCTACGGCCTCGACTTTCGCGGCCTCGCTGGAACTCGTGAAGGAAGGCAAGGCTGAACTGCGTCAATCCGAACTCTTTGCCCCGATCGAGCTGCGCCGGAGGGAGGGCCGCGAATGAGCGACGAGACTGAGGCCCCTGAAGACGCGCCCGCCGAGACGCTCTTCGAGGCGCCGCCGATGGGCGAGCAGGAGCGAATGGTCGAAGCGATTCTCTTTGCTTCGGCGGAACCCGTGACGGTGCGCGATCTCAACAACCGGATGCCGCACGGGGCCGATGCCGCCGAGGCGCTCGTGCACCTTGAAAAGCGCTACGAAGGCCGCGGGGTTCGCGTCGTGCGCGTGGGTGACGCCTGGGCGATCCGCACCGCGCCAGATCTCGGCTTCCTGATGCAGAAGGAAACGGTCGAGACCAAGAAGCTCAGCCGCGCGGCGATCGAGACGCTTGCGATCATTGCTTACCATCAGCCGGTCACCCGCGCCGAGATCGAGGAGATCCGCGGCGTGTCTGTCAGTCGGGGGACGGTGGATCAGCTTCTCGAGATGGAATGGATTCGCTTCGGCCGCCGCCGCATGACACCGGGCCGGCCCGTGACCTTCGTGGTGACGCAAGATTTCCTTGACCATTTCGGCCTCGAAAGCGCGCGCGATCTTCCGGGCCTGAAGGAACTGCGCTCTGCGGGGCTTCTGGAAAGCCGGCCACCGCCCGGCACGATGCCCAGTTCTGGCGAGGGTGATCCCGATGCAGAGGAAGAGACCGATGAGGGCCAGAGCGAGTTGTTCGAGGATTGAGCGTGATCACGCATATTTTCATCTGTGGAAACGCAGCGGCCCATAAAATGGCACAATCCGATGCTAATTTGATGAAAATGCCATGAGAGCAACGAGGCTACGATGAATGCGAACGGGATCATGAACATGGTGATGCGCATGGTGATGCGTAAGCTGGTCGGCAAAGGTGTGAATGCCGGGATCGACCGCGCCTTCGGCAAGGGCAAATCGCATGACGAGATGACCCCCGAAGAGCGCCGCCGCGCAAAGGGCGCAAAGCAGCAGACGCGTCAGGCCGGAAAGGCGATGCGCGCCGCCCGGCGCATTGGCCGCTTCTGACCAAGTCTATGAAAAGGGCCGGACGCAGATCGCGCCCGGCCTCTTTCTGTCATGCTTGAGTGCTTAGTTTGACGGGACGTAGACGATTTCCCGCGTATCCACATCGACGATCGCCACCCGTTCGTTCAGCGTGACATAGCTGTAGGGCTCATCGGGCACATTGTAGAGCGTGACGTCCTGCGGCACGACCGTGCCCACGGCGACCGGCTCGGCGAAGGTGACGGTCTGCACAGGATTGGCATCGGCGTAGACGATGACCGTCTCGTAAGTCGGATCGACATCGGTTCGGACCACCGCCACGACTTCCGAGCGGTCCCAATCATATGTCATGACGGGTATCCGGTCGAAATCGACATCGAGCGCGGCTTTCTGCACCCAGCCCGCCGTGCCAGCCAGATCGACGCGGCACCAATCGACCGCTTCGAGGCACACATTCACGGAAAACTCGGTATCCGCAGGTACGGTTGCAACGATATCGCTGGTGCTGTCAGGCGTCAGCATGAGGTCGAGCGTTGCGTCTTCGGAGGTGATGACCTGGGAATATGCGGGCACAGCCATCACGGCGCAAAGCGCGGATCCGGCGAAGAGTGTTTTGGTCTTGGTCAGCATTTGCTTGCTCCCATTCTGCAAATCGGCCGTCGCGGCCGCGATGGACAGACAAGCTGCAAATGCGGGTTTTCGTTCCGCAATCCCGGTGAGATCGGCGGAGAATGGGCGGTTTCAAGCCAGCGCGCTGCGCCGGTTCCCGCTCAAGCTCGGAAATGTTTCGATAGCTTGAGGCCCTGGCCCTGGTAGTTCGAAGCGATTCCCGCGCCGTAAAGCTGTGCCGGAGCCTCGTCCATCCGCTCGTAAACGAGCCGCCCGACGATCTGCCCATGCTCCAGCACGAAGGGCGCTTCGTGGCAGCGCACTTCGAGAACGCCGCGCGATCCTGTACCACCCGCGCCCGCATGGCCGAAACCGGGATCGAAGAAACCGGCATAATGCACCCGAAACTCCCCGACCATCGCAAGATAGGGCGCCATCTCGGCAGCATAGGCGGGGGGGATGTGGACCGCTTCGCGGCTCACGAGAATATAGAAGGCGTCGGGATCGAGAATGATCCGGCCCTCGCGCGTGCGGATCTCTTCCCAATACTCCGCCGGATCGTAATGTCCAAGGCGATCCAGATCGATCACGCCGGTATGCGGCTTCGCCCGGTAACCGACGAGGTCATCGTCTTCGCCGGGGCGCAGATCGACCGAGAAGCCAAGCCCGTCGCGAATGAGGGCGGGCCCGCCATTCACGAGCGTTTCGGCTTCGTGCAACGCTCGCAATTCGTCATCGTCCAGCACAGACCGTCCGTTTCGGAAGCGGATCTGGTTGAGCCGCATGCCCGTCCGCGCGAGAACGGAGAAAGAGCGCGGGCAGATCTCTGCGTAAAGCGGACCGGAATAACCCGGCGCGATGCGGTCAAACTCGATACCCTCGTCGGTGATCGTGCGGGTCAGAAGATCGAGCCGCCCGGTCGAGCTTTTGGCATTGGCGATCGCAGCAATGCCGTCCGGCAGATCGAGGCGTTCCAGAAGCGGCACGAGATAGACGCAGCCTTTTTCCAGAACGGCGCCGCCCGACAGATCGACGCGGTGCATCTCGAATTCCTCGAGGCGGCTTGCGACGTTGCGGCCCGCACCCGCGAGAAACGAGGCGCGCACGCGGATGGCCTCATGTCCGAGACGCAGATCGAGACTGGCAGGCTGAACCTGACCTTCGGCCAAGGGCGCACCGGGCGTGATCGCACCTTTCGCGATCATCGCTTCGATCTGTTGGCTGGCCAGCACACCCGTCATCGGCTCGTCCCCTCGCGCGTTCGGTCCTGTCTAGCAATGACAGGCCGAGGAAGGGAACGCCTAAGCGGCGTTACTGCATGATTTTGTGTGAAAACTGGTCGGGCTAGCAGGACTCGAACCTGCGACCTTCCGTCCCCCAGACGGACGCGCTACCAGGCTGCGCCATAGCCCGACTTGTCGCGCTGTCATACTCTATCTGTTCGCCGTCGCAACCCCTTACGGCGCGATTTTTCTTTATCTGGCAGCGGTGCCGAGGGCGCGCAATTTCTCGACGAGCGGCGCAATGGACGCGGCCTCTGCCGCGGTCAGCGAACCCAAGGCGCCAATATAGGCGAGGGGGCCGGCTTCGGGTTCCGCGGGCTCTGTCGGTTGGTCCTCGACAGCCGGCGCATCGCTTTCGCCGCGCTCGGCCAAGGGCTTGGCAAGGAATTCCGGCGTGTCGCCGAGAAGCGTATCTTCCTCCGAGCGCTCTGCCACATGCGTGTCTGCGGGCATATCGGTCGGAGCAGGGTCGGGTGCATCGGACGTGTCGGAGAGCGTCTCCTCGGAGACGAAACCTTCCCCGAGCGCTGAAGGCGTCTCGAAGAGGGGGCCGTCTGTCGGGGCCGGGTTCACCGTCTCATCCGGCTCGCCGTCTTCCGTTTCTGCGGCGATCTTGTCGAGCGCCTCGGCGGTCTCCACACGGTCGGGATCGGGCAGATCGGCTTCCGGGATATCTGCGGACACCTCCTCGGGTTCAGGCGCGGGTGCCGTGTCTTCCGGCGGCAGCGGATGTTGCGGCGGTGTCTCTGGCGCGGCATCCGCCTCGGAGGGCGTCTCTTGAAGGGAGCCCGTAAAGGGAACCACAGTTGACGCAGGCGCTTCCGCCTCGACGAACGGCGCTTCCTCGATCTGCTCCGCGCCCGTCTCTTCGGCGTCCTCGTACGCGGAGTCGTCCAGCGTCCAATCGTCTTCGCTTTCGCCGGGCAGGGTGGCCGACAAACCGGAAACAGCGCGAATGCCTTGTTCAGACAGCATTTTCTGAACGCCTTTGATCGTCATGCCATCGTCGTGCAGGAGTTTCTTGATCCCGCCGAGCAGCATCATGTCCGCTGGACGATAATAGCGCCGCCCGCCCGCGCGCTTCACGGGCTTCACCTGCGTGAACTTGCTTTCCCAGAAGCGGAGGACATGGGCGGGGGTTTCTAGCCACTCCGCCACCTCGCTGATGGTGCGAAAGGCGTCGGGGGATTTGCTCATGTCTCGCGTCAGCCTTTGTTGCCCGCGGCGACCCGCTCTTTCATCAGGTGCGAGGGGCGGAAGGTAAGAACCCGGCGGGGCTGGATCGGCACTTCCTCGCCGGTCTTGGGGTTCCGGCCGACCCGGGCCGCCTTGTCCCGCACGGAGAAGGTTCCGAAGGACGAGATCTTCACCTGCTCCCCGGCAACGAGGGAATCGGACATATATTGCAGCACCGCTTCGACCAGATCGGCGCTTTCGTTGCGCGACAGGCCCACCTCGCGAAACACCGCTTCGCTCAGATCCATGCGGGTCAGAGTTTTCTCGCCCATGCGCATTCCCCAGGTTAACATTTTCGCGAGTTTAGGCGCGCCTCAATTTCCGAGTCAATATCAAGGGGTTGGGCGCGGGATTTCAAGCGGCTACCAGCGCAGAACAACGGAGCCCCACGCGAGGCCGCCGCCGATGGCTTCGGTGACGATCAGATCGCCGGCTTTGAGCTGCCCACGCGCCTTGCCAACCGAGAGCGCCAGCGGGATCGAGGCGGCAGAGGTATTGCCGTGATCCTGCACGGTGACGATGACGTTTTCCATCGGCAGACCGAGCTTTTTTGCCGTGCCGGTGATGATGCGGATATTGGCCTGGTGCGGCACGACCCAATCGACATCCGAGCCCGTCAGCCCGACCTTGGCGAGCGAGGTCGTCGCGGTCTGGGCGAGCTTCTCGACAGCGTGGCGGAAGACTTCCTTGCCCTCCATCCGCAAATGGCCGGTCGTGTTGGTCGAGACGCCGCCATCGACGTACAGGATATCCTTGAAGCGGCCGTCCGAATTGAGATCGGTCGCGAGGATGCCGCGATCCTGGACGTTGCCCGTTCCGATCTTGGCCTCGAGGATCACAGCCCCCGCGCCATCGCCGAAAAGAACGCAAGTCGAGCGATCGGACCAGTCGAGGATCTTCGAGAACGTCTCTGCGCCGATCACCATCACCCGCTCGGCCTGGCCCGAAAGGATAAGCGCATTGGCATTGGCGAGCGCATAGATGAAGCCCGCACAGACGGCCTGGACATCGAAGGCGAAGCCCCGCGTCATGCCAAGCGCCGATTGCACCATAGTGGCGGAAGAGGGGAAGGTGAGGTCTGGAGTCGAGGTCGCGACGATCAACGCATCGAGATCTTCCGGTACGAGGCCCGCATCGCTCAGCGCCGCGCGCGCTGCGTGTTCGGACATCATCGAGGTCGTCTCGCCCTCGGCTGCGAAGTGCCGCCGCTCGATGCCGGAGCGCGAGCGGATCCATTCGTCGGACGTCTCGAGAGTTTTCTCGAACTCGGAATTTTCGACAACACGTTCAGGGAGATAGTGGCCGCATCCGGCCACCACGGCGCGCAGCGTCATGTATGGGTCCCGTCCTCACCGGCAGATTGCACGGCATCCTCTGCGAGCTCCGCCGCGGATGCAACCCGCGCTTTCAAACGATCCGTGAAGCCCGATTCGGCCAGTCGGAATGCCAGTTTCACCGCCGCCGAGATACCGGTCGCGTCAGCCGCGCCGTGAGATTTGACCACCGTGCCGTTGAGGCCGAGGAATACGCCGCCATTGACGCGGCGCGGGTCGATCCGCTTGGACAGGCGCTTGAGCGAGGTAAAGGCCAGAAGCGAGGCGATGCGCGACAGGGGCGAATAGGCGAAGGCCTCGCGCAGCAGATCGCGAATGAGGCTCGCCGTGCCTTCGCCGGTCTTGAGCGCGACGTTGCCGGTGAAGCCGTCCGTCACGATCACATCCGCGGCATTGCCCGGAATGTCGCCGCCTTCGACGAAACCAACGAAATCGAACTCGGCATCCTCGGCAGTCTGGCCGATGAGCTGATGCGCGTCGTGAAGCTCCGACCGGCCCTTGTGCTCTTCGGTGCCGACATTCAGAAGCCCGACGCGCGGCCGCTCGAGCGCGAGCCCGTTGCGCGCGTAAGACACGCCCATCAGCGCGTATTGCAGAAGATCCTTGGCGTCCGCGCGAATATCCGCGCCCACGTCCAGCATGACGTTGAAGCCTTGCGGCGAGCGTGAGGGCCAGAGGATCGCGATGGCCGGACGGCTGACGCCGGGAAGTTTGCGCAGCCGCACCATCGACAGCGCCATCAGCGCGCCTGTGTTGCCGCAGGACACCGCAACCGTCGCTTCGCCGTCACGCACCGATTCCAGCGCGGACCACATCGACGTGCCCTTGCCATGCCGCATGACCTGGCTCGGTTTGTCGTCCATCGAGACGACCCCATCCGCATGGCGGATCTCGCAGCGCCCGGCGAGGGGCTTCGATTTCGCGACAAGCTTGTCGAGCACAGCGGAATCGCCATGCAGGATAAAGCGGACCTCGGGGTTCTTCTCGGCAGACGCAGCGATACCGGCGACAACCGCCGCCGGCCCCTGATCTCCGCCCATCGCGTCGATGGAAAGCACCACCCCGGAAGTGCCCGTCATCCGCTGATCCTGCTGGGAGGTCATGGAGTGGGGCCTTTCGCCGGTTCAGATGCGCTCAGGCTGCGTCTTCGTCCAGATCGATCTCGTCAGCGACGGAGACGACTTCACGCTCTGCGTAGTGGCCGCAGGCGGGGCAGACGTGATGCGGGCGCTTGAGCTCACCGCAATTGTCGCATTCGTTCGGATTTGCCGGGTTCAGGGAATCGTGAGCGCGGCGCTTGTTGCGGCGCGACTTGGAAACCTTGTTCTGTTGGACGGCCATGTCTCAACCTCAATATTGTATGCGGGCAGATCTGTGCCCGGCGTGGTGTCGGGAATTCTGGCGGGCTGATAGTCCCTATCACCGCCCGCTGGCAACCCGGAATTCGCAAGAAGGCGCGAACATAGTCAGGAACACTGCGAACGCAAGGGAAATCTGGGCCTAATCCGCGTCGCCTTCGGAGAGTTTCCGCTTGAGATCGGCCAGACCGGCAAAGGGTTTGGTATCTTCCTCGCGGATCGGCTCAGCGCCATCGGGCCGCGCCTCGGCGCTGGCCTCGGGGGCATCCTCGATGCGCGGATAATCCGGTGCGGCGAGCGAGAGTGCCTCGATCATCACGCTGGCGGGATCGATCACCTCTCCGAGCGGCTCGACGGTCTCGTCCTCGGGCATCTCGACTTCCGTACCGGGATCGGGCGTGTCCATCATCGTCTCGGGCCGAAAGGTCCGCTCCACATGCGTGTCGATCCGGGTCGTAACAGGAGCGAGCGTGACGACACAGGATTGCTGTACCGTCGCGCCAAGCTGACCCTCGAGCCGCCAGCCATGCTTCCCGAGCGGCTTGATCTCTCCGGTGAAGACGAGCTTCCGCACGGCCAGAAAGCCAAGCGTCTCGGCAATGCCGGCCCGTTCCTCGGCACCCGGAGAGAGTGCGAAGGCGGTCGGCGCGCGGGTGGCGAGCGCTGCGACCCGGAAGGGGCCCGGCGCGGCTTCGGGATCTGGCATGGCGTGCAAGCTCCTGATCGGATTCGTGTTGGGTTGCACCGGCTTGATTGCCGGAGCGACCTTATGTAAGCGGGATAGAAGGCGCAAAGGGGCCAAGGCAAGAGGGACGCAATGACGGGTAGCCAATCGCGGGCACGGCGCACCGCCTTCCTTTTGTGCGCAGGAGCGGCAACGTGGCTTGCGGCCTGCACCGCCGATTTCCGCAATCATGGCTATGTTCCGCCAGAAGAGGATCTTCAGGCTATCGTGCCCGGGATCGACACGCGCGCGACGGTCGAAGAGACGGTGGGCGTGCCGACCGCATCAGGCGTTCTGTCGGACAGTGCCTATTACTGGGTCGGCTCGACCATGCGCCACTTCGCCTGGCAAAAGCCCGAAGTCGTCGAGCGCGAGGTCGTCGCGATCTCCTTCACGCAGGATGGCGTCGTCTCCAACATCGAACGCTACGGCCTTGAAGCCGGCCGCGTCGTGCCGATCTCGCGGCGCGTCACCGATACGGCCGGCGGGGATATCGGCTTCATCCGCAAGCTCTTCGGCAATATCGGCTCGCTCAACCCGGCAGGGCTTATCGGAGAATAAGGCCATGTCCCGCTCGCCCGATCTCGTCGAAGGCAAGGTCGGAGCGGGCGATCGGCCCATATCTACGGCTGAAATACACCTCGAGAAGGGCCGCTACCGTGCGCGTCAGGCGGTCACCCCGGCGGATGTCGAGGCGGCGCAGCGCATGCGCCATCGCGCATTCAAGGGCGGGGCCGAAGGGATCGACGCGGATGCCTATGACGCGCGGTGCCTGCACATCCTGATCGAGACCCGAGAGACCGGTGCACTTGTCGCCTGCTTCCGGCTTCTGCCGCTGGCACGCGGCGATCAGATCGACCGGTCCTATTCGGCGCAGTTCTACGAATTGTCGGCGCTGGCAGATTTCAACGGCCCGCTCGTCGAGATGGGCCGGTTCTGCATTGCGCCCGAGGCGCGCGACCCGGACATCCAGCGCATCGCATGGGGGGCGCTGACGGCTTATGTGGACGAGGCGGGAATCGAGCTTCTGTTCGGCTGTGCTTCCTTCGCCGGCACCGACGAGACCGCCTACCTCGACGCATTCGCGGCGCTAAAGGCACGGCATCTCGCACCGCCCCGATGGCTTCCGCGGATCAAGGCCCCGAAGATCTTTCCCTTCGCCCGCAAGCTGGCCCGCGTGCCTGACATGCGCGAGGCGATGCGCCGAATGCCGCCCCTGCTGAAAACGTATTTGGCGATGGGCGGATGGGTCAGCGACCATGCGGTGATCGACGAGGAGATGAACACGCTGCACGTCTTCACCGGCGTCGAGATCGGGCGCATCCCGCCTGCGCGCAAGCGGGCGCTGAGGGCCGCGGCAGGCTGACGTCTTCGCCCTTGCGGGGCCGCGCCGCGGCTGCCATATCGCGCCCATCATGGCACAGGCACCGCTTCTTCAGCTCTCGGGCATCTCGCTCACCTTCGGAGGTGAGCCCGTCTTTTCGGATCTCGGTCTCGTCGTGCAGCCGGGCGACCGCGTTGCGCTCGTGGGGCGGAACGGGTCCGGCAAATCGACGCTGATGAAGGTGATGGCCGGTCTCGTGGAGGCCGACGACGGCACGCGCGTCGTACCGCCCGGCATCTCCGTCGGCTACATGGAGCAGGAACCTGATCTGACCGGCTTCGCGACGCTTGGCGATTTCGCGGTCTCTGAACTGGACGCCTCCGAGATGTACCGCGTCGAGGCCGCGTCGGAAGGGCTGAAATTCGACCCCGCGCGCCCGGTAGAGACGGCGTCGGGCGGCGAGCGCCGCCGCGCCGCGCTCGCCAAGCTCATGGCCGAGGATCCCGAGCTGCTGCTGCTCGACGAGCCCACGAACCACCTTGATATCGAGGCGATCGGCTGGCTCGAACGCGAGTTGAAATCGACGCGTAAGGCCTTCGTTCTCATCTCGCACGACCGACGTTTCCTGTCCGAGCTGACGCGCGCGACGCTCTGGATCGACCGGGGCGCGGTGCGGCGGGCCGAGCAGGGCTTCGAGCATTTCGAGGCCTGGCGCGACAAGGTTTGGGAAGAAGAAGACCAGCAGCGCCACAAGATGGACCGCAAGATCAAGGCCGAAGCCCGTTGGGCCGTCGAAGGAATCTCCGCTCGGCGCAAGCGCAACCAGGGTAGGGTCCGCGCGCTGCAGGATCTGCGCGCCGAACGTGCGGCGATGATCCGGCGGCAGGGCACGGCGGCGATGGATCTCGCCTCGGGGCCGAGCTCCGGCAAGAAGGTGATCGAGGCCGAGGGTATCGCCAAGTCCTTCGACGACAAGACGATCCTCAAGGACTTCTCGATCCGCATCCAGCGCGGCGACCGGGTGGCCTTCGTCGGCCCCAACGGCGTCGGGAAGACGACCCTCATAAAGATGCTGACCGGGGAAGAGACGCCAGATACCGGCGACGTGAAACTCGGCACCAACCTCGTGCCGGCGATCTTCGATCAGTCGCGGTCGCGGCTCGATGGGGAGATGAGCCTTTGGGAGAACCTTACCGGCGATCCCGAAATGCGCGTCTCCGGCAAAGCCGACCAGATCCTCGTGCGCGGCGAGCCGAAACACGTCGTCGGCTACCTCAAGGAGTTCCTTTTCGATGAGCGGCGCGTGCGCGCGCCCGTGCGCTCTCTGTCGGGCGGCGAAAAGGCCCGGCTGCTCCTCGCCAAGATCATGGCGCGGGAATCGAACCTGCTGGTGCTCGACGAGCCGACGAACGATCTCGACATCGAGACGCTCGACCTCTTGCAGGATCTCCTGGGCGATTACGACGGCACGGTCCTTCTGGTCAGCCACGACCGAGATTTTCTTGATCGCGTCGCGACGACCACCGTCGCGATGGAAGGGTACGGGCGCGCCACGGTCTATGCGGGCGGCTGGTCTGATTACCGCAGCCAGCGCGGCGAGACCACAGCCGCGCCGGAGGCCCCGAAAGCGCAGCCTGCGAAGAAGGCAGAGCCGAAGCCGAAACCCGGCAAGTCAGGACTGAGTTTTTCCGAGAAGCACCGGCTCGAGGAATTGCCGGGCGTCATTGAACGGCTCGAAGCGGAGATCGGCAAGCTTAACCAGCTCCTGACCGATCCCGGCCTTTACGAGCGAGAGCCCGTCAAGTTCCGCAAGGCCACCGAAGCGCTGTCCGAACGGCAGGACAAGCTGTCAGCGGCGGAGGAGGAATGGCTCGTGCTTGAGGAAAAGGCTGGCGGCTAGCCGCGCGGACCCGCAAGCCCGAACCAGCGGGCAGTCAGCGCGAGCGTTCCGACCGTCATGAGAATTCGCAAAACGTGAAAGAGGCTGACGAGCGCGGGGTTCACCGCGAGCGACAGCGCGATCAGCGACATCTCCGTCACGCCGCCCGGCGCGAAGCTGAGAAGAAGCTGCATCAATTCCATGCCTGTCAGCCGCGCCAAGGCAAGCGACAAGAGCGCGCCGACGATCAACATGAAGGCCACGGACAGGGCCGACAGCACGACGCCGCGCCGGATATGCGACGCGGTGATCCCGAGAAACCTTAGTCCAAGGCTCGTGCCCACGACGACCTGCGCCACGGCGATGGGCCAGAACGGCAGGTGCAACTCGATAACCCCGGCCAGACTGAAACCGGCGGTGATGAGCAAGGGCCCGATGATATGACCCGCAGGCATGTGAATGACGCGCGCCATTGCGAGTCCTGCCGCCGCCGCAATTGCCATCAGCACGAAATCCTTCGTCTCAGGCGGAATGCCGCCATTGGGCGCGACACCTGCCGCGCTGCCGACCGGCGCGCCAATCCAGATCGACAAGGCGGTCGGCACCAGCGTCACCACGAAGATGATCCGCAGGAATTGCTGAAGCGTAAGGATGCGGACATCGGCGCCTGCCTCCTCGCCAAGCGCGATGGATTCGAGCAGCCCGCCTGGCGTGCCCGAGAAAAACGCCGTCGCCCGGTCGTAGCCGCCGAGCTTGTGGAAAATCAGCGTGTTGCCGCCATGCGCGACGAGAATGAAAACGAGTATACCGGCGAGGGCCACCGGCAGCGCGGCGAGATCGCGCAGAAGCTCGGGGCTGGCCTGCGTGCCGATCATCACGCCGATGAGCGCGATGAAGGTGATCCTGAGAGGATTGGGAAAGTGGTAGTCCCGAAGCGGTCCGTCCTGGAAGGCGATGACCGCCAGTGCCGAAGCCCCGAGCGCGCCCAGCATCCAGGGCATCGGCAGATGCGCCCAGGCCGCCATCGCGCCACCAAGCGCACCGAACGCGATGAGCGCGGCGGTCAGAAGCAGGGTGCGAGTGTCCGGGAAGGCGGGCATGAGCGGGGCTTAGGCGCAATTTGCGAGGCCTGCAATCCATCCCGCCCTTGGCGCTTTGCAAAGCCGGCTTAACTGCAGGGCGGCATGGGGAAGACGTATTTCATAGGATCGAACATCTATCGCGGCTCCCGCTACGGGCGGCTGCATCCTTTGTCGATCGAGCGGGTACCGGCAGTGATCGACCTCGGACGCGCCCTCGGCTGGTTGCCGGAGAGCCAGTACCGCACGAGCCCGCGCGCCAAGCCCGCCGCGCTGACGGCGTTTCACACGCCCGACTACGTCGATGCGCTGATGCGCGCGGAGGCGCGGCAGTCGGTGCCGCCAGAGGAGCGGCAAACTTACGGTCTCGGCACCCTGTCGAACCCGGTCTTTCCCGAGATGTATCGCCGCCCGGCAACGGCCGCGGGCGGCGGGCTCCTGGCTGCCGAACTCGTGGCGCAGGGCGGTGTCGTGCATAATCCGGGCGGCGGCACCCATCACGGATTTCCCGGCCGCGCTGCGGGCTTTTGCTATCTCAACGAGCCGGTCCTGACGATCCGGCGGCTCCTCGCGATGGGTCTGACACGCATTCTTTACGTCGATATCGACGCGCATCACGGCGATGGCGTGGAGGCGGCGTTCGCGGGCTCGGAGATGGTTCGTATGATCTCGCTCCACGAAGAGAACCGCTGGCCGTTTACCGGCAAACTCGAAGAGGACGGGCAGGGGGCGGCGCTCAACCTGCCGCTACCTCGCGGGGCGCATGACGGCGATTTCGAGCACGCGCTCGAAGAGCTGATCCTGCCTCTCGCGGACGTCTTCCGGCCCGAGGCGATCTTCCTGCAATGCGGCGCGGATGCGGTGCTCGAAGATCCGCTCTCGCGCCTTGCGATGTCGAACAACGCGCATTTCCGTGCTGCCGCCGCGCTGCGTCCGCTCAGCCCGCGCCTCATCGTCTCGGGCGGCGGCGGCTACAATCCTTGGACGGTCGCGCGGCTCTGGACGGGCATCTGGGCGACGCTGTCGAACCGCGAGATCCCCGATCACCTGCCTGCCGAGGCGCGCGCGGTGCTTGAAGCGCTGTCATGGTCGCGCACGGGCAAGCCGAGCGAGGCGCTGCTGTCGACCATGCGGGACGTGCCGCGCCATGGTCCCGCAAGCCAAGAGGTGCGCGAGCGCGTTGCGGCATTGCGACGTCGGATCTGAAGGGGAGGCTTGGAGCGGGTGAAGGGAATCGAACCCTCGTCGTCAGCTTGGGAAGCTGCTGCTCTACCATTGAGCTACACCCGCAACGCGAACGCCATCTAGCACCGCGTCTCGGATGGGATCAAGCGCGATCGCACGGCAGATGTGCGCCGATGTTGCAGCCAGACGAGACAACGTGACTTGCGTGAAACAGGATTGCGCGGCATCCTTTGAACTGTTCGGTTTAGTTTTGCGCGATACCTGAAAGGAGATGCGCCATGTCGATCAAGGCTACTCGCAAATCTCTCGCCTTTCCGCGGCGTGATTTCACACTCTGCAAGGCAACGCTCCTTGCCGCGCTGATCGGCATTGGCTTCATGGCGGGCCATATAGAAGCGGCTGCCGATGGTGACGTGGCACGCATCGAGACGGCGCTCACCTGAGGCGCCTGATCGGGCCACGCTCGATCTGCCAATCATGACCTGACGCGCACCGGGGGTGGCATCGCCCCGCGCTTTCCCCCAAGCTGCGCTCCGAGGCTAGGAGAGGAGCGCATCATGATCTTCAGCGATACCGTCTGCCAATTGGGCGAGGGGGCGCTCTGGCACCCGGAGGAGGGCGCGCTTTACTGGTTCGACATCCTCGGCAAGCGACTCTTTCGCCATGACGGGACTGGTCAGCGCGACTGGAGGTTCGACGAGATGGTCTCGGCGGCGGGCTGGATCGACCAGGGGCGACTGCTCATCGCCTCTGAGACGAGGCTCTTCACTTTCGATACGGCGCGCGAGGAGGAAGAGGATGTCATTGCGCTTGAGTCGGATCGCGATGCGTTCCGGTCCAATGACGGGCGCGCCGATCCCTGGGGCGGGTTCTGGTGTTCGACCATGCGCAAGGACGAGGACGGCGCGGGCGGCGCGATCTATCGTTTCTACAAGGGCGAATTGCGCGCGCTCTACGAAGATCTGTCGATCCCGAACTCGATCTCCTTCGCGCCGGGCGGGGCCTACGCCTATTTCGCGGACACCCCGACACGGAAGATTATGCGTGTGACACTCGACGAAGACGGCTGGCCGGCGGACGAGCCGGATGTCTTCGTCGACCTGGGCCAGGAGAGCCTCAACCCCGACGGGTCCGTCGTGGACCGGCAAGGCAATCTCTGGAACGCGCAATGGGGGGCAGGCCGCGTCGCCTGCTACAATCCCGACGGGCAATTCATGACGGCGATCGGTCTTGCGGCGGGACAAGTCTCGTGCCCCGCGTTCGGCGGACCCGATTTCGCGACGCTCTATGTCACCTCGGCTGCGAAGAACGCGCCGGAGGACGACCAGCTTGCGGGTGTCACCTTCGCGGTGCCCACCGGGTTCAAAGGGCAGGAGGCCCACCGGGTGGCGCTCTGAGGCCGCCCCGAGGGGCGGGCGAGAGGCGCTGCCTCTCGCGCTCTCCGAAGTATTTCCGGCCAGATCATGGGAAGAGCGCGCTCAATCTTTACGCGTGAAGACGAGCGCCATCGAATCCTTCAGGATCAGTGGTCCCGAGATGTAATCCTTGCCGATCCCCGGAGAGGCAAGGGCAAGCTCCCAGCCGAACCCTTCTGTGCCGGGCACGCCAAGGCGCAGCGGATCGAGATCGCCGGTCTCCTTCCCTTCCATATGGATCACCGAATAGACCTGCTCACCATCGGGGCCATGCCGGAGCGAGGTGAAAATCGTCCTCCCTACGAGCGGCTCGAGATAGGAGAAGTGATCCTTCTGTCCGTAATTGTCCCTGAGCCACGGCCGGGCGGCGCGGAACCGGCGCAGATCATGCGTGAAATTGCATTGCACCGGATCGAGGCCGCCGAGCGAATGGGTGATGTTGCAGTATTCGTGCATGTCATCCATCCAGGCGCGCGCGATCTCCTTGAGGCTGTCCACGGTATACTGCGGCCCGGCGAGCTTGGGCTCGGTCGTGTTGAGAAGCCGGGCGATGTCCTCAAGGTCGTAATCGGTCACCTCGACCAGCGCGGGCAGGAAGGTCAGGAATCGCGACAGGTCCTCGCGCGTCTCGTAGCCAAGCGCTTTCAGACGGGTGAAGTTGCCGGGGATCGAGTAGGAATATTCATCGACCTGCCAGCGGAGCGAGATCGCCTCTTCGGCCACGACCTTGACGCCGTATTTGTCGTCCTGGTTGCGTACGAAGCCCCAAGACGCCCGCGCCATCGCATTGAGGAAATCCATCGGCACGCCCGGCAGTGCAACATAGGTCAGCGTATGCGCCGCGGGATTGTCATAGGCTTTGTCGAGGATCTCCATCCGCGTGTTGCCGAGGCGGGTGTTCACGTTGAGCTTCGGGCTCACCTGCGTGCCCCGGCGAAGCGTGTCGTGGTTCGAGCAGCCCGAGATCCAGTTCGAACCGACGTTCAGGCACTCACGGATCCGCCAGTATTTCCCGAGCCAGAACGTGTAGAGGAACGGGGTATTGTGGGCGAAGGTCAGGGGGCCCCACTGGAAGACGTCGTCGTCGCGCTGGCTCTCGATCACCGAGCGGTAGGTCGAGGACAGCTCCCAGTCCTCTTCCGGCCAAGGCCGGCCATCCTCGAAGATGATCCACGGACGGTAGGACGTGCCCGCAACGTCCTGGACGATGTCGGCCATGCTTTGCAGGTACTCGTCGTCATGGCGCAGCACCTGCGCGGTCGCATCCCAGTATTTGAAGTCCTGCGCGCCATCGACGCGGACGCCATCGGCGCCGAAATTGACCTTGCGCCGCTGCATCTCCAGCAGGATCGCCCGCACGGCGGGGTTCTGGTAGTCGAGGTTCTGGCCGTACATGTTCGGCCCGGCGAAGAAATGTCCGCTGAGGACGCGCAGGCCCTGATTGTCCGAATGGCCGTAGACCACGTCGAAGACGAGCCGCTTCGGCCCGCCCGGGAAATTGTGCAAAACAGCGGCGAGATCGACAAGCTCATCGGGGCGTCCCGTCTCGAGCAGCACCGGGTTCACCGTCGCCATTCCGGCGATGACGTTGTCGTATCCCCAGTTGGTCGTATTGGGCCGGAGGAGCGAGACTGTGACGCTCGTGTCATTGCCGTCGCTCTCCTCCCAGAAATCCGGGCCGGTCTCGTAGACGGTGGTCGGCTCCACGGGCAGGAGCTGCACGCCCTCATAGCCTGCAAAGAGCATATCGGAGGGCTCGAGCGGCAGGTCCGCTTCGATCCGTGCGGCCAGACGTTCGAACTGGCGCGTGAGCGAGGCGAGCGTGCCGCCGCCTGTCGCGGTGGGCACATGGATCTGCAGGATGTTCGTCACCGGGCCGAACTTGTGCGGCGTTTCACCGGCGAGCGCCTGCCAATATTCGGTATCGCCCCGCGCGCCGAGCATCGCATCGACGTCATAGAGCTCCGCCGGTGCCATCGCGCCAAAGGGCAAGGATATGGCGAGCGGGTCGAGGATGCGGTGCCAGCCATCCTCCGCGTCGCGCCAGCAGAGCGCGTAGAAATCGCCGATCGCGTCTCGGGTGCCGGCGCGCATGCCCCGGACCGCAACGAAGCAATGCACCTCGGTGCGGATCACCGGGATATAGATGCGCTCGAAGGTGACGTCCTGATGCGAGCGGGTGAGATCGAGCGGCTCGGTGGGGCGCAGCACTTCGAGGAAGATGTCGCCCGAGGGCACGCGCGCATCCTGCAGCTCGGGAACCCAGAAGCCGAACCGCGCGATGCGAGCCTCGTCCACATGCGCGCCGAGACTGCGGGCGACGATCTGTTCTCCGGCAAAGCGCGTCTCCGCCGTCATCAAGGCCTGATCCGCGGCAGCGGCCATCTCCTCTGACAGGGCTTCGTCGAATGTGATCTCGTCTGCAAGCGCCATGCGCGGCTCCTTTTGTCTGTCAGGTGGTCACGTCCGGGGCGTCGCGACCCGTGCGGTCCTTGATCCCGGCAACCGCCTCGGCGGCGGCGATGACCGGGGCGAGTGCCTCTTCGGGGGCGAGATCAAGCCGTTCGGGATCGGTCTCCGCACGCTCGAGATAGACGCGCAAGGTCGCGCCCGAGGTGCCGGTGCCCGACAGGCGGAAGACGATGCGGCCCTGCTCGGCGAGCGTCAAACGAATGCCCTGACCCTCGGCAGTGCTTCCATCGACGGGGTCGTGATACGAAAACTCGTCGGCCTTCTCGATCATCAGGCCACCCGCATCGCTGTTCCGAAGCTCCGGCAGCTTGGCACGCAGATCGTTCATCAGCCCTTCGGCGGCGGCGCTGTCCACGCCTTCATAGTCGTGTCGGGAATAGTAGTTGCGCCCGTATTCAAACCAGTGATCGCGCATCGTCTCGGCCACCGATTTGCGCGTTTCGGCCAGGATGTTGAGCCAGAAGAGCACGGCCCAGAGCCCGTCCTTTTCGCGCACATGGTCCGAGCCCGTACCGGCGCTTTCCTCGCCGCAGATCGTCACGCGACCATCGTCGAGGAGATTGCCGAAATATTTCCAGCCGGTCGGCGTCTCGTAGCAGGTGAGATCGGTGCGGAGCGCCACCCGGTCGAGCGCGCGGGAGGTCGGCATGGAGCGGGCAACGCCCTTCAGTCCGTTCTTGTAGGCCGGTATGAGCGTGGCATTGGCTGCCAGAACTGCGACGCTGTCCGAAGGTGTGACGTAGCAATTCCGCCCGACGATCATGTTGCGATCGCCGTCACCATCGGAGGCCGCACCGAAATCCGGGGCATCGGGTCCGTGCATCTCGTCCATGAGGGCCTTGGCCCAGATCGGGTTCGGATCGGGATGGCCGCCACCGAAATCGGGTTTGGGATCTGCGTTGACGACGCTGCCGGCTGCCGCCCCGAGCGCATCTTCGAAGATCGCCTTTGCATAGGGGCCGGTCACAGCATGCATTGCGTCGAAGCGCATGGTGAAGCCGCTCTCGAAAAGCGCGCGGATCGCACCGAAATCGAAGATCCGCTCCATCATCGCGCGGTATTCTTCGACCGGATCGACCACCTCGACCACGGTCTCGTGCAGGCGCGTTTCACCCGGCGCGGAGAGGTCGATATCCTGGCTTTCGAGGATGAAGTAGCGAACGCAAGACTTTGTCGCTTCGAAGATTTTCGAGGTCACGCTTTCCGGGGCGGGGCCGCCGTTAGCAGTGTTGAACTTGACGCCGAAATCCTCTTCGGGGCCTCCGGGATTGTGGCTGGCCGACAGGATGATCCCGCCATCGGCCTGCCGCTGACGGATGAGATTGGAAGCCGCCGGGGTCGACAGAAGCGCGTCGCGCCCGACGATGACCTTCGCAGCGCCCGACGCGGCCGCCATCCGCAACACGACCTGCGCGGCGCGATCGTTGAAGTAGCGGCCGTCTCCGCCGAGAACGAGCGTCTTGCCGTCGACGCCGCCGATCCCGTCCCAGATCGATTGGATGAAATTCTCGAGATAATGGCGCTCCATGAAGACGGGGGTCTTCTTGCGAAGGCCCGACGTGCCGGGCTTCTGTCCGTCGATGGGTCGCGTATCGACCGTCAGGATATCCATCTCGGCCTCCTTTATTGTTATGGCGTCCGCTGCCCCAAAGCATGTCGCGGTGGCACGGAATGGCAAGGGGCTGGACCGAAAAGGGCGGTCGTCAGAGCGATTCGAGGACGAATACCAATACGCCAGGCCCACTCAAACGACAGGCGCCCTCCTGTGGCGCAGGATCGGCCAAAGGCGCGCGCGTGTCGATATGGCGGACCCAGCGCCAGCCCTCAGGCGGGCCCGGCAGGGTGATCTCGGTCTCTTCTCCTGCGTGAAGGCAAAGATAGAGAGCTTCCTCCCGCTGGGCGTAGGGCGGCGTGCCCGAGGCCATACGCAATTCCGCCGACAATGTCTTGCGCTCGGGCGCCTCCCAATCCTCGGGGCTCATTTCTTCGCCATCCTCGCGCCACCAGAAAAGGTCCGGCAGACCGTCGGTCAGGCGTTCGCGCGAATGCAAAAACCGCTTCTGACGCAAGATTGGGTGCGCCTTGCGAAAGGCGATCAGCTTTTTCGCGAAGGCGTGCAGGTCAGCATCCGCCGTGTCCCAGTTCAGCCAGCCGATCTCGTTGTCCTGCGCGTATGCGTTGTTGTTGCCGTCTTGCGAGTTTCCGAACTCGTCGCCCGCCAGCAGCATCGGCGTGCCTTGGCTCAGAAAGAGCGTCGCCAGCATGTTGCGGCGGCGGAGCGCGCGGGCGGCGTTGATTTCGAGATCGTCCGACGGACCCTCCGTGCCGAAATTGTCCGAGTAATTCTCCCCGTGACCATCGCGATTGTTCTCGCCATTGGCGTGGTTGTGGCGCTTCACGTAAGAGGTGACATCGGCGAGCGTGTAGCCGTCATGGGCGGTCAACAGGTTGACGCTTGCGGTTGCGGGCCGGCCCGAATGATCGAACTCGTCTGCCGAGCCGAGTATACGGCCCGCGATATCCGCCGCCATGCCCGCATCCCCGCGCCAGAACCGCCGCACGCCATCGCGGTACCGGTCGTTCCATTCGGCGAAGGGCGGGGGAAACGCGCCGAGCTGGTAGCCGCCCGGGCCGATATCCCAAGGCTCCGCGATCAGTTTGACGGTCGAGAGAACCGGGTCCTGGCGCACCGCATCGAAAAAAGCGGCATGAGGGTCGAATCCGGTCTCCGTCCGCCCGAGAGTCGCGCAGAGATCGAAGCGGAAGCCATCGACATGGAAGGTCTCGACCCAGTAGCGCAGGCTGTCCATCACCATCCGCATGACCATCGGATGCTCGATGTTCAGCGTGTTCCCGGTGCCGGTGTCGTTGATGTAGTAGCGTCGATCCTCAGCAAGCCGGTAATAGGCGGCATTGTCGAGGCCCCGGAAAGCGAGGGTCGGGCCGGTGTGATCGCCTTCGCCCGAATGGTTGTAGACGACATCGAGGAAGACCTCGATTCCCGCCGCGTGAAGTCGCGCGACCGCGTGTTGCGCCTCCGCGATCCCGGTTTCGCCAAGATAACGCGGATCGGGGGCAAAAAAGCCGATACTCTGGTAGCCCCAGTAATTGGTAAGGCCCTTGTCGACGAGGAAACGGTCGTTGATGAACGCATGGACCGGCAACAGCTCGACCGCGGTGACGCCCAAATCCGTGAGGTGACCGATCATCGCATCCGAGGCGAGGGCGAGGAAGCCGCCCTTCGGCTCGGCGCCCTCCAGGGTCTGCGTCACGCCTTTCAGGTGCGCCTCGTAGATGATCGTCTCTTCGAACGGGATCTCGGGAGATACATCCTCGCCCCAGGCGAAGCTCGGATCGGTCACGACGCATTTCGGCATGAAGGGAGCGCTGTCGCGGGTGTCGAATGAAAGATCTTCATCCGCGTGGCCGACCTCGAAACCATATACCGCGTCATCCCACTCGGGATGGCCGGTCAAGCGTTTGGCGTAAGGGTCAATAAGGAGCTTGTGGACGTTGAAGCGGTGGCCTTCTTCCGGAGCGTATGACCCGTCCGCGCGCAGGCCGTAAAGCTGGCCCGGCCGGATGCCCGGCAGGTATCCATGCCAGACATCGCCATCGCGCTCGGCCAGACGAATGCGGGCCGTCTCGGTACTTCCGTCCTCGGAGAAGAGGCAGACATAGAGCGCGGTGGCGTTCTGGGAAAAGACGGCGAAATTGGTGCCGTCGCCGTCAAAGGTCGCCCCGAGGGGCGCGGCGCGGCCCGGAGCGGGCGGGAACGTGTCGGTCATGTTTCGGGTGTCAGGTCCTGGTAGAGCGCGGCATAGGCGCGGGCCGAGACATCCCAGCCCACATCCTGCGCCATCGCGTTCTTCATCATCTTCTGCCATTGCGCGGGCTCTGACCAGAGCGCATGAAGCCGCGCGAAGGTTCCCGCCAGGGCCGAAGCCGTCACGGGCTGGAATTGCAGCCCGGTCGCGACGCCCGATTGCAGCGCCATCGGGTTCGCGTCGATCACCGTATCATTGAGCCCGCCCGTCCGCGCGACTACCGGCAGGGTGCCGTGGGACAGCCCGTAAAGCTGGGTGAGACCGCAAGGTTCGAACCGCGAGGGCACGAGGATCGCGTCCGCTCCGGCCATCATGCGGTGCGACAGCGCCTCGTCATAGCCGATCCGCACGGCGACGTTCCGGTGCTGCGCCGCTTGGCGAAACGCAGCTTCAAGCGCCGGATCGCCGGAGCCCAGAAGCGCGAGCTGCCCGCCGTGATCGATGAGCGCGGGCAGGGCATCGAGCAACACGTCCAACCCTTTCTGGTGGCTGAGCCGCGAGATCACGATGCACAAAGGCCCATCCGCCTCCGGCAGCTCAAACTCGCGCCGGAGCGCCGCGCGATGCTTGGCTTTGCCGCGCGGAGATTTGTATGGCGGGGTCCAGGCCGCGCGGTCGATCCCGTTGAGAATGCCCGAAAGATCGCTGCGCCGCGCGGTCAGAACGCCCTCCATGCCCATCCCGAACTCGGGTGTCAGCAGCTCTTCGGCATAGGTCGGGCTGACCGTGGTGATCCGGTCGGCCCAGACCAGTCCGACCTTGAGCGCGCTGATCTGCCCCCAGAACTCGTAGCCGTCCGAGGTGAACCCGGCTTCGGGCAAATCGAGGCGCATGCGGCGGTCAGCCGGGATCATGCCTTGGAAAGCGATGTTGTGGATCGTCAGGACCGTGCCAGGGTGCCGCGTTGGCTTCCGCTCGGCGAGGTAAAGCGGCGCAAGGGCCGTCTGCCAGTCGTGGACATGCAGGATATCGGGGTGCCAGCCCTCGATGCCCTCGGCGGCGAGAAGCGCCGCAACCTGCGAAAGCGCGGCGAAGCGTTCGGGATTGTCGTCAAAATCCCGGCCCGACGCGTCGAGATAAGGTCCGCCCTCGCGGTCGAAGAGGTGCGGCGCATCGAGTGCGTAGAGCACAGCCTCCCCGAGCCGGGCCTCGAGCAGATGCGCCGATCCGCCCATCACCTCGCCGAGGTCGTGGACCTTGCCGCCCGTCAACGCCGCTTTCACCGGCCTGTAGGCAGGAATGAGGGTCCGCATCTCCACGCCTTCGGGTGCGAGCGCGGCAGGCAGGGCACCGGCCACATCCGCGAGCCCCCCCGTCTTGACGAGCGGCACGCATTCCGAGGCGGTAGAGAGAACCCGGATCATGTCTCGGCCGCCCTCCGGTCGAGCATCGCCTGGGTGATGAGCGTGACGCCGCCTTCGCTGACGCGGAACCACTTGGCGTCCTCTTCGGGATCTTCGCCGACGATGAGGCCTTCGGGAATGTGCACGCCCCGATCGATCACCACCCGGCTCAGCCGGGCGTGGCGAGCGATATAGGCATAGGGCAGCACGACCGCGCGATCGAGACTCGAGAAGGAGTTCGTGTGCACCTGCGTGAAAAGGAGCGACTCCCGGATCTCCGTACCGGAAATGATGCACCCGCCCGAGACGAGGCTCGAGACCGCGCTGCCGCGGCGCTTTTCCTCGTCATGGATGAACTTCGCGGGCGGCACGCTTTCCGAATAGGTCCAGATCGGCCAGTCGGTATCCCATAGATCGAGGTCGGGCGAGAAGTTGGTCAGGTCAAGGTTCGCTTTCCAGAACGCATCCACCGTGCCGACATCGCGCCAATAGGCGGGCTTGTCGGGGCCGGCGCGCACGCAGCTCTTCTCGAAGCGGTGCGCCTGCGCCTTGCCGTTCTTGACGATGTCCGGGATCAGATCGTTGCCGAAATCGTGGCTCGAATTGCTGTCTTCGGCATCGCGGGTCAAAAGATCGCGCAGGAAATCCCAGCGGAACACATAGATGCCCATCGAGGCCAGCGTGACATTGGGGTTGTCGGGCGTGCCCGGCGGATCCTTGGGCTTTTCGAGGAAGGAGGTGATGACGTCGTTCTCGTCGATCGCCATGACGCCGAAGGCTGACGCCTCCTCTCTCGGGACGGTCAAGCAGCCGATGGTGACATCCGCGCCCGCCTCGACGTGGTGACGGACCATCTTTTCGTAGTCCATCTTGTAGATGTGGTCGCCGGCGAGGATCACGACGTAGTCCACGTCGTAACTGTCCACGATGTCGATATTCTGCGTGACCGCGTCGGCCGTGCCGCGATACCACATCGCCTCGTCCATGCGCTGCGAGGCGGGCAGGATATCGAGGAACTCGTTGCGCTCGGCCCGAAAGAACGACCATCCGCGCTGACAATGCCGGATCAGCGAATGCGCTTTGTATTGCGTGGCGATGGCCATCTTGCGGATGCCCGAATTCAGCGCGTTCGACAGCGCGAAATCCACGATCCGCGTCTTGCCTCCGAAGTAGACAGCAGGCTTCACGCGGCGATCCGTCAGCTCTTTCAGGCGTGAGCCGCGCCCGCCTGCCAGCACGAAAGCCATGGTCCGGTTCATCAGCCGACTATCGGAATTCGTCATGTCGTCCTCCCCTTGGGTCTTCGCGACCCTTGATCCTCAGTCTGGCAGGCACAGCACCCGCCGACTAGGGGGTGCCGTCCGGTTTGGCGTTGAACGGCACATGCGGCACCGATGCGTTCCGGAAACGTCGGCGCTAGACGAAAAATTAAGTCATGGCATGCGAAGGGAATGTCGGAAGCCTTCAGGGGCAACGACGGAGACCGGACATGAGTAAATTCTGGCGCACCGCACAGCACGCGCCCGATGGGCGCGCCGCAGAGTTCGAGGCGATCGACCGGACACATCTGATGATGCGGCTGGACGGCGAAGGCACAATCGTCTCGGCGAATGCTGCGGCCCACGCGGCGCTCGGCTATGACGATGGGTCGCTGCCGGGCCGGCCTTTCGGAAACCTGTTGCGGGCGGCAGACCGTCAGGCTCCTTGGCTTGACGAGATCATGAGCCCCATCCGTCGGGGGCAGGACGCGCATCGCGTGACGCCGCTCGTCACCTCCGGCGGAGAGGAGCGGTGGCTCTCCATCAGCTATTGCCGCGTAAGCGCCTTCGATGACGGCACGCTCCACAGCCTTCTCGTCGGTCGCGACGTGACCGAAACCCATCTGCGATCACGTGACAACGGCGGCCATGCGGATGCCGCAAAGCGCAGCATGGCGGTGGTCGAGTTCGGCCTCGATGGCACGGTGCTGGACGCGAACGAGAATTTCTGCCGCTCGACAGGATATGCCCGCGCCGAGATCGTCGGGCGCCATCACAGGATCTTCATGCCGGCCGCCGAAGCCGATACAGATGCCTATCGCAGCTTCTGGAAGGCGCTCGCCGAGGGCGGCTCTTTCAGCGGGGAAGTCTGCCGGATCACGAAGACCGGAGAGCCGCTTTGGCTCGAAGCGACTTACGAGACGATGAGCGATGGCGACGGACGGCCGTTCAAGGTTGTGAAATACGCCTTCGATATCACAAGCGCCAAGAACGCGGCGACCGATGCCCGCAGCCAGATCGACGCCATCCAGAAAGTGCAGGCGGTCATCGAGTTCGCGCCGGATGGCACCATTCAGCGTGCGAACGAGCTGTTCTGCCGTGCCGTGGGCTATTCCGAGCGCGACGTCGTCGGCCGGCATCACAGCATGTTCTTGCCCGCCGAGGAGGCCCGGAGCGCGACCTATGCGCGTTTCTGGCGTGATCTCGCCGCCGGGAAAGAGAAGAGCGGCGATTTCACACGGGTCGGCAAAGGCGGCCGCAAAATGCATATCCGTGCGAGCTACAACCCCATCTTCGATGCGTCGGGCCGCGTTACGAAGGTGGTGAAATTCGCCATCGACACCACGATCTTCCAGCGAACGGCCGAAACGATGCGCGCCGGGCTGGCCGGGTTGGCCAGCGGACGGCTCAGCGTCGAGTTGACTGAAAATCTCGGCGATCTCGACGAGATCCGCGTCAACTTCAATGCCGCCGTTGAGAAGATCCGTGACGTGATCCAGCAGGTCGCGCTGCAATCGTCGGACGTCACGTCCGAGGCGGGCGCGATCACCGCCGCAACGCATCAGCTCGCCCAGCGCAGTCAGCACCAGGCGGCGACGCTCGAGGAAAGCGCGGCCGCCCTGCAGGAGCTGACGACGTCGGTCCAGAATACCGCCGATTCGGCGGTGCAGGCCCGCGAACAGGCCACCGCCTCGATCGAGGAAACGGGCCGGTCCCGCGATATCGTTGAACGTGCGATGAACGCCATGGGCGAGATTTCCGGCTCGTCCATCAAGATTTCCTCGATCACCTAGGTGATCGACGACATCGCCTTCCAGACAAACCTGCTGGCGCTCAATGCCGGGGTCGAAGCTGCGCGCGCTGGCGATGCCGGGCGCGGTTTCGCGGTGGTTGCCTCCGAAGTGCGTGCACTGGCCCAGCGATCCTCGGACGCGGCGCGAGAAATTGCGGATCTCATCACGAGATCGACCGATCAGGTGAAGTCCGGCGTCAGCCTGGTGGGCGAAACAGACAGCGCGCTCAAGAAGATCGATGCGCGCGTGAAGGAGATCTACGAGAGCATCGAAAGGATCACGTCCACGGCGCAGGATCAGTCAGGCCAGATCCGTGACATGAACGCCGCGATAGGCACGCTCGACCGCGCAACGCAGCAGAACGCCGCGATGGCCGAGGAGACATCTGCCGGGATCGAGACCCTTGCCCGACTTGTCACGGATGTTCACCGGGAACTTGCGTATTTCGACGTCGTCGATGTCACAACTCCGAACCTGCCGCGGCGGTCGTTGCCAGGCAGGAGCGACGCTGCATTCCCGGGAATGGCCGCGCAGAGATAGAGCGAAGGGTTGTGTGCATGTCGGAGGTCGGGCGCTTGGTCGCCCGCCGCCCGACGACATGCCGGGTCCGGCAGATGCTGCCTCTTTGCCTTCGCGTGCGCGGATCAGTCCTGTACGAGGTAGACCGCCGACAAGGGCGGTATCACCACTTCGGCCGATGCCGCCTGCCCGTGGCTCGACCGAGCCTCTGCTTCGACCGATCCCATGTTTCCCCTGTCGCCGCCCCCGTAGAGCGACGCATCGGTATTGAGTGCCTCGCGCCACGTGCCGGCGAAGGGCAGGCCGATCCGGTAGGCGCGCTGCTCCTGCGGCGTGAAATTCACGAGCACCACGACCTCCTTGTCTCCTGCCTCGCCGCGCCGGAGCCAGGCCAGGACGGAACTGTCCGCATCATCCGCCTCGATCCACTGGAACCCGTCCGGGTCGCAGTCGCGCCGATAGAGCGCTGGTGTCTCCGCGTAGAGGCGGTTCAGATCCGCGACAAGTCGCTGAATTCCCTTGTGATCGGGCCGCTCGAGCGCGGACCAGTCCAGCTCCGTGTCGTGGTTCCACTCGGAGGCCTGCGCGAATTCCTGCCCCATGAACAGAAGCTTCTTGCCCGGGTGCCCCCACATGTAACCGTAGAACGCGCGCAAATTGGCGAATTTCTCGGCCCGCGAGCCGGGCATGCGGTCGAGCATCGAGCCCTTGCCGTGCACCACTTCGTCATGGCTGATCGGCAGGATGAAATTCTCGGAGAAGGCATAGGTCAGCCCGAAGGTAAGCTGCCCGTGATGATGCTTCCGGTAGAGCGGATCCTTTTTCATGTATTCGAGGCTGTCGTTCATCCAGCCCATGTTCCACTTGTAGCCGAAACCGAGGCCGCCATCATGGACCGGCCGCGACACCTTGGGATAAGAGGTCGATTCCTCGGCCACCGTCATGATCCCTTCGCATTCGCCGTAGGTCAGCTCGTTCATGGCGCGCAGGACGTCGATCGCCTCGTAATTCTCGCGGCCGCCATCCTTGTTCGGGACCCATTCGCCGTCTTTGCGCGAATAGTCGCGGTAGAGCATCGAGGCGACGGCATCCACGCGCAGCCCGTCGGCATGATATTCCTTGAGCCAGTAAAGGGCGTTCGAGGTCAGGAAATTCTTCACCTCGCGCCGCCCGTAATTGTAGATGTATGTGTTCCAATCCTGGTGGAAGCCCTCGCGCGGATCGGCGTGCTCATAAAGCGCGGTGCCGTCGAACCGGCCGAGCCCATGCGGGTCGGTCGGGAAGTGACCGGGCACCCAATCGATGATGATGCCGACACCCGCTTTATGCGCGGCATTCACGAGGTCGCGGAATTCATGCGGCGGTCCGTGGCGCACGGTCGGCGCGAAGAGGCCGACAGGCTGATAGCCCCAGGAGCCGTCGAACGGATATTCCGAGATCGGCATCAGCTCGATATGGGTGAAGCCCATCTCGGTGACGTAATCGACCAGCTCCGTCGCGGCCTCGACGTAGGATATGCGCCGGTTGTCCGCCTTGCGCTTCCAAGAGCCGAGATGCACCTCGTAGACCGAGATCGGCGCGGTGCGCGCATTGCGCTCGGCGCGGATCCGCATCCATTCGTCATCCGACCAGCCGTATCCGGTGATGTCGCGCACGACGCTGGCATTCTTCGGCGGATGTTCCGATCCGAAACCCACCGGGTCGGCCTTCAGCGGCTGAACCTGACCATCATGGCCCAGGATTTCGTATTTGTATGATGTGCCTTCGCCGATGCCGGGAACGAAGGTCTCCCAGACGCCGGTGCCGCCACGATAGCGCATAAGGCTGCGCCGGCCGTCCCAGTCGTTGAACGGCCCGACGACCGAGACGCGTTGTGCATTCGGTGCCCAGACGGCGAAATGCGTGCCATAGACACCGTCATGGGTCAGCGTATGTGCCCCGAGCGCGTTCCAGAGCGCGTGATGGGTGCCTTCACCCAGCAGGTATTCGTCGATCTCTCCCAGAACCGGACCGAAGCGGTAGGGATCTTCCATGTCCCAGCTTCGGTTCCTGGCATCCCAGCCACGCAGACCATAAGGCGCATCGCCCGGCACCGGACCCGAGAAGAGGCCGGGCATATCCGGAAGCGGTTCCAGCGGATGTTCGGACTTGCCGACCACCGCGGCAAGTCGCGCAGCGCCGGGATCGAACGCGGTCACATGGCGGGTGCCATTCCGCTCATGCGGACCCATCACGGAGTAAGGATCTGAGCTCGTCCCGTTCAGGATGCGGGCGAGGGCGTCGCGGGGCAGGTCGGTTTCACTAGCCATACCTGCCAGTTTAGCCTCTTGCCCCGCGGCTTCAACGCGCGCGGGCCGATCAATCGGAGAGATACGACCGCGCTGCCCAGATATCTTGCATATACCCGCGGATCGTCCGGTCGGACGAGAACCAGCCTGAACGCGCTGTGTTGAGGGCGGCTTTGCGGATCCAGGTCGCCGGATCGCGGAAGGCGGCGTCTGCCTCGCGGCTTGCGCGCCAGTATTCGGTGAAGTCCGACGCAACGAGGAAGTAATCGGCACCCGCGATGTTGTCTGCCACATGCGTGTAGCGGTCCACCTCGTCGGGAGAGAAGGTGCCCCCACGCACGGCCTGCAGGGCTCGGGCGAGCCGCGGGTCTGCCTCGATCGCCTTTGCCGCATGGGACTCGACCTTCCGGCGCTCCGTGACGTCCGAGGCGGTCATGCCGAAAAGAAAGAAGTTCTCAGCCCCCACATGCTCGCGGATTTCAACGTTCGCGCCGTCAAGCGTGCCGATGGTCATCGCCCCGTTCAGCGCGAACTTCATGTTGCCCGTGCCCGAGGCTTCCTTGCCCGCGGTGGAAATCTGTTCGGAGAGGTCGGCCGCCGGAATGAGCCGCTCGGCCAGCGTGACGTTGTAATTGGGCAGGAAGAGGACTTGCAGTTTGTCGCCGGTCTCGGGATCCGCGTTAAGAACGGCGGCCACATCATTGATAAGGCGGATAATATCCTTCGCAAATGCATAGCCTGGCGCGGCCTTGCCGGCGAAGAGGACGACACGCGGGGTCCAGTCGGCGTTCGGGGCGTCCTTCATCTCCTGCCACAGAGCGATGGTCTCGAGAATGTTGAGATGCTGGCGCTTGTACTCGTGCATCCGCTTGATCTGCACGTCGAACATCGCGTCGGGGTTGACGCTGACGCCTTGTTCGGCAGCCATCCAGTTCGACAGGTCCACCTTGTTCGCGCGCTTCGCCGCGTCGAAGCGCTCGCGCCAAGCGGCATCCTCGATGGCGGGCTCCAGCTCGCGCAGGCGTTCGAGATCAGCCACCCAGCCATCGCCGATCGTCTCGGTGATGAGCCCCGAAAGACGCGGGTTGCAGGCCAGAAGCCAACGGCGCGGAGTGACACCGTTCGTCTGGTTGACGATGCGCTCTGGATGCAGGCGGTGCAGTTCCGAGAAGACGGTTTCCTTCATCAGCTCGGTATGCAGCGCCGAGACGCCGTTCACCTTGTGCGCCATTACGAAGGAGAGCTGTCCCATCTTCACCTGGTGATCGGCCCGCATGGATTGCGTGCGCGACGGGTTCGCCTCGTAGTGCGCGTTGTCGATGAGATCCGCGATCTGCAGATGCCGCGGCAAGAGGCCGCCGAAGAGGTCTTCGCCCCAGCTTTCGAGCGCTTCGGGCAGGAGCGTGTGGTTCGTATAAGACAGGCAGCCGCGCGCGATCTCCATCGCCTCTTCGAAGGGCAAGCTGCGCTCGTCGTGCAGGATTCGCACGAGCTCTGGCCCGGCGACGGCCGGGTGGGTGTCGTTAAGCTGGATCGCAACCTTTTCCGGCAGCTTCCTGATGTCCGAATGTTCCTTGTCGAACCGCGCGAGGATGTCGCGCAAGGCGGCGGCGACAAGGAAGAATTCCTGCTTGAGGCGCAGCTCGCGACCTTGCTCGGTCGTATCGTCGGGGTAGAGAACCCGGCTGATCGTGCGGGCAAGCGCTTCGGGCTGCGCGGCAGCGGCAAAATCGCCGCGGTTGAAGGCCGGAAGGTCGAACGGGTCGGACGCCTTGGCCGACCAGAGCCGCAGCGTGTTGGCCCATTTGCCCTGCCAGCCAACGATCGGCGTGTCATACGCCTCGGCATCGACGTGTTCGGCAGGATGCCAGAGGACCTTGCCACCCGTTTCCTCGATTTCGCCACCGAAGCCGATACGGAAAAGCGCTTCGGGACGCTCGAATTCCCAAGCATGGCGTTGCAAGAGCCAGGTCTCCGGCGCTTCGATCTGGCGCCCGCCCTGGAAGCTTTGCCGGAAGAGGCCATGTTCGTAGCGGATGCCGTAGCCATAGGCCGGGCAGCCGAGTGTCGAGAGGCTTTCGAGGAAACAGGCCGCGAGCCGCCCGAGACCCCCATTGCCGAGCGCGGCGTCGGGCTCGTCCGCAAGAACGGTGTCGTAATCCTGCCCGAGCGCGGCGAGCGCCTCACGGGCCTGGTCCACCAGACCGAGATTGACGATGCCGTCTTCGAGCAGCCGCCCGATCAGAAATTCCATCGAAAGGTAATAGACCCGTTTCGCGCCTTCCCGGCGGGCAGTCCCGGCGGCACGGAACCAGCTATCCGCGATGTGGTCGCGGATCGCGTAGGACAGCGCCATGCGCCAATCCTCGAGCCCCGCGAAATCGGGCTCGCGTCCGAAGGAATAGCACAGATGCCGCACGATCGCGTCGCGCAAGGTGTTGGTGCTCACCTGGGGCGGGGTCGCAATGTTCATCGCTCAGAGCCTTTTTGTTACCGCTCACACGGTCGGAAGAAGCGCCTTCGGGTAGGATTGGCAAGTCCCCCGACGCGAAATTTCACACCGCGTCGACAGATTGCAAAAAATCGCGCCGCTCAATGACCGAGCTTGGAGATCTCCGCAAGATGGCAGGCGCAGCCCGTCAGCGCGGCGTAGTCGTCTGTCACGATATGCACCGGGAATTGCCGCATGAACTCCGAGAAGCGCCCCTTGTCGCAGAATGCTCCGGCGAAGTCGGGCCCGGCGAGATGTCGCGCGAAGTGCTGGGTCACGCCGCCGCAGAGATACACGCCGCCGAAGGGCAGGGTGATGAGAGACAGATCGCCCACATAGGCACCGAGCAGCCGGCAGAAGAGGCTCACGGCGCGATCGGCTCGTGCTTCCCCCGCCTCGAGCGCCGCCATGATCTCGTTTGCCGAAAGAGGCTCGCCCGCGCCATCCTCCTCGCAGAGAAAGGCGTAGATCCGTTCGAAGCCGCGGCCTGACAGCACGTCCTCGAAGCCCGGCATCTCATGCTTGCGGGCGACCCAGTCGCGCAGGCGCAGCTCTTCGTCATTCGTGCCGCGCAGCGTGACGTGGCCGGTCTCGGACGGCGGGACCAGCGTCTGCGAGCCGAGCCGGTAGACCGGCGCCGCATTGAGGCCGGTGCCGACGCCGACGACGAGTTTGGCGGCAAGGCGGCTCGCTGCCTGACCGGGCATGATCGGTGTGAGCTTGTCGGGGCCGAGCGCGTCGAGCGCATGCCCCTGCGCCTGAAGATCGTTCAGGACCGCGACGGTGGCCGCGCCTGTCGCCGCGCCCACGGACGCCTTGTCGATTGCCCAGTCGAGATTCGTGAGCTTGCCGATCCCGTCCCGCACCGGCCCCGCCATCGCGACGCAGGCCGCGGCGGGACGGGCCTCCGCCTCCCCGAGATAATGCGTCAGGACTTCGGTCAGATCAGCCACCTCGGCATTGCGATAGCGGCGGATAGAGCCGTCCCGCACCCGACCGCCTTCGGCCAGCGCGACGCGCGTATTGGTGCCGCCGATATCCGCGACGACGGCCAGTTCGGATGCGGATACGGACATGGGACCTCAGCTCAAAGCGCGTTTCAGCGCGTGGTAAGAGGCTTTCGGCGTGCGTTCAAGACTGTCGAAATCGACGTGGACAAGACCGAAGCGCTTCTCGTAGCCGAGCGCCCATTCGTAATTGTCCATGAGCGACCAGACGAAGTAGCCGTTGAGCGGAACGCCGTCCTCCATCGCCCGGCGCGCGGCGGCGAAATGCTGGTTGAGGTAATCGATACGCGGCTGGTCATCGACCTTACCGCCCTCGATCACGTCGGGAGAGGCGAGACCGTTCTCGGTCACATAAAGCGGCATGTCGCCGGCATATTCGTGCAGCCGTTTCAGCGAGTAATAGAGACCGTCTGGATAGATCTCCCATCCCATCAGGGTCTTGGGCAGGGGCCCCTCGACCTCGGTCTGGTGCGGCCACGGGCCATCCGTCGGCGCGCAGAGCTTGCGGGTGTAGTAATTGAGGCCGCACCAATCGAGCTTCTGCGTGATCAGGGGGAAATCATCCTGATACCCTTCCGGCAGGTGCGGCGCGAAGCCTTCGAGAACCGTCTCTGGATAGCGGCCGCGGAAGACGCCCTCAACGAAGAAGCGGTTGAGATAGCCGTCGAAAGTTTCGGCCGCGCGCTGCGCTTCGGGGCTATCGTCGGCGGGCTCGGCCCATTCGAAATTGAAAACCGCCCCGAGATTGTCCTGGCCGAGGCTCCGCATCACCTCGATGGATCGGCCATGCGCCAACAGGACATGGTGCATCGCGCGGGCTGTGGCGCGAATGTCGCGCAAGCCCGGAGCGTGAAGGCCGAGGAAATGGCCCATCCACCCGACGCACCAAGGCTCGTTGATCGGCGCGACAGACCAGAGCCGGTCGCCGAGGCGGCGCGTGACGATCTCGGTGAACTCCGCGAACCAGGACGCCACATCGCGATTGGTCCATCCGCCCATGTCGGCCAGCGCCGAGGGCATCTCCCAGTGATAGAGCGTCGCTGCGGGTTTCAGATCCCGCTCCAGCATGGCGTCGACCAGCCGATCGTAGAAATCGAGACCCTCTTCGTTCGGCTGGCCGATGCCGTCGGGCATGACCCGCGCCCAGGAGGTCGAGAAGCGATAGACGTCGAAGCCAGCATCCGCCACCAGGTCGAGGTCGGCCTCGAAGCGGTGGTAATGATCGCAGGCAATGCCCCCATGCTCGGCCCTCACGACGTTGCCGGGCGTGGCCGCGAAGGTATCCCAATGGGTCGGACCCGCGCCGCCGTAATCGTGCCCTTCGATCTGATAGCTCGATGTCGATGCCCCGAAGAGAAAGCCTTCGGGGTAATCCTTGCGGGTGAAATCCATCAGATGTCCTTTCTCGGGGCCGGTCCCGTCGACCGACCGATGATGAGGTCTGCCTCGAGCAGCTCCTGCGGTGGCGGAGCGTCCGGGTTGGCGATGCTGGCGAGCAGCAATTCGGCGCAGCGCCGTCCGGCCTCCCTGACCGAGGAACGCGTCGCGGTAAAGAGCGGCTCGTCGCTGCCGTTCGGCAGGTAGCTCAGCGCATCGTCATGGGTAATGATCGACAGATCCCGCCCGATGGCGAGACCGCGCCTGAAGCCAGCCCGCTCGACGCCGAGCGCGATGACGATTGAGGAGGTCAGGAACGCGGTGGGCGCTTCCGGTCGGTCCAGCATCTCGCCGGCAGCTTGCAAGCCGAGGCTCTCGGTCATCTCGCCGCTGACGATGAGCGACGGATCGATGCGGATGCCGGCCTCGCGCAATGCATCTTCGTATCCGGCGCGGCGACGCGCGGCGAAATCCATGCTCTCGTCACCATTGAGAAGCGCGATGCGGCGATGACCCAGCTCGATCAGGTGCCGCGTCGCGCGCGCGAAGGCGCGACGGTTGTTCATGTCGAGATAGGGATAGGTCTCCTCGATCCCCGAGGACCGGCCATGCACGAGAAAGGGCAGGCCGATCTCGCGCAGAAGCTCGATGCGGGAATCGCTGACGAGAGGGCCGTGCAGGATGATCCCGTCGACATTCCCCTTTGCCCCGAGATTGCGGTAATGCTCCGCCTGCACGTCGTCCGGCACGAGGCTCAGCACGAGGTCGTAGCCTGTTGCGACATAAGCTTCGGACGCGCCGGTGATGAAATCGCCGAAGACGGGATTGAGGATCTCGTGCTTGCGAGAGAGGGGAATCACGTGGCCGATGGACATCGCGCGTCCCGTCGCGAGCCCCTTGGCGCGCGTATTGGGCGTGTAGTTGTACCGGCGCGCCGCTTCCATGACGCGCCGCCGCGTGGCTTCGCGCACCTCGGGATACCCGTTCAGCGCCCGGCTTACCGTGGTCTGAGACAGGTTCAGAATGTCGGACAACTGCTTGAGGTTCATGTCAGGCGGGTCTCAAAGCGCTTTGAATATCCTGGGTAGAATAGCCAGCACGATGAGGGATTGAAAAGACCGTGCAAACGCAGAATTAACGCTGCACCGCAGCGCAAACCAATGGAAATATAACGGTTTCTTTCAGAACGCAGCATTGACAGGTCGGGAACGCTGCGCGAGTTTGATCGAGCCAAAGCGCTTTGAAAACTTTTTTCTTGCGCGACAGACCATGAGCCTGCTCACTCACCCTAGGGAGGAACCAAGACATGAGAACTTCGCTTTACGCCAGCGCCGCGGTGTTAGCGCTCGCTGCCGCCAGCGCGCAGGCCCAGGATTTGCCATTCGCCATCGGCGAGGGCGATTTCGCCTGGGACAGCTACAACGATTTCGCGGACCAGTATGACCTGTCGGGCGAGACCGTGGAGATTACCGGCCCCTGGACCGGCAACGAGAAAGAGAAGGTCGACGCGGTCTTTGCCTATTTCGCCGAAGCCACGGGTGCGTCCGTGAACTATTCGGGCTCGGACAGCTTCGAGCAGGACATCGTGATCTCGACGCGCGCTGGCACGACGCCGAACCTTGCGGTCTTCCCGCAGCCCGGCCTTGCCGCCGACATGGCGAGCCAGGGTCTTCTGACGCCGCTCGCCGATGGCACCAGCGAGTGGGTCGCCGAGAATTTTGCCGCAGGGGAAAGCTGGGTTGACCTTGGCACCTATGCCGGGCCGGACGGCGAGGAGGACCTTTACGGGCTGTTCTACCGCGTCGATGTAAAATCGCTGGTCTGGTACAACCCGATCGCCTTCGACGAGGCGGGGTACGACATTCCCGAAACGATGGAAGAGCTGAAAGAGCTCACCGAGGAAATCGTCGACGACGGCGGCACGCCGTGGTGCATCGGTCTCGGCTCCGGCGCTGCGACGGGCTGGCCGGCGACCGATTGGGTCGAGGACCTCATGCTCCGCACGCAAGACCCCTCGGTCTACGATCAGTGGGTCACGAACGAGATCCCGTTCGACGATCCGGCCGTGGTCGGTGCGATCGAGGAATTCGGCTGGTTCGCGCGCAACGACGATTACGTCGAGGGCGGTACCGAGGCGGTCGCGACGACCGACTTCCGCGACAGCCCCGCCGGTCTCTTCTCGATCCCGCCGGAATGCTACATGCATCGTCAGGCCTCCTTCATCCCGGCCTTCTTCCCGGATGACGCGGAGCAGGGCGAGAACGTCGATTTCTTCTACTTCCCGGCTATCGAAGAGAACGATCTCGGCACGCCGGTGCTTGGTGCAGGCACGCTCTTCGCGATCACCAACGATTCCGAAGGCGCGCAGGCGATGATCGAATTCCTCAAGCTGCCCGTGGCGCACGAGCTGTGGATGGCGCAGGGCGGGTTCCTGACCGCGCATGGCGGAGTGAACCTCGATCTTTATTCCGATGACAGCCTGCGGGCCCAAGGCGAGATCTTGCGCGATGCAACCACGTTCCGCTTCGACGCGTCCGACCTGATGCCGTCGGAGATCGGTGCGGGTGCGTTCTGGACGGGCATGGTCGATTACGTGACCGGCGCGGATGCCGAAGCGGTCGCGGCCGACATCCAGTCGCGCTGGGACAGCATCCAGTAAGCTCTGAGACGACAAGGCGCGGCGCCCCGGCCGTTCGGGGCGCCGCGCCATCTTCGCGCCAAACCCGGTCCACCGGCACGGCGAACGTAGCCTTGGGAGGAGAAGACGATGTCACCGGTCGTTCAGGGTATCATCACCATCATTCTCGGTGTCGGAGGGTGCGCGGCCTATTTCTACGCCTCGAACCTCGTCCTCGATAAGGTCATCTTCCCACCGCGCAATGACGATCACGGACGCAACATCAACCGCGCCAATATCGTCCGGCCCTGGCTATTCGTGGCCCCGGCCATTTTCTTTCTCGGACTCTACCTCGTCTATCCTGTTGTGGGCTCGTTCTTCCGCTCGCTCTATAACCGGTCGGGCAACACGTTCATCGGGCTTGGCAATTACACGCAGATGTTCTCCGAGGAGGGCTTCCGGGTCGCGCTCTTCAACAACATCCTCTGGGTGATTTTCGTGCCGGCGAGCGCCACGTTCCTCGGGCTTCTGGTGGCGCAGCTCACCGACCGGTTGAAATGGGGCAACATCGCGAAATCCCTGATCTTCATGCCGATGGCGATCTCGTTCGTCGGTGCCTCGCTGATCTGGAAATTCGTTTACGCCAACAATCCCGATATCGGCATCATCAATGCGGTGCGCGACTTCTTCGGGCTGAACCCGATCGATGTGCTTCAGATCCCGTTCTGGAACAACTTCTTCATCATGTTCATCCTCGTCTGGATTCAGACGGGCTTTGCGATGGTGATCCTGTCGGCGGCGCTGCGCGGCATTCCCGAAGAGACGATCGAGGCGGCGATCATCGACGGCGCGAACCCGTTCCAGATCTTCTTCAAGATCAAGATCCCGCAGATCGCGCCGACCATCGTCGTGGTCTGGACGACGATCACGATCCTGGTGCTGAAGGTCTTCGACATCGTCTACGCGATGACGGGAGGCAATTTCGATACCGAGATCCTGCCGTCCTACATGATGGATTACATGTTCCGCGATGACGGGCGCGCGACGGCGGTCGCCTTCGTCATCATGATCATCGTCACGCCGGTCATGGTCTGGAATATCGTCCAGGCCCGCCGGGAAATGCGCTGAGGAGGGCGGATAGAATGGACAATATCGCAGGACAGAAATCCGGCCTTTCCATCGCAACCAATCTCAGCGTCATCGCTCTGGTCCTGATCTGGCTCATCCCGACTATCGGGCTTGCCGTCTCGTCCTTCCGGGAACGGGCGCAAATCTCGGAAACCGGCTGGTGGCGCGCGCCGTTCTCAGTCGAGCAGGCCTATCGCATCTCGCCAGATCCGGAAGGCGCCTACCAGGACGGCGACCAATGGGTGCTCGAGGGCAATCTCTTCGACAGCTCAGAAGACGCGTCGGGGCAGGGCACCGTCTCCGGGTTCGGCATCACCTCGCGTGCGCCAGGCGCAGCCGAGCCGGGCATGATCTATGCCCGCTACGAGGTGCAGGTCATCGAGCCCGATGGTGAGCAGGATGACACGAATATCGAGATCGCTTACGCGGAGGGAGAGGAGCCCGTCTTCCCGGACGTGGACGAGGACGGCAACACCGTCGTCCAGGACATCCCACCGATCTTCGATCGATCTTTGCAGGTGATGCAAAATGGCGATTTCGTCTACCGCGACGCCGATGAGATCGACCGCGGCCCGTCTGTCTATATCACCGCGGCGCAACCACCCGAATTCACGCTCGACAATTACGACCAGATCCTGACCTCGGACGGGATGGACAGGGCCTTCATCAACACGCTGACGGTCTCGATCCCGGCGACGGTCATTCCCATCGTGGTGGCGGCCTTCGCGGCCTATGCGCTGGCCTGGATGGATTTCGGCGCGCGCGGCTTCCTGATCGCGATGGTCGTGGGCCTTTTGGTCGTGCCATTGCAGATCGCGCTTGTCCCACTTTTGACGCTGCACCAGGAAATCGGGATCGGACAGAGCTTCCTGGGGGTGTGGCTCGCCCATACGGCCTTCGGGATGCCACTCGCGATCTATCTCTTACGGAACTACATGATCGGGTTGCCAAGGGACATCATCGAAAGTGCGAAAGTCGACGGAGCGACCGATTTCCAGGTCTTCACCAAGATCGTGCTGCCGCTGTCCTTCCCGGCCCTGGCGAGTTTCGCGATCTTCCAGTTCCTGTGGACGTGGAACGATCTTCTCGTGGCCAAGGTCTTCCTGCCGTCCAATGCCGATAGCTGGGTGATGACGGTGAAAATCGCCGACGACCTTCTTGGCTCCCGCGGGGGCGATTGGGGAATTCTCGCGGCGGCAGCCTTCGTCTCTATCGCGGTGCCCCTCTTTGTGTTCTTCGCGATGCAGAAATATCTCGTGCGCGGCCTTCTGGCCGGCTCGGTCAAGTAAACAGAGGTAATATGAACAAACCGGCGGACCTCAGCGAAATGCGGATGAAGACAGATACCGATTGGTGGCGCGGCGCCGTGATCTACCAGGTCTATCCGCGCAGCTTCCAGGACACGAATGGCGACGGGATCGGCGATCTTCTGGGGATCGCCCAGAGGATGCCGCATATCGCCTCGCTCGGGGTCGACGCGGTCTGGATCTCCCCGTTTTTCACCTCGCCGATGAAGGATTTCGGCTACGATGTGAGCGATTACTGCGACGTCGACCCGATGTTCGGCAGCCTAGCGGATTTCGATGTGCTGATCGCCTCGGCGCACCGGCTGGGGATCAAGGTCCTGATCGACCTCGTCTTGAGTCATACCTCGGAAGAGCATTCCTGGTTCAAGGAAAGCCGCGCCTCGCGGGATAACCGCCGGGCGAACTGGTATGTCTGGGCGGATGCCAAGCCCGATGGCACGCCGCCCAACAACTGGCTGTCGATCTTCGGCGGCTCGGCCTGGCAATGGGACTCGACGCGCTGCCAGTATTACCTGCACAATTTCCTCCAGGAACAGCCGGACCTGAACTTCCACGAGCCGGACGTGCAGACCGCGCTCCTCGAGGTGGCGCAGTTCTGGCTTGACCGGGGCGTCGACGGCTTCCGCCTCGACACGATCAACTTCTACGTTCACGACAAGCAGCTGCGCGATAACCCGCCTCTGCCCGAGGAAGAGCGCAACCCGATCACCGCGCCGGCGGTTAACCCCTATACCTGGCAGAACCATCTCTACGACAAGACGCAGCCCGAGAACCTCGATTTCCTGCGAAAGCTCCGCACGCTGATGAACGACTACAACGCCGCGGCCGTCGGAGAGGTCGGCGACGACCAGCGCGGGCTCGAGATCCTTGGGCAATATACGGGCGGCGACGACCTCATCCATATGAGCTATGCCTTCGAGCTTCTCTCGGGGCATATGCCGACCGCTTCCTACATCGCGGATGTCTTTGAAAAGGTGGAGGCCGTAGCCGCCCAGGGCTGGGCCTGCTGGGCATTCTCCAATCATGATGTGCCGCGTCATGCCTCGCGCTGGCAGCTCTCCGATGCGGGCACGCGCTGCTTTGCGACGCTGATGCAATGCCTGCGCGGCTCGACCTGCCTCTACCAGGGCGAAGAGCTTGGCCTGCCCGAGGCGGATGTCGCCTTCGAGGATCTGCAGGATCCTTACGGCAAGCGCTTCTGGCCGGCCTTCAAGGGACGCGACGGGTGCCGGACGCCGATGGTCTGGGAGCCGTCCAACCAGAATGGCGGGTTCTCGTCCGGTAGCCCTTGGCTGCCCGTGAGCCATGAACACCTCAATCGGGCGGTCACCAACCAGGAACAGGATCCCGCGGCGATCCTGCACCATTACCGCCGGGCGATTGCCTTCCGCCACTCGCACGAAGCGCTTCGCAAAGGCGCACAGACCGACATGAGCGCGGATGGCACCGTGCTACGCTTCCAGCGCGCGAACGAGGAGGAGACATTGTTCTGCGCGTTCAATCTCAGCTTCGAGCCCGCCGTCACGGATCTGCCCGAGGGCAAGTGGCGGCAGATCGGGATCGAACTGGGCTCCGCGGGGCCGGCACCAGACGGGCGTCTGCATCTCGGCCCCTGGCAACCGGCGCTTCTGATGCGTGTCGAGGATAACGAATAAGGGAGGGCGACATGGCCAATCTGAAGCTGACCGATGTCGAGAAGACCTATGGCGGCACCGTGCAGGTGCTGCGAGACATCAACCTCGACATCAAGAAGGGCGAGCTGATCGTCTTCGTCGGGCCGTCCGGCTGCGGCAAGTCCACGCTTCTGCGGATGATCGCGGGGCTCGAGAAGATCACTGGCGGCACGCTCGAGATTGACGGGCAGATGGTCAACGACGTGCCACCCGCGCAGCGCGGCATCGCGATGGTGTTCCAGAGCTACGCGCTCTATCCGCACATGACCGTGCGGGACAACATGTCCTTCGCGCTCAAGATCGCGAAGAAGTCCAAGCAAGAGATCGAGGACTCGGTGAACCGCGCAGCGAAGATGCTGCAACTCGAACCCTATCTCGACCGTCTGCCCAAGGCGCTTTCTGGCGGTCAGCGGCAGCGGGTGGCCATCGGGCGCTCAATCGTGCGCGACCCCAAGGTCTACCTCTTCGACGAGCCGCTCTCGAACCTCGACGCCGCGCTACGCGTTGCGACCCGGATCGAGATCGCGCAGCTCAAGGAGTCGATGCCCGACTCGACAATGATCTACGTGACCCACGACCAGGTCGAAGCGATGACGCTGGCGACCCGGATCGTTGTGCTCGCAAACAAGGGCATCGCACAGGTCGGCTCGCCGCTCGAGCTCTACGAGACGCCGAACAGCGAGTTCGTCGCGCAGTTCATCGGCTCGCCCGCGATGAACCTCCTGCCCGGTGAGATCGTCGAGACGGGCGAGACGACGGTGGTGAAGATGGATGGCGGCGGCACGGCGCGATCCAACATCGCGACCAAGCCCGAGGACAAAGGGCTAAAGGTGAATGTCGGCGTGCGGCCCGAGGATTTCGTCGAGAGCGATGGCGACTATATCTACGAAGGCACGGTGGATATCACCGAGGCGCTTGGCGAGGTGACATTGCTCTACTTCGAGGCGCATGACGGCGATCCGGTGATCGGCAAGCTGCAAGGCATCCACCAGGGCTTGCGGGGCAACAAGGTCAAGATGACCGCCGATCCGGGCCGGGTGCATCTGTTCCATGACGGGACATCGCTGCTGTATCGGTGATCTGGGCGGCCTGCGGCCTTGTTCCGCGACTTTTGGGATAGCGCCGCACCGTTTCCCGGCATTTTGGCGAGCTCTTGAACGCGCTTCGCCCAAGTTCCCATTTCGTTCTCATTTTCCCGTTGGCGAAACAGATGGGATCTCCTATCTGTTGAGGATCTGTTAACGGGGGGCACATGCCTGAGCTCAAGCACATCGAGGTGCGCGGCGCGCGCGAGCACAATCTCAAGGGGATCGACGTCGATATTCCCCGCGACCAGCTCGTGGTGATCACCGGCCTTTCGGGGTCGGGCAAGTCCTCGCTCGCTTTCGATACGATCTATGCCGAAGGGCAGCGCCGCTACGTCGAAAGCCTTTCGGCCTATGCGCGGCAATTCCTCGACATGATGGAAAAGCCGGACGTGGATCATATCGCGGGCCTCAGCCCAGCGATCTCGATCGAGCAGAAGACGACATCGAAGAATCCGCGCTCGACAGTGGGCACCGTGACCGAGATCTACGATTACCTGCGTCTTCTCTTTGCCCGGGCGGGCACACCCTATAGCCCGGCGACGGGCCTGCCCATCGAGGCGCAGCAGGTGCAGGACATGGTCGATGCGGTCATGAGGATGGAGGAGGGCACGCGCGGCTATCTTCTCGCCCCCATCGTGCGCGACCGCAAAGGCGAGTACCGCAAGGAATTTCTCGAACTTCGCAAGCAGGGCTTCCAGCGTGTGAAGGTGGACGGAACCTTCCACGAGCTTGACGAACCGCCCACCCTCGACAAGAAATTCCGTCACGATATCGATGTCGTTGTCGACCGGATCGTCGTGCGAGAGGGGATGGAGACACGGCTTGCGGATTCCTTCCGCACGGCGCTTGATCTCGCGGACGGGATCGCGGTTCTCGAGACCGCACCGCGCGAGGATGAGGGCGAGTCCGAGCGCATCACGTTTTCCGAGAACTTTGCCTGTCCCGTCTCCGGCTTCACGATCCCCGAGATCGAGCCGAGGCTCTTCTCGTTCAACGCACCGTTCGGGGCCTGCCCGGAATGCGACGGCCTCGGGGTTGAGCTGTTCTTCGACGAGCGGCTCATGGTGCCGGACCAGAATTTGACGCTCTACGACGGCGCGATCGCGCCCTGGCGCAAGGGAAAGTCTCCGTATTTTCTCCAGACAATTCAGGCCATTGCGAAGCATTATGAATTCGATGCCTCAACCAAGTGGAAGGACCTTCCCGCGCATGTGCAGCAGGTCATCCTGTTCGGCTCGGGCGAGGAGGAAATTCCGTTTCGCTACGATGAGGGCGGCCGCGTCTACAACGTGACCCGCACTTTCGAAGGCGTCATCCCGAACATGGAACGCCGTTACCGCGAGACGGATTCCAGCTGGATTCGCGAGGAATTCGAGCGCTACCAGAACAACAAGCCTTGTTCGGCCTGCAACGGCTATCGCCTCCGCGAAGAGGCGCTGGCCGTCAAGATCGCCGGGCAGCATGTGGGCGAGGTGGTCCAGAAGTCCATCCGCGAGGCGCATGAGTGGATCGAGACGGCACCGGAGAGCCTCTCGAACCAGAAGAATGAGATCGCGCGCGCGATCCTGAAGGAAATCCGCGAACGCCTTGGATTCCTGAACAATGTCGGACTGGAATACCTCACGCTCAGCCGCGCGGCGGGCACGCTGTCAGGCGGCGAGAGCCAGCGCATCCGGCTTGCGAGCCAGATCGGCTCCGGGCTGACGGGCGTTCTGTATGTCTTGGACGAGCCGTCCATCGGGCTGCACCAGCGCGACAACGACCGTCTGCTGGGAACGCTGAAGAACCTGCGCGACCAGGGCAATACGGTGATTGTCGTGGAGCACGACGAGGAGGCGATACGCGAGGCCGATTTCGTCCTGGATATCGGTCCCGGTGCAGGCGTGCATGGTGGCTCCATCGTCAGTCAGGGCACTCCTGCAGAGATCGCCGCCGACCAGAATTCCGTGACGGGTCAGTATCTTGCAGGGACACGTGAAATCCCGGTCCCGGCAACGCGCCGCAAAGGCAACAAGAAGTCGCTGACCGTGGTCAAGGCCAATGGCAACAACCTTCAGGATGTCACCGCCGACTTCCCTCTGGGCAAGTTCGTCTGCGTCACCGGCGTCTCTGGGGGTGGCAAGTCGACACTCACGATCGAGACGCTGTTCAAGGCTGCCTCGATGCGGCTCAACGGTGCACGGCAGACGCCGGCACCTTGCGAGACGATCAAGGGTCTGCATCATCTCGACAAGGTCATCGACATCGACCAGCGCCCCATCGGACGCACACCGCGTTCGAATCCAGCCACTTACACGGGGGCCTTCACTCCGATCCGCGACTGGTTCGCAGGACTGCCTGAAGCCAAGGCACGTGGTTACAAGCCCGGACGCTTCAGCTTCAACGTGAAGGGCGGGCGCTGCGAGGCCTGCCAGGGTGACGGTGTCATCAAGATCGAGATGCACTTCCTGCCGGATGTCTATGTGACCTGCGAGACCTGCAACGGCGCGCGCTACAACCGTGAGACGCTGGAGATCAAGTTCAAGGGCAAGAGCATCGCGGATGTCCTTGATATGACTGTAGAAGATGCACAGGACTTCTTCGCCGCCGTGCCCTCGATCCGCGAGAAGATGGATGCGCTCGTGCAGGTCGGACTGGGGTACATCAAGGTCGGTCAGCAGGCGACGACGCTTTCGGGCGGCGAAGCGCAGCGGGTCAAGCTGTCCAAGGAACTGGCGAAACGCTCTACCGGCAAGACACTCTACATCCTTGACGAGCCGACAACCGGCCTGCATTTCGAGGACGTGAAGAAGCTCCTGGAAGTGCTTCATTCGCTTGTGGAAGTTGGTAACACGGTCATCGTCATCGAGCACAACCTCGACGTCATCAAGACAGCCGATCACCTGATTGACATCGGCCCCGAAGGTGGCGATGGCGGCGGACGGATTGTGGCGACCGGCACGCCCGAGGAGGTTGCCGAAGTCGCAGAAAGCCATACGGGCCGGTATCTCAAGCACATGCTGAAGCCGCGCAAGGTCGCGGCGGAGTGAGTCGGTCCTAGTTCATGTCCTCGATGAGACGCCCGTGCTTGCGCGTTTCGGCCAGGAGCGCGCCGAACGTGTCGATCCCGCGCCCTTCGAGCATAGGCAGCATCCGGCAGAGCGCTTCAGCCGTGGCATGTGCATCGCCGAGCGCGGTGTGACGCAGATGCGGCGCGATCTCGATGCCGAGCCGCTGACAGACCGCATCGAGCGTATGCGTCTCGGTCGTGCCGAACAGGATCGCTGACAGGAGCACGGTATCAACCACGGGATGCGTCCAGTTAAGCTCAGTCTCGGCGCGCTTGGCGCGGAGAAACGCAAGATCGAACGGTGCGTTATGCGCGACCAGCGCCGATCCTGACGCAAAGTCATAAAAGCGTGGGGCGGCCGAACTGATGGATGGATGCCCGCGCACCATGGCATCGGTGATGTGGTGAACGCGGCTTGAGGCGTCAGGGATCGGCCGGCCTGGATCCACCAATGTCTCGAACGCCTCTCCGGGAACGATACGTCCTCCGATCACCCGGACGGCACCGATCTGGATGATCTCGTCCCGATGAGGCAAGAGACCGGTGGTCTCCAGATCGAAGACGCAGAAGGTCAGGTCCGACAGGCGCCTGTCCTCCAAAGCGGCGTCGCGGCGCTGGCCGAGCAGTGCGAAATCGTAGACGAGAGGCCGGTCCGCGTCGGGCGCGATCCGACTTTCCTCGCTGTCGATGATCATCAGCGTGCCACCTTCCGCCATTGGTTTCAGCGTGGCGGTGAAGGTTACGGCGCCGCGCCGTCCTTGCAGCGTCGCGGTCGTGCCCAGGCCTGTCTTGTGGAGTCGGTCGAGCGCTGCACGAAGGCTCTCCTCTTCAAAATATTCCGACAAAGCGGCATGAAGCCTCGGGGTTCCGATCTGCGCGAGAACTTCTGCGGCCTGTCCGTCATAAAGCACGATCTGGCCGTCACGATTGAGCAGGATCGTCGCAACCGGGATTTCCGACAGAAGCGCGGTCAGGCGCACGCGCTCCTCGTCAAAGTGCCGCGTCGCAGCGCTCACCGCCTCGTCACGGGCCGTGCGCGCTGCCTCGAGGGCGGAGAGAACGGAAGCGGCTGCTGGGCCGAGATCTCCGAGGTTTTCAGCGCCGCGTGACGGCACGAACGCTGGCACGCCGGTCTCTGCATGGGCTCGGACGCGTAACTCTGAGGCGATCTTGTCCACGGGCCGTGCCAGCGCCTGATCGAGGTAGAACCAGAAACCGGCGAAGATCCCCAAGAACAGAAATCCGCCCGTCGCCATCGCCGCGCCGGGGTCTGACCGCGCCATGCCGAGAGCGAAGAAGCCCACGCTCAGGCTCGCAAGCAGCGCCAGGAGCGACGCGGCGATCAGACGTATTCTGAGCGAGCCGCGCATCCGGTCAGACCCGCTGGCAGATCGTGCTGACGACCGGATCGTTCGGTCCGGCGTCGCGCCAGACCGGCTCGCTGCCATCGCCGAGGGCAGGATCGGCACGGCGGCCGTTTTCGCAATCAACCATGATTTCGACCGATTGCACTGGCTGCCAGCGGCCGAAGAAATACAGGTCCGCGAGGTAGATCGAGGGACGATCCTGATTGCGCTGCACCTTGTCGATATCGACCGCGACGAAGCGCGCGCGCATGGGAAGCGCATAGGTCCAGGGCCGCCAGAAGGTCGCCTCGGAGATGCTGTCGGCGACGACCAGACCATCAGGAAGGCCGTCGACGGTGCGGTCGTACCAGCTGTATTCCGAGGATATTGCCGTCGCGAGCATCGCGACGCCCGCTCCGATCGGCACCAACCAGCGGGGAAGGCTCGGCAGCACCTTCGTGAGCGCCAGCATCACGCCCGCGCCGGCGAACCCGGCCACGAAAACCGCGATCAGCTCGAAGAACATCTTCTCTCACTCCCTCCCTCGGCTGCGCCTTGTCAGCCCAGCATACCCCGTCCGTGCCCCAGAGCCGATTGCAGCGCCTTGACCACCACGAACGCGTCCCGCAAATGCGAGCGTTCGAAATCGGACAGCGTCGCGGGGCTCAGATAATTGTCCGGCGGCTCACCCTCGCGAATGCGTCTGCACTGGTGCTCGAGCCGCGTCAACGCGATGAGATCGTAGGCATCGAGCAGATCCTGCCCGCCGCTTTTGGACAGGATGCCCTCGCGCCGCGCCTCGACGATGCGGGCGCGCGTGTTCACCGGGCCGAGCTGCCCGCGCAAGGCATAGACCCGCGCAAGATCCGTCACCGGCACCACGCCCGAGTGCTTCAGGTCGAGCGCGTCCTTGTGCTCCCCCTTGCGGATTGTCGCGAAGCCCCGGATGAGCCCGAGCGGAGGCTGATGCTTAAGCGAATTGGCGATCATGTGCGCGACGAAAATGGAGTTCTTCGCGGCGGCTTCGAGCGTGCGCTCCTGCAGATCCGCAAAGAGCGCCGCGTCTCCGCCGATAGGGCGCAGGTCGAACATCACCGAGGCGAGCATCTGGGCTTCGGGAACCGGCTTGGCGATCCAGCTTTCGAAATAGCGGCGCCAGGTCGCGAGGGGCTGCCGCCACTTGGGGTTCGTCGCCATCATGTCGCCGGGACAATAGACGTAGCCGCATGCGTGCAAACCATCGGAGACGAAGCGCGCAAGCGTCTCGAAATACGCGTCGTGCTCCGGCGCGGCATCGTCCGACAGGATCAGGCAATTGTCCTGGTCGGAGACGCCGGTCTGTTCCTGCCGTCCCTGGCTTCCGCAGGCGAGCCACAAATAGGGCACCGGCGGCGGGCCCAGCTTGTCTACCGCAAGACACAAGAGCCGCCGCGTGACCGCATCCGCAATATCGGTGATGAGCCGCGTGACCACCTCGTGGGGGTGATGCGCCGAGACGAGTTGCGTCAGCAGGCGCGGAATCCGTGCCGTGGCCTCCGCCATCTCTGCGACGGTGGATGCGGTTGCGATACCCGAGACAAGCTCTGCCGAGGAGATGGCCTGGAACCGTGTCAGATCGGTCTGCGTGACAATCCCGACGAGCCGCGCGCCGATGGTGATCGGGATATGCCCGATCCGTCGCTCGAGCATGGTGTGCAAGACGTCCGAGCCCAAAGCCTCCGGCGCCAGGGTGACCGGGTCGCGGGTCATGATCTCGGAGAGGGGCGTATCGTGCGGCGCGGCTTCGGCCACGATGCGCGCCGAGAGATCCCGGATGGTGACGATGCCGACCAGCCGTTCTTCCTCGCAGACGCAGAGCGAGGAGACCCGCGCCTCCCGCATCTGGCGGGCGGCGTCTCGTGCGGAGGTGTCGGGAGTGGCGACCAGCGGCTGGGTCGCCATAAGGTTCGAGACCTGGCTCGTTGCAAGATCGCTGAGCGGTGCGCGGGCAGGGCGCGCCGCCGCGCTCCGGTCGAAGAACCGCGCAATGGCAGGATGAGCCTTGCGGGCGGAATGAAAGTCCGCGGCAGGCAAAATCAGAAGGTCGGTGGGGGATCGCGCGAAGGCGGTCGTCACGGCACGGCCATCCCTTGCAAGACCGCGCTCACCGAACGTGTTGCGCGGCCCCAGAAGCGAGACGGTCTCGTCGTGGCTGTCCCTCACCTCGATATCGCCGCGCCGGACGATGAACAGCCCTTCGAGCGGGTCGCCGAGGCGATAGATCGTCTCACCGGCCGCGAAGCGCCGCGTCTCCATCCGCGCGGCCAGAGCCGCCCGGTCCTCGGGCAGAAGGTCGCAGTAAGGGTGCAGCCGGTCGAGAAAAGCGTCGATATTGTCGGGCATGGCTGACTTGATCGGGTTCGTTCTTTGGCAAACGCTAGGCGCTTGTCGGGACAAGCGAAAGGCGGAAATGAAAAACCCGGGCCGATGATCCGGCCCGGGTTCGTGTCAGTCTGGCTGCACGAGGATCAGTGATCCTGCGCGGCGCTCGCGCCACGCGGCACGCGCACGCTCTCGACCAGCTCCTTGATGTCTTCCGGAACCGGCTTCGTCATGGAGGCCACGATGTAGGCCGTGACGAAGTTCACCAGAGCCCCGACCGCACCGAACGAGGTCGACTTGATCGTGCCGAGCAGGGGATCTGCGTCGGTAAAGCTGTTGGTGCCCGGGATGAAGAACCAGCCCTTGTGCAAGAAGATATAGACCAGCGTCACGATGAGACCGGCGAGCATGCCCGCCACCGCACCGCGATTGTTGATCTTGGTCGAGAAGATACCCATCATCAGCGCCGGAAAGATCGACGCCGCCGCCAGGCCGAAGGCCAGCGCCACGGTCTGTGCCGCGAAGCCCGGCGGGTTCAGACCCAGCCAGGTGGCGACCACGATCGACACCGCCATCGCGATCCGGGCTGACAAAAGCTCGCCCTTCTCCGAGATGTTCGGCGCGAACCGCCCCTTGATGAGATCGTGCGACACCGCCGACGAGATCGCGAGCAACAGACCCGCAGCCGTCGACAGCGCCGCCGCCAGACCGCCCGCCGCGACAAGGCCGATGACCCAGCCAGGAAGGTTCGCGATCTCGGGGTTGGCGAGCACGAGGATGTCGTTGTTGAAGTTGGTCAGCTCGTTGCCGTCCCAACCGTCTTCCTCGGCCCGCGCCTGCATGTCGGGATCGCTATCGTTGTAGTACTGGATGCGGCCATCGCCATTCTTGTCCTCCCAGCCCAGGAGGCCGGTCTGCTGCCAGGTCGCCATCCAGTCGTAGGCAGGGTCGGTCTCGATCTGTTCGACCGTCACCGCCTGCGCGTCCGTGCCTTCCGGCCAGAAGAGCTCGGTGATGTTGAGCCGCGCCATCGCGCCGACCGCCGGGGCGGTGAGGTAGAGAAGCGCGATGAAGACCAGCGCCCAGCCCGCCGACCAGCGGGCATCGGCGACGCGGGGGACGGTGAAGAAGCGCATGATAACGTGCGGCAGACCCGCCGTGCCGATCATCAGCGACAGCGTGAACAAGAGCATGTTGAACGTATCGCCGTTATGCGCGGTGTACTCGTTGAAGCCAAGCTCGGTTACGATCTGGTCGAGACGCTCGAGAAGCGGCTGTCCCGAGGCTTGGTGCTCACCAAAGAGGCCGAGCGCGGGAACCGGGTTGCCGGTCAGCTGCAGCGAGATGAAGATGGCCGGGATCGTATAGGCCATGATCAGCACGCAATATTGCGCCACCTGCGTGTAGGTCACGCCCTTCATGCCGCCAAACACCGCGTAGGCGAAGACGACGACCGCGCCGATCAGAAGGCCGGTCGTATTGTCGACCTCAAGGAAGCGGCCGAAGGCCACGCCGACGCCGGTCATCTGGCCGATCACGTAAGTCACCGAGGCGACGATCAGGCAGATCACCGCGACAAGCCGCGCGGTCGGGCTGTAGAACCGGTCACCGATGAACTCGGAGACGGTGAACTTGCCGAACTTGCGCAGGTACGGCGCGAGCAGAAGCGCCAGCAGCACGTAGCCGCCGGTCCAGCCCATGAGGTAGGTCGAGTTGTCGTAACCGGTGAAGGCGATGAGGCCCGCCATCGAGATGAAGGAGGCCGCCGACATCCAGTCCGCCGCCGTCGCCATGCCGTTCGTCACCGGGTGCACACCGCGGCCCGCGGCATAGAAATCCGACGTGGAGCCCGCGCGCGCCCAGATGGCGATGCCGATATAAAGCGCGAAGGACGCGCCCACGAAAATGATATTGATCGTTGTCTGATCCATGACGCTTACTCCTCGTCCACGCCGAACTGACGGTCGAGCTTGTTCATCCGCCAGGCGTAGAAAAAGATCAGCACCAGGAAGACGAGGATCGAACCTTGCTGGGCGAACCAGAAGCCAAGATCCGTGCCGCCCACGGAAATGCCGGAAAGCGCCGGGCGCAGCAGGATGCCGAAGCCGAAGCTCACCAATGCCCAGATGATCAGGCTGATGAAGATGAGACGGATATTGGCCTTCCAGTAGGCCTTTCCGTCCGATGTGACCTGAGAGGTCGTTTGTGTGTCCGCCATGGTTGCGGGTCCTCCTCCTTGAAAACGAAGCGCGCGGGGTTCAGCCGCGCGTCCGGGTTACGATCGCACCGAGATCCCGGGCGATATCGTCGATTGCGCCCATGGCCGGCACGCGCGTCAGCGCGCCCTGGGCGTCGTAATGCGCGATGAGGGGCGCGGTCTGGGCGTGATACGCCTCGAGCCGCGCACCGACCGTCTCCGCGGAATCGTCGGCGCGCCGGGTCATCTCCGTGCCCCCGCAATTGTCGCAGACACCGTCCATCTCGGGGGTCTTGAAGCTGTCGTGATAGCCCTCGCCGCAGGCGGCGCAGGTGTAGCGCCCGGAGATGCGCGTCACCATCTCGGCGTCGTCCACCTCGAGGCTGATCGCGGCGTTGATCCGCTGCCCGCGCTCCCTGAGAAGCGCATCGAGCGCTTCGGCCTGCGCCGCGGTGCGGGGGAAGCCGTCGAGGATCACGCCGCGCGCCGTGTCGGGCTCGGCGAGCCGGTCGGCGAGGATACGCGTGACGATCTCGTCCGAGACAAGATCGCCCGCTTCCATCACGGCCTTCGCCTGCCGGCCGGCGTCGGTGCCTGATTTCACGGCCGCGCGCAGCATGTCTCCGGTCGAGAGCTGCACCAGTCCGAACGCGCTTTCGAGCCGCCGTGCCTGCGTGCCTTTCCCGGCGCCCGGAGGGCCGAGAAGGATGAAGACCGGGGCCGCTTGCGAGGCATCCTGACCGTCCATCATTCAGCTCCCCGGTTCATCCTGTTCTCGATGAGGTCGTCGACGACTTCGGGTTCGGCGAGGGTGGAGGTGTCGCCGAGGGATCCGTAGTCGTTCTCTGCGATCTT
>NZ_FOXV01000037.1 GCF_900115815.1 Roseivivax halotolerans | reverse complement strand
GCACAGGCTCTTTCCCAAATCGCATCGAAGCTGGGTTTGCCAGCTTGCTAATCTTTCGAGAGGAAAACTCATGAAACCGACCAACGCCTTTTTGGCCTTAGCTCCTGTCACCGCACTGACGCTCAGCCTTGCATCCTTCGGTGGGGCCGGAATGGCTCATGCGGAGAGCCATCCCGACATGGCCAGGCATGGCAGCATGCATGTCACGAAAAGTCCCACCTGCGGCTGTTGCGGCGCCTGGGTCGCGCTTGCGCGCGAAGAGGGCTACCACGTCGAGGTCACGGACACGCGGGACGTGACGAGCGTAAAACTGGCGAACGACGTGCCAGGAGCGCTCTGGTCTTGCCATACAGCTGAGATCGAGGGCTACACAATCGAGGGACACGTCCCTTTCGCAGCTCTGAACAGGCTGCTGGACGAACGGCCTGACATTTCTGGGATCGCTGTACCGGGCATGCTGGTCGGCTCACCCGGCATGGGGACAGATCCGAGCGCCCGCTATGACGTGATCGCGTTCGGCGGAGATGCAGCCTCTGGCGAGATCTTCCATCGGGCTGGCCAATGAATCGGGGTCTCTGGATCACGGCGAGTGGAGCGGTTCTGCTGGGAGCCGCTCTGCTTGCCACGGTCACGCTCAGAGCCGGGGAAGAACGGATTGTTCTTAGAGACACTGATCCAGACACCGTGGCCTTGGGCGCGGCCGTCTATGTGGAGCATTGCGCCGCCTGTCATGGCGCAAATCTTGAAGGGCAGCCCGATTGGCGGTCGCCAGGTCCGGACGGAAGGCTCCCTGCACCGCCGCATGACGAGACCGGGCATACCTGGCACCATGACGGCGAGACGCTGTTCCGGCTGACGAAGTTCGGGATCGGCGCATTGATCGATGATCCAGACTATGCCTCGAACATGCCGGTATATGACGGAGTCCTGACTGACGAGGAAATCGTCGCAGTCCTCAGCTATATCAAATCGACATGGCCCGAGGACATTCGCGCGCGCCACGATGATATGGAAAGCCGATGATGGCCTCACGCAATTGAAAGTGGCATGAGCGACGGCTCATCTTCTTTGAACGTGGCCCTACTGCTCTCGGCGTCACCATGACGACCAAGCTCGCCGTCTTGCTCTGACGCGGCAAGACTTTGGGCTGAAGGGGTTACCGTGACGCCTTTTGCAATAGCCCGATGAGCTCGTCGAACTTGGCGCGCTGTTGCTTGGGGTCGGCACTGGCAATGGCCTCCTCGACACAGTGCTCGGCGTGATTCTCAAGGATAAGCCGTTCGACACTCAGAATTGCGGACCTGATCGCGGCTGTCTGCGCCAGGATATCCATGCAGTAGCGGTCGCTCTCGACCATGCGAGCGACACCGCGGACCTGACCTTCCAGGCGGGAGAGCCGATCAAGTGTG
>NZ_FOXV01000016.1 GCF_900115815.1 Roseivivax halotolerans | reverse complement strand
GTGACAATCCTCCTCACAACTCAGTACCTCGAGGAGGCTGATCAACTCGCGGACCGGATCGCGGTCATCAACCACGGGCGCAAGATTGCCGAAGGTACCAGCCGCGAACTGAAGGCGGCCACCGGCTCGGGCGTCCTGCATGTCTCGCTCGCCGACCACGGCCAGATCGAGGCTGCGGCGGACCTGTTGTCTGAGCATCTCGGAAGCGCGGTGCAGCGCAGCCCGGAGGGTGCCGAGCTGTCGGTGCTGGCGGGCGATGCATCTGCGGCCAATGCGGCCGTCGCGGCGCTGATCTCCGGCGGGTTCGCGGTGGCCGACTTCCGAATGGGCGCGCCGAGCCTCGACGAGGTCTTCTTTGCCCTGACTGGCACGCCAGAGACTTCGGCCTCTGAGACGGTGTCCGAAAGAGAAAGGGCCCACTCATGACCGATCTGACTGCGGACGCGCCGGTCCCTCGGGGCCATGTAAAAGCTCCCGAGCCCGGACCACCTGGCATAGCGGCGCTTCGCCGAGTTCCTCCGCCGACCCCGCCCGGAGCACTGTCAAACGCGCTGGTCTTTGGCTGGCGCGCGATCCTGAAATTCCGCCATGTGCCGGAACAATTGTTCGACCTGATCATGACGCCGATCATGTTTACACTCCTGTTCACCTTCGTCTTCGGGGGAGCGCTGGCGGGATCGACGGGCGACTATCTGCAGTATTTCCTGCCGGGAATTCTAGTGCAGACCGTCGTGTTCAACTCGGTCTACTCCGGCATGGGTCTATCTACGGATTTCCAGAAGGGCCTGTTCGATCGCTTCCGCACCCTGCCGATCTGGTCGCTTGCCCCGTTCGCAGGTCTGATGGTCGGGGACGTCCTGCGCCACCTTATCGCCGGCGGGATCATCTTGGGCATCGGGCTCGCCCTTGGCTACCGTCCGGAAGCGGGTCTGATTGGCACGCTCGCGGCCTTTGCCATGCTGTTGACGATCGGCTTTGGCATGGGCTGGGTGTTCATCGTACTTGGTCTTCTGGTGCGAACGCCGATGACGGTGATGACGCTGGGATTTACTATCCTGTTTCCGATCACCTTCGCTTCCAACATCATGGTCGATCCAGCGACGATGCCAAGCTGGCTCTGCAGCTTTGTCGAGGTGAACCCGGTCTCCCTGATGACGACTGCCCTGCGAGGCTTGATGTCAGGCACAGCCAGCCTGTCGCAGATCGGGCTCGCCTTGATCGCGCCGGTCGTCTTGACGATGGCCCTGGCACCTGTCGTGCTATGGCTCTACCGCCGCAGGTGAGGCGGTTGGGTTTAGGAGGACCGAAGAGGCATCCGACCTTTTTCACATAGTCATCCCAGACGATTGTTGCGCGAGTTGATGGATTGCTGAGAAGCTGCCCGTGAGCGCATTGACCTGCGCCGTTTTCGTCGAGATCGGCCCACAGCTGCCGTTCACCTCTACTATCGATGCCGAGGCGCGGCCGATCGCCCCGATCATTCGCCGCGGTCGCGAGATCGAGGCATCCCCGAACTCACGCTCTGCGGACAAAGCGGTCTTTTCTCGTCCACTAACAAACGACAAACCTCACTCAGTTTGCACTTACTTTGCGTAGGACGGTATTAAACCCTTTGACTAATTAACAAATAAGTTTAATAAGTGAGCCATGGAGAAGGACAGCCAACTTGATGCAGCTTTCGCAGCTTTGGCGCACCCGGTGCGACGGGCGATACTTGCGCGTCTGACGCAGGGCGAGGCGACGGTGAATGCCCTCGCCGAGCCCTTCGATATGAGCTTGCCAGCTATATCCAAACATATTCGGGTCTTGGAGAAGGCAGGGTTAGTTTCTCGCGGGCGCGACGCTCAGTTTCGACCATGCAGGCTCAACGTCGACCCATTGAAGACTGTGGTCGGCTGGACTGATCAATATCGTCACATCTGGGACGCACGGTTCGACGCCATGAACGACATTCTGGCCACGATGAGGGACACAAAAGATGAGCCATGAAAAATCTTGGGTTAAGATCGAGCGCCATCTCGACGCGCCAATCGAGGACGTCTGGCGTATGTGGACTGACCCAAATCTATTCAAGACATGGTATGGCCCGAACGGTATGTCGGTCCCTGTTGCCGAGATGGACTTGACGATCGGAGGCACACGCAAGGTCTGCATGGAAATGCAATCTCCAGAGCGCTCGATGTCGATGTGGTTCATCGGTGTATTCAAGGAAATCAGAGAACCGACCCGCCTCGTTTACACCGAAAGCATGTGCGAGGAAGACGGAACGCTGATCTCGCCACAAGCGATGGGCATGCCCGACGGGCATCCCGACATCACCGAAGTCATTGTAGAACTGTCGGAAGAAGACGGCAGAACGATAATGAAAATGGTGCATGTTGGCGTCCCGGAGGGATCGGCCGGCGAAGGTGGTTGGAGCCAAGCCTTTGACAGCTTGGAGAGACGACTGGGTTAGCCGATATTCGCTCCAACTGCAGTATCGGTCAGTTTGGGCTCCGAGCAGCCATTCGTGCAGCGCTCCCGTGGTAGCGTGGTAGGATCGCCCTGCCGACATGATGTCGGTGTTGCGGAGGATGGGGCGGACCGGAGGATCCACCATGCCCACCACAAACCTCCCTGCCATCCGCCTTCGGAGATCAGCCTGGAACAGAGGCCGCATCGTCGGCCAGAAACGACCGCTTATGCCGAAACATGTCTGGGCCATTAGCGTGCGCCTCGAAATCGCTAACCGGGTTCGGGATCTCGCCCTCTTCAACACTGCCATCGACAGCAAACTGCGCGGATGCGATCTCGTCAGTCTCAAGGTGGCGGACGTGTTTGCGGCCGGACAGGTCAAAGAGCGTACATCAGTCAACCAGAGCAAGACCAAGCAACCGGTGCGGTTCGAGATCACCGAGGGCACACGCAGGTCGATCGCAGCGTGGCTTCAGGATCCAGCCATGATCGGTTCCGAGTATCTCTGGCCCGGGCGCTTTCACGAGCGTCTGCACATTTCGACGCGCCAGTATGCCCGGCTCGTGCGCGATTGGGTGACCTCGGTCGGCCTTGAGCCGAGTGCCTACGGGACCCATTCCATGCGGCGAACCAAGGTCGCACAGATCTACCGCAAGACAGGAAACCTGCGGGCGGTTCAGCTTTTGCTGGGCCATACCAAGATGGACAGCACTGTCCGCTACCTCGGCGTTGAGCTGGAGGATGCGCTGGCAATTTCCGAGGCGGTGGAAATGTAACAAGCTGGGCCGTCTTCACGGACGGCCCAAAAGCGACGTTGGCCCTGAGAGCGGAAGCCGCATCACAGCTTCTCCGAAGGAGTTATTGATCCAGATTGGAATGCCCTTTCTAAAACTGGATTGGACAACATCTATCAATTTGAGGTCAGTTCTTTTGATCGGCTGTGCGATCTTGCTGTTCGAGCCAAACGACTAAACCGCGGCCATCTGCCCAATCTCATCGGTCTCGGCAATGAACTTTGTCCTGATGTTTCTACTTGTGCTGGTATGTCATCCAGTTGTCATTGCTGAGCATTGTTGCGCCAACGGAGCGTGGCTTAGAGGCGCATATTCGACACTCCGATGGAATGTTGCGATGGTTGTACACACACGCAGCGTTGACAGAATCCTGCGAACGGCGACCTTGGTTGCAGGGCTTACTTCAGCAGTGACATCAAGATCACTGTGTGGCTCAGCCAAGGGCGGGGCATATCGTGTCACTCGGGCAGATGGTAACTATAACCCATCCTTTATGGACCTGCTCCCAGCGAAAGTGATCCGAGGAAGAATGTCATGCCAATTTCTCTTTCAGATCTCCGCAAGAGCTATGACGGCCGGGACGCCGTTGCAGGCGTAACGGTCGACATCGAAGCGGGCGAGTTCTTCGTCGTGCTCGGTCCTTCGGGATGCGGGAAATCCACGCTGTTGCGACTGATTGCCGGGTTGGAGCGCCCGGACGGCGGCGAGGTGAAGCTTGATGGAAACACCGTCTCTGCGCCGGGCAGGCACCTTCCGCCCGAAGATCGCGATGTCGGCGTCGTGTTCCAGTCCTACGCGCTCTGGCCTCATATGGATGTGCGCGACAACGTGGCTTTTCCGATCGAGAGCGCCGGCCGCGCGCGCAACGTAGCCCGGAGCGAAGCCGAGACCCACCTGCGCACGGTGGCGTTGACGGAATTCGCCGCCCGAAAACCGGCTGAGCTTTCGGGCGGACAGCGGCAGCGCGTCGCGTTGGCCCGGTGCCTCGCAGGCGGCGCGAAGACGATCCTGATGGATGAACCGCTCGCGAACCTCGACCCGCATCTGCGCGCCAGCATGGAAGAAGAAATCGCCGCGTTTCACGCCCGAGCCGGTGCCACGACGATCTACATCACCCACGATCAGCGCGAGGCGATGGCGCTCGCGACCCGCGTGGCCGTTATGGGCGAAGGGCGCTTTCTGCAGGTGGCGACGCCCGAGGATCTGCATGATCGCCCTGCCACGGCAGAGGTCGCGCGGTTTATCGGCCGCTCGGCGCTCTTGCCCGGGGTTTATTCCGGCTCCGGTCATGCCCGCGTGGCGGCGCACGACATCGCGGTAAATGCACCCGAAGAAACAGCGCTTGGCCCGGTCACGCTGGTTATTCGTCCAAACGACGTGCGCCTTGGCGAAGGACCGCTTCGCGGGCGTCTTGATCGGGTATTCTATCGCGGCGGCATGTGGGAGGCTTTGGTCGAAGTCGATGGGCTGGGCGAGGCTCTGCCTGTTTCAAGCAGGCGACGCCTGGCAAACGGCGAGGTGCTGGACCTCTCGATCACGGGTGGCTGGGTTCTTCCGGAGCCACCGTCAGAGGCGCCAGGGCACCACGCCGGGGGGCAATCGACGCCCGAGTTGGTCGAGTAGCGTCATCAGGACCACCGTTGCCAATACTGTGATCGTGGACATCGCCGCTGCCAGCGTCGTGTAGCCGCCGTCCTCATAATTGAAGATCGTCGTTCCGATCGTCTCATTTCCGCGCGACCAAAGGAGCGCCGAGACCGTGATCTCGTTATAGGCGGTCAGGAAGACGAGAATCGCGCCCGAGGCAGCGGCAGGCGCCATGAGCGGCAGATGCACGCGAAAAAGACGCCGGGCAAAGCGTGCGCCTGCGACCCGCGCGGCATCATCAAGCGCGGGGTCGAGTTGCCCAGCGGCCGCTGCGACCGGCTTCAGCGCAACCGCGAAATAGGCGGTGAGATACGCGAGGAAGATCAGCGTGAGCGTGTTGTAGAGTGATAGGCCCGTGCCAAGCACGGGGCGGATGTACACCAGAATGAAGGCGATGGAGATCACGAGACCCGGTATGGCGTAGCTGATCTCTGCCAAGGTCATCGTGATCCCGCTGGTCGCGCGGCCGGCGCGCTCGCGCCGCGCGCCGAAATGGGCCACGAGCGCCGAGAGCGCGGCAAGCGTCAGCGCGGCCGCACCCGCGATAAGCGTCGAATTGGCAAAAGCGCGCGCGGTCGCGTCCTGCCGCAAGATGACCTCGGCGAAGTTGTCCCAAGTGATCGTGGCCAGCGTAAGCGGCACACCGTAGGTCGGCACGAGCGCCGTCGCCACGAGCGAGATGAGTGGCAGGGCGAGCGTGGCCACGACGAAGATGGCAAGAGCGCCTTCCCAAAGCGGCCGCGCCCGGCCAAGCCCGATCGCGAGGGCCGGCTGCGGCGGACCGATCAGGCCCGCGCGGACGATCCTCTGAAGCCAGGTCTGCAGCGCCACGGACAAAACAGCGATCAGCGCGAGGATCATGGCGAGCACCGCCACGTCCGTCAGCACGCTCGGACCGAAGCCCGCGAGCCTTCGCCAGATCAGAACCGGCATCGTCACATAGCGCCCGGGGATGCCAAGAAGCGCGGGAATGCCGAAATTCCCGAGCGCAGAGACGAAGGCCAGCGCAAAGGCCGCGACGAGCGACGGCGCGAGCAGCGGAAGCAGGATGCGGCGCAAAAGACGTCCCGGCCGGGCGCCCGCGATCCGGGCGGCCTCGCTGACCTCTCGCGGCAGGCCACGGAGCGCGGCCAGCATCACGAGGAATACGAGAGGCGTGTGTTGGATCGTCAACAGCAGGATCACCCCTTCGCGCGAATAAAGCGGATGGGCCGCGCCGATTTCGGGCGCGATCCCGAGAGCGCCAAGGACCGGGCTCGATGGCCCGAGCGCCTGAATCCACGAGATCGCCGTTACATGCGGCGGGATCATCATCGGCAGGAGCAACAGGAAGACTAGAATGCCCTTGGCGCGAAGGTTTGTCAGCCCGATGGCAAAGGCGAGCGCGGTGCCGAGAACGAGCGCGAGCAGCGCGGATGCAAGTCCGCTCTCGAGACTGTTCCAGAGCGCGCGGCGGGTCGCATCACTCTCGAGCGCCTCGGCGAGCGGTCCGATCCCGCCCGACAGGCCGGTCCAGAGAAGGCGGGACAGCGGCAGCAGGAATATTCCTGCCGCCGCAGCAATGAGGGCGGCGAGCGCAAGCCGCTCACCGTCAAGACGCGCCCGCATCAGCCGCCGAACATGTCGGCGAAGCGCTCCTTGTAGGGCTGATCGTTCGCGAGCGCCTCAGCCGGGTCGAAGTTGATCACCTGGATTTCCGACCGGTCGGGGAAGTAGTCGGGCGCGGCCACGTCCGGGTGCGCAGGCAGGTAGCCCTGGCTGGCGGCAAGCTCTTGCCCTTGGACTGAAAGCAGAAAGTCGACGAACGCCTGGGCTGCCTCGACGTTCTCGGCCGTGTCCAGGATCGCGACAGGCTCGGTCACTGCCGAGACGCCCTCTTCGGGGAAGACGAAGCCCACCGGTGCGCCGTCCTGAATGTTACGGAGTGCGAGAAAGTCCACCACGAAGCCATAAAGTGCCTCCCCGCCGGCAACTGCGCGGTAGGTGCCGCCGTTGCCACCTTGGGCGATCGCGCCCTGGTCGGCGAGGCCTTGATAATAGTCCCAGCCAAGCTCCGGGATCGAGGTCAGCGAGAACATGTGGATCGTGGCGGCACCCGATTCCAGCGGAGACGGCATGACGATGTTGTTCGTCGCAGCCTCATCCAGAAGGTCGGAATAGCTCGATGGGACCATCTCGGCGGCCGTGTTGTAGACGATGCCGGTGGTGATGAGCTTGGTCGAGAAATAGTACCCCTCTGGGTCCATGAGGCCGGCATCGTAGGCCGAGACATCCGCCTCGGGATAGGCCATCAGGCGACCTTCCTGCTCGAGCGCCTCCATCGTCACCGTGTCGGCAATCAGAAGCACGTCGGGCTGCGGCTGGCCGGCCTCGAACTCGGCGCGCAGGCGAGCCATCATCTGGGTCGTGCCGTCGCGGACCCAATCCACCTCGACATTCGGATAGACCTCGTTGAAGGCATCGACGGTTGTCTGCGCGTCCTGATCGGGCTGCGAGGTGTAAAGCACGAGCGTGCCGGTCACGTCCTCGGGGTTCTGCGCGAGCGCGGGTGCGGCACCGAGAGCGAGGACAAAGGCGATACAAGTCGTGGATTTCATGGTGGTCTCCCGATTGGATGATGCCTGCGCCGATAACAGCGGGATGTGACAGTCCTGCGAACCGACCAGCCCGATGTCTTCGATGCACGCCTTATCCTAAGCCGGTAGGGTCCGCGACCGGCCTTCTTTCTTGGTAAAAGTCGTCGCTGGCCGCTGACCGACAGCCGCGCCCGATAATCGTCGCTTGTCGCTTCATTTATTTCATATATTCTCGAAATATGGAATCAGATGTCGTTCTTAAACTCACCACCCTCGGCCACACACAGCGGCTTGCGATCTTTCGCCTGTTGATACGGCGTGTTCCGGATGCGGTGCCAGCCGGCGAAATCGCTGAAGCGCTCGGGATAAAGCCATCGACCTTGTCCTCCTACCTGAGCGCCCTGACGCAAGCTGGGCTTGTGACGCAGCGCCGGAAGGGAACGTCGCTGCTCTACAGCGCGAACCTCGATGGGGCGCAGACGATGATCGACACCCTGTTTCTCGATTGCTGCCGGGGGCGCCCGGATCTTTGCCTGTCTCTCACCTCGTCTTCGCGTGATGGAGCCAAACCCATGTCTGACCGGAAATTCAACGTCCTGTTCATCTGCACCGGTAATTCCGCCCGGTCGATCTTCGCTGAGTCCATCCTTCGCAAGGAAGCGGGCGACCGTTTCGAGGTCTTCTCTGCCGGGACGCGGCCATATTCCGAGCTTAATCCCTTCGCGCTCTCGGTTCTGAAGGACAAGGGACATGACGTCTCGGTCCTGCGTGCGAAGAACGTGAGCGAATTCCAGGGTCCCAGCGCGCCGGATCTCGATTTCGTCTTCACCGTCTGCGACCAAGCCGCCAACGAGGATTGTCCGGCATGGACCGGCCAGCCCATCAGCGCGCATTGGGGCATGCCCGACCCGGTCAAGGCGGAAGGCACCGAGGCGCAGAGGAGCCTCGCATTCCAGCAGGCCTATGGCGCGCTCCGCAATCGCATCACAGCGTTCACGGCGCTGCCGCTTGACACGCTGGACCGGATCTCGCTGCAGAAAGCTGTCGATCGCATTGCGGGACTGGACGCTGGCGCCGACGCCTGAGGCACTGTCCCTATCACCTATACATCAGCGCCACAGGCCTGGAGCATACACGCAGAAGACATGCCTTGGGCTTTCCTTTCGACAGGAGACAATATTGGCCGAAACGACGCATTCCGCCGCGCCCGCGATGGGCGGCTTCGAACGATGGCTGAGCCTTTGGGTGGCGCTCGCCATGATCGCGGGCATTGCCATCGGTCAGATCGCGCCCGGTCTCGTCGAGGCGATCGCCGCCGCCGAGGTGGCGCAGATCAACCTCGTCGTCGCGGTGCTGATCTGGGCGATGGTCTACCCGATGATGGTCGGCGTCGATTTTGGCGCAATCGCGGGTGTCGCGAAGCAACCCAAGGGTCTGCTCGTCACACTGGCAGTGAACTGGCTCATCAAGCCTTTCACGATGGCCGGGCTCGCCGTCCTTTTCTTCGAGGTGGTCTTCGCGCCGTTCATCGCGCCCGAGGATGCCGCGCAATACATCGCCGGTCTTATTCTCCTGGGCGCGGCGCCCTGCACGGCAATGGTCTTCGTCTGGTCTCAACTGACGCGCGGCGACGAGACCTACACGCTCGTGCAGGTCTCTGTGAACGATCTCATCATGATCTTCGCTTTCGCACCCATCGTCGCGCTGCTGCTCGGCGTGACCGAGATCGAGGTGCCGTGGGAGACGCTGGTGCTTGCCACGCTTCTCTATGTCGTGCTGCCGCTCGCGGCGGGGCTGATCACGCGGCGTTTGCTGGGAAGCCAGGCAAGGGTCGACGCCTTCACCACGCGTGTGAAACCCGCCTCGATCATCGGGCTCGTAGCGACCGTTGCGATCCTCTTCGGCTTGCAGGGCAGCGTGATCCTGGACCGGCCGCTTGTCATCCTGCTGATTGCCGTACCGATCCTGATCCAGAGCTACGGTATCTTCGCCCTCGCCTATGGCGCGGCCTGGTGGCTGCGCGTGCCGCACAAGATCGCCGCGCCCTGCGCGATGATCGGGACGTCGAATTTCTTCGAACTCGCCGTCGCGGTTGCGATCAGCCTCTTCGGGCTCAATTCCGGGGCTGCGCTTGCGACGGTCGTCGGCGTGCTCGTCGAAGTGCCGGTGATGCTTTCCCTCGTCGCGTTCGCCAACCGCACCCGCCGGCGGTTTCCCGAGGCATGATTTATGACGACGATCTATCATAATCCGGACTGCGGCACGTCGCGGAACGTTTTGGCCATGATCCGGCAGTCGGGGTCCGAGCCGGAAATCATCCTCTACCTCGAGACTCCGCCAAGCCGAGAGCGGCTGATCGCGCTCATCGCCGAGATGGGTCTTTCGCCCCGCGACCTCCTGCGCCGGAAAGGCACACCCTTCGATGAGCTCGGGCTCGACGACCCAACGCTCTCGGACACCGATCTGATCGATGCGATGATGGCGCATCCGATCCTGATCAATCGTCCCATCGTCATCGCCGCAAAAGGCACGAAGCTTTGCCGGCCGTCCGAAACGGTACTCGAGATCCTCGAGAACCCCGATATCGGCCCGTTCACCAAGGAAGACGGAGAGGTGGTGATCCCGTGACTGACCTGCCCAATATCGATCCCGACCAGCTTCAACCAATCGACTTCCGAGAGTACGCAAGCGGCGACGATGATGGTCACGCGCCGCGCATTCTAATCCTGCATGGCTCTCTGCGCGCGCGGTCCTATTCGCGACTGGTCGCCGAAGAGGCGGGCCGACTGCTGGCTCACTGGGGCGCGGAGGTCCGTCACTTCGACCCCACCGGCCTGCCTCTGCCCGACGGCGCCGCAGCCGATAACCCGAAGGTCGTTGAACTGCGCGAGCTTGCGACATGGTCCGAAGGGATGGTCTGGTCCTCGCCCGAACGTCACGGCGCGATGTCGGCTGTGATGAAAGCTCAGATCGACTGGATTCCGCTATCGCTGGGCGGAGTGCGCCCGACGCAAGGCAAGACATTGGCGGTCTGCCAGGTCTGCGGCGGCTCGCAAAGCTTCAACGCTGTCAATCAAATGCGGATCCTTGGGCGCTGGATGCGTATGGTCACGATCCCGAACCAATCATCGGTGCCGAGGGCCTGGGACGAGTTCGACGAGGCAGGCCGGATGCGCCCCTCCCCTCTTTACCTTCGCATCGTCGATGTGATGGAGGAGCTCATGAAGTTCACCTACATGGTGCGCGGCCGCTCGGCTGCCCTGACAGACCGATATTCCGAGCGTGTAGAAAGTGCGTCGCAGCTGTCGAAACGGGTCAATCAGTCGAGGCTGTGACTGGCCGAAGCGGCTCTGCCAATCATCTCTGGATACGCAAGGGGGCGGTAATCAGGGTATAGCAGAGGATTTCTCCAGAAGCGACCGCCACCTTTTGAGCTTAGCATTGCTATGCCCGGCCGTTAGCATCATGCCGGGTGGCAAATAGAATCACAGCACATATCCTCGTTGCCAAAAGACGCGCATCTCATGCATGTCGGGATTATCTGATCTATTGCGTCAAAAATCCAAATTCGTGCTTGGCGACGTCTGTCCGAAAAAGTGAAAAACGCAAGATGCTGAAAAGACTATTCAAGAAGCGAAAAGTCGGAGACTCCGAGCGCGCCAAGATCGGTGCCGCTTGGCAGTCAAAAATAACTCAAACATCCCCATCTTCAGATCCACTTGTCATATTCGCCATCCCTCTGATTGGTAAAAGACGGGCGAATGATTGGAACCAGGTGCAACGCAACCTCGTGCGGACCATCGCCTCAATCCGCAATCAGACAAGCGACCGGTGGGTCGTTTACATTTGCGGCCAGACGCGGCCCGAGAGGATCGAGTTCGATGAGAAGGTTCGCTTCGTCAAATTCAACAAGATCAAGCTGCCGATCCTGGAAAAAGGCGTGTTCGGTTACGATCAAGGTGACAAGCGCGTCATGCTCATCGACACCGCATTGCGCAATCACTCAGGCGAGGACGGCTATTACGCTCGGTGGGATGGAGACGACCTCGTCCACCCGGAGGCGGTCGCGTATATCCATTCCGACAATAACGGCCGAGGCTATCTTGTCGAACGCGGCATCATGGCGGATCTCGATGAAGGCCATTTCGGGCAGTTGGGCGATCCGGCGATACCGAACAGCAAGCCCTTCTGGCGCTTGTGCGGATCCTCAAGCTTCGTGCGTTTCGATTTTCGATCCCAGCCCAAGCTGTGGCGCGAGCAATTGATGCGCCATTCGTCCCACAAGGGATTGGTTAAATGGATGGAGGCGAGCGGCCTGCCCCTGACCCCTATTCCCTTCGATGCGGCGATCTATAGCTATAACAACGGTGAGAACATGAGTACCCGGAAAGGCTCTGGGCAAAGGGGCAAGCACATCAAGGACAACCAACTGATGCCGGACGCGGTCGCCCAGGTGCGCGAGACGTTCGATCTCGACCGGATATTGGCTTTGTCGGGTCGGACCTCTGAAGTGGTTAGCTGAGGACGGGTTGGTCTTGTTTGGACAAAGCACGGCATTCAGGCTTTGACGATCCGACGCCCCTGTTCAAACGACGTTGAGGGCGGGGGAAACCACCAGATTCTTCCGATCGGGTCCGTAGCGGTATAGAGAGTTTTGCTCTCTTCGAAGCTGTGTAAGTGTAGCTCTTCTCTGACTGAAATGAACGGCTCTGAGGGCGCAACTCATCGGTGACGCTACGCGCCGTGCGTCTTTTGTTGTTGCCGCAGCGGCCCTTTCCATGCCAAACGCACAGCCTTTCGGTTTGTGCGTCCCTCGCCGCACGCTCGAGGAGACATGGTGCAGAGATCTTAATGACATCACATATCTCATATTGGATCGCCGGCGACCCGCGCCCAGCCTTCAAGACCGCCCGGTTCGGAAAGGATCGGCTGGTACCGCTGCAGGAAGCAGCTGAAACGCCTGCAATACTACATGACACTTTCGACGGACAGGTGGCGTCGGCGGGCTGCATGCTTCTGTCCGAAGGCGATGAGCTGATCCTGCTCGGTATCGTCAAGCCTATTCGCCAGACTGGCTCCGCGCCGGGTTTCGTGTCCGACATGGAATCCGGTCCCGTGCGCGACGCGCTTGCTGGCTTCGTCTCCTCCTTGAGGCGGCTCAGCCCTCTGGGTGAGGTCGTAATAGTACGTCAGCCGATGGCGCTGCTCGACGATCTCGACAAGACTCTGGCACGGGGCGATCTTACGGTCCTAACTGCCAAGGAGGGCGGCTCGGCGGCCTATCTGAGCGCGACGCCGCTACGTGGTTACGACAAAGCTCTCGGACGGCTGTCCAGCGGCCTCGCGGAGATCAGAGTCTCGGGTCTCCTCGATGCTCGCGGCGCGGTGTCCACGCTTCTACCCGCGGCGCTCCGCCAGGACCTGAAACCCGAGATAGAAATGACGGCCGGTACCACCGCTTTCCGCGCCGCAACCGACATCATCGACGCCCAACTTGATCTCGCCCGGGCACACGAGCCGGGAACCATTGCCGATGTGGACAGCGAATTTCTGCACCAGTATCGAGTTGCGCTACGAAAGGTGCGCTCGGTGCTCTCGCTCTTCAAAGGTGTCTACGCGCCTGAAGAGACCGCTGACCTCAAGGCGCGGTTCGGCGCGCTCATGGCGCAGACGGGCACCTTGCGCGACCTCGATGTCTATCTGATCGAACGCGAAAGCTACTTGGCACTTGTGCCCGAGCCGCTGCGCCCGGGTCTCGAGCTGCTCTTCGAGGATATCGCGGCAGACCGCGCCAAAGCGCAGGAAGCACTCGCCCGTCATCTCGAAAGCGATGATTATTCAAGGGAAATGCGTCGTCTGCAGAAGCGTTTTGCCAAGGACGGGAAGAAGCTCGCGAAAGGTCCGGAAGCAGAAAGGAAGGCCCGCGATCTCGCTCGCCAGCTTATCTGGAAGCGGTACCGCAAAGTCTGCAAGATTGCCGGTTCGATCGATGCCTCCACACCCGACGCGCAGGTCCACGAGCTCCGCATTCACTGCAAGAAGCTTCGATATCTGATGGAATTCTTCACGCCGATCTTCCCCGAAGCAGAGATCAAACCTTTGCTCAAGGCGCTGAAGCGGCTTCAGGACGTGCTCGGTACCTTCAATGATTGCGCGGTCCAGAAGGATGCCCTCGCAGGCCGGCTCGAAGCCGGAGACGGTCGTCGAAGCGCTCGAAAACTCGAAATCGCCAAGAGCCTTGGCGCGCTTCTGACCGTGCTCGATCAACGCCAGCGGTCCGCCCGGAGCGAGGTTGAGGCGCGGTTCGCCGCCTTCAATTCTCCAGCCACACGGGCCGGCTTCGCCAAGCTCTTCAAGTCTGCCGGAGCCAAGCCATGAAGATTATCGCGTGCTATTCGAACAAGGGTGGGGTTGGGAAGACCGCCACCTCGGTTAACCTTGCACAGTCGATTGCCGAGGCAGGCCACCGGGTGCTGCTCTGCGATCTCGACCCGCAAGGGGCATCGGGCTTCTACTTTCGCGTGAAGCCTTCGAAGGCCCTGAAGGACGAGCAGTTTTTCAAGGACGTCAAACGCTTCACGGACGCAATCCGCGGCAGCGATTACGACAATCTTGACGTGTTACCGGCGAATATGAGCTTTCGAGATTTCGACATTTTCCTTTCTCGGATGAAGAATTCCCAGTCTCGACTGAAGAAGGCGCTGAAAGCTGGGGGCACCGAGTATGACATCGTCGTGCTGGATTGCCCGCCGAACATCTCGACGCTGTCGGAGAACGTCTTCCGTGCATCCGATGCGATCGTCGTACCGGTGATACCGACGACACTCTCCGAGCGCACGTTCGAGCAGCTCCTGCATTTCTTCAAAGAGAAAAAGCTCGTCCGAAAGAAGATCCTCGGCTTTTTCTCGATGGCGCAGGGCTCCAAGACCTTGCACGGCGAAACGATGGCACGCATGCGCAAGACGCATGGGAAGCGGCTGCTCGACGTGACGGTTCCTTTCGCGACCGATGTCGAGAAGATGGGCATTCACCGCGCGCCGGTCTCGACCTTCGCACGCTCGAGCGCTGCGGCGAAAGCCTATGACGCACTCTGGCGCGATGTGATGGACCGGCTGTGAGGAGCGACCCCGTGGAAATCGAACGCAAGTTCCTGGTCAAAGCCGAGCCCGACCTCGGCGACGCGACCTCTGTCGCGGTGCGCCAAGGCTACATCACGCGGCCCGGCGATTCCGTTTCGGTACGGTTGCGCCAAAAGGGCGCGAAATTCCTTCTGACGGTGAAATCCGGCGAAGGCCTCGTACGAGAAGAACATGAAACTCGGATCGAGCATGGTATCTTCGAGACCTTCTGGCCCGCCACCGAAGGTCGCCGTGTCGAGAAGACCCGCTGGACCGGTGCCCTGCCAAAGGGTGAGACCTTCGAATACGATGTCTTCGAGGGGTATCACTCACCACTCCGGTTGGTCGAGGTGGAGTTTGAAAGTCGCAAGGCGGCCGAGGCCTTCATCCCACCGGACTGGTTTGGCACAGAAGTCACCGGAGAGCGTGCCTATTCCAACGAAGTGCTCGCGACAGAAGGACTGCCCAGCGAAACGGCCCGCTGACACCTGCTCTCTCGCCTATCCTTGACGAGGACAACGCCGACGTTCACGCGTTTGTCATACGGCGCGGTCATGACATGCACATCCAAACATGGGGGACGTGACATGACACGTACTGGGCTTTGCCTGACCTCGTTGCTGGCGCTCGTCGCCGGCGGCGCAATGGCGCAGGAGATGAACTTTAATCGCATCGCAAGCTTCGATGTGTCCGAGAACGCCAGCGAGAATCCCGCTGCCGAGACATCGGCCGAGATCATCGCGGCATCCGGCGACGGCATGACGCTGATCTACACGAACAGCCCGAACGGCACCGTAGGCATGATCGGCATCGACGATCCCGCATCGCCTGCGCCGAAGGGAGAGGTCGCGCTCGACGGGGAACCAACCGCGGTCGCCCTTCTCGGGACCACGGCCTTCGTCGGCGTGAACACCTCACCCAGCTTCACCGAGCCCTCTGGCTACCTCGCCACGATCGACATGACCGCTGGCGAAAAGGTCGAAGGAGCCGATTGCGATCTTGGCGGTCAGCCCGACAGCGTCGCGATGGCACCGGACGGTAGCTTCGTTACGATCGCGATCGAGAACGAGCGCGACGAGGACGCGGGCGACGGCCGCGTCGGTCAGATGCCTGCCGGCTTCCTCGTCATCCTGCCGCTCGCGGAGCGCATGGCGGATTGCAGCGCGATGATCCAGGTCGAGCTGACCGGCCTTGCCGATGTCGCGCCCGAAGATCCCGAGCCCGAATTCGTAGACGTCAACACCGAGGGCGAGATCGTCGTGACCTTGCAGGAGAACAATCATATCGCGGTTGTCTCTGCCGAGGGCGAAGTCCTCAGCCACTTCTCCGCCGGAACCGTCTCGCTCGAAGAGGTCGACGCGACCGAGGACGATGCCCTGTCCTTTACCGAGAGCCTGTCGGACATCCCGCGTGAGCCAGACGCGGTGAAATGGATCGACGACACCCACTTTGCCACCGCAAACGAAGGCGACATGGACGGCGGCTCGCGCGGCTGGACCATCTTCAGCCAGGATGGCGAGGTGATCTACGACAGCGGTAACAGCTTCGAGCACGCGTTGATCGAAATCGGCCACTACCCGGAGGGCCGCTCCGAGAATAAGGGCGTGGAGCCTGAATCGGTGGAAGTCGCCACCTTCGGCGAAACCCCGGTGGTCTTCATCGGGTCCGAGCGCGGCTCCGCGGTCGGCGTCTACGACGTGAGCGATCCGGCGGCTCCGCAACTGACCCAAATCCTTCCCTCCGGCATTGGGCCGGAAGGCTATGTGGCGCTGCCAGAGCGGAACCTTCTCGTCTCGGCCAACGAGACTGACCTTGGTCCCGATGGCGGCGCGCGGGCCCACGTCATGATCTTCGAGCGTCAGGAGGCGGAAGCAGTCTATCCGATGCTCACCTCTGCCGGCGCGGACGAGCTGATCGGATGGGGCGCGCTCTCGGGTCTCGTCGCAGGTGAAGATGGCATGCTCTATGCTGTGAACGACAGCTTCTATGCAGGCTCTCCGATGATCTTCACCATAGACCCCTCTCAGACGCCCGCGCGGATCACGACTGCTATTCCCGTCACTCAGGATGGTGCGGCGCCTGCTGGTATCGACATGGAAGGCATCTCGACAGACGGCGCGAATGGCTTCTGGATCGCCAATGAAGGGCACGCAGAGAACGGTCGGCCTCAGGTCTTGTTCCACGTCGATGCCGAAGGCATTGTAACCGAAACGGTGGACCTCCCCGCCGACCTCGTCGCCGGCGCGACAACCAATGGCCTCGAAGGCATCACGAGAGCCGAGGATGGCAGCCTCTGGATGGCGATCCAGCGCGAATGGGCAGATGATCCGAAGGGACTGGTGAAGCTTTTGCGCTACGCGCCGGAGAGCGGCGACTGGTCCGCGGTCCATTACCCGATCGAAGCGGCAGAGAGCGGCTGGGTCGGCCTGTCGGAGATCACCTATCACGACGGTGCGCTCTATATCATCGAGCGTGACAACCAGATTGGTGCGGCGGCCGCGATCAAGCAGATCACGCGCGTCACTCTCGACGGGCTGGAGCCCGCCGCGCTCGGTAGCGAGCTTCCGGTCGTGGAGAAGGAAGTCGTGCGCGACCTGATCCCCGACCTGAGAGCGACGGGCGGCTACGTCGTCGACAAGGTCGAAGGCCTCGCGATCACCGCAGACGGTACCGCTTGGGTCATGACGGACAATGACGGCGTCGACAACAGCTCGGGCGAAACGCTCTTCTGGAGCGTCACGCTCAACTGAGCAAAAGGCGCCCGGAGACAATCCGGGCGCCTGACGCACGGCTCAGCCAAACCAGGAATGCCTTGTGCCCTCAGTATCGTTCGCGTGTCCGGCGGAGTTGGTGACGGTGCCGAAATCTCGGTTTCGTTTTTTCCAGATGTCCGCTATCCCAGCTCGGCGCGATGCATTCTGCCCGGTGCAGCGAAGGTCGGTTCTCCGCCGTGCCTGCAAGAAGGTGCGATCGGCCCAAACCTGCCATCCGCAGGATCGGGCACTTGCGTCTGGTTTTAGCGCTACAGGGTATCCGCTGTTCCGCGAAATCCACCAGCGATGCGCCAAGGAACCAATGCATGTTTCACAAAAAACTCGGTTAAAGAAATTTTCAGCGATCAAAAAGTTTCGCGCCGGTCAGAAACATGGATGGCCGCGGTCTCTAACTCCTCTGAGCGGCGCGCCATGCGGACGGGGTCGTGCCGAACCGGCTGTGAAAAGCACGGCTGAACGCTTCCTGCGAGGCGTATCCGACGGTTGCGGCGACGGTGTCGATCGTCGCATTCGAATGCTGGATCGCCTCGGCGGCTCGGTCCAGACGCCAGTGCCGCACATAGGTGCCAGGTTGATGGCCCATGACCTGCCGAAACCGAGCGACGAAGCTCGATTTCGACATCCCTGACAGCGCCGCCAGCCGTTCGTTCGTCCAGTCCTGTGCCGGATCTTTGTGAATCGCGGCAAGCACCCGCGCGATCCGGTCGTCCCTTGCCGCGGCGAGCCATCCCGGCAGCGTTTCGGCAGACTGCGCCCAGCGGCGCAAGACCTGGATGAGCAGCAGGTCCAGAAGCCGCGAGACCATCACCGCAGACCCCGGTCGCCCTGCCGCATTCTCCTGCAGGATCAGGTCGCAGACGAGGTCCAGCCAATCAATCGGACGCTGCACAAGATCGGTCAGAACGATGATCCGAGGCAGAGGTTGCAGCACCTTGGCGGCCAGGTCGGTGTCGAAGGAAAAGCTTCCCCAGAAGGAGCGCGTCGATGTCTCGGGAAAATTTTCCTCCATCGGTGTGGCGGCTGAGCCGAGAAACTCGTCGAAATCGCGTGCGACGCCGCCGCCGTTCAAATCGATGCGATGCGCATCGCCGTGCAGCAGCAGGGCCAGTTCGTTCGCGCGCAAGAGAACCGGATCCTCGGCCGCGACACGGATACAGATCTCACCGCGCTGGACATGATGCAGGCAGGGCGCGCGCGCCGGAAACAGAACGCTTTGCGGCCGCGTCGGCGCCAGAATGGCGGCCCTGTCCCCGCGCACCCGCACGACGCTCAGAACCGATGACAACGGGTCCGCGCCCCCGTTTGGTGTTCTTGCAAGATGTTCCGCTTTTTCGATCATGGCGCGTCTCCTGGTGACGAAGCATCTTTCGGTCATCGAAACAGGGAAGCGACCGGCTTTTCGGAAGCCGCAACCCCGCAGCCGTACAAAGGAGACGACCCATGACCGAAGCATCCCACCTGTCCCAGCGCGAACGCAAGGAGATCGACGCGGCCAATGCAAGTGGCCGACAGCCTGTCCTGTTCGTGCACGGGCTCTGGCTTCTCGCAAGCTCTTGGCAGCCCTGGACCGAGATGGTTGCGGCCGCCGGCTACGCCCCGGTCTGCGCGGATTGGCCCGGTGATCCGATCACGCCGGACGCCGCGCGCGCCAACCCACAGGCGCTGGCGGGCACCTCCATAGGCACGATCCTGTCGCATCTGGAGGCTCTGGCGGGTGCCCTGCATCGCGAGCCGATTCTGATCGGCCATTCCATGGGGGGCCTGCTGGTGCAGATGCTGGCGGCGCGGATCGGTGCGGCCGCCACGGTCGCGATCTCACCCGCGCCGTTCCGCGGTGTTCTGCCGCTGCCCGTGTCCGCGCTGCGGTCGGCCTTTCCGGTGTTGGCGAATCCGCTGAATATCCGTCGGGCTGTTCAACTCACCCCGGCGCAGTTCCGCTACGGCTTCGCGAATACTCTGACAGAGGCCGAATCCAACCGTCTCTATGAAGAGCATCACGTGCCGGCCCCGGGCCGACCGCTGTTCCAAGCCGGGCTGGCCAACCTGAACCCGTGGACCGAGGCGCGCGTGCCGCGGCGTGATGCGCAGCGCGGTCCGCTGCTGATCATCGCCGCGGAAAGGGACAACACCGTTCCCGCCACCGTCAGCCGCGCGGCCTATCGTATCCAGACCCGCGATACGTCGGTTACCGAGCTTGTGACCCTGCCAGATGCCGGCCATTCGCTTGTGATCGACAGTGGATGGGAGCGCGTCGCGCAGACTGCGCTGAACTTCATCGGCGCACAAGGCATGACCGACGGGACAACTTTGCGCGCTATGGCGTCATAGCTTCAACGACAGGTGGCGGTCGGTGGGCGACAGTGCGAGGCGTCGTCCACCCAGTTCCGCCTGCATGTCTTATGTGCACGAGCCTGCAAGCCGCGCATTAACTCGCGGTCGGTCATTGCCCGATGCGTGCAAGTTGGCCACTATAGCAGCGAGCCCCACGGAGCATGTTGTGACGAAGCACAAGCGCTTCACGCCAGACGACCCGGCTTTGCCGATGAACTATCCCGGCTTTGTCTTTCGCGTGCTACGCGAAGGCGGCTATCCGCCGGAGGCACTGTTGTCGGACACCGGTCTTGACGAGGCGCGGCTGAGCGATCCGCATTTCCGATGCGGGTTCCAGCCTCTGCAGCGCCTGTTTCTGAATGCGATGGCGCAGACCGGCGATCCGCATCTGGGAGTCACGCTGGCCCTGAGGTTTCAGCCCACGTACATCGGCCTGCCGTCCTACACGGCCATGAATGCCGCCAATTTCCGCGACGGGCTGAATATTCTGGAGCGGTTTTTTCGCCTGAATTTTCCCGCGTTCGATTTCAAGGTGATCGAGGCACAACCGGAATTGCAGGTCGGCGATGCGGCCATTCAGCTGAGGTCCAGGTTTCCGTTCACCGGCATAGAGTATTTCGCCTTCGGCAGTGCCATCGTGGCCATCAATGGTCTGTTAAAGGCTATGCTGGCCGCCGATGTCGTCGCGACGGGCGCCGACATGGCCGTCGCAGCGCCCGATGGCTGGTCCGCCGTCGAGTCCAGGCTCGGCTTTCCGGTTCGGTTCGAGGCCGCGGAACACCGGATCGTTTTTCCTGCGGTTCTGCTCTCGCACCCGTTGCCCGGCGCCGATCCGATCAATCATGCCCGGTTTGTGGTGCTGTGCGAACAATTCGCCGCCGAAATGGCATACGAGACGACACCGGTTGCCGAGGTCGTGGCCTTCCTCGACGCCGCGCCAAGCCTGAACGTGCCCCTTTCAGAGGTGGCCGCCGGGCTGGGCTATTCCGAGCGCAGCTTGCGCCGCCTGCTTGATCGGTCGGGCACATCTTACCGCAAGCTCGTGGATAAGGTCCGCGAAAGCCGTGCAAGGGCGCTGCTGGCCACGGGCATGCGCCCTATCAAGACGATTGCCGGCGCGGTTGGCTTCGATTCGCCCTCGAACTTCGCGCGCAGTTTTCGGCGCTGGACGGGGCTCAGCCCGAAGGCCTTTCGAGATCAGTCGCTGGCTAAGGATACCCTTGGCCGAAAATGAATGTCCTATGGCCGATGATGATCCTGACCCGGCATCGCTCACACGCAGACGCAAGGTAAACTCCCCCGCACAGCAGTCTTGCGGGAGCGGGGTTTATGCCATTCATAAATATTCCTACGACAGGTGCCGTAGCCCATGCGGGCGCCCGCGGCCGTCAGCGGACGCGCCTCGGGACCTTCATCCTCGGCCTGTCCCTGTCGGCAGTTGTCGCGCCCCCGGCGTGGGCCCAGGCGACCAGTCTGGACCAGACCGACACGACTCGGAATGCGTCCCTCCCGCGCGAAAGCGGTGGCCAATCGGCCGACCTTCTGTCCGCCTTCTTCGGGCTCGACAACGCGTTGCCGCGTCTCTCCCGGTTGATCTGTCGTGGCGCCCCCGGAAAGGACGGGATGCCCGTGGTCTTCTCGACCGAGATCGACCCCACGACCCTGCAGGCGGGCGACTTCCGGGTCACCAAGGCGTCGGGCGCCACAGGCGACATGCACTGCGTCACGCTCCTTCCCGCGACCGATGCCGGCGAGTTGCGCACGGTCCTGCTGGTGGGGGAATTCGGCGATGCAGACGCCGATCCGCCGGTGTCGGTCGAAATCGTCGGTCACCTTCACTCGATAGACGGGACGCTGGACTTCCATGGCGCGCAAGTCGACGCCACCCCCTTGGCGCCCGGCCCGAGCTTGGTGATGGCCGAAATCGCGAATCCGGCCGCGCAAGACCTCGGCCTTGGCCAGCGCCGCACCGACGGGGACGATTGCCCGACTGACGGCATCGTGCAGGCGGTGCGCGTGGTTTGGGCGGGCGGCGTCACTTTAGAGAACGGCGATGAGCCGGGCGATGCGGAGCGCGATCTCTACCGCGTGACGGTGCGCGCCGCCGACGGCACGGAGCGGGATGTCACGCCGACCGCCCTCGCGGACCTGGGCGACGGCGACAACAATCATCTGCTGTGCCTTGATACCGGCGATACGCCGGTCGCCGTGTCGTTTCCTGAGGGCGTGCTGACCGACCCGAACGACGATTTGAACCCCACGACCAATGTCGCCGTCCGTCCGGCTCAATAGCGGTTGGATACGCCACAGCCTTTTCAGAACGCAGTCCCATGAGGCCCTCAACATGACCGGACCCACCCGAACCGCGCTTGGCGCGTTCACGATCATCGCGGCAACGGTTCTGCCTGCCATCGCCCAGGAGACGCGTCCCAACATCCTGGTGGTGTTGTTTGACGATGTCGGCTTCACCGGCTTCGGAGCTTATGGCGCCGATGCGAGCACCCCCACCATCGACGCGCTGGCGCAATCGGGGACGCTGTTCTCGCGCTACTACTCCTCACCGTTCTGCGGGCCCAGCCGCGCCATGCTGATGACCGGTCAGGACAACCATGAGACGGGCATGGGCACGCTGGTCGAGACGGTAACGCCCGATCAGAGCGCATTGCCCGGCTACTCGATGGTCTGGGACGACGATCAGCAAACCATCGCGAGCCTGCTGTCGGGGGCCGGATACCAAACCTACGTCACAGGGAAGTGGGGTATCGGCGCCAAGGGCAAGAACCTGCCCGACCGCTTTGGTTTTGACCGCTCCTACGTGATGGATTCCACCGGGGGCAGTAACTACGACCACAGCCACTACCTGCCGGGTTACCCCGAGGTGTCCTGGTACGAGGACGGGGAGCCGATCCGGCTGCCCAAGGATTTCTATTCCTCGCGCAACCTCGTCGACCAGATGATCCGCTACATCAACGAAGGCGATGCGGAGCAGCCGTTCTTCGGCTTCCTGTCGCTTCAGGCGGTGCACATTCCGGTCCAGGCCCCGGCCGAGTTCATCGACAAATATGACGGCGTGTTCGACGCCGGGTGGGACGTCATGCGAGAAGAGCGCCTGCAGCGGGCCATCGACCTGGGCCTCGTCCCTGCGACCACGACACTGGCCCCGGTGCACGAGGATCATCGCGCGTGGGAGGATCTGTCGGATCGGGAAAAGGCGGTGGCCGCGCGCGTCATGCAGGTCAATGCCGGGATGAAAGATGCCGCCGATTTCCATATCGGGCGCCTGCTGGACCATCTCGAATCGACCGGTCGGCTGGAGAACACCATCGTCGTCATCACTTCGGACAACGGGGCCGAATCCGGTGTCACGACGCTGGACAACCCGGTGTTCAACCTACTGCTGAGCGGAGTTCACAGGCTGGAAGGGATCGACACCTCGCCCGAGAACATGGGCCTGCCCGGCAGCCTGAGCGCCATAGGGCCGGAATGGGCCTCGGTGGAGGCATCGCCTTTCAACCTTTACAAGTTCTACTCCAGCGAAGGCGGGCTGCGGGTGCCGCTCATCATCGCCGGTGCGGGTATCGAGGCCACGGGGATTCAGGACGCCCCGGTGCATGTCGCCGACCTGATGCCCACCCTTCTTGACGCAGCGGGCGTCGATTATGACGCGGGCGCCCTTTTCGGGCAAAGCATCCTGCCGCTTCTGTCCGGTGAAACGGACGAGACCCGCAGCCCGGACGAAACCTTCGGCGTCGAAGTCAGCGGCAATGCGGCGCTCTATCGCGGCACCTGGAAGCTGGTACGCACTGCGCTGCCCCGCGGAGACTTTACGTGGCGGCTCTACGACCTGTCGGTCGATCCCGGCGAAACCACCGACCTTTCTGCCGAAAACCCAGAGCTCTTTGCCGAGATGCGTGCCGAATACGATGCCTATGTCGAAACGGTCGGCGTCTTCGAACTGGGGCGTGATGACTATGCCGAAGCCCAGTTGTTTTCCAATTTGCTGGAACGGACAACGGCCAAGTACTGGCCGTATCTGGCCGGTCTGGTGCTGGTGCTGCTGGCCGGCCTTTACGCCCTCTTCCGGCTTGTACGGCTGGCAATCCGCCGACCGGCTCACTGACCCTTTCTCGTGAAAATGGCGCCCCGGGGCCGGGGCACGTTCCAAACACCTGATTATCGGAGACTTATCATGAACTGGATCGTCGTCACCCTGCTTGTCCTGGCTCTACTGGCCATCCTCACGTATCTCTACCTGCCCGCGTTTCTGCGCCTGTTGGGTATCCACCGCCACTACACGATCCCAGATTTTGACATGACGGGGCGGCGGGCGCTGATGATCTGCACCAATCACGACCGGCTGGACCCGCTGAAGCGGGACACCGGCGCCTTCGGGTCGGAATTTACGGTGCCCTATTACGCCTTCGTCAACGCCGGCATGGAGGTCGACATGGCCTCGCCCAAGGGCGGCGTGATCCCGATCCAGCCCGGGTCTTGGTCCTGGCCGCTGGCCTGCGACGACGACAAGCGCTTCATGGCCGACAAGAAAGCGATGCACGACCTCAAGAATTCCAAGGCCATCGCCGATCTGGATCCGAACGATTACGACGTGATCTTCATGGCCGGCGGCTGGGGCGCGGCCTATGACCTGATGCAAAGCGAGGAACTGGCCGATTTCATCACGCGGGCGAATGCCTCCGGAAAGATCCTCGGCTCGGTCTGTCACGGCGCGCTGGGTCTGTGCAGCGCCAAGGGGCTGGATGGCGAACCGCTGGTCAAAGGCCGCCGCGTGACTGGCGTGACCAATGGTCAGATCAACACCTTCGGCATCGCGGTCACCCCGAAGCACCCGGAGGAGGAACTGCGCAAACTGGGCGCGATCTACGAATGCCAGCACGCTTTTCGCGACCCCTTCGCCACGCACACCTCCATCGACGGCAACCTGATCACCGGCCAGAACCAGAACAGCGGCTATGAGACGGCGCACCGTATCCTCGAAAAGATCGCCACGCAGCGGAACGTCTGACCCGGCCTGTCGCGCCCTCTGGAGACGTCTGACGATGCACACCACGCATGACATTCATTTCGGTTGGAAACCGTTGGAAAAGGCCGCCTTCGGGCTGATCTACGGCGCGATCATGGTGCTGAGCCTGATCATGGCCCTTGGCGATACGCCCGATGCCCCCTTCGAACCGGCCATGGTGCTCTTCGGCTCGGTTCTGGCAGTAACGCTCGCCAAGGCGTTCTCAGAGCTTCTGTCCCACGGGATCGAGACGGGCGAACGCATCCTGAGCCGGCGGGCCTTGCTGACCGCGTGGCAGCACAGCCACCCTACACTGCTGGTCGCGAACGTGCCGACCGCGCTGTTCCTTGCCGTCGGTCTGGGATGGCTGACCACGGACGCGGCCACGGCGCTCAGCCAGGTTTTCTGCGTAGCGATCCTTGTGATGCTCGGCGCTCGGTTCGGCTGGGTCGTAAGCCGCGGCGCGTGGCTGCCCGTGGCCGGTGCGCTCTTCGCCGGGGGCGTTGGTTCGGCCCTGGCCCTGTTGAAATACGCCATTCACTGAACGTCAGATCGGTCCCATGCCCAGGAAATCGCACTTGAAATACGGCGCAAGCGCGGCTGTTGCCGCGGCTGTCCTTATGACCGCGCTGGTTGTGACTCCGAAGGATGCAGCGCCATCGGCCGCGCAATCCGCTTGCGCGCTCGACGCGGCAAGCCTCGGCGGCTTTGTTGATATTCCCGGCGGCGGGTTTGTCATGGGCGTCGACCCGGTCTTTCCCGAGGAAGGTCCGCCGCGCAAGGTGCTGGTCTCGCCGTTCCGCCTGCAGGCCCATGAGGTCACCAACAGCCAGTTCGCCGCCTTTGTCGCCGAGACGGGCTATGTCACCGAGGCCGAGCGCACTGGCGGCTCGGCGCAGTTCAGCGAAAGCGAGACGCCCGAGGTCTTCCTGTCGTGGTGGTCGCTTAACGCCGAGGCGACGTGGCGCTCCCCGGATGGCGAAGGGTCGGACCTGTCGGGCCGCGATCTGCATCCGGTGGTGCATGTCACGCTCAACGATGCGCGCGCCTATGCCGCCTGGGCCGGCGCGCGCATGCCGACCGAAATCGAGTGGGAATACGCCGCAAGCCTTGGCCTCTTCGATCCGATGGACCCGGAATCGGGCATCCGCGCCCCCGATGGTAGCCTGCGCGCCAATATCTGGACAGGTCTGTTTCCGGTCCTCAACTCGCGGCGCGACGGCTTTGCCGGAACCGCCCCCGTCGGCTGTTTCGAGCCGGGGCGCACGGGCGCCTACGACATGATCGGCAATGTCTGGGAATGGACCGACAGCCCGTTCGCGCCCGGCGTGCCGCGCGCCACGATAAAGGGTGGGTCGTACTTGTGTAGCGAAGACTACTGCCAGCGCTACCGCACCGCGGCCCGTGAGAGCCTCGAGAGGGACTTCAGCACCGCGCACGTGGGTTTTCGTGTCGTGCAAAGCATTGGGAACTCGGATGAGTTACGATAACCGACATTTTGGCCCGCCAAGGCAATCCATGTGCCAATACGCGAGGTCCGCTGATGTTTATTGACCGGGCACAGAAGCTCTTCTTGCTGGCGATGAGCATCGGTTTGTTTCCCGTGGCGCTGTCCTATGGCGCGCTGCCCGAAAAAAGCTTGCCGTTCCTCTACGGCATCGGCGAAACCGACCTCCCCACGCGGCATGTCTTCCGCGCCGTCATGGGCCTTTACCTTGGCATGATAGGTTTCTGGCTGATCGGTGCGGTGAACCACGACCTGCGGATGCCCGCGCTATGGAGCGTCTTTGTGTTTGTTGCCGGCATTGCGTTGGGCCGGGTCCTGAGCCTTGGACTCGACGGCTGGCCGGGATCCCTCCTGGTTTTCTATCTGGCTGCTGAAATCGCGCTCGCGGGGGCAAGCGGGTACCTGATCATCAGGGCGGCGTGCCGCAAGATCACGGAACGCGCATGATCCGCGACGGAGGTACTTTGGAAAACACTGGAGAGATCGTCAAAATGACACTACGTGCCACTCTTTTCCTGTGCTTGTCTCTCGCAGTTCTTGCCGGATGTACCGGCAAGCCAGAGAGTTTCGTCGCGCCGAACGCCGAGGTCGGTTCGGCGAAGGTGCAACGGATCTACCTTGCAACAGATCGCATCCTCGCTCCAGATCTTTCAGGGACCACAAAACGCGGCGGCGCACTTTCCTTTGCGCAGTATGACATCACGATCCCGCCCGGTCATGAGCCCGGCGAGGTGGCATTCTCGGCCACGAATCCCGACCCTACGCAAAGCTTCACCGTCGCCGGCGCGCGCGCGATCGCACGCTTGCCGGAGCTCGGCCAAATTGTCCGCGCCGAGGCCGGCTCTCTTGGCCGCCCCATCGACGGCCCGGTGGTTTACGTTCATGGCTTCAACACGGCCATGGAATACGCCGTCTATCGCCACGCCCAGATCGCCCACGACTACGGGCTTCAGGGGCCGCAGGTCACCTTCGCCTGGCCGTCAATTGAACGGACCTTGGGATATGTGCGCGACAAGGACAGCATCCTGATCGCCCGCGATCATCTGGAGGAATTGCTCGTCGAGCTAACCGGGGACAACCAGAACGTGTTCGTTTTCGGCCACTCAATGGGCACGCAGCTCGTGGTGGAAACCCTGCGGCAATTGTCGATCACGGGGCAGAAAGACGTCCTGAGCAGGATCGGCGGCGTCATTCTCGTTTCACCCGATATCGACCTCGACCTGTTCGAGGCCCAGCACGAACGCATCGACCCTATGCCCAGCCCTTTTGTCGTCATGACCTCCGAAAGCGACTATGCGTTGCGCTTCTCTTCGCTGCTGACCGCGCAACCGGAAAGATTGGGCTCGGCGCGGGATCGCGACCGCCTCGCGGCGCTGGACCTTCTGGTGCTCGACCTCTCGGGGCTGCCCAACGCGCGCAACCACTTTCTGGCGGCGACGTCGCCCGTCGTCATCGATATCGTGACGAGCGCGCGCGAGGACGTTCTGGCCGACCGGTTTCCGAGTCGCGGCGTTATAGACGTGGCCGCCGTTCAGGCCGGAGCGCGACATTAGGGCGTCAAATGTCCGTGGGAAGCAAATGTTATAGGCGTCCTGCCTGCTCTACGCTCAAGTCCGGTCCGGCAAGAAATGCCCCCAGACGAAGGAATGTCTCATAGATGCTCGCCCTAATTTGGGCTGCACGGCACAGTCTTGGCAGCAGACTTTCGTTACAGCTGCAGCGAAGGTCCGGTCTCCGCCCTCTCTACCGCCTTTCTTCGCGGGTGCAGGGAAATCTGAGCAGGTGCGGCGAACGGCGGGAAGGTCCCGCCCTGCTGACCTTCATCCTCCGAAAATGCTGCATGATGGACGAATGGCCGGTCCGGCGAAGCTGCACCGCGGCGATCGGCGAGGGACTGAACGGCAGGTCTGGGCCGATCTCGACAGGACGTTCATCGCTGCGTCTGCGAACTGGCCACCTCAAGCGACAGTCAATTCGGGCTCGAAGCAGACCTCTGCGCGACACCTGGTTTACGATGCGCGGACAATCTCCGCCGGGCGCATACCCGCCAGCCGCACCTCCAGCCAGCGAATATAGCCATTGAGGTTCTTCGAGGCCGGTCCGCAGAATGGCTTGACGAACCTTTTGTAGCGGGCATGGAGCGAGTTAACGTTTTGGATGTGATAGCAGCCTAAAGCCACGCGCGTGCCGGCCTTGCTGCCGACCACGAAGTGTTCGATGCCGCTCGCTGCTGCGAGATTTTTATAGCCGTTAGCGCCATCCGAGCAGAGCACGGCGGCGCTTGGCACCAGTGGCCTCATGGCCCGCTCCAGCGTCACGCCTTTGCGGTCCGGCAGGCGGCGGAAGAGGTGCGCTCCGCCGCGGTCAGCGACGGTTAGAATGGGGAGCTGCCACTTCGAGAGGCCTCGCATCATCTTCAGCACCTGCGTGGCGAAGTCTTCCTACCTGGGGCGGGGCGGCGGCGTGACCTTTTTCGGATCTGCGAAGTGCCGGACCCAGATGAAGCATCAGGTCGTCAAGCCGACCAAGCGCAAATAATTTTCCCGTTCTTTTCGACATACGCCTGCAATACCAACGCGATAAGCAACGCGTCATCGAGTTCGGAGCGTGCATCAGCTTCGCTCGGACTTAGATCATTTAATGCGGTCTCGATTTCTCTAAGGGAAGGCAACTCTGACGACGCTTTCTGATATTTGGCACCTCTGCCGGCCAGTTCCGAAGCCGTTTCCGCAAGGTCCTCTTCGTAGACCCAGAAGTCAGAATACGGCTCCTCGACGATCTCGCCCTGCTTGGTGCCAAGAGCGATGAAGAAAACCTCCGGCTTGCGCAAGTACAGGATCTCTTCTCGGCTTTCGCCATCCAGAAAATCAACATCAAGTCCCATGGCTATTCCTTTCGGGGTTTGGGTCGGTGGATCGGAGTTCCCAATCAAAGGATGAATGTCGCAACGGGCTTTCGCTTTGATCCGCTGGGTTTGCCCGGGCCGTCGGCGATGATGAACGATGCGCCTGGCCTTGGTCTGCCTGGCACTCTTAACAATTGGGTTCAGCAACGGAGTCGCGAACCTTTTCTTTCAAAAAAAACCGCCTTTTGGCGATGCTCGCCTGTGCCTGCATCGCGCAGGCGAGGCTGTCCTGCGGTGATCACGCTGACGCGCTCATCGCCGTGTCTGAAGACGAGATTGCGCGATCGCAAGGTCGCCAAAAGGGAACTCGCCAGATCTTTTGTGCGCCCCGACGTAAGCCGCCGGAGCGCACATTCTTTGCCTAGCTATGCTGAAAGTTCACTGAGCCTTGCCCCGTGCCAGCGATGCGCATCCCGCGCGGCCTCCGGCACGTCTTGGGCGACTTCGAGCATGGACCGCGCGCGGTCCACGAGCTCGGCCACGAGTGCGGGATCAGGGTGTTTCTGGCTCAGCGCACCGAGCAGGTCGCAGCACAGGTTGACGCCGACTTCACCCGCGACGACCTCGAGAATGTCGCAAAGGCTCGCGCCGTGCCATTTGCAAAAGTGCGCGATTTGATACGCATGGATATGCGCGCGCTCGGCGTTCGGATCTTCGAATGAATCCTTCATGGTGAGTCTCCGAGCGTCCGGTGTCAGCCACAGGGCTGATCTTCGAACCGGCGCTGACAAAACCCGCCGCCTTGGAGACACGCGGCGGCGGGGTAGAGGGCTCACCTTTGAGATCGTTCTCTTTCGATGGATGAAAGCGCATCTAGGAGCAAATCCGTGAGCCGACAGATCATATGCACGAGCTCGCTCGCGGGATCGATTTGAGCGAAGTGTCCAGCTTCTTCGCTTTCGAGGCCATCGACGCCGTCGAGCATAAGAAGCCTCACGAGCTCGCCCGCCAGCTGTCGGGCAGCGCGGGTGACCTCCGTCGCCTTTCGAAGCTGAGCGTCGAGGCGGGAGACGAGACGCACGCCACGCGGCCCCCCAAGCGCTTCGGCAGCGTCGTAGAGTTCCTCGCCATGAAGAGAGAAGAGGATATGAAGCGCGGTGCCTTTGTCAGCACGAACAGGTTCAGCCCGCGTCACGGCGGGAGCAAAATGCTGCATGCAGTTTCCTTTCAGAGTATTGAGTTGGGTTGAGACCAAAGATCCTGCAGGCTTTTATGCGACGCAGCGCGTCATCCTTGGATCGGGTCTCAAGTTGAGGACCCGGGCCCAAGGATGGCGTCGCCGCGGACGCTCCCTCTCCCACTTTTGCATAAGTGACGGGCTCTATCCTTTGGCGATCTGCCACCGCATCTCTGCCCAACCTTTCGCGGCCGCCTCGCCTTCGCTCTCGGATCGGTAAGCGTCTCCAGCACGGCTCGTTCTGTGACCGAGATGAGAGGAGATGACATCCGCCGCGCGCTCGGGATCATGCCGGCGCATGTAATCCGCAGCGAGCGTGCGCAGGTCGTGCAGCGGAACGCCGATCGCGACTTTGACCACCGAGCTCGGCCATTTCTCCGACATCGCTCTTTGACCGAGTGTCAGCCAGTTCATGCCAAGAAGGGCGCGATAGCGCATATGCACGAACCAATCGGGGCGGCCGCCGAGAATCAGCGCATCCAGAACCTCGGACACTTCGGGCCAAAGACGTCCAGCTTCGGTTTCATACCCGGTCTTGCCCTGTTCCCAGGCGAGCACCCATGTCCCGTCGCTTTCTCGGACCAGCTCTTCTCCAAGGCACCACCGGGACACGTCGCCTGTCCGGCCGGGCTTGTTCATGCTGACTGCACAGAGGGCCGTCGCTTGAAAGAGCTGTACCTTCTCGGAAGCATGGTCCGGCAGTGCTTCGGCCTCCTGCCGCATCTCGCCAATACGATCCGCGATAAAGGCAAAGCCACCGGCTTCCGTGATCTTTGCCAGACGCGGATATTTCACCTTGCCGACCGCGCGCGCATTCTCTCGAAGGTCTTCGACGATAAAGCGCAAGCTTGCCAGCGCATCTTCGTGCGCCCCGCCGTGCTTGCCGAGCATGATCAGGCCTTCGAGGTAATTTGCGATCGTCGCCGGTCGCAGGGGCTTTTTCCCCGGCTCCGTCTCCCGGAACGCCTCGACGAGCGCGATCCCCGTCACAAAACCCAGTGTTTCAGATCCATGGCCCGCGGCAACGAGCTGGGCGCAACGATGCACGGAAGCACGATAGCGCGCCAGGCTGCTCTCTTTGATTTTTGCCTCGGCAAGCCGTTGCTCCATTTTCTGCCAACTCCGCGGCCAGGTGTTAGGGTCAATCCGAGGTTTCTGAACTTTTTCTCCCCCGGCAGGCTGCCGGGGCTTCGGCTTTGGTCGGCGCGACACCCACTCTGCCTTCACCTCAACCGCCGAGGAGGTCGAGACATCCGGCGCATAGCGGGCGAGCGCCCGAAGAAGCGCGCGGAAGGTCGACTCCGAGGCGGCCGCCTGGCGGAAGCTCTCCGCGCTGGGGGCCGCCACCGGTTCGCGCCGATCCTGCAGGATCGCGAAGAAGCGCCCTATCACTGCAGCCGCGCCCGGCTCGAGCGAAGCGGCGTCCTCAAGCATGGCGCGCTTCACGGGCAAGGGAACCGGTTGCAGGTGGTCGTCGAGCGAAGGATGGGTCATTTGAGTCTCCGCTTCATGGATTTGAAGAGCGCGGGATGCCGCGCGAGCAGCGCCGCGCGCACTGACTTCGCGGCCTCTTCGCCGCTGTCCCGCCCATAGTGACGTCGCACGGTCTCTTCCGTGTCACCGAGGACCGCTGCGGCCTTGGCGAAGTTGCCGGGCTCGATCGCGAGAATGAGCGTTGCCAGCGCGTGCCGGCAGAGATGCGGCGTCAGGCCCAGACCAACTTTCTGAGCCCCGAGCGCCCACAACTCCGCGAAGCTGGACGCTGACATGCAGCCATGGGGCAGGGTGATCACGTCCTTGACATTGCGCGGGCTCGCCTGCCCCGGGAAGATGTAGGGACTGTCGGAGAGACGCATTAGCTCCAGAAGGCGGGGGCGGTGTCTTTCCATCCAGTCCGCGAGGATCTGCGCATCCGCGCCAATCACATGGACCGTGACCTCTCGATCATTCTTGATCTCGCCCGGTGCGAAGCGCAGTTCGGCATGTCCGCCCTTGCGGACCCATGTGAGGTTGCCAGCGATTTCCTGACAGCCTTGGCACCGAAGCGCGATGAGGTTGGCGGGCCTTAGTGGGCGCGACATCTGGATGGCGTGCAGCACGGCCGCCGCAAAGAGCCGGAGTGCTGCAAGCTCGCGCTGTTCATCCTGCTGATCACGCGCGTCTTTGAGCCACGCCTCTGCCTTTGAAGCGAGGGCTGCAGGCGCATTCACGAGCTTCGCCGCAAGGTCCGGCCGCCGTTGCAGCAGCTTGCAGATCTCTTCGGCATGGTCATGCATCTCGCGCGGCGTGACGACGTAATCGTCAAAGACGACGCGCAGCACGTCCACATGCGCGACGATTTCCGGGTCGTAGAGCCCATTCCGCGCGATGGCTCTCAGGTTCTTGAGCCGGTTCCCCAGCGTTTGGGTCTTCTTAGGGGCTTTCAGCAAAAGCGATGCCTGGGACCGGGCGATTTGGTCCTCGATAGCCTTGGAGATGCGGTCGCGGGTCATGAGATCCCGCAGACCTGCGATCTGGGACAGGCCACCTTCATGCTGTCTCACGCTGCGCGCGAGCCAGGTTACTGCACCCTGATATCCCGAAAGAGCAGTCTTGCTGTTTCTCGGTCGGCGGCCCCGTATCTTGACCTTCTGCGCCACGGCCTGGTCGATCTCGAGAGACGCGACCCCCGCCGCCATCTGCGCCTTTGCCCAGGCGCTGAGATCGTCCTGGGTCATCAGCACTTCGCGGAACACGGTCTCCGCATCGCAGCGCATTGCTTCCGGAAGCGATGCCCACAGAATGCGCTCCGCGCGATCGGAGGATTTCGGGATCTCGAAATTCGTCTTCGACAGCAGCGGCCGGATCTCCGGCCAGGCATTCATGCCGCGCTGCAGCCTGTTCAGAAGTTTCACCCCACGCTGCAGCGATTTCCGCTTCTCCGTTGTCGCTTCTGCGAAGACACGATCGATCTCGCCTTGATCGAGCTCCGGCAGCGGCACCTGGCACCGGGCGCGCAACGCAAAGAGGCATTTATGCGTGGACGTCGTGAAGCGGGCACCATGCTCGACGAAGCCTTCATGCGCGCGAACCCAGTCGATCAGGTCTGTATAGCTCTGCGCCACGTTTTCCAGGGTAGGCGGTTGGTCGCACTGAGCTGCCCAGAACCGCTCGAGCAACCCGCGGACACGCGAGTTTCCGCGCCGCCGCGCCTGTTCGAGATCCTTGCTGCTCGAGACCATGCCGTAAGGCGCGGGTGCAACGACCTGCTCGAAGTGCTTCAGATCTGCCGGCAGGAGGCCGATTTCTTCGAGCGCCGTGTTCAGCCGCGCAGGCACCTTCTTCAGCTCATAGATCGCGTCGCGCTTTTCCCCGGTGGCTTCCGCCCATGCGAGCACGTCACCGAGCGTCGCTTGGGGGATCTCGATCTTGTTTGGTTGATAAATCATGTCTTGCTCCTTTTCATGGCCTCGGTTCGGAGTGTCTTCGGACCCAAAGACACTCCGAACCGGGCCATGGCCGGAGCAGGAGAGCTACGCGTAAGCTGTCGGGGTTTCGCACATCCAGTCGGGGTTTTCCCCGGATTCGCACGGACAGGGTCAAACATGACGCCGATGAATGATTGGGGGCGCATGTGCGACAGACGCAGCCCTCCCGCCCGTGTCAGCGAGCTCCCGGCATTTTCTGTGCGACGCACGAGATCACTCATCGCCACCACTCCCCCGGCAGGTCGAGATCCTGCGCCCCGCGCAGCCAATCGGTCACGTCATGCGGGTTGAACCGCACTGCGCCAAAGACATTGCGTGTCGGCAATCCGGCCTCGATCCAGCGCTCCACGCTGCGCACGCTGACGCTGAGCGCCTCTGCCACCGCTTTCTTGCTCAGGAGCGGCTCGCGGTAACGCGCCTGTCCCGCACCGCGCGGCATGCGGCCCTCTTCGCAAGACCAGACATCCGTCCACTTGAGCCGGTATGTCCGGCCGATCTTGATGGCGGGTAACGCCCCCTCTTTGATTTTTCGTCGCAGCGTGTCGGGCTTCAGCCCGTAATGCTCTGCGACCTCCTCGAGCCTTAGCATTATTCTCTCCTCTTCAGTGGCAAAGAGAAGATGGGTCCGGAGGACATCCGCCCAAAAGAAACGGAAACAAATGCCAAAGATGGGACCGGCCTAAGAATATCCTTCTTAGAGCACCCCCACCTTTGTTGTCGCGACGGGACCCGGACTTTTTCACCCAAAACGTTTTGCGCGGACACGAGACGATCAGAGGTCTTCAAAAATCGAAGGAAGACCGCATGCATTTCGACACAGAACTCCACGCCTCCGCGCCCATCCCGGACTGGCTTGAGCCCAAAGAGGCGCGCCAACGGCTCTATCACGAGATGTCTGATTTCATCTCATCTGTAGCGGAGGAAAAGGACGTGCCGGATGAGGTTGCGCCCGCAATCGCGTTCAAGGTGACCGCGGGCCTTGGCAAGACGTCGACCGCGCTCCGCATTCTTGCCGAACAGGGGTCCCGGCTTCTTCAGCGCGGTCATGTGATGATCTATATGCCCACGCTCGATCTCGCGGACCGCGCCGCGCGCGATTTTGCCGCTTTGGGCACGGGCTTGCCTATCCAGGTCATTCGCGGCCGCACCGCACCGCGGAGCGATGATCCGGACACGCCCATGTGCAACCGACACGACCTTGTGCGCCAGGTTCAGGGCCTCGTGCCATCGATCACCCAATCTCTGTGCCGCGCACGCTCCAAATCCGGCAAGATACGCCATGCCCCTTGTGCGCAAGGCTGCCACTACCTTGCGCAGAAAGAGGTGACGGGCACCCGGATCATCTTCCTCGCGCATACCTATCTCGACGCACTCCCACCGATCGACCAGCGTGTGCCTGTCGCGATCCGGATCATCGATGAAAAAGTCTGGTCGACGCGTGTGAAAACGATGCAAATCTCTCTGGACGATTTTCTCGACCCGCCGGGAGCCGCTTTTCCCACGGATCTGCAGGAGGAGTATCTGGAGGCGCGGACAAAGCTCGTCGCCGCGCTGCGCGTTGGCAAAAGCGTTTCGGCTGCATTGCAGGACAAGAGGTTTGCGTGCGATCGCCTTGAGGCCTTTTGCAAAGCGGAGGCCGAGATACGTCCAGAGCTCGAGATCTTTCCGTGGGACCCCCGCAAAACTACGGCGTTCCGCATCGACATGTTCGATCGTCGTGCGTTTCAGGCGTCACGGAAGCGCCAAGCGATTTTCAGGCGTCTGGCGCAAGACGATCCCGCACTCGACGCCCAGCTGACGCTTGGGACAGTAAAGGAGAAGGGTGAGACGCGGCGCGTCATCAAGCTGCACTCTTTCAGGTCATTGCCACGAGATGCACCGCTGATGCTGCTGGATGCGGATGCCGACCCCGAGATCACCAACCGCCTCGCCGAAGGAGCGCGCTTCGTTCCGATCGAAGCCAAACCGGAGGCCGAGATTATCCAAGTTTCGGGAAAGTGAGCGCGCCTAACCGCGAGCGACTTCGCCTCGATGACGAGGAGCGACGGGGGGTAGATTGGGCTCTGGCGTCCCAAGGCTCCGAGCCTTGAGATCCAGAAGCTGCCATCTGCAAGTCCGAGCGCCATCCTGTTTTGGGCCGCCACGCAAGCACGCAGGTGGGCGCAGATGCCTCGACGCCCTGGTCCTCTTGCGCGATGATGATGCCGGTGCATGGGGCTTGGGTGTTCGGACGACGACTTGAGGAACAGCCGGCGGCAATCGCCTCAGCGGAGAGGAGATAAGCCGCGTGGACACGATCCGTTCCGATTACCTGAAGACAGCCTTGCTGATCACTGCCGCAGTCGGCCTGGTTTCGGGACTTGTCGTTTCCTTGTCCGGCCGACCGGATGCGGCGAACGTGATTTGGATCGCCGGGGTCGTTCCCGCACTCGCCGCGCTCGTGGTGGAGATCTTGGTCAGCCTTCGCTCGGGCGAGGTCGGCCTCGATATCGTCGCCGCGCTGTCGATGTCGGCGGCGCTCTTCTTTGGCGAGGAGCTTGCCGCGGCGGTTGTCGCGGTGATGTATTCCGGTGGCACCTTCCTCGAAGCCTTCGCCGAGGGCCGGGCCCGCCGTGAAATGCGCGACCTTCTCTCCCGCGTGCCCCGCACGGCGACACGGCATCGCGACGGCGGGCTGGAGGAGGTGCCCCTCGATGAGATTGCGCCGGGCGACCGGCTCTTGATCCGGCAGGGAGACGTCGCGCCGGTCGATGGCAAGGTGGCCTCGGATACAGCCTTCCTCGACACCTCCGCGCTGACGGGCGAATCCCTGCCGATCCGGCTGACGCGCGGGGCGGAGGCGATGAGCGGCTCGACCAACGCGGGCGAGGCTTTCGATCTGATCGCGATGCGAGAAGCCAAGGACAGCACGTATGCCGGGATCGTTCGGCTGGTCGAAGAGGCACAAGCCTCGAAGGCGCCGATGTCGCGGCTTGCCGACCGCTGGTCGCTCTGGTTTCTGGCGATCACGGTCGGCATCGCCTGTGCCGCTTGGTGGTTCACCGGCGATCCGATCCGGGCCGTTGCCGTGCTCGTCGTCGCGACGCCCTGTCCGTTGATCCTTGCGGTGCCAGTCGCGCTGGTCGCTGGTCTATCGCGTGCGGCGCAGTTCGGCGTGCTGATCAAGGGCGCAGGGCCACTGGAGACCATGGCGCGCATCGGAACGCTGATCCTCGACAAGACCGGCACGCTGACGGAAGGCCGTCCGCAGATCATGTCAATCGAGAGCTTCGGCGACTTTGCGGAGGCCGACATCCTGCGGGTGGCCGCCGCGCTTGACCAGGCGTCCAAGCACCCCGTGGCGCAGGCCATCGTCGCCGCCGCGCATGCGCGCGGCTTCGTTCTGCCCGCCCCCTTCGACGTCGCCGAGACCCCGGGTGAAGGCATCGCTGGCCGGGTCGAGGGCCGCACGGTCATCGTCGGGGGGGATGCATTCGTCGCATCGCGCATCGGACAGGAACCGGGCGGACATCCCGTCGCCGGTTCGGTCCTCGTTGCCGTCGCTATCGACCGACAGATGGCAGGGCTCCTCGTGATGTCCGATCCCCTACGGGTCGACGCGCGCCTGATGCTCGAGGGTCTGCGCCGCCAGGGCGTCGGACGTATCCTGCTCGCCACCGGCGACCGCGCCGACGTGGCCAAACAGGTGACCATGGGGCTTGGCCTCAACGGGCTGCACGCCGGTCTCACACCCGACCAGAAGGTCCGGCTCGTGCTGAACGAGCGCAAGCGCGGGCCCGTCATGATGGTGGGCGACGGCGTCAACGACGCGCCGGCGCTGGCTGTGGCTGACGTGGGTGTCGCGATGGGCGCGCGCGGCGCAGCGGCTTCGGCAGAGGCGGCGGACGTGGTGCTACTCATTGACCGGATCGACCGGCTCGGGCCGGGGATCGACATCGCGCGCGGTGCCCGGCGCATCGCCGTCGAAAGCGTCGTCGTCGGGATCGGACTGTCGATCATCGGCATGATTGCCGCCGCGTTCGGCTACCTCACCCCGGTGCAAGGAGCCCTCCTGCAGGAGCTCATCGACGTTGCCGTGATCCTGAACGCGCTCCGTGCTCTTCGCATCACGCCCCATGAATGGGCGGCCGGCACCGTGAACACTGCCTCCTCCGCGACGGCCGACATCGCCCGAGGCACCACGCCCTGAGCCGACTCGTGTCTTGCGAACTCCGCTTTGTGTTTCGCATCGCATGGATGCGATCGGCCCTGCTCCGACGCAACGAGAGCGCCTGGCCGAATACGGCTCTCGTGGTCGAAACGACGCGGCGGGATCGAAAACTGAAGCTGTCGTCGGTTTGTGCGTGGGCATAGCTCTCCGGCCATCGACAATTCAGGCCCGACCGGTCGGATGCGCCAAGAAGTCATCACGTCGCCGGAATAAGCGCGCGCTTATCGGGCCCGTTTTCAACATTCATCGGATCGACCTCGACCACGATCTTCGTCCTGATCGAGCTTGGCGGCGACGATAGGAGCGCCGCGGAAACAACCCTGAAAGGACGATCTCGATGAAACTCGTTTACCTCACAGCTCTTGTTTTCAGCGCTGTTCCGTTCTCCGCCATGGCCATGCCTGCGGTCGGTGACTTGGTCGGATCCAACCCCGAAGACGCCACAGCTGCTCTTGAAGCGAGCGGATGCATGTCGCCACGCTTCGAGGCTGAAGATGGAGAGATCGAAGCCAAGTGCAAGGATGCCGACGGCAAGAAATGGGAAGTCTATATTGCGCCGAACACGGGGTTGGTGACGGAGATCAAGGCCGATGACTGACACCCGGACGAACGCCGGTGCGCGCGACGGGGGCGCCGATGCGCCCCCAGAGCTCTGGGATCCACTGGTCCGTTTGACGCATTGGGGCGTCGCGAGCGCAGTCGTGGCGAATGGCCTCATTACCGAGGATGGCAGCGCCCCGCATATCTGGGTCGGTTGGGCGGTCTTCGGATTGCTGGCGCTTCGGTTCGTCTGGGGCTTCACGGGACCGCGCGAGGCCCGCTTTTCCACATTCCCGCCCAGACCGATCGCGGCTTTGAAGCATCTCAGCGACCTCTTGCGAGGAACGCCCAAACATTATCCCTCGCATAATCCGGCAGGCTCGATCATGGCTTACGCCTTGTGGGCATGCCTGGGCCTGGTGGTGCTTACGGGTCTTGTGATGACTGATGCTCAAAGCCCCCTTTCGATTTCCGAGCAAAAGGCGGCCGTCGCAGCGGGTGACTGGTCCGTGCTTGTGGAGGGCGAGGAAAGCCGCGATCATGAAGGTGTGAAGGAGATCGCCGAAGAGACACACGAACTTGCAGCCAACCTCGTTTTTGTCTTGGCCTTTCTGCATATTGCCGGGGTCGCGCTCGAAAGCCGCCTGCTCGGACGAAATCTTGTGATGCCGATGCTGACAGGCCGGAAAAAGAGCAAGCGGGACGCCGGAGCCACGTGATGAACAGGCCCCGCCCCGTGGTGATCGCCGCCATAGTGATCTTGCAGGCTGTCGCGACCGTGTTCTTTGTGGGTGACGCTGTCACGGATCTGCTGAACGCTCCGTCGGCCCCTCACAGTTTGCTGGAGGCGTTCGTCGCGGTCGCCTTGATCCTGGGTGTGATCTTTGCCGGGTGGCAGCTTCGAGTCACGCTCGAACGTCTGCGCAGCCAGGAGCGTGCTCTCGACACCGCCCGCGGTGCGCTCGCAGATGTCATAAGCGCTCAGTTCGATGCATGGGGATTGACGCCTGCGGAACGCGATGTCGGTGCATTCGCGCTCAAGGGCCTGGACGTGGGTGAGATCGCCGAGTTGCGCGGCGCGGCTCCAGGGACGGTGCGGGCACAGCTTACCCGGATCTATTCAAAGGCCGGAGTGACCGGACGCGCGCAATTTGCGGCCTGGTTCGTGGAAGATCTTCTTGAGACCGGGCTGGCCGTCGCAGAAATTGATCGATGCGGCGCCGCGACAGGACAGCACGAGCGGCCTCAACACAGAGAAACATGACATGAACGCTCGTGGGGTCCTAGGAAGCATCGCGGTAACGACACTATTGCTTCTCTCAGTCGAGAGCGGGTGGATGAGCTTCGCCGCATCAGAGATCAGGTCGTCATTCCCCCCGGACATCCAGAGCCTCGGGCCGCAACCGGATCGCCTGCAGCCTTCGGAAGGCCCTCTTGAGCTGATTGCCGTTGGCGATCTCGCCGAATGTCCCCGGGGTCGCGGGCTCAAGGGTGTCCTTCCCGAAACTTCCAACCTTCTCGGTCTAAAAGCGGCGTTTCTGCCAAGGGAAGACAGCTCTGTCGAGACCGCGCGCTTGGCAGAGGCCTATACGGACGCCGCGTTCCTGGCCCTCGGCGACCTCGTATACCGTTCCGGTACGAATGCCGAGTTCGATCAGTGTTACGATCCGGTCTGGGGCAAGCTGCGCTACCGCACGTTCCCGGCGCCGGGAAACCACGAATACCGAACACACCGGGCGGATGGCTACTTCGATTATTGGAAGGGCCAGGCGGGCCAAGACCGCACGGGCTATTACGCGCTTCATCGGGGCGCTTGGCTGATCCTATCCCTGAACAGCGAGGTCCCCGCCGATCCGGCATCGGACCAGGGCAGATGGCTGGCAAAGACACTCGAGGAGGCAAGCGAGCGCTGTATCCTGGCCTTCTATCACAAGCCCGCGCATTCGATCAAAAGCCGCGGCGGCAGCGAAGCAGCTATCGCGTTGTTCCGGGCTCTTCAGCAGGCCGGGGCAACACTCGTTCTGAACGGGCACAACCATTTCTATGAACGCACCGCGCCTCTCGATGCAGAGGGGCGCAGAGACAATCATGCCGGAACGATCGAGTTCACGGTTGGTACGGGCGGCAAGACATCCCACTCCATCCCGCCGCGTGACACAACGGATGCCGCGATCTTCGAAACCCGGGGGCTGCTTCGGTTGATGCTTGGTGAGAGCGCTTTCACGTGGTCTTTCCTGTCGGCCACGGATGGAAGGCCGCTCGATGAGGGACGGGCAAGCTGCAATCCCGCGAGGCAGCTGACGCTTGTGAAGAATAGTTGATCCCTCGAGCCGGAGCCGTGGTCGGCTCAGGCTTTGAGACCGTCGTTTGAGACGACCGCGTTCGAGACATTCGTTGGCAACTTGCTATGGCCTCGCGCATCACGGGCAAGGTCCCGCCGTAGCTGCAGACCACTTCCCGCTTTTTCGAAGGACACTGGCCTTCAACTGATCTGCAGCATTCCGGGAACAGGATCGGCGGCTTTCAGACGTAGCGGACCTTGGTGCGCCAGGCAGCGAATGTCGGCTGTCCGCCCAAAAAGTCCAAATGTAGACCTGAGCGCAGATGATATCTCAAAACCATACCGAGCAATGGACGTTGGCAGATTTCGCGGCCCGTCTCAGCCGTAGCGCCGATCACGCCCGTGCTTGTCCAGACGCTCCGAGATCACCCCCGTGACATACTCGGCATCCTCGCCGACGCTCAGGAAGCGCCCGGAGCCCCAAGTATTCAGCCAGCTGAGCCCCAGGAAATAGACGCCCGGGTTCTCGCAGACACCGCGACGATGCACCGGGCGCCCGGTGGGATCGAGGCAGTCGAGCTGCAGCCAACTGTAATCTGGCCGGAACCCGATGCACCACAGGACAGAGGTGATGCCCTCCTCGGCGGCGTCGATCTCGGTGATCTCGGTCGCGGGGCGCCAGACCTTCTCAAAGGGCGGCTCCACTGGCGCGTCGATGCCTTCACGCGCGATGTAGGCGTCGATCATCTCGCGGATTCCGACATAGCTCTTGTCGGCGTCATCGAGGTTTTTCTCCAGATCGGGCGCGAAGGAGATCAGCGTGCCGTCCATGCCGGTGACCGAGCCATAAAGCGGCAATCCGTCTTTTGCGAAGCGGCGCAGGTCGATCTCGTGTCCGCCATCGCGGCCCGACATGTAGTGATTGGTCTTGGCCTCAGTCGCCTTGGGGTCGGGCGTCTGGTCGATGGTGATGTCGTAATAGCCCATCGCGTGCAGCCAGTCGGTCGCGTCGCGCCCCCGGTACTGGCGCGGACTGCGCGGCGCGGGGCCAACGGCGAGTGACACATCGCGGCCCGCGATGTGCAGATCCTCCATCAGCTGCACACCGGACTGGCCCGTGCCAACGACGAGACAGCGGCCCTCTGGGATGTCATTCGGGCCAGTGTAGTCGCGGGTATGAAGCTGGGTGATCGACGGATCGAGACCGGCCGCAAAGGGCGGCGTGATGGGGCGATCATAGCCGCCCGAAGCCACGATCACGTGATCGGCCGACCAGAGCCCACCATCGGTATCTACCTCGATGCGCCCCGCGGCATCGCGCGCGACGCGGGAGACGGTGACGCCCTCGCGCAGCGGCGCATCGAAACTCTCCGCGAAGGCCTCCACGTATTCCACGATTTCGTCTTTGAGCATGAAGCCGCCCGGATCATCGCCAGAATAAGGGAAGCCCGGCAAGCGACACTGCCAGTTCGGCGTGACGAGGCAGAAACTGTCCCAGCGCTGGTTTTTCCACGCATGAAAACGTGTGTTCCGCTCCAGAACCACGTGCTCGACGCCCGCTTGGCACAGATGCCACGAGGCCGACATCCCCGCCTGGCCTGCGCCGATGATGACGACGGGCAGATGGGTGCGGGCCTCGGGTGCCGCTGTCAGGTCATGGATAGGCATGTGATCGTCTCCTCGGGGGAATAGGCGGAGGCGCGGGACTTGATCCGCGCGGCCTGTGCATCGGCAGAGCTACAGCGGAAGCCGAATTTGGCCTCGACGCGCTGTGCGGCCCGGTCGAGGCCATCAATTGCGCGGTCCATGAAGTCTGCCAGCGAATAGGACTCACCCGCCTTCAGGTGCTCGCGGATCACCGTCGACGGCGAATAGCAGGTGTCCTCCGTCCCGTCGGGCCAGCGCAGACGAAAGGTCACTTCAGGCATCGATCGGCTCCTTTTGGATGGGGGCGAGGCCCAGATACCGCCGGGCCGCAAGGTCCCAGAGCGGTGCGCGGTCAGCTCCGTCGCACAAGGTCACCGCGCTGCCGGATGTGATGCGGCCGATCTCGGCAGCGGCGATGTTGCGTGCGGCGAAGCGCGCGCAGATCGCAGAGACATCCGCGGCCTTGGCTGCCAGAAGAAAGCCGAAGCTGGGGAAGGTGCGCATCCAGCGCGCGAGATCCGTACCTTCGGGACGCGGGATCACGGCGACATCGATGTCTATCCCGCAGCCTGAGCATTCGGCCAGCATCAGGGCAGTGCCCGCGATGCCACCCTGGCTGATATCTTTGCCCGCGTGGACGAGCCCGGCCTCGGCAAGCTCTGGCAGCAATTCGAGATCGCCGCGCAGGCGCTCAGCCGGCGTACCGAGGAACGCCGCGAAATTGTCGCTCTCGCCGGGGTAGCACCCGCGCAGATCGACCGCCGCGATCAGCACGTCGCCCGGCTCGGCGTCGAAGCTGGTAATCAGTGCCTGTGCGCGGCCCTGCATGGTTGCGGCGAGTTGCGCGCGGTCGGTGCGCAGGTTCGAATGGCCCCCAACGATAGGCACGCCATAGGTCGCGCTTGCCTCGGCCATGCCGCGCAGGATCTCTGCGGCCTGGTCCGGGCCCTGCGTCCAGAGTGCATTGGTCAGTGCCGTGGCGCGTCCGCCCATCGCCGCGATGTCCGACAGGTTCACCATGACCGCGCACCAGCCCGCGAACCAGGGCGCATCGGCCACGAATTCGTTCATGAAACCCTCGGTCGCGACCAGCTGCCAGCCGTCGCCGTCCGGCAGCGCGGCGGCATCGTCGCCGGGACGGCCCGGACTGTCCTGGCTCAGACCCAGCGCGCCGCAAACGACGTCGATGTCGCGCTTGCCGGTGACGTTGGGATGCGCGGCCAGATCTGCGGCAAGGGCAGCGACGTCGGTCATGCGGCGCGCCGACGCGTCAATGCCATCCAACCGCGCGCCGGGTCCTCGATCGCGGGATAGGCCGACAGGTCGGCGCGCATCTTCATGTGCGGGTGGCCGTGCAGATCCTGTGCGCCAAGCCCCTCCCAATCGAGCCTTTCGAACAGCGGCACGTTCTGCATCTGCACATAGGCGAGGAACAGTTTGGCTCCGCGCGCATGGGCGGTGCCGACAGCCAATCGGATCAGCTCGGCGCCGAGCCGCCCGACACGCCGGTAGCCCGGCGCCACGGCAAGGCGCGAGCCCCACCAGACCTCCGGATCGGCTTCGTGGATACGCACCGTGCCCACGACCTCGTCGGCCTCGGTTGCGATGGTGGAGATGGCCACCAGCGGCAGCGCGATCTTGTCGATCTCGTCACGGTCGTGATCGGCGAAGATACCCTGTTCGGACACGAAGGTGCGGTGCCGAAGCGACGCTGCCCCGCCAATTTCCCAAGGTTGCGTCGCCTGGCGGATCAGGAATTCAGGTGTGACGAAGGCTTTGGGCTTTTCGATGATCATGCGAGCGCTTTCTCTTTCGGCGCGAATTTCTCGAAGGCCGAGAGCGCGGAACAGGCGCCGCAGCGTCCACAACCGGCCTTTATATCCTCAGCGCTCATCCCGGCCTTGCGGATCATGGCGGCCAAGGGTGGCAGGACGCTGTGCATGAACGCCGGGGTCGGCGCGGCGTGGCTTTCCAGTGGTGTGCCAGAGACGGGGACGAACGGCACGACGAAGGGATAGACGCCAATCGCCGTCAGCCGTTCGGACATCTCCAGGATCGCTTCCGGCGTATCGCCCAGACCCGCGAGGATATAGGTCGAGACCTGGCCCCAACCGAAGACGTCGACGGCGGCGGCGAAACTGTCGAAGTATTTCTCCAGCGGGACCTGCGCCTTACCGGGCATGATCTCGGCGCGCAGCTCGGGCGTGACGACCTCGAGATGCATGCCGAGACTGTCGATCCCGGCATCCTTCATGCGCCGGTGCCAGGCATCGTCCTCGGGCGGCTCGCATTGCGCCTGAAGCGGCAGGTCGACGGCGGCGCGGATTGCCTCGGCGCTATCTGCGAGCACCTGCGCGCCGCGGTCCTTGCCCGCAGGGGTTCCGGTGGTCATGACCATGTGCTTCACGCCATCGAGTTTGACGGCAGCCGCCGCAACCTCGGCCAGCTGTGCGGGGGTCTTGTGGGCGATGGTCCGCCCGGCCGCGAGACTTTGGCCGATGGCGCAAAATTTGCAGGTCTTCTTGCGGCTCTCGTACCGGATGCAGGTCTGCAGCACGGTCGTGGCCAGAACGTCTTTCGCATGCAGCTGTGCGATATGGCCGTAGGGGATGCCATCCGCAGTGGCGAGATCCAGGAAGCTCGCGCGTTTTGGAAAGCTGATCTCAGCGAAAAACGTACCGTCCCGCGTGACGCGCGCGCGTCCCTCGGCATCGGGTGCGTCGACGATATAGGGGCTGTCGAAAGCGGCATGGGTGTGGACAGGGATCATCACGGTCAGCCCGTCGATGGTGACCGCCTTGTGGTCGGTTGGGCCCGCACCGCCGCGGCGACTGTCTGCGCCTGCGCGCGGGTCGATCATCCGCATGCCGCGGGTTTGCAGGTCGGTGATGACGGAGCCGGTATCTGGCATTGGGTCAGTCCTCCAGCGGGATGGATGGGAAGGGCACCTCGGGCGCGGTCAAGTGGCGCGTCTCCACGGGTGACGGGTCGTGGCGCAGCGCCAGAAGCTCGGGCCTCGCGTAGTGGCCGACGGAGTCCATCATGCGCTTGCGCTTGGTCACCAGCGCCATGTCGAGGTCGGCATAAAGGATGCCTTCGCCCTCGGTCAGGGGCGGCACAGCATGGCGGCCTTCGGGTGTGATGATGCAGGTCATGCATCCACCGCGCAGGCCCTTTTGGAGGGCGGCATCGTCGGTGACCGAGGCGATCTGATCCTCGGTCAGCCATCCGGTGGCGTTTACGACAAAGCAGCCAGCCTCCAGCGCGTGGTGGCGCATGGTGACCTCGATCTGTTCGGCGAAAATCGGGCCGACAAGACTTCCGGGGAACTGCGCGGCGTGGATTTCCTCGTGCTGTGTCATCAGCGCATAGCGGGCAAGCGGGTTGTAATGCTCCCAGCAGGCCAGCGCGCCGAGACGACCGACACGCGTGTCGACCACCTTCAGGCCGGAGCCGTCTCCCTGCCCCCAGACCATTCGTTCATGGTAGGTCGGCGTGATCTTGCGCCGTTTGAGCCTCAGAGTGCCATCGGCGTCGAGGATCAGCTGTGTGTTGTACAGCGACCCGTGGTCCCGCTCGTTGATGCCCAGAACGGCGACGACGCCGTGATGGGCGCAGCGTTGCGCGACGCGGCGCGTCTCATCCGAGGGAACGGTTACCGCCTGCTCGTATAGCGCAAGGTGCGGTTTGCCCTGCTGGACGGGCGGCAGCACGAACGAGAAATATGGATAATAGGGGACGAAGGTTTCGGGAAAGACGACAAGATCGGCGCCGTTGCCCGCAGCCTCGTCGATGGCGTCGAGCACCCGTGCGAGGGTCTTGTCACGACTGGTCAGATCGGGTGCGATCTGGACGGCGGCCGCCTTGACGATACGGGACATGAAACCTCCGGGGATTGGGGCCGGGGCCTGTCGCGGCCCCGGCAGGCCGCGATTAGACCGTCCAGGTATCGACGATCACGGCGTTGTCGCGCACATGGATCAGCTTGAGATCGAGCACGTCCTGCGGCGCGATCGGAATGATTCCCTCCAGCAGCGACGGCTCGCCATGGCCGTAAAGCGCCTGCAGCGCGAAACGGCAGGCATAGACCTTGCCGCCTTCGGACATGAACTTCTTGAGGTTGTCGGCGAAGTTCTGGTGACCCGGGAAAGCCGCATCGCCGAGTGTCGGGAAACCGCGCTGGATGCCGAGCGTGACACCGGGGCCATAAAGCAGGATCGAGGTCTCGTAGCCCTTCCGGTTGAGTCGGATCGCGTTGAGGATATTCACCAGGCCGATCGAGCCCTCAAAGGCGACGGTGTGGAAGGTCACGAGGGCCTTCTGGCCTTCTTCGGCCTTAACGTCCTCGAATACCTTGTCTTCGTAATCGACGAAGAAATCTCCGTCCTTGTGCTTTTCCATGGTGACTGCAGGCATGCGCTTCCTCCGATTGCCGTTTCGCTGGGATGATTTCGTGAGGTCACCCTGCGCAACGCAAATGATGCAATCAAATTGCAGTTCATTTATGCATACAATTTTGTCAGCAGTCCTAGTATTAGCGCCTATTTGGTGGCAGGTTAACGCGATTTAGTTGCAAAATTTGGCAGTTTTTGAAGTTTTCATCGCAGGTCGATCAGAATTATCCATACAAAGTGCTTCAATCTGGCACGAATCGATTGTAATCAGATGACATGCAAGACTGGTCCCCAATACTGCGCCGCGGAGGCGCTGCGCGTTACCTGCAACTGGCTGATGCGATCGCCGAAGGGATAGCCGACGGCACGCTGTCGCGCGGGGACCGGCTGCCGCCACAGCGGCGCCTGGCGGAGCGTCTCGGCATCGATTTCACCACAGTCTCACGCGGCTATGCGGAGGCGCAGCGGCGCGGCCTGATCGATAGTCATGTGGGGCGTGGGACCTTCGTGGCTCAATCGCCCGCGGATACGCGACAACGCGAATTGCGCAGGCAGGCCGATATCGACCTGACAATGAACTTACCGCCAGAGCCCGAAGATCCGCTGCTGCTCGCGCGGATGCAGGATGGTCTGCAGACAGTCTCGGCCAACCTTATCGATCTTCTACGCTACCAATCGGCAACCGGCGGGCAGATCGACAAGGAGGCCGCGTCCTCATGGTTGTCGCTCCGTGGTCTTGTCCCTTCGCTCGACCGCATCGCGGTCACGCCGGGCGCGCATCCGACCATTCTGGCGATCCTGACCGGGCTGGCACGGACGGGGGACACTTTGCTCTGCGAGGACGTGACCTATCCCGGATTTCGTGGGATCGCCGGACGGCTCGGTCTGCGGCTTGTGGGGCTACCGGGAGATGCCGAGGGCATCGATCCGGACGCGCTTGATATCGCGATCGTCCAGCATGGAGCCAAAGCGCTTTATCTCAACCCGACGCTGCAGAATCCCACGACGCGCACGATCTCGCTGGCGCGGCGCGAGCGCATCGCCGAGGTGATCATCGCGCACAAGCTGCCGTTGATCGAGGACGACGCCTACGGCTTCATTCCGCCGCATCCGCCTGCGCCGCTCGCGAGTTTCGCTCCGGATCTGGTTTGGCACATCGGGGGCCTCGCCAAATGCATTGGCGCTGGCCTGCGCCTGGCCTATACAGTTGCGCCCAACAGCCTGGCGGCGCGCGAGTTGGCACACCAGTTACGGCTGGTCTCGGTCATGCCGTCGCCGCTGATGATGGCGCTGGCCACGCACTGGATCACCGACGGCACCGCCGACCGGATACGCCGCTTTATCCGAGAGGAGACGCTGGCGCGGCAGGCCATCGCATCGCAGGTGCTGGCCCAATTGGAGTACGAATCCGAGCCTCACGCCTTCAATATCTGGCTTCGCCTGCGTGAGGGGATTAGTCGAGCGGATGTCATTGGCCGAATGGCGGGCACCGGCGTTGGGATTATGCCCTCCGATGCCTTCACCGTCAGCGGGGAGCCGTCCGAGAGTTTGCGTGTGTGCCTGGGTGGTCAGATTTCGCGCACCGAGCTTCGGGATGCTTTGGGATTGCTGGCATATCTGACCACGAATAGATTCTGAGGCGCGATACCCAGCCGATTGGCTTTGTTGCGCAAATATCGAAGGGGATTCATCTCGTGAATCCAGCGTGGTAGCCGGTCTGCATGAGCAGACCCATCCCGCCGAGCGACAAGACCAAGAACTGGCCGGCCTACAACGAAGCGCTGAAGCAACGTGGCTCCCTGACCATCTGGTTCGACCCGGATATGGCGTGGGTGCCGCCGCCCACCGGCAAGCGAGGCCGACAGCCGCAGTATAGCGATGCCGCGATCCAGACGTGCCTGACGATGAAGGTGCTTTTCGGCATGGCGCTCCGCCAGACGGCTGGTTTCGTGGAGAACCTTCTGCGGCTCGTTGGCCTCGACTGGACGGTGCCGGATTTCAGCACGCTGAGCAGGCGCCGGGAAACCCTGGTCGTGAGCATTCCCTACCGCGGCTCGCAGGGCCCACTGAACCTGCTGATCCCCTCTCGTGACATCACTGCGTGATGCACTGCCGGGCAGTGGACAAGCACCGGCATCAAGGCAGAAGGCGAAGGCGAGTGGCACGCGCGAAAGCATGGCGGTGCGAAACGTCGTCTATGGCGCAAGATCCACATCGGTGTCGATGAACAGACGCTGGAGATCCGAGCCATCGAGATCACCGGAAGCAACGTCGGGGACGCGCCCATGCTGCCCGAGTTGCTCAACCAGATCCCCGCCGACGTGGAGATCGGCTCGGTCACTGCGGATGGTGCTTACGACACGCGCAAGTGCCACGACGCCGACCGAGGTGCCAACGCCGTCATACCACCGCGAAAGAATGCCAAGCCCTGGAAACCGTCGACCGCGGGCGCCATCGCGCGGAACGAGGCCCTTCGCGCCTCGAAATACCTCGGTCGCGCGATCTGGCGAAAATGGAGCGGTTTCCACCGACGAAGCCGCGCCGAGACGAAGATGCATTGCGTAAAGCTGCTGCGGCAGAGCCTCATGGCACGCGACTTCGATCGCCAGGTCGCCGAACTCCAGATCCGCGCCGCCGTCCTGAACGGCTACACCGCGCTCGGCATACCTGTCACCGAGCCCGTGGGATAAGTCCGTCCGGGGAAATGGGAAGTCTCGGCTTCAACCTCTTTGCGAAACAAAGCCCGCTCACCCGCGTCGATGGTCTGGACCCGGTCGGCCAGGGCGCGCAGCGTGCGGAGCGCTACCTCGATCTCGCGCACCTCGTCCTGGTGAATGACCGCGTCGAAGACATCTTCGATCAGGGCATCGCGCGAGCATTTTGTGAGTTCGTGAACCACGACCGAAGGGCGGCGCTTGGCGGGCAGCGTGGAGATCGCGCGCGCCACGCCGCGATTGCCGGCGCCGAAGCTGTAAATGCCGACGATATCGGGATCGGCAGCGAGAGCCTCGGTCAGCCTTTCGGCGACGATGTCCTGATCGTCGAGCCCTTCTATCACGGTCGACAAGCTCTGGTCGGGAAACTCCTCGCGCATGACCTGCTCGAAGCCTAGCGTTCGCTCGACATGGTCTCGCACCAGCATCGAACCCGCGACGAGCGCTATCCGCCCGCTGCGCCAGCGGCAAAACCGGCCGAGCAGGCTGGCCGCCGTGCGCCCCGCCTGCACGTTGTCGATACCGACAAAATGCTGCCGCGCCGAAGAGGGCAGGTCGGACACCAGGGTGACAACCGCACTGCCGCGGTCGCGAAGATCCAGAACCGCGAAGCTCTGCCGCAAGCGCCTGTGCATCGAAGGCCGGAACAGTCGAGACATCGATGACCGTGGCTTCGCGTGCCGCGTTCGTCATGCGCTCGCGCACACGCGCTTCGAGGCCGCGCATGAAGGCGTTCGGTCCCGAAGGCAGGATGAAGCGGATGCGATAGAGACGGCGGCGAGACAGGTTGGCCGCGGCAAGGTTGCGTTCGTAGCCAAGCTGGAGCATCGCTTCGGCAACACGCGCCTGCGTGGACTTGCGGACGCCGTCGCGGTCGTTCAGCACCCGGTCAACGGTCAACGGTCAACGGTCAACGGTCAACGGTCAACGGTCAACGGTCGACAGGCTGACACCTGCCTCGCGCGCCACGTCATGTATCGTTGGTCGGTTCACCGCATATGCCTTCACGAGTTTTCTGACGTACGTTAATCGGCAAGCGTCACGATGGCATCTTCCTATCCTCGGGGTCCGGAGTGGACTGGCGGAGAGTGGACACAGACCTGCCCGTATCGCGAAGTGGCGGCGGGCTCGGGACGCATTCAGGAGCAAATCATCCAGCCTCATGATTCTGCAAAAGCGGTCTTGAGGTTATGCATGCAGAAGCGCTCGCTCCGCCGGTTGCACTTCGACCTCATGCCAACCAAGGTGCGGCTCAATACTGGTGGGGTGCGACATCCAGCCGGTCACGACACGGGTTTTGGGAGGAGCCAATGGTCATCCGCGCCATCGACGGGCTGAACGAGATCGTCGGGAGGATTGTCGCGGTGGTCGCGGTCGTCTTCGCCGCGATCATCATCTACGACGTGGTGATGCGTTATGCCTTCAACGAACCCACCCGCTGGGCCTTCGACGTCTCGAAGCAATTGTACGGGTTCTATTTCATCTTGCTGGGCGGATACGCGCTGCGCCATCGAGCGCATGTGAACGTTGATCTCGTGATTGAAAAACTCGGCCCGGGCGCGCTCAAAGTGGTTGAGGTCGCAGGCTACGCCATCTTCTTCTTTCCATTCGCCTGGGTCTTCCTGACGCGTTCGTGGGAATTCGCCATGCGGTCCTGGACCCAGGGCGAGACCACCTACGGTGCGATCCAGATGCCGGTCTATCCGCTGAAAATGGCGATGTGCGTCGCCGCCGGGCTTCTGCTGCTGCAGGGCGTCTCGGAGGTTCTCAAGATCATCCTCAACCATCGCGAGGACCAGGCATGAGCCCCGAACCTCTAGCACTCTGCATGTTCGGCCTGCTTCTGTTGGGCCTGTTCATGGGGCATCCGCTGGCGTTCGTCCTTGGCGGGACCGCCGTTCTCGGCGCGATCCTCGCGGGCAAGACGATGGTGCTGGGCATCGTCATCAACCGCATCTTCGGCGACGTCCTGGACAATTACACGCTGATCGCGATCCCTCTTTTCGTGCTGATGGCTCGGTTCCTGTCGGATTCCGGCGTCACCGACCGGATGTTCGAGGCGCTGCGCTTGCTGCTCAGCCGGGTCCGTGGCGGTCTCGCGCTGGCGGTCGTGTTCATCTCGATCCTGCTGGCGGCGACCACCGGCATCATCGGTGCGTCGATAACCGTGATGGGCGTGATGGCGCTGCGCCCGATGCTGCAATACGGCTACGCACCGACGCTGACGACGGGAGTCATCGCTGCTTCGGGGTGTCTCGGCATCCTGATCCCACCGTCGATCATGCTCATCCTGATGGCGAGCTACTCCCCGCTATCGGTGGGTGAGCTCTTCGCGGGCTCGATGATTCCCGGCGTGCTTCTGGGGCTCGCATACGCGCTCTATGTCTACGTGATCTCCGTACTCCGCCCCGACCTGGCTCCGGCGGTCGAGCCGGATGAGAAGATCAGTCGCGGTGCGCTCTTGCGGATGCTGGCCCTCGAGGCGCTCCCGCCGCTGGTGCTGATCTTCGGCATCCTCGGATCGCTCCTCGCCGGCATCGCCACCGCGACCGAGGCATCGGCCATCGGCGCCGTGCTGGCGCTTCTCATCGTGATCCTGCGCGGTCGCTTCACCTTATCGACCTTCTACGGTGCGATGCTCGAGACCGGGCGAACGTCGGCCATGATCCTGTTCATCGTTCTGGGAGCGACGGCCTTTACCGGTGTGTTCAACATAACCGGCGGCCTGCGCGCGACGCAGGATATCATTCGCTCGCTCGACATGGAGCCCTGGATGCTGCTGACCATGATGATGGCCATCGTCTTCGTCCTGGGCGCATTCCTCGATTGGACCGGTATCGTGCTGCTGTCTTTCCCGATCTTCCTGCCGATCGTGCAGGAGATGGAAGGCGTGAGCCTTCTGTGGTTCGTCGTCCTGATGGCGGTCGTGCTGCAAACCTCTTTCCTGACGCCACCATTCGGATACGCGCTGTTCTATCTGAGGTCTATCGCGCCACGTGAGGTCAGGACAGGTCACATCATCCGGGGCGTCCTGCCGTTCATCGCGATCATCGTCGTGATGTGCTTTCTCGTGGCGTTCTTCCCTCAACTCGTCACCTGGTTGCCGTCCGCGCTCTACAGCTGAGGCAACCCTTGATGTCCCGGCCAGCGGTGTCGGGGCGTTCGTTCCAACCAAAAACCGTTCTTCTAGGAGGAGACTGAAGATGACGACTAAGGCACTCGCATTGGGCACGGCGCTCGTGGCCGTGACGGCCGCGCCGGCCCTGTCCCAGGAAAGCTGGACGATGACCACGACCTGGCCGTCTTCGCTCGAACTGATCGAGACGGATCGCCACTTCGTCGAACTCGCCAATGCACTGACCGGCGACGAGCTCCAGATCGAGTTCTTCGAGGGCGGCTCGCTGGTCCCCGCGGGCGAAGTCTTCGGCGCTGTCGAGTCCGGGACCGTGCAAGCCGGTGGCGACTGGCCGGGATATTGGGCGGGCCGCGACTCCGCGTTCTCGCCGCTCGCGACGACGCCGGCTCTGTTCAACGCGGTCGACTACGTCAACTGGATCCAGCAATGGGGCGGGGCGGAGCTTTACGACGAGATCTACGGCCAGTTTGGCATGGTCTATCTGCCCTATGGCGTAACCAACAACGAATCCGGCTTCCGCACCACGGACGAGCCCATCCGCACCCTCGAGGATCTTCAGGGCAAGCGTCTGCGCCTGTCCGGTCTCGAGCAGGGGCGCCTGCTTGAACGTCTGGGCGGCAACCAGGTCTCGATGGCCGGTGGCGAGATCTACCAGTCACTTGAGCGCGGAGTCATCGACGGGGCGGAATTCTCGACGCCTAACGTCGATTTCTCGGCCGGCTTCCAGCAGGTCACTGATTACTGGGCGACGCCCGGCTGGCACCAGTCGGCTTCGGTCTTCGGTGTGATGATCAACCAGCAATCCTGGGACGCGCTGTCCGAAGAGACGCAGAACAAGCTGGAGATCGCGGCTGAAGCCACGCTGCTGTGGTCGCTGGCCTTCACGGAAAAGCGCGCGACCGAGGCCTATGCCAAGTTTGAGGAAGAGGTCGAGATCAACCGCTACGACGACGAGACGCTCGAGCAGGTTCAGCAGATGGCCAACGAGGTGATCGTCGAGACCGCGTGCGAAAACCCGAACTCGGCGAAGGTTTATCTCAGCATGATCGAGTATCTGGACGACTACGCCAAATGGCGTGACGCGTCGGCGCCGTACAACCTCGGCCGTACGCCCAATGGCCCGGATGCCGAGGCCCTGCGCGAATGCGCTGGCTGATCGACACCGATCCTGAATAAAGACTTGGTGCCCGCCTTTTTGGCGGGCACCTGGCAACCTCTCGATTTGCGTGAAGGCGCCTCGCGGCGAGCGACGACCCTTCCGTTCGATGAGACGCACTGATCCCCACCCTCCGGCAGCGCGACCGTCCGCTTCCAGAGACATCACACCGCCGGCACGCCGATCACATGAGGATGGGCCAGGAGGAGCGCGGCGAACACGGCGATACCAAGCATCAGCCGCAGGATCAGTAACAACCACGACCGAGGCGCGTGGAAACGTGCGCCGGCCTTGCGTGTCGTATCGAGGGTCTCCCAGTTCGACGCGCCCATCACGGCTCGCTTGCGCCGGTCGATCATGGCCCGGCCGACAATCGCGAAACTGCCCAGCACGCCGAACAGGATCACAAACGAAAGATCGCCGTTGGGCAGCAGGTGGACACCCGCCCAGATCGCAAGCGCCAGAAGAACGGGGTGCCGTGTCCAGCCCACGATGCCGGAGCGCGCGGGATCGAACCTGTCGTTTCGCGCCCCGCCAAAGGAAAACGGGTTTGGCCGTGCGATGCTCAGCGCGAGTATCACGCATACCGCCAGCATCCCCAGATGCGCCGCGTGGCGGTGCCAGCTCAACTGCGGCCAGAGCTGCACATGAGGAGCCTCTCCCGCAGCCCAGACCAGGATCGCGAGCATCCCGACCGAAAGGACCGAATAACCAGCGCCGAAGCCGCGTTCACCGATCCTGTCGACAAGGCGCGCCTTGACCGGCGGTCGCACGGGGATCGAGTGCGTCAGGAAAAAGACCGCGAATACGGCGGCGAAGCCTGCCCATCCCATCCTTATTTCTCCGGTCTTGGACGCAGAAGAGCAGGGCCGTAGACAAGTGCGAAGCCTGCGAATGCGGCCAGCCAGAGCGCCCCTGAAAGATGCGTCAGGCCCGAATGAACACTGCCGAGGTAGCGGCTCAGGACCGAGCAGAAGATACAGAAGTAGATCGCTACGGTCGCCCGGTTCGCGGTGAGTGACTGACCCGTATGGCCAAGGGTGGCGCGGGTCATCACGGCGAGCGTCATCGCGCCGATGGCCCCGGCCATCCAGAGGTGCTGCGCCCCGGCGGTGCCGCGAGTGCCGAAGATTTGCTCAAGCCCGATCGCAAGAGCACCCAATGGAATGAACAGGTAGGCTGCGTGCAAAACCCAGAGGAGGGGCTCGCGCCACGTGTGTAGGGGTGTCCAGCGAGCCTGTCGGGCAAGATGAAGGCCGCCGAATGCAATCAGCGCCGCTGCGGATTGCATGTCGCGAGGCCCCGCGACCCAGAGCATCAGGAGGGCGATGCTCGCCAACAGAATGGCCCTGTCGAAACGCTGCATCGGCGGCACGGGACGCACAGGATCGTTTTCCTTCGCCAGCCAGTTTCGGGTGAAGGACGGGATGATCCGTCCGCCGATCACCGCGATCATCATGATGCCGGTCGCGAGGCCGAGACGCAGCCCAAGCCCTTGCGCGGCGTAAGTCCCCGTAAGGGCCTCGATATGGAAAATGCCATTGGCCAGCACGAAGACGGCAAGGAGGCCGAGGACAATCAGATTGCGCCAGTTCCGGCCCGCCACGATCTCGCGCAGGATCAGGCCGCCGAGAAAGAGCGGAAAGGCCAGATCGAGGGCAGGGGCGACCGCTTCGGGAAGATGGCTCGAAACCAGCACCGCGACACGGCCCGCGACCCACAGAGCGAAGAGCGCCGCCAAGCGCCATCCTGCTATCGGCAAGCGACCGGTCCAGTTGGGCACCGCTGTCAGCAGAAACCCTGCCAGAACCGCGCCGAGATATCCGAAGAGGAATTCATGCGCGTGCCAGGACACCGGGTCGAATCGCGTCGGCAGAGCAAGCGCGCCGGGCAAGGCAGGCAACCACAAAGCCATCGCGAGAGCGACCCAGAGCGCGCCGAAAAGGAAGAAGGGCCTGAAGCCGAAGCTGAAGAGCGCCGGTCCATGCCAAACCGGCATGTGTTCCGCTGATGTATCGGCCATCATCGTGATCCTGTTCTGGTGCGCGTGGTCTTGAGCACTGTGCCGTCCTCGGAGCAGGTCAGGCGCACGCGCATGTCATCGTGAAAGAAGGTGAGCCGGATCTTACCGGCGTCGTCGCCCTCGCCCGTCTCCAGCCGGGTCTTGATACGGCCGTCACGCATTCGGTCGCGGACCTGGGCGGGTGTCAGTTCCAGAAGCCCTGCGAGATCGGCGGCGTCGATGGTGGGCTGGCCCGTTTGCATGTCGATCTTCATATCGGCTCCTGTCTGTCGGCCAAGTTCATGAGGTGGCGGATATGGCGGGCGAAATACCACGTTGCCGGTGCGCCGATCACGCAGCCCAGGGCCAGCGACGCGGCCGTGGATGCGACCGGCCCGCCGACCCAGCTGAAGATCAGCGAGGCGAAAAAGACGTTCACCGCTGCTGCCCCGGCCCCGAACGGATAGAGCGCCAGCGCGATGCGCCGGGTGGACCACCCCTGCCGGGTCATCTTCGCGACACCAGTTTTTGCACGGCGATCATGGACACGACGAGCGCAATGCAAGCCATCGCGTACCAGAATTCCGCGGTGGCTGACTGGGCTTGCGGGATGGGCCGGTCGAAGCTCTCGGCAAGGGCGGGCGAGGCGAAGAGCGCGGCGAAGGGAAGGATAAGTCTGCGCATGTCAGGTCTCCTGTGTCAGGGTCCGGTAGATGTCGGGCAAGGCCCGGGTCAGGCGTTCGGGATCGGGCAGAAGGGTGAAGCCGCCGCGTCCGAAGATGCGTGCGAACCAACCCTGCCCGTCCTCGTCGATGATGATGCCGTGCAAGCTTTGTCCTGCACTTCGAGCTTCGCGCACGGCCATGTGGCTGTCCTCGATACCGTGCTGGCCCTCGTAATGGTCAAGGTCGTTGGGTTTGCCGTCGGTCAGTACGAGCAGGAGTTTTCGGGCACTCGGCTGCTCCGACAAACCTGCGCTGACATGGCGGATCGCGGCGCCGAGGCGCGTATAGTGGCCGGGGCTTAGCGCTCCGATATTGGCGGTGATCTCGGGCGACATGGGGGCGTCGAAATCCTTGCAGCGCGTCAGGAACACACGGTCCCTTCGCAGCGAGGAGAAACCCCAGATGCCAAGACGGTCGCCTGCCGCATCGATGCCCCCGGCCAGCGCCGCCATTGCCTCCCGCGCCACCTCTATGACCGAAGTGTCGCCGATGGCTGCCTCGGTAGAGCGGGATGTGTCGATCAGGAACGCCACCGACAGGTCGCGCTCGGTCTGGCGGGCCGATTGCCAGATGCGATCCGAGCCGCGCCCGGTGGCGGCCACGTCCGCGCGGGCCGTCAGCAGGGCGTCGAGGTCAAGCTCGGAGCCGTCGATCTGCCGCGGTTGCAGGATCCGGCGCGGGCGTAGCGCCTCGAACTGGCGGCGGACCTCGCGCAGGCGGCGGGCGTCAGGCACGAATGCCGTACCGCCGGGGCGCGCGGGCGCGTCCAGCACGCGGCAATGGCCGGTCATGTAGCTTCGGCTGCGGTGGTTCCACTCGGGATAGGTATATTTCCCGGACAGCGCCTCGTGATCGGCGTCGGCGGGCGACAGGTCGAGATGCAGGCGCAGGCGGGTCGCGGCCTTGCGATCCTGTTTCGACAGGGTGATCCGGTCCTGGTCGTCGGCGGCCTTCTGGGCGTTCTCGTCGTCGTCATCATCGACGCTGCGGTTGATGTTCATCGACTCGACCCAGGACAGGATCGACTCGAACCGGTGGATGATGAAGCTGTCCTTGCGGTTCTGCTGATCCTGATCCTTGCGTTCACCCGACTTGCGGCTGGTCTGTGCGGTATTGGGCGGAGGCGCGGCAGGATCAGCCTGCTCCTGGCCCGCCGGTGCGCCGCAACCGGGGTCGGCAAAGCGCAGCCAAATTGGCACCGGTGCTGCGGGAATGTAGCCGCGTGGGGCTTGGGCAGGCGCAAGCGTGGGTTTCGCCCCGCAAAGCTGGTCGAGAATGGCGGCTTCCATGGACGCCTCCTCGGCAGGCCGGATGACCTTTGGACGTGTCTCGGCGCAGTGTAGAGCCATCTTTGCATAGCGTTGTCGCAGCCCGGGACAGGCGGCATAGGCTGCGTCCGCTGCCGCCATGTTGGCGCGGATCTGGGCGCAGTCGAGCGCGGGTCCGTCCACGGCGAAGTCGAACGCGGCGATGTCGGAGCAGGCCGCCAGCGCCGTCAGCCAGAAATAGGCAGCACGATTCAGCGCGGGTTCCGGAAAGGCGGCGATGACGGGCGGCAGGGCCAGGCGTTCCCCGTCGAAACGCGCGACCCATTCGTGGTCCCGCTCGGCCCCGAGCCTGCGCCGCAGGGGCCGGCGGTGGCGCACCAGCGTCGCGGCAGCTTCGGAGAGTTCCACCCCCGGCGCCCCGCCCAGCGAGCGGAAGAGCATGGCAAGGCTGGGTCGGAGCGGGGCGAGCGTAACGCTGGCCTGCGGGTAGCTGACCTCGGCCCCGATCCGGCTGGCCATGTCGTGCCAGAGGTTGCCGACGGTCTCTTCGGGTTCCATGAGATCGAGAAAGTGCATCGCGCTTACCCGTAGATCGTCTCGACGAGGTCGCGCAGCGCCTGCTGCACGTCCGGCTCGTCGCTGAGAGGTTCGATGACGGCGGCCTCGAGCGCCTGAATGACGCCCATGCCCCCCGCCATCAGGGTCGCGGCATAGATCAGCAGGCGGGTCGAGACGCCTTCCTCCAGGTCCATGCCCGACAGTCGCCGGATATGCCCCGCGAGCCGCACCAGCGGCGCGACGCGTCCCGGCTCCAGCCGGCTTTCGGCGGCGACCACGGCGATCTCGGTTTCCGCATCCGGAAAGTCGAAGGAGATCGAGAGGAACCGTTGCCGGGTAGAGGGTTTCAGCCGCTTGAGCACGTTCTGGTAGCCCGGATTGTAGGAAGCCACGAGCATGAAGCCCGCAGGCGCCACAAGTTCTTCGCCGGTGCGGTCGATCATCAGGGTGCGGCGCGTGTCCGTCAGAGGGTGCAGGACCACGGTGACGTCCTTGCGCGCCTCGACCACCTCGTCGAGATAGCAGATCCCGCCCTCGCGCACGGCGCGGGTCAGGGGGCCGTCAACCCAGACCGTCTCGCCGCCCTTGAGCAGGTAGCGCCCGATCAGGTCCGCGGCCGACAGGTCGTCATGGCAGGCCACGGTATAAAGCGGCTTGCCCAGCCGGGCCGCCATATGTTCGACGAAACGGGTTTTGCCGCAGCCGGTCGGCCCCTTCAGAAGAAGGGGCAAACCGTTGTCATGGGCCGTCTCAAAGAGGTCGCATTCGCGGCCAGTGGGCTGATAGAACGGCAGTGTGGACTTGCTTTCCATGTTCATGGCTCACTCTCCCGGAACAGGGTTTGCAGGGCCGGGGGTGATGACCTCTTTGCGGCGCACGACCAGCATCGAGTAGATGAATAGGAGTGCCCCGATCACCACGGCGGCCCCGGCGCCGAAGCGCATCAGGTAGAAGACCGAGAGGCTGTCCTGCACGTCCATGTAATAGTCGCCCACCACGCGCTGCATATGCGTCTGGATGGTGCCGGCGAAGGTCAGCACGAAGGTCATGAAGGCCATGCCCCCGGTCATCAGCCAGAAGCTCGCCATGTTAAGCACCTGGTTATAGGGCTCGCGTTGGCGCAGCATCGGCATGGCGTAGCTGAAGACCGCAAGGTTCAGGGCCACGTATGCGCCGTAGAAGGCAAGGTGCCCGTGGGCCGCGGTGATCTGTGTGCCATGGCTGTAGAAGTTCACCCCGTGCAGCGTGTGCAAAAAGCCCCAGACGCCAGCGCCGAAGAACGCAACCGTGGAGGACCCCAGCGACCAGAGCAGGGCGGCCTTGTTTGGGTGGGTCTTGCGGCCTTTCCACACCATGACGAAGGCGAAGGACATCATCAGGAAGAACGGTATCACCTCGAAGGTCGAGAATATCGAGCCGACCCACTGCCAGTATCCCGGCAGACCGATCCAGTAGAAGTGGTGCCCGGTGCCGAGAATGCCCGAGAAGAGCGCGGTGGCGACGATGACGTAGAGCCATTTCTCGACGACTTCGCGGTCGACGCCGGTCAGCTTCAAGAGTAGGAAGGCCAGGATCGCGGCCATCACCAGTTCCCAGGTCGCTTCGACCCAGAGGTGCACGACGAACCACCAGTACATCTTGTCGAGGCTGAGATTGTCGGGGTTGATGAAGGCGAAGACCCAGAGCAAGGACAGAAGCCACAGGCCCATGAGCAACACGTTGGTGATCGCCGTTCTCTTTCCCGACAGAACGGTCATCGAGACGTTGAGCAGGAAGATGAGCGCAGCAACGAGAATGCCGAACTTGACCCAGAGGGGCTGTTCGAGAAACTCGCGGCCGCCATGGATGCCGACGAGGTAGGATCCAACCGCGCCGAGCGTGCCCACGAGCAGGATGACAAGCTGAAGATAGGCCAGTTTCGGAGACCAGATCTCGCGCTCGGCTTCTTCGGGCACGAGGAAGTAGGCTGCCGCGAAAAAGCCCAGCAGCAGCCAGACGATCAGCGCGTTCGTATGGATCATCCGGATCACGTTGAAGGGCAGCAATTCGGACAGGAAATTGGGCGAGACATAGACCCAGCCCGCAAGCAGCCCCCCGGCCACCTGGATGCCGAAAAGGGCCAGCGCGGCCAGGATATACCAGTACGCCACTTTCTGAGATTGGTATTTCATCTGCTTCGCCTCCTTATCCAGCGTCGTTGGGCGGCCAGCCCTGGGTGTCTGTCTGATCTGCCCAGCGAAGGAATTCCGACAGGGCACGAATGTCTTCATCGGTCAGTTCGTAGCGGGGCATCTGGCGACGTCCTTCGAGTCCGCTCGGCTGGCTTTCGATCCAGCCCTTGAGCATCCAGAACGCGTCGTCGGGACTGTCCTGCACCCCCCAGCGGGTCGTGACGTTGCCAAGTTCCGGGGCGAAATAAGCACCTTCGCCGTGCAGGCTGTGGCAGTTGATGCAGGAATGTTCCTCCCACACATGCTTGCCGTGTCGCACCTCTTCGCTGAGGGGCATTCCTGCGGTCGAGGTTTGCACCACGTAGCGGTGCGAGTGGACGGTCATCCCGACGAAGACCACGACGAAGAAGATCGAGCCCCCGTAGAAGATGTTTCGCGCCCGGGATTTCGTGAGAATTTCAGCCATGTTCGGGCCTCCTTGAAAGCGGGATGCCCTGTCGTAGCGGCACGTCCGAGGCCGAAGTTTGTGCCAGCGCAAAGTTCGCCGCGATTGGTCGGTTAGGCTGGAAGCGGAAAGGAGACATCTCATGGCCCGCCTCCGTCTGGACGACCCCGATCTGCCTCTGGCCGACCTGATGAGAGCGTGGCCGCAGACCATCCCCGTTTTTGTGCGTCACAAGATGCTGTGTGTCGGATGCCTCATCAGCCCGCTTCACACAGTGACCGACGCCTGTGCTGAGTACCACCTGAACGAGGAAGACTTCCTGGCGGAACTCAGGCAGGCGGCAGAGCTGGGCTAGCTGTGCTTACTTTTGGCTGAGAACCACCATCGCGTGGGGATCGCGCACAACGATGCGCTTGCGGCGGCTTTCCACCAGCCCTTGCCTTTCCCATCCACTGAGCAGGCGGCTGACCGTATGCAGGGTGGTCGCGGTCAGCTCCGACAGGTCCTGTCGCGTGATCGGAAAATCGATCTCGATTCCGTTTTCGACCCTGCGGCCCGTCTGGTTGACCAGGCGCAGAAGCGCGTTGGCGACACGCTGTTCGACTTGCTGGGTGGCCATTTCCACGATTTTGTTCTGCACTTCGCCGAGCCGCTGGCCGAGTGTCTTGTAGCTTTCGGTGGCAAAGCCGTCGAATTCCGCGACAAAGCTATCCCACAGGTGCATCGGCCAGCTGAGCGCAAGCGATTCCGACGCGGTCATCGCCGTCGCGGGATATGTATCGCGTCCAATAGCGCGGGCGATGCCCATCAATTGGCCCGGCGGGATGTGCAGTGCCGTGACCTGTTCGCCAGTGGGTGTGATGCGCACGACGCGAACATACCCGTCCAATAGCATGTAAAAGCGATCAGCCGGGTGCCCCTCTTCAAAGATTGCGATGCCCGCGTCGTAGCGGCGCGATGACGCCTGATCCAGAATCGTTCGGATCTGTCGTTTCTCGAGGCGCGAGAAGGGCGGCAGGTGCGACAGCAGGCTCTCGTCGAGCCGCGGCAGGGTCTTGCGCGAAGGGAAAGCGTCCATGGCGAGGGTTTTGTCACATTCCGGTTCACTCAACCAATACGAAGTTCTCACGTCATCGGGCAGAAGTTTGCGCCAGAGCAAAAAGCACCTGACACGGACACGGTATCTTTCAGTCAACCCAAACAGCGATCTGAAAGGAAGAGACCGATGATCCGCACACTGGCAACCGGCCTGGCATTCGCGGCCCTGATGGGGGGCGCCGCCTTCGCCGAAACATTTGAAGTCAAGATGCTCAACAAGGGCAGCGATGGCGAACGCATGGTCTTCGAGCCAGCCTTCGTCCAAGCCGCGGCAGGCGACACCATCAAGTTCATCGCGACCGACAAGGGGCACAACGCGGAGACCGTCGAGGGCATGATCCCCGAGAGCGCAGCGGGCTTCCAGGGCAAGATCAACGAGGAACTGGAGATCACCCTCGACACCGAAGGCGTCTATGCCGTGGCCTGCAAGCCGCACTACGCCATGGGCATGGTGATGACCATCGCCGTCGGCGACGTCGATGCGCCGGAAGGCTTCCTCGAAGGCCGTGTGCCGGCGAAGGCCAAGGCCCGTTTCGAAGATCAACTCAGCAACATGTAACGCACGGGGCCGGGCGGGTTCTCCGCCGCACTCGTGCCCCAGGAGAAAGACATGACACAGATCAACAATCCCGGCCTGACGCAAACGAGCCGCCGCAACGTGTTGCGGGGAACGGTCCTGGCCGGCGCTGCCGCCATGACCGGAGTGAGCGCAGCCTTCGCCCGCCAACCCCGTTTGCCGCTGAAGGCCGACGCGGTGTCGCGCAACCTGCACAAGGCTGCCGCCGAGCAGAATGCGGGCAGCACCGCGAAACCCGCCGACCTGTCAAGCTATGTCCGCGTCAAGCAAGAGCTCGTCGCCCCGCCCTTCGCCCCGGTCCACGAACAGGTCGCGACGGGCGCCCCAAAGATCATCGAGGTCACCCTGGTGACCGAAGAACGGCTGATGGTCGTGGACGAAGACACCGGGGCCAGCGTCTGGGCCTTGACGTACAATGGCTCCGTGCCCGGCCCGCTGATCATTTGCCACGAGGGCGACATGGTCGAGCTGACCCTCCGCAACCCCGCGGACTCGATGATGGAGCACAATATCGACTTCCACGCCTCAACAGGTGCGCTGGGCGGCGGTGGCCTGACCCATGTCTATCCGGGCGAGGAATGCGTGCTGCGCTGGAAGGCGACGAAGCCCGGATGCTTCACCTATCATTGTGCACCCGGCGGCGCGATGATCCCGTACCACGTGACCCACGGCATGAATGGTGCGGTCATGGTGCTGCCGCGCGACGGGCTGAAGGACGCGCAGGGCAACCCGCTGCGCTACGACAGCATCGCCTATATCGGCGAGCAGGACTACTACCTTCCGATCGATGAGAACGGCGACTTCAAAAGCTACGACGCCGCTGGCGACGACTACGCCGACAGTCTCGAAGCGATGCGCGGCCTCGTGCCGACGCACCAGGTGTTCAACGGCGCAGTCGGTGCCCTCACGGGCGCGAACGCCCTCAAGGCCAAGGTCGGCGAGACCGTCCTGATGGTCCACAATTCATGCAACGTGGACAGCCGTCCGCACCTGATCGGCGGGCACGGAGACTATGTCTGGGAAAGCTCGTTCAGCGACACGCCACTGACAGGGATGGAGACATGGTTCGTCCGCGGCGGCAGCGCGGCGGCGGCGATGTATACGTTCGAGCAGCCCGGCGTCTACGCCTACGTGAACCATAACCTGATCATCGGCGCGATGCTGGGAGCGACCGCACACTTCGTCGTCGAGGGCGAGTGGGACAACACCCTGATGGAACAGGTCGCGGAACCACGACCCTTTGAAAGCTGAGGATAGGAGCGGAACCATGACCGCCGCGTTGACCGTGAAGCCTGGCCTGAAGGTGACCCTTCTACTGGTTTCGCTGTTGCTCATCGCGGCGGTTGTTCTCGGCATCGCGCTGACCCGGCGCGGTGCCGAATACGACCCGGCGCAACTGCCGGAGATGGCAGCAACCCCGGTCACGCTGTCTACCGGAGCAAAGATCTACGTCCAGAAGTACGAGGTCAGCGTAGCCGAATGGAACACCTGCCACGAGGAAGGTGCCTGCACCCTGCGCCTGCGGGTCCGGTCGGACCAAGACGCACGGCTGACGCCTGCGACGAGCTTGAGCTACGTCGATGTCGGCGAATACCTTGACTGGATCAATGGGGTAACCGGCATGACTTTCCGGCTGCCCACCTTAGGCGAGTGGACCGAGATGGCGGCATCCGTGCTGCCGGAGGAAGCTGACCCGATCTTCACCGATCCTTCCCTCACCTGGGCGTCTACCTATCTGACTGAAGGTTCGACGCCTCGTGCGCTGAAGCCACGGGGCAGCTTCTCGCTCTCCCCCGAAGGCATCGCCGATCTTGACGGAAGCGTTTGGGAGTGGACAGGGGAGTGCTTTCCCAGCGCATCGGACAACGCAGATCCGGCACGCTGCCCGGCCTTTTACGTCGCGGGCGAACATGTTGCCGCGATGTCCTACCTTATCCGCGACCCCGCTCGCGGGGGATGCGCCGTCGGATCGCCACCAGCGCATCTCGGCATGCGTCTCGTCAGTGAAACAGCAATCCCAGAGCCGTGATGGGGCCTCTCGAAGCGCTCGTTGCCTTTTCTGCTGAAGGCCAAAGCGTCCCGACCGCCACCGGCCAGCGGTGGGAGGTTGCCGAATCTATGCGCCCCAATCCCAAGCGTTTCCCTGCGACCACATGTTTCGCTTTTGTCGGCTTCGACGACATAAATGGCCAGATTTCGCCACATCTTGCAGTTATCTTTGAGCCGGACAGGTTACTCAGGCTACGACATGAACTGTGTTCAGGGAGTTCTGGCGGACCCGATTTTCATCGGGAGCGCGGCAGCGAGTGCTATTGCGGCACTTGTCATGATCCTTACCACGCGCTTCCAGGAATTTCCCGGCAAGCGCTTTCTCGCGATTACCTATCTCGGCGTGATCTGTACGCTTCTCTGCGTCGGGCTCGAAGGCGCGTCCACCTCCGCAGAGTGCCAGATGCAATGGGCGATGCTGGCCTGGTTCGGCAATGTGCTGGTCCCGATTGCCTGGTGCTTCTTCGTCTTCGCCTATGTCGAGGCGACAGACTGGACCCGGTCGCGCAAGACGGATCTCGTTCTTGTCGTCGCGCCCTCCCTTGGGCTTCTCCTGGCGATGACGAACCCGTGGCACGGCCTCATCTACACCGACGCATCCGGCATGCAGGCCGAAACCGGCAGGGTCCGGTTCGTGCACGGACCGGCCTTCTACCTCGTTATTGGCAGCGTCTACCTTTTCGTCATGGCGACGCTGTTTTGCATCGTGCGAGCCTTGCGGCGTGCGCGCCGGACCGTTCTGCCGCTGCTCGCCATGCTGAGCGTCATCACGCTCACACCGCTCATTGCGAATGTCGGGTATATCGTCTTCGATCTCACCGTCTTCGGGATGGATCCGACCGCGTTCATGTTCATGATCGGGATCCTCAGCTTTACCGGCATGATCGTGACCGACCGCAAGATGGACATGGCGTCGATCGGACGGTCGCTCCTGTTCGACACGATGAGCGAGCCGGTCGTTCTTTTCGACTCGAACCGGCAGATTGTCCTGTGCAACACAGCGGCGAAGAAGAACGGGCTCTGCACCACGAATGGCTCGCCGCTGCACGATCTGACGACGGGCTTTGGCGATCTGGGGCAAGCGGACGCGGACGGACATATCGAGATCGGCACGCGGATCTACGAGCCCCGGGTTCAGAGCGTGGAGAATCCGCTCAATCCGGGTGGCGCGAAACTGGGGTGGAGCGTGACCTATGTCGACGTCACGGAGCGGGTTGCGACCAACCGCGCCTTGCAGGACGCGCTGGTGGAGGCCGACAAGGCGAACCGCGCGAAGGACGACTTCATCTCCGTCGTCAGCCACGAGTTGCGTACGCCGCTTACCTCCTTGAAAGGCGGTCTTGCCCTGGCTCTCAGCGGCCGGTTGGGGGATCTCAACCCGCAGATAAATTCCGCGCTGTCGATCGCGCATCGCAACGGGATTCGTCTCTCGCGGCTCGTCGACAACATCCTCCTCGCCCAGAAAATCGAACTCGGCGCGGTGTCCCTGAACAGCGAGGAGCTGGATATGGCCCGCCTCTTGGAAGAGAGCATCGAGGAAAACCGCATGTTCGCCGAAGAACGCGGGATCCGGGTCGTCAAGTCCGCGGAGGAGATACCCGGCCTCGTTCGCGGCGATGCTTTCGCGATCCGTCAGATCATCGACAACGTGTTGGCCAACGCGATCAAGTTTTCGGAACGCGACGGCGTCGTCAGCGGAGTGCTGACGCTGGTGCGCGACGAGGGACTGCGCCTGTCGATTACCGATTCCGGGCGCGGGATCCCGCAGGGAATGCAGGATATCGTCTTCGGCCGCTTCCAGCAGGTCGCCGATGACGGGCAGGGGGCGACGCAAGGCTCCGGCCTCGGAATGCACATTGCCCGCAAGCTGGCGCGCCAGATGAACGGTGAACTCTCCTACGAGAGCGTCCCCGGCCAGGGCGCCACGTTCCACCTCGACTTCCCGATCATCGCCGCGGATCTCACTGATGAGCGGCGACTGGCGGGATAGGTTGGCGCGAAGGGGGTGAGTGGCTTTTAGCAATGGCACTCGACCCCGATACCGAAAGGCAAAACGGGCGATGCGTCGAGATCGCCCGTTCTTCATTTTCGGACATGTCTACACGCTCCGTCACTCGGCTGAACGAAACTCCAGTCGCAAGCCCTTCGCCGTACGCTCCGGGAAGCCGGTCCAGTAGGTATGTTCTTCGCTCGGCTCGCCGGCATCGGTCATCGACCAGACGCCGTCTTCGGCGGTTTCGACAAGATCGAAAAAGCGCCCGGCATTTTCTTCGCCCTTGAGGTGCTGATCGAACCATGCCGTTGAGAAGTGTTGCAGCACGTTGTTCATGCGCGTCGTGTCCCACACGGCATCGGCGTAGTGATTGAACGGAGGTCCGCCGAGCGCCTCAGACACCTCCCATGAATTGTCCGGCGCGGGCATCGGGGCGGCTGCATTGTGGTTCGCCCCTGCGAAACTGAGCAGATATCGGTCGGTTCCGGTGGTCTCCTCGAATATTTCGCGGATATGCTCGTAGCCCGATACGTCGTCCTGATCGCCTGCGACCAGCAGCAACGGCTTTTCGAAACCCGCCAAGCCTTCGGCATCCCAGAAGTCGCGGTTGCGTCCCCAGGGACCGATGGCGATCACCGCTTTGACGCGCGGATCGATCAGGCCAGCGTGACTGTCGCTGCCGGCTGCGTGCTGGTCCAGCAGGTCGCGCGGCGCAACATAGGCGGCCGGCTCCTCTCGCGTCACCGCCGTGTCCGAAAGGCCGGCGCCGCCGAAGATCAACGCGCCGTATCCTCCCATAGAGTAGCCGACGAGCCCTGCATTCTCTGCGTCGATGATGGCTCCGATTTCGCCTTCCATCTCGGACAGAGCGTCGAAGAGGAAAGCCTGATCCAATGGCCGGTTGACCAGGGTGGAGGCGAAGAGCGCCATGTCTTGATACGTGCTGTCCGGGTGGTCCGTGGAAACCGCCACGTAGCCCTTCGAGGCAAGGTTCTCGCCGAGGTGGCTCATCAGGAAGCGGTTGCCGGGATATCCGTGTGAGATGAGCACCAGCGGAAACGATCCCGAGGCCGGAGCGGCGTCTCGAGACGCCCGGCCCGACAGGCTCACCGGCGTCTCACCGTCGCGGAGCACGGTTTCGTAGGTCGTGCCTGGCGTGGTGCCTCCGGCAGCCGGATACCAGATCTCCGTGGTCAGGGTCCTGTCCGAGCGCGGCAGCTCGCCTTCCACATCCTGCGCCGTGATCACGGCAGCGCGGCCAACATCGGTAAAACTCCGTGTGACAACGCCGACCGGATGCGTGCCGTAGGCGGAAAGCGCCGGGGCGTCTGGGCGAATCCGGTCGATCGGATTTTCGGCGCCGGCGGGAGACGCGAGTGCTGTCACCGAGGCAAGCGATAGAAGCATGTGTTTCATGGGGGTCCTCCTCTACCGTGCCAGCTTTGCTGGCTCGCTGCTCCGGTTCAACCTTCGGATGTATGCCTGCCCCGAAGTCATGCGATCAGGCCGCGTTCGTCCATGCCCGGCGCGTGCCGCGGCCACGATCTTGCGAGCGAAGCGAGGTGTCACGTATCCCATGCGCGGCAATCTGTGCGGCGTCTTGTGATAAGCGAAGCCGATGCGACCCAGGCGCCTTGATGCGAAAGCGTTCGGAAGACCAACAGAGGTCAGATCGTAGCTTGTTCCTGGCCCGGTTTAGAGGAGCGGCTCGAAATTCGGCCTCTGGCATATCGGTCGCCGAACGCGCATTGCGTGAGCAACCGCCGCATCAATTATGTGCGTCCTCGAGACATTCTGCTTTTTCTGGCGGTCGTCTCGTCTATTGATCTCGTCCCAGCCTTGCGTGTCTCGTCCTGGCGGTCTAAGCGCACGGCAATCATCTGGACCTGGGGTGAAATTCCCCGGGTGGCTCTCCCGGCCGCCGATCCGCCGGGTCAACCAAGACTATTTGAATAGATGACCGGCGCGGCGTCGCCGCCGGGCCGGACCGGAACGGGACATCTCAACCATGACTCTCAACGCATACCGGCGCCAATGGCTCGGTAACGTGCGCGGCGATCTCATCGCAGGCATCGTCGTCGCGCTCGCCCTTATCCCCGAAGCGATCGCCTTCTCGATCATCGCCGGCGTCGACCCCAAAGTGGGGCTCTACGCCTCATTCTCCATTGCCGTCGTCACCGCCATCGCCGGTGGCCGGCCTGGCATGATCTCGGCCGCGACGGCCGCCACTGCCGTTCTCATGGTGACTCTGGTCGCCGATCATGGCCTCCAATACCTGCTTGCAACGACGGTGCTGGCCGGCCTCCTGCAGATCGCAGCCGGTTTCGCGCGGCTAGGGCACCTGATGCGCTTCGTGTCGCGCTCGGTGATGACCGGCTTCGTGAACGCACTCGCTATCCTGATCTTCATGGCGCAGATCCCCGAACTGGTCGGTGTGCCGTTGCTGACCTATCCGCTCGTCGCGGCCGGTCTCGCGATCATCTACCTCTTTCCCTACCTGACCCGCGCCGTGCCGTCGCCACTGGTGACGATCATCGTTCTGAGCGCTCTGGTGATGATCATGGGCTGGGACGTACGGACCGTCGGCGACATGGGCGCGCTGCCGGATACGCTGCCGGTCTTCCTGATCCCGGACATCCCGCTCAATCTCGAGACGCTGACGATCATCTTTCCCTATGCCGCCGCAGTGGCCGTCGTGGGCCTGCTCGAAAGTCTCATGACGGAGAACATCGTCGATGACCTGACCGACACCAAGTCGGACCGGAACCAGGAATGCATCGGGCAGGGGCTTGCCAACACCGCCACCGGGTTCATCGGCGGCATGGCGGGCTGTGCGATGATCGGCCAGTCGATCATCAACGTCAAATCGGGGGGGCGCGGGCGGCTGTCCTGCTTCTCGGCGGGCGTCTTCCTGCTCTTCATGGTGGTCGTGGTGGGCGATCTCGTGGCACAGATCCCGATGGCCGCCCTCGTGGCGATCATGATCATGGTTTCGATCGGCACGTTCTCGTGGTCCTCGATCAAGCAGTTGAAGACGCATCCGCGGTCCTCGTCCATCGTGATGATCGCGACGGTGGCTGTGGTGGTCTATACCCACAACCTCGCCATCGGCGTGCTCGTGGGCGTGCTGCTCTCAGGCCTGTTCTTCGCGGGCAAGATCGCGCAGCTCTTCCGGGTCACCTCGTCCCTCTCGGACGACGGACGCGTGCGTACCTACCATGTCGAAGGACAGCTCTTCTTCGCCTCGGTCGAAGACTTCATGGACGCTTTCGACTTCAAGGAGGCGGCTGACCGCGTGGTGATCGACGTCAGCCGCGCGCATATCTGGGACATCTCTTCGATTGCCGCGCTCGACATGGCCGTGCTCAAGTTCCGCAGGGACGGCTGCGAGGTCGAGATCGTCGGCATGAACGAAGCATCGAAGACCATCGTTGACCGACTGGCCGTCCATGACGAGCCCGGCGCGATGGACAAGCTGATGGCGCATTGAGGGAGGAGACGACATGACCCACAAGATCATCGCTCTGGTGGATGGCTCCGCCTACTCGAAAAGCGTCTGCGACCACGCGGCCTGGATCGCAGGGCGCGGGGCCTATGCCGTCGAGCTGATGCACGTCCTCGGCCGACGCGAGAGCGGCGCGGGATCGGATCGCTCGGGAGCGATTTCACTCGGCGCGCGCAGCTCCCTCCTGGAAGAGCTGTCCGCTCTCGACGAGCAGCGCGCCAAGCTGTCCATCGTGCGCGGGCGCGCCATTCTCGAGGATGCCAAGGCGCTCGTCGATGCGGCGGACGTGAAGACCAGCGAACACCTGCGTCACGGCGACCTGATGGAGGCGATCTCCGAGAAGGAAGGCGATGCGGAGATGCTTCTGATCGGCAAGCGTGGCGAGGCGGCGGATTTTGCCAAGGGGCACCTCGGCTCGAACCTCGAACGCGTCGTCCGCGCGGTGTCGAAGCCCCTTTTCATCGCCTCGCGGGCGTTCCGTCCGATCGGCAAGGTGCTCATCGCGTACGATGGCAGCGCGAGCGCCATGCGCGCGGTGGACTATGTTGCCCGCTCTCCGCTCTATACCGGTCTCAAGATCAAGATCGTCACGATCGGTTCCGCGACCGACGCCGCGAAGAAACGCCTCGAGGATGCGAAAGCGATGCTGTCGGCTGCGGGGCTCGACGCGGAGATCGGAATCCTGCCCGGCCAGCCGGAAGACGCTCTCGGCAAACTCATCGAAGAGGCAGACTTCGATCATCTTGTGATGGGCGCCTCCGGCCACTCCCGGCTCAGATCGCTGTTCGTCGGCTCGACGAGCATGGAGATGATCCGCACGTGCAAGGTGCCGATCCTGCTTGTGCGGTGAAGGGAACGGTGAACGGACGCATGAAGGGCTGAGGTCCATCTTTCATCCAGCCTGCAAAAAACTTGCCGGTCTGCCCGCTTCCTCGAAACAATGACCAGAGGAGGGGGCCAAACCTCACCCGGCTGCAAGAAAGCCCGATCCGCATAACTTTTCGGGACAGATCAGTCGTCTGGAATTCTGTCGACCACGATAGGTGCGGATGAGCTTGGCTGGCAGAGACATTCTTCTACCTTGCCTTGGAAGTGGACGCCGCAGGGCGTGGAATCTCTAACGGCAGAAAGTAGACTCTGGATGAAAAAGCACCTCATTCTCGCCGCCGGCGTGTTCGGCGCATACGCGACCGCAGCACAGGCAGACATCGTCGTGTCTTCCAAGATCGACACCGAGGGCGGCCTATTGGGCAACGTCATCGCACTCGCGCTCGAGGATGCGGGCCTGCCCGTGGAGCAGCGACTGCAACTCGGCGGCACGCAGGTCGTGCGCGAAGCGATCCTTGCAGGACAGATCGACATCTATCCCGAGTACACGGGCAACGCCGCATTTTTCTTCAACGAAGCCGACAGCGATGTCTGGAAAGATCCGCAGGCCGCTCATGACCGCGCGGCGGAGCTGGACGCCGAGGAAAACGATATCGTTTGGCTCGACAGCGCCCCGGCGAACAACACTTGGGCTATCGCCGTCACCGGCCCCGTGGCGGAAGAGAACGACCTGATGACCATGTCCGACTTCGGCGAATGGGTTTCGGAGGGCGAAGACGTCAAACTGGCCGCATCGACGGAATTCGTATCTTCCCCTGCCGTTCTTCCCGCCATGCAGGAGACGTACGGCTTCGAGCTTTCCGAGGACCAGACGGTCATACTTTCGGGAGGCGACACTGCCGCAACGATCCAAGCCGCTGCACGCGGCACCTCCGGCGTCAACGCGGCGATGGTATACGGCACGGATGGCGGGGTCGGCGCAACCGGACTGGTCGTGATGGAAGACGACATGGGCGTGCAACCGGTCTACGAGCCGGCACCGATCGTCCGCGGCGAGGTGCTGGAGGAGTATCCTGCCATTCGGGACGTGCTGAACCCGATCTTCGCCGAACTGGACATGTCGACGCTACAGCAGCTCAATGGCCGGATCCAAGTCGGCGGCGAACCGGCCGAGGCCGTTGCGCGCGATTATCTTACCCAGGTCGGAGTGCTCGACTGAGAGGCGTGGCAGTGGCGATGGCGGGGGCGCGGCACGGCGTCTCGCACCCCGGGGTGCTCTTCGCTGTCCTCGGTTTGGCGGCCCTGCTCGTTCCGTTCATGACGCTCGCCGCCAACCGTATCGTTGCGGCTGAGGGCGTCATGGCGTGGTCTGTCGCTCCCGCCGCGCTCACGATACCTGGCCTTGTGGCGCTTGTGCTGGGACTCGGGCTGGGCTTGCCGGCAGCCCGGCCTCGCCTGCGACTGCTCGGAGCGGTCTTGGGTCTTGGCGGATTGCTTTGGCTGCTGGTGCAAGGCGCGTCGGGGCTTCTCGACGGGGCGGGAGATTACGCTCGGGTCTCCCCCGCATTGGGTGTGTGGTGTCTGCTGACGATCTTCATGCTGTCTATGACCGACGCGCTTGTGCAACTCGCGCCGGGGCCGTTGGCACGCGGCACTTTGCTGGCGGCGGTGCTGGCAGCGCTGGCCGTAATCCTCTGGTCGGGAGCGCTGGCGCCGCTTTCGGTCCTTCAGGAATATGCCAGCCGGAAGGCGGCCTTCGCCGACGCGGCGCTGCGCCATCTGGCGCTTGCCTTCGGCTCCCTTGCAACGGCGGCGCTCATCGGCTTCCCGGTCGGTATCCTGTGCCATCGCAACCGGAGGCTGCGCGGCGCGATCCTGCCGGTCCTCAGCTTTCTTCAGACAATCCCATCTCTGGCGATGTTTGGCCTTATGATCCCCATCCTCGGCTGGATCGGCGACAGCGTCCCTGGCGCGCAGGCTTTCGGCATCGCCGGGATCGGCTTCGCACCTGCTTTCCTCGCGCTGGTGCTCTATTCGCTTCTCCCGGTCGTCGCCAATACCGTCGCCGGCCTTGCCGCCGCCCCGCCGGCGTCAATCGAGGCCGCGCGCGGAATGGGCATGACGTCTGGCCAGCGCCTCTTGCGGGTCGAGCTTCCGATGGGCCTGCCGATCCTGTTGACCGGCCTGCGTATCGTGCTGGTGCAGAACATCGGGCTGGCCGTGATCGCCGGCCTGATCGGCGGAGGCGGCTTTGGCACATTCGTCTTCCAGGGACTGAACCAGACCGCCACCGATCTGATCCTTCTGGGGGCTTTGCCGTCGGTGGCGCTGGCGCTCATATCCGCCATCGTAATGGACATCCTGGTGGAATTGACCCGCCCGCAAGCCGCGAGGGCCGCATGATAGAGATCGATCGCATCACCAAGATCTACAACGGCGTGCCGGCAGTGGATGCTGTCACCATGACTGTCGAGAGCGGCACGATCACCGTCATTGTGGGCACGTCGGGTTCCGGCAAGACCACGCTGCTGCGGATGATCAACCGGCTCGAGGAGCCGACGTCGGGTGAGGTCCGGATCAACGGGGAGTCGACGCTCGAGATCAAGCCGCATCTGCTGCGTCGGCGCATTGGCTATGCCATCCAGGGACACGGCCTGTTCCCCCATCACAACGTGGCGCGCAACATCGGCGCGGTTCCAACGCTTCTGAACTGGCCAAAAGACAAGATCCGCGCGCGCGTCGACGAATTGCTGACGCTGTTCTCGATGGAGCCCGCCGAATTCCGGGACCGCTTTCCCGCAGAACTGTCCGGCGGGCAGCAGCAGCGCGTCGGCGTGGCGCGCGCCTTGGCGTCGCGGCCGGATCTCCTCCTGATGGATGAACCATTCGGCGCGCTGGACCCGATCATCCGGGCCCGAGCGCAGGATGATCTGCGTCGGATTCAACGGGCGCTGGGCTCCACGATCGTGCTGGTGTCGCACGACATGGAAGAGGCCATTCGACTGGGCGACCGGGTCGCTGTGATGGACGGCGGGCAACTGGTGCAGCACGGCACGCCCGCCGACATCATTGCAAACCCGGCGACCCCCTTCGTCGCCGACATGGTCGGGGACATGGAGCGTCCGTTGCGGCTGCTATCGCTGGTGCCGCTGGCGGAGGTTGTCGAGGACGGCGGCGCACCGGGCGCGGCACTTCCGGCCGATGGCAGCCTGCGCGACGCCCTGTCAGCCTGCCTTTGGACCGGACGAACGGCAGTGCCGGTGGAGCGAGAGGGCGCCTTGATCGGACGCGTGACGCTGGAGACCATCCGCGCCCGTGCGGGGCTGCGCGCATGAAGGCCGGCGCGATACTGCGCCCGGCCGTGATCCTGCTTCTGCTGGCGCTGGTCCTGAAGCCGGAATGGTTCACGCCAGTCTTTGCGCCGCTGGCCCCCGAAGGCGCACCGGTGATCTATGCAAGGAGTTCACTGCTGTCACTGTCCCTGAGCCACCTCGGCCTCGTCGCGGCGGCCACGACGGCGGCGACGTTCGTGTCGGTCACGCTGGCGATCCTGGTCACGCGCGAGGCGGGCGCGGCCTTCCGGCCGTTGTCGCGCACGATCACGAACATGGGCCAAACCTTTCCGCCCGTCGCTGTCCTCGCCCTCGCCGTGCCCGCGCTCGGCTTCGGAAACGGGCCGACGCTGGTAGCGTTGTTTCTCTATGGTCTGCTGCCGATCTTCGAGAACTCCGTGACCGGGCTCTCGAACCTGCCGCCGGCAACGATGGAGGCGGCGAGGGGTATCGGTCTCAACCGTTGGCAGCGGCTCATCCAAGTGGAACTGCCCCTGGCTCTGCCGGTGATCCTGACGGGCATCCGCCTGTCGGTCGTGATCTCTCTGGGCACGGCGACAATAGGCTCCACAGTGGCGGCTCGCACGCTGGGCGAGGTGATCATCGCCGGGCTTCTGACCAGCAATACCGCCTATGTGCTTCAGGGCGGACTGATCGTCGGGCTGTTCGCGGTCGCCGTCTACGATGCGCTCATCCAGCTTGAAGCGCGGATCGCTCGTCGCTCCGGAGCCCGGAAGGCGCCTCGATAGGTTCGGAAGACACGCGGGAAAGCCCGTTCAGCATGTCTTAGGGGAAGGGTGGAACGATCACTGCCATGGCCGCAGATGTGGCAGATCATTCGGGTCGACCGGGCTTCCCCCATTTGTGCGGGCATGCTCGAGAACGGCGCTGATAGTGCCGAGCATGGCATTGAACTTGCCGGGCTCCCGGCCGGGATGCGCAAAATTTTCGTCTGTCGTCCCTAGGGACAAAAAAATTGGCGATCGAGATGTGAAAACCTCGGTAGGCGGCGCGGGAAGTAGAACCGTCCTCGGTGAAAGTAAAGGTATGGGCTGGGCATATTGTGCGTCTCTCCATGCGAGACGGATCACCTCGGAGCAGCACGGGTTCTCCCACGGGGTGCGACCCCGTGTGCAACGCCTGTGCAACATTTCCGCTCAAACCGCTTTCCACCATCGGAGCTAAGTTCCGAGAATGTGCGGTTTCAGTGGCTTAGGGAAGTTTTGGCTCCGGCGGTAGAGGCCGGAGTGCACGCCTCAAGTCACTGAGTTTGATGCACTTTTGGAGAGCGACTCCTGTCCGACTCCGCAGTGTGACAAATTATGTGACGTACTCTTCGCCAGCTGGCAAGTGGCTGAATTTGTCCTTGGCTTGAGGCCAAGATTGATCCAGAGGAATGCGGTCAAGGGCACGTGCGCGACGATAGCGCGAAGGCCGCAGATAAGACCGGACACTGGCGCTAAGCGTGAATCTATAACAGCACGCCCGAAAAGCTCCAGATCTACCCCTGGAGATTTCCCGGCGTCTTATGTGTCTGGCGAATGATCAAGGAATTGAGCGAAATTCTCTACGGCCCGGATGCGGGACTTCTGCTCCTTTTAGTCCATCTCTCGGACGCGCATGTCTTCGATCATCTGCGCTCGCGGCGGCCATATTCTCTCTGGGTCATGGGAACTTCCTGTCTCACGATTGAGACATTTAAATTGTCAGGTAGTGAACCACATTGCAAAAAGCATAGCACGGCGATTATTCCCGAACGCCTGCCACGGGTGTCATTGCCTCGCGACCAACTTCACTCGTGGGCCGCTCTTGAAGCTCCAAATCATTCCGCTCAACCGCGCGCCCATTCAGCCAGCTTGCGTAATGCGAACTCGTAGCCACGGATTCCGAACCCCTCGATCTTGGCGGAGGCTGCCTTGGAGGGATAGCTCAGATGCCGGAACTCGTCGCGCCGGAAGAGGGGCGAGATATGCACCTCGATGATGGGTCGGTCGTAGATCAGCAATGCGTCGAGGATCGCGATTGACGTTGAGGTGAACCCGGCCGGATTCAGGATCAAGCCGGATGTCGTGGCGCGTCCTTTCTTAATCCAGCCCATAATCTCTGCCTCGCTATCGCTCTGGCGGAAATCGATCGAGACATTTTCTTCCTCGGCCGTGCGCTGACAGAGCGCCTCGACATCGGCGAGGGTGTCGTATCCGTAAACCTCCGGCTGACGAATGCCGAGCATGTCGAGGTTAGGGCCGTTAATAATCAAGATAGCGTCCATTCGGGTCTCCGAGATTTCATCCACCGTATCCGTAGAGACGCGGCAGCCAGAGCACGACATCCGGCAAGAAGGTGATCATGCCCAGTCCAACGATCATGATCGCGAGGAACGGCAAGAGGTGACGGATCGTGTCCCGGATGGGCGAGCGGGTGATCGATGTTACCACGAACAGCAGAAGCCCGTAGGGCGGTGTCGCGAGGCCGATCATCGTATTGACCACCACAAGGACGCCGAAATGCACCGGGTCTACTCCGAGCGCCACGGCGGTGGGCAAGAAAATCGGGACGATCACGAGAAGGATCGCGTTCGCCTCGAGAAGGCAGCCAAGCAGAAGCAGGATCACGTTGACGAGCAGCAGGAATGTGATGCGCGTCAGTTCGGTATCGCCGAGGACATCGCGGATCACGTTTGGCACCTGCTCGATCGTTACCACGTAGTTGAAGGCGAGGGCCCCTGCGATCAGGAAACCGACGGCAGCTGTTGATTTGGCCGAGCTACGAACCGTCTCGTAGGCCATTCGCAAGCTGACCGACCGGTAGAACAGCATCGAGACAAGAAAGGCGTATAACGCGGCCAGGGCCGCCGCTTCCGTCGGTGTCGTGACACCGCCATAAATGCCGACCAGCAGGATGACGGGCATCAGAAGGGCAGGGACTGCGCGTAGCGTGATTCCGGGTAATTCTCGCAGCGGCACCGGCTCTTCCACCGGGTAGCCGTGGATGCGAGCCTGCCAGGCATTCATCGCCATCAGGAGAATCCCGAGGATCACCCCCGGGGCCACTCCACCGAGAAACAGGTATCCGATCGAGGTGTCCGAAACGAGCGCGTATAGGACCATCGGAATCGACGGCGGGATGATCGGCCCGATGATCGCAGAGGCGGCAGTGATCGCGCCGGCATAGGCGCCGGGATATTTGCCGTCCTTCGTCATCAAGTTGATGATGATCCGACCCATGCCGACCGCATCCGCGATGGCCGAGCCGGACATGCCCGAAAAGATCAGCGAGGAGACAACGTTCACATGCCCGAGCCCGCCGCGGAAGCGTCCGACAAGTGCGCGGCAGAAATCCAAGAGCTTGTCCGACAGGGAGCCCACATTCATCAGATCGGCCGCGAAGATGAAGAGCGGGATCGCCAGAAGCACATAGGAGCCGTAGAGGCCGGTCAGCATCTGCTCGAAGGCGATGGACATGTCCTGACCCTGCAAAAGCAGGTAGAACACCGAGGAGGCCAACATCGCATGACCGATAGGCAGCCCGATCAGTGCGGAGATGACGATCATTCCGACCGCCACGCCGAATTCCCAACTCATTCCTTGAAATCCTTGCGTACGAGGTCGTCGTCAGCACCGAGGCCGGTATTCGTACCGCGAGCGGCTCCCCAGAAAATCCAGAGATATCGCAGGATCGTCGCGATCGAGAAGATGACCGCCACCGAATAGACCCAGCTGAAGGGGATATCGAGATAGGACGTCTCCTGGATCTTCATGAAGGTCACGAAGTCCCAGAGCGCGGGCAGCTGGTCTGCCCCCACCGAGTGGTCCAGTTAGTTTGTTAGTGCATGGTCGGCCTCTGGTCTATCGGCACGATGCTCTCTGGCGCTGGTGGACGGTAT
>NZ_FOXV01000026.1 GCF_900115815.1 Roseivivax halotolerans | reverse complement strand
TGTCACCAGAAAGGGCAAAGGTGGCCGACTTTTACGCCGCCCGCAGCAGGCTCATCCCGCCGCTCCCGTGGCCGACTTTTCCACCGCCGTTCTCAATCGGCGCACGCCAAGCCCGGCATGTGGCGAAAGCAAAAAGGTTCGGCCCCTCGGGGCCGCTTCCGGCAGTCCTGCACCGCAACAACAGGAACACTCAAGTGATGCCAATGAACGCCGCCTTTGCGGTTCCGGGCGATATTTCAGCCATGACCGGCGGCTACCTTTACGACCGCAGCCTGCTCGATGCCTTGCGGAGCGAGGGGTGGAACGTGGAGTTGATTTCTCTGTCCGACGCCTTCCCCTTTGCTGACAAGACCACGATGGAGGCGGCAATCGCCACCCTTTCGAAGGTCCCGTCCGACTGCCCGCTGATCATCGACGGCCTGGCCTTCGGAGCTCTTGAAACCGACTCGCTGCCTGCCATCCAGGCGCCGATCATTGCTCTGGTGCATCACCCGCTTTCCCTCGAAAGCGGATTGCCCGAGGCCGAGGCACGCCGGCTCTACACGGCGGAACGCGCCAATCTGCAACATGCATTTCATATCCTGGTGCCGAGCCCCCATATCCGGCAGGTTCTCACGTCGGACTACGGCGTGGCCGAGCAGCGGATCACAGTGATCCGGCCGGGTCGATCGGCTTTCGCAACGCCGAAGCACGCGCAGGCAGGCGAAGGTCCGCCCCTCGTCTTGTCGGTGGGCCTTCTGCATCCGCGCAAAGGGCATGATGTTCTGATCGAGGCGCTTGCTCAAATCACTGACCTTGATTGGCGCGCGGTGATCGTCGGGTCCCCGTGGGAGCCGGGCCATGACGCGGTGCTTCGGAGGCAGATCGGGAAGGCAGGTCTGGACGACCGTGTGACATTGGCTGGCCGGGTCTCAGCCGAGACACTGGAGCAATTCTTGAGCGAGGCGCATCTTTTCGCGCTCGCCACACGCTACGAAGGGTACGGCATCGTTTTTGACGAAGCACTCATCCACGGGCTTCCGATTATCTCGACGACAGCCGGGGCCGTGCCCGGAACCGTCCCGAGCGACGCTGGAACCTTGGTCCCACCAGAGAACCCGGCTGCCTTTGCCGAGGCACTGAGGGCGCTTCTCGAGGACCCCAAGCGTCATGCGGCGATGGCCGCGAAGGCCCGAGAGGCTGGTGACGCATTGCCGAGCTGGGCAGATGCAGCCGCCGACGTCGGTCAAGTCCTGCGCGCGGCGCAGGTAACACCGTCATGAGCATGACGGATCTCGACCTCGCCATCACGCTCGCCAACGAAGCGGGAGAGATCCTCTTGCAGAAATGGGCCGACCGAGGCCGCCTGTCCATCACGCGGAAACGCGCCGGCGATTTCGCGTCTGAAGCGGATTTTGAAGCCGAGCGACACCTCAAGACCCGGCTATCCCGGCTCCGGCCCGAGGATGGATGGCTCGGCGAAGAGACAGGCGCAGGTCCGGTCTCTGCCCGTCGGTGGATCGTCGACCCCTTGGACGGCACCACCAATTTTCTTCGCGGCATCCCCCATTGGGCGGTGTCGATCGCACTCGAGACGGAGGCCGGGCTCTGCGTCGGGGTGGTGCATGATCCGGTCAAACAAGAGACCTTCGCGGCCGGGCCGGGCCCCTCCGCAACGCTCAACGACGCCCCTCTTGTCTTGCCCGAGCCCGCATCGCTGGAAGCTGCGCTGTTCGGAACCGGCATTCCTTTCGGCGGAATGCCTCATATTGACGAACACGCAAGCGACATCGCACGCCTCATGCCGCTTTGCGCCGGTGTGCGGCGCATGGGGGCAGCCGCGCTCGATCTGGCCTATGTTGCGGCGGGGCGGCTCGACGGGTTCTGGGAACGGCGCCTGCAACCTTGGGACATTGCCGCGGGCCTCGTTCTTCTTCGGCAGGCGGGCGCGCGGGTCGAGGGATGGAAGCCGGGCGAGACGCCGGAAGAATACGGCAACGTGATTGCGGCGCCCGGTGCGATATTCGGCTCTTTCGCCGGCGTGCTGCGCCGCGCGGATCGCGATGTCAGCGCCTAGCCCAGACGCGCGAAAAGGTCACCCGAGGTTTCCGTCGGTGACAGTCCCGACAGCCAGTCTCTGACTTCGGACGCTTGCCGCCATTCGGGCCAGAGGAAAGCGCCCGTCTCGCCAGACACGGCGTTGAACGTGTAGGGACCAAGCGCCGAGAGTCGGTCAATCACCGCATGTGTCAGGTCCGGGAAGGCTGGAAGATACTCCACCGAAATCAGCGGCACGGCTTGAGAAAGCCCCGAGAGAACCTGCAGCTCGAAGCCTTCAACGTCGATCTTGATATATCGAGGGTGGCCAAACTGCGCGATCAGCCCGTCCAGTGTCAAGACGCGCACCGTCTGGCGCCGATCCCAGCGAACGTGGTCGAAGCCCGGTGTGTTGGCCGCACCAGCTACGAACGCGTTGGTGAGCGATGAGACCGTCGGATGTCGCGACGAGACGGCCATCTCCGCCTCTGTCTCGGTTTCACCCGCCGCAGCCTCGATCAGAGTGATGTCTTTCGGCAGGGTATGTCGCAAAAAGCGCGCGAAGGGCATCTGTGGCTCAAGAGCGATCACGCGGGCGCCTGCCGATCGCATGGCGCGGGCGCGTGCGCCCATATGAGCACCTATATCGAAGACCAGATCACCCGTCGTCAGATGCGAGCGATAGAACCTGCGCCACGTTCGGATCGCGAGCGGGTTGCAATAGATCACGAAGGACCGACCAAAGCCCAACCATTGGTTCATTGACGCGCCCTTCCCTGAAATTCCGTGGAAAACTAGCATCGCGAAACGGCCTGCCAAGGCTTAAGGCTCTATGCTTGTTCAAGAAAACGGCATCTGACTTGTCTCTGTCGCCGCAAGCCTACCTTCACGTGAGCTCGCTGCCGCGATTGGAGACTCGCATTGAATATTTTTCGCCCCTCGCCCGATGATCTTTACTCCAATACCGCTGCGCTCGGGCCGCGGATCGGGGAACAGGTTGCCCGGCTACGGGGCGATCTGCGGCTCGGGCTGTCCGCAGTTTTGTTCGACGAGGCATCCGCGTCGCTTGTCGCTTGGGTCGAGAACCTGACAGAAGAGCGGCTGGCGGCAATGCTGCGGCTCGGACAGGCAGAGATGGTCGTGACCGGCCGCCGCGCGGCGGCACTGGGATTGTATTCGGGCGCCGCCCCGACGGGTGCGGTGCGCTTGTCGCTTCAAGGTGCGACCAGCCTCGCGGATCTGCACGCGCTGGCAGGCAGAAGCGATATTGCACCGACCGAAGCTGTCGTGACCCCCGGCGGCCCTGCACGCGAAGCCCACGAGGCAGCAATCCTGCTCGCGAAATCCGAACAGGTTCTGCCCGCGGTGCTTGTGGTGGACCTGTCGGCCCAAGAACCACAGATCGCGCAGCTTGGCCTTGTCAGCATGCAAGCACGAGATGTGATCGCGACCCTCGCGGCAGAGCCGGCGCAGGCCCGTGTCAGCCTGGCCAAACTGCCAATGGCAGTCTCGGATTCGGGCCGAGTGCATGTCTTTCAGACCGGCAACAGCTCGGAGGAGCATTACGCGATCGAGATCGGCAATCCGGATCTGTCCAAGCCCGTCACCGTCAGGCTGCACTCGGCCTGCTTCACCGGCGATGTTCTGGGGAGCAAGAAATGCGATTGCGGGCCGCAACTGCGCGGCGCGATGCAGGCCATGTCCGACGATGCCGGAGGGGTAATTCTCTATCTCAACCAAGAAGGCAGGGGCATCGGCCTCGCCAACAAGATGCGCGCCTACGGGCTTCAGGAGGCGGGGCTCGACACCGTCGAGGCCAATCACTGGCTCGGTTTCGAAGACGATGAGCGCGATTTCCGCGCGGGGGCCACGATCCTGCATCGTATGGGTATCCGGCAAATCCGGCTCATGACGAACAATCCCGCCAAGATCGCCATTCTGTCCGCGCATGGGATCGAGGTCGTGGAACGGGTTCCGCTGCACGTGGGTCATACCGATTGCAATGAACGATACCTCGCCACGAAGGCGGCCAAGTCGGGACACCTGCTGCCATGAGCGCGCCTGCGCTTTGGTGTGTCGGCCCGTCTGCAGTCGAGGCCCGTCCGGGCGCGCTTGGCGACGGCGTGCCGGTCGAAACGTTGTTCTCCGGGATCAGCCGCGGTACTGAACGGCTGGTCTTCGAGGGCCGCGTGCCCGAGAGCGAGTATGAGACGATGCGCGCGCCGGCGCAGGAGGGGACATTCCCGTTTCCCGTCAAATACGGCTATTGCGCCGTCGGCCGAATTTCCGACGGCCGACGCGCTGGCGAGACGGTCTTCGCGCTGCATCCGCATCAGGCGCGATTTTGCATGGCAGACGATATGTTGACGCGCCTGCCGGACGCACTTCCGCCCGAGCGGGCGGTTCTCGGGGCGAATATGGAAACAGCCCTGAACGTGCTCTGGGACAGCGGGGCCGGCGCGGGTGACCGGATCGCGGTCATCGGCGCGGGTGTGATCGGCGCGCTGACAGGGTATCTTGCGCGACACCTGCCCGGGGCCGACGTCACCCTAGTCGACCGACTGTCCGACCGTGCAAAACTGGCCGAGGAAATGGGCTGCGCCTTTGCAACGCCTGACCACGCGCCCGGCGCGTGCGACGTGGTGATCAACACCACCGCCAAAGCAGACGGGTTGACTCTGGCACTGGAAAGTGCGGGACAGGATGCCACCGTTGTCGAGGCCAGTTGGCACGGCACGGGACCGACGCCGGTGTTCCTCGGCGGGGCCTTTCATAGCCGCCGGCTACGCCTCGTCAGTTCGCAGGTAGGTCATCTGCCGCCTGCCCGCCGGCCGCGTTGGAGCCATGCGCGCCGCATGCAAAAGGCGCTCTCTCTTCTGTGCGATCCGGCGCTCGATGCGTTGATATCGGACGAGACGTCCTTTGAAGAACTACCCGAGCGCTATGGCGAGATCCTTCGCGATCCCGACACGCTCTGCCATCGTATCCGCTACAATTCACATTGAGGTTTCCATGTTCGCCGTCGAAGTCCGCGATCACATCATGATCGGCCACTCGCTTCCTTCGCCCGTATTCGGGCCCGCACAGGGCATGCACGGGGCGACCTTCACGGTCGATGTCGCTTTCTACACCGAAGACATCGATGAGCATGGCCTCGTCGTCGATATCGGCCTTGCCACGGAGGCGCTGACCGCCACGCTCAATCCGCTGCGCTATCAGAACCTGGACGAAGTTCCTGAGTTCAAGGGAAAGTTCACGACGACAGAGTTTTTGTGCAAGCATATCTTCGACCAGATGGCCAAGGCCGTCCGCGACGGGGATCTGCAGGACAAAAGCCGGGTCAAGAAATTGCGGATCCTCCTGCATGAAAGCCACGTGGCGCGCGCGTGGTACGAGGGCGTGATCTGATATGGGGTTTTCCGCTGACTGGCTGGCCTTGCGTGAACCGGCTGACCATGCCGCGCGAGATGCAGACCTGTTGCGCCGGGCCGCAGCGGCAGCGGGGCCCGATCCTGTAATCCTGGATCTCGGGTGCGGCACGGGATCGACCGTGCGGGCGATGTCGAAGTTCCTGCCCGACCATACCCGCTGGTATCTCGTGGATCACGACCCCGACCTATTGGAGCATGCCGCGCGCAGCGCAGGACCGAAGGCCCGCATAGATCAGAGAGAGCTCGCAGAGCTTGACGGGCTGCCACTCGACGGGGTGACCCTCGTTACGGCGTCGGCGCTGCTCGATTTGATGCCGAAGGCGTGGATAGATGAGCTCGCAGCACTGCTGTCGGTGCCCTTCTATGCAGCGTTGTCCTATGATGGCGCGATGAGTTGGGAACCAGCTTTGCCCGGAGACGAAGAGGCTACGGCCGCGTTCAATCGTCATCAGTGCGGCGACAAGGGGTTGGGCCCGGCGCTCGGGCCACAGGCTGCGTCGAGCACGGCCTCGACACTTTCCAAACAGGGCTTCGCGATCCACCGCGCCAAAAGTCCTTGGCAGCTTGGCGCCGGAGAGGAGGCTCTTCAGGTCGCACTCGTACAGGGCATTGCTCAAGCAGCCGGAGAGGCGGGGTTCACGCAGGCCGAGGAGTGGGGCCGGCGGCGAATTCAGTCCGCGAGCGGTTCGGCTTGCGTCATCGGCCATGACGACATCTTGGCGCTGCCCAGCCAATGGACAGAAGAGGAGAGTAGACATGGAGCCGATTGATGTGAGCGCCCGCGTCTGGGAACGGTTGCTGGCCGTGCGCCAGGGCCTGTCCTGCACGTGCTGCGGGCAGTGGAGTCCGTCCGAGGCGGCGGCGCTCGCGCTCTACGGCCCGTTGGCGCGCCGGGACCTCGGGCCGGTGGCGGTCGCACAAATCGGCCAGTCGCTCGACGGGCGAATTGCAACGGTCACTGGCGATGCGCGCGATGTCTCGGGACCGGACGGGCTGACGCACCTGCATCGCATGAGGGCGCTGGTCGATGGGATCGTGATTGGCGTGAAAACCGCGCTGCACGACACGCCGCGGATGACGGTCCGGCTGTGTCCCGGCCGTAATCCCGCGCGCATCGTGATCGACCCGACGGGCCGCTTGCCCGACGATGCGCCACTCTTGCAGGACGATGGCACTGGCACGCGGCGCATCATCATTCAATCCGTCGATCGCCCGCGCGCCGACGATGTCGAGGTGATTCATCTCGGCACGCGTGACGGGGTGCTCGATCCGCAATCCATTCTGGAGGCGTTGCAGGAGAAGGGTTTGTCCTCGGTCATGATCGAGGGCGGCGGCATAACCATTTCCCGCTTCCTCGAGGCCGGCTACCTCACGCGGCTTCAAGTCGCGATTGCTCCGCTCTTGATCGGAGCGGGCCAACAGAGTCTCACGATGTCCAATCCGACGCAGACACTGGCTGATGCATTGCGCCCGGAGACGCGCGTCTACTCATTGGGATCGGACGTGGTTTTCGACTGTGCGCTGACAGACGCCGCCGAGGCGGCGAGCTACGCTGTCCACGCGGCCGAATAGAGCCGGCGGACTTTTCAAGCGGCGTTCGGCAAACCGCCAAGGTCCAGCCTCGTGGATATCGGCAGCGAGCCGTGTCCTATCCGAACCGCCGGATCTCGGCTCCAGCCAGCACATATCCGATCTCCGCAAGTTGCGTGGTCTTGCTCGCCGTTCCGAACACACCCGTCACGGTCACCGGATCGAAGAGCCCCGATACGTCATAAGGCGTCTCGGTCGTCACGAAGACAAGCTGGTTGGCGGGCGGCGGCGGGACGTGGATACAAGCGCCCACATAAGTAACCAGAATGAACTCCGTTATCCCGGTTCCTCGGTATTCGAGCGGCACGACATAGCCCGACATCCGCACGATCTCGCCGTTCCAGTCGTATCGCACGCCGGAGGATGGCGGCTGACGCGCAGCCATCGCGCTCTCGTCATGCGGCAAAAGACTGCGGATCTCGCCCGGCGGTGACATATCACCTTCGGGCAAGAGATCCCTCCAGGCCAGATCGCGCACGGGCTCGGCGCGCGCCGTCGCTCCGAGCAACGTCACGGAGAAGCCGATAAGGACCACACGCCGCGACAGGGATCCGCTTACCATGTCAGGACTTTGATGCGCTCGGCGTCCATCTGGTAGCCCGCGTCCGCGACCAGAGTGGTCAACGGTTTTGCCGAAAGACGCCCGGCAGCCAGCACCGGCTCCCAAAGCTTGTCGTTCGGCCAGGGCTCGCGGGTGGAGACAAAGACGAGCTGATTAGGGGGCGGCGGCGGCGTATGAATGCAGGCGCCGACATAGGGGACCAGCATGAAGTTGGTCACGCCTTCGACCGTCATCTCGAAGGGCAGAACGAAACCCAGCAGTTCCACGCGCTTGCCGTCGAGCGCCATGTTCAACCTCTGTCCGTTCGCATCGTATTCGGGATTCCAGAGATCGTTTTCCTCGTCGATCCGGCCGGGCCCGATGATCTGGCCATAGGGCACGCCACGCGGCATCAAATCGTCCCATTCTAGCTCGAGATAGGACCGAGCGAAGGCTTGACGCGGCACGAGGGACGCGGCGGCAAAAGCGAGGATATCTCGCCGGGAGGGAGTGTACGCGGTCATGTTCGCACCATCATGCCATCGGCCAACGACAGGCGGTAGGCCCTCAGCGCCGGCAGGAGGCTCGCGAGGGCCGCCGCACCGATCACAAGCGCGAGAACGACCAGTTCCCGCGCGCTCGGGACCGAGATCGGCAGCCACAAGCCGTAGGCGGCGTCGATCCACGGCTGCGCCACCACCAGACCGCCATACAGGATCACCATCCCGAGCGCCGCACCGAGCGCGGCCATCAGCGCCGCTTCGAGAACGAGAAGCCCGAGGATCGTCACCGGCCTCGCCCCCATCGCGCGCCAGATCGCCATCTCGCGCCGCCGCTCATCGAGCGAGGAGAAGATCATCGCCATCATCCCAAGAAGCGCCGTGACGACGACCATGACCGAGACTCCGATCAGCGCCCTTTCGGCGATGCCGACAATCTGCCAGAGCTCCTGCAGGGCGACACCGGGCAGGATCGCAAGGAGTGGCTCTTCGGGATAGGTGTTGATCCAGCGTTGCAGCCCGAAGATCTGCAGCCGTGAGTTCATTCCGATCAATGCGGCGGTGATGGCGTCGGGCGTCAGGTCCATCTGCCGGATGTCGTCTACGGGCGTCGGCGCTCCGGGCGTGCGCGCACCGGTTTGCCAATCGACATGGATCGCCTCGATCGCCTCGAGACTGACGATCACCGTGCGGTCGACCGGTGTTCCGGTGCGCTCCACGATACCCGCGACACGGAATGGCTGATCGTCGTGGTGCGTAAAGGACGCGACCCCATGCGAGACGATGATCGGATCGCCAACATCGTAGCCCAGCGTCGCGGCAACCTCGGCGCCGATCACGGCATCATAGAGATCGTCGAGACCGTGGCCCTGCCCGATCTCGAGCATGCGTCCGCCGCGATAGCGGTAATGCTCGAAAAAGCCGCTTGTCGTGCCCATGACGCGGAACTGGCGATGGCTGTCGCCAAGCGAGATCGGCACGATCCAGTCGATCTCGTCGCGACCCGCGATGTCCCGATAACTTTGCCAGCTGATATTGTTGGTCGCATTGCCGATGCGGAAAACCGAGTAGAGCAAAAGCTGCACCGATCCCGACCGCGCCCCGACGATGAGGTCGGTGCCCGAAATCGTGTCGGCGAAGCTCGCCTTTGCACCGGTCCGCACCTTTTCCACGGCGAGAAAGAGGGCGACCGACAAGGCGATGGCGAGGATCGTCATGCCCACGGTCAGGGCCCGCGCCATGAGTGAGGCAAAGGCAAGGCGAAGGATCATGCCGCGCGGCTTTCTCTGAGCAGAATGTCCTCGAGGCGCACGACCCGGTCGAACCGTGCGCCCAGCCGTTCGTCATGGCTCACCATCAGAAGTGACGATCCCGTCGCCGCAAGCTGATCGAAGAGAAGCCCCATGAACCCGTCCTGCGTCGCGGCATCGAGCGCCGAAGTCGGCTCGTCCGCGACGATGAGCGACGGCTGTCCGATCAAAGCACGCGCCACCGCAACGCGCTGTTGTTGTCCGACAGACAAGCGCCCAGCCTTGGCCTGAAGGACGTCATCGGGCAGACCCAGCGCAGAGCAGAGCCGCGCCGCATCACCCTGCTCCGACCGGCCGCGCCGCTCGGGCGCAAAGCGCAGCGGAAGCAGGATGTTGTCGGAGACGCTCGCATAGGGCAGCAAGTTGAATTGCTGGAAGATGACGCCGATCCGCTCCGCACGGAGCCGGTCGCGCGCCCCTGCCCGCAGGCCCGACAATCGCGTCTCGGCGATTTGGATCTCGCCTGCATCCGGTGTCACGATCCCGCAGATGAGCGATAGGAGCGTCGACTTGCCCGAGCCGCTTTCCCCCAGAAGCAGAACGCTTTCCCCGGCCGCGAGCTGGAAGTCCGGCACCCGGAGGCCGAACGTGTCGCGTCCAGGCCAATGGAACGTGACGTCGCGCAGCGCCAGGGCCGGTGCAGCCATCCTTACTCCAGCGTCAGTTCAGCGGCGTCAGATGCGAGTTCAGCGGCCCCTGCCCCGCTTGCTGTGACATATTGCACGTCGATCTCGCGGGCATTGCCGAACAGCTCGAAGAAGGGGAAGCCGATCGTGGTCAGCGCAGCCTCGTCCTCGCAGGCGAAGGCGTAGCTTGCGTGGAACTCGCTGTGACCGCCGCTCTCATCTTCGGCGTGGTCGTGATCCTCACCCTCTGCGTGGTCATGGTCGTGGTCGTGGTCACCTTCGTCATGGTCGTGATCGCCTGTGTGAAGATGCGCCAGCACCTCGGTCAGGCGGCACCCGGCGGCATCCGGGAGCGTCACGATACTCTCGGGGTCGAGGAACTGCCGGATCGCGGCTTCAACGGCGTCCTTGTCTTCGGGCGTGCTGGCTTCGTATTCGAAACCCACGATATCGACGCCCGGCGACAGGATGTCGATCTCGAGCATGCCGTTCTCGACCGCGATCTCCACGGTGGAGACCCCGTGTTCATGCGCGCCGAGGTCGCGCGTCTCCTGGGCGGCGGCGGGAAGCGCGAGGCAGATCGCGGCGAGAGAAGTCAGGGTCCGTGTCATGGGCGTCCTTTTCGGTGTCAGTGTTGTCGGAGTGTGTCTGGCATTGCAAAGCTTTTGCGAGGCAGGACGGATCATGCCGGTGCATCCTGCGGTGACGCGCCATTGGGTTCCGGAAAAAGCGTCGAGCGGTCCCGATGCAACATTCCAGCCTCGGCTTGGTTCAACCTGTCCAGGATTGCCTCGGTGGTTGCACCGTCGCGAAGCGCGCGCCGCCAGAGCCGCTCGCACGAACGCGGCGACCAGGGCAGCGCGGCTTGCCGGAGCCATGCCCTGAGGGGCGCGGGCAACGCGTCGAACCGCTCCATCGGATTGCCGGTCCGCCGGGTCCGGCGCAGGCTGGAGGAGAGATTATGCCTCATACTTCGTCCTCTGGCTCCGTGACTGGATCGAGCACGAGACGCGTCTCGCCTGTGCCCACGATCGGCGGTGAGCGATGCACGAGCCCGGTGCGCGGCTCGCCCGTCCAGAGCGAGCCGCGCAGCACGATGGGAGAGCCCGTCGGCACGGTGAAGACCTTCCGCGGCTCGGCCCCGTCAGTCGAAATGCCGTATTGCGTCCCGGTCCCGCGATAGGTGCAGACAAGCCGCGCAATCATCGCGTCGACATGAAAGCGGCGACAGGCATCCGTTGTGACTGGCTCGAGCCTCAGGCGCAGCCAGGCCGATTTCATCATTCCGGCGAAGATGTCGGCCAGCGCGGCGATATCGTCGACCAGCCGGTCCCGATGGCTACCTGCCGGCATGGATTGGGACGCGCAGACCTGGTCGACTGCCGCACGCACCGCCTCGGGACGAAGGATCAGCCGAGCGCGCGGCAGCAGCTCCGGCGAGACCGTATCGACCCAGTTCTGGAACGCGGACATCGGCTCGCGGTGCCAGATCGTCGCAGCGCAACCGGGCGTGTGAATGGCCGACAGACCTTCGGGCTGCCGTGAGACCCCGACGCCGATCGCCGCATCCCTCACGATCTCACGCTCGAGGTTCATGCCGCCGCCTCCGCGCGTCGCCATGCCGGGAATGGATCGGGGAAGTCGGGCAGCGCCTCGGGGCCTGTCGCCTGCGCCTCGGGGACCAGCGCCGCGTCGAGCCGCGCTTTCAGGGTCGGCCAATCGATCCCGGACCC
>NZ_FOXV01000023.1 GCF_900115815.1 Roseivivax halotolerans | reverse complement strand
TTGTTTCCGATCGATCCAAGCTCGCCCAGATATCTGAGAGCCGCCCTGGTTTCCTCTGATACACGGCGCGTCCGCGGTGATCGGATCTGCGGGGCCGGCTCATCGAGATCGTATTGATCGACGAGGATTTCGCGGATCCTAGACGTCGGTGAGATGCCCTTCTGTTTGGCTTCCGAAGCGATCCTTGCGTAAAGGTCGGGCGTCATCCGCAAGCCGATTTGGCGGGTTTGTATGCGGCGTTCAGATGCACTCATTTGAAATCATATGCATGCAATTGCAGTCCTCTTAAAACGGGGTCAACGGGGCGGAGCCCCTTGCCAGCTGAGAGCGACCGACGCAGCACCGGAGGTGGTGTGGCGGGTAGCGAGCACGGCTGGCTACAGACAGTAGTCAATCAGGTAAGTTGTTGAGATAACGCGCAATGCAAGTCCTGGGGAAAACGATCAGTTGACCGGAGAGGCGTCTCGCATCATGTCTAAAGGCATGATGTCGATGCTGCTGATGATACGCGGATCCTGACCGCTATCCCCTGCCCTGTCCTTCCGGGCCTGGGCCTCCTACGCACGACATCAGGATTTCCGACATGACACTCACTGAGCTCAAAATGCGGCACGCGCATATGCTCTCTCGCTACAATTCAGGAATCGAGATCGGCCCTGGATGGATCGATCTCGTCGATCGCTTGCTGAAAGATCTCGATGCGCTTCAGGTCGGCATCGAGGTCACACAGATCAAAAGCAAATACGCGACGCTCAGCTGCTATCTCGCAGCGTACTCGGACACTGCGATCGAGATCGTCGATCGCTATGAAGAACTGTCTGCGCATACGTGCGAGCGATGCGGCAAGCCCGGCGAGATCCGGCGGCGAGGGTGGCTCGAGACCCTGTGTGACGACTGCGCTTAAGTAGCTTCTCCGTCGCTATTGGGCGCTTCTGGTCGCAGTGTCTCGAGGACTCTCTCCAGAGCATCAGCGCGCGCTCTTTCTGCGACGAGCTGGGATTTCAGATCATTGACCTGATCCGAGCAATCGGATCGTACTTCTGTGACTTCTACTCTCGCTTGCGATAGCGCTTCAGATGCGTCCGAAACCGCCGTCTGCATCTCTTCATTCGCGGCCTCGAGCTCGGCGTTTACGCTCTCTAACCGGTGAACTTCGTCTAATGCCTCGTCACGGGCCGTGTGCGCTTCGGTAAGCTGTGCCTGCATCTTCGCTTTGTCGCCATGATAAGCGCGTTCTGCAGCATCTCTTGCGATTGTGTAGATCGTACCTGCGGCTTCGAGCGCTCGCGCTTCTACTTCGGCCGGCAGAGCTGCGATCTCCTCCTGCTGTTCCCGCCATTCCTTGATGAGCGGCGAGATCGTCGAGAAAGATCCTCTGTCGCCGAGCTCAGCGCGTACGCTAGCATTTGTCGGCTCTCCACCTCGCGCTGCGATAGCGTCTGCAGCGGCGAATACGTCGTCTTGTGCAATAGTCATGCGTCATCCCCTTCTGTTTGTAAGGGAATGTAACGCGTTACGGTTTACAGATTGTTACACATGGATAAATTTGCATGCAAAAGACTGCAAAATCATTCATCTGAATTCATTTTCAGAGTCGGAACGATATCCAGACGCCCTTCTCCGTAAGCTGCCATCAGCTTTTCGATCGCCGCGGTCGATGTAATCCCTTCTTCGTCCAGCCGCGACTGAAATGCCTCCAGAACACTGGGCCTGACACGGCATGAGAACGGCTTCGAGCGGCGCTCTTTCTGCGGCTTGTCACGCTTGCCGCCCCAGTCTTCCGGGATCGATGCGGTCTTTGCTGCGGCGGCGCGTTGTTGGATTTCTTGGGGGTCTGACTTGAGGTCCAGATCGTCCTCGTCGTCGTCCATAAAGTTGATCTCTCGTGCCATTTATTCTGTTGCCTCCGTCTTCGTGTTTTTGAGTTCCTTGAGTGCGGCGATGATGTCGCGGTAGTACGCCTGCGCATTGTCCATCGCCTTGGTCACTTGATCCCGCCGGCGTTTGTCCGTTGCGTCCTCGAGCATTCGCTCGAGATTTCCACCGTCAGGTAGCTCCTGGAAAGCGGGCGATGACAGTAGCGCGTGCTTGATCATGGGCACCCCCTGATCAGCGAGCTGCTCGCGATTGCGTCGGTAGCTGAGTGGCTCCACGGCGCCGGCTGGAGCGCGTGTCATCAATGCTCTGTAGGGGATCTCTCGACCGGTCAGGCGTGATTGGCGGCGGACCAACTTGATCGTTTTCGCTGCCTCCGCCGCTTCAAGGCCTCCGCCGCCGAGCGGCACGAGAACGAGATCAGAGAGCATGATCGCGTTGGCGAGACCTACGTCTGCGAGACCTGGCAGATCAAGCAGGAGCACATCGCAGTTGACCTGCTCTTCGTCGATCGCGTCGACCAGGTTTTCAGTATTTGGTACGCCCACAACTCGGATATTTTCTGGTCGACCTGGCATGTCTGCCCAAGCGACTAGCGGGGCATTGCGATCCGCGTCGATGATTGTGACGCGCCGACCTTTCGAACGCCCAACGCGCTCGAGCTCTGTCGCAAGAACAAGCAAGGATGTGGTCTTACCGACGCCGCCCTTGCTCGAAACAAATGAGATAATCACTGCCCGTCTCCGCTATTAACTGCGTGTATTAGCAGTCAGATTATAGCGAATAAAGGTAAACGCAAGCTTTTGCATGCATCTGCATTACATTTATTTGACAGCAGGTGCATGCAAATGATTTCAGAATATCCCGAGGATCCTCCGGCGCTGAGGGCTTGTGGCCGTGTCGAGGCGGTCGCTTAGGCCGCTGATCGCTTCCGTCAGCTTCACCATTTGCGAAGTCAGCTCTTCAATGCGCTTGATCTCTTCCTCGTGGCGGCTCTCTTCATCGTCGATACCATCATCGTAGATGTCGTCGTCCGCCCAGGGCTCGTCTAACCAGGCGTCATCGTCGCTTTCAGTGTCGACCTGACCATCCACGTCCGCCTTCATCTCATCGACAGCGAATAAGTCTGCGTCTTCAGCAGAAACCGTTTCGGCCCTCAATTCCTCCGCCGTCTGTCGTCGCATCAGAATTTTTCTTCGTGATTTGTCCCAGTATTCGATACCACCCATACCGTGTATAGGGATCATGGCCGGGCCGGTATCGGCGGGGTGTGGCTCGACAACCAAGAACGACTTCCGGATCTCCTCGAGCAAGAACTCAGGCTCGACACCCAGTCGTCGGGAAGCTTCACGTATCGTCATGTGTGTGTCTGATTCAGCCTTCTCCTGAGCCTCCTCTTCCTCAATTTTGGCGGTTAGCTCTTCCAGCTCGGCTTTGAGCTCAGCAAACGACTGATCATCATCATTGTCGCTGTCGGTGATGTCATCGTCGGGAGGCGGCAGAAATTGCGACAGCTGCTCAGGCATCTCTGTTTCGACGTCAGGCGTCGCCGTTTCGACCTGGGAGGAGTAGGGGCCCTGAGGCTCCGTTGGACAGTGTCGATCCCACCATCCACGCAGCCCCTGGGGGGTGATTTCCCAGGCCCCTCTATCATTTCGCGCGGCGCGCAGCTGTCCGTTTCTGATCGCCTTTCGGACGGTGGTGTCGCTGACGTTGGCATATGCCGCGGCATAAAATGTTGCATGCTTCAATGTAATTCTCCTGATTTTTCAATCAGGTGTGCGGAAGGACAGAGAAAAGCAAGCGCTTCAAAATGAATGCAAATGCAGGCAAACGCATTTAAGTGCATGTAAATTTTGAACGATGACTTAACGTTTGTTCGATACCCTTGTTTGCGGCGGCGCTCCGTCGCCATCCGCTCGCGGTAAAGGTATCTGACCTCGGAATCTCCGGACAACCACTGAGCGTGCACGCCGAATGGATTGGCGGGCAAACAAGGAGAATTTATAATGCCAAGTACAGCCCAATTTCTGAAAATGATCGAAGTCGGCGACATGCTCTACAGTCTGAAAGTGCATGCGATCCGTGTCAGTGAGCGCGATGACATGGCGTGGTACGAAGCGATCCTGCGAGCACCTCAAAATCCGGGAACTGATTTCTGGGGCCGGATGAAAGAGGTAGCATTGATGCTTGATGAAGACATCGACGCAGAAAGCTCGAGCTTTAACCCCATTCCGTACATACGACATGCCGCCACCGATGCTCTCGAAGAGCAGCTCTCTGGCGGGGACCGCGACCGGCCGCATCTCATTCGGTTGCTGGACGTTCTGACATGGTTTGAAGACGTCCTCTGTTGGGAGGAGTGCGGCGACCCGTACTGATCTCCGCCATAGGGCAGGGGGCGTGGCTTCCTGCTCACTCACCCGCCGTGGCCGTGGCCCTCTCTCTCTTGAGCCTGTAGACGCTTTGCTCATGGATCCGGAGCGCCTGCGCGACCTGTCGGGGCCCCAGGCCCTGGTCGAGGAGTTGGTAAACACTGGCGCGATCGATGCGTGCCTTGCCGCCCTTGTACGCCCCGCGCTCCTTAGCTTTCTGAATTCCCTCGGCTTGTCGCCGTTTCAGGATCTGCCGCTCGAACTGTGCGACAGCGCCCAGGATGTTTAGTTGTAACTGCGCCATGTGGTCGTCCTGGCCGCCGCTGAATGCGAGGTTATCCGAGAGAAACCGGATCGTCGCACCGCGGCCGGTGATAGTTTGCACGATCTCGAGGAGATCCCGCAGATCACGTGCCAGACGGTCGATCGACCAGACTCGGACCTCGTCGCCTTCTTCGACGAGAGAAAGCATTCGTTCGAGCTGCGGCCGGTCTCGATCCTTGCCGCTGATGTGCTCTTCGAACACGCGGTCCAGGTCGTTGCCCAGATCTTGTCGGTCGAGACTTTGATCAGCGGTGCTGACCCTCCGGTACCCAAATTTCATGATTTCTGCCCTTCGCTATTTTCAGAATCTAGAGTTCAGAAATAGCAGGCTATTATTTCGGAATCTATAACCCTGATAATAGGTCAGCTAAATACTATCGGCAGGGAGTACCCAGATAATAGGAGGTAGGCTTATTAATTCCGCGATCTGCGCGTGAAAAACGCCATAATCTGCAGATCCCAACGTCATCACCAACTTTTGGAGCTATGTCCTGTAGCCTCTCTCTCAGCCGCCTATCCGGCGGGGATGTTTCGGCGTAACCGCTCGCGTCGGAAGCCTCGTCTCTCAGCCGCCTATCCGGCGGGGATGGAGCCCGGCGGCGCGGCCCGCGATATGCTCATTCTCTCAGCCGCCTATCCGGCGGGGATGGCAAAAGCCCCGCCGCGGCCTTAACACGACGGTCTCTCAGCCGCCTATCCGGCGGGGATGGAAAAGCCGGGTGCCGAACAATCCGCCGACCGTCTCTCAGCCGCCTATCCGGCGGGGATGAGCCGAGCGCCGGGGCCGTGAGGCAGGGATTATCTCTCAGCCGCCTATCCGGCGGGGATGGCCGCCCTTGCGGCAATGGAGCCAGCGGCGGGTCTCTCAGCCGCCTATCCGGCGGGGATGGACGACCGGGCCGATAGACTGGATCAAGGCATTCTCTCAGCCGCCTATCCGGCGGGGATGACGCCTCCACCCGCCACCCCGGCGCGCTTTGATCTCTCAGCCGCCTATCCGGCGGGGATGCGCTCGACCATCGTCTCCCATCTTCGCGCCATTCTCTCAGCCGCCTATCCGGCGGGGATGGCAGGACTATCTCGACACTACGTATTCCGAATTCTCTCAGCCGCCTATCCGGCGAGGATGGATTGAGGTCGAGGCGATCCTCGACGGATATTTCTCTCAGCCGCCTATCCGGCGGGGATGCGCCCTCGCGCAGATCAAGGGAGGCGAAGATGTCTCTCAGCCGCCTATCCGGCGGGGATGCCACGGCGCTCGGCTTCGGCTATTTGGGATTGTCTCTCAGCCGCCTATCCGGCGGGGATGGGAAGCTCGTTGCCGTGGGTTTTCACCTCTTGTCTCTCAGCCGCCTATCCGGCGGGGATGAATCACATGCAAATCAGATTTTTGTTTTGCGTGTCTCTCAGCCGCCTATCCGGCGGGGATGTTCGGGACCGGCGACTTCTGCGTGATGGGGTGTCTCTCAGCCGCCTATCCGGCGGGGATGCTGTTCGACTGGAACGACGGCTCTAATCGCAGTCTCTCAGCCGCCTATCCGGCGGGGATGGAGACAGGCGAGCCGATCACAGAGAGCGTTCTTCTCTCAGCCGCCTATCCGGCGGGGATGCCCCGTTTCTCAATAAAAAGGAAACGGATTGAGAGGGTTGCCGGCTGACCCTACAGTAAACCATATTTTCAAAGAGCGCAGTCAGGCTATTGATTATTAACAGCTTTTCCGAAGGGCAGAGAAAGAGCCTTGAAAGATCCCCGCGTGAATCCTGTAAAGTCAGTGTAAGTCACTACAGGCTCAAGATCATCCCCGTAATCAGAAATCTCCACCTGCATGACCCGGCCCAGCTCGCCGGGCTCGATTTCTGCACCGCCTGTCAGCTCCTGCCAGGCGCGCTCTTGCACGAGGTGAAAGAGGAAGCAGCCCGTCACGGCATCGATGGTTAGTGCCGCTGCATTGGATGGTTGCAGATCGCTATGACGCGTGCCTGGTGCGAGGTCCCGGTGCCAGGTGGCCGTCCGTAGGTCTTCCCCGACAAGCTTGTAGAGGACAGAATGGGTATCTGATCGACGAAACCTGCGCACGGCGCACATACGCTGGGTCATTCGGGCCGATACGTGTCGAATGTATCGACCAAGTGGCGCCTCAGCGCTGTCACAAGACCCGTCGACCATCTTTTCTCGCAGAGCGAATTCCGCATCACGGAGGGGAAACGATGTATCCCGTTCGAGGATGGGTCTAGCATTAATCACTGAAAGATCGGTGTCTCCGACAAGGTCTTGGAACAGCCGCCCCTCGAATTCTTCGAGCTTTGGTGTCGATATTCGCGTGATGTCAGGCGTCTTTGTTTCGACACCCGGCATGGCCAGCTTGCCACCTTGCATCGCGATAGGGCTGCGACCGATGATTAGCACATTGATGTGGGTCCCAGACGCTGGCCGATGGCGCCACACGCGGCCTGCCGCCTGGATGATCGAGCGCGTCGAGATCGGGTCCAAGATCGCCCAGTCGAAGTCCAGGTCGTTCCCAGTCTCGATCACGGGAGACGTCACAAGAACGATTTCGATATCCCTTACACCGGCCTCGGACGCTCGCGCGAATACGTGCTCCGCATGGCAGAGGGACTTCAGTTCTGCATTTGGGTCATCGCCCTTGCGGGTCAGGGCGCGCTTCAGGCGTGTCTCGATCCAGCTACGAAGCAGGCGCGGAAACTGGGAATGCAGGCAGAGCGTGACTCGCAAATGATTCTCGAGAGTTCCGGAAGGAAGCTGCGCGGCCAACGCCGCCGTATGAGAAATCCGAGTCATCCGGACCATGCCGAACGACACGCGAAACCCGTCCATAGTCTGGGCATTGCGCTCGTGCAGCTGTCGGCAGGACCGATCGACTTGACCGACGAGATCTTCCCAGCCCTCACAGGCCGGTAGGATCTCCGCGCGACGAGCTGGCGGGGCGGCCTTCAGTGCAGCAAGGGTGACCTCCGAGCTTTCCGAAAGGATATCCTCCAGCCTCTCGCCGTTCCCGTTGGTACGGCAGGATCCGAGCGCATCCCCTGTCACTAGGATATTCACGTGATCCGAAACGCCGCGCGACGCGGCAAAGGCGGACCAGCCCTCCCGGTAAGCGGCATGCAGTGCCTGTGCGATGTCAGGTGCCAAGGTGGCCGACATGATCATGACCCGTCGGCCAGCGGAGGCAGCCTGGTAGACCAGGCGGCCGATCGCCGCGATGTCCTCGCCCTCGAACTGGTCTATCTCGTCGAGTACCAAATCCGACGTCGCCACGCGCAGGCACTGCATCAAGTACCGGGCATTCACTGGTGCCGCGACCCCCATGAGATGGTCGATCGTACCGACCATGACCGGCGGCGCGACTAGCCGACGTGCTGCGGCGGCCTTCGAGCCCTTTCCCTTGCCGGGGTCCGCCGCAGATAGGACCCTCTCGAAGAAAGCAGGCAAGCCACGACCGGTGTCGAACGACAGCGATCGCAGCCAATCCGCTTCCCGCGTGTCACCTGGATCCGGCACGCCACCAGTTGCCATCTCCACCTTCAGCCAGTCCGGGATCTTGATCTGGCTTTCCGATCCCGTCTCGTCAGGCTCCTCGATCTCGTTGGATCCATGAGCGAAGGACAGCGGTGCCTGGCCGACGAGTACAGACACGGACTCGTCATTGAACCCAAGGTCCGAGACATACTCGGCTGCGGATTGCGTCGCCAGAACACGCAATCCGAGCCCTAGACTCATGCGGAAAGACCGACGTTCGGGCCTGGCATCGCCAAACGTGGCGCCAGCCAGAATGGTGGGAGCCGCCCGGGTTTTGCCCGTGCCGGTTCCGGCCATCAGGCATGCAAAGAAGCCCCCTTCGTGCGCCTCGCACAGGGTCCGTGCCGTGCGCGCGGCCTCGGATTGCCACCTGAACCGTGGATTTTCCGGAGTAGCCGGGAAAATAATATCCGTCGGGACTTCACTCTCATCAAGCGCCGGAAAGCTCTGAGCATATCGTTCGAACAAATCAACGCCGTGACGCGCCGCGGCATGAACGCGCTGGACGTGCCGAGACAGGCTATCCGCCGCCTCGTAACGCGACGTTTTCGTTGGTCTGTCCGTGTTTGCGAGGTGCTCCGGCATAACACTCGAAATCTTCTTGCTGGCCGATCCGAAATGATCAGCTAGCATCAGTGCGGCGCGCAGGAACACATCGAGCCCGATAAGCGCCTCTCCTGAACGCAACCCCTCGGCATCGGCACGAAGCGCGCGGAGCCACCACGTCTCATGCCAGAAAGGTGTCCCGGGCGCTATGGCCAGGTCACGTAGGCGGTCGAAATCATCGCTGGGCCCGACATGACGAGAGGCCAGGGCATCCAGCATGTTGCTACCGCCATCAGGCAAGCGGTGATGAGTCAGGATGAGCATGCCGATCGCATGCGCGAGGCTGCCCTCGCGGTTCAGGAAGTCGAAATCCAGCGGCCGGTCAGGCGTTTTGGCAATGGACCCGAGAGGTCGGCGGACCGCCTCACATGCCTTGTCGACGTTCTCTGCACGCAGGGCGCACAATGCGTCGGGGAGCTCATCGTCTTGCGTTTTGCCGAAAAGATAATCCCAGACGGCAGCGGATTGCAGCTCGTGCCGAACGGGGTCCGCTTCCGGTGCGCCACCATTGAGTGCGCGTTGGAGTTTCTCTTGGAACAGAATCGTGGCTTTCCCGAGATCATGAAACAGCGCGGCGATGCGGACGACGGCGCGGTTAACGGACACGGTCTGGGATTGTGCGACCTGTGCTGGCCGGTATGCAATGGGCGCGATGCCGGTCTCGGAGAAGGCGTGCCTTGCTCCGATCCGCACAATCGGCACGCGGCTTTCATGCGCGCTGCGGATTTCGTGGAGCACAACCGCCGTGTTGCGTGTCGCCTCTTTGCGCAATTCGCGGGAGACACGGTCGAGACAGGCATTCGTTGCTTTTCCGCGCCATGTCCGATCTCCGATGCGCCAGAAATACCGGTCGAGCACTTTCGCAACCTTTGGCCGTGCTTTCTTGGTGGAACGGCAGACGGCGATGATCTCACGCATCAGGGTTTCCTGCGTCTGGCAGTCCCGCAGCGATCATCCTGTTCACTGTGTCGATCGCTTCTTTAAGAATTTTCTTGTCGTCGAATGCGTCGATCATGCGGGCCCGGAAGGTTGTCTCCGGTGTCTCGTCGCGCTTCGACAAGATGGAGGCAAAGGCGAGCGGCAGGACCAGCGCGTCCTTGAATCCGTCCGCAAGATCGAAGACGAGACCGCCCGCGCGTGTCTTTCCATGAAAGATCGACATGTGCGGCGGGATCCCGAGCGCCCAGAGCGCCGCCCCGGCCATGCCGTAGCAAAGGTAGTTCCCGTGATCGATCAGGTGATTGACCTGCCTCATCGGGTCATTGATGTTCGGCTTCTCGTCGGATCCCGCATCGCGGCGAAAGGTCCCCCGCTTGTTGAGACCGGACATGCGGGAAAACTCGGCGTAACAGGCTTTCGAGAACTGCCCCTCGACCCCGAGCAGCTGCTGGATGTCCTTCACCTCTTCGGTGTTTTGGGCGAGCTTCGTGCAGATCCTCGTCAAGTCGGCGGTATCCCGCACTTTCAGGTATTTCCGGGCATAGGCGCCGCCGATCTTTTTCATCCGCTCCGAGCGATCCCGCATGATGGCTTTCGCAGCCGCCAGGGAGCGCGGCGCCTCTAAGTAGACGGGAAGCATTTCCCGGAAATGGCGGGTCGCCGTGTAGGTCGTAAGCGCACCCATGTGCATAGGAGAACCGCCGGACCCGGTGACCGCGAGATGCACGCCTTCGTCTCCCAGAAGACGCATCGCGTCCTGTGTTATCGAGGTTCCCTGGCCCATGAACAGTACAGCCAGGTTCACATGGGGGATATTGTATTCGCGATGATATTCGTCATCGGTGATATGATAGATGATCCGGCCGTCGTCCACGCGGATCCGGGCGCGCTCAAGATAGAGCGCGCCCTCGCGGTCAGTTACTAGGAGCCGAGGTCCACCCTTATGCCGCATCGTCGGTATCACGCGCCGCGTCTGGATAGACAGGAAGAACCGCCATCTGGCGGAAGGCGGGACTCGAAAAGCCGTAGGTGCTGACAAAGAGCTGCGTGTCGGTCATCTCTGCGATGACTTGGCGCACATGGAGCACGGCCGATCCATACCGCAGGGGCAGGGTGGTTAGATCGTTCCCCCTGGCTTTGGTAAGTGTCTCCCGCCATGGCTTCCCACGCCGTTCGGCCCTGGCCTTGTTGCGGCGGAGCCAGCCGGATGTGTATTTTTCGCAGCGGCGATCCCGCACGTATGCCGCTCCGACTTCGCCAGGTTCTACGTCGATTTCCTCAATCTCGACTTCCTGGAGCATGCCGCGCCTGACCAGAGTCTTAAAGCCCTCGAAAGTCAGGAGGCTATCGAGGCTGGCGTGAGATCCAATCAGCTCAATCTCGCGGCCTGGCAGCATGCAGTTTCGTCCCATGCGCATGGTCGGAAGCGCAACGGCGATGAAGTCATCCGGTGACCCGTGCCGGTTCGCGTGGTGAACGGCGTTGAGCGACTTTTCCCGCACGTCGCCAGCGGCGCCGAGCTCGATCACCGCTTGGACCGGTTTAATCAGCAGGCGGGCGGTGCCATGACACCGCCCCTTTCCTTCGTTCAGGGACCCCGTCATCCGTTAGCCTCTGCCTTCTTGCTGCTGGAGCCAAAGACGCCTCCGCGGACGAGGTTCGCCATCACGAAATGCACGTCGCCAGGCAGGTCGGCCGGTCCGGACGCGGTCTCAACAGCCTCGAGAAGCGGCGCAGCTTGCGCGCGCAGGTCGTAGAAGCTGTTCTTCACGCCGCCATTTGCCGAAGCAGAACGAAGGACATCGCTGGTCTCCTGGACGCCGCCGTAGGGGTTCACGGCGATCGCAGCATCATGGGTGTCACTGCCATGCCAGACATCGATGTGGCGCAGGGCCGCCCCGATTTTCTGGCTATGCATCGAAGCCTGGCCGATGGTGCGAGAGCCAATTCGGGTTGGCAGCTTGGCATAGATGCGGCTTAGCTGGTCGTCTTTCTTCGCATCACGCACGTATTCCTGCGAGGGAAAGATCTCCTGCCCAGGCAGCATGGGCGCGTTCCAGCGTACCGACACCGTGAATGCGTCCTTGTCCGCGTTCGACAAGCCGTGAGCGATGCCGTCGATCAGCGCGGTAAGGTCGGTCGTGTCACCGCCAACCATCGCAGCCTGCATGGCATCTGGCCCGGCAGGCTGTTCGAGCGACAGCTTGAACGGATCGAAAACGATCTCGCGGCCATCATAGGAAACGGTCACGGTCATGGCGTCGGCCTGGAAGCGGTTGCGCCAGGCAAAGCGCGCATTGGCGATGTTCCAGGCGAAGAGCCCGGCCAGGACCGAATAGCCGCCAGCAGCCTTGTAACCGGCCGCAAGACGCACATGGGTCTCGCCGACCATGGTGTTGCCACAGGCATGCGGACGCAGGGAAAGCGCCATGAAACGGACCGAAAAAGACAACTCCACCCCGTCATGCTCCTGTGGAATTACCGCATATTCGACTGATTGCGGGTTGCTCTTACCCGGGTTCTTGGCCTTGTCCTCGGAGGACTGTCCACGAACGCCCTTTTCGAGGACCTCGATCGGCGTTTTGGTCGCGTCGTTCTGAGAGGATGTCGCGAAGAAGAGCCCCTCGGTGATCTGGACCGAGCGGGCATAGGCCAGCATGCCCGTTTCGAACGACGGGCCGACGGGGGCCTTGGGTGCCTTAGCCATGGACGATGTTCTCCTTGTGAGTGGCGTTGGACAGATAGGATGCGTGACCGAAGAGGTAGTCGCCCTCGACGGTCCAGGACCAGAGCAGGGACGACAGACCAGCTTCCGTCAGCCCGGTGAGGCGAGGGTTGCGGACAGAAACGAGCTCGGCCAGCCCGAGGACTGGCTCGGCGAAGACATGTGGAATGTTGGGGTCGCGGCGTCGGATGCGTGCCGGTGTCTCATCGGGGTCTTCGAGAAGGTGGTACCCGGCTGCGACGGGCACGAACCATCCTGATCCCGGTTTGCGCTCGTCCGGAAAAAGCGTGTCGAGAATACCCGTGAAGCTGGCTTCGTCCCCGGTGCTAATCGCACAGGCATCCGGGCGCGCCGGATCTGGAGGCAGTATGGCGTAGCCACGCCGCAACCCCTTAAAGGCGCTTCCATCGGGTGGTGGCACTGTCACGTCCACCTGATCGTTCTGGATGAGGCCACCAGCAATCCGGCGGCGCATGAGAGCGCCGGAGAGATCCGTGTCGCTGTCACATTCCGGAATGTCCAAGATAAGAGACAGGTCGACGGAGCCAACAAGGTCTTCCATGGTTTCGACCGGAGAGAATGAACCTGACTTGTTTTCCATCTCAGGTTTGGTGCGGCCGTCCGAGGGCTCCACGCGATGTAGGATTGGCAGCGCGCGCCCGGACCAAGAGGTAAGCCCAAGATCGCGGATAATCGCGTCCGCGAGGCCGATGAAAGACAGTGGGCTGGGCAAACCGGCGGCATAGTCGTTCATGAGGAGATTGACGCGGGCCGCCCGGATATTCTTCGCAACGAAGATCATGCGCTTTCGGTGTCCTTGAGTTTCATGAGACGATGCTGGAAATGCGCGCTCGTCAGCGCCTTGCGCGCCTTGTCGAAACCGTCTTTCGGCCAATACCGCCGAAGGATAGCGCGGTCCGGTTCCGGGGGGGGCGGGATCTCGTCCGGACTACCTGCAGCTGTTTCCTTAGCAACGCGCGCCTCTTCGACCGTTTCGGACACGAAGGCCATGGCGTCCCGGATAAGACGATCGGCAGTCCTATCGAGCGCCGCGCGCGTATTACGGTCGTTGTATGTCTTGTCCGCTTCTAGCATGTCGGCATAGCGGATCACCCATTCGGCAACGGCGTCGTCGCGCCAGCGGGGGAAGGATCCGCCATGGATGTAGCGGTGAATCTCTGCCTCCGCCTGCTCCATGACCTGCGGAAGCTTCGCGATGATCCGCTTGCGAGGACCGCCGATGGCACCAGAGATGTTCTGCGGTTTGGAGCTGATCGACTGGGCCTCGAATGCTCCGCGTTGCGGGATTGGCAAGCCAGATGCTTTCTTGCGCTCGTAAAGCGCGTTGATCGCCGCTTTCACGCCCATAAACGCCGTCGCTGGTGCGACAGGCGTCAGCTGGAGATCTCCGCCTCCCGCACGAGGCACGAAGATAATGGGAAATTCTCCCGCTGCCAGTTTCGTAACCTGTTTCGGACTGTTGAGCAGCGCTTCACGTGCAGCATCCAAGACATCTTTTCCGAAGACGGACGCGAAGGCATTCAGGACAGTGTCGGAATAATCGTCCGGGTTCATGATATCGTCGACGACACTGCGCGGAGGTCGGCCCTCGATTTCGAGTGGACGGTAGAGCACTTTGCAGAAGGGAATGTCGGGTGCGTTGACGGATGGAAGAACCTTAGGACGTTTGTTTGCCGTGGGTGGCGCAACATAGAGGATTGCACTGTCGCCTTCCGTCCTTGCACTGACTAGCTTGAGTAGATGCGATCCAGATTTTTTGCAGACCCGCAATGTGATCTCTGCCGTTAGTTTGCTCTTGAGATAAGAGCCCATGAGCCTGAACTCTTGCGGCAATTCTTCAAGTGGAACAGTGCGACCAACCTTCTTAAAAGAAAGAACTTTTTCTGTCTTTAGCAGCCTCTCTGTTTTCTGGATGTCATCATTCTCAATCATTGGGCTCTCGTTTTTGTCCGTCTATTGGAGGAAACAGCAGCTTGAAGGAGCTCAGCTTCCGAGGTGAACTAAAATAACGTGGCTATTTCGTGTTTTGTGTGGGTGGCTTGGCGTCCGATCATGCAGGCACGTAAACAGATCTTGTGCTGTAAGGCGAGGCTAGCGGTTGTCCGCTATAGGCGGCATGGTGGCCTGCTGCGGGTTTGCGTCGTGGCGCGAACTTGGTCGCGTGCGGGCCTTGGGTGGCCTGACGAAGGCCCGATGAGCTTGTCGGTCTCGTGACCCTTATGCGCATCGATCCAGTCCCGCTTCACCAACTTGGGTAGTTTTATCCCGAAGCCAGGAGGACCAAGAGATGGCTGGAAGTGAGAAAAGCCCGAAGAGATCGGGCTGAACCTATTCCAAATGGTATTTACGATCAGGAGAGTCGTAGGCATCATTTATATCGTAATACATCCGTGATAATTTCTCTGAAATTTTGTCTTGAGAGTCTGGATCGAGGTACTCGTAATCCATCAATTCATCGTCTGAATCTGACTCCTCCTTGTCGATGCTGTCCCACATCGGATGACGAGCGGATGAATTGGTCTCAGAGAGAGTTGAGGCGGTGCGTCCACAGGGATTTTCTAGTGGTCGTTTCCTGATAGACACTGTTTTGCGCAATTCGCGGTCTTCCGGCCGCTGCCGATTGAGGTGCTCTTTGCACTCTGCCGTCGGACGGTGATTAGGATCATCATCGAGCGTCTGAAGATGCTTCCTTACCGTGTTGCGAGACATGTGCACTTCACGTGCGAGCGCTGAGACTGTCACCTCATCGCCGCGTTCTAGCATCTTTTTGCGAACGGCTTTGATCCTGTCGAGCTTGTTCTGAGCATTCTTTTTCGCACCGTAAGTGCCGCCGATCGCCTGCTTCGTCTTCTTCGATGCAATATGAGGCATCAGACCCTCGCGGCGGCACACTCCACGATCAACCTCTGCGCCCGGAGACGTAAAATACCGCCAGGTCCACCTCGAGATCGATCTCGCGATGTCATCGAGCTCCCTGTTGCCGAGAGGATTGTATCTGTTGTTGACTAGATTAAACCCTTCAAGCTCATTGAAAACGTAGTCTTTGAGCTCATCCTCTGATCCGCACCATGCTTTCGCAGCGTATGCGAGCCCTCTGACGCTTTCGAAGGCCATACAGTTGCGTCCTGACATGGCATGGCCGACTTCGAAATAGTGAGTGTGTGCGCGCTCGTAGACTGCTCGAGTGTTAGCATCATCAGTAGTCTTTGTACTGCGTGCATCGTCGACGATCGGACTTTCGATCTGTTGCCGAGGCGCTTCGGATAACCATTCATGTAGCTCTGTCAGCGTCCACTCAGCATTAACTCCGGATACCGTGTCGTGCGTATCGCTATGAGGGTTCTTTGAGACTACAGGGCTTTTGTAGTCAACGCCACAACCGATGCTCAGCAAGCGTTCCTCGATCTCGCTCCTGATGCGATTATAATACGAGATCGCTTTGGCGTTGCTCGTGTATACCGGATATTTGAGCCACCAGACTATGTGCGGCCGGTGCACGCAGCTTTCTGTCGACCCGCGGCGACCGCATAGATACCGCGGCGGCGGGATACCTGCGGCTTCGAGCTGCGTTGCATCTACGTCGCTGTCCACATCGATGACGATCACGTCCCGACGATCGAGTTTATCGTTATCTTTGTCACGTCGATCGAGCTCGACGTACGGCATGTACGCTATATACTCGCGCTCCCTTATAAGCAGCCGCTTATCCGGACCTGCGCAGCGCCCAAAAGCGGGAATGCGGTGCATTCGCAGATAGTCGCTGTCCGAATTCGGCAAGCGGCAGGGCGTCCAAGCATAACCGCTGCGTTGATCAAAGTAATTTCCATTTAAAGAAATCTCAATACGCTTGCCGCTCTTAGCTCTATAAAACTGTCTCTTAAATCCTACCGGCACAATAGCCCAGCCAAACGGCCGGGCGCACTGAGCGCTGAGTTGAGGGGCTGGACTGCCGAGAATGTAGTAAATTCAGAATTCATTGTTTATTTACCTTGTAATCTCACGCGTCGCTGCCGGCCAGAGCCGCGATGCGCACTACGCACATTTGCAGAAGAAGGTTAAGCACAAGTTTAAGCGCAAATTTTTGCGTAGTTAAATTGTTAACGAAAGCTTATCAAAACGGGAGAAGTGAACAATATAGTTGAATTGCTTTATTGACCCGTTCGGATTTTTTGCTAAACATATCCCAAGCGGCCCGAGATGGCCGCGTGTTATTACCTTGTAACACAAACGGCCAATCGCGGGCCCGGTAGTCGAAAGACTGCCGGGTTTCGCTTTTTCAGGGTGTGTTATGGGTGACCGCGTCGCTCAAACCAGGACCGGCAGAACCTGACGTAATGCGCATCGGGCCGTTTGGGTTCGATCTCTTCTTTCCCGCACCATCGTCGCCATTGGTTTTCCAGGAAGCGGACATCCCACCCTGGCGCCGCTTCCCGTGCGTCTTCGTACGCGTCCGGCGACAAGGAACCTTCGAACATCTCCTCTAGGGGAGCAGGTACAGACCCTCGGCTTCGGAAGGTTACTTTATCTCCCGCTTCATCGATGCTGACGGTGTAGTCTGGCAGATGATCGCGCTGTGCTAGCTCACGCATGACGAACCTGAACCGTTTGAGGGACATTCGGGCTCCTGTGCGCTTAAGAAGCTTATCGAGTCCGACTTCATGGGATGGTTGCAGGCCGCAGAACTTGCGAGCGATCTCATATACCCGTCGTTCAATAGGCTTTCTCAGCCGGAAATAGTCGCGGTGGAGGGTCAGGACCTTCTGCCGACGGATTCCGTTGTACACCCATTCAGAAAGTTCGATCTCGGCCCACATGATCCGACCGTTTTCGCTCCCGTTCTTTCTGCGTACTTGAGCGCGCTCGATGAGATGGAATAGGCCACGGTCCTCTTCGTCGCTGAGAGGAATGTCAGATCCCTCGTTATGCGTGACAATATTGGTTTTGATGACAGTGCCCATGAGGCGGTCCAGGGACTCTTCGAATGCATCGTAGTCCTTCCCGCCGGTTCCCCGGTTCACGAAAATCAGCAGTTCGCGAGGGTTGAACCGCAGCGTGCGCTCGACCGGCTCTCCATTGTTCAGCTTGTGCATGATCTGCGATACCGCAAAGATCAGGATATCCTTGTCGTAGATCGTAGCTTGGCCCTTTGCGCTCGGTATCACTTCGAGCCATTTGCCATTATGCTCATATCGACGGATCGACGTATCGGGTTTCTTCGATAACGCATAGAAGGGGTGTTCCATTGCCGGCATCAGATCCTTGAGGACTGCGTCCGCGACATCGACCACAAAGAAATCAGTTTGTGGATGCCTATCCGGTAGGAGGTTTTCGAACAGGTTCGGGGTATCAGGAACCATTTGAGGTCCTTCGTGCCATCATCGATCAAGATTCGGGGTATTAGGAACCCTAGACCCATTTTCGGGGTTTCAGGAACCACAGTCAAGGATTCGGGGTATTAGGAACCTACATTCGGGGTTTCAGGAACTTTGATTCGGGGTATTAGGAACCATAAGCATCCAAAATTGTCATTAAATCAAGTGCTTACGCGCACAATCCAAAGGCGTAACACTATAATAACACCTAAATAACACCACAGATCAGCACTCAGACTAGTTGTCGTAACACTGTGCAGATCCCTCAGCACATAGAACGCTAGCCGTAGATGAACGACAGGCGGTGCTTCCACAGGGATTTTCTAGTGGTCGTTTCCTGATAGGCACTGTTTTGCGCAGATGATTACCCTGGACCCGGCCCTGATCTCTCGGCGGACATTGCAGCTCTACGATTACGCGCCCACGCGTTGAGCGCGCTCATAGCATCATCTGCGATGGGCTCCGGCACAGCGACACCTCCACCGCCACCGCCTAGCCGTGCGGCCGTAGAACGCTGAGAAGCAGCCCTGAATCGACCTTGGATGCGTTGTGCTACTTGCTTCGACGGCTGACTTTCGGGCCGCTGCTGAGATCCGTGAGAGCCTTGTAGATCGCTGTTTGCTGCTTTTTGACTGTCGCAAGTTCCTTCACGATCTGCTCGAGGAGATCGATCGTCGGGTCCGGCTCCTGGTTGCCTTCCTGGTCCGTCGGCTGCTCGAGCGCCGCTTTCAGAAACCCTACGTCTTCCTTCGTCTTGAGTATCGCGATCTGCTCGCGGTCTGTGAGCTGGCTCTTGGGGTCGGTCAACGGATCGTCCCGCTCTGCGGCTTCTGCTGAGATCGTGCGTTGGGTCATTCTGAATTCCTCTCTCTGAAATTGCGTCGTCTAATTCTCGTTTGCGAAATGGAGACATCCGGTGCAGCGCCCCGAGCTCGTGCCCGTTGCGCGAGATCATCCAGACGCCTGCCTTCCGGCCGGCTGTGATCTCGAAACCGCGCTCCTCAACCCGATCCAGGAACGTGTGGATATCGGCTCCCTGCCCCATCTTTTTGAGCTCTGCGCGCACGCTTGGGATGATCTCTTTGTAAAGCGTGGGCTCACCGGGTCCGCGGCGATCGTTGCTCTGTCTTAGCTGTCGTTGCATGCGCTGATGTGATTTGTCGCCATAGGCGCTCTGAGGGCGCCAGGTATCCGGATCCTGACCATCGGCCTCGGCCACCGCGGCGATCGCGTCGTGCAGTGGCTGCAAGTCTAGATCTGGACGCTCTCGCTTGAGGTGTTCGATAACCGACTTGTTGTGCCGGCCAGGCACAGACGGATGCTGAAATTGCAGCTCGGCGATCCTGGATAGTTTCTCGTTGCGAACTTTGCTGAATCGACTGTCGAGCTCGGCACCTTCGTCATCGATCTCGGGAATGACGACGTGATAGTGCAGATCGTTCTCGTCTCCGTCGTCAGCGCGTTTCTTGGTGTGCTGAACGATACAGATCAGTTCGCGGCTCTCTTGCGGCACATCGAACTCATCGCAGTAGTCTGCGACTATTTGAGCGAGCTCCTGCTTAGACAGGTGGCGCTCGGGTGAGATCATCTGATGTCGGAGACTGTATCGCGCGTCTGCCATGTCGGCCTTAGCGATCGCGACGTGAAGGTTCTCTTCGCAACCCATAATCCAGTCGACGCTTTCGTTCTCACCAGGAGCGGAGACGTAAGCGACCAGGTTCGGACCATCATTCACTGAAAACCTGATCGTATTCTGAATCATTGATCCGCACCAACCATGTCGCGACGGATTTCAGAAAGTAGTGTCCGAAGCTCATCGAGCTGAGATGACATCTCGCGATACTGCTGCTCTCCAACGATCTCGGTCTTGTGTGCCTCGTGCAATCGGCGGGTCGCTTGGTTGATGTTGTTTCCGATCGATCCAAGCTCGCCCAGATATCTGAGAGCCGCCCTGGTTTCCTCTGATACACGGCGCGTCCGCGGTGATCGGATCTGCGGGGC
>NZ_FOXV01000027.1 GCF_900115815.1 Roseivivax halotolerans | reverse complement strand
AGAGGGCCGCTTTCAGCGGACCTCGCCAGAAACCCCGCCCCGATTTTCGGCACCAAGACCGGAAGGGGCACACCACAAGGAGGCCAGACATGGCTTATCAGATTGTCGTCACGACCGAGGAAGGCATGACCACCTTCTACCCCGACTGCATCGAGCAATGGGTCGAGGACATGGGAACCAGCATCACCGGCATTTCCTCCAACCCGCGCACCCGTGCCGAGCTTCAGGGTCACCCGAAGATCGCGGGCTTCAACGGCCCAGCTTGGGGCGGCACCACCGAGCAGGGCGAACCCATTATCCGCTACGAGGACAGGGAGACCTACGCGGCCCTGTCCGTCTGAGATCGGCAGCGGGGTTACTCCCTGCCCCGCGCCGAGGCTGGCCTGTCGAGCAGGCCAAAGGGAGGGGCGGATAACGCCCCCCCACCAACCACCAGAGAACCGGAAGGAGGTGAGAACAATCAGCGATGACACCATGAAGCGCCGCATTGCCGAGGCTTGGGCGCTTCTCAGGAAGGGCGATCACTTTGGCATAGGCCGCCGCTTCCTGATCCAGCACGGGGCCATCTAAGCCCCCTCGCCTCAGCCCGTAAGGGCTGGGGCACCCATAGCACAAAACAGAAACGCACCACAAGGAATGTCCCAATGACCAAGCAAACCACTATCACCGCCGACGAAGCTCGTTTCCCGCTTTCCAAGCTGGTTTTGTCCCCGATGAACCCGCGCCAGAACGTGCCCGCCGCCGAGGTCGAGGAACTGGCCGAAAGCATCTGGACCGCTGGCCTGATCCAGAACCTTGCCGGGATCATGGACGGTAAAGGCGGGGCCGAAATCGTCGCTGGTGGCCGTCGCCTGCGGGCGCTGCAACTGCTGGCCGAGCGCCACGCCGATCTGGCCCAGGTACGCCCCGAACTGGCAAACCCGCCTGTCCGCATCGCGCCCGATGATAGCACCGCGCAGGCGTGGGCCGTGGCCGAGAATGCTGCCCGCCGCGACCTTCACCCCGCCGATGAAATCCGGGCCTATGGCAAGATGGAGCGCAGCGGCGCGACTCCCGCAAAGATCGCCCGCGCCTTCGCCGTGACCGAAAAAAGCGTCTATCGTCGCCTCGCGCTGGCGGGTCTGCCGGACGCCGTGATCGACGCGCTCAGCGCGAACGAAATCAACCTCAGCGCCGCCGCCTGTTTCACGGTCAGCAGCGACGAGGCGCGGAGTCTCGAAGTCCTTGAGCAATGCAAGGGCCGCAACTGGTCCGACTACCAGATCAAGAAGGCCCTCAAACCCGATGCGGTGAAGGAGACCGATCGCCGCGCGAAATTCGTGGGCATCGAAGCATACAAGGCCGCAGGGGGCCGGGTCGGCAGCGACCTTTTTGCCGAGGAAACCTTGCTCGATGATCCCGACATTCTCGATGCGGTTTTCGCGGAGCGGCTTGCCGAGGTCGCGGAGAACCATGAGCGCGACGGCTGGAAGTGGGTCGAGGCGAGCCAAGCCGATTATCTCGCCTACTGGTTCCTTCAGGAGAACGGTTTCGCGCGCATCTACAAGGAGCAAGGCGACCTGTCTCCCCAGCAGTCCGAGCGGTACGATGAACTGGCGGAGCTGGCCGAGGCCGACGCGCTTGACGAGGCCGGAGAGGAAGAGCTTGCCGCGCTCAACGCCATCACGGAAGGCGACTTCACGGAGACGCAGCGCGCGCATTCTGGCATCATCATCTATGTGGACTCGCGGGGCGAGATGCAGACCGTCGAGGGTCTTATCCGCAAGGCCGACAAGGCCGAGGCGATTGCCGCAGGTGTTCTTGCGCAGTCGCAGCACGGCGCGGATGATGGACCCAAGAGCCCGATTTCCCAGAAGCTCCGCGACGATCTGGGCCGCGTGTCGCGCGGCGCGCGTCAACACGCTGCCTTGCGCGACCCTGACCTGCTGATCGACCTGCTGGCCTATCAACTCAGCCATAACCTCTATTGGTCCAAGCCGTTCGGCCTGTCCGTCGAGGACGTGCCCAACTGGCCGACGACCGAGGCCGATGGCTATGCGCTGGACGAGCGCCTGACCGAGAACCCGCCGCGCGACATGTATGGAAAGGACCTTGGCAAGAGCTTCCGGGCGTTCCGTCAGAAAGGGGCGGATCACATTCGCGGCGAACTGGTGCGCTTCCTTGCCGCGCAGCTTCGGGGCGGTGACGAGAAGTTGGCCGCGTTGATCGAGAAGGAAACGCAGCCCAACACCCGCGAAGTCTGGACGCCGACCGCCGCCAACTTCTTTGGCCGTGTCGGAGGCCCTTACATGGTGGACCTGTGGCGCGACCTTCTGGACCTGTCGAGCGATCACCCGACCGCGACCACCTTCGAGAAGCTGAAAAAGGGCGAGAAGGCCGCGAAGCTCGAAGCCCTGTTCCGTGGCGATCACGAACTGCGCAGCGCCCTCGGCGTCACCGACGAGCAGGCCGAGAAGATCGCGGCGTGGCTGCCCGAAGGTATGGAATGAGATCGAGGGCGGGGCGCTCGCGCCCCGCCCCCCGGTTCGCACCGATGTACGGTCGCGATCTTTCCGAATTTAGAGGGATGTTCCCATGCCTGATTTCACCGCCCACCGTCACCCCGTCCTTGCCGTCCGTTGCCCTGACTGTGGACGCGCACCAGGTGTTTGGTGCCGCCGCCCGAGCGGGCATATGGCGAATGACTTCCACACGAGCCGCAAGGCTGAAGCGGATCGGGTCTTCATCGACCAACACGGGCCGGACGCAAGTGTCGAGCGTGATGGTGGAAGTTGGATCATCGACCCACGCGGGCGCGTTGGCATCCGTCCGCGAGCCGAGCAAATGGCTCTGTTCTGAAGGCAACTCATCTGCTGCGCTGGCAACGCCTGATGGCCCGTGCTAAGATGGAACCAAACCAGAACAATCAGGCCCCGACATTTCCGCCGCCGCTCCGCCAGACAGCGCGTTGAGCCGCGAGCACACCGATTATCCTTGTGGTGAGGATGGCACTTGGCCCCGCTTCGGCGGGGCCTTTTTTCTACCGTTTAAGCCTCATGGTGTCCCCCCAGGCCGGGGCACAAGGCCCCGCCCTGGCCGGACTGGCGCTATCCGCGCAGGAGCCGCATTCGCGGCGGCACGGGGGCAGTCAGGAAAAGACTTTTTGATAGAGGTCGGGGAAGAAGTCGAAGACCTTCTTGCGCAGGCGGTTTCGGTTCGAGACGAACTCCGCCGCTTCATGGACTTCCATCTCTTTCAGGGGTGCGCCCCCGAACACATGCAGTCCGCACCGCACACGGATTTGGTAGACCTTGACCCCGTTCGTGTCGGAAATCAGCCGCCGTTGTGGCCCGCCATCGCGCTCGCCGGGGAGATAGGCCGCTTGCAGCCTATCATAAGCCCGCATCGCATCTTCGGAAACCGTTAGAGAAAGGACGGAGTAGACCCGCTGCGAAGTCACACCATCCTCATGCGCCCGGAACTTCGCGACAACGCTTCGGTGGTTGCCTTCTGTGATGAAGAGATCGCTGTCAATCTCTGCAAGATGCCAACCGTCAGGGGTGCCATATTTGTTGTTGGGGTCGTTGTCGAAGGCCAGCGGATCATCGTAATACTCGGGCCGCAATTCGAGAACGTCGAGCTTGGTCGAGATTTTCTTCCCGGCTCCCAAGAACTGGCGCCAAGTCATGCCCTGATTATATGCTCCGTGTGACGTGCCGACGATTTTACGCGGATCAATCGGGCAATTATCCTTCCGTTCTTCCTTCACCACGAAGTTTCTGGCTTCGCCTAAGCTGAAAGGCTGGATCTTCTCGTCCGCCCAACCGCCTGCTGTTGCAAGCCACCGCTTGCCAGTGGGCGTCGTCACCGTTTCATTCAAGAATTTGCACCAATCAAAGCTCATTCACACCATCCCTTTCGCTGCCCGCCCCGGTAGGGCCGTGCCAGCCCTTCCGAGATCATGGTTTCAGCAACGTCTTCGCGACCGACATACAGCCGGGCCAAGCCTCGGTCGTATCTGTCTTTCCCCGGTTGGATGGCGAGATCGACCAGCTCGCCCGAGGCGATCAGCTCGCGCAGCCGTCTCGTTGCCTCGTCACCGAGCGCCTTTTCGTAGTCGCACCGGGGCGAATAGACTTCCGGGGTGTCGAAGCCGACCAACCGAAACCGCCTGCCATCGAGATCAATCGTGTCACCGTCGATCACGTAGATCGAACTCGGGTTCACAGGTTCCGCGGCTGACTTCGCGTCGATCGACAGCCAGCCAACAGCAAGCATCCCGGACACAAGGACCGCGATCACCCGTCTAGTCGATTTCGTTAGTCTGCGCTCACGCCTCGGCCTTGAACGCCGTTTCTTTCGCATGTTCTTCGGCTTCCCCTGCTCTTGGTTTCCAAGCACGGACCCGATCAAGGCCCGCCAATCTCTTAGGCCCATATGAGACTATTTCTCTTTTGGCACTCGCCCCAGGTTTCGAGCGGTCCCGTTATTGTCTTTGCGATTGAATCTGCCGGTACGTTGGTTTGCAACCCGATGCCTTCCTTGAGCCATGACCGCCACTGAATATCGCGAAAATCAGGTTCGCTTGTGTCCCCTTGGACCGTGTTTCTCAAACGGAACATTGCTTGGTCCTCTCTTTGCGACCGAGCGGCGCTAAAGCACCGCACTTCAAGCAAAAAATCGGTTTCCGCTATGCGGACCCTCCGATTTTTGGTTTGATCGCATCGAGGACCAGCATGACCGTTCTTCATCGAAACACTTACTCCCAAGGAGACACATCATGAAAACCTTCGCCAACTACGAGATCGTCGGGCGGGTCGGTCAGCTCAAGGAAGGCAACGGCGTACTGCGTATCACCATTGCCGCCGAATATGGCCGCAAAGACAATAACGGCACCTTCCAATCGAAACCTTTCTGGAACGAAGTGAACATCTGGAACGAGAACGTCATCAAATGGGCCAAAGAGAACGTCGGCCCCGGTGATATCGTCCGCTCCGTGGGCACGATCCGCCAGGAACAGTGGGAAGACCCAAGAACAGGAGAAACCCGCTACGGCGTCACCCTCAGCTCCGAGAGCTTCGACAACTACTCGCATGAAGTCCGTCGTCAGGTAGCGCGGCAGGCGGGCTAACCGCCCGGGCGGGCCTGACGGCCCGCCGCCCTACGGGCGCGGCGCAGCGTCCACCCCTTTCAATCGGTCGCCCCCATCGAGAGGGCGGCCGATTGCGCTTCGCAGCCTGCGGCTCCGAACCACCGGCGGGCGGCGATGCGACATTGGACCTGACCGCGAAGGTGCAAGGTCTGTCTCCTTGAAAAACAGCGGCCACTCTACACGGCGCGGCTGGCCGTCAACACCAAGCCCTTCGGGGCGCTTCGCGCGTGTTGACGGCCAGCCTTTCCCGCCGTGTCACCGAGCCTTGTTTTTTCAATCAGGAGACAGACCATGAATTACATTCGCAAGCGTTCCACCCAACTCCGTCGCATCGCCGCCCGCCGGCTCCGAGCCATCCGCAAGCTGCTGCGCGCAATCGACCTCAGCCTCACGATTTCGCTCAACCTCGGCTTCCTGAAGGTCGGTGTCACCATCAAGCGCCGCCCCAAGTAGGGCGGCAGCGACGGCCAGGCCCTTCGGGCTTGGCCTTCCCGCTTTCATCTTCCCCTCAGTATCCTCGGGGGAGCGCCGACAGGCGCGGGGGCAGACAGCCCCCTGCCCTGTCATCGTCCCTGTATTCGGGCATCGCCTATGGTGCCCGCCGAGCCGTTCACGCGAGATCGGTCTTCGCGAAATCGTTGCCCATGTAGAGCAAGGCTGCACGGTATCCCTTGGCACAGGCATAGGCGAAGCAATCACCGAAATTCAGATCGGCCTCATGCCCTACCGCCTTCCCATAGGTGCGCGCGGCGTCGAGAGCCCCGCTTCCGAGGCTATCCGAGATAATCACGCTTTTGGCACGGGCCTCGGTGAAGAACAGATCGACCGCCGCTTGTGCGGCGTCGAGTTGTTCTGCATCCGGCGACTTGTGTTTGCCTGACCGGGACCGCGCCAGCCCGACAACGGCCTCGAACCGAGAAAGCGGGGAGAAGAGCGGGCGCTTCTCGCTCGCGGCAAGCCGTTTGACCAGTTCGTCCGATCCCGGCTCGCGGTTGAGGATCGCTATAACGGCAGAGGCATCTATGAACATCAAACGTCACCCCACATCGCATCCGCGTCCGCTTTCGCGTCATAGTCGGGATCGACAGGCCCAACTCTGTCGGCAAGATTCCGTGCAACTTCAAGGCGTTCAAGCAGTGGCACTTGATCCTTGGCGGTGGCAATGGCAGCATTCAAAGCAGCTCGCACGGCCTCTGTCTTGTTCTCTGCGCCGGTCAGTTTCATCGCTTCAACAGCCAGCGCATTCACCGCTTCATCCCTGATGAATAGTCCGGGCATGGTGTATATCCTGTTGTGTATATCCGTATATGTTAGTATGAATATACAGGCCGGTTTAGTCAAGCATGTGAGGAAAATTTGGCCCATCCCGAAGAGATCGAGCTGACCCAATCAGAGTGGTTACGAGAGGCAAAATCGGCGCTCATGCAGCGTGACCCTGTTGACGCTTTGAACGACGCAGAGGCGCTAGTTTCTTTTGCGCAGAAACGGCTTGATGCTTTGTTTTCCGGGCGTGGCAAATCCTGATCGTTCGTGACCTCGTGCGTTCGCCCGAGGACACGCCCGCCCAGGACCGGGCTCTACTCGTGCGCCGGCGAGACCGGCGCACTCCCCGAGCTTTTCGCGCTGCCCGTCCCTGCGCCCCAGGTGCGCCGCCCGCCGTCTCGTCCCGAGCCGCCGGATCGACGCGGGCGCATGGTCCGTTCAGCCCGAAAATCTCGGCCCTTCGGGTAACGATCTTCCCTCGGTTCCCTCGGCCTTTTGCGGGCCAGACCTTCCCACAGGACGCCTCGCTTTCCTTCGCTGTGTGATGGCGCGTCCAGCTCGTCGCCTGCATGGCCCTGCCCCGTCCCCTTGGCCGGGGCGGGCTGGAAAGCTCTGGCCTAAGAAGGTTCGGAGATCCCCGCGCGAGCGCGGCGATCGCACTGGCGGGGGGTTCGGGCAAGCCGAACGCCGCCCGCATCCTTGGGCCAGGTCGCGCAAGCGCGCCCTGTCCATCTAGGGAACCGCCGGTTCCCCCGCGCAAGGCCGTCCGCTTAACGGGTCGAAGGGGTTTCCCCAACCACGGTCTCGGCCGAGAGCCGAGCTGCGTGGCCGGGTGATCCCCCTCCCCTTCGTCCCTACGAACAACCCTGCACGGGTCCCCCTCCTGCCCTCGCCGGGAGGCAGGCTTTCAGGAGAGGGGCGCGCTTCGCGCTTCCTCGCCAGAAACCCCGCCCCGATTTTCGGCACCAAGACCGGAACGGCGACACCACAAGGAGGCCAGACATGGCTGAGTATCGCTTGGGTTCTTCACCCGCAGTTCGCACCCCCGGCCTCGTCGCATGGGCCATCAATGGCTATGCCTTCGAGGATGATCGGCCCACGCTTTTGCACATCATCAAGACTGCATGGCCGCATCTTCCCGATGACGCGATCCACCAGCTTCTTTCTGGAGCAGTCCCCTACACCGTCGAGGACGAGACGGTAATTTTCAGCGTCGAGGATTGAGGGGTATCATGGCATACGAGATCGAGACCCTTCGCCAACGTCCCGCCGATTTTCTGCAAGTCAGCCCCGTCACCGTAGCCGGTGACGGGGGGCTTCCTGAAGTCTGCGAGATCGGCCACGAAGACGGCTTTGCGCTGTTCGGCATGACCAAGGGCGGCGACGAGTTCACCGCCTACGAGGCGCATCAGATCGAGGAAGTCGTGCGCGTCGCGTTGCTCGCGCATCGCGCGTTCGGCTATGCCGTGCGCTGGCATGACGCCGAGTGCCTGACCACCCGCCCTGTCACTGACTTCGCGGACATTTCCGAGGACATGGCCGCAGCTCTGCATGATTTTGTCTATGACGAGCTGGACGAGGCCGACCACGCGAACCTTGAGCTACGCGGTGAAACCTTCGAGGCTCATCCGTTGAGCGCCGTTCGGGACGCCTTCTGCGACTATTCCGACTACAACGGCGCAGGCACATCCCGCGACCCTCACCTTTCTGTCGAGGCAGTAACGCCGTGCGTCATCGAAGGGTACGAGATCACAGAGCGAACCCGTTTCCGGGTCCGCTACCAAGTCCATGCCGGGCGCGACCTCGCCGTGCCCGGCACCTACTGGATCAACAACGTGACGACTCTGGAAGGTTGCCAAAGAGCCTACATCGAGGCGCGCGAGCAATCTGGTCTTGGCGGATCGCAGTTCGGTTCAGGCGAGCTTTTCGATGAAATGGGTCAGCACCTCGCTCACATCAGCTACAACGGAAGGCTCTGGCCCCCGGTGGCGTGGCATTCCGACCTGAAGCCGCTGGCGGAAGCGCCGCGCTAACCGAGCCTTTACAGCTTCCCGCGAGAATTGAAGCGGCTCCGCCTCCTGCGGAGCCGCTTTCTGTAGCGGCAGGAGAATCCGGCCCTTTGCTGAAAAGGCCGGAGTGATGGTCCTCGCAATTTCCATGTTCGTTCTGTTCATCGTCGCCCTCGGCGCACGGCGGCGATAGCCGGGGCAAATCCTGATCGTTCATGACCTCGTGCGTTCGCTCGAGGACACGCCCGCCCAGGACCGGGCTCTACTCGTGCGCCGGCGAGACCGGCGCACT
>NZ_FOXV01000028.1 GCF_900115815.1 Roseivivax halotolerans | reverse complement strand
ATACCGTCCACCAGCGCCAGAGAGCATCGTGCCGATAGACCAGAGGCCGACCATGCACTAACAAACTAACTGGACCACTCGGTGGGGGCAGACCACAGTATTCCGACAGCTCAGGACGCCTCTCGATTTGGGTCGAACGTTTCGTCGCAGCACGTCCGACAGATACACTGTCACTTCTGAAAGATATCAGTAGCGGAATTAACGCTGGAATTTCCTACGAATGCCGCGAAACCGAGGGCACACAAGGGCCTCTGGAGACCATCGACAGAGGCTGGGGGTCATGCCGTGACTTCGCCGTTTTATTGGCTGAAGCGGTCCGAACGCTTGGCTTCGGGGCAAGGCTGGTGTCAGGCTACCTATTCAATCAATCGGGAGGCCAAGTTGGGTCGGTAGGCGCCGGATCCACGCATGCATGGGTCGAAATCTTCGTTCCCGGGGCTGGCTGGATCCCATTCGATCCAACAAACAGATCAGTTGGTTCAATCAACCTTGTACCCGTCGCTGTAGCGCGAAGAATTCAGCAGGTCTCACCGATCATGGGCTACTTTCGTGGAAGAAATACTGATCTCCATTCTTTGAGCGTGAGAGTAGATATACAAAACGATCAAAGCCTGCGCTTGTGATGACTCGCCACTGAACTTTCACCAGTCTCGGAGGAAGTGCACTTGGATTTGATCTTACCGACGAATGTCGGAACATGAACTTGCGGTCGGAACTAACATCTCATTCGACAGCACTTTGGACGTCCACGCATCAAAACGGCGGGTGTCCGCTATTGATGCCGAAGGCAACCAGCTTCGCGCGTGCCGCGAATGTCGGCTGTCCGCCCATTCGTCCGGGTAAGCCAACGGCCCTTAGCTGCCTCTGGTCAGCGACCAAGAGCTGTTGCGCCGCATGGCAGAAGAAGTCGTTTGTGCTGGGATTCAACATCCGGTTGCCGCCGAGTGTCACCTGAGGGGGAAAGCCGAGTTTAAAATCCAAACCGTTTGTCAGCGGAGTGCGTCTGCCAGCAGCCGGGACGCCGCCGGAGGTTCGCGGCGGCTCGTACAGTAGCAGCCCGGAAAGAGCGGGGACTGGTCCTCGATGTACGCCGTGTCGATAGACGGCCCATGAGGCCTGGGCAGTATGACCGGCTCAGACTGTCGGTTAAAGGGGGAGGGCGTGCAGATGTCCTCCGCGCCCTCCCGTGTACTCAGACAGCATCGAGTTCAGCCCATCGATCGTGAAACTTCGCCGTGGCGGCGGAGTATTTGAGATCGATTAAGGCAGCGAGATCCGTAAGCCGGACGACCCTGCGTGCTTTTTGGCTGGCATCGTCCAAGCTGAAGTACGGGATCCGGATTTCGCCATCATCGATCTTCTGCTTCAAGGTATCCGGCTTGTAGTTCCAGTAATTCGCCGCGATCTCGAGGGGGATCACCGGCTCTCCGCCGAAGCGGGCAAGGAGGAGGTCGATCGTTTTCATGAGGTTTTCCACTTTCTCTTCATGTTCCGAAGAGGACCTCGGTTCACCGCGATTTTTCACCAGTTGGTTTGATTCCTATCCTCGAAAGAAGCGGCATGGGCCGCGCGCCTACATGTGAAGCGCCTGGCACATCTCCAGCACACGGTCGAACCACAGCCAATCAGCAAACTTGTCACCGATTTCTTCAACATGCTCGTATCGGAAAAGGCAGCCACCGTTCTTGTGTCCGGAGATCTTGGCAACAAACGACGCGGGCATGCCCATCTCAAACTGGCGACTGACGGCCTCATGTCGGAAATCATGGAAGCGCAGATCCATGATCCCGACCTTGTCTCGATGACGGCGATAGGCTGTGCCGATGGACCTTTCGGAAAATGGAAAGATTAACTCGGAATTGCGGGGCATTGCTTGGATGATCGCCAGTGCCTCCGACGGCAGTTTGCACCAAACATTGTTACCCTTTTTCTTGCGCGGGTGCTTCATGTCGCGAACGAGGATCTGGCTCTTGTCCTCTCGCAGATCCTCCCAACGAAGCCGGCAGATCTCGCCAAGCCTTCGTCCCGAGTAAATCGCAAAAACTACGAGGACCGCGACGGGAAGCTGTTGGCGACGGTTGGTAGAGATGGCGGTAAGGATCGCATCGAGTTCCGCCATTTGGGGCCGCCGGTTTCTTTCCTCGGACCGAGCCAGAATTTCGTCTTCCCAAAGAGTTTCCCGCTTATCCACGAGAAAAAGCAACCAATAGCGCAAGACTCTGACTTGGCTTAGCTTTTCCGCGATATCGCCGCATTTTGCGCGATTTTCCAAGTTTATTCTTCGCTGAACACCCGCTTGGCCAATATTGCTCGGCTGGCAGAACGAGCGGAGAGCCCGGATGATCACCGAACTGAAGTCGATCCCTGACATCTGGAAACGGATGCCGAGCGAGATGCACGCGCGACGCTTTCTGGAGGGGATCATATGGTCGACCGGCAGGCACTGCCCGCATTGTGGATCGGTGGACACTTCGGCGCTGCGCGGCCGGACCTGCCGACCGGGACTCTACCAGTGTCGAGACTGTCGTCTCCAGTTCACGGTCACCACGCTCACCCCGATGCATGGCACCAAGCTCGACTTGCGTATCTGGATCTGCGCGATGTTCCTGGTGCTCACATCAAGCAAGGGTATCTCCTCGGTCGTGATGGCATGACTGCTTGGCGTGAACCAGAAGACCGCATGGAAGATGGGCCACGCCATACGGGAAATGATGGACGACCGGAACGCCGAGCTGCTGCCGCTGGAGGACATTGTCGAGGTGGACGAGGCATATGTCGGGGGAGCCCCGAAATCCCTTTCAGGGGCCTATAATCCACGCGGCAAGGGCACAGGGAAGCCGATGATTTTCGTGGCGACCTCTCGCGACGGACAGGCGCGAGCCAGAGTCGTTTCCGATGACAAGAGGGCGACGCTCGAGCCGGTTCTCCTGGAATGGATCGACCCCGAGACGACGAGCCTAATGACCGATGGCAGCAAGAGCTATAGGGGCCTGGGAAAAACCATGGCCGACCACCAATTGTGATCCACAGCCAGAAAGAGTATGCCAACCCGGAGACCGGCGCCCACGTGAACACGGCCGAGGCGGTCATCTCCCAAGTGCAGCGCGCTTTGGTCGGGGTCTACCACAACTTGGCGCGACAGCATCTCCAGCGATACCTCGACGAAATCGTCTGGCGGTGGAACCACCGCGATCCCGTTCGGGAAGTGGTCAAGCAATGGACCACGAAAGATGGTGTCGAGCGGGAGAAATCGACGACGACCTGGAAGCCGATTCCGGTGGTCGACCAGATGCGCGTCTTGCTTCAAGGAGCGGTCGGCAAGCAAGTCCGCCGCTCGAAAGAATACGGGCTATGCTGGCCATAAGACCCCCGGAGACTCAGAGTTCCCTCAGTTGGTTGAGTGCCTTAAAGTCGAGATGCAAAGCGTGAATGTGGGGACGGGAATCGAAAAATGACAAGTGTTCGATGAAGCGTCGAGCGACCCTTCTGATTGCGGGATTGGCTTGCCTTTGGGCGAAGGCCCCACTTCCACCTAACTTGCCGGTGTCCGCTTTTGCTGAATGCCACGATCAACCCGGTGCCGTATGCCTTCTGGACATCGGGCTCGCAGATTTATTGATCAACCCTCCTGACACACAGAACCATCGATGGCTTGTGGCCCTCGCGCGAGCCGGAAAACTTGAACAAGGCGCTTCGGTGGCCGCACGGATACCCGAGCAGGCTCAAGGACGTCCGGCCTCATCGAACAGCCCAAAACGAACCGTATCGCAACTTCGACTTGCTCAACAACTCCGCGCTGGAGCCACGCTTGATCAAGCGCTTTTGGATTTCCCTGAGGCCGATGGCGGTGATCTCTGGATCGTGGGCCTCGAGCTCCTCGGACGAGATCCATATGGGCAAATCGGTCTCGAACGCTCCGCTCAACCGCGCCAAGACGACCAGCTGGCGGTAAAAGATCTCGCGAAGCAAATCCTTGACTGGGCTCGAACTGAGTCCGACCGAGCAGCCAAATATCAAGTTGGGTATGCTGCGGAGCTATTTGCCCACTTGGGAGACCGACAGGGTGTGCTGGACGCGCTTTCTATTGGCGGCGTCAACGTGGGATTGCCCCTTGCAGTATGGAAGCTCGCCAGGGCCGATGTTGTTCTCGCCTTTGCCGATCCAGGCGATACGAACAATCCACATCTACTTCAGAGGGCCGGCGAAACCGAACGAGATAATCTAATAGCGGCTGATTACTTCCAGAAGGCGTTCAATGTCCATGCGAACCGCCGGTATACACCAAACTTCTCCTTGATGCTGAGGGTCGTGCAGGCAACAGCAGATCGAGGGCTACGTGAAACGTCACGCGTTATGGCAGCCCGGATGGCAAAGCTTGCTGAAGAACATTCGGATGATTCTCTCAGCGTTTTCCAATGGGCGAATGCGGCGGATGCGCTCCAATCGGCGGGTGGTGATCGCGCCGATGTTTCGAAGCTACTCGCTCGCGCCATGGATAAGCGTATTGATGACCGTTCCATCGCCTACACGAGCCTCGCCACCGGCGTTCAATACTGGGGATCGTCCGGATTCGCAGATGAAGCGCGCGGCATGATCGCCGAAATAAGTGCCGAGGTCGGAGATGTTGAGGTGGCGCAGGCTCTGTTATCGCAAGCAGACGATGCCGCATCTGAGTGGGCTGGCTTTGCCGACCGAGACATGCCATTGCCAATTCTGGAGCGCCTGTCCGAAATATGGAACGACCAGCTTTCGCCGGAGGACTCGGCTTACGTATCTATGCGGATTGCGCGCGAGATCGCAGGCGACAATCGTCAACCCGAACTCAAGCAGTGGGCTTTGCGGACAACGAGGCAAGTAGCTTCGAGCCCGGACCTGTTGCGGGCACGTGACGGATACATCGCGAACGCTACCGCGCGAGTTGCTCACCAACTCGGCGACACCGAGCTCGCACAACATGCTCTCGTGGCTCGTGCCAGGATGGCTCTTGATAACATGGATGGGATCGCGCTCATTTTGACAGCGCACTCAATTGGATATGGTGACTACTGAGGTCTGGCTTCAAGCTATTCAGCAAGCTTGACCATAGCCCATCGAAATCTTTGCTTTTTTATCGTGGATAAACGGGAAGAGTTTCCATGGCCAGAGACACAGCCTCGATTGGAAGAAGAGTTCCGCGCCTAAACCCATTTCAAGGTCGCGGCCAAATGCGTCATGTATCCCGCCACGGTTTGTGGCGTTCGATCGCCATCCAAGAGCTTCTCGGCAAAGTCATAAAGTTGTTGTTGCGTAAGCAGAGAGACCTTGGTTTCACCAAATTCGTGATCCCGGATATACTCGATATTTTGCTGGGCAGACTTGCCAAGTTTTTTGCCCCGTTTCAGCCGATCGGCAATTACGTCTGCGATCGTGGTGTCGGTAGCGATCTGCATAGGGAAACCGTGCAACTCGATCTCGGCCAGCTTTTTGTCCCGCCATTTCTTTGCATTTGCCAAGTGCCGGAAAGTTTCGCAGAGACTGCGGGACTTCCCATTCACCTTGCGTCGGATTTGGACCCGGTATTTTGCACGGCCACCAGTGGTCTGAATGCGGGTAATGTTCCGTTCTTTGAAATCGTCAGCCTTTTTCGACTTCTCGGCCTTGGCTTTCTTGTTGGTTTCGGACGCGGTGGAGGCAACGCCCTGAGTTGGCAACGGGGTGGCTGCTGGATCCGAAATCTGCTCCCAAGCAGGGGCACTTTGACGGCGGGCGGCTTGCTGCGCGGTAATAGTGGCCAGGACGTTCTTGGTGCTGTCATCGATGGTGGTCATGGAAATGTTTCCTTCTTCGCTGTTGTGAGAAGAAAGTCGGTGCATTCGGGCGCAGGAAACCCTGAGTTTGAATCCCGACTTCCTTGGGTAGGACACAGAGCGAAGGGTGGCGGCGCGCGGGGCGAATCCGAACGGAGTATGCGGCGGTGTTCTGGCAGCGCAGATGTGCTACACGGTAGCAATCCTGGATCGAAAACCTCGGAAAACCGCCGAAAATCCACGCCGAGCGTACTACATGAATCTCATTCGGAGATAAGGCTAAGTTGTTGAAAAATATACTTGAAACAGCAGCGCGGCTAAGCGTGGCGCCCATGATGGATGGTGGCAATTAGGTCCTGATTTCAAGTGGTTGAACGGCGTTGTGTGCAGTACATGTTCATGTTTCGCTCGCGTGATTTCGCGCGGTGTCGCACGCTTATCGGTGCGTCGGCCGATGTTAGTTTGCTCGCGGGCTCATAGTGTTCAGCGAGGACGAGAAATCGATGGAGTGCCCCCACTGGAGTGGTCCACGAACTGGGATAGTTTTATCCCGATTGGACCTGCCCCCAACGCTGGACCGCTGTCTTGAGCGTCTTCTCGTGTTCTAAGCCATTGGGTGGCAGGTCGCCCCAATGGATTTCATGAACTCGATCGGGGTCTTGTTTCCGATCGAGCTGTGTGGTCGTTCAGTGTTGTACTCGTGGCGGTACGCCTCGCATTTTACCCGAGCATCCTCGATCGACAAGAACCAGTTCTGGTCGATGCACTCTGCCCTGACTTTGCCGTTGAACGCTTCGGCGAATGCATTGTCGGTAGGCTTTCCGGGCCGACTGAAGTCCAGGATGACGCCATTCATGTAAGCCCAGAGATCAAGGTCCTTCGAGATGAACTCGGGACCCTGGTCGACGCGTATCGACCGGGGAAAGCCATGATCCCGTGTCACCCGCTCCAGCGTCGCCACGACGTCTGCACCTGTGTACCTCGCTCGGACATCGATCGCGGGTGAGAGTTTCGAGAACGTGTCGACGATGGTCAGGACCCTGATCTTTGTCCCGTCGAAGAGCTGATCGGATAGAAAATCCATCGCCCAAACCTCATTCGGCGCGACCGGCGGTTTGCGGTTCTCCCTAAGCTTGGCCGCAACCTTGCGCTTTGGTCGCTTGTTTCGAATCTGCAAGCCTTCCTCGACATATAGCCGGTAGACGCGCTTGGCATTCACTTCCCAGCCCTCCCGCCTCAACAGGACATGGATCCGACGATAGCCATAGCGCACACGCGTCTCGGCAATCTCACGGATCCGGTTTCTCAGTGCCGCCTGCGATGGCCGCCGCGCCTTGTAGAAGTAGGTCGACTTCTGCAAGCCCAGCACCGTGCAGCCTCGCCGGATCGAGACCTGGAACACGCCCTGAACATAGTCAACCAATCGCCGGGCCTTCGCAGGCGCTAAACCTTTTTTGACAGCACATCCTGCAGCATGGCTTTGTCCAGCGAGAGGTCCGCGACCATCCGCTTCAGGCGTGCATTCTCCTCTTCGAGCAGCTTCAGTCGCCGCACTTCCGACGGGGTAGTGTCCCAATGCTTGGTGTAGGAGGCCGCGCGCGGAGCCCCCGGCGTAGCGCAGCGCGCGGCCGGGTGTGACGCTGGCGGCCATCGTCGATCTTCGGGCAGGTTCGGGTTGCGAGACCTTGAACCAAAAACGGAGATGACGATGACCGACGACAGAATGACGCTGATCGAGCTGGTTGTCAACGGCGGAGTAATAACCGGCCACGTGGCGGCGCAAAACCAGGCCAGTGTCGGGGTGCTGAGCGCCATGGCGCGCGCGCTCCCCAAATAG
>NZ_FOXV01000034.1 GCF_900115815.1 Roseivivax halotolerans | reverse complement strand
GATTGCCGCCAATCTCGGCCGACGCCGGTTCCTCCGATGGATACCAGATCGAGAGCGATAGAGGGCGTTCCTGAAGGGAGGTATCCTGAAGATAGACGACACCTGCCACTGTCTCCGCCATGCAAGGCGCTGCACCCAAGACAAGAGCCAAGGAAAGGCAGAATTTCATACAAAGCTCCAAGCCCGGGAAACACGCATGCGCGCTTTAGCATGCGCTCGAGACACTTGCAGCTGCGTCCCTATAGCCACAGCACGCCAATTGAGAATTGTGCATGATCCCAAGCGGGCCGCTTCGACCGGCGGCGACACAGAATGGGGCATCCGAGCGAAGTTCGGTAAGTCCGTCACGCGCAGGAGTGCCTGGCCTTCAAACTGATCTGCAGCATTCCGAGAGCATGATTTATGAGCGTCCGCTTCGGTGAAGCTGCGGTGCGGCAATCGCCGTAATGGCCAAGGTCGGCAAAGGGCCGAGAGCGACGGACGCGGGGCGAAGATCAGGCGCGCATCCTGCTGCACCGCCGCATGACGGCTTTGAGCCCAACTGACCGGAGCGCACCCCGGGTGATTTCGCGCGTGCAGCGAGACGAGCCTCGTGGATGACGGCCCACTGCCGTCATTCGCCAGACCGGGCTTCGCTGCATCGCAGCTTCCTGGAACCGGCCATTTATCTCGTCGTGCAGCATTCGCTTTCAGGCGGAAGTCGGCGATGCCGGACCTTCCTGCCGTAAGCCGCGCCGACTAAATGCCAGCCGCGACAACGACAGTTTTTGCAGGCAGAGTTAGAAGCAGAAGTTTGCTAACAGACGCAAGAGCCTCGTGAACCGCCGCAGAAAGCTTCATTTCAGAATGATATCGCGGTGCCGGGAAGTCTGCACTGGTTCAGTTGGAAGGACTCCTGCAGGCCGAGCGAGGTCAGGATTTGCGCGGCGCGGTCGCTGGCGAACCAGCACTGCGAGATCTTCGGGTCGAGCCAGAAATCGGCGCCCCCGACCGCGCGGGCGGAGACGAAGACATCGCGGCCGGTCAGGCGTAACGGAAGTTTCCACTGCTTGGCCGGATTGTTGCGGTACAGCGGCTTGCAGCGCGGGGTGATCTCGCGCAGCACGGTGTCCTTTTGGTTGGGGTATTCCATCATGTAGAGCGGCAGCGGCATGCGGATGCCGTCCTCGCGGTAGACCGGCACTTCGGTCAGCCTGCCGTTGCCGAAATCGAGGTCGGCCATAGCCTCCGCGACGGCCTGCGTGACGCAGACAACCGAGTTGAAGGGATAGAGATCCACACTTGCCAGAATCCGCTCCAGTGACGCGTCATCGACCCGGGGGCGCCGTATCCCCCGCCAGTCCTGGCTCCTGTCCACCCGAAATCCGGCCGGACGCTCCTCGGCGGTCAGCGGACGGCCGAGTTGGATGCCGACGCTCGCCCTGTGGATATGAAGCATATCCATGATCTCGCCGCTGGCAGCGAGTGGACGGATCGGCAGCGCCCGCGCCTCGCTGTCGAAGATCGGGCGCATCGACCAGATCGGCGCCGGTTGCGCGGAGGTTTCGGGCAAGGCCTGTCTCCTCGTGACTTGCTCCAAGACCGCAAACTCAACCTGCGGCTCACCCTGCCCAGTCCTCTTGGGCCCCGGGCGGCACAATTCATGCTTGCAAAGCATGAGTAGGGCAAGACGCAGAGCAATCCACTCGTCTAATTCGCAGGTTAGTTCGCGTCTTTGGCGCGGTCCGCTGCACTGCAGAATGACTTGGACCAGCGACGTTCGCTCTGAGCGTTAGACTGCCACCGCAGCAAGCTCGGTTTACCGCCCTGCAAAGTCTCACAAACACGATACAGTTCATATCCTGGCTCGATACGGCCATAGCCAACCTTCATGCAATTTGCGGCGAAAGGCCGTTTCGAGCCGATTCTGTGGAAAAACACCCGTTTTCTGGCGCAGAATATCGACGCATGGCAGGGGCACGAGCGCCTTTCTTGTCAGGCTTTTCGCGGTTGCTGCGGTGCAGGAAGGATCTTGGCCAGTTTGCGGAGGTTCTGGGCGGCTGCGGCG
>NZ_FOXV01000029.1 GCF_900115815.1 Roseivivax halotolerans | reverse complement strand
GTGCCGTGGCGCGCTACCGCCTTGGCAATCCCGGCCATCACGGTGCCCAGCTCGCGCGCCTCTCCCTCTAACGCATCCCCCAGAAGAACAGGCGCCACACCCGCTGCTCGCGCGACCTCTGCCGCGGCCTCAAGAGAGGCCTGCGGGGTTGCAATCAGGCGGTAATCTGGCTCGAGCTTCCCGGCATCCGGAGAGGGCGCGCGCAGCATGTCCAGCGCGACCTTCGACAGTGACGGGCCGATTTTGTCGGCAAGGTGGGACAGGTCTGCCTGCGCAGTCGGGTCCGGCACGGTTGGCCCAGACGCGATGGCTTCGGGATCATCGCCGGGCACGTCTGAAATCGCGAGCGTCACGAGCCGTGCATCTCCCGCCGCGCGCGCAAGTCCGCCACCTTTCACCTGCGAAAAGCGGCGACGCACCTTGTTCATCTCAGAGATCGACAGACCGGAGGCCAAGAGCAACCGGTTCACCGCAATGAGATCGTCGAGGGTCAGGGGAGACCGGGGCAAAGACAGCAATGATGAGCCGCCCCCGGATATCAGCGCGAGAACCAGATCGTCCGACCCCGCGTTTGCTGCAGCCTCCATGACCTCTCGTGTCGCGGATATTGCAGCGGCATCGGGTACTGGGTGGGCGGCTTCGCGGACGGTGATCCGATCGGTGGCGACCGCGTGCCCATATCGCGTCACGACAACGCCGGATAAATCGACGTCGGGCCAAGCTTGCTCGACGGCCCAAGCCATCGAGGCCGCCGATTTCCCGCCGCCCACGACAATGCAACGCCCGCGCGGCTTTTCGGGCAGGTAAGATGCCAAGACTTGCGCAGGATCCGCCGCACGAATGGCAGCATCGAGCATCCGCCTAAGCAGGTCTTGTGCATCATCATCGGTCATCATCAGCCGCTCAGATGTTCTCTCCGCGGATGGCTTCGCAGACGGCTTCCGTGACCTCTTGCGTGGTGGCCTTGCCCCCTACATCGGGTGTCAGGATGCCGTCGGCGCAGACTTTTTCCACTGCCCTCATCAAGCGTTCGGAGGCATTCGATTCGCCCAAATGATCCAGCATCTGGCTGGCGGTCCAGAACGTGGCGACCGGATTGGCGATACCCTTGCCGGTGATGTCGAAAGCCGAGCCATGAATCGGCTCGAACATGGAGGGGTAGCGCCGTTCGGGATCGATATTGCCCGTGGGTGCCACCCCGAGGCTGCCCGCAAGCGCTCCGGCGAGATCCGAAAGGATGTCCGCGTGCAGGTTCGTCGCGACGATGGTGTCGAGGCTTTTGGGATCCTTCACCATGCGCACGGTCATGGCATCGACCAGCATCTTGTCCCAGGTCACGTCCGGGAAATCCTTGGCGACCTCGGCCGCGATCTCGTCCCACATCACCATGCCGAACCGCTGGGCATTGGACTTCGTGACCACGGTGAGGAGCTTCCGGGGCCGCGACCGGGCCAGCTCGAACGCATAGCGCATGATCCGCGTGACGCCGGTGCGGGTGAAAATCGATACTTCTGTTCCGACTTCCTCGGGCATGCCCTGATGTGTGCGTCCGCCATTGCCGGAATATTCCCCTTCGGAGTTCTCGCGCACGATGACCCAATCGAGATCACCGGGGCCGACACCGGCCAGGGGGGAGGTGATGCCCGGCAGAATCTTGGTCGGACGCACGTTGGCATATTGGTCAAAGCCCTGGCAGATCGGCAGGCGCAGACCCCAGAGTGTCACGTGATCCGGCACATCGGGCGCGCCCACGGCGCCGAAGAAGATGGCGTCGAAATCCTTGATCTCATCGCGCCCGTTTGCGGGCATCAACGCGCCTGTCTTCTTGTAGCGCTCCGAGCCCCAATCGAATTCAGTGACATCGAAAGTGAACCCGCCGTCGCGTCGGGCCAACGCCTCGAGCGCTTGCAGGCCCGCCGCGATCACCTCGGGGCCGATACCGTCGGCCGGTATGGAGGCGATCCTGTAGGTTTTCACCGCACCCTTCGCCGCTTTCGTATCGGCGGACGGCGTGGTCTCGGCATCCCCGTCTTTCAGGATCGTCATGTTTTCTCCTCCTCGTGAACGCTGGGTCCGTTTGAGCAGGAGCCTACAGGTCCGGTTTCGGTCTTCTCAATTCCAAAGCGATTATATACGCTTTCGATATAAATCTTGGAGCACGTGCCCATCGTGAACATGACGCAGCTGAAATGTTTCCTGGCCGCGGCCGAAACCCTGCATTTTGGCCGAGCGGCGCAATCGCTCGACATCCTGCCGGCGACGCTCGGACGCCATGTAAAGCAGCTGGAGGAGCACCTGGGCGTCCCGCTGTTTCTGCGGACCACGCGGGCGGTGTCGCTGACCGAGGCGGGCAACCGCGTGCTGGAGGATGCGCGCGGCTTGGTCGCCCAATCCGCGGCGTTGGAGGAAAAAGCGCGCGCCGTGCGCAGCGCCGAGGCTCACGTGCTGCGGGTGGGCGCCATCGACAGTGCCGCGGCCGGGCTGATACCGCAGATCCTGCAACCTTTGCACGAGGCGCAACCGGATCTCGAAATCCAGATCGTCGAGCAGAAGACCATCCACTTGCTTCCGAAACTGCTGAGCGGCAGCCTCGACATCGCGTTCTGCCGGCCGCCGGATCTGCGCGATCCTCGGCTGGTGTTCCGCACCCTTTTCTTCGAGACCGCCGTGGTGGCCCTGCCAAAGTCGCACCCACTGGCAGGCCATGAGGCGATCGAAATCTCCGACCTTGCGGAAGAGCCGCTGATCGTGCCCGACCGCCGGTCCCGGCCGCATTCCCACGACCTTACCATATCGCTTTTCCTGGGCGCCGGGCTGACGGCACGCGTGGCCCAGATCGCGGAAGAGAAGCAGACCATCGTCAACCTCGTGGCGGCGGGCACTGGCCTTGCAATCGTGCCGCGGTGGACCTCCCGTCTGCGTGTCGAAGGCGTTCGCTTCATCCCGCTGGCAAAGACGGACGCGACATCGCAGGCCAAACTCATCCTTGCCGCCTCCTGGGCACGGGGAACGCGCGACCCGCTACGGGATTCCTTCATGGCCGTTCTCGACGCGCAACTGGTGACGCTCGAGGCGTCTGCGTAATTATATCAAAAGTGAATATAATTCTTGCCGAATTGTGTCACTGACGGTCCTTCACCCACAGTTCAAGCCGGAGGATGCGCCTTCATTGAGGCGCGTCGCGGGAAATACAACGGAGGAGGAAACCATGAAATTCACCAAAATTCTTGCAGCCGCCGCATGCGTGGCCGCGCTGCCCGCATCTGCGCAGGATAACGCGGACTGGCCCGCCAGCATTACCATAGGCACAGGCAGCCAAGGCGGCACCTATTTCGGATACGGCAGCGGCTTCGGCGCGATGATCAGCGAAGAGCTGGGCGTTAATGCCGGTGTAGAGATCACCGGCGGCCCAGTGCAGAACGTCACGCTGGTCGAGACCGGCGAGCACCAACTCGGTTTCGTCACGCTTGGCCCAGCCGACGAAGCGCGCCGCGGTGAAAGCCCACTGATGCCGGGCACGCCACACGAAGCCGTGCGCGCGCTGTTTCCTATGTATCAGACCCCGCTGCAGGCGGCGGTGCTGGCATCGTCGGATATTGAGAGCTTCCAGGACCTGCAGGGCAAACGCGTGGGCGTCGGGCCGGCGGGCGGTACCTCGGCCACTTACTGGACGCGGTTTTTCGAGAACGCGGAAGGTTACGGCGATGTGACGATCTCCAACGCGGGCGGCTCAGACACGGCCGGTCAGCTCAAGGACGGTCTGATCGATGCGTTCGTCTATGCTGCGGGTCTGCCGACGGGCGCCTATTCGCAACTCGCCGTGGAGAATGACGTGCGCTTCCTGTCGATGGATGACGAAACGCTGGCGACCATGAAGGAAATCGTGCCCGCAATGGCGGATTTCACCATCCCCGCGGATACCTACGAGGATCAGCCCGAGGATCTTCAGACCGTGTCGCTTTGGAATTTCGCCATCGCGCATGAGGACATGCCGGAAAGCCTCGCCTACGAGATCACGGCGCTGGCGATGGAAAACCATGATCGCATGGTGACCAACCATGCTGCCGCACGCGAGACGCTGCCGGAGAACGTCTCCAAGAACACCGTCATCCCGTTCCACCCGGGCGCTGCCCGCTGGTTCGAGGAAAACGGCTTCGACGTGCCGTCGGTCGAGTAATCCCGCGCCGCATTTCGCAAAAGTCTGAACGCGCGCGGGCGGCGATTCCCATGTCGCCGCCCGCTTCTTTTCATATTCACGAGCGATCCGGACCATGAGCAACGCGCAGCACAAGCACGGCCCAAACCCGGCCGAAAGCGACGGTAAGTCCGCCATCGAGCAGGAATTGGCCCGCGCCAACGTCGACAACGACCCCATAGCCGCGAACCAGAGGTTGTTTACCGGCAGCCGCAACTTCGTCATCGCGGCGATGTGCGTGGCCTACACGGTGTTCCACCTTTTGGTGATGAACGTCTACCCACTGGAAACCTGGGCCTATCGCCTGACCCATGTAGGCGGCGGTCTGCTGCTCGGCTTCCTGCTGTTCGGCTCGCAGCCATTCGGAGAGGATGCAGGCCCGACCCAACGCGAAGGATTGATGTCAAAAGTGCTGTTGGTTCTTGCCGGTGCAGGGGTTCTGTACGGTCTGATCGGCGTCGTCGCGATCTGGATCAACGGAACACTTCTGGGCGAGATGATGCCCCCTGCCTGGGCAATGTCGACCTTCGGCATCCCACTGACCTTCGGCACGGGTCTGGCCATCATGCATGGCTGGGTCTTTCCCCATCGTGGGCGGATGCAATTCGCACCAGGCGATGTGGTGCTGGCTTTAGCGGCAATCGCCTTCACGGCCTACCTGATCTTCTTCGCCCGCCAGCTTCAACTGCGCGCGGGCATGCCCATGGCCCTGCCGGGCGATATGTGGTCGGCCATCACCGGCGTCCTGTTGATTATCGAGCTCACGCGCCGCCTTGCCGGGATGGCGCTGGTGATCATCGCAGGCGTTTTCGTGGCCTACGCCTTCGCGGGCCCGTGGCTGCCCGGGATTTTCGAGCATCGCGGCTATGACATGAAGCGCTTCTTCTCCTACATCTTCACCGACAACGGGGTGCTCGGAGCGCCGATTGCGATCTCGTCCACCTACATCATCCTGTTCGTTGTCTTCGCCGCTTTCCTGCAGACCACGCGGGTCGGAGAATACTTCGTAAACCTTGCCTTCGCGGCTGCTGGGCATCGCCGCGGCGGTCCGGCCAAGGTGGCGATCTTCGCCTCGGGCCTGATGGGTATGATCAACGGAACCTCGGCGGGCAATGTCGTGGCCACCGGTTCGCTGACCATCCCGATGATGAAGAAGGTGGGCTACCGGCCCCAGACCTCTGCTGCAGTGGAGGCTGCGGCCTCTACCGGCGGTCAGATCATGCCGCCGATTATGGGGGCGGGCGCTTTCATCATGGCTGAGATCACAGGCATTCCCTACATGGACATCGTCTATGCTGCGATCATTCCAGCGGTGATCTACTTCGTCTCAGTCTACTTTATGGTGGATTTGGCCGCGAAAAAAGCAAACATGAAGGGCCTGCCGCGCGACCAGCTTCCGAAGCTCGCGAAACTGGCCAAGCAAATCTACCTTTTCACACCCATCGTGGTGCTGATCTACGCGCTTTTCGCCGGCTATTCGGTGATCCGCTGCGGCACGCTGGCGATGATTACAGCAGCGGTGGTGTCTTGGCTAACGCCCCATCGTATGGGGCCCCGCCAGCTGTTCCAGGCGCTCGACAATGGCGCACGCATGGTTCTTCAGCTGGTCGCAGTATGCGCAACGGCCGGCATAATCGTTGGGGTCATCGCCCTGACAGGTATCGGCTCGCGGTTCTCGACCGTCCTTCTGGCGCTGGCTGATCAGAGCCAGATCCTCGCTTTGTTCTTCGCTATGGTCGTGTCGATCATCCTCGGGATGGGGATGCCTACGACGGCAGCATATGCCGTGGCGGCATCGGTCATTGCGCCGGGGGTCATTAACCTCGGCGTCGCACCACTGACCGCGCATCTTTTCATCTTTTACTTCGCGGTGATGTCAGCGATCACTCCGCCGGTGGCACTGGCCGCCTACGCGGGCTCTGCGCTCGCCGGTTCGGACCCAATCCGTACTTCGGTCGAAAGCTTCAAGATCGGCCTTGCGGCCTTCGTTGTGCCCTACATGTTCTTCTATTCTCCCGCGATGCTGCTCAATGGTAGCTGGTTTGAGATCGCCCACATCGCCGCAACGGCGCTGGTCGGCGTGTACCTGTTGTCCTGCGCGGTGCAGGGCTGGTTCTTTGGACACGCCAATGCGGCGGTACGCGCAGCCCTTGGGGCAGGCGGACTGACCATGATCGCGGGCGGCTGGACAACCGATGCGATCGGAGTGGGCATCGCGCTCGTTCTGGTCCTGATCCAGCGCGGACGCATGGGCACCTCCGATTTCGCCCGTGGCGCCGACTGATGTCTGGGCCAGTGGCTTTGCGTCATAAAGTGGTCCGGACCTGATGGGCGGTCCGGAATAACGCGAGCCATGAGTGCGAGGCCGCAGACAATCTTGCTTCCCGTTGGAACCAAGGAGAGATGGCGCCGAAGAACTTACCTCCAACCCTATTGAAGGGTTGGAGGTTTGTTTTGAATGAGCCGCAATGTTTGAGCAGGTGGCTTCAT
>NZ_FOXV01000031.1 GCF_900115815.1 Roseivivax halotolerans | reverse complement strand
ATCCTCGGCCTCAATCGGCTCCGATTACGCGGGCCATACGGCGCAAACGACGAATTCCTACTCGCCGCAGCCGCCCAGAACCTCCGCAAACTGGCTAAGATCCTTCCTGCACCGCAGCAACCGCGAAAAGCCTGACACGAAAGGCGCTCGTGCCCCTTCCATGCGTCGATATTCTGCGCCAGCAAACGGGTGTTTTTCCACAGAATCCGCCCTTTGTGTAGTTCCTCGGCACCAACTTGAGCGATAACCAATGGGCTGAAGCCAATGCGAGCACGCCTTCAAAGTGACAACGCGGTCACCGACGAGGCCGATCCCGCCGCCGCAGTCGCTCACGCCGCTCAACATTAATTTCATGCCTCCGTCCAAGGGCGCGGTTGAAACCCGCGCCTTTGGACCAATTCAGGAGTTGACTGAAGCTGTCGACCTGATCGTCGTTGCGACCGCGAGGGAACGACTGAAGCTCCCTTTTGAACAAGGGTAACCATGGCGCGTCTTCAGGTAGCTTCACGAGCCCTTCTTCGACTGGACCGCAGGCGGACTGGAAGCGAGTTTCCTTGTCCTTGTCTGGTCGAATCCGTTCGTACCGTCTACGCTCATCGTGGAACAGCTCATGAAACAAAGGTCTGCCCGAAGCTGCATCCTCAATGAGAACACGATCCGGGTCCCAGTCGTGGACCAGCGCCAACGTCTTTGCTTTGAGTTCAGGGTAGTCCACCTGCCCGCGCCAGATGTCGAGAAGGTACCAGGATCGCTCGCGAAACCCCCATGTCGTACAGACTGAGAAATCGGATCTCGGGTCCGCTGACATTCCCGTATCCCAGCTCTGGACAACGAGCTGATACCAAGAGCGGTCTTGAATTTTTTCATACGTGCCAAACCATTCCCAGCGGAGCGGTGAACCATCTGGCGCGATGGGGTTCTGCTGGTATTGACAGTTGAAAATCGCCGCCCCCATTTCCCGGCGCTTGTTGTCAAGCGTTTTTTGATCGAGACGTTTCGGGCAGAGCAGGTCGCCGGGGTTACGTGTCACGAACTGGTCACGACCAATCTCGATGACTTCACGGTCCTCAGCGATAGCGGGCAAATTGAGATGTCTGTATGTGCCGCGTTCAAGGAGATAACCCGGCGGGTCCATCTCGTGGAGCCGCTGGGCTATCAGAACCACACGACCCTCCGCTGGATTGTCAAACCGCGAAAGCAGCGTTCCGTCTATGAATTCCTGCGCCTTGATCAATTCCGCCTCTGACCCGGCGTCCCCTGCTTTCAGCAGATCATCGATGATGATGTAATCCGCCCCATGACCGGTGACCGAACTGCCGATGGAGACAGCTTTGCGGCTGCCGCCCATTGTTGTGCGTATCTCATCAATGGTATTGCCTTTCTTTGCGAGACGCGTTGCTGGAAAGATCTCTTGATACCAAGCAGACGCCATGATCCGTCGGCAATCCTCCCCATGCTTTCTGGCAAGGTCGAGCCCGTAGCTCGCGACAATGATCTTGTTCCTTGGATTATGCCCAAGGAGGAACGCGACATAGGCAACCGCAACGGTGATTGATTTCAGACAGCGCGGCGGGATATTGATAATCAGGCGCTTGTTCTCGCCGTTGCGTACGTTCTCAAGCTCATAACACATGGCGCGCACATGCCATGCCGGATCGAAGGTGCGATCCGCGCCACCGTGCAAAGTTCCGTAGACCCGCCAAACAAATGAGAAGAACTCTTTTTGGTAAAGGTCGAGCGCCGCTTGCCGGACGATCGCAAGATCAGGTTTCGTCATTGCCGTCCTCCGAGCTGTCGCTTGCACGGTCTTCATCGACACCGAAGTTGTCTTCGCGATAGCCAGTTGATTGGCTCAAAAAATCCCGCAGGATGTCGAGATCTACGGGATCTGGTTCAACGGAGTTCTGAGTTGGGCTCGCGACGAGGTCCCCGAAAAGCTGCGGGTCGAGCTTGATCAGTTCGATAATCGCCTTGCTGTCGCCCGTCATTGCTTTGTTGACCAATTGCTTGGCCGTGGCATCCGCTTTAGAGATGCGAAGTTCCCGGCCACCTTCACGCACTATGATATGCTGCTCAAGCTCGCGCCTGAGACTTGCGATGAGTCCTTTTGCGCCCTTGGGCCGCCCTTTTGGATTTCCGGATTGTCCTTTTTTGAACTGGGTGGCTTTGGGAGGCCGACCGTAGCCAACTTCGTAATAATTATCGTTGTGCTCACGCTTTGACATGTTCGGCCTCCTCTTCTTCCTTGCTGGACGCCTCATCCGCCCGAGCCCGCATGTCGAACGTCTCGCCAGACCCGGCAAGCTTGGCCGACTTGCCCGTCATCGCTTGCCAACGGCGGATGGCGACGTCGACATAGAGCGGGTCGAGTTCAATGAGCCGGGCTTTACGACCTGTCTTTTCGGCGGCAAGGAGTGTCGCGCCTGAGCCGCCAAAGCCGTCGAGCACGATGTCACCGCGGCGCGTGACGTCCAGAATTGCATCCGCGACCATTGCGGTCGGTTTGACCGTCGGATGGTCCGCGAGGTCAGCCTCCCTGCTCTTCCCGAAACTGTTCACGCCGGCATAGTCCCAGACATTTGTCCGGTTGCGGCCATGTTTGCCAAGCTCGACATTGTTGAGGTGCGACGCGCCAGGCTTTCGAAACACGCAAACGAGTTCGTGTTTGGAGCGATAGAGACTGCCCATACCGCCGTTGGTTTTGTTCCAGACGCAGAGGTTGATCAGCTCAAGCCCGACCGACTTACCAGCAGCAATCTGACCTGCCCCCACAAAACTGGGCCATTCATTGGGAGAGTTTGTTCTTGTAACGTTCAACGTGACGAGGAGAACGGACGATGCGCAAATCACGCT
>NZ_FOXV01000030.1 GCF_900115815.1 Roseivivax halotolerans | reverse complement strand
CTGGTTGCGGGAGTAGGATTTGAACCTACGACCTTCAGGTTATGAGCCTGACGAGCTACCGGACTGCTCCATCCCGCGGTATTTGTTATATGTTATCGTTATGAGAGATACGATTGTTATTGATCGGGCTTTACTAGGTTTGGCGGCGACCTACTCTCCCACGTCTTGAGACGCAGTACCATTGGCGCTGCGGCACTTAACGGCCGGGTTCGGAATGGGACCGGGTGTTTTGCTCGCGCTATGACCACCAAACCGAGGAAAGCCCGCAGCGCGTTTGCGCTTTGGTATCCTTCTGGAATGAAGGGGATCAACCTTTGTTGTCCAAGTTTTGTATTGCGGGTTTGTGTGCTTTTGGTCCGAGTGTTTGGCAATCCTGCCTTTTACTGGATCAAATCAAGCCTATCGGGCCATTAGTACCGGTCAACTGAGCGCATTGCTGCGCGTACATCTCCGGCCTATCGACGTGGTGGTCTTCCACGGCCCTCAGGGATACCTTGTTTTGAGGGGGGCTTCCCGCTTAGATGCCTTCAGCGGTTATCCTGTCCGATCATAGCTACCCTGCACTGCTGCTGGCGCAACAACAGGTCCACCAGTGGATCGTTCACCCCGGTCCTCTCGTACTAGGGGCAACTCCTCTCAAGTATCCTACACCCACGGCAGATAGGGACCGAACTGTCTCACGACGTTCTAAACCCAGCTCACGTACCTCTTTAAACGGCGAACAGCCGTACCCTTGGGACCTGCTCCAGCCCCAGGATGAGATGAGCCGACATCGAGGTGCCAAACACTGCCGTCGATATGGACTCTTGGGCAGTATCAGCCTGTTATCCCCGGCGTACCTTTTATCCGTTGAGCGATGGCCCTCCCACTTGGGACCACCGGATCACTATGGCCGTCTTTCGACTCTGCTCGACTTGTCAGTCTCGCAGTCAGGCTGGCTTCTGCCATTGCACTCAACGAGCGATTTCCGACCGCTCTGAGCCAACCTTCGCGCGCCTCCGTTACGATTTAGGAGGCGACCGCCCCAGTCAAACTACCCGCCACAGAGGGTCCCGGAACCGGATAACGGTTCGCGGTTAGACATCAAGCAGGCGAAGGGTGGTATCTCAAGGGTGGCTCCACCGGAACTGGCGTTCCGGTTTCAAAGCCTACCACCTATCCTGCACATCACATGCCTGATGCCAGTCTGAAGCTGTAGTAAAGGTGCACGGGGTCTTTCCGTCTAACCGCGGGTAGCCTGCATCTTGACAGGCAATTCAATTTCGCTGAGTCGACGTTGGAGACAGCGGGGAAGTCGTTACGCCATTCGTGCAGGTCGGAACTTACCCGACAAGGAATTTCGCTACCTTAGGACCGTTATAGTTACGGCCGCCGTTTACCTGGGCTTCAATTCGGAGCTTGCACCCCTCCTTTTAACCTTCAGGCACCGGGCAGGCGTCAGACCCTATACGTCGTCTTGCGACTTCGCAGAGCCCTGTGTTTTTAGTAAACAGTCGCCACCCCCTGGTTTGTGCCCCCAGCCAATACTTGCGTAGAAACTGGGCCTCCTTCTCGCGAACTTACGGAGGTATTTTGCCGAGTTCCTTCAACGTCGTTCTCTCAAGCGCCTTGGTATTCTCTACCAGTCCACCTGTGTCGGTTTAGGGTACGGTCTCATGGAGGGCTATTTCCAGGGACCCCTTGGCTGCCGATCCAATCCGATAAGGATCGACAACGTCCGGGATCCGTCACCATCTCCTGGCCCAGGAATATTAACCTGGTTCCCATCGGCTACGCCTTTCGGCCTCGCCTTAGGGGCCGGCTTACCCTGCTCAGATTAGCTTTAAGCAGGAACCCTTGGACTTTCGGCGAGAGTGTCTCTCACACTCTTTGTCGCTACTCATGTCATCATTCTCGCTAGTGATCACTCCACCGGATGGCTTACGCCCCGGCTTCACAGTAAAGCTCTCTCCTCCAATGTGGGCGAACCCACTAAGGAGGAATGAACCTATGTCACACTACGCTCCGCTACCATGCCATACGGCATCCTAAGCTTCGGCTCATGGCTTGAGCCCCGTTACATCTTCGCCGCAAGACAGCTTGTTTAGACCAGTGAGCTGTTACGCTATCTTTAAAGGATGGCTGCTTCTAAGCCAACCTCCTGGTTGTTTTGGCCGTCTCACCTGCTTTCCCACTTAGCCATGAATTGGGGGCCTTAGCTGTAGGTCAGGGTTGTTTCCCTCTCCACTACGGACGTTAGCATCCGCAGTGTGTCTGCCATCTAGTACTCCCGGGTATTCGGAGTTTGGTTAGGATCAGTAAGCCTGTGGGGCCCCATTACCCATCCAGTGCTCTACCCCCCGGGGTATTCGGATGACGCTCTACCTAAATAGATTTCGCGGAGAACCAGCTATCTCCGAGTTTGATTGGCCTTTCACCCCTAGGCACAACTCATCCCGACCTTTTTCAACAGGTGTGGGTTCGGACCTCCAGTTAGTGTTACCTAACCTTCATCCTGGTCATGCCTAGATCACTCGGTTTCGGGTCTGATCCATCTAACTCAACGCCCTATTCAGACTCGCTTTCGCTGCGCCTACACCTAACGGCTTAAGCTTGCTAGATAGACCAAGTCGATGACCCATTATACAAAAGGTACGCCGTCACAAGACTGGACACTTATAACATCTGCTCTCGCCTAGAATGGCACCGAGATCCGGAATTGCACCGTCTCGATCCCGGGATTGTCGTCGTAGATCCCCGCGTTCGAGCGATGGTCATAGCTGAGGCCCGCGCGCCAGCCATTCCGCATCTCGTAGCCGAGCTCCACCCCCGAGCGGAACGCAACCGGCCCGCCGAGATCGAACTCGTCTTCCACGTAAAGACCCGGCATCGCATGCAGTTCGGCATAGAACGGCGTCGATCCGAAGGGCACCGTGTAGGTGGTCCCGAGACCGATCCACGATCCCGCCTCGCCCGTCGACAGACCCAGGCTCGTGCCGAACGGCCCGAGCCGGTATCCCGGATCGTAGCGAAGATAGATCTCCGGGCTTTCCTCGGCATTGCGTTCGATCACCGAGCCGGCCGACAAGGCCAGTCGCGGCGACGTCTCCGTCTTGCCAAGGCAACCCGTTCCCGTTCCGCAGTAATTCGCGCTCATGTCGGTCAATCCCGCCACCAGCAACAATACTGCAAACGTCCCGTCGGCCATGTTCGTCCCTACCACTTCGTTGCTTGAGGGCTTTATGCCGCTCAATTCCTCAGGCAGGACCATGACCGCAGATTGTCATAAGAGTCCAGTCAAGCTCCGACTGATTGTAGGCGCTCGGTTTCAGGTACTGTTTCACTCCCCTCGTCGGGGTGCTTTTCACCTTTCCCTCACGGTACTGGTTCGCTATCGGTCAGCAAGGAGTACTTAGCCTTCGAGGGTGGTCCCCCGATCTTCAGACAGGATTTCACGTGTCCCGCCCTACTTAATACGTCCTCTCGAGCTTCCCGTACGGGGCTGTCACCCGCTACGGCCATGTTTTCCACCATGTTCCGGTCACTCTAAAGGCTCGGCTGGTCCCCGTTCGCTCGCCGCTACTAGGGGAGTATCAATTGATTTCCTTTCCTCCGGGTACTTAGATGTTTCAGTTCCCCGGGTTTGCTCTTATAACCCTATATATTCAGGTCATAAGTCCCTGTTTTACCCAATTATCAAGAACCTTGCGGCTAATAATAACTGAGTATCAGGTGGGTTGCCCCATTCGGAGATCCGCGGGTCAAAGCCTATTCTCGGCTCACCGCGGCTTATCGCAGAGTATCACGTCCTTCATCGCCTCTTGCTGCCAAGGCATCCACCAAACGCCCTTCTCGCGCTTGATTTGATCCAGTAAGAGACAGGATCTCTGCCGTCCCTGCGCGAAGGCAAGGCGACACATCCCATATCCTACTGATCAAAAGCATACTTTCCCGCGCTTTATTGTGTCCTACCGCCTTCGGCTACTTGAGGACGATTGCCGCTCAAGACCAAAGGTTTCGTCGCAATAAAGCACTTGTCTCACTGCCTCTATGCAAAGACAGTGAGTGGTTAGTGTACTTGACTTGGACAACAATTGCTCGTTTCAGAAGGGGTATATGAACAAGGTCGGCTAGACCCGGCGCATACCGCTCACTCGAGGTGAGACCAACTGAGGTCGCCAAACACTTATGGCAACCAAGCAATGTTGATTGTATCTCTCTTAACGATGTCATTGAGGCGTCCGATTGGACGGAACAGACGTTAACAAACGGCTGATCGATCTAATCGGGACGAGTTCTGGGACCAAATCCCCCGCCAGGAGGAAGTGGTGGGTCGAGGAGGACTTGAACCTCCGACCTCACGCTTATCAGGCGTGCGCTCTAACCACCTGAGCTACCGACCCACGTTGAATTGCCTGCAATTCAACGAGTGCGCGTCAGGCGGCTTTCCAAGGGAAAGCCTGCCGAGAGCGGCACCCCGTCGAGGTCGCAGCCAAAATCAAAGGGCCCGGAGCTGGTGGTGGAGCCTAGGAGGATCGAACTCCTGACCTCCTGAATGCAAATCAGGCGCTCTCCCAGCTGAGCTAAGGCCCCGTGCTATGGAACCCCGCACGGCGATCCGTGCAGGACCCAGCGTTCTGAAGAGATATGAGGACGGTTCGGTCTTATATGTCCATGAAGGACTGCTAAGTGACCCTCGAGATCGTCGTGACGATCTGCCAGGTCATCCTTAGAAAGGAGGTGATCCAGCCGCAGGTTCCCCTACGGCTACCTTGTTACGACTTCACCCCAGTCGCTGATCTTACCGTGGCCGGCTGCCTCCCGAAGGTTAGCGCACCGTCGTCAGGTAAAACCAACTCCCATGGTGTGACGGGCGGTGTGTACAAGGCCCGGGAACGTATTCACCGCGTCATGCTGTTACGCGATTACTAGCGATTCCGACTTCATGCCCTCGAGTTGCAGAGGACAATCCGAACTGAGATGGCTTTTGGGGATTAACCCACTGTCACCACCATTGTAGCACGTGTGTAGCCCAACCCGTAAGGGCCATGAGGACTTGACGTCATCCACACCTTCCTCCCGCTTATCACGGGCAGTTTCCCTAGAGTGCCCAGCCGAACTGCTGGCAACTAAGGATGTGGGTTGCGCTCGTTGCCGGACTTAACCGAACATCTCACGACACGAGCTGACGACAGCCATGCAGCACCTGTCACTGCGTCCCCGAAGGGAACCATCGGTCTCCCGATGTAGCACAGGATGTCAAGGGTTGGTAAGGTTCTGCGCGTTGCTTCGAATTAAACCACATGCTCCACCGCTTGTGCGGGCCCCCGTCAATTCCTTTGAGTTTTAATCTTGCGACCGTACTCCCCAGGCGGAATGCTTAATCCGTTAGGTGTGTCACCGAACAGCATGCTGCCCGACGACTGGCATTCATCGTTTACGGTGTGGACTACCAGGGTATCTAATCCTGTTTGCTCCCCACACTTTCGCACCTCAGCGTCAGTATCGAGCCAGTGAGCCGCCTTCGCCACTGGTGTTCCTGCGAATATCTACGAATTTCACCTCTACACTCGCAATTCCACTCACCTCTCTCGAACTCTAGACCGATAGTTTTGAAGGCAGTTCCGAGGTTGAGCCCCGGGATTTCACCCCCAACTTTCCGATCCGCCTACGTGCGCTTTACGCCCAGTAATTCCGAACAACGCTAACCCCCTCCGTATTACCGCGGCTGCTGGCACGGAGTTAGCCGGGGTTTCTTTACTGGGTACCGTCATTATCTTCCCCAGCGAAAGAGCTTTACGATCCTAAGACCTTCATCACTCACGCGGCATGGCTAGATCAGGCTTGCGCCCATTGTCTAAGATTCCCCACTGCTGCCTCCCGTAGGAGTCTGGGCCGTGTCTCAGTCCCAGTGTGGCTGATCATCCTCTAAAACCAGCTACTGATCGTCGGCTTGGTAGGCCATTACCCCACCAACTACCTAATCAGACGCGGGCCGATCCTTCTGCGATAAATCTTTCCCCCAAAGGGCGTATGCGGTATTAAACCCCGTTTCCAGGGACTATTCCGCACAGAAGGGCACGTTCCCACGCGTTACTCACCCGTCCGCCGCTAAGCCCGAAGGCTTCGCTCGACTTGCATGTGTTAAGCCTGCCGCCAGCGTTCGTTCTGAGCCAGGATCAAACTCTCAAGTTGAAACACCCTAAGGTGTTCTTGACGTTCGAACCCAAGCACATCCTTCCACTCGACTAAAAGTGAAAGGCCATCTGTTCTCACGTGCTTACGTCTCCAAAAGAAACGAAGCCGCTCAAACAGTGAAGCTGACACTCTCATCATCGGGCCGAAACCCTAAAGAGCCGATATGCCTGGACGTCTGTCGAGTTGATCGACCAAACCGCCCGCATATCTCTTCAGATACCAATAATGTCAAAGAGCCAGAGACAAAAACCAGACCAGTGCGCCCTATTCCTACGACGCGCCCGCCCAGCAATGCCTCAGATGTTATCCGCCTCGTCTGCGATCCGCTCGAACCCTCAGGCCCTCGCCGCCGCCCCGTCTGGCGCCCCAACCGCGCCTCAGCGCCGCCGGTGAAGCGCTATCTACGGATACCTCTCCAAACCCGCAAGAAGAAAATTCG
>NZ_FOXV01000032.1 GCF_900115815.1 Roseivivax halotolerans | reverse complement strand
TGTCAACGGCGGAGTAATAACCGGCCACGTGGCGGCGCAAAACCAGGCCAGTGTCGGGGTGCTGAGCGCCATGGCGCGCGCGCTCCCCAAATAGCTGGCGCGTGCCATGGCGCTTTGGCCCGGAGGGCCAATACTGCGACGGTTGATCAGGTGGCGGCGTCGGCCTTGCGAGCACGGCTTTGGCCGAGCCGATAGCTCTCGCCGTTCATCTCGAGGATGGTGACGTGGTGGGTCAGCCGGTCGAGGAGAGCGCCGGTCAGGCGTTCGGTGCCGAAGGTCTCCGTCCATTCGTCGAACGGCAAGTTGCTGGTGATCATCGTGGAGCCGCGCTCGTAGCGCTGCGAGATCAGCTCGAACAGCAGTTCGGCGCCGGTCTTGGACAGCGGTACGAAGCCGAGCTCGTCGATGATCAGCAATCTGACGCCGTCCATCTGCTTCTGGAGGCGGAGCAGACGACGCTCGTCGCGGGCCTCCATCAGCTCGTTGACCAGTGCCGCGGCGGTGATGAAGCTCACCGACAGCCCCCTCTGGCAGGCGGCCAGCCCCAGCCCCAGGGCGACATGGGTCTTGCCGGTGCCGCTGGGCCCGAGTGCGATGACGTTCTCGCGTCGGTCGACCCATTCGCAGCGGGCGAGTTCCAGCACCTGCATCTTGTTGAGCTTCGGGATCGCCTTGAAGTCGAAGCTGTCGAGGCTCTTGGTGGCCGGGAACTTCGCGGCCTTGATGCGCCGCTCGACCATCCTGCGCTCGCGGTCGATCAGTTCCAACTCGACCAGGCGGGCCAGGAACTGGACATGGTCCAGCCCTTCGGCGGCGCACTGGCGAGCCAGCTTTTCATACTCGCGCAGGAAGGTCGGCAGCTTCAGCGTCTTCAGATGATCCGCGAGCAGGATCTTCGGAGTGTTGGTCATGCCGTATCCCCCGACAGCAGCGACATGTAGCTGGCCGCTGACGTCGTCGCGACCTTGGCGCGCGGCAAGTAGGGATAGACGTCGAGGTCCAGCCTCGGCGGTCGTTTCTCAACCCGGCAGAGAACGAGGTGCTTCACGGCGTCGAAGCCGACCGCGCCCAGTTGCAGCGCCTTCTTCACGGCGGCTTGGAGATCGTCGACGTCGAAGGTCTCCAGCAGCCGCAGAACTTGCACGTATTCGCGGCGCCCGGCCTTGATCATCCGCGCCTCCATCAGGCGGCGCAGGGTCGCGAACTCCGGCGGCAGGTCCCACTCGGCCAGGGGGGCTGCCTGGTCCAGGGCGTTGATCTTGCGCTCGATCAGCGGAAGGTAATGCACCGGATCAAAGACCGTGTCCTCGCGATCGTAGCAGCGGGGATGGCGTGCGATGACCTCGCCACCACAGCCGATCACGACGGCGTCCACGTAACCCCTGATCCAGACGTCGCGATGGCCGTATGCGACCGGCACTGAGTAGTCGTTGGTCTTGTAGCGCACCAGAGCCTGGGAGCTGACCCGCCCGGTAGCCTGGTCGCAGGCATCGAACGGCGCCGCCGGCAGGTCGGACATCGCGGCCAGATCGCGTGCGAACCGGTCCCCGATCGTCTCGGACTGGCCGCGCAGGACATCCGCCTGGCGCCTGCGGCACTGCTCCTCGAGGTAGGCGTTGAACGCATCCCAGGTCGCGAACCGCGGGATCGGCACCATGAAGTTGCGGCGGGAGAAGCCGACCAGCCCCTCCACGTTGCCCTTGTCGTTGCCTTTGCCAGGCCGGCCGTAACGGTCGCGGAACAGGTAATGCGACAGGAACCCGCTGAAGAGCGTGGCCCGCTGGCGCGTGCCGTCCGGCAGAATCTTCGCCACCAAACAGCGGTCGTTATCGTAGACGACCGAGACGGGCACCTTGCCGAAGAACGCGAAGGCGTGGACGTGGCCGTCAACCCAGGCCTCCGCCGTCGCCGCCGGATAGGCCCGGACATAGCAGGCATCGCTGTGCGGCAGGTCCAGAACGAAGAAATGAGCCTTCTGCTCGACCCCGCCGATGACGACCACAGCCTCACCGAAGTCGGCCTGAGCCTGTCCCGGCGGATGCGCCAGCGGCACGAACACCTCGCGGCCCCGCCGCTCGCGCTGACGCATGTAGTCCTTCACAATCGTGTAGCCGCCGGTGAACCCGTGTTCGTCGCGGAGCCGCTCGAACACCCGCTTCGCCGTGTGCCTCTGCTTGCGGTGGACCTCCCGGTCGCCCTCCAGCCAACCGTCGATGATCCCGGTGAACGCATCCAGCTTCGGCCGCTTTACCGGCGCCGTCCGCCGGTATCCAGGCGGAACCGAGAACGCCATCATCTTGGCGACGCTATCGCGCGAGATGTTGAAATGACGCGCTGCTTCTCGCTGGCTCATGCCTTCCGCACAGGCCAGCCGAACCTTCCGATACAAGTCCACGGTGAAAATCCTCCCGCCCTCCCTGTCACCAGAAAGGGCAAAGGTGGCCGACTTTTACGCCGCCCGCAGCAGGCTCATCCCGCCGCTCCCGTGGCCGACTTTTCCACCGCCGTTCTCA
>NZ_FOXV01000033.1 GCF_900115815.1 Roseivivax halotolerans | reverse complement strand
GTGACAATCCTCCTCACAACTCAGTACCTCGAGGAGGCTGATCAACTCGCGGACCGGATCGCGGTCATCAACCACGGGCGCAAGATTGCCGAAGGCACCAGCCGTGAACTGAAGGCGGCCACCGGCTCTGGCGTCTTGCATGTCTCGCTCGCCGATCACGGCCAGATCGAGGCTGCGGCGGACCTGTTGTCTGAGGATCTGGGAAGCGCGGTGCAGCGTAGCCCGGAGGGTGCCGAGCTTTCGGTGCTGGCGGGCGATGCATCTGCGGCCAATGCGGCCGTCGCGGCGCTGATCTCCGGCGGGTTCGCGGTAGCCGATTTCCGAATGGGCGCGCCGAGCCTCGACGAGGTCTTCTTTGCCCTGACTGGCACGCCAGAGACTTCGGCCTCTGAGACGGTGTCCGAAAGAGAAAGGGCCCACTCATGACCGATCTGACTGCTGACGTGCCGGTCTCGCGGGCCACTGTAAAAGCTCCCGAGCCCGGAACACCTGGCATAGCGGCGCTGCGCCGAGTTCCTCCGCCGCCCCCGCCCGGACCGCTGTCGAACGCGCTGGTCTTTGGCTGGCGTGCGATCCTGAAATTCCGCCATGTGCCGGAACAATTGTTCGACCTGATCATGACGCCGATCATGTTCACGCTCCTGTTCACCTTCGTCTTCGGGGGAGCGCTGGCCGGATCGACGGGCGACTATCTGCAGTATTTCCTGCCGGGAATTCTGGTGCAGACCGTCGTGTTCAACTCGGTCTACTCCGGCATGGGTCTATCTACAGATTTCCAGAAGGGCCTGTTCGATCGCTTCCGCACCCTGCCGATCTGGTCGCTTGCCCCGTTCGCAGGTCTGATGGTCGGGGACGTCCTGCGCCACCTTATCGCCGGCGGGATCATCTTGGGCATCGGGCTCGCCCTTGGCTACCGTCCGGAAGCGGGTCTGCTTGGCACGCTCGCGGCCTTTGCCATGCTGGTGACGATCGGCTTTGGCATGGGCTGGGTGTTCATCGTACTGGGTCTTCTGGTGCGAACGCCGATGACGGTGATGACGCTGGGATTTACTATCCTGTTTCCGGTCACCTTCGCTTCCAACATCATGGTCGATCCGGCGACGATGCCAAGCTGGCTCCGCAGCTTTGTCGAGGTGAACCCGGTCTCCCTGATGACGACTGCCCTACGAGGCTTGATGTCAGGCACAGCCAGCCTGTCGCAGATCGGGCTCGCCTTGATCGCGCCGGTCGTCTTGACGATGGCCCTGGCACCTGTGGTGCTATGGCTCTACCGGCGCAGGTGAGGCGGTTGGGTGTAGGAGGGCCGAAGAGGCATCCGACCTTTTTCACATAGTGGTCCCGAACGATTGTTGCGCGAGATGATGGATTGCTGAGAAGCTGCCCGTGAGCGCATTGGCCTGCGCCGTTTTCGTCGCAGCCGGCCCATTGCCGACCTTGGCCTTGACGGCGATTGCCGCATCGCAGCTTCACTGAAGCGGACACTCATAAATGGCGCAGAATTTCGAGAAATTAGAGGGTAGTGATCTCGAAAGAGGTGGATCTTCGCTGCAAGTACGTAAGCCGTCGCTCCACCGACCGAAATCCATCGTAGCGCTCCTGTCGCTGGAAACATCGCGTGGCGTTGTAGTAGAGTGATGTTTCCCACGATGACTTTTGGTGCGTCAGCACGTAGCTGGTGCGTCGGCACGTAGCGCGGCCGTGACTTGTAATGCGCAAGATACCCCGTGTAGGTATATCGTATCTCCTTGGTTCGTTTTCTCTTGATCGCTGCGGTGGCAATCTCTGCTTCGCTTTCCGGCGCGATGGCGGCGAGCCATGCGATGGTCGCCGAACCTGAACAAGGCGTCACGGAGATGACGACCGATACGCCCGCACATCGCTGCGATAGCAGTCTTGAGCCTAAACACAGCTGTCATTTCCTGCCTGCGCTTCTGCCTGGCGAAGCTGCACCCGAAGCAGCATCGATCACCAGCAAAGACATCTTTGCGGCTGATGGTCGTCTTTTGACCGGCATCACACCTTCCGGCCCTCTCGATCCACCGCGTGCGATCTGATCGGGCCTGTGTCCCGCACAGGCTCTTTCCCAAATCGCATCGAAGCTGGGTTTGCCAGCTTGCTAATCTTTCGAGAGGAAAACTCATGAAACCGACCAACGCCTTTTTGG
>NZ_FOXV01000035.1 GCF_900115815.1 Roseivivax halotolerans | reverse complement strand
AGGAGGAGGCGATATGAGTGATGTGAAGATCTACGCGCCGAGCGACGAGATGGTGGCGAAGGCGCATGTGGATGCGGCGCGGTACCAGGAGATGTATGCGCGCTCGATCGAGGATCCCGAGGGGTTCTGGGGCGAGCAGGCAAAGCGGCTCGACTGGGCCAAGGCGCCGACGAAGATCAAGAATGTGAATTTCGACTACGGCTCGGTCTCGATCAAGTGGTACGAGGACGGCAAGCTGAACGTCGCCGAGAACTGCATCGACCGGCACCTGGAGGCCCGCGGCGATCGGACCGCGATCATCTGGGAGCCGGACGAGCCCGGCGAGGACGCCCAGCACATCACCTACCGTCAGCTCCACGAGCAGGTCTGCCGCATGGCGAACGTGCTCAAGGACCAGGGCGTCGGGCGCGGCGACCGGGTGGTGCTCTACCTGCCGATGATCCCCGAGGCGGCCTACGCGATGCTTGCCTGCGCGCGGATCGGCGCGATCCATTCGGTGGTCTTCGCGGGCTTCTCGCCCGATGCGCTCGGCCAGCGGGTCAATGGCTGCGATGCCAAGGTGGTGATCACCGCCGACGAGGCCCCGCGCGGCGGACGCAAGACCGCGCTCAAGTCGAACGCGGACAAGGCGCTTCTGCATTGCAAGGACAGCGTCAAATGCCTCGTCGTGAAGCGCACCGGCGGGCAGACCACCTGGACCGAGGGGCGCGATATCGACCTCAGCGCGGCGATGGCCGAGGCGGGCACCGACTGCCCGGCCGAAGAGATGGGGGCCGAGGATCCGCTCTTCATCCTCTACACGAGCGGCTCGACCGGCCAGCCCAAGGGCGTCGTGCACACCACCGGCGGCTATCTCGTCTTCGCCAGCCTCACCCACGAGGTCACCTTCGACTACCATGACGGCGACATCTACTGGTGCACCGCCGATGTCGGCTGGGTGACGGGGCACAGCTACATCGTCTACGGACCCCTCGCCAACGGCGCGACGACGCTGATGTTCGAGGGCGTGCCGACCTATCCCGATGCGGGCCGCTTCTGGCAGGTCTGCGAGAAGCACGGGGTGAACCAGTTCTACACCGCGCCGACGGCGATCCGCGCGCTGATGGGCCAGGGCGAGGAGCACGTGACGGGCTCGGACCTGTCGTCCCTGCGCATCCTCGGCACGGTCGGCGAGCCGATCAACCCCGAGGCCTGGGACTGGTATCACCGCGTCGTCGGCCAGGAGCGCTGCCCGATCGTCGACACCTGGTGGCAGACCGAGACGGGCGGCCACCTGATGACCCCCCTGCCCGGCGCCCATGCGACCAAGCCCGGCGCGGCGATGAAGCCGTTCTTCGGCGTGAAGCCCGTCGTGCTCGAGACCGAATCGGGCAAGGTGATCGAGGACAGCCCCGCCGAGGGCGTTCTGGCCATCGCGGATAGCTGGCCCGGCCAGATGCGCACGGTCTGGGGCGATCACGAGCGCTTCGAGAACACCTATTTCCAGCAATACAAGGGCTATTACTTCTCGGGCGACGGCTGCCGGCGCGACGCGGACGGCGATTACTGGATCACCGGCCGGGTCGACGACGTGATCAACGTCTCCGGTCACCGGATGGGCACGGCGGAGGTCGAGTCGGCGCTCGTCGCGCACGAGAAGGTCGCCGAGGCCGCGGTCGTCGGCTATCCGCATGACGTCAAGGGCCAGGGCATCTACTGCTACGTGACGCTGATGAAGGGCCAGGAGCCCTCGGACGATCTCAAGAAGGAGCTCAGGAACTGGGTCCGCCAGGAGATCGGCCCCATCGCCTCGCCGGACCTCATCCAATGGGCCCCCGGCCTGCCCAAGACCCGCTCGGGCAAGATCATGCGCCGCATCCTGCGCAAGATCGCAGAGAACGACTACGGATCCCTCGGCGACACCTCCACCCTCGCCGAACCCGAAGTCGTCGACGACCTCATCGAGAACAGGATGAACCG
>NZ_FOXV01000039.1 GCF_900115815.1 Roseivivax halotolerans | reverse complement strand
CCGAGACCTTCGCCCCGGCTGCATACTCCTGCAGAATCCCCACGATCTGCTCTTCGGTAAAGCGTGATTTGCGCATCGTCCGTTCTCCTCGTCACTTTGAACGTTACAAGAACAAACTCTCCCAATGAATGGCCCAGTTTTGTGGGGGGCAGGTCAATAGGGCGCACTGTTGAAGCACTTGCAGCACTCCGCGGATTTGGAGCAAGTAGCGGCGGAGTGGGTGTGTATGGCGTTTCACGCGGAGCGGAACATGCCTTACTTCTCGCATCTCTTATGTCAAAAGATGGAATGGATGGTTTGCCCGAAGCGGTGGCCTGCCTTGCTGCACCCGATGTTATTTGCGGGGCCTTCGACGCTCGAAGTTTCCGCGATAGCGGGGATCCGGGATGGCAACCTTGGGACCCGTCGCGGCGCGCTTGGAATTGGAACGGCTGTTCTGACGCGCTATTGCCAAGCTTACCAATCGAGATTGAACATTACTCTGGTCCCCTATTCTTGGCGGTCGGCTTGGAGGACCGCATGTGGTCTCCTGAAATGACACGCAGGCTGGAAAATCGCCGCAAGGCCGCTGGTCGTCACATAGAGGCGCATTACTACGATGGAGAGGAGCACATGCCCGGAGGTGATGGAGAAAACCGACATCACACACTTTTGCTGTCTTTCTTTCAAAAGTACCTTTTCGTTTGATCGATTTCCATCATCAGTTAAATCCTTGTAGGACACGTAAGCAGATCCTGGGGTAGTGTCCCAATGCTTGGTGTAGGAGGCCGCGCGCGGAGCCCCCGGCGTAGCGCAGCGCGCGGCCGGGTGTGACGCTGGCGGCCATCGTCGATCTTCGGGCAGGTTCGGGTTGCGAGACCTTGAACCAAAAACGGAGATGACGATGACCGACGACAGAATGACGCTGATCGAGCTGGTTGAGAAGCAGGCTGACGGCGACCTCGTCCGCGAGATGCTGGCTTTCGCGGCCGAGCGGATCATGGAAGCGGAGGTGGAAGAGCGAACCGGCGCCGCGAAGGGCGCACGTTCGCCCCTGCGGGAGGTTCAGCGGAACGGCTACCGGGACCGCGACTGGGACACCCGTGCCGGGCGGATCGCGCTGGAGATCCCAAAGCTGAGAAAGGGGAGCTACCTGCCCAGCTTCCTGGAGCCGCGCCGCACGGCCGAGAAGGCGCTCGTGGCGGTGATCCAGGAGGCCTACGTCCAAGGTGTTTCCACGCGCTCCGTGGACGATCTGGTGAAGGCCATGGGCGCGGGCGGCATGTCGAAGAGCCAGGTCAGTCG
>NZ_FOXV01000040.1 GCF_900115815.1 Roseivivax halotolerans | reverse complement strand
TGACCTGCCCCTTTTTTCAGGGCCACTCGTAAGTCGAGCCTGTTCTCCTTTTGGGTGCCATCATTCGGCGGCGTGAGCAATGGGCGCAGGCGCGGAGCCATCACGTAGCTCAAGCGGCTGCGCCCATTGCGTCTTGTCGAAGGGGCGCGCGACGGCGAACTCCTCCGGGGTCTGATACTTCAAGCTGCTGTGCGGACGTTCCGTGTTGTAGTCGATCCTCCAGTCCTCAATGATCTCGCGGGCCTCGCCGATGCTGGTAAACCAGTGCTGGTTCAGGCATTCCTCGCGGTATCGGCCGTTGAAACTTTCGATGTAGGCGTTCTGGGTCGGCTTGCCGGGGTCGATGAAGAATAGCTGGACGCCATGATCATCCGCCCAGCCGTCCATGGCACGACCGCGGAGTTCCGGCCCGTTGTCGACGACCAGGATATAGGGATATCCACGCTCGCGGGCCACGCGCTCAAGCATGTCCACGACCCGCTCGCCTGGCAGTGAGAAATCCACCTCGATGGCAGGGCACTCGCGGGTGCAGTCGTCCTTGAGGTTGGCGGTGCGAAACTTGCGGCCATTTGCCAAGGCGTCGCTGGTGAAGTCGAGCGACCACCGCTGGTTGGCAGCGATGGGGCACCAGCTGCCTTCGCGCGCCTCGCGCGGGATCTTCTTGCGCTTCGTGCGACGCAACCACAGCCGTTCTTCGCGGTAGATCCGCTCGACCACCTTCACGTTCACCCTGAAGCCTTCGCGGACCAGCTTTGCATGCAGCATGCGATAGCCATACCTGCGGTGCTTTCCTGACAGAGTAATCAGGCGCTCTCTCAACCGCGCGTGGCGGTCTGGCCGGGCCTGATACGTCAGGCTCGACCGTGAAATCCCGACCAGCCTGCACGCCCGCCGTTCCGTGAACTGATGCTCGTTCACAAGCCTCTTCACGGCATCCCGGCGGTGCGCAGGCGTTAGGAGCTTTTTGCCAGCAGCCCCTTGAGACCGGCGTTATCAAGCATGGCATCCGCCAGAAGCCGCTTCAGCTCGGCATTCTCGGCTTCCAAATCCTTCAACCGCCTCAGCTCGGAAACCGTCATGCCGCCATACTTACTCTTCCACTTGTAGAGCGTGGCGTCCGACATGCCGTGCTTGCGACACAGCTCCGAGACCTTCGCCCCGGCTGCATACTCCTGCAGAATCCCCACGATCTGCTCTTCGGTAAAGCGTGATTTGCGCATCGTCCGTTCTCCTCGTCAC
>NZ_FOXV01000041.1 GCF_900115815.1 Roseivivax halotolerans | reverse complement strand
TGGTCTGCCCCCACCGAGTGGTCCAGTTAGTTTGTTAGTGCATGGTCGGCCTCTGGTCTATCGGCACGATGCTCTCTGGCGCTGGTGGACGGTATCCCAGAGCGCTGTGCGGCCTGACTGTGTTGTAATGGCGACGCCATCTTTCGATCAGGATCTGGGCCTCGCGTAGCGAGTAGAAGACCTCGCCGTTTAGCAACTCGTCCCTGAACCGGGCGTTGAAGCTCTCGCAATAGCCGTTCTCCCAAGGTGAACCAGGAGCAATGAACGCGGTTTTCGCGCCCACGGCTCCAATCCATGCCCGCACCTTCTTGGCAATAAATTCCGCGCCATTGTCGGACCGTATGTATTCTGGCGAACCGCGCAGGATGAACAGGTCGGTCAAAGCATCGACCACATCGACAGAATTGAGCTTGCGTTTGACACGGATCGCCAGCGCCTCCTTGGTAAATTCGTCGATGATGTTGAGGGTGCGATAGACCCGCCCGTCGTGGGTCCGGTCCTGCACGAAGTCATAGGACCAGACATGGTTCGGGCGTTCCGGCCTGAGCCGGATGCACGAGCCGTCATTCAGCCAGAGCCGACCCTTCTTGGGTTGTTTTAGCGGGACTTTCAGCCCCTCCCGCCGCCAGATCCGTTCAACGCGCTTGTGGTTCACATGCCAGCCGCTGTTGTTCAGCATGCCCGTGATCATGCGATACCCGTAACGCCCAAACTCTCGCGTCAGCGCGATGATGTCATCGGTCAGCCGGTCTTCATCCGGCAGACCTATGGGCACCTTGCGCTGCGTCGAGCGATGCTGTCCCAATGTGCGACAGGCCCGGCGCTCAGATACGCCAAGGGTCTGCCGCACATGGTCGATACATCGACGACGGCGGGCGGGGCTCAGTAGTTTCCCCGGGCGGCCTCGGTCAGGATCATCTTGTCCAACGTCAGATCTGAAACCGCGCGCCTGAGCCGGGCATTCTCATTCTCGAGCTGCTTCAGCCGTTTGAGCTGGTCTCGGCTCATGCCACCGTATTCCTTGCGCCATCGATAGTAAGTCTGCTGCGTCACGCCGATCTGGCGAACAGCATCGGCAATCGAGCTTCCTTGTCCTTGCAGAACTTCAACCTGCCGCAGCTTCAGCACGATCTCTTCGGGCTTGTCTCGCTTTCCAGCCATCTCTCTGGTCCTCCTGACATCGGGATAAAACTATCCCAGTTCGTGGACCACTTCAGTGGGGGCACTCCAG
>NZ_FOXV01000043.1 GCF_900115815.1 Roseivivax halotolerans | reverse complement strand
AAGTCGGGCAGCGCCTCGGGGCCTGTCGCCTGCGCCTCGGGGACCAGCGCCGCGTCGAGCCGCGCTTTCAGGGTCGGCCAATCGATCCCGGACCCGATGAAAACGATCTCTTGCCGCCGGTCGCCCCACGGCTCGATCCAGTGCGCCGCGAGATAGCTCCGCGCGCTGTCATGGGTGGGCCAGCGCTCTTTCGGCACGGACGCCCACCAGGTGCCCAGCGGCGTGACGCTCGACAATGCACCGGCCAGCGAGAACTCGGCCACCCAGTCGGGACGGGTGGCGATCCAGAAATGTCCCTTGGCGCGGATGACGCCGGGCATTTCGGCATTGAGAACGGCCATGATCCGCTCCGGCACGAAGGGCCGCCGCGCCCGGTATACGAAGGAGGCGACACCATATTCCTCCGTCTCGGGCACATGGTCGGCAAAGCCGTAAAGCTCCTTCGCCCACATCGGATGTTCATGCGCCTTCTCGAAATCGAAAAGGCCCGTATCGAGGATCGCATCCGCCGGCACATCGGAGTGGTTTGTCTCGATAATGCGCGCATCGGCGTTGAGACTGCGGATGATCTTGCGCGCGGCATCCGTCCGCTCGGGGCCGGCATCTCTGATCTTGTTCAGGACAACGACGTCGGCGAACTCGATCTGGTCGGTCAGAAGATGCACGAGCGTCCGTTCGTCCGCCTCTCCCATCGTCTCGCCGCGATCCCGCAGGAAGTCGTGGCTCGAATAATCGTTCAAGAGGTTCACCGCATCGACTACGGTCACCATCGTGTCGAGCTTCGCGACATCCGAGAGGCTGTCGCCATGTTCGTCCCGGAAATCGAAGGTCGCGGCGACAGGCAAGGGCTCCGAGATGCCCGTCGACTCGATGAGCAGGTAGTCGAACCGACCCTCGCCCGCGAGGCGGCGCACCTCGTCCAGAAGATCGTCGCGCAGCGTGCAGCAGATGCAGCCATTGCTCATCTCGACCAGCGTCTCGTCGGTATGGCTGAGATTGGCGCCGCCGTCGCGCACGAGATCCGCGTCGATGTTCACCTCCGACATGTCGTTCACGATGACGGCAACGCGCCGCCCGTCGCGGTTGTTCAGGACACGATTCAGGAGCGTGGTCTTCCCTGCACCGAGAAAGCCGGAAAGGACGGTCACGGG
>NZ_FOXV01000042.1 GCF_900115815.1 Roseivivax halotolerans | reverse complement strand
GTCACCAGAAAGGGCAAAGGTGGCCGACTTTTACGCCGCCCGCAGCAGGCTCATCCCGCCGCTCCCGTGGCCGACTTTTCCACCGCCGTTCTCACAGACCTCATGTTTATGAGGTCGGGAAATCTGACCGATTATTTTTTCCGGAAATTTCGGTTTGATCCGCGGTATTTGGCAGGCAGGAGCATCAGCCCATCCGCGCATGTCAGCTGTGCGATGTATGGGCGAGCAACTCGTGCGTAGCGGCCTCGAAGCGCCCACACATTTCGTTCGTCATCCTGAGTACGACGAGCCTTCGGTCGGCCGTGTCATGTATCCGGCCGAGTTCTTTCAACGCGTCCAGTCGCATTTGAACCGCCACACGCTCCGCTTCGATGGCGTTCCGAAGGGGCTCGGCAACAGCTTCGGCGTCTCGAGGAAGACATGTCCGGGCGTGAAGCTTCTCGATGCATGACAGCACATTCTCGGGAAGCCGTTCGGCCAGAGCGTCATCGGGCAGGACCACATCGGCCAAGAGCCGACCGGTGCGGATATATTCGACAGTGAGTGTCTCGATGTTCATGTTTGTTTTCCGAGATACTGGACCGCACGGGAGGTGCGATCTGACAAGACGCCGCCCATCGCTTTGGACGGACGGCGTACGCTCATTGGATGGCTGTCTTGCCCATCGCCTGAGCGTTTTCCGCATCGTGTGTAGTGAGGGCTTCCAAGAGACCGTCTGACAGAAGACAGATCTCTTCGATCATCGGCCATTCGGGGTCGATTAGCGCGAAGAAAGCCGCTTCGGAACGTTCCGGCTCGTGAACGTGCTCCAGGGTGAGCAGTTCGTAGAGCCGGTCGATCGAGCGCCTCAGCCGCCGCGTCATTCGAGGCGCGTCGGAGAGTTCTTCGATGAGCCTTTGCGTTTCTCGAAGACGCGGTGCTCCACCCAGAAGCAGTGAAGCGTTCTGAAGCGGCATGCTGTGCGTGTGCATGAACGATGCGAGCGGAATGAGGGGCGAGGAAGCGAAGTCGAACATGTCGACGTTCCTTTTTCAGCATCGCGCCCGTGTGATCGCAAGTCAATATGTTGAGAATTCCAAAATCCGCTCTCGATCTGAGCTACTCCCCGATCGTTGGACAGGATCTGGCGTAATTTAAGCTACTCGTTGCACCTGCTGATCGGGTTGGTTGATATCATTTCTCTGCCAGT
>NZ_FOXV01000044.1 GCF_900115815.1 Roseivivax halotolerans | reverse complement strand
GGCGCGATTACTCGACGATCTTCGAGACGACGCCGGAGCCGACGGTGCGGCCGCCTTCGCGGATGGCGAAGCGCAGGCCGTCTTCCATCGCGATCGGCGCGATCAGCTCGACGGCGAACTTCAGGTTGTCGCCGGGCATGACCATCTCGGTGCCCTCGGGCAGCGTCACGGTGCCGGTCACGTCCGTCGTCCGGAAGTAGAACTGCGGGCGGTAGTTCGCGAAGAACGGCGTGTGGCGGCCGCCCTCTTCCTTGGTCAGGATGTAGACCTCGGCTTCGAACTTGGTGTGCGGCTGAACCGATTTCGGCTTGCAGAGCACCTGGCCGCGCTCGACCGCGTCACGGTCGATGCCGCGCAGAAGCGCGCCGATATTGTCGCCCGCCTCGCCGCGATCGAGCAGCTTGCGGAACATCTCGACACCCGTGCAGGTCGTCTTCTGCGTGTCCTTGATGCCGACGATCTCGAGCTCGTCGCCCACGTTGATGACGCCGCGCTCGACACGGCCGGTGACCACGGTGCCGCGGCCGGAAATCGAGAACACGTCCTCGATCGGCATCAGGAACGGCTGGTCGACAGCGCGTGCGGGCTGCGGGATGTACTCGTCCACAGCGGCCATCAGCTCGCGGATCTTGTTCTCGCCGATCTCGGGATCACGGCCTTCCATCGCCGCCAGAGCCGAGCCCGCGACGATCGGAATGTCGTCGCCCGGGAAGTCGTAGGCGGACAGAAGCTCGCGGACTTCCATCTCGACGAGCTCGAGCAGCTCCTCGTCATCCACCTGGTCGACCTTGTTGAGGAACACGACCATCGCCGGGATACCGACCTGGCGGCCGAGCAGGATGTGCTCGCGCGTCTGCGGCATCGGGCCGTCGGCGGCGTTCACCACCAGGATCGCGCCGTCCATCTGAGCGGCACCCGTGATCATGTTCTTCACGTAGTCGGCGTGGCCGGGGCAGTCGACGTGAGCATAGTGGCGCGCGTCGGTCTCGTATTCCACGTGCGCCGTCGAGATCGTGATCCCGCGGGCCTTCTCTTCGGGCGCGCCGTCGATCTGGTCATAGGCGCGGAAGTCGCCGAAATACTTCGTGATCGCAGCCGTCAGCGTGGTCTTGCCGTGGTCAACGTGACCGATCGTGCCGATGTT